>CAWEPY010000012.1:0-302024 GCA_963811075.1 uncultured delta proteobacterium
ATATGGACACCAAGGAGGGAACAAAATAAAAAAGTTACGACATTGCGCTCGTAACCCTCTGTTTTATTTGGTGCTCGGAGCGAGAGTCGAACTCGCACACCCGTAAGGGCGGTGGATTTTGAGTCCACTGCGTCTACCAATTCCGCCATCCGAGCAAAGGGCTGATTAGGACGGTACATATCTAATAAGATAATAGTATAAACGGTCTGATCAACAGAATCAAATAGAAAATATCCATATTGCCTGTCGGTCTCACACCTTTTGAATAGCCTTCTCCGGATAGATTATTCACGCCTTATTACCCTATCCAAAATAACAATATCCGAATGTAACGAATTTATTAAAAATTAAAATGAGATATATCCAAATAGATACAATAAATTATTTGGATATTTATTGTATTATTGATATAATTATAAGTAATAAAAAGGAAAAATATATGGATAATAAACAGTACGTCGTAGACGATTTCAGCGTAAGAGAAAGTTGGCGAATCTTCCGGATTATCTCGGAATTTGTCGATGGGTTCGAGACAATGTCTGAAATTTATCCCGCAGTAACGGTATTTGGGTCTGCCAAGATAACTGAAAACGATCCAATATATGAGCTGGGCCGAAATATTGGAAGGCTGCTGGCCGAAAATGGCTTCGCCGTCATAACCGGCGGCGGTCCTGGGGCAATGGAAGCCGCAAATAGAGGGGCAATGGAAGCGGGCGGAAAGTCCGTCGGATTGTGTATTCAGCTTCCACGCGAACAGGCTTCGAATCCGTACACAAACGTGCGTCTGAATTTCAGGTATTTCTTTGTTCGTAAGGTGATGTTTGTGAAATACGCCATGGCCTACATAATCCTCCCCGGAGGTTTTGGCACTATGGATGAACTGTTTGAGTCCCTTACTTTGATCCAGACGCATCGTATCAAGCCTTTCCCGGTAATAATGCTTGGTAAAGATTACTGGAAAGATTTGGTGTCATGGATAAAGAAAACAATGCTCGGTAAAAACAGGATGATATGCCCCGATGACCTGGACCTTTTTCAGTTGACCGACGATCCGGAAGCAGCGGTTGCGGCTATCAAGCGAATTGTAATAATCTAGCGTCGGATTTCCAGCTTCTCTTAAGGGTGGACTTCTGTTGAATTTCATTGAGGCTACGGCTAAGTTTCAAAGGTTCCTTGGAACGGAGAAAGCCAGGTCCAGAGAGACCTTGCGCGCGTATCTTTCTGATCTCGAGGATTTTAGAAGTTTTCTAGAATCCAGAGGAGAACTTCCCTCACTGAATGACGTAAACAAAATTAGCGTGTTCCAGATCAGGGCGTTTATCGCAGGGCGTTTTTCAAAGCTTAAGAAGACCTCCGTGGGGAGGAAGTTGGCCGTGTTGAGGACCTTTTGCAGGTTTCTGGTAAGAGAAGGGTTCCTAAAAAACAACCCTGCGCAGTCAATTAGAGCGCCCAAGCAGGATAAACCACTTCCCAGGGCGCTTAGTGTCGACGACGTGGACCGATTCTTTTCAAGGAATCAGGAAGAGCTTAAACGCAATATTGCCATATTTGAACTGATGTATTCTTCCGGATTGCGTGTTAGCGAATTGACGTCGCTCCAATTAGAAGATGTAGATCTGGATAGCGGCTGGGTAAGGGTGCTGGGAAAAGGTTCAAAAGAAAGATATTGCCCTGTTGGCGCCAAAGCCGTTGAGGCGCTGCGGAACTACCTGCCCGAGAGGATGATGGTTTTGAACGCCCGACCTGACCGCAGGGGAATAAAAGCCATGTTTCTTAATAACAGAGGCGCCCGTCTTTCCTCAAGGCATGTCAGGAGAATAATGAAGACATTTCTGGATTCCGCCAACTTGGGAAGGGACGCGTCCCCCCATGCCCTGAGACACTCTTTCGCCACTCATCTCCTTTTGGGTGGAGCGGATCTGAGGTCTATTCAGGAACTACTTGGTCATGCTAGTCTTTCGACTACTCAGCGTTACACCAAGGTCGACATAGGAAAGCTCATGGAGGTTTACGACAAGGCGCATCCGCGGAGTGGGGTTCAGGGCTCCAAGGGCTGACACTTTCCCCCTCCAAGCCACATGGCCATTCCATTAATTCACTTCGAGGATTAACAAAATATGAAAATGGTGACAAGATCTACTACCGTTCTCTGCGTTCGACGAGAAGACCATGTTGTAATGGCCGGCGATGGGCAGGTTTCCCTCGGCGAAACAGTTGTCAAAAGCTCCGCCAGAAAGGTAAGATTGATTGGAAAGCGACAAGATGTTCTGGCCGGTTTTGCCGGATCAACCGCAGATGCGTTGACTTTGCTGGAGAAATTTGAACAAACGCTCGAGAAATATTCCAACAATTTGGCTCGAGCGGCCGTTGAACTGGCGAAAGACTGGAGAACCGACAGGGCTTTGAGGCGACTTGAAGCGTTGTTGATAGTTGCAGACAAAGAAAAAACTTTATTGTTGTCAGGAACCGGAGACGTTGTAGAACCTGATGACGGTGTCATTGCAATTGGGTCTGGAGGGAACTATGCTCTAGCTGCGGCTAGAGCCCTTATGCGGCATTCAGAACTTGAACTCACAGACCTTGCCAAGTCAGCCATGAAGATAGCCGCGGAAATATGTGTTTTTACCAATGATAATCTGGTAATTGAAACAATCTGAGGTTTTTTACACGACGGATTGGTTGGCGATCAATTTGTCAATCATCGGTAATGGAGCAATTCAATCTTATGGATACACTTACGCCACGACAGATAGTAGCAGAATTGGACAAGTATATTATCGGCCAGAATACAGCGAAACGAATGGTCGCGATCGCTTTAAGAAACCGTTGGAGAAGGAGACAAGTCCCTGAAGATCTCAGAGATGAAATAGCTCCCAAAAATATAATCATGATGGGACCAACAGGTGTCGGGAAAACAGAGATAGCTCGAAGGCTCGCAAAACTGGCCGAATCTCCATTCCTCAAGGTCGAGGCTTCAAAGTTTACGGAAGTTGGATATGTCGGAAGAGATGTGGAATCCATGATCCGTGACTTGATGGAGATTGGAATCAGCATGGTGAAGGAAGAGCAGTATGAAGCTCTCCGACCGAAAGCCGAGGAACTTGCTGAGGAGCGAATCCTGGACATCCTGTTACCTGTAAGGCAGCCCAGGAAATTCAGGCGTAACCAAATTACGCCGTCATCCAAAGAAAATGATGATGAGGTTGATGTAGCCCAGCGTACAAGGGAAAAATTCAGAAGGTTGTTGAGAAACGGAAAACTGGATGATAGGGAGGTTGAAATAGAGACTCAGGTCAGTTCCCTGCCTGTCGTTGAAATCTTCTCTCCGGGCGGAATGGAGGAGATGGACATCAATATCAAAGACATGATGTCCAGTTTTTTCCCGGGCAAGACGAAGCGAAGAAGGGTCAAAGTCCCCGACGCTCTTCGAACACTGGTCCAGGAAGAATCAAACAGGCTCCTTGACAACGAGAAGGTGGTTAAAACCGCAAAAGGACGCGTGGAACAGACCGGCATAGTATTTGTGGATGAATTGGATAAGATCGCCAGTTCCCATGGTTCATCTCATGGCCCTGACATATCGCGCGAGGGTGTCCAGAGGGACCTTTTGCCCATAATAGAAGGCAGCAATGTAAACACCAAGCATGGTGTGGTGAAGACCGACCACATTCTGTTCATAGCGGCAGGGGCCTTCCATGTCTCCAAACCGTCGGATCTCATTCCGGAGATTCAAGGTCGTTTTCCACTTCGAGCAGAATTATCAGCCCTTACGAGGAATGATTTCGTCCGTATTCTCACTGAACCCAAGAACGCTCTGGTGAAACAGTACCAGGAACTCCTCAAAACGGAGGACTTGACCCTGGAGTTTACCAAAGAAGCCATCGAAGAGATGGCTATCCTGGCTGAAGAAGTCAACGAGCGGGCAGAGAACATAGGAGCGCGTCGACTGCATACAATCATGGAAAAGCTACTTGAGGAAATATCTTTCAACGCCCCTGAAATGGGAGGAGTTGAAATCACTGTATCGCCGGAAATGGTTAGAGAAAGGTTAAGTGAAATTGTTAAGAGTGATGACCTGAGCCGTTATATCCTCTGACGTTGAGATTGACCAAAACAGGCCTGCATTGACAATTCTTCACAATCCTGACAAGAATAAGGAGCGTTGAAGTTATAGTCTTTCCCATCCCTTTGGCTTGAAAATTGCTAACGATATCCATTGAGCCTTCACTCGTCATGGAAGGCTGAACCTCACTTGCTCCCAATGAGGTGTTAAATGGAAAACCACCAGTCCTTAAAATCAATCCTTAACAGTATCTCTGAAGGTGTGATGACCCTTGATGAGGATTGGAGAATCGCTTCATGGAATCGCGCTGCTGAGAATATCACAGGCTTCTCTAAGGAAGAGGTCCTAGGGATGGAATGCTCTAAACTCTTCAGGAGCCCGGTTTGTATGGAAAACTGTCCAGTCGACAGGTCTCTGTCATGCGGGCATCCGCATCAGGACGTAAAGGTAGCGATTCGAAACAAACGCAACGAAGTCATTCATTTACTGATCAACGCCGCGCCGCTTTATGATTCTAACGGGTCGGTCATAGGCGGCCTAGAGACGTTCCGGGATGTTTCTCAGAGTTACTGGATGCAGGAAGAACTCCAGAATCATTACGGATACAACACTATAGTTGGTAGAAGTGATGCTATGTGTAAGGTTTACGAATCTCTTGATTCATTGATGAATACTGATACCACGGTATTAATACAGGGAGAGTCCGGGACCGGAAAAGAATTAATAGCCAGGGCCCTTCATTTTTGCGGTCCTCGTAAAGACAAGTCTTTTGTAGCTATCAATTGTTCAGCCTTGCCGGAGGGCGTTCTGGAGACTGAGTTGTTTGGCCATGTGAAAGGCGCCTTTACTGGGGCCATTCGAAGTCATGTGGGGAAGTTCGAGTTGGCGAACGGAGGGACTTTGTTTCTTGATGAAATTGGTGAAATTAGCCAGGCCATTCAAGTCAAGCTTCTCAGAGTGCTTGAAGAGAGAGAGATACAGAGAGTAGGGGACAACAGAAACGTCAAAATAGATATCAGGCTCATAACCGCTACCAACAAGGACCTTTACAAGAAAGTCCTCAATAATTCGTTCAGGGACGACCTTTATTATCGTTTAAGCGTCTTTCCGCTGCACATGCCTCCTCTGCGTGAACGGGTCGAGGACCTGCCGTTGCTTGTAAGTCATTTCATAAGGAAATTCAATAAGCAGATGGGTAAGAGCATTCTGGGCATTGTTGATCAGGTTTTGGAAGTGTTCGAGAGATACCCTTGGCCAGGCAATGTAAGGGAATTCTGTAACGCCATAGAATTCTCCTTTGTGCATGCCAAGACCAACCTCATCTACCCTGAAGACCTTCCCTCCAGACTTCTGGATGAATCTTCCGCGGCGTCCAAGAAAGCAAACCCGGCCGTTATGAGTCTGAATTCAGTCGAGAGACAACTCATTGTTAAGGCATTGGAGGAGTGCGACTGGAGAAAAAATGTGGCCGCGTCTCGCCTGGGGATAAGCCGCGCTACTCTATGGCGAAAGATGGAAAAATATCAGATTGGCCGTTGATTCGCACCGTGAAACACTGTCTCAGATCTGCAACAATCTAATAAACAATAGCATAAGCATGGGGTTCCAGTTGTCTTGCCGACGTCACGTAGCATTGGTGAAACATTGGCCCAAGTTGAAACGTTTTCTCACAAGCCGGTTCGCTGCTCACTCCAAGTGAACTTCCGTATTTCTGCCTACGCCTAATCCAAGTAATTCCAATTTGTTATGTTGCCCCGACAATATTATTGTTCAGAGTGGCCATTATGGCATCAAGTTTGCTTACACCTGAGACGAGCAACGGCTTAAGCGTATAAGAAGCAAACTGCCTCCCTGTAAGACAGTTCTCAAAATGGAACCACAAAACCTAAGGAGGTAAGGATAATGCCTAAGAAAATTCTGGTTATAGACGACGAGCCCGACGTTCTAATTTTCTTGGGAACACTACTCAGGAAGAATGGCTATGATGTCTGCGAAGCTGAGGACGGGGTTGAAGGACTCAAGAAAGTCATAGACGAAAAGCCTGATTTGGTTTGCCTTGACCTGTTGATGCCGGAAAAGACAGGCATAAAGATGTATCGTGAAATGAGAAAAGACGAGGAATTGAAGAAAGTTCCCGTCATTATGGTGACTGGATTTTCCACATCTCCGATAGGATACATGGATTTCAAAAAATTCATACATCACCGATCCATCCCGGCCCCAGAGGGTTACATTGAGAAACCTGTGAACAAGGACGAACTGCTCAAGGCAATTAAGCAAGTCCTTGGTGAATGAGTTTCGTTAGCCAATCTCCGTTCAGTGGCGTCAGAATTACATCTGAAGGCGGAGGCCTAAGTTGAGTAAGATCAGTGAGAAATGGACCAACTGCACAAGAGGGTTGGGGTTCAGAATCGCACTAAGTGTCGGGCTGATACTCTTGGCTTCCTATGTAGTGTTCATTTATCTAATCGTTGACGTTCAACAGCGTTTTTACCTCGATCAGATCGTAAGAGAGGCGGCCAGGTTCAGTTCGGCGGTATTGAATTCAACATACAGCAATATGCTTCATGATGACCCGGAATCCACCAGGTCATTTCTCCACGACATTGGGAAGCAGGAATCGGTTTCAGACGTTAGAATCTATAACCACGACGGACTTGTAAAATTTTCCAACCATCCTGAGGAGGTTGGAAAAAAAGTAGATATCAAATCCGAGGCTTGTCTGACATGTCATTCGGAGGACAAGCCTTTTAGCGAAGTGGCTAAAGACAAACGCACTCGGATTCATTATCAGGGAAAAGATAGAATTTTGGGAATGATAACTCCCATATATAATAATAAGAACTGCTTTACGGCGTCATGTCACGTTCATCCTGAAGATCAAAAAGTCTTGGGAGTTCTGGATATGAAAATGCGGCTAGACCGATTTGACGCTCATATTCAGTCTCTGATTATCAAAATCGTGCTTATAGGGCTAGGGACGTTCATCGCCGTGCTGGGAACAATAGCCCTATATATCCTATTCAGGGTTCACAAGCCCGTAAGCCGTTTGCAGCTAGCGATGCAGAAAGTGGCTGCAGGAGACTTCGGTTACAAAACCCCGGTTCAGTCGAAGGATCAATTAGGCGAATTGGCCACATCATTCAACCTGATGAGGGATCAGATCAGGAGGCGAACTTATGAACTGATTCGTAGCAGAGGAGAATACAAGAACCTATTCGAACAAGTCCCATGTTTTATCTGTGTCATAAATGAGGACTTTCGCATTGTTCGTCAAAATACTCACATGGCCTCGCTGTTCAAGGGCGGAGTCGGAATGCACTGTTACGAAGTATTTAAGAAACAGAGTGAAAGATGCGAGGACTGTCACGCGGTTAAGACCTTCGCTGAGGGAGAAAAATTTGCCAAGGAGCATTGCGGTTTGGATGTAGCGGGCCAGGACGCCAACTATGTCAGCTACACATCTCCGATTTTTGACGAAAAGGGTAAAGTCATCTATTCCATGCTTATTGCAGTGGATGTCAGAGATCGGGTCAAACTGGAAGATGAATTGAGGGTATCCAAAGATTTTCAGACCAACCTGATTGAGAATTCCATCCACGGAATTATTGCTACGGATGAAAGCGGAAAAATAGCCATTTACAATGAAGCCGCTCAAAGACTCCTGGGATACGATTTCCAAGAGGCCATAGGCGACGTAGAACTTCAAAAATATTTTCCAAAACAGTTCGTGGAAATGATCTTTTCTTCACAACTTGAAAGACCGCTTCCGGAGACACGATTGGTCGAACAGGAAGCGGCAATATATTCGAGCGAAGGGGAGGCCATTCCAGTACGATTTTCAGGACTCATTCTATTTGACCGCGGGAAACCCGTGGGGTCGGTGGGATTCGTAGAGGATTTGAGGAACGTCAAGCGCCTGGAACGTGATAAGCAGGCGTCTGACCGGCTTGCAGTGGTTGGGCAGACTGTAGCTGGACTTGCTCACGGCATAAAAAACATAATTCAGGGGCTTGAGGGCGGGGTATACGTGGTCGAAACCGCTATCGAGGACAAAGATTCAAAATTGATGGATCGTGGATGGAGCATGGTGAAAAACAATATTCACCGCATATCAGACCTGGTAAAGGACTTGCTGGCGTATTCCAAGGAACGAAGGCCTCAGTATGAAGCTACAGATCCCAATATTCTCGCCGAAGAAGTCTGCACTCTGTTCGAAATTAAGGCGAATGAAAAGTCTATTGCTATAGAAAGACAGTTTGATCCGAATCTTGGAAAAATGGTCAATGTTTTTCTGGATCAACGAGGGATTCACACTTGCCTGTCAAACCTCGTATCAAACGCAATAGACGCCTGTGAGATGAGCCAGAAAAAGGAGTCTCTCAAGATCGTTGTCCGAACACTCGAAGACAGTGAAGGTGGAGTTATTTTTGAGATCTCGGACAATGGGGCCGGCATGAATGATGAGACAAAAAGAAAAGTTTTTTCAAGCTTTTATTCGACCAAGGGAAATAGAGGCACCGGCCTTGGTCTTCTGGTGACTAGCAAGATAGTCGCCGAGCACGGTGGTGAAATCTATTTCGAGAGCGCAGAGGGAGTTGGAACAACCTTTACTATTCGGCTTCCTTACGGGCACAAGTCAAGCGCAGAATCGGAATCAAGCCCTACGGTCATGCCGCTGGAGTCGACGGATGGGAAACAGATAGCCTAGAAAGGGCAAAGCCTGTTCGTTAGATAATTTATGTCGGCAGAGGTCCGGTAGGTTCAATGAGTTGAGGTAGCTGTCAAAATCGAAGGTAGGAACTCCCTTTCATGGAGGAGCAAATGAGCCCGCTGTTTTACCCTGATAAAGACTCTTGGGACTGGGATCCATCGTCCAGAGAAATCTCGAACATTACCCAATGGCAATCGGATTTTAATGAAGTCCAGGAATTTGTAGTTAGTCCTGATGGGCAAAAGGTCGCCGCTTTAGTTCAAAACGAAGATGAAACTTTCACTCCCTGTGTTAACGGCGAAATATGGGAAAGTTCTTTTGAAAAGGCCTGGTCCCTCAAATTCAGCCCTGACGGGAGGCTTTTTTGTCTCGGGATGAACGACGATGAATGGACTATCATTGAAGATGATCGTCCGTGGGAAGAATCTTTTGAATACGTCTGGAACCTCAAATTCAGCCAGAACGGCAAAGGAGCGGGGGCAAACATCAGGACATCGGACGGATATGGGGTCTTGCTGAACGGAGATGTCTGGGAAAACAAATTTATCCAGATGCGAAGCATGGAATTGAGCCCTGACGGAATTTCAGCAGCCGGGAATATCCAACTCGAGGCCCTGTCGGAAGGCGATGTTGCAAAATTCCGGCAAGGGCTCTGGAACATTGCGGTAAACGGGCGCCCCTGGGATTCGAATTTTCTCAACGTGTGGGACTGCTCATTTAGCAGTGACGGTGGAATTGTCGCCGCTGAAGTCCGTTTGGTGTCCGGTCGCCAGACCATAGCAGTCGATGGAAAGGCATGGAAGAGTGATTACAAAGCAGTCTGGAGGCCAATCTTCATTCCCGGCTCACGGGATGTCGTCGCTCCCGCTCTGACCACGGAAGGCTGGAAGCTGTTGCTCAATGGGGACCCCCTTTGGAACAAGTCTTATAGTCAAATTTGGCGCCAGACGATCGGCCCCGATGGTCGGAAGCTGGCAGCGGTGGTATCGCCGGAATTTGGACGATGGACAATTGCTGTAGATGGAATTTCGTGGGCAAAAACCTTCGGGGACGTGGTCCTGGATCCTGTTTTCAGTTTAGATGGAAAAAGGACTGCGGCGGGGGTTAAAGACGCAGGCGAGTGGACGGTGGCCGTTGACGGGACCCCTTGGCCGGAAAAATTCGGCATGGTTTGGGACCCGGTTTTCAGCCCTGATGGAAAACATGTTCTGGCAAAAGTATGGAGAGATGACTCTTACATGTTGGTTGTAGACGGAAAAATTACGGGTCCGGCGTATGAAAATCTTTTTGACTTTGTCTTTAGCGACGACGGGACGAAACTCTTGATCAAGTGTGTTGAAAACGGACTCTGTTTCAGAAAAGTCATTTTCTCGAAGGACCTCACATAGGAAAACGAGGAGTGCGCCGATGTATCAATTTGTCAGTGGACCTTTGGTCTGGATAGCATTTATTGTGTTCGTAGGGGGTATGGTTTACCAGTTCGTGACCATGCTGAGATTGGCCCAGAAGGATAAGGTCATATATCCTTATATGAGCCTCAAATATAGTTTAAGGTCTATTTTTCACTGGATAATTCCATTCGCTTCCAGGAACATGAGGGCCCGATACGAGGTGACAATAGTGACTTTTATATTTCACCTTTGCCTTGTCCTGGTACCCATATTCCTGCTGGCACACGTAGCGATGTTCGCATTCGCATGGGGGGTCAAGTGGTGCGTTATATCGGCCGGGGCCGCCAACTACATGACTTTGGCGGTGATTCTGGCTTGCGCGTTCTTCTTGCTCAGACGTGTGATGCTGCCTGAAGTTCAGTTTGTTACCTATGTTTCTGATTATGTCCTTTTGGCCATTGCATTTGCTCCGTTCGTGACGGGTTTTGCGGCTAACCGGCAGTGGTTTGATTACGAAACAACAATCATCATTCATATGATCTTTGGTTCATTGATGCTGATGGTTATCCCGTTTACGAGATTAAGCCACATGCTCTTCTTCCCATTCACGAGGGCTTATATGGGATCCGAATTTGGCGCCGTCCGCAATGCCAGGGATTGGTGAGAAGCAATCTAAAGGGAGGATAATGCCCATGGGATTACCTGCGATTCCAATAGTCTCTGATCTTGGTCTGGACGAAACCGCCAAGCGTCTGACTTCTGAACAGATCGCCGACGTGGTGAACCGAATACTGGATCACGAAACAGCCGCCAGATTCAAGGTGTACATGAAGACCTGCGTGCACTGTGGGCTGTGTTCCGACGCATGCCACTGGTTTCTGTCGAATGATCGTGATCCAAGGTTTTCTCCAGTCGGTAAAGTGAAACAGACTCTATGGGAAATAATAAGGAAAAAAGGTCACGTCAGTCCAGAATTCATGAAGGACTGCTCCAGAATAGCCCACACTGAGTGCAACGTATGTAGAAGATGCAGCATGTACTGTCCCTTTGGGATTGATATAGCCTATCTTTTACTTGTCGTGCGAAGAATATGCCACGAACTTGGCATGGTTCCACAGTTTCTGCAGGATACTGTTAACAGTCATGCGGTAACGATGAACCAGATGTGGGTTAAGCAGGATGAGTGGGTTGATACCCTGCAGTGGCAGGAGGAGGAAGCCAAAGGTGAAATTAAAACGGCTCGAATACCTTTGGACAAAGAAGGCGCAGACGTTTTTTACTCTGTCATAGCCCCTGAACCGAAAATCCTGGCTCAACTTATCGGAAATATCGCCCAAATAATGGCCGTGGCCAAGGTTGACTGGACCATGCCGTCTCTTGACGGATGGGACAACAGTAACATGGCGATGTACTCCGGTGATTTCGAGATCATGGGAAGAGTGGAAAGAGCACAATACGAATCTGCTCTAAAACTGAAATCCAGAAGAATTGTCATGGGAGAATGCGGTCACGCCTTCAGAGGAGCAGCGTACGATGGTCCGAAGTGGCTTGGGTGGAGAGAGCCCCCAATTCCCCTGATTCATGCCGTTGATTTTTATCATGAGCTTCTTACGACCGGACGAATAAAGATCGCTAAGAAATTCGAGACTCCCGTCACAGTCCAGGAACCTTGCAACATCGTTAGAGGCAGGGGCTTAGGGCAGAAACTTAGGGAAATAATCTCGATGGTTTGTGAGGACTTCAGGCTTCCTGAACCGGGCCTGGAGCACAACTATTGCTGTGGCGCCGGCGGAGGCACTATCAACTGTGGTCCGCCATGGAAAACATCCAGGGTGAAAGGGAATCGAGTCAAGGCCGAACAACTGGCCGCAACCAAGGCGCATATCATTATCACACCCTGTCACAATTGTCACAGCGGTATAGAGGACATCATCGGCGGATACAAGCTCGGCATGCACGTTAAATTCTTCAGTGAAATACTCATGGAAGTAATGGAAGTGCCAGATGAGCTCAAGTGTTAACCCTAATAAGGTTCTAGTGGAAACGCCACAAAAAGGGAGTGGATTTATGTATAGGATCAACCTCAGAAAAACAGGTATTCTGCTCGGACTGATCATCATTTTTGTTGTCGGCGGGACGGGTCTCATCCACTCCAAGTCCCTAGAGGACCAAAGAGTTGAACCGGCGCTAAGTCGTCCGATAACTATTGCTCATACCGGTGGAGCCGCTCGCTTGGAACGCCCTGCCGTGGCTTTTGATCATGATCAGCACACCAAGGCCCTGAAGCAAAAGAAGATGGAGGACTGCGCAGTTTGTCATGTTCTCAAGGAGACCGACAAACGGCTCGTCAACTCCGAGATCAAAGTGTTCAAGTTCCCGAAACAAGAATTCGACGCAAGCAACAAGACGTCAATCATGTACGCTTACCACAACGCGTGCGCCAGTTGTCACAAAACCATGGCCTCAGAGGGCAAGAAAACAGGCCCTCAGATTGGTATGTGCGGCAAATGTCACGATAAAAGAGCAAAACATACACTGACCCCATGGAATTGGAGACCGATATTCAACTACGGTCGTCATTCACAGCACTCCCAAGCTGTAGATAAACTAAACGAGCCCGCTAGTTTTAACATCGCAGGCAAGGTGCAAACAGTAGGTGAGGTAAGACCAGAAAACAAGAATTGTGTAGTTTGTCACCATTCTTTTGACGATAAACAGAAACTGCTCTATTACAAAAAAGACACTGAAAATAGTTGCTCAGCTTGCCACAAGTCTACTGATCAAAAAAACGCCCGGTCAATTCAAAATGTGGCTCACGCCGCATGTATCGGCTGTCACATGAAAGAAGCCGCTCAGCAAACCGAATTGGCCAAGTCATCAAAGAAAAAGGTTGGTCCTGTTGACTGTATCGGATGTCACGGAGAGCATAAAGAACTGACCCCCGAAGAAATTCAAAAACTGCCCAGACTTGTTCGAGGTCAGAAGGACATGATGGATCTTTCGTTGGGAGAAGCTCCGGATCAAACGAGCAAGGCCGTCCCCGTTTCGAGAATGAAACAGGTTCCATTCAACCATAAAGGGCATGAGCCTAGAGCCCAGTTCTGTAACACTTGTCATCATCATTCACTTGAGAAATGTTCAAACTGCCATACTCTGCGGGGAGATCCAGTCAAAGGCGGAGGCGTGAGTTACGAGAGGGCCTTCCATGTTGTTACCGCCAAGGAATCCTGCGCAGGCTGCCACCTTATTTCCAAGCAGACCACTCAATGCGCTGGTTGTCATCAGTGGCTGTCCGCAACGGAACTTCCACAGTCATCCTGCCCCCTTTGCCACAAAGGACCGTCAGACGGTAAGTTTACGGAGCCGCCTCTTATTACTCTGAATCTTCCCAAGGAAAAGGCGCCCGAAAAAATATCGATCAAGGGACTCGAACGAGAATTCATGCCGTCCGAATTCGCACATGCGAAGATTGCCAACAAACTCAACGAGATTTCCAATAAAAGTAGCCTCGCAAGGACTTTTCACGCCTCGAAGGGCGATCAGGCAATTTGTCTCGGATGCCATCATCGCCTGGAGTCGGGCGGGAACAGCGAGAACAAGTTTCCAACATGCGCAAGCTGCCATGGTCTTCCCTTTGATTCGAGGAATCCTGGAAGGCTCGGGACGGTTGGAGCATACCATAGGCAATGTATTGGATGCCACGAGGCGATGAACCAGAAACCTCTTGGGCTTGAATGTGTGAAATGTCACGCTGAAAAACCAGGGTTCAAGAATGCAGAGTTATTGAAAATTGAAAAAGCGGATCAAAGATAAAAGTCCTCGACAGGAATAGGAAAAGGAGATCGAGATGCCGAATATTCTACTCGAATTTTTTACTCAAACTAAAGAAATGGAGTACTTGGTCATAATTATATATTTATTCGTCTTTATCTCCTTCTGGAGGTTTCTGACCTACAAGGAGAAGGACTGAAGGCATGGTAATTTCTGAAGCTTCGGATCAACAGGACCAAAAAGGAGATGATCAAAAATGGACACAAGCAGAAGAGATTTCATTAGGGTACTTACAGGTCTTGGCGTAACGGCCTCATTGAGCAGTGTCGGTACGGCCAGAGCCGATAGCGGCATGCTACCTGGGTTTCCTAATCAGTTTGGGGTCCTGGTCGATACAACTGTGTGCATTGGGTGTCGAAGGTGCGAATGGGCCTGCAAGGAATGGAATAAACTGCCTAATCAAAAGACTCTGCGAGAATATGAGAGAGATCAGAGTGTTTTTCAGAAAGTTAGACGGACGCATGATGACACATATACTGTGGTAAATCGTTTTGAGAACCCGAGAGACGCGTCAAAACCTATTTATGTAAAGAAACAATGCATGCATTGCTATGAACCCGGTTGCGCTTCTTCCTGCTTTGTAAAGGCATTCACAAAGAGGCCCATAGGACCGGTGACTTACGACGCTTCTCTTTGTGTCGGGTGCCGTTATTGCATGGCCGCCTGTCCGTTCGATATTCCGGCGTATCAGTACTACAACCCCTGGACACCGGAAGTTACCAAGTGCACTTTTTGTTTCGATCGGATTTCCCAGGCAGGACAAATACCTGCATGCGTATCAATATGTCCGGTAGAGACTATGACTTTCGGGAAACGGACGGAACTGATCGATCTGGCCCGCAAGAAAATAAGAGATAATCCCGGACGATATGTGAATCACGTTTACGGGGAAAACGAGGTAGGGGGGACAAGTTGGCTGTATCTTTCTGCGGTTCCTTTTGACAAAATCGGATTTCGCACTGACCTCGGAAACATTCCAATTCCTACTATGAGCAAACCATTTCTGTCGCTGGTTTCCCCTGTCTTCATAGTTGTGCCGGCCCTGGCAATGGGCTTATACAGTTTCAAGAAACGTAGAGACCAGATTGAAAAGGACGAATTAAAGAAAGCTTTGGAAAAGAAGGAGGCAAAATAATGGATAGCGCCCCCGCCACAATGAAGCTGGAATCCTCCTGGGTGCAGGACAAGCTCTTTCTGGGCATGACCTGGAATGATTATCTGCGAAGCCAATTTACCAAATTCAATGCGGTCGTTGCAATCATCCTACTTGTAGGCATTCCAGTAATAATTTACAGGCTCGTATTCGGGCTCGGTCCTTCCACAAATCTTTCGGATAACAACCCATGGGGGATCTGGATTGGTTTTGACATGCTGTGCGGCGTGGCTTTGGCTGCGGGAGGATTTGTTATAGGCACAGCGGTCCACATATTTGGCATGAAGGAATACTCTTTTCTGTTTCGCCCCGCCGTTCTTACCGGTTTTCTGGGTTACCTTTTTGCGATCATAGCCCTTACGTTTGATCTTGGAAGATATTACAGGCTTCCCTATCCTATGTTTGTGTCCTGGGGCGTAACTTCAGTGCTTTTTCTTGTCGCATGGCATGTGGCGCTATATTTGAGCTGTCAGTTCGTTGAATGGTGCCCGGCAATATTTGAATGGCTAAACATGAAGAAAGCCAGAAAAATATTTATAAAAGCTACTCTAGGCGCTACCATTTTTGGCGTGTGTCTTTCAATGCTGCACCAGTCAGCGCTTGGTTCTATTTTTCTTTTGATGCCCGAGAAGCTTCATCCGTTATGGTATTCTGACTACATTCCGTTGTTTTTCTTCATGTCGGCGGTGGTTGGCGGTATAGCTATGACCATTATGGAAAGCAGTCTTTCTCACAGGATTTTCAGCAAGCAAATAAAGAATCATGATCCTGAACATTTGGATCGAGTTACCTTGGGATTGGGTAAGGCTGCTTCGGTTACCCTTTTCGCTTATTTTTTCATGAAAGTAATCGGACTGGCTCATGGCAACACGTGGGCGTATCTCGACTCATCCTATGGATATTTATACCTTGTTGAAGTGCTTGGATTTGTGTTGGCGCCGGCTCTGATATTCATGTATGCTGTACAGAACAATCTTGTTAACTGGGTCCGAAATTGCGCAATATTCACCGTGCTGGGAATAATATTTAATCGTCTGAATCATTCGATAATAGCGTTTAACTGGCATCTGCCGCTTGATGAAAGATATTATCCGCATTGGATGGAGGTTGTGCTCAGCGTCACCGTGATAACAATAGGGATTTTGACTTTCCAATGGATAATGAACCGAATGCCGATACTTTACGAACACCCGGACTATGAACCGGAAAACCACTAATGGATAATTTCGGAGGAGTTGTAGATGCCCAAAAAAATCCTGGTAGTGGATGATGAACCTCATCTGGTGAAATATATGACTGCCTTTCTTGAAGACTCAGGCTATGAAACCTGTTCAGCGTCTAATGGCGAAGAAGCGCTGGAAGTCTTGAAGAGAGAAAATCCGGATTTGGTGACTCTGGATCTTCAAATGCCCAATGAAACGGGCACAAGATTTTATCGTAACAAAACTAAGAACAAGCTGTACAAGGACATACCGGTCATAGTCGTAAGTGGGCTTCCCGGACGACATCTGGCGGTATCCCAACCCTTTGCCGTTTTTGAGAAGCCAGTTGACCGGGACGCCTTACTTGAGGCTATAAAGAAAGCAATAGGATAGGCGAAATGTATCTGGATAGAGCATCTGATAATTTATCATAGCTTTATCTCGCGTTTTCTGCGGATAAAATGTCGGGGGGATCGGTTTACGGATCCCCATTCAAAATGTTAGGAGCGGCTGACAAGATGCTGGATATGGCCAATTTTGATTGGCGGCGTCTCCTGGACGCCCTCCCTTGTTACGTGACTCTTCAGGATCCCGAACTACGAGTTATCTGGAGTAACAGCGTCCATCGGCGTGATTTCGGGGAACCGAAAGAACGAGCCTGCGCAAGAATCTACAAACTCAGTAAATCCCAATGCGTTGAGTGTATTGTGAAAAAAACCTTGGAGGATGGGGAAGGGCACAGCAGGGAACTGCAGTTGACGAGTAAAAACGGGCAAAGGTTGAATGTGATAGCCCATTCAGCTCCTTTTTATGATGGCGCCAACCAGTTGCTGGGTGTAGTTGTTACCAAGGTCAACATCACTTCGGTCAAGGAAATGCAGAAACAACTCATAATGGTGGGGCAAACTGTGGCTGGAATGGCTCACAGTATAAAGAATATTATGATGGGGCTAGATGGCGGGATATATATAGTCAACAGTGGTATAAAGGAAAACGACCAGAGTGAGATTAAAGATGGATGGGAAATAGTCCTCCTAAATTTTGAAAAACTTTCACGGCTGGTTAAGGATATTCTTTACTGTTCCAGGGACAGAGAACCCAATTACAAATTGATAAATCCCAATTTGGTGGTTACCGACGTGTACAATCTTTTTAAGGATCTTGCCGACCGATACTCCATTGAAATCAGCCTTGATCTGGATTCAGGGCTTAAAGATGTTGTGATAGATCCTGATGGTCTGCACACAGTGTTAGCCAACTTGGTCACAAATGCGATGGACGCATGCAAGATGGATTTGTGGAAAGATACACACTTAATTGAGATCCGGACTAAAACCGGAGCCGATGGTTCAACTATATTCGAAGTTGCCGACAACGGGATGGGAATTGATAAGGAATTGAAACACCATGTTTTCGAGGATTTTTTTACCTCAAAGGGGGACAAAGGCACAGGACTGGGTCTTATGGTAACTCAGAAGATTCTGAAGGAACATGGAGGGGAAATCACTTTTAGATCTAGACCATCACACGGAACCACTTTTGTGGCTACATTTCCAAAGAGATCAGTTGAAGACACCAAACCGGGTAACGAAAATTGAGACCGGAAATGGTGGGGCCTGGGCATTGCTTTGAAAGCCCGACCCCCGATTTTTATAAACAGTTTTTATTTCTTGGCCGCTGCCGCTCGTTTTGACGCCTTCAAAGGGTTGATTTTCTGAGATTCCTCGATTTTCTTTTTCTCTAGATGAGTAGCGAAGTTGCAATCGCCCCTGTTCCATTTTGCTTCAGGATCTGCCGCCACCAGGCAGTAGATACTCTCCTCAAAGGCTATTGTTCTGTTACAGCCTTGGCATTTTTCAATTATTGGCAGGCAGCGGCCTTTGCTGAAGCTGCAACCCTTGTTTTTCATGAATGAGCAATTGACGCCTTTTCTGACAGTGTCACAATGCATATTATTGTCCTCCAGGGGAAGTTTAAATCATATCGCAGAAATTTCCTTAAAACAAACAGTATTGCACGTTACAGCCGCTCTTTTCAAGACTAAAGTTGTTGATCAGGCAAAAAATAAAATAAGTCTTTATTGCAAATTTATTGATCACCGGAGTTTTGCTGATCCTTAGACAGCTTTTCAAGAATCGACGAAGAATACGCCAATGCAAGCAAAATAGAGTTGAACTTTGTCTGGGCAGTGTCCCCCCTTGATGTAAGGACGATCGGAGTAGTTCCAGGCCCGGCGGTAATAATGCCACCTATATCGATAATGAGTCCGAGACTACCCATAGTCTTTGACAACATTTTGTACAACACATTCGCCGTATTTATTTCGGTGGCGACAAGGCAGTTGGCGTCTCCCATTATTTTACCTTGATAGTGCTTTTCCTCTGCTACATCAGGGGCAGTAGCCAGATCAAACGAAAGCGGTCCCTCTATAACTACGGGACCATATTTCTCGACCAGATCTTTGGACATAGCCTCGGCTTCAGCGGCCACCAAAGTAGCTGGAATAGCCGCTGTTTCTTTCTCAACAGCGGTAATGATAGCAAGTCTCAATGGAAGGTCCGGGCTCACTACGCGGCGTATTACGTCAAGCTGGTTTTCGATGGCCCCCAGCAAAGCTGCGGCGTTAGTAAAGGCTGGATTTACCGCGGCGTCGGACAAGGCGAAAAATCGCTTGTCAGGAAACACGAGAAGACCTGTATAGGTTGCCAGTTTTCTCTTTGGAGGATTTTGGGAATCGACTGAAGTCGCGTCCTGCTTGTAAATGGAGAGGGCCACATGAAGCACGGCGGAGGTTTCTATACTCCCCTTCATGATAATAAAGTCGCGGTGCTCAACCAAGAATTTCTTAAATTCTTCAGCCGTACATCTTTTCTTATCTTCGTAATCGGCGGCTAGCGGGTCTATGTTTATGACCTGAATGTCTGGGTCATTGATTAGAGACAACCTCGCTTTGGATCTTTCGATGGCGCTCATGATGTCTTCTCGATTGCCAACCAAAGCAAGTTTGCGCAACAGGCCATATTCCCGGGCGTTGGCTACCGCCAACAACGCGTCCTCATTATCGGCCCCGACCAAAACCAAGTTTGCCGGCTGAATCGATCCGCGTTTGATTTCTCCGGTAACATCGTCAAGTAGAGAAGAAAAAGAAAAGGCCTCAGAGAGTGTTCCGGACGATTCAAGGACGTGCAGGGCCTGCTTCATGCTACGGGCCTCAATACCGTAGTTAAGCCTGGTTTCTCCCTCGGCTGGATTGATATACATTTCGAAAAGATGGTTCGCTATTAGATATTCATGCTCTAGAGAGTCCAGACACAGCACAGGTGTAAATGGGTTGTCAATCCTTTCCCGAATTTTGTGGAAAAGCTTGTTGAAGTAGGGGTCTTGTGCCTTCATACTTGTGATTGCGATGAAGCCTGGCCGCTCCCCTAGTTCCCCGGATGAACACATCTCCAGAGCCATGGCCGTGCTCGTAGCGTACGAATCCACCACGTGACCAAGCGAGTCGGCAAGATGCTTGGAAATTTTGCCGGATTCAATGATCATAAGTAACTCGCAGATTTCCATCACGCCCGTACCCAATTCAACTGACGCCAGTCGAAAATGGGATGGTATCTCAAAATTCTCCTTCCTCAGGTTCTCTACAATTTTGGAGAAATCAAAGTTGATCAGGATCTTGTTCGCTTCTTGGGCCGCCAGTTCTCTTATAATACGAGGTCCAATCTTTCTGACCACTGAAGCAAACAACTCGTCAAGGCTCAAGACCAGGAGATTCAGACGATCCTGTTCAAAACCTTTGAGTTCCGAAAGGATGGCTGCTATTGATTTCAGAGGGGTAACCTTTACATACCCCTTCATGCTCTGTTGCAATTCCCTGGACTCTGGTCGAAAGAGGAAATTCAGTTCATGCGTCGCCAGCGTCGAGAAGGAAAGGGGGCTACATAAAGAAGCGTTCACCGCAGAGTTCCCTCTTTGACTTTTCAAAAACTGGACCAGTTCCCATGCAATTAAAGCTCCACGGTTTAAAGAACTGTTGTGAAGTCTCTTCCATGACTCGTCCCTCACTTTTTCAGTGAGGACATAAATGCCGTCCGTCAAAGGACCAAGATCTCCCCCTCCACAAACTACGTCAGTTACATCTGCCAGCTTGACCCCGTCCTTAATTAGTACGTTCATGATCTGGAGGGCAAGCCCCTCGGGGGAAGTACCGTAGCTTCTGAAATCGATCTCACCCCTGGATAGTACCTCGAAGCCCCTTGTTACCAGTATATAAGCGGCATATCTCTTGGCTATGATAGCAACGGTTATCGTGCGTCTCAATTTAGCCAAGGCCCTGAAAACGATTTGTTTAACGAGCTCCGGGGCCTTTCTGCGGATAATATTTTTTAGAATCATGCGTATGAGGGGATGTTGCTTGCCGGGAACGGCGCTCATTGAAAGACTTGTAATATAGAGAGACAGCAATTCGCCGTAAACGAAAACTATCTCCTTTTTGTCCCGAAAATCGGAGAGACCAGACTCGATGTGATTTAATAATTGAGAGAGTAATTTTAGTTCGTCCGTTGTTTGCGCCAAGATTTCAAGCATTCTCAGTCTGGGCAAAACCTCATTATGCATCGACGCCGCCAACTGAGAGAAATCATCATCTATTTTAAGGGATGTTTTGTGCAACTCCTTGAGTCTTGAAAAAGAATAGGAAGGAGCTATAATCTGGTCTTGGGGTTTTTCTAAACCGGGCGTTCTATCGAAATAGCCACCATTGACTAGCGCCTGATCGATCTCCTGCAGGATCTTGCTGAATTTAGGGGTAACGTTCATTCTGATTACCAAATTTCAAAATCAGGCATCGCCGCTGTCTTTGAAATGCCGTTCCAGTAGTTCATTCCATCTCTTGTCGGTGAAAGCCTGCAACTCGGAAACCTGCTCCGGAGAGATCTTTCGAAAACGCGACTGACCCTTTATGTAATCAGACACAGTTTTCTTTCGCCCCTTATTGGCAAGCGCTAGAGATCTCGAAGTTAGGCTGAATTTTCCATCTCTGATTTCAAAGAGAACATGTATGCCGGATTCAACTGCCAGCTTGCCCATTTTTATTAGGTTCCTGTTGGGGAATCCCCAACCAGGAGGGCAAGGAGCGTGCACTTCAATGTATCGGGAGCCCTCTACATTCTTGGCGAATTTAAACTTGTCGAAAAGATCGAGCGGATAAGAGGGTGAGCCCGTAGCTATGTATGGGAGGTTGTGAGCCTCTACTATTTTTACCATCTCCTTTTTCTGTTGCAGTTTCGCAAGAATGGGGGTTGTTGATGTTACGGCTCCGACGGGACTTGCGCTCGAACGTTGGGTTCCCGTGTTCATGTAACCTTCATTGTCATAACACACGTAAATAAAATTCACTCTCCGTTCGAATGCGCCTGATAAGGCCTGAATGCCAATGTCATAGGTGCCGCCGTCTCCTGCGAACGCTACAACAGTGTAGCCGGTCTTTCCGGTCGCCTTCAAGCCTGCGACGATACCTGTTGCGGCGGCGCCAGTGGCGGCGAATGGGTTGTTTATGCAAATCACGTTAACGGGTGTAATCGGATAGACGCCATGTAATACAGTCATGCAGCTTGCGGGAACAGCCACTATAGTTTTACCCTCATCGAGCGCCTTGAGAGCATGTCTGTATGTCAGCATCAATCCGCAACCGGCGCAGGATCTTGTCCCAGGCATTATCAGTTCGGTCTTTGGTAATTGTCTAACAGAAGTTGTCGCCATCACAGTCTATCCTACATCTTTTTCAAAATCTTTATGATTATCCGAGTTAAGGTCCGGAGAGCAATCAGTTGAGTCTAGTCAGTTTCGAACATCCAGCCAATGATGACCTGTAGAGCCCTCTATGCAATTGATAGTCGCTTCAGCAAGCTGTTCAGGTCTTACGTCTCTTCCTCCCAAGCCTACTACATAGGAGGAAACTGACGGGCGGGACGCCGATTCGTAAAGAGCCGCCTTGGCGTCCATGGCGACCGCTCCGTGGAACCCATAGCTAACGTCTTTTTCAAAAAAAGTGACAGTTTTCAAGTGCGATAAATATTCACTAATTTGGGAAGCCGGGAACGGCCGATAAACCCTTACACCCACTACGCCTACTTTGACGCCTCTGTCTCTCAACATGTCGGCGGCGATCGTACATTCGGAAGCTAGGGATCCCATGCTGACTATGGCATGATCCGCATCTTCCATCTTATATTTCCAAAGTGAACCACCCCAGCTTCTGCCAAAGACATCCGAGAATTCACGGTCGACCGATTCAATTATTTGGAGCGAGTTCAGAATGTCCCGTTGTAACATGAACCTGAATTCCATGTAACCCGGCATCGACACGTCATCAGGCCCTAGTCTGGGGTCGCTCAGGATGAGTGGATTCACATTCATCGGAGTTCCGCCGTTAATTCCAGATCTGTCCACGAAACGAGGGAGGAACCTGTCCACCTCGTCTTGGGAGGGAACATCAACGGGCGTGCTGGCATGAGAAAGGATGAAGCCGTCGTAACACACCATTACCGGTATCTGAATTTCTTCCGCTAACCTGAAGCCCTGTATGATTGTGTCCAGAACTTCTTGTGAATTCCTACAGTAAATCTGCAGCCAGCCAGTGTCCCGTTGGGAAATGGTGTCCTGCTGATCATTCAGAATGGTCCACGGCGCTCCAACTCCACGGTTCACACACGCCATGACGATGGGAACCCTGCTACCTGCCGCCCAGTGCAACATCTCGTGCATGTAAAGAAGTCCGTTGGCGCTGGTCGCTGTAAAAACCCTAGCTCCGACCTGGGAGGCGGCGACTACGGACGCCAAAGCTGAATGTTCACTTTCGACAGTGATATACTCGGCCTGTAAAGCTCCACTCTCGACCATTTCCGCCAGCTCTTCGGTCACCGGTGTCTGAGGCGTTATAGGATATGCTGAGATTACCTGAACCCTGCACAGTTTTGCGGCCAAAGCCGCAGCCGTATTTGCTGTAATTATTTCTACTTGGCCCATATATGCAACCTGTCTGTAAACTCACCTAATGATGAGATCTTCGTAATGGACTACAAAATATTCCACCCAAAAAAATGATGGATGATCGGAGAAAAATATGCCCGTCGGAAAATTGGCTTAGTGATTATCTACCATCAATCATTTCTATAGCCTTTCTAGGACATTCTTCCGCGCATATTCCACAACCTTTGCAATAGGTAAGGTCTATTTGAAGCGGAAAAGTGGACGATATAACCCCATCGGGGCAATACAACCAACATAACAGACATGAGTCTTTTTGGGAGCATTTCTCATGGTCGATCCTTGGGGTTTGAGACCGCCAGTCTCCTGTCTTCCCAGCTTCTCCCTTGGCCGGTTTAGAAATGGTTTTTATGGGAGCGGAATTTTCTGACAACGTAAACTCCTGAAACGTAAAGTGTAAACCACCAATAGATTGTTTCTTGGGAATCCTGTTCAGGCTTATCGCCTCTTATGAAATCCTTGCCAAACAGAAGATTAATTTCGGCAAATCAAATAAGGATTATGTCAACCTTAGAGAATGACGCCAATTTATGGAAGGAAATCCCGGCGATTCATCCCTTTGCCACGGCAAGACGCCGATTGATGTCAACAATAGTGGTTCTTTCATGCGCCAGTTCAAAGGCTTTTAGATTGCGTTCTAAGGATTTGCCCTTGAATTTCTTCTCAATCGCCTTCCGAATATCTTCTATTCCGACAATGTCTGTTGATGCGACCAACGGCCCGAGGATAGAGGTTGAAACGAGTACGTTTCCTTCAATTATCAAGCCCGCTTCTTGTGAACAGTGATAAGCGTCAGAAATCGCGACGCTGTATTGGCCTTGCAAGCCAAGATCATAAGCCGTCTGCGCTGAATTGACTACAATTAGACCACCTGTTTTGAGGTTCGATGTCACGTTCACCATTTCAAGCAGATTGTCATCGAGCACTACCGCAATATCAGGAAAAAGAACATTAGCAAACGTCCGAACCGGTTCCAATGAAACGCGGGTATGGACGCTAACAGGCGCCCCTCGTCTCTCCGAGAAATACGCAGGCTTGGCGCTTACGCCCTTAAAACCAGCGTAGTAAGCGGCTTCGGTAAACATCTTGGCTGCTGTAACAGCTCCTTGTCCACCTCGACCGTGCCATATTATTTCATAACTTTGACGTGATTCCATGTTTAGTCCTCAGATGTCAAACCTATATATATTAGATAAGTAGTCGCCCATGGTCAAGCAATAAATCCAACAGGAATAAATCCACAGAAGACGGAATAAATTGGGATGGGTCAAAAAATGAATTACGCTATTTCGATGAGGAACACATTGCGGCGTGATGCTTGTCCGGAATGCAGACCTGAAGGACCCGAGTCATTCGTGGTGGAGGACAATCTCAAGAAGACGTTTGCAAGTTAGCTGTTGAAAATCGAAGGGGCATTAAGCTACGGATTGTCTCTGTTGCTGAGGGTTCTCAGATAAGACCAGGTCCAATCTCCTGTGAGCGATTTCAATGTAGGATGGGCTTATTTCATATCCAACAAATCTCCGCCCATGCTTCTTGGCGGCGTAAGCGGTGGAACCGCTTCCCATAAATGGGTCCAACACGACGTCACCTTCAAATGTGTACAAGTGAATCAGACGCTCAACCAGCGCAACTGGAAAGGGTGCTGGATGACCGATACGTTTAGCCGATTCTGCGGGAATTTCCCATACACTAGTGGTCGCTCGAATGAATTCATCTCTGGTAATAGTTGATGTGCCTTTTACGGACCTGTCAAAACGATCCTTTGAGAACACCAGGACGTACTCGTGCAGGTCTCTCAGGGTAGGGTTTCCGGCTGACATCCATGATCCCCATGCGCAAGAACCGCTGGCTCCTTTAGCCTTGACCCAGATGATTTCTCCTCTCATCAATAAACCCAGTCGCCAAGCGATTGTCGCCACAAACGAATTCAAAGGTAGATAGGGCTTCCTGCCCACGTTGGCCACATTGAAGGCGATTCGGCCTCCAGGCATGAGTACCCGCTGGGTTTCTTTGAGCACTTTCTCCAGGAGATTCAGATATTCCTCCAGACTCAGGTCAACATCGTAATCCTTACCCACATTGTAAGGGGGTGAAGTGACCATCAACGCTATTGAATTATCCGGCAATTCGGACATGTCCTCTGAGGAATGAGCGAAAATTTTGTCTAAAACAATGGGCGGAACGAGATTAATTTCTCCCGGTTTTCTGGGAGTTGAATTTTCTGAATACAATTTACGACTGTAAAAGGAGGATGAATCGTGATTTTCCCTCTTACCTACTCCGAAAGATTGTGTGGATGTTCGGTTTTGCAAATTGATCCCGTAATGACAGTTATCGGATAGATGGCTCCGAGCGCCAACTGCAGTGAACGGATAGTATATTTAATTTAATGAGTCAATATTTTTATTATATATTTCGATATAATATATAAATTAAGTAATTCAATATTTAATATATATATAACATCTATTATATCAAAGATTAGATAATATATTGATATATAACATCATAACTATGATAAATTGGAAGTGTTGCGCACAATAGCAGGAGAACATCACCAAGAAATGAACCTCGTTTGCGAAAGTAATTCGATAAAGAAACGAAGACACTCTAGTGTCCGTTCAAGGATTTTTCGTTCCACGGTTGCCAAGCGTTCCTAAAGTGTGATAATTCTTTAAAAATGGGATTAGTTAAGGTTATATTTGATAGATTTGAGGTTTGGAATACAGCGGGGAGGTTGCATGACCGGCGCTGAATTGCGTGAAGAGTTTCTCAGATATTTTGAGGCCAGTGGCCACTACCGGGTCGAAAGTTCTTCTCTGGTCCCGAGTGGGGACGCCACACTTCTGTTTACCAACGCAGGCATGGTTCAATTCAAGTCTGTGTTCACCGGCCAGGAACATCGCCCGTATAAGCGTGCGGTTTCAGCTCAGAAATGCCTGAGGGTAAGCGGTAAGCACAACGATCTGGAGAACGTGGGTCATACAGCCAGACATCATACCTTTTTCGAAATGTTGGGGAACTTTTCCTTCGGAGACTACTTCAAAGATGACGCAATAGCTTTTTGTTGGGACTTTCTAACAAAGAAGCTAGGACTGCCCAAAAAGCTTCTCCACGTGACCATTTTTCTGGATGATGATCCAGCCGACCGAATCTGGAAAAAAGTCCTGGGGATTAATTCGAATCCGGTCATTCGCCTTGGAGAGAAGGACAATTTCTGGAGTATGGGGGACACGGGTCCCTGCGGTCCATGTTCCGAGGTGCATATTGATCAGGGCGCAAGGCTGGGATGTGGATCCCCTAATTGTGGTCCTGATTGTGACTGCGACCGTTTCTTGGAACTCTGGAACCTTGTTTTTATGCAATATGAGCGTGATAGTTCAGGTAGACTCGAACCACTCCCCAAACCTTCGATAGACACTGGCCTGGGACTCGAGAGACTCGCATCGGTGATTCAGGGAAAGGACAGCAACTGGGATTCAGACATTTTTGAACCAATAATAAATAGAATCGAACAAATAAGCGGAAGAAGCTGGAAATCGGGGCCGAACGAGAAGGTAGCCATCAGAGTCATTGCCGATCATAGTAGGTCCGCCGCTTTTCTGATCGCTGATGGTGTTCTGCCATCCAATGAAGGCAGGGGGTATGTGCTACGCAGAATTATGCGTAGGGCGCTTCGTTACGGAAAGAGACTTGGGCTGAATGAACCCTTCCTCTTTGACACGGCCTCTGTGGTCGTAGACCATATGTTGGAGGCCTATCCCGAGCTAGATGCACGCAAAGCTTTGATTCGCGAAGTCATAGTGAACGAAGAAGAACGTTTTCTCCAGACATTGACGCGGGGGCTAACGCTGTTCGAAGAGGAAATCGGTCAACTACAGGGATCGGGAAAAAAAATGATTCCGGGCCTGGTTGCCTTTCGACTTTATGATACGTTCGGTTTCCCCATGGATTTAACTGAGGATCTTGCCAAGGAAGCCGGAATGCAAGTCGATCACGACGGTTTTAATATAGAAATGGCCAAGCAGAAGGAAATGGCCAGGCAATCTTGGGAGGGGAGTGGGGGTCATATAACCGCCGTGCCGTGGGAGGCCATAGCGGACCTTGGCTCTGTGGAATTTACGGGCTACCAAAAGTTGGAAGATACAGGCGTGATAGTTGCCATATTACGAGATGGACACAGAATCGACAGGGTTGATTCCGATGAAGTCGCTTCCATCATCACCGACCGGACTCCCTTTTACGGCGAATCGGGAGGCCAGGTTGGAGACCATGGAATTATAACTTCGGCGGATGCGGAATTTGAAGTTCAGGATACTACCAGAATGGGGAATAGACTGGTCCTTCACAAGGGATCGGCTAAGTCAGGCTCGTTTTCAGTTGGGGACCTGGTCGGACTCAGAGTTAGCAGCAGCTTGAGACGCTCCATAATGGCGAATCACTCAGCCACGCACCTCCTTCAATGGGCATTGAGGCGCGTTCTGGGAGAGCATGTCAATCAGAGGGGTTCGCTTGTTGAAATAAATCGCCTACGTTTTGACTTTACTCATTTTTCCGCGATAAGTCAGGAGGAACTTCAAAGGGTTGAGAACCTTGTCAATGAAAAGATACTCGAAGATCTTGAAGTTTCCGTAGTGGATATGCCCATAGAAAATGCACTGGCAATCGGGGCTACGGCCCTTTTTGGAGAAAAGTACGGTTCAACTGTCAGGGTTGTCTCCGTCGGAGACTTCAGCACGGAACTTTGCGGTGGGACACACGCCTCCCGGACTGGTGAGATAGGTTTATTTAAGATCGTTTCAGAAGGTGGAATAGCTGCGGGAGTTCGAAGGATTGAAGCTGTTACCGGAATGAGAGTAATGGCGTACCTAAGGTCCTTGAAGGATGAAGTTACTCAGGTATCAGAGCGACTTAAATCGGTCCCGGGTGAAATGGTCAAGAAACTGGACAGGCTTATAGAAGAAAAGAAAGCCAAGGACAGGGAAATTTCTGAACTGAAACAGAAGCTCTCGAATCAGGGATTTTCAGACATTAAGACAGGCGTAAGAGAAATCAACGGAATCAATGTTCTCGCTCAGATAGTCGAGGACGCTAAGACACCTAAAGAGTTAAGAGAATACGCTGATCGAATCAAAGATAAGCTGAAATCAGGAGTTGCCCTGTTGGGCGCCAAGTCTGATGGAAAGGCCTTTATCCTGGCCCTGGTCACCGAGGATCTTACTGACAGGTTCCACGCCGGAAATATAGTCAAGAGGGCTTCAGAGTCGCTGGGAGGTTCCGGGGGAGGGCGGCCCGACATGGCGCAGGCTGGGGGCCCCAATGGGGAATCTCTTGCAAATACGATAAACTGCGCCGACAAGTTTATCTTTGGATAGGCTCCATATTATTGACCGAATCAACTTGATTGTCGATAAGCACGAAATTGGTTCACGGAGAATCCGATCATGGATATAAACGAAAGCAATGAGGTCTATGGAAGGATCACAAGAGTAATCAATGAACTCAAGATGGCCCGCCAGTCTGTAACAATATTCAAGGTAGTTGAATTGACAGGGATAGATCAGTTTGTTGTATTTCGCTACTTTTATGAGAAAGGCCTACTCCGGGGCAAATAGTCAGCTTCAATCATTTCCTGAATCGAGACCTGTCATGGTTTCTACATGATACCGTCACTCAAATGTTATCCCTGAAGGCAATTTGGGCTTTTGAGAGGCAGCATCCTGTCCATGCTTTTCAATCCCTTCCACAATTTCCGATGAATCAAAAGTGCCAGGGGCTACCTGGTCGGATGTCTTGTCGATGATCCGGAATTGAAATCCATACTCCTTTGCCTTTTCAATATAAGATCCCGAGGCCAGCCTGACTTCTCCAACCACCGCTATCCTGATGGCCGCCCAGCCTTCTACCGGGCATTTGTTCTCGCACCAACCACATCCAGTGCATCTGTTTGCGTGTACGAAAGGAACGGCGTTGCGCCGCCCCTCGGCGGGCTGGAAGGTTATGGCGTTATAGGGGCATACTTCATCGCAAACCAGGCACTTTTTGTCCTGGTTCCACACCAGACAACTCTGTCTGTCAATCCACGCCGTCCCTATTTTAACCTGCAACTTCTCATCCAGGGGAAGTTCACGGATGGCCGAGGTCGGGCAGACTGATCCGCAGATCGAGCAATTGGTGGCGCAAGCCGCAAGCCTCGGCGCTAGCGCTGGGCTGAACAGCCCCTCAAACCCGGCCTTGAACCATATTGGCTGGAGGGTGTTTGTGGCGCAGGCTTTCATGCAAAGTCCACATCTTACACAGAGTCGCAGGAATTCGGGTTCTGGTATCGCTCCGGGGGGACGTATTAGATCCGCGGGGGTGACAGCTCTTTCCTGGCCCGTTAACCTGGGCTGGTTCCAGCCAGTTTTTACCAAAGCGGCTGTTCCTAACCCTGACAGCGCTGATAATAGCATGCCTCTTCTCGTAATATCGGTAATTGGTAATTTGGGCTCTTCAGTCCTTCTCAACGGGTTGAAAGATATCGCGTTTTCAGGACAAATGGTCTGGCATTTAAAACATGAGAGACACTCGCTGTGTACTGTCTCCTGCGGATTTTTCCTGATTGCGGTGGTAGGACAGTTTCTGACGCACTTACCGCAGCTTGTGCATGAAGAGTCTACCGTTCGCCTGAAAAGGGGCCGTTTCGAGAATAACGCGATCATTGCGCCTGCGGGACACAAGTAAGAGCACCAAAACCGCGGGCCTTTTATCGCAAGGGCCGAAATGAGAATCATGAAACCCGCCACCCAGAAATTTGTGGCAAAAATCCTCCTTGAAATCTGAACATACGCAAGTTCAGGAAAATGTCCGTATAAAGGAGAAGCAAGTTCAAGCCCCAAGTCAGAGATGGCAAGAATTACCGGATGTACGACGAGTCCGTAAAAGCGTGTGATCAAGGACATCGGCGCTACAAGAAACGTAAGGGAAAGTCCTGCTGTAGCTGCGCAAGTCACCAGTATCAATATGTAATATTTGGTCCGACGAAGATTCGGATTGATATCATATCCTGATCGAGGGTTTTTGAGTGTTGACTTGGGATAAATCACACGTTGCAGGAGATCTATTGTGGTACCCATAGGGCAGACATAACCACAAAAAGCGCGACCGACTACCAACCCACTCAAAATTACAACCAACGCGATTAGAAAACCGTATTGTAACTCTCGAGACACAATCAGCGTAGTGATCGCTATTATGGGATCAAGCTTGAGGAAGAAGTTTAGAGGCGCCTCATACGTTTCAGGGTAGGCTGCGCACAGGAGCAGAAATATAAAAGCCCCAAAACTGATTGTTTGTATGATTCGCTGAAACCGTATCAAACGCTGATCTTCTTTATGTTCAACTTATCAAGGTCGATTCGGCCCAGCCCGCGTTCAGCGGCGATTCGGATATGTTTTATCTGCTTGGGTTCGATTTTCTTGCCGTACCACGTTCCAAGCGCAACCATCTGGGCGTCAGCGGCCACCATGTCAGTCGAAGCGATCACAAGATCCAGGGGAATTACTTCACCAGGCCCGCCAGGCCCGCCTGTGCTAAGTATCCTGGTTCCATCTATTACTACCAGATTTGGTTTCAGTACAGTCACCATATCAACTATCGACTCGTGAAGATCATACCGGTTATGAAATGACATCCGATCCGATATCAAGCCCATCATGCCCTTCATTGAAAGGCTTACTCCGGATGAACTGTGAGACTTGCCTACGGGAACAGCTATAAGAGTGTCGGCGTCCAGCGCGTCGGAAAGCGCTTTCATCTTCTTGAACTGGGTTCCATGTTCCACTTTGACTTCGCGAAACAGTCGTTCGCTCTTCACAACATTAGTTAAAGTGTTTGGAACGTCAGCGCAGAATTCAGGAATGCGGGACAACTTCAAGCAGTCTGATGGATTGTTCAAGACATTATCGAGTATCATAATTCTGGAAGCCCCGGCTTCAGCGCACATTCTTGCCACTTCTCTGACAACCGCAGGGTTGGTGTTTGACGCCGTTTCAGGGGGTCTGGCGAAGCTCATGTTTGGCTTGATGAGGACCTTAGCGCCCGGTTTCACAAACCTTTTCATTCCTCCGACAGCCTCAATGGCCTTTCTTGTTATTGCAGAGGGATCTTTTCCTGAGCATATCGAAATGTCGGGAAAATCATCGGCCAGCGCTTCCACAGGAGAGATAATCCCGAGAGAAGCCCCAGCGATGGTGGCCGAGACCACCAGACTGTCCTTGAGAAATTGCCTACGTTCTTTGTCGAGAGACATTTCTAAACCTCTTATATTTTTCGTGCTCAAATATCTTCTATTTTTTATCATGGTTTCTGCTACCAGCAAAGTCAATGACAGCATACAGAAATTGGTCGCGTAAAACTGATTATTGTTTCTGGAAGCTGTCATGTAAATTCGAGGAAATTGCATTGAAGGGTAAGATTTGAGAGGCTGGATTAGGATCAACCCAGGTTTGTCCATGAGATGACAGGATGAAATGTCCTTAATTTAAGAATATTGGCTTGACAAGACGAGCAGAGCGTATTAGAAGTCCGTCCAGATAACTTGACACTCTTATTGGCTTTATGCTTTTAACTCATTGTTAAAATAGTTTAAAAGTTTCGAAGTTAACTATGACAGATTTTCCACACCATCAAACTCGAGCAGTTCAGAGTATACGATCCGGCGTTCCGGATCCTGTAGACGCCGGTTTTGAAAGTTTCTCAGAGCGCCATTCCAGAGTGATATCGGGCATCATCAAGTTCTGTTGCTCTTTGCTGATTGCTCTTCTTTTGTTGTCGACAATATCGTTCTTTTCTCTAAGACCCACCTTGAAGGAGGTACATTCAGAAACAAGGAAGCAATGGGAAAACATGTTAACCTTGGCTAGGGAACGAAATGACCTTGTTCCAGGAATGGTAGAGACACTCAAGGGGGTGGGGCTGATTCAGAACAGGCTTGGAGACAAAATGATAGAGGAGCGTTCCATACTGTCAAAAGTGACCGATCCCTCAATGATCTTGAGGAGCATAGAAGAAACTGATCAAAGGCTTGCCAAAATATCTCAGTTTGCGGATTTTTCAGAAGAGCTAAAGAAAAACGTCCTTTTTCAAAACCAATGGTCAAAAATCAATTACCTTAACAAGGAACTCAAGCTTCGACGCGCCGGGTACAATGAGACAACCAAACTTTATAACAGCCTGCTGACTTCATTCCCCCAGAACATGATTGCCGCTATATTTGGCTTTGTTCCCTTGAACCAATTCCCATCCATCAGTGATGCTCGCCACGCAACCCTTTGATCGACGGTCCATCTCACCCAACTGTTGCAATTCCCTGTGTGCGCGTAGCGCAACTGGCTAGTGCGTTTCCGCCGTGTTGGGTATTTCTTCTTCGCTAACCTTTCTCACCGACCCCCGGCTAAAGATGAAATTTGCGAGAACCAGCTTATCCCTCTTGTTCGGATGCAGATAGCGAACGCTGAATCCAGGTTTACCTTCGAAATGGAAATCAGTTATGGGCAAGACGCCATTAATGCGTAGTTGCCATGTAATTATGCGCCGCTTGAGCTTTGATGACCAGCTTACCAGATACAGCCTGGTATAATCGCAACCGGCGTCCTTTCCAATGGGAGCGTACGCCACTATATAATTGCTTTTGGCCCCTATGTCAGGGTCATCAGTGACATTAATAGCTCGCCATGCGACCATTCGCATGAAAGGCACTGTTTTAGCTATATCTTCGGGTGGAGAGAGCTTCATGTTATGCGTGAATATGTACCCGACCCTTCCATCTTCAATCTTCACCTTGTACCAAACGTCTTTTCGGACATCGTCGGAACCTTCCTCCGGGGTTTGGGGTTCGTCCGCTGGAACCACTGTTGAATCTCCATTTTTTAGTCGTGGGTTAGCTCTGTCTAAAGTCTGGTTACTTCTTAAAGTAACAACCCGCTCGTAAACTTCCAGCTTCTTTCCGGGTGGAAGCACTTCAATTATCTCGTGCTGTCTACCGGGGACGAGTCTGAAATTCGCCTTGCTTTTTGTGACCGCCTCCGCCTGAGGCGGTATGCCTTCAATCGATTTTCTCAACTCATGGGTCTTGGCGATAATATCGTCACCACCGACGGATTTGTGCTCGACGTATCCCTCTCTACCATCCCTTGTCCTGACTTTGAACATTTCTCCGACTTTGTCTAGGAGGTTTAAGGGAGTTTCGGCCGGTAACTTTCTAATAATTTCCGAGTTCAGGTTGGCGGTTTGGTATAATGATGTGGGCCTCAGCGTAATCCCCTCGCGTGGAACGAATTGTGTTTTTTTCTTGAGAAGTTTTGTCTCTACTTTAACTATAAGTTCTTTCTTGATTGTGTCGATTTCCTGACATCCGAGAGCGGGCAGAAAAAGGGAAAGGATGAACGTGTATACCAAGAATTTAAGAGAGGGAATTCTTCTATGTTTCAGTCTAGGGGTTTCCATGAATTGAAACCTTCTTTCAAGAGTGTTTCGGATCTTATATTTCCAAATGGCCTGTCAATCAATAGCAAGCCAGCTGTTTATATCGAAATTATCGTCATTACCTTTGAAATAGAATGTTCAAAGGGTTCATTCAAAGTATTAGAGTATAGTTTAATTTGAACCAATGGAATAAGATACCATTTCTTCATCGGGATAGGCATAAATGTGGGATTAGCTCCAAAAGCAGACCATCAATACTGACCAAGCGGAAAAATGCTCGAATGGAAATCATTACGACACATATCAACGCAGACTTTGACGCTTTTGCGTCTATGGTGGCGGCCAAGAAATTGTACCCGGACGCTCTTGTCGTTTTTCCAGGATCTCGCGAGAAAAACCTGCGCGATTTTTTCATGGAGTCGACCCTATATATTCTCTCAATCGAACGCGTCAAGGATCTCGACCTCTCCACAGTTGAAAGGCTCATACTTGTAGATACCAGACAAAAAAGCAGAATAGGAAGATTGAGCGAGATTTGTGATTCACCCAAGGTTGATGTGCATATATATGACCACCACCCTGATTCTGAAGAAGACATAAGGGGGAAGGTTGAGGTCATTAGAAACGTAGGAGCAACCGTAACCCTCTTCGTAAACCTGTTTCGAGAGAGGGGAATAGCCGTAAACGCCGAAGAGGCCACGGTCATGGCGTTAGGTATTTATGAGGATACAGGATCATTCACTTTTTCGTCCACTACGCCTGAAGATCTTGGGGCTGCGAAGTGGTTGCTTGAACGGGGGGCCAATTTAAACATCGTTTCAAACATGATGACCAGTGATTTAACAAAAGACCAGATCGATATATTGCATCAATTTATAGAGGAATCTGAGACATTCAGTTCCGGAAACGTTGAGGCCATAATTGCTACGGCTAATGCTGAAGGTTACGTAGGAGACTTGGCTGTACTGGTTCACAAATTCAAGGAGATGGAAAACTATGACGTGGTCGTCGCGATGGTTCGGATGGAAGACAGGATTCATCTGATAGCAAGAAGCAGTGTTCAGGAAGTGAACGTTGGAGAAATAGCCTCAGAATTTGGTGGTGGAGGTCATGCGACAGCGGCAAGCGCTACAATTCGTGATTTGAGCCTGTTTGAAGTCAAAGATCGTGTTCTCAGCGCGCTAAAGGCCAGGATACAGCCTAAGCGCAAGGCTTGTGACATAATGTCACGCCCTGTAATTTCGATCTGCCCTGACCAGACCATTGAGGAGGCGGGCGAACTATTGAGTCGTTATCAGATAAGCTCTCTGCCTGTAGAGAAGAACCGGACCGTGGTGGGAATTCTTCATCGGCAGGCAGTCGACCGTGCCACTCATCATGGTCTGCAGAAGCATCTGGTCTCAGACTTTATGAATCCTGGGGTAGTCTTTGTCACCTCCAACGATTCAATTGACAAGGCTTTGAAGATCACTGTCGACGGGCGCCACAGGCTGGTTCCCGTAATAGATGAAGGACACGTGGTAGGTGTGATATCCCGCAGTGATCTTCTTGAACATCTTAAATTGCCTCGGACTAGTGATTCAACCAGTCACGAGGATTTTCATGGCGGCAGGGAACGCCGAAAAAGTGTCAAAAAACTCCTCGAGGAAAGAACTCCTGTGAAGGTCCTGAACATATTCAAGAAAGCTGGACAGGTAGCCTCGGAACTCGATTACGAGGTTTTCTTGGTCGGTGGAGCTGTTCGGGATCTATTACTTAGAAATTACAATCTTGACATTGACTTGGTGGCGGAGGGTGACGGGATATATTTTGCAAAGACACTTGCAGGTTACTATCCTGGTTGCAGGGTAAAGAGCCATGATAAATTTGGGACTGCGGTGATGTTGTTCGATGACGGGTTCAAGATAGACGTAGCCACTGCCCGGCACGAATATTATCCTCGCCCTGGCGCGCTACCACAGGTAGAAACCAGTTCGATCAAGCGGGATCTTTATCGAAGAGATTTTACGATTAATACTCTGGCCGTGCACCTTAATCAGGAGGAATGGGGGCGCCTCATAGATTTCTTCGGGGGAGTGAGGGACATCAAGGACAGGGTCATCCGGGTCTTGCACAATCTTGCTTTTGTTGAAGACCCAACCCGTATTTTGAGAGCTGTCCGATTCGCCAGCCGGTTCAACTTCAACCTGAACAAGCATGCCATGACACTGATAAAGGGGGCCCTAAAAATAAACATCTTCGATCGAGTCGAGGGAAAGAGGCTTTTGAACGAATTAATTCATATTCTGGAAGAACGCAACCCGTCGCCTGCGATTGAACAGATGTCAACGTTAGGAATTCTGGAAGCGCTCTGTCCAGGGCTTGTTTATACCAAGAAAACTTCGGAACTTGTGGATTCGGTCTCCGGCGTGCTTTCATGGTGGAAGTATCTTTTCCTAAAAGACGAGGTTGCAACATGGAAGCCATATTTTTTGGCATTGACCGACTCTCTTGATGACAGAACGATGGAATCGTTTGCGGAACGTCTTTCTATTCCGAAGCCTGAAACTAGCCGGTTAGTGAAGCAACGAAGAGAGTTCCGTTGGGTCCTCAACCTTTTGGACCGTCAAAAGATAACCAGGCCGAGCGAAATTGTACTGGTCCTTGGTAAGTTCTCGATGGATTCTTTGTTGTTTATGATGGCAAAAGCTGGACGAGAAAGTGTCCGAAGGGTAATATCAGAGTTTATAATAAGAATGCGTCACGTTCGCCCGATCATGACAGGCAAGGATCTCAAGGAGATGGGATTCGAGCCGGGTCCTATTTTCGGCTCTATTCTCAACTCTCTACGCGAGGCGTGTCTGGATGGAAGTGTTAGGGATTTTGAAGAAGAGAGAAATTTTGTGAAGAAATTGTTTCTTCAGAAGGAAGCTGTATCTCTAAAAGAAGCTTCGACAAATTAGACTTTCCAGAAAATGTATTAATGTTATATTAGTGAGAAGCCAATTCAGATAACTTCCCCGGTTTATGTTTAAACGGTTCGACTATGATGACGGCGGAAACTTCGCTTTAAAGGACGAAGCAAGAAGATATGAAGTCTGATGATACCTTACAAACAGATTATATTATAAGTAACGTTCGATGGAGGATCTAAATGGAATCTCGAGTCCCCAAGACAGTCAAGATTTTTGACATCACCTTAAGAGATGGTTCCCAGAGCAAGGTCGCTACACGGATAGCTTTAGAAGACTTGTTAAAGGTCGCCGAAAAACTTGCGGATACTGGAATTTATGGAGCAGAGACTTGGGGAGGCGCCACATTCGACGTATGTGTTCGTTACTTGAGGGAAGACCCCTGGGAAAGGGCTCGCGCTCTTAAAGCGGCCATGCCCAATGTCAAAAGCATGATGCTGATTCGCGGTCAGAATCTAGTGGCTTATTCCAATTTTCCTGATGATGTCGTCGCAAAATTCGTTGAAACTGCGGCACGTAATGGAATAGACGTTTTCCGGATCTTTGACGCTCTCGATGACGTTAGAAATCACGAGGCTGTCATAAAATCTGTAAAAGCCGTAGGAAAGATCGCAGAGGGCGCTGTGTGCTACACTATAAGTCCCGTTCACACCATTGAAAAGTTTGTGTCCAAAGCCAGGCAGCTCGAGGACAAGGGGGTTGACCAGATAGCAATCAAGGATATGGCGGGCCTGATCGATCCGCAAACAGCTTTTGAGTTGGTGTCTAGCCTAAAGAAAGCGGTGAATGTTCCGATCCATTTGCATACTCATGACAATTGCGGTCTTGGTATGATGTCTGTGTTGAAGGCTGTAGAAGCTGGTTGCGAAATGATAGATTCTGTTTTGAGTCCGTTCTCTGGAGGAACAGGGCATCCTTGTACCTGAGTCCTTGGTGTTTTCGTTGGAACGTTTTGGCTACAATACTGGATGCGACCTTAAGAAACTAACTAGAGCGGCGGAGGAGGCGAAAGGCGTAAGGACCCTATACCATGACTTTGAGGCTCCTTATAGCGGTGTCGACTGTAAGATGTTGATTACCCAGATTCCAGGTGGTGTTATGTCGAATTTAGCCAGTCAGCTGAGGCTACAAAACGCGCTTCCTAGACTTGATGAAATTGTTGATGAGATTCCAAGAGTTAGGGAGGATCTGGGATTTATTCCACTTGTAACGCCAACATCTCAGATAGTAGTGTCGCAGGCGACTTTCAATGTGCTTCTTGGTCGATACAAGATAATAGCAAACCACACGGCAAACCTTTTAAGGGGTATGTACGGCGAAACTCCAGCTCCAGTTAACAAGCAGCTTCAGGATCGAGTTCTAAAGGGCCAAGACCCAATATCAGTTAGGCCGGCTGAGCTGATTCCTCCGATGTGGGCGGATCTTGAGCGGAAATTCCCTGGAATGACAGATGAGGAAATCCTTATACACGCGATTTTTCCTCATGAAGCGGCGGGCTATTTTGAGGAGAAATCCAAAAAGTCTTAATTAGTCAGGTCTGTTTGTGGATGACGCAGGATTGGGCGAGTCGGTGGCGGCTCGCCCAATCTTTTACCTGTAAGGACAACCAGTGTTCTATTTGCGTCAATTATGAACATTACTAAAGGCAAAATACATGCTGTCATTAGAACGGCAAGATTTAATTAAGGATATATTAGGGAAAAAAAGTGCATGGAAAGTGGCTGACATCAAACCGTCAAGGACGCCTTCCATTCTTCTCCCAAGAAAACGGTCTGCCAAGGTATTAGCAAACTACTACGAAGTATCCGGATTATGCTCTGGTGATATCGAAAATGGTGATCTCCTGTTTGGGAAATCCCTCAACATGAAAGTTGGAAACCTTTTCATTACAAACGAAACCTTTTGACAAAAGACGTCCAACAAATCTTACAGCAACGAGTCTTTTTCTGTCTGCCAAAATAATGCGGCCACCTGGAGCTAGAGCTTTTTCCATCAAATGAATCAACGAACCGTGGGAAAAATAGTCATAAACTATTTCAGCCCCCAAAATAAGATCGAAAGAAGGAACTCGTACAGAATCCTCCCAATCCAGAACCAAAAAACTAGCTCTTTCAGAACTCAAACCATTGATTTTGACGTTATCGGCTGCGCTCTCCAGCGCATCGGGCAAATAATCGCTGAAGGTAACTTCAGCGCCACGGAGTAAAGCGGCAATACCGGTCAGACCAATTCCGGAACCCAGTTCAAGGACCTTTTTGCCTGACAGGTTTTCCTGACACATAATTCTGTGGGCTAGGTTAATGGATGAAGTGGTAAGCCCCCACCAGAAAGAAATCCTATCCTTCGGTTCAAGGACATATCCGGGAGCGTTAAGACGTATAGCCCTGTTTCCAAGGTGAATTACATATTCCACTCGTTGGTTTTCCCCAATTTCTGACAAAACATTTCCATCCGTTCAACAAAAATTCTATAGAACCAACATTGAGATGGATTTGTCAAAATAAAAGAATAATCTACCGGCTCATCTGGACAGTCATCTGATGGCTTGAGGCGAAATCCGATCATGGGCGTTGCATGGATAACTTAGAGAGGTTTCCACAATGAATAGTATCAAACTTAGAAGTCCTGCGAAAATAAACCTTTTTCTGAGAGTGCTCGGGAGAAGACCTGATGGCTACCATGAAATAGAAACGCTATTTCAGGAGATCGAACTCGCAGACGAGATGATATTAAGGGAAAAAAGGGGGCAGACAACGCTCAAGGTCTTTGGAGCGCCTGAACTTGAAACGGGGGATAATATCATATTCAAAGCGCTGGAATGGATTGAATCATTGTGCGGAAGGAGTTTTAACCTAGAAATAGATCTCCACAAAAAGATTCCAGTCGCGGCGGGTTTAGGAGGAGGCAGTTCAAACGCAGCGGCGCTCATTTCTGGGGTGAAGAAACTCTTCGACCTTGAATGGTTGGACCTGGATGCTTTATCACCTTTAACGGCTTCGATAGGGGCTGATGTACCCTTTTTCTTTCATGGAGGTTCAGCAATAGGAGAGGGGATAGGCGAGAAACTTACAAGAGTTTTTCTGGAAGGACCCGACGAAATTATATTGGTGAACCCTGGATTCACCGTTTCGACGGCAAAGATATTTGGGGAAATTTCTAAATCCTTGACAGGGAAAATGAGAAAAGGTATTTTAAGCGGATTATATGGGGAAAGTAGAGACTCACGCAGTCTTCTCCATAATGACTTGCAACCTGTCGCTGAACGGCTTCACCCGGGTATATCTTTGGCCTTGACGGCCTTGCGACGAGCAGGGATCGAAAAACCGCTGATGAGCGGAAGCGGTCCAACAGTATTCGGTTTTTCGGACGAAAATACTTTTGATCCGCAAAGTCTAATGCTTTCGAAGTTCTGGAAGGTTTGGAAAACCAGGCCTGACAAGAAGGGCATAACTGTAGACTAGTGAGTCGCGTTGGTGTTGGATCCCGGATGAAGATGGATATTGGGGTGTCGTCAAGTGGCAAGACACGGGAATTTGGATCCCGCATTCGGAGGTTCGAATCCTCCCACCCCAGCCAACAGCCTATTTTCTAAAACAAATTAGTTTGATAGAGGAATGACATGCCTTCAAAAACAATGCAGACCAGAGAAGAACAGAAATCCAGGTTCCTCCAACAGTCGGAAATAAGAAAAAAAGCTCTTCTGGACCAAGGTTTCGAGGAGACCAGGATCAAGAAAGATTCTCATTTCAAGCATCTAAATGCTAAGATCAAACAGATTAATTCCGCAATTGCCAGGATTGCCTTTCTTGAAGACCAAACCAGGAAACTTCAGGAAAAAAAGCAGCAGAAACTTGAGGAAGCCGCTTTAGCCAGGGCTGAATCCATAAAGCCCGGAGCCATAGCCAAAAAGAAAAAGGCTGAAGAAAAACTGCTCGAACCACCCAAGAAGGGTTCAGGAAAAGGCAAAGACAAATCAAAACAGGACGGTAAGAAGCAGAAGTCCTAGTGGGGAGTTAATTGAGGTATCCCTACATCAAGCCAAGTATAAAGCGACTGGTGAGAGGTTCCCAGAGTTTCGGTGAACTCGGGATATCTTCCGGTGTTGTACACCTGATTACATTACTGGCGTTTGTAATTATTCCCAGCCTGTATCATTTCCAGCCCAGTTCATGTTAGAAACTGACATAATAAAAACGCTCAGAGAATTGGTTCTTATAGCGCCGGGTTTTTTACTGGCAATAACGGTCCATGAATTCAGTCACGGATACATAGCGTACAGGCTCGGAGATCCAACAGCCAAGATGGCTGGTAGACTGACCTTCAATCCTTTGAGTCATCTGGACCCATTCGGCACATTGGCGCTCGTTCTTACCAGAATGATAGGATGGGCCAAGCCGGTCCCCGTAAATCCACAATACCTTAAAAAGCCGTTGCAGGATATGCTCTGGATAAGCTTGGGTGGCCCTGCCGCAAATTTTTTATGCGCCATTGTCCTCGTGATACTCTTGAAGGTCATATCGGTCGTAGGCACGTCCGGTTATGGATCTCCCACATCAGACTTCTTTCTAGGCCCCTTGTTTCTCATTGTAAGATTCGGAATCAGAATTAACGTTGTTCTGGCGATCTTTAATCTGATACCGATTCCTCCGCTGGATGGATTTAGCGTTCTCAAGGGATTGCTTCCCCGGGAGATGGCCTATAAACTTGAATTTCTTGAACCTTATGGTTTTATGTTGCTTCTGGCTTTGCTACTGACCGGTGTAGTGAGTTTTATTATAGCCCCTCCTATTGTAGCCGTGGAAAACCTCTTGTTAAGACTTCTCTAGGTTTGAAATGAACTATGAGGTCAAATTAGATATTTTTGAAGGTCCATTGGACCTGCTCTTGCACTTAATCGAAAAAAATGAAGTCTCAATCGGCGACATCCCTGTAGCGGAGATTACGAAGCAATATCTCAATACCATCGAGACCATGAGGTCGCTAAACCTCGAAGTGGCGGGGGAATACCTTGTGATGGCCTCCTATTTGACGCATATAAAATCCCAGATGCTTTTGCCTCTGCCGGAGACGGACAAGGGGGAGTATTCGGAAGGGGGCGAAGACCCCAGAGCGGAATTGGTGGCGCACCTTCTGGAATACCGAAAATACAAGGCTGTTGCTTCATCCTTAGGGGTTATGCCATTGTTGGGGAGGGACGTATTCAACAGGGAATCTGTGGACCCCGTGTCGAATACCCAGAGGCTTTCTACACTCTTGATAGACGCCCAAGAATTGTTCAAGGTTATGAGAGATATTATTGAAAGACAACAGCCTGAGATGCTTTTGGAGATCAAGAGTGAACCCGTTTCGCTCAAGGATAAAATTCAGGATATTTTGGGAAGGTTGCAAAAACATCCTTGGCTTTCTTTTGGATCTCTCTTTTCTGACGACTTTTCTAGAAGCAACGTAGTTGTAACATTCCTTGCGCTGTTAGAGTTGGTTAAGAGTGGGGCGGCGCGAATTTACCAGGAAACTCCTTTTGGTTCCATTGTGATTTCAAGACGTTAAATATGTGTCTTGTGTGACCTTAAAGTGGGCTGGTATTATGAAATCGTATTGTCTTGCCCTAGAGAGCAAAACTAGATGACAAACCTCGCCAAATCAAAATCTTCAGTTTCACTAAGAGTAGGCGTCTCCTTTTTGTGTGTAACATTTTTGTTATGCCTAGGCCTGTTAATTGTCGCCGGTTGTGGAGACACAAAGAAGGGAATCAAGAAGGAGTCTCCTCCGATACCAGTGGATCTTGCAAAGGTAATCGCAAAAGACACGCCTTTTTTTATTGAAGCAATTGGGAATGTAGCCGCGTACAACACGGTGGACGTAAAGTCTCGAGTTACCGGCGAGCTTACAAATACTTTTTTTAGAGCAGGAGACCTTTTGAAGGTGGGGCAGGATCTTTTTACTATAGACCCTGCGCCGTTCGAGGCCAAGGTAAAGGAGAGCGAGGCGAAATTAAACCAATCCAAGGTTCAGTATGATCAAGCGAAGAGAGAATTTCTGAGATTTAAGGTTTTGTATTCCGAAAAGGCGGTCAGCGCCGAGCAATTGGAGACCAAACAGGTTGACATGAACTCAAAACTGTATCAGGTCGAATTGATCGAGGCTGAACTTGCCAGCGCTAAACTGAACCTCGGCTACTGCTTCATAAAATCTCAATTAGAAGGACCCTCCGGTGAAATATATATAGACAATTTCAATATTGTTACAGCTAACCAGGACAGGCTGGTTACAATCAAGCAAGTACGTCCCATAAAGGTCAAGTTTTCTATTCCGGGAAAATTCCTGGATGAAATTAACAGATACAACTCAGTTGCGCCCCTGGAAGTTGAGGTTTTCGTTCTTCGCAGTGACAGATCTGAAAAAGGAGTTCTTACCCTAATTGACAACAACATAAACATACGGACTGGAATGATAGGTCTTGAGGGAACGTTGGCCAACCCTGAATCACGGCTCTGGCCGGGACAGTTTGTCGATGTTCGTCTCCATCTGACCGTTACTAGAGGGGCCGTTCTTGTTCCTGAGAGGGCTTTGAACGAAGGACCGGAAGGCAAATATGTTTGGATTGTGAATAAAGATCAAACAGTTGCCATGAGATCAGTAAAGTTGGATCGCAGATATGAGAATTCAGTGGTGATTTCAGAAGGCTTGGAACCTGACGAAAATGTGGTAACCGATGGGCAGCTCATGTTACGTCCCGGAGCCCATGTCGTGACCAGGGATCAAGTCAATAGGGCGCTTGAACAGAAAGCCTCGCCAAAGGGTAAAGGACAGTCAGACGATAACAAGTCCAAGCCAAAGACCGTTAATCCATGAATCTCTCTGAGTTATTCATACGTCGTCCTGTAATGACCACCACGATCATGGTGGCCATGCTTTTTTTTGGAGTTATCGCATACCGAAATTTGCCGGTTTCCGCACTGCCTCAGGTAGATTTCCCGACGATATCAGTATCCGCTTCGTTACCAGGGGCCGATCCAGACACCATGGCGTCAAGCGTCGCCACGCCCCTGGAAAAGCAGTTCTCTTCGATAGAGGGCTTGCGAACCATGAATTCTACCAGCACCCAGGGTAGAACGACAATAAATCTCCAATTCGACCTTTCCAGAAAAATAGACGCAGCGGCTATGGACGTCCAGGCGGCAATTACAAGGGCAAGTGGAATTCTGCCACCCAATATGCCGAGTCCACCTACTTTCTCCAAGGTCAACCCGGCTGAGAGACCGATCTATTATCTGGTGCTGTACTCCGACGCCATGCCGATGTACAAGGTTAATGACTATGCCGAGACTATGGTTTCCAATGCTCTTTCCATGGTTCCTGGGGTGGCCCAGGTCTTAAACTACAGCCAGCAGAAATTTACCGTTCGTGTATCCATCAATCCGGATCTTCTTGCAGCGAAGAGAATCGGGGTCAATGAGGTTAGGGATGCTGTTGTAGCTCAGAACGTCAATCTTCCTCTTGGCGTTCTGGATGGAAAATATCAAACCAGGACCCTCAAGGCTTCCGGTCAGCTAATGGACGCCCGGGCCTATGATCCGATCATTGTTTCGTATGTAGAGGGACAGCCTGTTCGTCTCGACGAAGTAGCCACTGTCGAAAACAGCGTCTACGCTAACAAGGTCTTTTGTTACTACAACGGCCAACAGTGCGTAGCCTTGGCGGTACAGAGGCAGCCTGGATCAAACACAATCAAGATTGTAGATGATATCGAAAAACTGATGCCCTCAATTCGATCATCGTTGCCCCCTACGGTGAGTCTGGATGTTGTCTATGACATGTCGCAATCAATCCGGGCGTCGGTGGATGACGTAAAGCTCACTCTGGTGCTGGCTATCCTACTCGTTGTGGTCGTTGTCTTCATTTTCCTTCGCAATGTCGCCGCAACAATTATTGCGAGTATAGCCATCCCTCTCTCTATAGTATTCACTTTTGCTGTTATGAGCGTGTTGGGATTTTCTCTGGACAATCTCTCTTTAATGGCCCTGGTTCTATCAGTGGGATTTGTTGTGGATGACGCTATTGTGGTTCTGGAAAACGTTGTGAGGCACCTGGAGATGGGTAAGACCCCTTTTCAGGCGGCTTTGGATGGAGTCAAAGAGATCGTATTTACCATAATATCAATGACCTCAAGCCTTGCAATTGTATTTGTCCCAATTATGTTCATGTCGGGGATCTATGGAAGAGTGCTAAACGAATTCGCCGTTACCATAACGGTGGCCATAATTGTGTCAGGCATCGTGGCCTTGATGGTGACGCCTATGTTGAGCAGTCGGATGCTAAGCCCAAATAGTAGGTTGGCTGAATCGGATCCAATTTTTGGCGCTATGCTGAGATTCTACAAGGTGACTCTCAATCTGGCGGCGCATCACAGAATTGTTACCCTCTCCATGTCTCTCGTCATTCTTGCCGGCACTATCTATTTATTTATAGCCCTGCCTAAAGGTTTTGTCCCAAACGTGGACATGAATTATCTGGTTGGCTTCTGTATAAGTGAGCAGGGGGTTTCACCCGATGCGATGCTTGACAAACTTAAAGATCTTCAACCGCGTATACGCGCTAATCCCAATGTGCGTTCGGTTCTAAATGTTGCGGGTTATCCGCAAAGAAACCAAGGGTTCACCATCGCTTTTCTGAACGACAAGCCACCCCGTAAATTACCTGCGCAGGAAGTCATGGAGGAGGTTTTCCCAGTAGCTAACTCTGTGCCTGGAATGCTTACATTCTTTTCCGTGCCACCACTCATAGAGATTAGCACGGAGATATCAGCAAGCCCATATCAACTAATCCTACAATCAACCGAAACCGAAACTCTTTTCAAAAGCGCCGAGAAATTCACGTACGCTATGTATGGCGTTCCACAAATAAAAGGTGTTAATTCAAATTTATACATAAAGAATCCGGAATCATATATAGATATTAATAGAGATAAGGCGATTTCACTTGGAATAACGGCTGGGGATATAGAACAGGCTTCTTTCTCCTCCTATGGGTCGCGTGAAATTTCAAACATCTACGGCACTACCGACACCTACAAGGTCGTATTGGAAGTCGAAAAGGATTTTCAGCGATATCCTGACCAGTTATCATCTCTTTACTTGAAGAATGTAAAAGGAGACATGGTAAGACTTGATGTTGTGGCCGATGTGTCGCCCCGGAATGGGCCACTTACGGTTAACCATTACGGTCAATTTCCTTCGGTGACGATTTCTTTTGATACCGCTCCTGGATATACCATCGGCCAGGCCACTGAAGCATTGCGATCCATGGCGGAGAAAACGCTTCCGGATTCGATCCGATTCAGGTTTGGGGGAACAGCGGAGGCATTTGAAGGAACGGTGAGAAGCCTTACAATACTCTTGATTGTTGCAATATTAATAATTTATATGATCCTCGCCTGCCTTTACGAGAGCTTCCTGCACCCCCTTACCATAATAGCCGGACTGCCCTCAGCCGCTTTTGGTGGGTTGTTGGTGCTTTGGGTCATGGGCTACAGTCTTGACCTTTACGGATTTGTAGGGCTATTTATGTTAATCGGCATAGTGAAAAAGAATGCCATTATGGTAGTTGATTTTGCACTGGAGGCCGAAGCGAAAGGTAGATCCCCGTTAGACGCCGCAATTGAAGGGTCTATTGTTCGTTTTCGCCCTATTATGATGACCACTATAGCGGCAATAGCTGGAATGACGCCAATTGCCATAGGTTTTGGGGCGGAAGGTGAATCCAGACAGCCTTTGGGACTTGCTGTAGCAGGAGGACTGCTGTTGTCGCAATTCGTGACTCTTTATCTAACACCTGTTGTCTATTCCTACCTGGGTAACCTCCAGCATTGGTTAAACAGAAGAAACAAAAAGAAAAGGGAGCTTCTTGGGATCCCTTCTTGAGATTATCGTCAATCCACCTCACACCCGCCGCCAAAATATTGATGGAACCTTGCCAAACGCAGGTGGTGAGCTAGTCGCTTCTTTTCAGGAATTCAAATTCCTGCCCATCTGTTCGATCATTTCTCCCAACGTATTTGCAGCCGTTGTGACTATCGCTATGTTCATGGCTTCGATGGCATATCCAGAGCCTTTACCCTCAAAATCAACCCGTGACCTAACCTCGTCGACTGCGTGTTCGAATAGAAACTCTGCAACCCTGACCCCCTTTTTTTTCTCAACATCCTTGAAAGGATTTTCCATGTAACTTCTAACAGAAACCTTTTTTAGGGAAAAGTCACGGTCGATGATCGCGAAATACGGAGCGTCTCCGAAGTGTTGGGAAATTGAAGACTTCTCGTTCGGCGATTCGCCATTCTTAACATCTAAGGGGGTTGCGACAATTTCGACATTCTTGTGCTCAGGTTCGTAGTGAATCAGTATTTTGTCAATGCTAGGATAGCGGTCAAGAATTTCTTCCTCCACCTCGGATGTTACGACGTGGGCTTCATTCAAGCGTTTCAGGTTGGTTGTGAGAGAGATTTCTACGAATTTGAATCTTCCTGAATTTCTTCCGCCAATGCTAATAATCTCCATTACTTCATCATGGCTTTCCAGAATTTTCCGAATGCCGTCAAGGGTAGCGTAATCCAGCGTGGCGTCAAGGAGTACCTTTACTGCTTCCAAAAAGATCTGGACGCCCATTTTTGCTACGATTACTGCGACCAACAGAGCAACGTAGCGATCTAAATGATACCCTAAGTGTGTGCTTATAATGCCGAACAGGATCACCAGAGACGCCAGAAGATCAGTAGTGACATGCCTGGCGTCAGCGACAAGACTCGGAGAGCCCACTTCTAGGCCTACCTTAAGTTCATACCTGGAAAAAAGACTGGCGACGGCCATCATGAAGATTATCCCAATCGTTACAAGAGGGATATTGGAGATTACATTGTCAGAGGAGCTTTTAAGCGCTTCGGCGCCAATTTCGTAAGCGGCGAATAAAATGAAAAACGAACTCAGCAGAGCCACCAGATTTTCAACCTTGTAAAGGCCTTCAGGGAAAATCTTTGTTTTACGGGCTGAAATTACGATACCCAGAAATATGGCGCTTGACGAAATCACGTCCGCAAAAGAATGAATAGCGTCAGCCGTGAGGGCGAGACTTCCAGAAATCTCGCCCAGCAGATACTTCGTGCCCATGAGTCCCAGATTCACAAGGCAGGAATATATGGCTACCCTTGCATATCCAGTCATCCTTTTACTCTGATCTTCGCCGCTTGCACGTCTTTCTTTTCATAGCCCCGCACATTTCAGATCTGGCTCCAGGGTTTGAGCGAAAAATGTTCATGGAACCACATTTGGGGCATACCAGTTGGCGTCCTCCTCCAAAAGGAACGCTCCAATCGTTTCCACATTTCACACAATGAAAGTTTCTGGTCTGTTCTTCAGTCATGAATCTGTACTGACTCACACAGTTGTAATATGAGACCGTTTATCTAATTAAAGACCTTGTCAATAATTTTGGGAACAAGGTCGGACCAGCCTAATGGCATGAAATGAACTCCCTGGCACATGGGAGCAATTTCTTTCAAGAGATCGCCGGTCATCTCAACGCATTTTTCCTTGGCCTTTTCCCCGGTAAGACCCTCGAGATTTTTCCCCCAAGATTCAGGCACGGTAATTCCGGAGATCTTTTCATTCATAAATTTGGCCATCTTTGCAGACTTCACAAATACTACACCAACCTGAATCGGGACACCAAATTTCTCCGCTTTACCGATAAACTGCTCAAAAATCCTCGGATCATAAACTGCCTGAGTTTGAAAGAATTCGGCCCCAGCCTTAATCTTTTTCTCCATTTTGATCAGTTGTAGCTCCATAGGTGTAAAATTGGGGTTGACTACTGCGCCAATAGCGAACTGAGGGGCTCTATACAATTCGTTTCCCATCATGTCATGGCCGGCTTTCATTCCGCTAGCTATTTTTAGTAATTGCACCGAGTCAACATCGAACACAGGTTTCGCCGCAATGTGATCGCCCAGTGATGTGTGATCGCCAGTAAGTATCAATACGTTGTCTATTCCCAGCGAACAGGCCGTAAGTATCTCAGATTGCAAAGCTATACGATTTCTGTCTCTGCACGTAATCTGGTATATCGGCTCTATCCCCTGCTCTTTCAATTTAACGGAACCGGCAAGTGAACCCAGACGCATGACAGCGCTCTGGTTGTCGGTCACGTTCACAGCGTGGACGAAGTCTTTAACCAAATTTGCTTCATCCAGGCACTTCGGTCTATGGCCATTGTCCGTGTCTCTGACGCAGCCCTTGACGGGGCCGACTTCACTGGTAAGAACTCTGACTTTGTCTTGAAATAAGTCCGTAATTTTCATAGTTTGGCCTCTTTCTAAGCTATCACTAGGGTTCTGGGTTTGTTTGATTTGCTGTAATCTTTGGGATCTCGATAAACGTAGAGCTTTTCCATTTCGCCTAAGGCTTTAAGCCGATCATAAATCATCACCCAGGCGCAGTCCCTCTGTGGGTCGACTTCACATTTGCCGTCTTGCGCCCCTCCACAAGGACCATTTAATAGACTCTTGGCGCATTTAGTTACGGGACATATCCCGCCCGTCTCGTTGAGGACGCAGTCACCGCATTCCTGGCATTGTTCAATGGCTAATTTTCCGGCAATGATAGTGTCCAGGTGACCTACGGAGTTAAGACCAATCTTTACAGGTTTGACGAACCCCATTTCATCCAGCGCTTGGCGCGCTACTTGAGCAGCTCCTCCACAACCAAGCACCAGGAAAGCGTCGCTATCTGAAATAGTCTGCTCGTGTCCTGTGAGGCTCCCTGTGGTGTGCTGTATGTAACACGTCCTCTCAGGCGTAACCTCCCATACCACGGATTTCCCGGCCTCTGTAAGGGTCGCCGCCATGTCCGCTACTTCAGCGTCACCGCCGGTTTTACAGGCTTTGGCGCAACCGTTGCATCCCATGACAACAATTTTCTCCTTACCTTCGAGGGCATGGAGAACTTCTTCCAAGGGTTTTCTTGTGGTCCCAATCATCAAAAACTCCTTCCAATTAGGTAAATATTTTGAACATCCTTAAGTATTGTACCCGTAGAAACAGGTCTTTTTAGGTACAATACTTCCGCCTCTCACTAATTTAGCTTCACCCCTTTTTGAGTCTTTATTAAGAAACAGGCGTCACGTTAATATTGGAAACGGAAACATACTAGTGTGTTATAAAAATAAGTTCCTGATTTGCCCGGATGGCTTACTGTGAGGTTCCTGTTTCGCTTTATAAGCATATATATATTTATATACCCGTATAAATAAAAAGTCAATATCTCTTTCTTCTGTGGAAAACCGAAGAATTAGCCGGACCAAAAACCTTTCCATCCTTGAGCTTAGACTGGAATCTTATGGTCTAACTCATAAGATTCAAGAAAGTTGGCTCGTTGCAGTGATCCACTCGATCATGGTATTGTTTTTCTTAACTTCACCGACGTCTTTTGTCCAAAAACATTGCGAAACTAGCTTGGATGTGAAGCCAATTGTTCCCCTATTCGCAGAAAATCAAACTTTTGGGAGGCGCCGTGAACAAAGCAATCTATTTGGATTACAACGCTACCACTCCGCATGATCCTGAGGTGATAGATGCTATGACGCCATTTCTAACAAATCACTTCGGCAATCCCTCCAGTTCTCATTCTTACGGTATGCAGACAAAAAGAGCCGTTGAGAAAGCGCGAGAACAAGTGGCGTCCTTGCTCAAATGCGATATGGAAGAGATTGTTTTCACGAGCGGAGGAACGGAATCGAACAATTACGCGATTAAAGGAATTGCGTTCAGTCAGAAAGATAAGCGAAATCATATCATAACTTCTCAGATTGAACATCCTGCGGTTATTGAGGTTTGTAAGTTTCTCGAAGGACGTGATTTTGAAGTCACATATTTGCCTGTTGACTCGTTCGGCATGGTAAAAATGGCCGATGTTGATAAGGCTGTTACTCCCAAAACTTGTCTGATCACAATCATGCACGCCAATAACGAAGTTGGGACGATTGAGCCAATCGAACAGATTTCAAAGCTGGCCAGGAAGCATGGAATTATATTTCATACGGACGCAGCCCAGTCAGTAGGAAAAATTCCCATCGATGTCAATAAACTGGGAGTGGATCTGCTCTCCATCGCTGGGCACAAACTCTATGCTCCGAAGGGAGTAGGGGCGCTTTATATCCGTAAAGGAACCCGCCTTGAGAAATTTATGCATGGAGCGGGCCACGAACGGGGGTGGAGAGCGGGGACTGAAAATGTCCTAGAGGTGGTGGGACTTGGAAAAGCTTGCGAAATTGCTGAACGAGACATGGAGAAGAACGTCAAACATATGCGAGAGATGAGGGAAAACCTCTATTTGGAGCTCAAGGAAACAATAAAGGATGTTCAGCTCAATGGTCATCCTTCAGAGAGGTTGCCCAATACCGTCAACGTAAGTTTTAGAGGCGTCAATGCTGGCAAACTTCTTGCCGAGATTGCTGATAAAGTCGCTGTCTCTGCCGGTTCCGCCTGCCATTCCAGAGATCAGATAACTGTTTCTCCAGTGCTTCAGGCAATGAAAGTTCCGCTGGAATGGGCGATAGGAACAATCAGGTTTTCCGTTGGTAAGTTCACCAGCGCAGTTGAGATTACTGATGTCGCACAGATTGTTTCCGCCGCTCTGCTCAAGATGAGACAAGTTGCAAGGATACAACCCTAACGTCTGCTCGCAGCGGCCAGACGTCTGGAAATCCTGGCGCCACTCGCGTTGGTTCTCATGCTAGCACTGCTCTTCGCTGCTTTCGGGTCTCTCAGGTACGCGTCGCTGGTATTCACGGGCGTTCCTCTCGCTCTCACAGTGAGAATTATTGCCTTATGGCTGCGCTTTATACCGCTCTCTATTGCGGCGGCGGTCTGCTTTATTGCGCTCTCGGGAGTGGCTGTGTTGAACGGGCTTGTCATGATAACCTTTATCAACAAGTTGCGAGACGAGGGGAAATCTGTTGATGAAGCGGTACTGCAAGATGCTCTGACGCGGCTGAGGCCCGTGCTGATGACAGCCTTGGTCGCCTCTTTGGGGTTTGTGCCTATGGCTCTGTCCACAGGAACCGGGGCTGAGGTGCAGCGGCCGTTGGCTACCGTAGTAATCGGCGGGTTGATTTCAAGCACGGTCCTTACTCTGTTGGTACTGCCGGCTCTTTACAGGATTTTTCAACGCGACAATGACCTGAAAGAGGTTTCATCATAAACCGGTGAAGTGGAAAGTCACAACATCTTTAGCGAATCCCGATGAGGAAAACAATATGAGCGAAAAAGAGAAACAAGAAGGTCTCTTTGAAGGCAGGTGGTATGAATATCCGCCGATGCGCAATGCCCTTATTGCAGGTTTGTTGACGGTGACGGTGTTTTCTTTGGCCCATCTTCAAGCAATCCCATCTGCTGTTGAAATATCACTGTTCGTTGTCGCAATTTGTATAGGAGGCTATTACTGGATCCGAGAAGGGATCGAGGAATTTATTGAAGAGAGACAAGTTGGCATAGATATCCTCATGCTTGCAGCCACTATCGGATCTGCAGCGCTAGATATGTGGGACGAAGCGGCTTTCCTGGTGTTTCTATATGCGACGGCTGAAGCGTTAGAGCATTATACGTATACGAAGACCAGACACTCTATTAAAAACCTTCTCGATTTGGCGCCAAAGTATGCTCGGGTGGTGATAAATGGCGAAGAAATAAGCGTGCCGGCAGATGAGTTGAAGGTTGGAGACATATTTACGGTAAGACCCGGCGAGTCAATTCCCACAGATGGAATTATTATGAAAGGAAGATCAAGCGTCAACGAGGCGCCTGTCACGGGTGAGTCCATCCCGGTGGACAAGAAGGAAAGCTCGAGGGTTTTCGCTGCTACGATGAACCAGGAAGGATCTCTCGAAATCCGTGCGACGGCTGCGTTTCAAGACAACACATTGTCCCGGATGGTTCATCTTGTTCAAGAAGCACAGGAACAGAAAGGAAAAGCCCAGGTGTTCATCGAACGCTTTGGAAGAGTCTATTCACCTTTAGTGCTTCTCGGATCTGTTCTCCTGATTCTGACCCCTCTAATTCTAGGGCTTGTTTTCTCTGAATGGGCTACCAGAGCCGTCGTGCTTCTTGTAGCGGCAGCTCCGTGTGCTCTTGCAATGTCCACGCCTGTTGCAATGGCCGCCGGTATAGGAACAGCGGGGAAAATGGGTGTGCTGGTAAAGGGAGGGATGCACCTTGAAAACCTTGGTAAAGTCCAGGCAGTAGTATTTGATAAAACGGGAACGCTAACAAAAGGCACTCCCGTAATTACCGACATAGTAGCATTAGACGGAAATGCTTCCGACGTATTGCAATACTCCTACAGTATCGAGAGATTCTCGGAACACCCTCTCGCAAAAGCCATTGTAAGAAAGGGTGAAGAAGATGACATTACGTGCTTGAATACTACAGATTTCAAAGCGATTGCGGGCTATGGGGCCGCTGCTAAGATTGGACATGAGACCATTTTCGTGGGTAAGGAAGGCTTATTCAGGAAATCGGGTGATCACGATATGTCGATGCCTGAAATCGAATCGCTTAGAGCCGAAGGCAAGACAGTCCTTTTCGTAGGAACTGAAAGGGAAATTCTGGGAGCTATTGCCATAAGAGACGAAATTAGACCCCAGGCAAAGGAGGCCATAGAAGACTTGCACGCTATGGGGATCAAGGTCGTTATGCTCACCGGAGATAACGAATTAACCGCCAAGTCCATTGCAAAAGAATTTGACTTCGATGAAGTCAGGGCTGGTCTGAAACCGGAAGAAAAGTTGATAGCCATAAAAGAGTTGGAAGAGAAATACGGGCCGGTAGCAATGGTGGGGGATGGGATAAACGATGCTCCTGCTCTTGCCCAAGCCACTCTTGGAATCGCTATGGGAACCGCAGGAACGGATGCAGCGATTGAAGCGGCGGATATAGCGCTGATGGCTGATGACCTTACGAAAATATCCTATGCCCTCCGCCTGGGCAAGAAAGCCAGAAAGATAAGCCTGCAAAATATTATCTTTTCAATTTCGATCCTGGCTATTCTAATTCCTGCGGCCCTTGCAGGAATGATGAGTGTTGCAGTGACGGTATTCTTTCATGAAGCCTCGGAACTGTTAGCAGTGGCAAACGGTTTGAGAGTGGCGAAACATCCCTAACGCAGCGGCATGTTGATTCCGAGTTTCTCATTTTTGGTGGTGGTTATCTCGATGTGCCGGAAGCCGAGATGGCACAGTGTGGCGATTTTTCGACCGACCTGTATCTCGTTGTCGATTCTGCTTTTTTCTTGCCTGTCCGTCGCAGAAGTTCGTGACGATGTCACTTGAACAGACGACCGAGAATCCCTTTCTTCTCCGGTTCAAGCGGAGGCATTCCCAGTCGTTTTCTGATCTCAGCCACGACCTTCTCCTCGGTAACATCCGAGCCTTCCGTCACAACCTCTTCGCCGATTATGATAGCGGGAGCGCAGGGAAGATCCGTTTCAGCCCATTCGTCTGTTTCATATTCCGCCTTGGGTTTGGATGTCGTTTCAATGTTAATGGGGTACGCTGCGCCCAACCTGGGCGCCATCTCCTTGAAATGTCTTCAAGGCTTGCCATTGGGTTCATTCAGAAAAAAACTAACTTTTAGCATGATTCCTTCCTCCTTGTGTTACGGGTTTTTATGAACCCGACGTAGATTCTTGCCTGGCCTGAGTCATTCTTTTCAGGAATTGATCCCCCGGGATGAAGTCAACCAAGCGCAAGTCCTTGCGCTCCCGTCCCTGACTGTCAAAGAAAACGACTGTCGGAACCCCTTTGACCGAGTACTGTGTCACCAGTTTGTCGTAGAGAGGATTGCCCTTTTTTGTCAGGTCAACTTTGACCATGACGAAGTTGTCTTCAGCCTGTTTCAAGACTGCCGGGTCACGAAACGTAATGTCCTCAAGTTCACGGCACGGCGTACACCATGTAGCCGAGAAATCTACTATTACCGGCTTGTTTGATTTTCGGGCTTGTTCCATCACTTCATCGGAATAGGGTTGCCATGAAACTCCGGGTCCCACCATCAGCCAGGAACCGAGCAGAAAGGCCCCAACAACTACACCTGTTACACCGACGACATATCTCACTACGTGGAATGCCTTGAAACCTCCTTGAGCGCTATCAATCCATCCAAGGTGGAGACCGGCGGCAAGAGCCACCCCTGCCAGTACGAACACACTCACGGAGGACGTCAGCAGAGGACTGACAAAATATGCTGCCATACCGATTAGCACCCATCCCATCAGTTTTCTCACCCACAGCATCCACTCACCCGATCCGGGTAACTTTTCCAAACTCCCCGAGAACATCGCCAGGAAAAAGAGTGGTATGCCCAACCCCAGACTGAGTGTGAAAAAGATGACGAAGCCCAACCAGGGACTACCCATACTCGCCACCCAGGTGAGCAAACCCAGCACGAAAGGTCCCAAACACGGAGCTGCCACTACACCTAGGGTCAAGCCCATGAAGAGTGTGCCAAAGTATCCGGCGTAAGACTTGGACGTGGCGCTTGTAAGACTCTGGGGAAGTTGCAGGTCCCAGAATCCGAAGAGACTTGTGGCAAAGAAGATCAAAACACCGGCAACAATCAACAAAACGATGGGGTTCTGAAGCGCTGCTCCCATGAGACTTCCCGTAAGAGCAGCCACTACACCCAGGACTGAGTTTGTCACAGACAGTCCGACGAGGTATAGCAAACCGTGAACCGCCAGCTTTCCGCTACTTTGATTGGTTCTGCCGCCAAAATATGAGACGGTTATAGGAATCAAAGGATATACACACGGAGTAAGGTTGAGAGCCAATCCGCCGGCGAAAACTCCCAACAAAGTCCAGAGCATTGCCCATCCATGAAGTGGACCGGCATTCTCCGGCTCCGAGACGGTTCTTGCCTGATCGGTCGCAATGGTTTGAACAGGAAGACCCGCCGCCTTCCATTCGGGAAACCCTTTTGCGTCACGATATACATTCTTGTAACCGAGTTGAACCGCTACACGAGCGGCTGCGTCACTGCGGACTCAGGTGAGACCAGCTCAATAAAAAACGCTGAAGCGATTCTTATCAGGACCTAGAGCCGCAGCGAGGTCTCCTTGTTTCCACCATCTTGACCACCTGGTAGGTTCCATAGGGAAATTCATCGCGCCCTGAATATGGCCCATATTAAATTCCCACTCTTGGCGGGTATCTACCAGCAAAATGCTCCGGGGATCCTTTTCGTATCGCTGTTTGAGTTCATCGGTGTTTATGAGGCGATAGCCTCCTTCTTTAGCCTCCGCCGTTACGTCCTCCCACGAGGATTCACGTGGAGTCACCGCTCTATTTGTCAACCAGAGGACTCCCACGGCGATCGCTACCGCCAGGAGCGGAAGCCAAAGTTTTTTCCAGTTCACCTCAAATGCCATGTCAGCCTCCAGACTAGAAATCCGGGCACGGGAAAAACCTATATCTTGCCGTCTCTCTTGAGCTTCGTAACGAGGAAGATCGAGCCGGATTCCGATAAACCCAACTCTCTGGAAAGATCTTCGGGGGCAATGGAACCTCCACGCTTAATCACAGTCACTGCCTCGTTTTCCAGTTCTTCCAACCAATCTTCAAAAAGAATCAGAAGTTCCGGGTCGGCCACTGATCTCAACTGTTCCGATTGACTTATTTTTTCCACCAAACTCTGACACATAATCTTTGGATCGATACCTTCGTCCATGCATGTGGCCAGTCATAAGTGGACGAGGCCGATTGTTTTGTCGTGGTCACTATCTCCGATCAGCTTAGCCAAGAAATCCTTTAAGGCTTCCTCTCCAAGAAATGAAAAAAGTTTTTTCGCTGCAAAAGCCATTTCATTTGCGGCCTCTATCGGATCCATGTTCTCCAGAATTTGATCAAGACTACTTTTGGTCATTGGATCATCCTCAAATACTAAAAGGTATCTCTTTGCGACAGCAAATCAGTCGCCAATTTTGAAAACTGTTTGATTATGTCAATTATTCGGGGGTCAGCCATTTGGTAGTACACAAACACTCCTTTTCGTTCCACTTTCACGAGAAGAGACCTTCTCAATTCTTTCAGGTGATGGGAGACAAGGGGCTGAGAGAGCTTCATTTCCTCCACCAGCCCAGACACTGTTTTTCTGCCGTTCCGCAACGAAAGGAGTATGCGTATACGGTTCTCGTCCGAGATGCTTTTAATGAGGAAGGCCACAGAGCTTAGAGAGACCTCTTGGTTTACCGGTTTAATTTCGTGATGATCGGCCAATTGTTCCTTTCCCTGGTAGTCTGAGGAAATCGTATAATATCAAGACATAAATAGCTCTTTATGTCTTGATATTATAAACTACTAAATCTGTCAAGTATGTTATCTGATGATGAAGAATGAGAGCCAATCGTTTGAGGTTGTGAATAAAAGACTACGTGCAGAGCACGTGGATATTTACAATTAATTCGGTTTTCTTGACTTAGGTCAATTACTTATCCATTGCGGTGGTATAATATGATTGACATAGAGGTTCAGCGGAAAAAGTCTGAAAGGGAGACAAATAAATGGAACCGAGAAAATTCAGTGAGTCAGTAGATTGGGTTGGGGTAGTTGACTGGAACAGACGCCTGTTTGATGCCCTGATACCATTGCCGGATGGCACAAGCTACAACGCATACGTTATAAAAGGATCCGACAAAATTGCCCTGGTGGATTCAGTCGACCCTGCATTTTCGGATCTTCTCATGGAACAGCTTGGGCATATTCCCAGGATAGACTACGTCATCGCTCATCACGCTGAACAGGATCATTCGGGTACAATCCCAAAAGTCCTGGAAAAGTATCCGGAAGCCAAGGTTATCTGCACACCGAAAGGAAAAGAACTCCTCTCCCTGATGCTTGGAATTGCCGAACACCGATTTGTTGCCGTGGCGGATGGCGAAACAGTTTCACTTGGGGACAAGACTCTGGAATTCACGTATACACCATGGGTCCACTGGCCCGAAACAATGACGACTTATCTGAGGGAAGAGAGGATACTTTTTAGCTGTGATTTCTTTGGGTCGCACATAGCGACAACCGAGTTGTTCGTTTCGGATGAAGGAAGAGTCTATGAGGCGGCGAAACGATATTTCTCAGAAATAATGATGCCGTTTTCCAAAGTCATAGAAAAAAATATCGAAAAAGTCACCAAACACGACATCCGAATAATAGCTCCAAGCCATGGCCCCGCGTACGGCAGGCCTGATTTCATAATTGACGCATACAGGGACTGGACAACTTCAAGCCCGAAAAACCTGGCAGTGATAGCCTACATATCCATGCATGGCAGTACAGGCAAACTGGTCGAGAGACTTGTGAATTCTCTTGCGGCCAATGGAGTCACAGTCGCACAATTTGACCTTGCTGTTACAGACATAGGTAAGCTAGCCATAATGCTAGTGGATGCGGGAACCATAGTTCTGGGAACACCAACGGTTCATGTCGGGCCACATCCAGGCGTGGCTTACGCTGCCACTCTGGCCAACATGATCAGGCCAAAGGCGAAATTTGTTTCAGTGGTGGGGTCTTATGGCTGGCATACAAAAGCTGTTGAGCAACTGGCGGGTATGATCCCAAATCTCAAGGTGGAAGTATTATCCCCTGTAATTTGTAAGGGACTCCCAACAGAAAATGATTACAACGCAATTGACGAGCTTGCAGGACAAATAGCAGCGAAACACAAGGAAGCGGGGTTTCCTGAATTACAGCCAATGCGACTGGATGTTTAACCCCATCCAGCGGGCGGCTTGTGGTTTCATGCCGGTATCCTCAAAGTCTTATGACATCTTAACAGGAACACAAAATGTCGGACACATCTGTCAGCGCTTGCGCACCGGTACAAATCTCCGATGATGACATCTTCATCGCCATGAGGGAGATCTCCGGTTACATAGATATTACCACTTCAGATTTCAAGGAACTCTATTTGAAGGCATACCAACACGCTCTATCTAGGTTGACCAGAAGTGTGAAGGTTGGGGAAATCATGACCGAGCGCGTCGTAACATCTCGACGGGATTTTCCGCTTGAGATCGTTGCCAAATTGATGGCCGAACATCACATATCAGGGCTCCCTGTCGTGGATGAATCCGATAGGCCAATCGGTATAATTTCTGAGAGAGATTTTCTTAAGATAATGGTTGGGAGTAAGTCCGCAAATCTCATGGAAATAATCGTGCAATGTCTGAGTGGCGTCAACTGCCTAATGGTTTCCGTTAAAAAGATGCTGGCCGGCGAGATAATGTCCTCTCCATCCATATCAGTGAACGTCGATGACATTGTATCGGATGTAGCGGAGCTATTCACTTCAAAGGGGATTAATAGAGCACCGGTTGTGAACGTTGAAGAAGGAAGAATTATAGGGATAGTAACACGAGGAGACCTGATGCGGGCATCAATAGGAAGGGGGCTGGAATGAAATTCCTGGACCAAATGAAAGGAGTTAGCCAGAGTCCGCCACCTGTGTCCGCAATCGAAATTTGCCTGTCCTGGCTTGGAGCGTTTTTGGGAGTGGGACTTGTCGGACTGGTGAACAATTTGATAGTCGGCGCCGATGACAACGTCCTTATGATAACGTCATTCGGGGCCTCCGCAGTACTGCTTTACGGAGCCCCCAAGAGTCCTCTGGCTCAACCGAGAAACCTTGTGGGTGGACATCTCCTGGCGGCGTTCATAGGCGTAGCCATTTACAAGGCGTTCTTTTTTCAATTGTGGTTTGCCTCAGCCCTGACTGTAGCGACAGCAATCGCTGTTATGCACCTGACCCGGACACTCCACCCCCCTGCAGGGGCTACCGGGTTGTTTGCAGTAATAGGTGGCCCCAATATTCACCAGATGGGATTTTTCTACCCGATCTTCCCGGTAGCGACAGGTGTCGCCATACTTTTGGCCGTTGCCCTGGTTTTCAACAATCTTTCGAAGAATCGACGATATCCGCAGTTCTGGATATAGACAACAACAACTCTGAATTATCTTGCTTTCCTCTTTCGAAGTTGCTATTTCAGCGATGGATCAAAAATCCGTTCGTTTGTGTTGTGGGTAGCTCTCTGGGAGACGGTTACTCACTCAACCCTGGTCGTTCATTCGGTTGGGGTTTTATTTTGTCGTACAAAGTAATATTGCCTGGCTCAGACACAAACCGCCTCAAGGGCAGGAGCGTGGTATAGATGATTGTTTCTTGTTAATATCAAGGTCGTCGAGTCTAATTGTAGCATCGTGCGATAACTGGGAATCACCGGCTTTAACATCCATCTCGCTTAGCAACTCACCAGCTCGGCCTGGACCTGAGAAAAAGGTTTTGACATTAATTGTAGTGTCTACCATATTGGTAAAAACTACGTATACGGAGGATTAAATGCTTAAAACAGAAGGCGATACTTTTGAATCATATTTGGGGAAAATTGAAGCATCTATTCGTGAGATGCGCCCTGAATGGGATAAAGAAAAACAATGGAAGATAGATGTGTCAGATAAAAAAGCAATACCCAAGATAGATATGATTGATTATGATAAAAAGCTAATCCTCATTGGTAAGGCATCATTTAATATTGCTTTCAATGGTAATGAAGATACAGAAAAGGCAATATTAACAACTTGTTCTGTGATTGCTGCTGGACTTGAAACTACAGGAAAGTGAGTCGTTTCTTCCCCACCATCGTTTGCCATCGAGAGGATTGATTATAAGATGTTCCCACTGAAGGCTTTGGTATATCTTGCGCCCTAACCTTGTCTCAGCACCGTAGCGAATCCCCTGATTCCTATCCCTCTCCCGCAACAACTCACCGGCTCGGACCTTTTATACATCCCCTTTGACCGCCTCAACTATTTCAGCACGGATCATTACCCTCTTGAGGGGCTGAGAATTGAGGAAGGTAGGCCACCCAGCCTGAATTATTACCATTCCAACATTAAATTGCTTTTTGCCAAACTATATTAATGCTACCATTAACAAAATCTCATTCATCGGAGAATACCATGAACGTTAGACGTTTAATAGGTTTGTTCATAGCCATCATTTTTGTTCTGACAACCGTGGTTGCTTTCGCCGCCGGAGACAGCTACGTCGTAATCAAGGACAAGAACGGAGACTGTAGAGTGATCAAGGCCCAGGGAAAAACACCCAAAACAATAGCAGGCCCATTCAAGACACATGAAGAAGCGCAGAAAGCTAAAGAAAAAGAATGTTCAAAGAAATCCAGTGAACCAAGTAAACCAACTACCTCGCCCAGAAGATAGAATCTGACTTTCTAACCAGATTCGGGAATTATTTCTCGACGGTACTGATTCAGAAAACGATTTCAGAATTATCCGGGAAAAAATTCCAGGGAGGTTCAATATGGGGTTCTTTGACGAAGTTGCAGGTGGGCTCCTAAAAAATGTCTTTTCAGGTCAGGATGCACAGGGCGGCATGTTGGAAAGCATTATGGCCATCCTCAAGAGTTTCTGAGTCCGGTGGGGCTGAGGGACTTTTAAACACTTTCAACGAGAAAGGGCTTGGCGAGGTAATGTCTTCTTGGATTGGCGCCGGAGAAAATCTTCCAATTTCTTCTGAACAAATCCAGCAAGTATTGGGAAGTGATCAAGTCCAGCAGATTGCGGAAAAGCTGGGGGTATCTCCGGACGACGCTTCGAGCGGTCTGGCCGAGATGTTTCCTCAAATTGTGGACAAACTAACGCCCGACGGCTCCCTGCCAACCCAAGACTTGCTTCACCAGGGTTTGGGCATGATTACGGACAAGCTTTTCGGCAAATGAGCTTATCCACCGAGATGTCGCCGTAAGCTAATCTAAAGGTTTTCCGTTCAAATAGCGCCAGCGAGCTTCGGCATCGAAGCCGCTGGCTTATATCAGATGTGTTGAGTGTTTGGCATGGGACACGGCCATGTCAGGAAGTTACAATACATGCGTTTCCGCTTCACAGACCTCTCAAACTAGGTATCATCCAACCTACAGCAACAAAGTAGTCTTTTTTGCATAATTATCACCAACAAAATACGATTTGGGAATCATTGCGTGGATGCCTTTTGCCAGGTATACTACCTGCGTTACTCGGAGGTCAACGGCCATACTGCAAAAGGCGTAGCTATCAAGTTCGTTCATACCATATCGTTTGTTGAGGAACTTGATTGCGTTACGAACAGCAATTTTGTAGATTCAAGCATGTCGGTGTGGAATCCCATCGCAATCCAATGAGTCGGCGTGGATGCAAAAGGCTCTTGCACCAATCCCTTGAGATCCTTGCGAACCGTGAGGCGCAGAGTCATGCTCTTGAATGCCCCCTCCAAAGCGTTGAGATTAACCTCACCATCTCCTTGGGCCAAATGTGCGTCGCCGGTTTTCAGGCCGGCGCCTTGAATGTGTACGGGTAAATAAAGTACCTGCCCGCGACAAGTTCCTTGTTGTCCATGTTTCCGCCATGTTTTCCGGGAGGAACATTGCTCCACATACCGTTCTCCGGAAGTTCCAGGCCAATCGTGCCTGGAAATGGTTTCACAGGTATTTCGATGCCGGGCAGAAACTCGAATTGCATCTTTTTCGAGTCCACCTTGTACCACGTGAGTCGCCCTGTGGGAAAATCTTCAGGTAGCAGTCCCAGTTTGACGAACGAGGTCTCCGGATTTAGATTGAAGGCATAGTTGCCGGGGACTATGGTTCTTTCTTCTCTTGACACAGGAGAAGACTCCATTTACGATGGTTCTTAATAGAGAACCATTCTCTCAAATGAAACTGCCTTGCCAGGTGGATGGTCCTGATGGCTCCCGATGACTCAAGGAGAAGTGAAGACCGTTTTCAACAGATGCTTGACAAGCTAAAGAGCCTTGATTTCCGTATCACCCCCCAGCGTTTGGCTGTGCTTCGGATTCTTTCCGCCAGTGAGGATCATCCTACCGCTGAACAAATCTTCGAAAAGGTCAAGACCGCCTTCCCTACCACAAGCTTGGCCACCATCTACAAGACTATCGCCCTGCTCAAGAGCCTCAATGAGGTTCTCGAACTGGGCTTTCCCGATGGAAGTAACAGATACGACGGGAACAAGCCGTTTCCCCACCCTCACGTGGTCTGTACCAGGTGCCGGAAGATTATGGACCCTGAACTGATCAGTCTCGATGAACTGAAGGATGAGATTGGCAAAAAGACGGGGTTTAGAATTGACTATCACCGCTTGGACTTTTTTGGCTTGTGTCGGGAATGTCAAGAGGATCTTTGACACGGGAAATTTTGTGTCCGGGAAGAAATGACAGTTCCTGAGAGACGACGATTTTCGGCAAAAATCATAGGCATTTGCAACTGAAGGTCAGAGCTAAACTATCTCACTCACGGGCAAAGGAAAAGATATTGTATGCCAACCTTTGGAGCTAATGAAACTCTCGCTTGTGAAAAACTAAAGATGAGGTCATCAGAGTAACGGAAAGGAATCCGGAGACACGAGGGTAGATACATGGCTAAGGCTGTTTTATATCTTCTGTTCTATATCTTTCTAGCGCTTCTCCCTGTGACGTTGGCAGTGGTCCAGGCGCCTACTGTGGGGGGCGCCTTTCTCTACGAATTTGGCCGAAACATGGCACTGGCGGCCTTTTGTATTTTAGCCCTTCAACCCGTTTTGACGGCTCGATTCTCGTGGGTCGATCGTCCTGTCGGAACGTTGAACTGCTTGCGTTTTCACAAGGCAATGGGCGTTCTCGCCTCGGCCTTAGCGCTATTACACCCCATGAGTCTTGCGGTCGGCGGAGCAGGCCCCAAGCTCTTGACCTCCTGGGACGTCCCATGGTTTGTCGTGGTGGGAAAAGTCGCCCTAATAATCCTAACTATTCACGTAGTTTTCGCATTGCTACGCTCAACCCTGAGATTTAATTATCAGACTTGGAAGAATGTTCACGCCGTGGCTCCATTGCTGATCCTTATAGGTGCGTTCGTACACAGTTGGTTTGCTGGAGCCGATCTGAACATTTTCCAGCTCCAGGCTTACTGGATCGCTCTATTGACGCTGGCGGCTGCCGCTCTCTTCCATAAAAGAATCAAGGTAGGCGCCGGCGCGGCAAAGATGAAAGGAAGGCAAGGAAGAGGTGGCAGCCTATAAACTATCAAGGACTGGAGTCGTGAACTTTTTGGCGCTGAGCGTTATTGGGATTGTTCTGCCAGCCAATGTTCTGATTCCGACCGGCTCCCAGGCCGAAGAGTTGCTCCTCGCGCAGGCAAGGCAGTTTTTTCAACCTTTGCCCAAAGATATGGCCACGCCAGAATTCGCGATAACTCCGGAATTGGGCGAACTGGGGCGGGTATTTTTTTCTGATCCACGCCTCTCGTTGGATGGCACAGTGAGCTGCGCCCGTTTCCATCAACCTTCCCTTTACGGCACTGACGCTCTGCCGAAATCTGTTGGAGTTGAAAACCTGCCCAATCCACGAAATGCTCCGACCATCCTGAATGCGGCTCTCCAATTGGCTGCTCATCGGTACGGTGATCGTATTTCCGTGGAGGACCAGGCTGCGAAGTCTTTTCTTGGAAAGGCAAGACGCGAAGCTGTACGAATTCCAGTTCCCGGCAAAGTTCCTATTCTAACTTATTGACAACAAGAAAGGAAAGATTACATGGAAAATGAATTTAGCAGACGTGAAGTGATTGTAGGTGCAGGAGTCGCAGCTACCATAGGGGTCATTTCCGGTTTGATCGGGACACCCGCAGCGCTTGCGAACAGCAAAGAAGGGAACCAGACCTTTACCCACGGGCTTCCCCCTCTACCCTACCCACCGGACGCACTGGAACCTGTTATTGACAAGGAGACCGTGACCATTCACCACGGCAAACACTTTGCCGGTTATGTGAAAGGCCTCAACGACACGATCAGTATGATTGCAAAAGCAAGAGAGGCAGGTAATTTCGACGCAATCAAGGCCTTGAGCAGGGACCTGGCCTTCAACGGTTCAGGAGTTGTCCTCCACTGGCTCTATTTCGATACAATAGGTCCCAATGCAGGTGGTACTCCATCCGGAAAGATGGCCGACCTTATTAAGAGGGACTTCGGCTCATTCGATTCTTTCTGGAAACATTTCGCTGCCGCGTCCAAGAGCGTGGAGGCCTCGGGGTGGGGCATCCTGGCGTGGGAACCTTTCAGCCAAAGACTCGTGATCATGCAGGCTGAAAAACATCAAGATCTCACTAGCTGGGGCTCAATGCCCCTAATGGTCTGCGATGTCTGGGAGCATGCTTACTATCTAAAATATCAAAACCGACGCGCTGAATACGTGGATAACTTCGCGAGAATTATCAACTGGCAAAAGGTCGAAGACAGATTCAACAAATTCTGCGCTCGAAAGTAATGGCAGAGAGCAACTGCGGGTAGTTCGAGTTGTCTTGGCAGCCAAGAAACTAATCATCGAGAATCCGAGAATGGAAGGAGCCATAAAGGTGAGAATACAAAAAACTGATCTCGCGATAGGAGCTGCTATTGCCGTTATTTTGATTGGTGTTGTGGCAGCGTCTTTCACTGAAACCCATCTTTGGGGCCCAAGTCAGGCCATCGCGCAACAAGATAAAGGTCAGCATGTCGATGCTGCTCTCCTTGCTGCCGGGAAGAGTCTTTTTGCCGCCAATTGCGCTGGCTGCCACCATACTGACAAGACAGAGGACAAAGGTGGGCCAAGTTTAATGGGACTTTCCAAGACTAAGAAACTCCCGACCAGTGGCCGCGACTCAACGGCTGAGAATATAAGAGCTCAGTTGAAGTCCCCGATCAAAAGCATGCCGAAATTTGATAAGCTTACAGATCAAGAAATCAGATCGCTGGTGGCGCATCTGTTTAGTCTCTCAACCAAGGAAGGAAACCTCATGAATGAAGATAGCAAGTCCCCGGTGATGGGCGGACCTAACCAACCCGCTTTCGGCAAAGGCACGACGAACCGGGACTGGTGGCCGAACCAATTGAACCTGAAGATTCTTAACCAGAACTGTCCCATGAGCAATCCCATGGGTAAGGAGTTCAACTACGCTGAAGAATTCAAAAAACTCGACCTGGAGGCCGTGAAGAAGGACCTCTATGCGCTGATGACCGATTCGCAAAATTGGTGGCCGGCCGATTTCGGTCACTACGGGGGGCTCTTCATCCGGATGGCGTGGCACAGCGCAGGAACTTACCGCCAGGGCGACGGCCGCGGGGGCGCGGGGTCCGGCAGCCAGCGCTTAGCCCCCCTCAACAGCTGGCCGGACAATGTGAACCTCGACAAGGCGCGCCGGCTGCTTTGGCCGATCAAGCAGAAATATGGCGAAAAGATCTCCTGGGCCGATCTTATGATCCTCGCCGGCAACTGCGGCATTGAGTCGATGGGACTCAAGACCTTCGGCTTCGGCGGCGGGCGCGAGGATGTCTGGGAGCCTGATGAAACATACTGGGGCGCCGAAAAAGAATGGCTGGCTAAGAGCGACAAGCCCGGGAGCCGTTACGCTGGCGACCGGGCACTGGAAAACCCCCTGGCGGCCGTACAGATGGGCCTGATCTATGTCAACCCGGAAGGGCCGGACGGTAATCCGGACCCGGTCGCCTCGGGCCGCGATGTCCGCGAGACTTTCGCTCGCATGGCCATGAACGACGAGGAGACCGTCGCGCTCGTCGCCGGAGGACACACGTTCGGCAAATGTCACGGAGCCGGTCCTGCGTCCCATGTGGGGCCTGAGCCCGAGGCCGCCCCCATCGAGGAACAGGGCCTCGGCTGGAAGAGCAGCTTCGGCAGCGGCAAGGGGGCCGATACGATCAGCAGCGGCATTGAGGGAGCCTGGAAGCCGAACCCGACCAAATGGGACATGGGCTACCTGAATGTGCTATTCAAATACGATTGGGAACTGGTCAAGAGCCCGGCCGGCGCACATCAGTGGCTTGCCAAAGACGTGGCCGAAGCGGACATGGTGGTTGACGCACATGACCCTTCGAAGAAGCATCGGCCGATGATGACCACGGCGGACCTCTCCCTTCGCTACGACCCGATCTACGAGCCGATCGCTCGGCGTTACCAGCAGAACCCAGAGGAATTCGCAGACGCCTTCGCCCGGGCGTGGTTCAAGCTGACGCATCGTGACATGGGCCCCCGCTCGCGCTATCTTGGCCCGGAGGTTCCGGCCGAGGAACTGATCTGGCAAGACCCGGTGCCCGCTGTAGATCATGAGCTGATCGACGCGCAGGACATCGCAAACCTCAAGGTCAAGATCCTCGCCTCGGGACTGTCTGTCTCCCAACTGGTCTCTACCGCTTGGGCGTCGGCGGCCTCGTTCCGTGGCTCCGACAAGCGCGGAGGAGCCAACGGGGCACGCATCCGTCTCGCTCCGCAAAAGGATTGGAAAGTCAACCAGCCGGCCCAACTGAAGACGGTGCTGCAGACCCTTGAGGGAATCCAAAAGGAGTTCAACAGTGCGCAGTCTGGCGGAAAGAAAGTGTCACTCGCCGACTTGATTGTCCTGGGTGGATGCGCGGGTGTCGAGCAAGCTGCGAAGAATGCCGGTCACGATGTGACCGTGCCCTTCACGCCCGGACGCACGGATGCGTCGCAGGAGCAAACCGACGTGGTGTCATTCGCCGTACTCGAACCGCCTGCAGACGGGTTCCGTAACTACCTTAAAACCAAATACTGCCGTATCGGCAGAGGAACTGCTGGTTGATCGTGCGCAACTACTGACCCTGACCGCCCCTGAGATGACCGTTCTCGTCGGCGGTATGCGCGTCTTGAATACAAACTTCGGACAGTCCCAGCACGGGGTCTTCACCAAGCGGCCAGAGGCGCTCACCAATGACTTCTTCGTGAATCTGCTCGACATGAGCACGACGTGGAAAGCAACCCCGGGAGACGAAAACGTGTTCGAGGGCCGTGATCGGGCAACGGGCGCTCTCAAGTGGACAGGCACCCGTGTCGACCTCGTCTTCGGTTCGAACTCCCAACTCCGGGCCTTGGCGGAAGTCTACGGATGTAAGGACTCCCAGGAGAAGTTCGTGCAGGACTTTGTAGCAGTATGGAACAAGGTAATGAACCTTGACCGCTTCGACCTCTCCCGACCGTAGCATAAACGTCTTCGAGGGCTTCGTTTCAATACATACTGAAACGCAGCCCTTTTTTAAGGCCTTTACTTCTGCTGGCCACAGGATCGGAGCCAAGAACACAATCGCATCAGTTCGCGGCCATGAAGCCGATCCCTTGCAGAAGAATAAGCGGTACTCAAGACAGAGAGGATCAGAAGATGGCAATGCTCAAGAAAGGCGATCAATCAACTTCTTTCAGCTTGGTGGACCAAGAGGGGAAGTAGGGACTGATCCTATCAGCCGATTGGAGTGGCCTTGGGAACAAACTTTTGGTGTTATAAAATTGGGTCACAACTATCCAGGCGTTCAGGTCAATTTCGAGGGAGCGGCAACTCTATTCAAAGAATGATTCCCAGAGATCACAATTCACTGTTTCAAATAGCGTGGGTCAAAATACTTGCAACTGGCCGACTTCCTCTTGGGTTACGGGATGATAATTCACGAGGATGATCGGTTCCTTGGCAAATTTTCTAACGTGGAAGATATTTTTCGCATCAGCCCTGGCGTTCTTCGCCAGGGCTTTTTTTCTTATTCCCTCTGGCATCAATATAATGATTCATCTTCATTTGGACAAATTTGAGGTTAAAAGTGATAGGATTGACAATCGGACTTGTATCGGAAGTATTCTAGACCACAGGAGGGCGGACAATGACGGAACAATGGACAAGAGAAAAGGTCCTTGAACTTGGCCGGGCCTTCTGGCTAAACAGAACCTTGCTGACCGCAGCGGAGTTGAACCTGTTTTCCAAGTTGAACAGCGGCTCAAAATCCGTAGATGAGCTTTGTCAGTCGGAAGGATGGAATTCACGTGGGCTAACCATACTTCTGGATGCTCTTTCAGCGTTGGGTATGATATCTAAAACAGAGGACGGCCATTATAGAACTGAGGGGTCTTTAGCAGACTTGTTATCAGATAGCGGGGATGATTCTGTGCTGCCCATGCTACTGCATATGGCTCATGTGTGGAAAAGCTGGTCCGACTTGACTGAGATTGTCCGGGGAAGCGAAATCCTCTATGGCGCCGGTAATCATGGGTGGTCCGAAGAAGAGATAGAAGCGTTTATCGGGGCCATGGATGTAATAGCCCGCAAGATGGCGGACACTGTTGTCGCCGACTTGGTAGACTTGACCCAATTCCAAAGGTTGCTTGATCTTGGAGGTGGTCCGGGCACATACACCGCCGCTTTCCTCAATAGATACCCACGTATGACGGCGACCCTCTTCGATCGTCCACAGGTTGTTGATCTAGCAAAGAAAAGGCTTAAAGAAAAAGGTCTCATCAATCGGGTACGGATTGTAGAAGGGGATTTCAATGCGATCGTTCTCCCCAGCGGCCACGATCTGGTTTGGGGTTCAGCCATAATCCACAGTAACAGCCGAAATGAAAACCGGGAACTTTTTCGAAAGATTTTCGCCTGTTTAGATCCTGGAGGAAGAGTATTATTAAGAGACCATTTCCTGGACGATACTCGAACTTCTCCCGTTGATGGAGCTATCTTCGCGGTAAATATGCTGGCGGTAACCAAGGCGGGAAACAGTTACACTTTTAATGAGGTGAACGAAGATTTGGAGGCTACCGGATTTCACGACATCAAAATGATTCGGAGTGGGGCCAGGATGGATCAGATAGTTTCCGGAGCAAAGTAAACCTATTGAGTGGCAATATCAACTGAAATAGGCTTTGGTTCATTCATTCACATTGAAAACTGTCGACAAATTGTAAATGTCCACCATTACTGGCAACAATCTAGCTGGGCACTTAGAAAGGTTGAAGGCAACTCCGTATCAAGTCTGTATTGGTATTCACGCAGTTGGATCCAGCCGATTGTTGACACACAAAGTCCTGATTGATAGAAGTATATTGATTTGATTGGTTAGTAGCGCTGGTCCACACGGGATTATCGAAGATGATGCGATTGTTCATAGAACTTTTTACCCCTCTAATGAGTTTATATCTCGATGTCCAAGGAGAGGAGTTCGAAACCCTCACACCGTACATTCTGGATGAGGGGTTTAGTTTCCATGTTATTCTAGGATGGAAGCTGATTGCAGGCATTGCCATTCTGTGTTCTTCAGTTCCTGTATGTGACGCAGTCTTTTCCTTTCACCTGTTGTTTTTTCAAACTGGAAGAGAGTTGTTCAGCGGAAAAAATATTCTTCACTTTATGGAATGTAGGTTATTGCCCTGCAACAACTCATTCGGTTTTAATTGCTTAAAGAAAAGGACAATTTCTTTTTCGCTTATTCCTCTCGTCCTCTCCTCACGGAAGAATTTTTGATTCATCCCTCTTAATTTCACAATCCCCTTATTACGCTACGTGTTTCAAAATCAGAAAATCTATGCGAGAAGACAACCCTTCTCCTTGAAGAAAGAAGTCTAGTCATGCTTGGTATGCAAGAATTAGTCGTGATTCTGTTAATAGTTGTGATGGTATTCGGAGCAAAGAGGATTCCGGAAATCATGAGTGGCCTTGGTAAAGGCATAAAAAGCTTCAAAAATGCTGTGGATGGTCAGGATGTGTCGGCTGATAATCACCCTTCGGCTTCTCATGTTCCGAATCATTCAAACGCTCCTAAACCAACGGAACCTGGTGGGACTGCAGGGTCGTAAAGGATTCCCTGAACCGCCGGGTATAGCGAAACTGCCCGGCGTCGATCGGGTCCGACACAGATTAGGGAATTGCCACGAAAAGAACATCGACATTGCCAAGACAATGATCGGGGTGACGCATAGTTATTCTATTGTCATTGACAATTGTGGCTGGTTTTGTGGCGATGATCACATCGAGACATTATCCGATGGAATTTCTCGGGTGGTCTATGATTGTCGGGATGCTGTCTGTCGTTCCGTTAACTTATCGGGCGTTGGAACGAAACAAGTCCGGTTGCAACGCCTCATCTTTTGTGAATAATCGTCTGAATGACAAAGCGACAAGAATCATGCTGCCCACTGCTGAGGCGCAGGTGATCATGAGCATAACCACAATCTGGTAACGCGCCGCTTCTACCGGGTCAGCGCCTCCCAGTATTTGACCTGTCATCATACCAGGTATGGTAACTATGCCCACAACCATCAGGGAATTTATGGTTGGTGTCATAGCGGATCGAAGGGCTTCCCTTACAAGATCGTGGACTGCTTCCCAAGGTGAGGCTCCCATGGAGAGAAGCGTCTCAACATCGTGGCAGTGACTACGGGCCTCGCCGTATAATCTATCTATAGAGAGAGTGATTCCGCTCACTGCGTTTCCCAGTATCATGCCGGAGATTGGCACAACTATCCTGGATTCGTACCATGGACTCGGTCGGATGATAGTTAGTGATACAATCGAGGTAACGAGATAAGTCGTCGACACCAGCGCGACGAACGCCAACAGGGTCGGAAAATCCGAGACATTGGGTGTCCTGCGTGTCGCTGTCTTAGCTGCGAATAAAGACATTAGCGCTACTACAAGAATCACGATTTCAAAACGGTTAACAGAAAAAATCCATGCCAGCGCATAACCAACAACACTGAGTTGCAAGAAACACCTGGTTGTTCCCCATAGCAGGGATTTTAGTAAACCAAGGCGAAAAAGAGCTGAAATCCCAGCAGTTATAAGAAGCAGTAACCCCGTGAAGATCAATTGTGTGTCAGATATCGGGATAATCTGTGTAGGCATGCTTTGCTTTGTTCATCAGTTTAAGACATCTGTCACTCTGGGGTGACATCAGTTCGAACTAAGGATGTTCACTGGAATCTAAATGAATTTCGAGACCTTGCGCAATGTTAGTCAATGTTTCGTCGTGCGTGACCCCTATTATTCCACGATTCCCAGCAATCATCCAGTCTTTCAAGATTTTTGCAACCGCTTTTCTGGATTCCAAATCAAGAGAAGCTGTTGGTTCGTCAAGTAACAAGATTGAAGGGGATATTAAGAGAGACCTTATCAAGCAAATTCGGGCAGATTCTCCTACCGACAGCGTCAGAGCGTCTCTTTCTAGGATTGAATTGGATAACGCAAGTCTTTCCATTAACTTATCGACCGATTCAATTTCTGGACTACGGTGTTTGTGAAGTTTCAATCGAAATGGTCTAAAAATATTTTCGCGAACTGAGCCTCGATAAAGAAGCGGTTTCTGGCTAACATAGAGAATTGCGCTTCTCCATTGTCGTGGTCCAGTTTGATCGAATGGTTTTCCTCGATATTTCATCACAGTTCCTGGCGTTTCGTGAAGACGAGCGATCGTACGCAACGCTGTCGTTTTCCCGATGCCAGAACGGCCCAGTAACCATATCGTCTGTCTTTCATACAGGGTAAGGTCAAGGTTGAAAAAGCTTTGATCGTCTTGGAGCCTTCCTATAGGGATTGAAGCTTCCAGGATGGGGGCACTAGCGTTGTAGTTTTTGGGGTAGGTCTGATCATCCATCTATTTCTGACCGACGCTCAAAGGAGAGGCGCAAATGAAACTTTGAAACGGCATTGCGCTGTAAGTTCTTGTATCATGGCCATTTGAAACCGGTGAACTGTGACTGGATGGAAAAATGGCTAAACTACAGTTACTTATGTCGTCAACGACATGGTATATACCGATCTGAATCGATGCGCAACCCAGACCGGGACAGTCGTTTGATCGGGGTGACCTTGGTCTATGGCGGAATGTCTTAAGGTGGGACTGCTATGCCATCCTTATATGGTTATTATCATTTAAAGTGTGAGTGAGCCGCAGTGGCAATGCGTTCCCTCACTGGCTTTAGCGTTCTTCGCCAGGACTTTTTTCTAAAAACTGCCCACATCAGTGATTCCCTCTTTCATAACCTTGCTCAAACGCTTGATTCGGTATTCTTCCTTAAACGCTTCTGATTTGGTCAATTCGCCGGACGACCAGACCAGCCGCACTGGAAGTCTTGACCGAGTGTAACGAGATCCGACTCCTTCGATATGCTCAAACAGTCTGCGTGCAATGTCAGTTGTCGTTCCGCAGTATAGACTGTTGTCAGAGCAAGGCAGCAGATAAACTTGCCAATACATCAATCAAGTTCCTGAATTAAGCTTGAGCGTCAACGAAAACAGCCGATGTTGTAAGTAAAGCGCTTCGGGAACCAGCACGAAGATCGGACCAAAAACGAACCCGATTGACCGACATTAAGACACCAGGTTAATCCGCAACCCCCTGATAATACAGCTAACAGGAATGTTATAGCCCGTTATTAGGACACTAGCGTCCTTCTTGCGGACCTTTCGTGTCTCACCCCCTAACTCCATCATCGTGAGTAAGTAGCTAAAAGCAAAAGCTTTTTAGAAACCCTCAGCCATTGGCGATGTTTGGCATGCAAAATGCATAATTTATGCGGAAAGGGTTATAAGAATCAACATTCGATAATCTGAAGCGTTCTCTGGATCTGTGGACAATGTATTGCAACTGCAGCCGTCTCCGGTGGTGTCACGGTGGGTAACCGGAACGACATTAGTTCCCGCCCATAACAAATAAAGGGACGGAGGACACTACAATGAGTATTTTCGGCGTGGGCCTTGGAACCATCCTGTTGATCATTTTGCTTATATACATCATCCGTTAACAGGCGTGATGGCAAATGATTGATAACAATAATTTCAATTTGGCCGATTGCCTCTGCTCAATTTTGAGAGCAAGACATGGTCTGACTTCACTGCGGCCATGAAATAAGAGAAACATGGGGCAAATTCACCGACGACGAATTGGATGTCTTGCTCGGAAGACGTGAACAATTCGTAGGGAAGCTCCAAGAGAAAGACGGCCTCAAACGTAAGGAATCGGAGAAGGAGCTGAATGAGCGTCTGGGCAAATGGTAGCGTCATTTATCGAGACACTTACAACGTTAATAGTAAATCATTGCAAAAGGAGATTGGTATGAAAAAGAACGGTTTTGGGTTGTGCGCAGCAGTAATTTGCATTCTACTTGCGGGCCAAGTCTGGGCTGAAACGGTTACTACTCCCTTGGAGGGATGGCAGAGGTCCAGCCAGATTTCTGGAATGACAGTCAACAACCCGCAAGGTGAAAAAACTCGGGAAGATCGATGATCTCCTGATCGATAAAAACGGCGCCTTGAAATATGTCATTTTGTCCCATGGAGGCGTATTAGGGATTGGCGACAAATTAATCGCCATTCCATGGAGAGCTTTGAAGCTGGGAACGGATAAGAAGACCCTGGTTATTAATGTCGAAAAGGTGGCTCTGGAAAAGGCCCCGAATTTCGACCCTAAGGATTGGCCCAAGGTCACTGACCCCGAGACGCTGAAGAAAATCGACTTGTACTATAAGTAACGACGAAACCGCGGGTGACGGGGCTACCCCAGGTGTGGCCCTTCGTCTACCCTCTCGAACAGAAAGGCGAATTAGATGACACTCTGTGGCGCAACCTACTAGAAGATCCAACCCTAGAAAGGGAGTGATGATATGGACTCGACAATTATCATAGTCATTTTGCTGATTTTGCTCCTAGGCGGAGGCGGTGGATACTGGTGGAGGCGGCGGGGCCTTTAGGCTAGGCGTCCCCACATGCTCGGTGGTGTCATCAGGTAGAGCCATCCCATAGACTACGTAGCGAGGCGTATAAGAGAGACCTGGAGGACTTCGGACAGTTCCTGGGGGCCGATGACAGGAATCAGGCCGCTCGTCTCTTTCTGTCGGGAGGATTCGCCGAAGCGAATCACACTGCCCTGAAATACCAGAATCACCTTGCAGACCATAAGAGACTCCAGCCGACGACTGTAAATCGAAAATTGGCAGCTCTCCGGTCGCTCACGGTCATGGCCTACACCTTGGGGATTATCAACTGGAGGGTTCGTGTAAAAAACCAGAAGGTTTCCTCTGCGTCCCTTGATACAAGAGGACCAGGCCAAACCGGTGTGCAAAAACTTCAGGAAGAAGTCTCCAAACGAACGGATCCGAAAGGACTAAGGGACAAGGCTCTCCTCCATCTTCTCTACGACCTAGCCCTCCGCAGGTCTGAGGTTGTTGGGCTTGACCTTGAAGACGTTGATATTGAGAGGGGAACATTGCGAATCCTTGGCAAAGGACGACTTCAAAAGGAAACACTGTCCCTCCCAACACGGACAAGAAAGATTCTGTCTGATTGGATTGCAGTCCGGGGCTTTTCTGAAGGGTCTTTGTTTATAAACTTCCATCATAATCCGAGGATTCAAGGCAACCGGCTCTCGGCAACTAGCCTGTACAAGATTATCCGTGACCTGGGAATACAAACGGGACAGAAGGTGCGTCCCCACGGGTTGCGCCACACAGCCATCAGTGAACCCGGTAAGGTTCAGGCAGTGTGGGGATGGATGTGACGAAGGTGCTTCAGTTTTCGAGGCATAAGGACTTGAAGACCCTTCATGTGTATATTGACTCGGTAGAGGATGTTCAGGGTAAGATAGCTGAGCTTGTGGCTGGATAATCAATGGGGGATACCCTCTAGCTTTTCGGAGATTAAGGGTGTGATGAGGTAGGGATAATGGCCGGAGCCAGATTTGCCAGGTACATGACACCCCTGATTGAGGCCTTACGCCGACTGGGCAATTCAGGGAGCCGTCCTAGCTGAGCGGGCAGATAAAGCTATTGCTGCACGATGTGCGGTATAACCATTAACGTACATGGAGGCCATCAGATGTTGAACTGGTTTAATTCTAGAACGGCAAGCCTTGGTCGTCCTGACTCACAGCTTTATCTAACGGGAACCGGCCTTGGCTCTATCTCGACTGCTGTCTACTTGATCCAGAAATGTGGATGGGCTGGTTCAAACATTCACATCTTCGAGGAACTAGACGAAAAATATGCGGGCGGTTGCTGCGATGCTCAATACAACGAGGAAAAAGACCAATACTCTATGCGAGGAAGCCGCATGTTCGAAGAGGAAGTGTATCGATGCACAAAAGATCTGTGGGGCCTAATTCCCTCCATTGAGAACCCAGGCAAGACCGCTCTCGATGACCACAACAAACATTGGAACGAATGCCGTGTTGACACCAAGGTCCGGCTCATCTTTGACGGTGTGAGGAAGGACGACGGACTTCATCTCGGCCTTAGCAAGGCTGACATGCTCAACATGGCAAAGCTGATGATGATGCCGGAATGGATGCTAGGGGAGAAGAAAATCTCCGATATGTTCACCCCGGAGATGTTTAGAACCAACTTTTGGTATATGTGGCGAACCACGTTCGCCTTTCATCAGTGGCACAGCGCTGTAGAGCTTAAAAGGTACATGCATCTGTTCTACCATACGATGCCCCATTTCCACGACATGACCCCAGTGCAGCGTACCAGGTACACCAACTTTCATTCGTTCATGTTTCCCGCACTGAAGCTGCTGGAAGACAAGGGTGTCCACATCCATTATCAATCCAAGATTGCTGATGCTGAGTTTACCAAAGCCAACGGCAAGAAACGTATCACCAGGTTGCACATTGAGAGAAGAAATGGCGAAAAGCAGACTATCGATGTGCGCGAGCATGACGTCGCTTTCTTGACCTTAGGCAGTATCGTGGCCGATCATTCTTATGGCACGAACGATGAACCAGCTCAATTTCCCCCTAACCAGCGATCTAGTGAACGCAGTGGCTCTTGGACCTTATGGGAAAAGATAGCCAGCAAACATAGTGATTTCGGGCACCCGGAGGTTTTCACTCGCGATCCTGACGAGTCCAGGATGCTTGCATTTACAAGCACCTTCAACGATCCATTGTTCAGGACCAAATGGGAAGAATTGGTAGAGAGAAAGATGGGTGAAACCGGCCAGCTCACCTTGCCTGATTCTCCTTGGTTCCTGGAGGCTACTGCATTCAGACAACCATTCTTTCCAGACCAGCCCGACGATAAAACAATCATTTGGGGCTACGGCCTTCACGATGATGAGATCGGTCGTTATGTTCCAAAGAGAATGCGTGACTGTAGTGGCAGAGAGATCCTAGAAGAACTGTTGGGACATCTAGGTTTCAATGAGGAAGAAAAGAGCATTGTTTCTAGACACATCGAACACTATTCCATGCATGCTTCCCTATGGCATCAGTCAGTTCAATACCAGAAGACCACGTGATCGACCCTACGTTGTGCCCAAAGGAGCCACCAACTTTGCTTTCATTGGTCAATACGTTGAGATACCAAATCATTGTGTGTTCACGACTGAATATTCGATTCGTGGTGCGATGATAGCTATTCAAAAGCTGATAGATCCATCACTGGACATTCCCAAGATATATTGGGGTGAGAAAGTTCCTTCCGTGGTGATTGCGACGATTCGAAGGTTTTTCGTCTGATCCAAGCGGGGAGTTCCAGCTTCCTAGCGATAAGTTAGGAGATCCGCCTACGCGGCAATGAAGGGTGTAGAAAATGGCAAATAGAACGTCTCTCACCGTCATTCAACTGAACGACAGCCATGCCTATTTTGATCTACACCAGGAGGTGTTCTGGCACGGTGGTGCAGCAGTCTATCGTCCTGCGGGAGGATATGCCCGCATTGCCGCACTCATAAAACAAATTCGGGCTGCGAACAAGGGGCGTGTGCTCTTTTGCGATTGCGGCGATACGCTCCACGGCGTGTATCCCGTCCTGAAGACGCAAGGACAGGCTTTGATCCCTGTTTTGAATTCATTGGAAAAAGAGGGACGGATTTATTTTTAGAGTGAAAAGAGAGTCCCATCCACGTCCTTAGACCATGACCGGGTAAAAAACCGACCGGCGGGTCATGTCCAACCCCGTTAGGCAAACAAAAGGAGAGCTTTATGTACTACAGCAATGGCAACTACGAAGCCTTCGCCCGCCCTCGCAAACCCAAGGGCGCAGAGAACAAAACGGCCTGGTTTGTCGGCTCGGGCCTGGCTGCACTGGCGGGCGCGGCCTTCCTGATCCGCGACGGTCAGATGCCGGGCAACCAAATCACCATCTTGGAGCAGCAGCAGTTGCCCGGTGGTGCGCTGGACGGCATCAAGGAGCCGCAAAGAGGCTTCGTGATTCGCGGCGGGCGCGAGATGGAAGACCACTTCGAATGCCTGTGGGACCTGTTCCGATCGATCCCGTCGCTGGAGATCGCGGGCGCCAGCGTGCTCGACGAGTTTCTATTGGCTCGACAAGGACGATCCGAACTTCTCTTTGCAGCGCGCCACCGTGAATCGAGGCGAGGACGCGCATACCGACGGCCTGTTCACGCTCAGCGACCAGGCGCAGAAGGAGATCGTCAAGCTCTTCCTGGCCACTCGCGAAGAGATGGAGAACAAGCTAATCAACGAGGTATTCGGGAAGGAATTCCTGAGCAGCAATTTCTGGCTGTACTGGCGCACGATGTTTGCCTTCGAGGAGTGGCACTCGGCGCTGGAGATGAAGCTATACCTGCACCGTTTCATCCACCAAATCCGCGGTATGCCGGACTTCTCCACGCTGAAGTTCACCAAGTACAACCAGTACGAGTCGCTGGTGCTGCCGCTGGTCAAGTGGCTGCTGGATCATGGCGTGGTGTTCCATTACGGAACCGAGGTGACCGATGTCGATTTCAACATCGCACCCGGACGCAAACAGGCTACCCGCATCCACTGGCGCAGGGAGGCAGTCGAAGGCGGCGTCGATCTTGGCCCCGACGACCTGGTGTTCATGACCATCGGCTCGCTTACCGAGAACTCCGACAACGGTGACCACCACACACCGGCAAATCTCAATGAAGGGCCTGCGCTGGCATGGGATCTTTGGCGGCGCATCGCCGCAAAGGATCCAGCGTTCGGGCGCCCGGACGTGTTCGGCTCGCACATCCCCGAGACCAAATGGGAGTCGGCCACCGTCACTACGCTCGATGAGCGCATCCCGAAGTACATCCAGAAGATCGCCAAGCGTGATCCGTTCAGCGGCAAGGTGGTCACTGGGGGCATCGTGACCGCGAAGGACTCATCCTGGCTGCTCAGTTGGACGGTGAACCGGCAGCCGCACTTCAAGCAGCAGCCCAAGGGCCAGATCGTGGTTTGGGTCTACGCTCTGTTCGTCGAGCAACCCGGCGATTACGTGAAGAAGCCCATGCAGGACTGCAGCGGCGAGGAGATCACCCAGGAATGGCTCTACCACCTGGGCGTGCCGGTCGAGGACATCCCCGTACTGGCCGCAACGGGTGCGATAACCGTGCCGGTAATGATGCCTTACGTGACCGCCTTCTTCATGCCACGCCAGGCCGGTGATCGCCCGGACGTGGTGCCCGAGGGCGCTGTCAACTTCGCCTTCATTGGGCAGTTCGCGGAATCCAAGGAGCGCGACTGCATCTTCACCACCGAGTACCTGTACGAACGGCGATGGAGGCTGTCTACTCACTGCTCGACGTAGAGCGGGGCGTGCCGGAGGTATTCAACTCCACCTACGACATTCGTATGCTCCTGTCCGCGACCGGCCGCCTGCGCGACGGCAAGGAGATCGACATCCCGGGTCCTGCGTTCCTGCGCAATCTGCTGATGAACAAGCTCGACAAAACCCAGATCGGTGCACTGTTGCGCGAGTTCGGTATTGTCGCGGACGATTGACCATGTATGGACCGGTAGGTTCATCAACAAGAAAAAGGACGGAACTGAATATCATGAAGACGCCACCATTTCTTCGGTTTTCGATAAATCAGGAAACCTGACCAACTTCGTGGCGTTGAAACATGATGTAACCGAACAAGTAGAACTTCAGAAACAATTCTACCAGGCCCAGAAGATGGAGGCAGTCGGCACCATTGCAGGAGTTGTCGCACACGATTTCAACAACATTCTCCAGGCTATAACGGGATACACGGAACTTCTTATGATGAAGAAGAAACAAGGAGACCCCGAACTTGATAATCTCCAAAGGATATATAACTCGAGCCAACGAGGAGCCACTCTTGTCAAGAGCCTCATGCTGTTCAGTAGAAAGGTTCAGCCTGAGCTTCGCCCTGTTGATTTGAACGATGAGATACTTGAAATACAGAAACTCCTGTTTAACACCATTCCCAAGATTATCAATATTGATTTGCTTCTCAGCGGTGGAAAGGAAACTGTCCAGGCAGATCCGTCTCAGATAGGGCAGGTTCTTATGAACCTTGGAGTAAACGCAAGGGACGCTATGCCCGATGGAGGGACGTTAACCATTGAGACCGCAAGCGTCCACCTGGATAAGGACTATTGCGCCGTCCAACCGGAAGTTAAGCCCGGTCCTTATGTATTGCTTACCGTGTCAGATACTGGACTAGGAATGGATAACCATACTCTGGAGCACATCTTCGAGCCCTTCTTCACAACCAAGGAAGTCGGAAAGGGCACCGGCCTGGGACTTGCCACTGCTTATGGCATTGTGAAGCAGCACGGAGGCCACAACACATGTTACAGCGAGCTAGGCCGAGGGACCACATTCAAGATCTACCTCCCGGCAATTCAGACGGAAAAGACATCAGAACCACAAAAAGACGACATACCCATTCAAGGGGGGACCGAAACCATTCTCCTGGTAGATGACGAAGAATCTTTGAGAATAATGGGCTCCAGGTTTCTCACCCAATATGGGTATCAACTAATCACAGCAAACTCTAGCCAATAGAGTGAGGTTTCTTATACAAGATTCTTACATTATCCATGGGGATCAGAAGTTGAACGTCACAATTTCCATCGGAGCGACTCTAGCTAAAGCCGATGACACGATGGATAGCCTTTTGAAAAGAGCGGACGAGCTTCTATACCAAAGTAAATCGGACGGAAGAAATCGTGTGACAGTGGGATAGACAAAAAAAGGCATCACTATGAAAAGGGGAGGGGATATATCTTAAAGCATCCTAGAATTTGCACGATTCGTTGGGGCGCAAACAAGCTTACCCCGTAATCCTATCACCAGGATAAAGCATTAATGGAAACAACAAGGGAGCAACTGTTATTTTTCGCTTGAAATATAGAACAAAAACTAAGTTCACCTAAGAGACTTTTGTTCGGTGATCGTAAGCTTGTAGAGCACAAGCCCCACGAAAAAATCGGCCGTAGCGAGCATGACATTGGGGAACATGGATTCCATGAGCCATCTTAGAGGGTTCCCCCAGAAACTTGTCTTTATCCAGCCATTGAGCGATCCAACCACGATGAGATCTGTCATCATGATGATACCGAAGAACGCCAGGAAACTGTTTAACAAAAGCCCCCAAACCGCTGTTCGTTTCGAAAGGAAAAGGGCGCTTACAAGGAACAAGTCCATGGCCGGGAAGAATGTTCCCCAGAAATAGGTGATGCCGTGATGGGGTGGATGCAAGATGTAGTGGGTCATGACTCCTCCTAAAGCCATGGCTAGCTGCGCTAACCACAATTGCATTCGTTCAGGGCTCATGATCAACCGTACCCAAATCTGACAGAGTATCCGATGAGAAAGGTTATGATCAGCGCCACAGCGTGAAGGATAATCCATCCGGTTTTAGGATACATCAGGTACTTGAGCATCTTAGTTCCCTCCCAGCCAGATCCTGCAAAGTCTGCCGGCCGTATAAACGAGGCTCAAGCCCAAAAAGTGCGCTAACCACCACCGAAATGTTAGGAATCGCCAAGCCTTGTTCATGTCGTTTTACCCGAACCCGTGAATTTTCAACCATAACAAAAAAATGTTAAGCCCCCGGATTTGCCGGTGGTAATTTAACAGGTCCAGGCATATCCCCATCCAGGATCTCACGAACCGTAGTCAAAAGTCGTCTCATGTTGTATGGTTTCATGACGCATCCCTTTGCTCCGCCTGTCATGGCGACATTAGCCGGGCCAATCTCAGAATGACCGCTTGTTATTATAACCTTTGCATCAGTGTCGATGCGGAGAATCTCAGCCAGACAGTGTTTACCATCCATTACCGGCATGATGAGATCCAGAATGACTATTTCCCGGGCGGCAAAATGGAGCTGGAAGGAAGTATTTAGGCGAGTTTGTGCGTAAAGAGATTGCAATATCTTTATCAGCTCCACCAGTGATGATTAGTCCAGATTCAATTGCGTTTTGCATTGATTACATTTCATTGCGCCGCGGAATACTTTGGCGCCGCATTCGGGACAAATGTAGCGGGCTTCTTCATCTTGAACCCATTTTTCAGCGCCAAACTCTCTTCTGTATGGGACCGCCCTGAGAATAACCTTCTTGCCAACCGTCATGGAGAAATTGTCAATGTAATCGCAGGGAAAGTCACTGCATTCGTGACAGCCTGTGTATCCTCTATCTTTTGCGCAGTTCCTGATTTCACAGTGACTGCAATGCATGAACTGTTCATTGGACAAACACCCACCGCAGCGAATATCTTCTACTGTGAGGGATTCGCTGTTCGGGAGTTGTCCTTTGCCCGGAGTTCCTCCCTTGTAAAGGTTGACCAGCCGTTCCTTTAGTTTGACGTTATTGTCGCGGTCAGCGATGTGGATGGCGCATACTCCGCAATAAAGACTGCAAGGAGAAATGAAATCAGGATTTGCCACCATAACTCTTCCCCTTTCTGAGATGCGATTCCTGTATGATTGGTCGCCCCATGTTCAGAATAGCAATAGGCGCAAACAACGTAATCGGGAGTCCCTTTTCAAATCTTATGCCGAAGTTGACCTAAAAGTCATCAACAATCTTTTTGCAAGACAAACCAAAAGGAATAGGTGGTAACCATTAAACGACCATGTCAAGTTTGGCTGAATATTTCTCGGCCCTTTCCATTTCAAATTAGCCGATAATCTCCTCTTTTACGACCTTGCTCAACCGCTTGATTCGGTATTCTTCCTTAAACGCTGCTGATTTACTCAATTCGCCGGATGACCAGACCAGCCTCACTGGAAGCCTTGACCTAGTGTAACGAGATCCCACTCCGCCGTTGTGCTTACTCAATCGTCGTTCAATGTCCGTTGTTACACCGCAGTATAGACTGTCGTCTGAGCAACGCAGCAGATAAACACGCCAATACATCAATCAAGTTCCTGAATTAACGAGCTAAATAGGTTTTCCATTGAGGCGTTGACACCCACCTTCCACCAATTCAAAATCGTGTCCATTAAATCATTAATCCGGTTAGGAGACAAAAAATGAAAACGTGTAGTCAGGTTGAATTAATTGTCATGAGGGGTCTGCTTTGTAAATTGGACTGCGCCGATTTTCAACACATCGGTCAGTTCGGAACGGATGAACAAGTGATAGAAATATCTGGCCGGGTAGTGTTGTCAGGCCAGGCTATTTTCGACGTAAAAGCCCCTATGGACCGTGACGTAAATTGCTGATAGCCGTCATCACAAAGAACCGCGTTCTTTGGCGCGAACAGGAAATCATGGCCAGTTTCGATCAGAGCATCTGTAACATTTGCCGAGCTAAAGTCAGGGTCATATATTTAACTAAACGACTTAGGAGGAATATATAATCCAATATGAATCAACCATCCTACGAAATTTGTAGCAGAATTCGTATCCCGGTAAGCCAAGAAGAAGGTGAAATCGTAGATGTATTTGAAACTGAAAATGGTGACTGGGAATACACTGTGATTTGTAACGATGGGAGAGAAGTTACGGTCTACGAATCAGAAATATCCTGCATCTGTTCAAGATGACGTGGAACACGTCGGGGCCATTTACGGCCCGGGCCTAGTCAGAAAACATCGCCAACTCACACCTCGGATTTGAAGACATATAAGGACTACTAGCTCAGGACAGTGATTGGACAGATGCTGCTCAACCTTCTCAAAAGACAATTTTTAGCGACGCCTTGGCCACGCCCAGAAACTGGACGATAGATACTATTGTAGGCTTATTTGCCCCCTTTCTACCATCTATTCAGTGGTTGCTGGGATATCGGGCCCAGCAGTTTCGGTTTACCTACACAGATATGTCGCAACGAGAACTGGAAAGGCAGCCCATTTATGACTCGGGAGAAGTAATTCAGTTCGAACCGGGGAGCTGTGGCGCAAACAACCCAATCATCCACTTCATTAGAGGCCCACATTCAAAAGGACGACTCTGGAGGGCTTCTTCGTCGCCACAGGTGTCGGGAGGAGTTCGACTGCTTGTCAATCCTGTGGCGCTGGCGGATGCGGAAAAGATTCTCAGTGAAATGGAGGCGAAAGAGCCCCGAAAAATTGCGCCAGAGCCCGAATCGTCATTTTCCCCTGGATTTTATAATTTCAAGGGTCTTGGTCAGTGTTTTTGTAAGTTCTTCAGCTTGTTCGACTGTCATGTAAATGTGACGTTCATAAAGTTCAGCCATCGTTTGCTCAGCTTGTTGGTTGTTGGCTGGCAAGTATCTGCCAAAAACTAACGAAATATCTTTGGGAGTGGTGGCAATCATAGCGCAATTACTGTAATGAATTGCCATTTGTCGGGACATGATCCTGGGAAGTTGGCCTGGCCTTTGTTCTTGAACGTTCTCTGTAGCTTCTTGAGCCTCGTTGACCATCTCTCATTCCTCCCTAAATCTAACCACTTAATCGGGGCATCATTTAATGCCACTTTAAACTCATTCAAAAAATGATACCGCTGGAAAAAAGAAGCCACAAAGAATATAGTCCTGCATAAAAAGGCAGCGTTTAATTTATTACCGAACGAGAATAACTAATGGATTCTTTGAGTAGACGTCTTCGTCTTTTCTTAATCGTGATGTCATCGATCATGGTCGTTTCTGCTATTGGGCTTATGATAGTGGAGAATCTCTCTTTCATCGACAGCATTTATTTTACCGTTGTCACCGTTGCCAGTGTTGGGTATGGAGATATTCATCCGACAACCATTCCGGGAAAGGTTTTGGCTACAATTCTAATTCTTGGAGGCGTTGGCGCATTTGCTGGTGTTTTTGCTACGCTGACTGAATTTCTGCTGTCCCGAAAGGACAAAGAGATTCGTCTTAGAAAACGTAATCTCGTGACCAGCATATTTTTCTCTCAGGTCGGCGATTGGTTAATCCATGAACTCTCTCTTAATAATCCCAGAATAGAAGAACTCAAAACGGTGGTATGGATACAACCAGAATGGTTACCCAAAGATTTTGATATAGCCATAAAAAAGATCAAAGATGACGATTTGATTGTAAATGTTCGAGACGCTAATCTTTATGAATGGCGGAATTTTCTGAATCAAAGAACCAATACTTTACTTAGATTAATCGAAAACCCTAGTTTACTTGAACAGGAATCATTTACCGAACTTCTAATGGCGGTCATGCACTTAGGACAGGAGCTTTCGTACAGACTGGAAGCTCAAACTCTTTCAGAAGAAGACTACGCTCATCTTAAAGGTGACGCTCAAAGGGTCTATCGCAACCTTGTAAGACAATGGCTTTCTTACATGAGTCATTTAAAAGCGCATTACCCCTATTTCTTCGCCCTTGCCATTAAGAAGACACCGTTTCAATGAGTTTGCGATTCGGATGAAAATAGCAGAAAGGCATAGGGCTTATGAGGAGATCAAAATAACATTTCAGATCAAATCCAATTTGTCGGGAGGATAACCCATGGAAATAAGCGCCGATTCTTTTTCATACATCGTAGATAACCTGTACGACGGTTTGTACGTTGTTGATAATGACCGCACGATAACCTACTGGAATAAGGCTGCTGAGCGAATATCCGGATTCAGCGCCGAAGAGGTTGTTGGAAGAAAATGCTCGGACAACATACTAACTCATGTTGACGCCGAAGGGGAAAGTCTTTGCCTTGGGAATTGTCCCCTGGCCAAGGGCATTCAGGATGGAGCGCCTAGGGAGGCTGAAGTTTATATGCATCACAAAGATGGACACAGAGTTCCTGTGTCGTGTCGATTTGGAGTGATGAGGGGCGCCGATGGCAAGATAATGGGAGGAGTTGAGTTATTCACAGACATTACAGGCCGGGAAGCTCGGGAAATCAAAATCAAAGAACTTGAAAAAATGGCCATGCTTGACAGGCTGACTCAACTTCCCAACAGAAACTTCATTGATAAGCAAATCGAAAGACGATTTGAGGAGCTCCGACTTCACAGGATACCTTTTGGGGTTCTTTTCATGGACATAGACCATTTCAAGAAATTTAACGACACTTACGGTCATGACGTCGGCGATCTTGTCCTAAAGTTCGTCGCCAAGACCATGACCGGTTCCACCCGTGCTTCTGACGTTTTCGGGCGTTGGGGCGGAGAAGAGTTTATAGGGATATTATTAAATTTAACCCGAGAGGATTTGCAAACTCTAGCCAATAGAGTGAGGTTTCTTATACAAGATTCTTACATTATCCATGGGGACCAGAAGTTGAACGTCACAATTTCCATCGGAGCGACTCTAGCTAAAGCCGATGATACGACCGAGAGCCTTTTGAAAAGAGCGGACGAACTTCTATACCAAAGCAAATCGGACGGAAGAAATCGTGTGACTGTGGGTTAGAGGCACAAGCCCCACGAAAAAATCGGCCACAGCGAGCATGACATTATTTTAGTGGATCTTTCCATCGCAGTTACTATTGACAGTAAAGCTTGCGTCTTCCAGTGAGTTACCGGTCCCGACCGTCTTCTGCGCAACCAATCACTATTTCTTTTCGTCCTTCTCCAAACGGCCGAGAACTTCATCAGCATACTCGGGATACAATTTTCTCATGCAGTCAGGACAAATGCCGTGGCTGAACTGGGTGTCCGTATGCTCACCTATATATCTTTCAACTTCACTCCAATAGCCCTCATCATCTCGTATCTTCTTACAGGAAGCGCAAATCGGGAGAAATAGCTTCAGTTGCTTGACTTCTGAAAGAGCTTTCTGAAGCTCGACAATGACGTTCTCCTTGTCTTCCTCCATGAGCTTGCGATCGGTGATGTCCCGGTGCAAGGCTACGATGTATTGGTGGTCTACCTGATCGAACGAGCGACAGCAAATCTCCAATGGGAAAATACTGCCATCCTTTCTCCGATGAATCACCTCGTCTCTGAGTATTTCTCCTCTCAACAACTTCTCATATCTTTCTGGCACCTTTCTCCCCGATTCTGCGGTGTCCAAGTCCGAGATTTCCAATGCCAGGAGTTCATCAACCGTGTAACCACTCATTACAGCCGCCGCCGGATTGGCTGATACGATCTTACCCCTATTCTCTCCCTCAGCGTCAAGTAATAGAATTCCGTCTGCTGCGGTCTCAAACAGAATTCGAAACCGTTCTTCACTATCCCTGAGCGCAACCTCCACCCTCTTGCGTTCCGTAATGTCTTGCAAAAGAGCTACATAATAGTCCACGACCCCATCCAGTTTTCGGACACAACTCACGGACAAAATGGTCCAAATAACATCTCCGTTCTTGCGGATGAAACGCTTTTCCATGGCGTAGGTATCTATTTCGCCCGCTATCACTCTGCTAAATTGAGCCACATCGGCATCCAGGTCGTCAGGATGGGTCAATTGAGCCCAGGTCATACCACTCAGTTCCTGACGGGAATAACCAAGCATGGCGCATAAAGCCTGATTTACCTCCAGCCAGCCTTTATCTAATGACGTGATAGCGACACCAACCATCGGGGACTCAAAATAGCTGCGAAAGCGAGCATCGCTCGCTCTCAACTCTTCTTCCACAAACTTGCGCTCTGTGATGTCACGGTTACTAACTCTTCGGCCCAGAAACTTACCGCCATCGTCAAAAATCGGTTGACACTGATGAGCAATCCATCGCTCTTCCCCGTTGCGAGTAATAATGCGAAAGTCAACAATGTGAGCGCCAGGAAAGTTCGATGTGGTTTAAATGGTCCGTGGCATTGCGCCTGTCGTCTTTGTGAATGATCTCACTGAGTAACTCCGGATTGTTTACAAACTCATCACGTTGGTATCCGGTAATTCGCTCAGATGACGGAGACATATAGAGAATACCGCCATCCGGCGCAATCCAGTATTCCCAGTCATAGGTAAATTCCGCAACTGTGCGAAACTTTAGTTCGCTCTGTCTTAAATTGTCTTCTGCCGCCTTAAGCCTCAAGCAAGGATTTGATGTGAGCCAAAAGATTCCTGTTTGAAACCGGTCTGGTAATATACCCATCCGCACCAAACTCCAGTCCCTGAGCTTGATGATCCTCATGCGTATCTAGACTCGATATTAATATGACAATTGTACCCGTTAAGTTAGCTTCCTCTTTGATGCGTCGGCATACCTCGTAGCCATAAATATCTGGAAGCACCACATCGAGCAGGACCAAGGCCGGTTTGTGCTCGATTGTTAAACGTAAACCGTCCATACCAGAGGACGCCTCAATTGTCTCGTATCCAGCTTTTTGCAAAATTCGGCATGTGCCGTGAAGCACTGTTGGACTGTCATCTACAACGAGTATCAGATTCTTTTCTCTCATTGCATTTTTCTCTCATATTATCGTAAATTCCATCCGTTATATCTCTTAGACACTCTCAATCCAATATGCCTGGCAATCGAATCAGCAGCTTTCTGGTGTAGTAAGGTTTTCGAAAGTCCCGCCTCGGTCTTGGTTTTACTCCTCATCAATGATCTTCCGTATCTTCTCAAGGAGTTGCGGGGTATCAAACGGTTTCAATATGAAATCTCTCGCCCCGGCGTCTTTCAATTCCTGAGTCATTCCCCGCTTTGTGTATCCGGTTGCAATAAGTACTTTGACATTCGGGTCCATCTTTCGTAAAGCTTCAAGGCACTGCTTACCGCCAATCTCCGGCATTATCACATCCAGGAGGACAAGTCGGATTTTGTCCCGATGTTTTCCATAAAGCTCTATAGCTTGTTTAGCGTTTGAAGCGGCCATTACCCTGTAATTGGCGTCATTCAAAAGGCGTGTAGCCATTTCAAGGATCTCAGGGGCGTCGTCGACCAAGAGTATGGTTTCACCCTGTCCCCTCGGTGGTTCTTTCTTCTCAGAATATTGTTCTTCAGAGACCTCTTCTGTTGCGGGAAAGTAGATCCTGAACGTAGTTCCCACAGATGGCTGGCTCTCACAAATAATCCTGGCGCCATGCTGTTCCACAATCCCGTATACCACTGCGAGCCCAAGTCCCGTTCCTTTGCCCTTCTCCTTGGTGGTGAAGAATGGCTCAAAAATACGCCTTACTGTTTCCTCGTTCATGCCAGTTCCAGTGTCCGTCACGGACAGCAGAGCGTACCTCCCAGGTCTTGTGTTAGGGTAGGAATGGGAGAACTCCTCATCCAATACCGTGTTCAGTGTTTGGATGGTCAGCGTTCCACCATCAGGCATGGCGTCGGCGGCGTTTATCGCAAGGTTCATCAATATCTGTTCCATCTGGGTCGAGTCACCATTGATCGATGGCAGATCGTCGGCTGTCACAATATCTATCTTGATCATTTTCGGAATAGATCGGGTCAGCAATGACTCAACGTGCACGACAAGATTGTTAAGATTTAACGGTTCGAGCTTGACACTTGTTTTTCTGCTAAAGACCAGCATCCCTTTGACCAATTCAGCGCCGCTCGTGGCCGCCTTTCTTATTCTGTCCAGATCTGTCCTGAATTTCTCAGGTAGGTCTTTGTCAAACTCTATCAATTCCAGGGAACCCAAAACCACCTGGAGCATGTTTCTGAAGTCATGGGCAAAACCACCAGTCAGCGTTCCTATGGCTTCCATCTTCTGGGCCTGAAAGAGTTGTTCCTGAAGCACAACCTGTTTGGTTACATCGTGTTGGACCACCACGAAATTACTAAGGTTCCCGGCATTGTCATAAACAGGAGAAACCGTGGCGTCCTGATAGTATTCAGTCCCATCCTTTTTTCTGTTAACAAATCTGCCTGACCAGATCTTTCCAACGCCGATGGTGTCCCAAATCTGTTCATTAAAATTGTCGCCGTGAAAGTTACTATTGAGAACATTAGGAGTCTGTCCGATGAGTTCATCGCGACCGTATCCACTGAGTATTTCCTGAGCCGGATTGACGTATTGAGTTATCCCGCTAGCGTCAGTGATTATCACGGCCTCCGCCGCCTGTTCTATAGTGGCTGATAGTAGTTTTTGAGATTCCTCAAATTGTCTACGCTCGGTGATGTCCTCTGAAATTCCCAATAGAAATTGAGCTGTGCCATCGGCGTTCAGGATTGGAATCTTTTTTGTGCGTAGTATTCGTTTACCCTTAAGTTTGGTTTCTATTTCCTCCTCAGGAATGTCGAGGAGCTTTCCATCTGTCAAGACGGCCCTGTCTTTTGCAGTGAAGAAGTCCGCTTGAGCCGCAGGGAAAAAGTCGTAATCGTTCTTGCCAAGTAAAGCCTCTCGAGAATATCCCAGAAGATCTTCTCCAGCCCTGTTGAATCGTACAAATCGGAGATTCTCAGCCTCTTTGACGAAAATCATGTTTGGTATGTTTTCAAGAACTTGTTCAAGAAATTTCTCACTCCTCTGAACAGTCTCTTCCGAGCGCTTGCGCTCCTCCACCTCACGGTTAAGTTCCTCTTTTGACGCCATCACATTTATGAGGTTTACGCTCATGCGGTTGAAAGAACGGGCCAGATCTCCGATCTCGTCTTTTGCGGTGTCATCAATCCGATAATCCAGGTTTCCCTCACCGATTATCATAGTGCCTTTCCGTAAGTTTTCAACTGATCGCAGCAACTTCCAATTGATGAAGATGTAGTTCACCACAATGAAAACGATAAGAGTTCCGATCATTGTCATGATAAGGACAGTTATTCGATGATGAACATTTCGTGTCTCCGTCTGTATCAATAGCGATAGCTGGGAGGCATCATGAATCATTCCCTGGGCCTGTACGGCAAGCCTTGACCAGGAGACCCGGAGGAATCCGATATCGCCGCCATCCTTCATGGAACCGGAATCTGTTTCGAAAAACCCTCTAACCTCGTTGAATATCTCCTTCAGGCGTTTGTGGTTTGATGCAAAATTATCGACAAGGTTCTGTTCATCCGGTCGATCAACCTGCAATTGTGTCAAGAGAGCGGATATTGAATTATATTTTGTTTCCCATTGGATCTGCTGTCTTTTTTCATGGAAAAGGAGGTAATCGTTGGAAAGCTCTGATAGTTCATGACTGCTTAGTAGTAGCCTCTCCGCTGTGTCTTCCCTTGCATTCAGTTCGTTAGTCCGCAGAAGGGTCACATACAAAGCTACGGCAATGACAAAAGTGATGATACATAAAATTATGATACTCAGGATTACCCTTGACCTTATCTTCATTTGCTAGTCCTCAACGGATGACAGTCACCGATTCCGGTTTTACCTTTTCAAGGCCCCGCCAGTGAATATAATCCGGATAATACGGCATCTGACGGTTATTGACGAGGTTGTTGTCGATCATAAATCGTGATTCGTCCTCCATCGCGATGATGAGCCCCTGATCCAACGAAAGCCCCAGCCTGGTTTTCGGCCATATCCTTTCGACATAAGCCTCTTCGACGTTTAGTCTTTTCTGTAAAATCTTTCTGGCTTGGTCCGGGTTATTAGCCGCAAATTTCTTCCGCCTGATCGAACGAACGCAGGAGTCGATCAATGAGTTCCGGATGTCCGGTAATAAAATCGCTCCTGCAGACAAGCAGCCAGTACATCGTCTGACCGCTCTGTGCAAGGCGGATCAGCGCATTGCCGCCTAGATTCTTCTCAATAGTATACGCATAGGGGTCCCATGCGAGGACCGCATCGACTTCTCCTGTAGTCAGTGACCCGCCTAACTGCGTGGGCTTGAGATCCACAAGAGTGACATCGTGTAGGCTGATGTTATGCAATTGGAGATACCTGCCAAGATAGAATTCAGCGCTGGTTTGCCGACTAAGGCCAATCCTTTTTCCTTTCAGATCCGACACTTGCCCAATTCCCCTGTCCTTCCGAGCAATAAGATAGTGGAATTCCGATTTGGAGATGCTCCCGATTGTCTGAATTTTTTCTTCGTTCATTGCCTTTCCGGCAAAGACAAACTCCGCAACGGTGACAACATCGACGTTACCCTCCAGGAGAGCGCTTATAGCGTACTTGCCAGCCTCAAAAAGGTTTATTGTCACTTTTAGACCATTATCTGCAAAATATCCCCGCTCTTCAGCTATCCAAATAAGCCCGGACTCATTAAACAGCGATGTGCCAATCGAGACCGGTGCGGGAGGTCCTGTGTATTTCTTCTGGATCGTAGGTTGATTGAGAACAATGGTCACCACTGCGCCGCATACAACCAGAAAGAGAATTGCAATAACTATGTTTGTGCGCTTCATGATCATAAACCTACTCTATGCACTATCCAACCCAGAACGAACCTTTTCACTAGCTCTGTCATCGCAAACGGCTTCTGCAAAAAGCCTTTAACGAGAGGACGGATCTCTTTGTGTAACTCATCTCCGGGCGCATAACCGCTGGCTATCAAAACTTTTACTGATGGATCGATCTTTACCAGTTCCGTTAGACAGTCTCTGCCGGACATCTCCGGCATGAGAAGATCCAGAACCACCAGGGATATCTCCTCTTTTCTGGATTGATAGATATCCAAGGCCTCTCTTCCATTCGTGGCCACAATGACATTGTAGCCAGCGCTTGACAGAAATCTCTGCTCCAAGTCAGCGACCGGTATACTATCCTCTACAACCAGGATTGTTTCAGATCCTCCTGATTGAACTGTCGGGGCAACACTTTTCACATCCGCCAAAGGCGCTTCAATGGCCGGGAAGTAAATCCTGAATGCCGTTCCTTTGCCTGGTTCGCTCTCACAATCTATGTGACCACCGTGCTGTTGTACCGATCCCCTTAACCACCGAAAGTCCGAGCCCGGTTCCTCTTGTAGAACCCCTTTGTTTTGTTGAAAAGAATGGCTCAAATATTCGTGACAGAGTCTCCTTATCCATTCCCCGACCGGTATCCGTAACCGAGAGCATCACATAGCTTCCCCGTTTCACTCCATTACAGCTCCTGCAATATTCACCGTCGAATGATACGGTTCGTGTAGAGATCTTCAACCGACCTCCATCAGGCATCGCCTCCGCAGCGTTAATGGCCAGATCCATTAACATCTGATCGATCTGGCTGGGGTCTGCGTGAATCGTCGTCGGCCCGTTGAATAAGTCCAAGTCAATCTGAACTACTTGGGGAAGTGTTCGGGAGATTAATGGGGTGAGTTGATTGATTTGATGATTGAGATCGAGACTTACAGGGAATATCGGGGCTTGTTGACCGAACGCCAGTAGCTTCGTCACCAGATCAGCCCCTCCCTTCGCCGTTTCAATTATCGTTCTAAGTTCGTCGTACCCAGGTTCACTCGTTTTCTTGTCGCTCAGTAGCAGGTCCGAATAGCCAAGAATAATCTGAAGCATGTTATTGAAGTCATGCGCTATTCCGCCAACCAAAGTGCCAAGCGATTCAATCTTTTGGGATTGGAAAAGGTGAGTCTGAAGGTCCAGTTTTTCTTGTTCAGCCTGAATCCGGTCCGTGATGTCCCTTGTCATGGATATGATGTGGCTATCGCCTTTGTGGGAAATGACGCTTGCCGACATTGAACCCGAAAACAGACTCCCGTCTTTCCGTTGAAAGACGGCTTCATGATTGGCACAGAAACCTTTCTCCTTCAAAATCCCGACTATCTTTTCCCTGTCTTCGGGGTTTTTCCAGACATTTATTTGGTTTGATGTTTTATTGGCTACATCATTCTTTGTGTATCCGGACATTCTTGTAAATGCGTCATTGATTTCTACGAAAAGACCATCTCTTGCACGTGTAATACATACTCCGTTAGGACTGGTTGCGATAGCGAGCCTAAACCTTTCCTCGCTCTCTCGCAGCTCTGCTTCCGCTCGCTTGCGCTCAGTGATATCCACGAGCCCCCCATAGAGAAGAAGACTGTTGGAAAGTCCCGATTCCAGAACACATTGGGTGAATGATGAAAGCCAAACAATATTCCCGCCCTTGTGACGCAGTCGCAATTCACAAGAAGCGGACATACCTGGGGAAAGACCAGTGACGTGGCTGTCAAAAACAGGCAAATCCTCATCAACAACCAAGTTACGCCAACAATTTAGGGCCTTGATTTCATCCACCGAATAACCAAGAATTCTGTCCGTTGCTCCCGCCATCCAGTCAATGGAATAGCCGGTATCGTCTGCCTTGCGGCAGGAATAGGCGATATCCGACGTAGTCGATGAGATGCGCTGGTAGCGTTGTTCACTCTCTCTCAACGCATCTTCTCTTTTTATGCGCTCGGTGATGTCTCGGAACGCCATGACTGATCTCTCTTCGTCACTGGCCAGTTTGAAAATAGCCGACGTTAATTCGAGCGGAATCAGGCGGCCTGTCTTGTGTTTGAAGTTGAGTTCACAGCTAACCTTGCCGTCTCGTCTTCTCACTTCCAACTGGAGAGGCAATCTGGGATCGGTCAAGTCAAGAACCCCGTCCCGTCCGACCTCGCAAATCTCATTCTCCGTTCTACCGAGTATTGCGCAGGCCGCAGGGTTGGCCATGAAGATTCTTCCATCCGGCTCAGTGAATAGAATCCCGTCCATAGAGTTTTCAAACATGGACCTAAACCTGAGTTCACTTTCTACTAGCGCCGCCTCCGCCGCCTTACGGTCTGTAAAGTCAGTGACGTATCCACTCCAAGCCAGATCGCCGTTGTCCGTGCGGGTTGGACTAAATTCAAGTCTTATCCAGCGGGTCTCCTCCTGAACTATGGCTCGGCCTTCCCAGACGACGGGCACAGGGGCTTTCTCAACAGATTCAATCAGACAGATAAATTCAGGCAGGTCATCAGGGTGTATCAGACGGAAAACCGTTTCGTAGTTATTCAGAACATCTTCACGATTTAGGCCGGTTAATTCACAGAAGCGGCTATTAACGAAATCAAATTGCCACCCTCCCAATGCCTTCATCCTGAATCGGCATACCCCGACAGGTATATTCGACACCAGGTCCTCATACATGCTTAAGCTATCACGCAAATCTTCTTCAGTTGTTTTTTGCCGCATAATTCGTCACAACCCCGTGTTTCCCTTCTAGCAATTGAACAAAACTAGTTTGTGAAACAATTCCACAGCAAAACTGTTGAGTTTGAATAATTGCTGAAATATCAAAACCTGAACAGGATACGAGGTCCATCTTTGGGAACTTGGAACCTCGTCCTATGAGTGACTGTTTATATTGAAATATATATAGGACGGTATAAGCCGAGCTGAGCGCACCTAATTTTAGGCCAGAGCGTATAAGTTAGCAAGATTATAATCAAAACAATTCCAAATTAGTTGCGGATCAGAGGTAGTGTGAGAACAGCTCTTAATATTTTAAGGATATGTCATCAAGGCTGGAGAAAAAATTACGAACGTGAAAGTAGCCTTCACAATTCATAACGATTGCGGTCATATTACCGGGGACCTCAGTGTTGCTTGTCCTTTTTGGAAAATAGTATTACACGGCTGGTCTGGGCGTCTCCGTCGTGGATGTTGACTTCAGTGGCTTCTGTGTACTGCAGAATGCTCCGGGCTTTCGCCACATCCCGTCTGGCGCCGTGACAGATCACAATAAACCTGTCGGCTTTTAACTGGGTTTCATACTTGATGACATAGTCTCTTGGAACGCCTATACTGCATAATCCTGCGCCTACAGCGGTTACGCCGCCCACAACTACATCTCCTTCCAACGCTCCCACTATCGAACTCACCAGCGGACCCGCTGCGGCAATAGGGCCGATACCGGGCACGAAAAAGAAGGCGGCTCCGAACAGCAATCCCCAGAGCCCATCCCAAAAACCGCCTATCTTCCCCCAAGCCATCATACGGTCCCCAGTATTATAGTATGCGACCACAAGCTCATCAGAGTGATAGTCCTTCCCCGCCACAGAAAGCGTCTTCATATCAAGCCCCGCCTTCTGGAGTTCCATGACAGCAGCCTCCGCCGCAGTGTGGGTTTTGTACACTCCCGCGACTGTTTTGTTTCCTGTCATATTCATAACGTTGCCTCCAATCCCAAGCAGTTCTATCGCAAATTAGCTAGGGACGGTAATTCCAAAAATATGGTCACAGTTACCAAGCATGATTCGGAGAATTCAAAAACGTTTCAGAGTAGGTAATAAAGACAGTTTTAGCCTTGCCACAGGTTAGCATATTTCGTGCCAACTGCGACAAACAGAACAGTCTGCTAAAAAACCTCAGCTAATTAGTTGGTTAGATATGAGTGAAGAAATCTTCGGTGAGTTGCAAAGCGTTTAAAACCGAAATGAGGCGAGTATAATGTGCCCGAAAAACGGACTACAGAATTCCTGATGTGTGTTTTATCAAGGAGTTACCTCTTGGCATGGTGTCTTAATGTCGGTCAATGGGGTTCGTCTTGTGTCTGATTTTCGTACCCAACCCCGATCGGATTTACTCACAAAGCCCCCAGTTTTCGTTGCAGTGTTCCCATCAGCCCCGGTATGCTCTTTCTAATCTTCACCATGGTCAAAGATCCCGACCTGTTCAACGCCATGCCATTTTATTTTGCTTGTGATAGTTTCCTTTTGCTATTTTTCAATTGAGAGTAAGGATACAACTGTAGAATGGAGTAACAATATTGTGAAACAACCCAATTCAGTTGAAATATTCTCTGATGTAATATGTAGAAATTGTGTTTCCTACAATCAATCGCAGTGTTGCAAGGCTTTGCCAGCTATTCCGACCAATCCAGATAATAAATGTAGTGAGGGCAATTGGTTTTTTGAGGGAAACATAATTAATTTCCGCCAAATTTGTTTAGAATTACTGCCTATTAATTTTGTAACTGACGTTGATGACCTCTTTTGTAAAAATTGCATTTATTATGATTCTTCAAAGAAGGAATGCCATTTTCATAGACAACATGTGTATAAAACAGCTTCCGACGATTGGTGTGACAATGGCGGGTGGATTTATCGAGACAATGACAAAGATGGTAATCTTGGTTCATCATCTCTTTTTACCGAAAGGTTTAAGGATACTGACAAAAATAACTGATATTAGGTTTTGGTAAGATTGGTCTGATGAAACCAATGGTTTAGAATTACATTGACTATAAAAAAATAATGGTGATTGCTATGGCGTCGGGGCTTAAGAAAAATGCCTTGTGAACTTATCCTCACTGTGTCGTAGGGTCTCCTCATCTATCTTGCGCTTGGAGATGTCCGCCAATCCACCGTAAAGTAAAGACGACGTTTTCCGCATATTTGAGCCTGAGTATGGCCTTGACTCGAGCGAGTAGTTCCCGATTCGGTAATGGTCTCGATATGTAACCATCCGCTCCTTGCTCCAGACCTTCGGCCTGACTGTCTGATTCGACATGAATGCTGGAAAGAAGAACCACGTGGATGTCCGCAGTTTGAGGATCGGACTTGATGCGTCTGCAAACCTCTCTCCCGTCAATATCAGGTAGCGCTACATCCAGGAGAATCAAGTCGGGCTTGTGTTTCAAAGCAATTTTCAGGCAATCTGTGCCGTCACTCGCCTCGAATGTCTCGTATCCCGCCCCCCTCATGATTCTTGACACACCCTTGAGCGCATGAATTTGATCGTCAACGACCAAGATTCTAGCGCTATCCTTATTCTTGATGTCTGGTGTAACCTCATTGATCAGTCCTTATGGTTAAGGGTAAAGCCTCCAATAGAGAACAAATCATAAAGTTTCCTGAAGGTTTTATTTTAGCAATTATCCCTGGACCCTTCTAATTCAAGTTGAACTAGTTGAACTTTCCTTAGTTCCTGATTCTGGATATCCAGCTCAATCTGATGGACCCGGAGTTCATGGATGGTATCTTCAAGGGTTTTTTCTTTGAGAGTTCCTCGGCCGCACCCGGGGACTTGCCGATTTTATCCTAAGTGGCGTTTCTCAGCACGCCTTCGCTTCTGCCATTCTCATCCAGGTCAATTTTGTCGGCCATGCGTATACATCCTTACGAACATTGCGGTTGAAATGAGATTTACTGGAAAAATGGGGGCGAATCGTTAAGTTTACATTATTGATGAAATTTCAACACATTCAACGAGTTGAGGTTCATATTTTGACATTTGGAACCTCGTTCGATCAGGGATTCTTTATGTCTAACAATACATGCAAGTTATAAGGTGAGATAATTTTAGGTCACAGAGTTTAACTTAGCAACATTTTAGAAACTGGTTAAAACTATATAAAATGACGCGAGGTCACCATTGAGAAGTTACGATAAAACAACCTATGGGCTTGTGACCTTTTACAGCCAAATTCATCTTTTGATGAGAAGTTCAAGCCCATCGGCGCATGCTCGGCATGCAAACAGATCCGCTTTTTCTCCCCCGGGCATTTCAGCATTTTCACGGGCAAAATGGTTGGCTTTCATTATTGTTAAAGATGCAGCCACCACCTTCTGTATGGATTGTGTCAAGCAATTAGAAACGGCGACTGGTGTTAACGTCTTCATTTGCAAGGGCCGCCAAGATGTCGCCATGACAGGGCTTGGGATAACACCAGCACACTAATAGCTTCCCTCGTAACTCAGGTATCCTGTCCATGAGGGGTTTGTTCGACAATAAATATTGACGATAACTAGCCATAATCTCTTCAGTCCTCCCGGATTTAAAAGGGTTATGCCAGATTGACCGGTCTTCCTTTGCATGATGATTCTCGCGGCCAATGTAGAGATAAAGGTGGTGGGATCGCGCCCATGCCATTAGTTCCTTGTCCGTTTTCCAATTAGCCACCACCGCCAACCCCGATTCGAGTCGATCCCGGCGCTTGTCAAACAGTGAATTCAATCTCTATCCTTCAAGGTGTAGATCACATTCTACATAACTGGGTATCTGTCCCCGTTGGATGCTATTCAGGCATTCCCAAAGAGAAAATGAACTTTCTTCCATTTCTGCGGCTCTATCCATCCGCAGTTTACAAAAACTTTGGAGGTAATGGTTCAGCAAACTTAAAGGAAAGGTTCGGGATTACCATCAAAGTAGATGAGCCGTGGGCCAACATTTTCTCATTTTCATCCGTCACTTGAGCCTGTCCGTAACCTAAAGTCCGGCCGAGTTTTATTCTTTTCCCGTAGGCGATGAGTTTCGTTCCATTTGTTGCGGAAAGGTAATTCAATTTGAGGTCCACCGAAGTCATGCCATTGTTCTCATCGACCTGACCATAAACAGCCCAGAATGCCGCAGCGTCAATAATTGAAGAATAAACTCCTCCATGGATATTGCCGAAGGGCTGAAAATGCTTTTTGGGATCGATGTGGATTTCGATTCTGCAAGACCCCAAGTCAAAATGGATTAGGCGCATATTCAACAGTTTGAAATATGGAGAGGCGCTGGTCGCTTCGCTGACTCTAGAAACATATTCCGGATTTATTTTTCTCATCGTTTCGCCTTTGCGCTCATTGATAGAGTTTCTTCTGTCTCTTTACACTAAGACGGTCAAGGTGTAAAACTCTTGCATAATTCAGGTTTTTAATAGCCGTATTTAATAATATAGGAGATTTGCTGTTAATCAATACGCTAAAGAGCAATTATGAACGAACAAGGTATATCCAAAGAGCGAGCAAGTTTTCTTAAGCAGGACTTTGACCGCGGTTTCATCAAGTTTTGCGGTTATAAGGCTGAACTTGCGCAATGGGGGCGGTTTCACTCTCGGCTGGAAATTGATTACAAACATCGCCAACAAGATGGGTTTATCCATGCTGGCGTTATGGCTACAATGGCGGACCACACGGCGGGTTATTCGGCATTTACCACAGTAACCGAAGACATGCAGATTCTAACAATAGAGTTTAAGATCAATTTCCTTCGTCCGGCATTTGGCCAACTTCTAGTTTGCAGATCACATGTCATCAGGGAGGGTCGTCAAATAATTGTTTCAGAGTCCGAAGTCTTTGATGTTGGTGACCAAGGAAAAGAAACGGCTGTGGCAAAGGCGATAGTTACCCTGATGGCAGTGCCTCGATCCAAGCTTTTGAAAGGACCCTTGAATTCCGAATAAACCATAAACGTAATTCCTGCACCCGCAGAATCGCTGGCAATCGGCTGTCACGGGATCCATTGTTCCCCGAGAAAGATCGGAATAAAGCTGAATTGACAAATAACGCCGGATTGGGGGGAGGGGTAGAAATACAAATGTAGCGGGTGTAGTCTTGTCCTTACTTTAGCCAACGGAAACAATGTCTCCACGACCGAAGCAATTTTGGTGAAATTACCGAATCAGTAGAACTGACATGGATATTTTTTTAAGCGCCGGGGTTACGTTGGGTTTGTCCGCAGGCTTCTCTCCAGGGCCGCTAAGCACTCTCGTAGTTTCTCACTCACTCCGGTATGGGACCAGAGAAGGGGTAAAGGTTGCGATGGCGCCCTTTATCACCGATGTCCCCATCGTTTTGGTCTCCGTCTTTGTCATGGCGCAATTGCGTGATTCGAAAACCGCTTTCGGATTAATCTCTTTGATCGGGGCTGCAGTCTTATTCTACCTGGCGTATGAGAGTTTCAGAGTAGACAAGGTAGCGGTAGAAAATGGCGCCGCTGAATCGCGTTCCGTGTTGAAGGGAACGCTTGTTAACTTTCTCAGTCCTAATCCATATCTTTTCTGGTTGACTATCGGAGGTCCGAAGGTCGTCGAGGCCTGGATGAACAGCTCATCGGCGGTGGTTAAGTTTCTTGTGGGTTTCTACGTTTGCCTAGTCGGCAGCAAGGTGATCATGGCCATTGTCGCTGCCCGTTCAAAGCACCTACTCGCCGGTAAAGTCTATCGCTACGTGATGCGCATCCTTGGAGTGGCGCTCATCATACTGGCGCTCGTTTTGCTGAAGGAAGGACTGGTGTTCTTTTCAGTGCTTAAACCTTAGCAACCTTAATCGGCAGTTTGATTGGCACTAGGGAGAGGGCTTAAATAGCCAGAAAAACCTAAGATTTACATTATGGTTGACCTAATGTTTGGATTATTAAAACATGGGAAATAGCGAGAGAAATAATAGATAGTAAATCTAAGGATAAATTAGTTCATGATATTGTTTGGTTGCAAAAGAGGAAGGTTTGGGAAGAAATTACGCACGTGGAATTGTTCACTCCAAAATCGAGGGGCGTAGGTGGTTTTTTTTCGGACTAAACTGGCTGTGGTTACCTGCCCACGAAAACCATTCTACGGTAATTCAATTTCTGAAAATAGTACTTTTCCTGGAGCTGAGTTTCCAGTTTTAGATTTGTTTACGTCTGAAGAGACAAGCCACAAAAGTTAAATAGTCTTTTCTTGCGCAGATTCGCGGCTAAACTTGCCGGCCAATTTCGACAAAAGACCTTTGAGACGGTTTGAAAATCCGGATGATAAGGCATTCCTTATGAAAAACTTAGAAAAGACGATGCACAGCAAAACAGTTATGCAGATTATTTCAAACCACAATTGATGAGGGTATCGGAATTCAACATAATAAGAGGTGAGTTTTTCAGCGAAGAGGAACTTTGGTCCAGGTTCGAGGGACCCCCAAAAAGGCCACAAAAGAACCCTCCACTGCAGGAAATCTCCTGCCAGATGAGACCCCCAAAGGATGATTGCCGCGCACAACAATCTTGGATTCTTAGTCATTTTAAGCCAATAAATACATGCAAGTATACAGACTATGGCAAAGACAAACAAACTGTGACTTATACCCCTGCCGGGCATTCCCAGAAGAATGTTTGCAGGTTTGTCAAGAATATCCGGCCCGAATGACGCTACGGCAAGTACGGCTAGATTCTCTCTTCCAAAACATGTAAGTTTTGCTATGCCGACAACGGCAAGATGTCCAATTATCATAAGATCAATTATAATGTCTTACACAGTGTAAACGCAAGGGTGTCGATATATGCGTTCTTGTGGGATACCGTTAGTTTTGAAGATCTTTCCTACGACGTTGACATACGGAATGTTGGTTGGTACAGATTGACGATCAGCTTAGTTTGTTGTCCCTCCGGATTTGACCAATGAAGTTGCTGCTGTTTTTACTAAGAAAGATTGCTCGATTCTCCATGAATTATCCACGCTCAGTGGTAGTCACAAGCTTGGTGATCTCTGCGCTCGGTTTTGCCACTATGCCCTGGATAGTCACGAGCACAAACTTGCTCGCAGGGGTAGGAAAGAGTAACGCAGTCATAAACCTTACCAAAGAGAACAGCCTGCACTTTGGTGAAAATGAATCCCTGGTTCTTGTCCTGGAATTTCCAGAACCCCCTGGTCGGACTAGATTGCAGTTTGTTCAGGGCCTTTCGGAAATCATAGCAAAAGTCCCAGGAGTTAACAGGGTCCGCTACCGAATTATTGACCCAGATGACAGGAACGAGGTTGAAACACTTTTCAAGCATTTTTTACTCGGAATGGGCAAGAAGGAACGAGAAGAGATTCAGTCAATACTGAGTCCAAACGGGGTAAAAGATTCATTTCGAAGGACACGTAATCATTTGATCCTCTTGGAAAACGCCTATCTCCAGAAACAGCTTCTAAGTGATCCCCTCGAACTCAGCTCCTTTGTTGCCAGATCCATGGAAAAGCAAACTGGACCAATTGGTGTTGGTGATCCCTATCTCTTGATATCGAGTCCGGACGCCACTCTTTATCTCATTCAGATAGTCCCCTTTTTCCCAAGTTCGGATATAGTCAAGGCCAAAGAGTTGGTGGAAAGTCTTCACAAAATCATTCCCGACGAAATAGAGAAGCTCAACGGGAATTGGGGGCTTCTAGGGGATAGCAAGGAACTAAAATGGGATTTAACTGGTAAAACGGCTTTTCAATATGAATCAGACGTCATATTCGACGAAGAAACCACCAGACTGCTTTTTATATCTTTCGGGCTTGTTCTTGTTACTTTTCTAACAATATACAGGAGTTTCATTTCTTCCGCAGTCTTGATGATACCACTGGCGGCTGGGATAGGCCCAAACTATGGTTTGTTGTATCTCGCTTATGATGAGGTAAATCCAGTGGTGATGGGGGCCACAGGAGTGCTGCTGGGACTCGGGGCGGAATATGGGGTTCATCTCTGGGGTCGCTTCAGGGAGGAGTTTGACGGTAATGGATCTGCTGAACAGGCTGTGATCAAGGCGTATGAGGAAACAGGCCCACCCGTCATACTGGGGGCGCTCACGGGAATCGTCGCATTTTTATGCCTATGCCTGTCTAACCAGCCAGCGTTGGTTCAGTTTGGCTACTTTGGGGCAACCGGCCTTGCCCTAACGATCCTGTCGACCTTGTTTCTTTTTCCTGCCCTTGTAACGCTGATGACAGGAATGAAGCGAGACTATTTTCCAAAGATGCACGTGAGATTTGGATACCTGGCTGGATTGTATCGCCGAAAACCAAGAGCGATTGTAGCTGTGTCGTTCGCTATAATATGCGTAGGAGCTTTCTTCGCAACTAAAGTTTCTTACGAAAAAGATCTTTTCAAAGTCTTTTTAGCTGGAAACATGCAGTCAATGGAAGTTTCCCAGAAGATTTCTCGTAAGTTTCATTCAAACTTTGCTCAATCTACACAGCTAAGTTTTGATGTTGACGATTTCCAGCAAGGTCTTGTGATTCAAAGAGAATTAGACGCTATTATTGAGCGTAGAATGCTGGAATCCTCAGATGTCGCCTCTTTTGACTCAGTTTCGCGTTTCGTCTCTCCTGACTTGATTCGTCAGGAAAATCTCCAGGTTTTAACGGGGATAGTGAATTCATGGCCCCAACTCAAAAAAGTTTTTACCGAAGAGATTGAGAATTCAGATTTTTCAAAAATGGCAGTTGAGAAACTTCAGGATTCTTTCGACTCAACTGGAAAAATGATTGCTGATCTGGTTGGTCGAGACCAGAAGAACTTGGAAATCAACGACCAGGTTAAAAAATCGCAAAATGTAGCCAAAATAGGACACAAATATAGATTCCTGACCGATGTCAGGTACTCTGACTCAATTACTAACCCACAAGACCTCCAGAAAGTTGACAGAGAAATACTTGGCGCCGTTCGAAACCTGCCTGTTCCAATCCACATATCAGGAACTAGGCAGACAATGGAGGCCATTTTATCCAGCCTCGTAGACGAACTGGTAAGACTTGGAACTTACGCATTTGTGTCCCTGGCGCTGATTTTTCTGGTTGTCTTCCCTAACCCACTGGGCGTAGGTCTTTGTCTCATCCCCATGATAGGGTCGTTCGCTATCACATTGGGAGTTTTTGGAATTGTCGGGGCTGGTTTACCTTTTTCGGTGGTGTGTGTGGCTCCACTGGTCTTTGGGTTTAGTATTCATAATGGTATTCACGTCGTTATGGGGAGTTTGCATGAAAAAAACAGTGATGTTGCGACAACGATGATACGAGTGACTCCGAGAGCGGTTCTAACATCTCTAACTATTATGGCCGGTTTTGTAGCCATGATAACGTCTCGCCATTATTCGATGGAATTTCTCGGGTGGTCAATGATTGTGGGCATGATGTCCGCAGTGCCTCTGACTTTAGTAACTCTTCCGGCCTTGTTGGATCTAGTACAGAAAAAGAAAGCCTGAAGAACTCATGAGGTTAAACAGTAGATCTGAACACCGTTTACATGGTGAGCCCGGAAAGTCGCTTATTTTGTTGAGAGAAAAAGTCCAATCCAACCCCCTGATACTTGTCTCAATCATTCTATTTGGGTCAAGTGTAACTCTGGCGCTGATAATAGGAGACATAGGTTTCCAGGGAGATGACTGGTGGGAGTTTTCCTGGCCCTACTGGTTTACCTTTCCTCAGTCGACATTTGAATGTGTCAAACATTATAGCAGGCCTGTTGAAGGACTTTACTACGTATTGTTATATGAGTCATTCGGCTTCAACAGGTTTTACTACACACTGACGTCATTACTTCTGTTGGCGGGTTCCTGCGCGCTTCTGGTGAGATGCCTACAAAACGCTTTTCCGCTCAGGATATCCATGTCCGTAACTTCGGGGATCTTTGCCTTTTTTCTCACACCGATTTCCAATCTTATTTACATGTGGCATACTGATAACTCCCGTTTGGCCAACCTGTTTTTCTGGTGTTCCGTATATGGTTTCCAAAGATGGGTGATGGAGTCATGTTCGTGGACACGGTTGGTGTTCCCTGCATTCTTTTATCTTCTGGCGTCTTTAACGTATGAAAACACTACCCTTATGATCTTCGGAGTCCCTTTCCTGGTATGGCCTATCTACACCAGAGGCGCCAGGACCCTGTCAACTTCCAAATTTGTTTTTAGGCTATTTTCGTCCTTACTGGGGGTCTTTGCCCTCTTTGTAATAGCCAGGTTCATGCTTTTCGGAGGTGGAGCCGTCAAACAAAGTTCTTTGATACCCCCGATGAGCCTCATTAAGTCCTACGTTGTGGACCTTGCAATGTACTTGAGTTATCCCTTCACCGATGTGACTTCTGACCCAGTATCCTGGTTGTGGGGGGTACCTATAGCCGTTGTAACAGCTATAGCGCTGTTCCACATTTCTAAGATCGAAGCCGGTTATTCAGGTAAAGACAGTGAATTACATCAGACCTCCACATATATTGCGGTCACCGGCATGTCATTCCTTGTTTTGGGGCTTGCCCCATACCTGATGGCCGGATATACTTCCAGCATAGGTTTTACTAGCCAGAGCAGGATATTTTCATCAGCGTCGTACGGTCTGGCGGTACTGCTTGGTCTTATTGTTTCGTCGGGATCGAATCCAAAGATCCGTTTGGCATGGAGGAGTTTCGGGATTGTCTACCTATGCCTGATGGCCGTTTTTCTAGCCGGCCTCAGGAATGAATGGCAGGAAGCCCACAGACATAGGACTCGTCTGTGCAATAGTCTGCTTGATCAAGTTCCGGATGTGGCCCCAAACACAACCTTTCTTTTTCTGAATTTACAATCCTATATTTCTAGGGATGGAGTTGACCGGGCGGTAGTTTTTCAAGGGGTAGAGGGTTTGAGCGAATGGATTAGAATATTATATGGACAGAGGAGTGTTAACGCCTACTTTCTTTATCCCAAGGGAGATGTCGCCTCAGATGATCGGGAGTACAGGAGAGCCATTGTGTCGGAATCTGGGATAGCAGCGAGGGGAAGTATAGCGGATGGCCCAATCCCTTTGAATCGCTTACTGATTTTCAAGAGGGACTCAGATCAATTGCAAATGATTGATGGATTGTCACAGGATGCGGGACTTGCCGCCATTGAATGGAGGGGGATTTCACAGATAGAGTCTAACCGAAAGCTAATTTTATTCCAATCGGATTTGGCTCCTCGGAAGAGGGCAATCTGTGGGGATTGAATACGTATGAACGCCGCAATTTCCGACAACCATCGCTAAACGCTAGATCTTCCTGTTTACCAAAACATAAGCCTTGGCTGATTTTTAGAGACGGTCACGAACAAGTATATTCAACTCTACTTAGTCGGCAACGCCACATAGAATGTGGACCCTTCCCCGACCTTGCTTTCAACCCACACTTTTCCACTGTGACCGACGACAATTTTGCGTACGATCGCCAGGCCTAGCCCCGTGCTGTCCTCGCCTCCAGTGGTTCTTACGCTGGTTCTCTGAAAAGGTTTGAAGAGCTTGTCTATTTCTTCGGCCGGTATTCCCTGTCCCTGGTCCTTGACGGAAACAACGGCGTCATCTTCTGACATGGTAAGCGCCACCTCAACTGTGCTCTCCGGACTCGAAAACTTTATGGCGTTGGTGATTAGGTTGTTAAGGACCTGATTAATTTTTGTAGGATCTATCATGACATCTGGAATTGGAGTATCTTGCCTAAAAATGAGCCGAATCTTCTTTCTCACCGCCATCGGAGTGTTCACTGACACATTTCGTTCGATAAACTTGCTCAAATCAGTTTTTACGAGCTCAAGTTCCAATTTGCCCGATTCGATCTTTGCAACGTCAAGCAAGTCATTGACGAGTTTAAGCATGAATTGGCTTGAAGAGTGAATTATTGAAACGAATTCCATCTGTTCCGTGTCAAGGGCGTCAACGGCCTCGTCCAACAGGAACTCGCTGTACATCTGTATCGCGTTCAGTGGGTTTCTCAAGTCGTGAGCGGCGATTCCCAGGAAACGGTTTTTCTCTTCATTTAATTTCTCAAGTTCCATATTCTTCTTGGTAAGTTCTCTCTGAAGGTTTGCCAGTTCGTTATTAAGTCGACCGAGTTTATCATACAAAGCGCTTTCCTGTTGCACATGCTCTTTAGTGAGATCAACCCGATCTTTAAGGGCGGCCCTAAGACTGTTGATCTGTTCATTACCTATTCCAGTCAGTTCGTCCACCAGTTTTCCCAACCCATTGGACGTCTTTGCCGCAACTACGAGAATTGAGTTTTCCCACAAAGCGCCACCGAAACTGAGAATTACCACGCTGCCTTTGATAGGAACGCCCAGTTGCCAGTCAAAGGCAGCGCCATGAGATTTTATTTCATTAAGAAATGTTAGGGATTTCCCTAAACTACCACCATCAACGACCATGGCTAAAGATCTTCCCGGCTGAATGCGGGGTTCTAGTCCCAGTTCATCTCGAACTACCTCTATTATGGTTCCATCCAGCCCACATTTGAATACTGCTCCGACATCCTGTTTTTCAGGTTTCATAACGCCCTCATTGATATCCGATTCGCCAGCGATACGGCTTGTTGAGCGTCGTCAGCAAAACCATCAGCGCCAAGTTTAATCCAAAGGTCTTGGGATGAACGAAGCGCATAACCTCCGACCAAGATCTTTACTCGGCCATCCGTGTCATGCTTACGCACGGCCGCTATAAGCTCTTTCAGTGTTTTTCTGTGAAACGGCATCGAGGCTGATATTGCAAGCACGTCGGGTTGATGCGAATCTATAGCTTCTATTATGGTGGATGTCGGCGTGTTCGCCCCCATGTAATAAGTATCCCACCCATCCATCTCAAAGAAATCCGCCACCATACGGATACCTATTTCATGGAGCTCTCCACCCACACATGCCGCAACCAGTCGGCGTCCGGTTTTCTCAGATGAGAATATGTATGGATAAAGCTGGGACATAATAAGTTGAGTGGCGGCGGAACAATAATGTTCCTGGGCGACACTGGCTCTGTTCAGATGCCAAAGACGTCCGATCTCATACTGTGAACGCTGAAAAACGTAAAGGTAGATGTCTTTTATACTGGCGCCTTTTTCAACCGCTTCCAATATCATGTTGCTGGCCAGGCGTCTTTCTCCGCAGAGGAGAGCGTCGAGATATCTTGTGGCCAAGTCATGCAAAGGAAGGTCTTCAGTAATGAAGGAAGACTGCGATAAAGATTCGTGTTCAATTCGAGTTGCCGCCGCATCTATATATTCTTGAGTGATAGAGCTCATCTCTTCTGGAAGTCGTTCCCGCAAAACTTCCTGAGTACACTCGAGCATTTTTGTCAGAGCCTCAGGAGGGAATTTCAATCCTTCGAAAAGCTGTTTCAGCCAGGCGACATAGTTCGCAAAGATTGTTGGGTCAGATTCTGTAAGGGCTTCAATGAGATACCTGAGATGGTGATTGGAGTCGCGTAGGCTGAACTCCCGCCCTTTATCTCCGAAAGGTTCCCATATTTCAGGCTGAATCTCGTACTGTCTTGTCACAATCGCTTCTGATAGAAGCTCCATTTGTTCGTTGATAATTTTGGCGATCTTTGCATTGATTCCGCTCATATTGACCTCCTCAATGTATACGACAACCTGAAAATTATTTAGAAAATGACTTTAGAACAAATTCTGAGGAATTGAAATCCGGTATCAATACGCCAACATACTAAATTTATCACAAAATAATTCCATGTCACATGTGTATTGCAGAAAACGTTGGTTGACAAGCTGTCCGCAGGATGACAATGATGGTGAGCGTTTACTCAAACCTTTCAGATTCTATGCGCTGGAATTACCCGTAAACTTACAGAAGGAGGCGCTGTCATGGCAATGTTCATGCCGCAACTTAGAGAGGCTATTATGCCGTTACATGATGAAGCGGAGAAACGGGGACCGCTCCGGGAAATCCCGGAAAAGACAATGACCCTTAATAATTACAAGAAAGATTCTTGGCCGACTCTATGGATTTGTGTCTGCGTCTGAAGAGGTTATAGAACCTCTGTTTGCAAGCTATAGTGTTGATTTGGATTGGGATAAGAGGAAAAGGGTAGGGCACCTGGAAAACGATCTGATATTTCTCGGTGAGACTCGAAAGACTCTCGAAATGTTACCGAAGTGCGAAGAAGTTTCAAACATTCGTAACATGTCCCAGGCCTTGGGGATCTTATATCTCTTCGAAGGGTCGCGACTCGGAGGATTGGTTCTTTCCAAGGCGCTTAGGGAGCATTTTGGGTTTGGAAATTATCAGGGGTACGCATATTTCGCTTCTAATGGAGCGGAAGTGGTTGCCATGTGGCAAACTTTCAAGAATTTTATGGAGAACCATGTGGCCTCAAATGGAGGCGAAGCAGAAATCATTATTTCCGCTAAGGCAAGGTTTCGATTTGCTTAACGGGTGGCTCGACTCATTCTGAAATATTACTGAGTTGACGGAGCAAACACTAGTTCATTTCAGCTAATACCGCAGGAGAATAAATCGTTAAGGCACGCCAACTTTGTAGGGTCACCAATTATAATCAGCACGTCATCGTCATGAATCTGTTCATCCGGCGAAGGATTGGCGATCAATTCGGTTCCCCTTCTGATTGCCAATACGGTAACACCGAATTTGCCTCTAATATCAAGTTCTCTAATTGATTTTCCGGCGGACGGAAACCCTGGATCTATCCGAATCGAAGAGATCTCAGTCTCGGATAATTCTAAACCCAGGTCGGAAACCGTTGGGGATTCATAAACCGGCCTTCGAAAAACCTGATAATGATTTGATCTGACCTGCGTTATGAATTTTTCAATGTCACTTTGAGGAACAAGATATTTTCTCAAGACTCGAGCTAGAATTTCAATGGAAGATTCATATTCCTCGGTGACCACTTCATTGGCGCCAAGTGAGTAAAGGTAGTCAATATCTGCTACAAATCTTGTTCGTACCATTATGTACAGAATCGGGTTAATTCTGCGGGCTGTTTCGATGATCCGCCGATTCGCCGCTGGATCCGAAATCATAATGACAAGAGCTCGAGCCAACTTGACGCCGGCGTGTTCCAAAACCGGAGCGGTTGACGCGTCGCCATAGTTTATTGGTAGACCACGAGATTTTTCTTTCCGGACGGTATCCGGATTGAGTTCAATCATTACATGGGGAATTTTTGCCGCTAAAGCTACTTGAGAAAGGTTTCTACCTCCGATCCCAAATCCCACTATGATCAGGTGGTTACTTTGTTTGGGAGCAGGCTCGATCGACCCTCGCATCGAAAAGCCATTCCTTATGACTTTCGGAAGAGGTATCGACAGGAATACAGTAGCCAAACTTTCTCCTGAAGCTATCAGGAAAGGTGTCACTATCATAGTAATTACTGACAGTCCCAGAAATAATTGATAACTATCTTTGTCTATCAAATCTAGAACCGATCCAGTTTCAGATAACACAAAAGCAAATTCCCCTACCTGACACAGCGCAATTCCAGTCAGGACAGCGGTTCTGGCTGGGAAACCGAGGATTATAGCAGCGGAACCGGCGGCCAAAAATTTGACCGTCATTACTATTAGAGCTGCGGTAAACACAAGAAAAGCGTTCTGCAAGACATAAGAGATGTTCAAGAGCATGCCGATAGAAACGAAAAAGAAACTGGTAAACAGATCGCGAAATGGCAAAATATTGCCGAGCGCTCGTTCGCTGAAGTCAGACTCTGAAACTATCAAACCAGCTATAAATGCTCCGAGCGCGAGAGAAAGGCCGAAGGCTGACGTTAACCATGTTGCTCCAAGGGCTACCAGAACAATTCCTAAAAGAAAGAGTTGCTGGTTCCTGAGCCGCGCCAGTTGATAAAAAAAACTAGGGGCCAACCAATTTGCGGCAACAAAAACGACCAGCAGAATAGAAATGGTCTTTATCGCCAGATCCAACAAATCCATGCCGATCGACGAACTCTTGCCGGCTAGAATTGGAGACACGAGTATCATGACTACGACAATGACGTCCTGAAATATTAGAATGCCGAGACTTAGCTTTCCATGAGGGCTTTCGCTTTCAGATCTTTGCTGTAATATTTTAAGTACTATGGCGGTACTGCTCAGAGATAACAGAAAGCCAAAGAAAATTGACATGTTTCCCGGCAATCCCACTACATAGGCCAGCAGAGCTCCCGTGGCAATCGTTAGTCCAACTTGAATGGTCCCTCCAATGACAACAAGGGATTTTATCCTGATCAAGTTTCTAAGAGAGAACTCGATCCCTATTGTAAACAGAAGGCACACCACGCCTATTTCAGCGAGTTCTTCTACGTCGGACAAATTCTTGATAAGCCCCAGGCAGTGAGGTCCGGCCAAGACGCCTGTAAGCAGAAAACCAACAATATTTGGGACCCTGAAACGTTGGCAAACGAAAACAACAATTATTGCAAGCCCGCAAATGACTACGATATCCTTGAAAAGGGGAATTTCCATAAAACCCGATAATACCTCGTGGAATGTTGGTCAGAAAAATGACTAAGACGTTAACGATCCATAAAATTTTCGATTACAGGAGCCAAATCCATGAAATCGAATTTGAATTCTTCTTTCAGGTTTCTTTCCTGGTCCGGAAGATATGTTTTTCCGAAGAATTGATCAATCTTAACTTGCTTCTGATCGCAGTATCTGGCCAAAGAAACCTTGGTCATAGATCCAATTAGAAGGGCCTCAGAACTGGCTCCCCATTCAAAATGAGGGCCATCTCCTCCGCTGTCTCCTATGACAACTGCTTTCCCTGATGGGATATCAAAATTGCGCATTGCCGCTATAGTGTTCTTGGGCTTGTCATCGATCTCAGAAACTTCAAACTGGTAACGCGAATCACCAGGTGTCCTCGAATAACTTATCAGGGGATTTGCCGCGATTATGGGAACATCCGGCAAGACTTTCTTAATAAGCGCTCTTTGAAAAAACCCCTGCATACCTGTTGTGTTGATCATGAAAAGTATTTGCTGCTCTGAAGCCCATTCGATAAGATCCGAGACCCCTCTGTAGATTGAAAATGACTTGTCCAGAAAGTTGTCCATATGGCGCTCGGAAAATGGTCCAGGCAAAAGTTGTCTAATATCATCAGAAGCTTGCCTCAATGAGATTTCATTGCTAGTGTATTTATTGAAAGTGTTCCGCAGGTCTGGTTCTAGTTCCGGGTACGCAAACGCTATTGGGTCAAACGGACCGGATGGGGCAAGACATTCGTTCCAGTCCGACGAAATGATACCTTTGTATTTCAATGACGCCTCCTGTGTCGGCAAGAAAGTCAAATACTTATCTCATGATCAATTATATGAATTTTGTAGATGTCCAGCAACCTCAATCAAGATATCAATCATGGGATTGACACTGCTGGAATTCCAGATATGCTCTGAGAACATTTGCTTGTGCCAGGACTGAAAGATTAGAATTATTTGTCTTTCTCTTCTTAACTCCTAAGGAGAACCAATCAATGAGAAGTGATCTCACAGGAAAGAGTCCGATTGATTTCGAAATGCTTAAACATTACGTTGACAGGATTGCAAGTTCGAAAGAGCTTAAGGGGACTCTGAACTGGAACGAGGATGAAGAATGTCTTGAATTAATCGAATATGTTACAGAGAAAAACAAGTTTATCGAGGATCTCAAGATCGAATGTCGAAACTTGAAAACAGCCTTTACAGAAACCATTCTCAAGCTTGTGATGGCGGCCGAATTCAAAGACAACAGCTCATCTGATCATGTTGAACGGGTTGGCAAATTCAGTTCTTTCATGGCCCGTAAGATGGGTTTTTCGGACCGGGATTGCGCAAACATTTTTTTTGCCGCGGCCATGCATGACATTGGGAAGATAGGAATTTCAGAATGTGTTCTCTACAAGCCGGGAAAACTAACTGCCCCAGAATACGAAATAATGAAGTCTCACACAGAGATTGGCGCTGATATACTTGCCGGAGCAAAGTCGGAAGTGCTTCAACTTGCTGGAAAGATTGCCTTGAATCATCATGAGCGTTGGGATGGCCTCGGATATCCGAGGGGATTATCAGGAGACGGCATACCTCTTGTCGCAAGAATAGTTGCGCTGGCGGACACCTTTGACGCTTTGCTTTCGCGTCGTCGTTACAAAGACGCGTATCCAATCGAGGTCGCTGTGGAAGTACTCAAGACTGAAAGTGGAAAACATCTGGACCCTAATCTGGTTTCAATGTTTTTGAATGATCTGGATGAAATAATTGAGTTGTTGTATAAAGACGATATCCCACCCACAAAACAGTATGATCTGAGCCAGAGAGACAGAAATGTAAAATAGGGTGGTGAATGTTTTTGATTAACCGGGTTATTTTGACTTCAACGGAATACGGATCGTAAAAACGCTCCCTTGGCCAACCCCACTACTGACATCGATCCGACCTGAGTGAAGATTGATTATGTGACGAGCTATTGATAGTCCCAGGCCCGCGCCTCCCGTATCCCTGGCTCTTGCTCTGTCAACCCTAAAAAACCTTTCAAAAATCCGTGGGAGTTGATCTCTGGGAATTCCACATCCTTTATCTCTTACTTCTATTAATGTCTCATTGTTGCTTTTTTGTGCCGTAACACAAACTTCCGAGCCTTTTTCGCTGTATTTTATTGCGTTGTCCAAAAGATTTGACAGGGCCTGTTCGAAAAGCTGCCTGTTGATTTCTATTTCGATCGATGGGTCACAATCGGTAATAATCTGAATATCTTTTTCCTGTGCCATGGTTTCGAGGAATTTTACAACTGAACGCACGGGTTCACAAACTGAAGCCTTTTCCAGTTTCATGGCTCCCCTGCCAGCGTCCTGTTCTACTCGGGACAATTTTAGAAGGTCTTCTATGATTGAGGTAAGCTTGTCCGTGTGCTTGATGGCAATGTCGAGGAAACGCGACGCAGTTCCAGGATCGTTGATAGCCCCGTCTCTTAAAGTTTCAAGAAATCCCTTTATGGAGGTCACGGGAGTCTTTAGCTCATGAGAGACGTTGGCGACGAAATCTTTACGAATCTGGTCAATGTTTTTCAGTCTGGAGATATCGTTTAGAACTATCAGCGCCCCTATCGAGGTCCCTTGGGTATCTGATATCAAAGTTCCATGGGTTTGGAGGATTTTGTCAGGGGTCCCTATTACTGTCAGTTCATCTTCAATTGGGAATGCGCTGGAGAGAGTCCTGGTAACGAACTCATTTAATCTTCTGTTTCTGATGGACTCAAGAATCTGTCTGCCAGACGCTTGAGCTAAAGTAGTCTGGAAAATTTCTTCAGCCGCTTGATTCATTCGCACTATTCTTTTGGATGTGTCCACGACTATCACGGCTTCTACCATTTCACTAAGAAGCGACTCCAGTTCGTTTCGCTGCCTCGTCATTGTTGTGAGACGAGCACGAAGCTCCGCAACCATCGAATTTATGGCTGTGGCCAATTCTTGGATCTCGGTTGCGCCGCCTGGGTTGACACTTTTGTCGAAATCGCCATTAGCGTAACACTTAGCCGCCTCTTTGAGTTCTGCTATGGGCTTGGTAATTCTTCTTGATACTATCCAGCTCAATACCCCTACTGCAATCACCAGGAGAACAATCATCATCGCCAGTTTTCCATAAAAAAAATCCAGGATGTTGCTCAGACGCTCTATGGAAGTGGATGTTCTTACTATTCCAACAATGATGCCGTCATGTATTATGGGTAAAGCTACGTATACCAAATCCTTGTTTACTGTGAAACTGTAACGAGTAGCCGAGCCGATTACGCCACCCATGGCCTCCTTGATTTCAGGCCGGGTAGTATGGCTTTCCATTTTTGAAGGCGATCCCTCTGAGTCGCCTAGGATTGAACCGTCAGGCGTCAGTACTGTCAATCTATAAGGAGTATTTGATCCGAGTCGATCGCAAAAGGAATCTATAAAAACCGCGTCACCCTCTGAAAGACGTGGCCGCAAAATCTCTCCTACCATCTCAGCCTGTTTCCTGAGGCTTTCTGAAACAGAGTTAAACTGAATTTCTTTAAGCCCAGTGGCGGCGAAGTAGCCGCAAAACAGCACGGATAAAAACAGAACGGCCATGTGTGAGCTATAAAGCCGTCCCAGTAAGGTCAATCTGAATCTCATTACAGTTTCTCACAAGTCAGATGTCAATTTTCACAGGCGGAAGGAACAAAGTCAATTGAGCTTCTTAAGAAGGCCTTAAATCTAAATAATACGCGAGATTGTGATCATCTGATTCGGGTTTTTAATAAGATGTTCCCACCAAGACATTCCTGTCAGTTGGGATGTCCTCCTCCACTGGGGACAGAATATCACGGACACTTGGATCGCTGCAAGGAAGACAATTTCTTTAATTGGAATGACCAAAAGTTGCTTTGTCAGAAGTAAATCAGACATGTGTAATAGATTTTGTTTATTTCGGAATAACAATTTGCGCCTTTTGGTTATTTCATCTGACGGCAAATTTGGCTCCTATAAATTTCTCAACTTCGACAATAATATAAATGATTAACCCTACCACTACTGCCTTTACCCAAGAGTCTACGCCTATAGCGGCCGAATGGAACAGGGAATTCATTACCGGAAGGTACGTGAAGAGAACTTGCAACAAAACCATGATACTTGCGCCCACCCAGATCCATATGTTTGAAAACAGGCCCAGTCGAAAAATCGAGCGACTCATTGAGCGGCAATTGAAAAGGTAGAAAAGCTCGCCAATAACGAAGACAGCTACGGCAGCAGTGCGAGCCTGCGCCTCCGTGGCGCCAGCGGATAGTTCCCATTCGAAAACGCCAAATGCCCCGGCGCATAAAAGTGATGAAACCAATGCTATACGTTTTGTCAAGTAACGAGAGATGATCGGAGCGTCGGGGTCACGAGGAGGCCTATCCATGAGACCAGACTCTTTTGGCTCAAAAGCGAGCATCATCCCAAGACATACCGCAGTGGTCATGTTGATCCAGAGGATTTGGACGGCCAGCATCGGAAGACTTACGCCAAGCAAAATGGCTATCATGACGACCAATCCCTCGCCTATGTTAGTGGGAAGAGTCCAAACTATGAATTTCATGAGGTTGTCGAATACTCCCCGTCCTTCCTCGACCGCAGCCTCAATGGAGGCGAAGTTGTCGTCAGTCAGAATCATGTCGGACGCCTCTCTGGCTACTTCAGTCCCGCCCATTCCCATAGAGACTCCAATGTTGGCGAGTCGCAGAGCTGGAGCGTCATTGACTCCGTCGCCAGTCATGGCGACGACCTCTCCACGTTCCTGAAGCGCCTGGACGAGGCGAAGTTTGTGCTCAGGGCTAACTCGAGCAAAGACAGCGGTAGGCCCGACAGCGTCAACAAGTTCCCTTTCGGAAAGCCTGTCAATTTCGACACCTGTCAACGAAACTCGTTTTGATACCTCATCCAGGTTATCATATAGGCCCAGCTGGCCGGCAATCGAGGCCGCAGTCACGGCATGATCTCCGGTGATCATTTTCACCTGAATTCCAGCTTTTTTGCAATTGGCAACGGCGCTCGCCGCCTCCGGACGAGGCGGATCTATCATTCCCTGCAAACCAAGAAAAGTAAGTCCATCCTGGACATCTTCATGGTGAATGCTAGTCGCCGTTTCAGGAAACTCCTTTCTAGCAAGAGCAAGAACTCTTAACCCCTTTTCAGCCATTGACTCCAATTGTTCATTAATGTTGGGACGATCTATTTCCTGGATGTTCTGGATGGCGTCAATCAAAGCAGACCTACATTTTGGGATTAGACTTTCTGGTGAACCCTTAAGGTAAGCCATTCTAGCTTTGCCCGGCCCCGTGTCATGCAATGTCGCCATATATTGATGCTGAGATTCAAAAGGAATGGCGTCAATACGAGGGAGTTCCCTCCTTATGTTCTGCGGAGATAGTCCTCCCTTTTGAGCCGCAACGACAAGCCCGCCCTCCGTCGGATCCCCTTCTACCTTCCATTGCCCATCGCTGTGAACTATGCTCGAGTCGTTGCAAAGCAGACCAGCTTTAAGGCACTCGGCGAGACTTTGATTCGTAGCAATATCGAAGTTTTCTCCTCCTCTCATGATATGGCCCTCTGGATCGTAACCGGCTCCGGAAAGCTCGAAATGGACGGCGCCTGCAGAAATTTCCTGGACGGTCATCTGGTTCTTTGTAAGGGTTCCTGTCTTATCGGAGCATATAACGGTTGTACTGCCAAGAGTCTCAACAGCCGGTAATCGTCGAATTATCGCCCGGTGTTTCGCCATTCGAGCCACACCCATGGCTAGGATAATAGTTACGGCGGCTGGGAGGCCTTCTGGTATGGCTCCGGCGGCCAAGGCCACCACTGCCATGAAGGTGTCGAACCAAGACAGGCCTCTAAGAATGCCGCCGATAAACGTTAGCGCAGAGAGGGATAGAATAATAAAGAGTAAGACGTGACTGAAATTAGCTATCTTTTTTGTCAAAGGGGTTGCTAGGACCTCGGCAGCGGAAATCATCTCAGAGATCCGTCCTATTTGGGTTTTGTCTCCGACACCCACAACGACTCCGGAACCAGTTCCATATACAACCAGAGTCGATGAATAGGCCATATTTTTACGATCTGCGAGAGGAGTTTCTAACTCGAAAACATCCGCAACTTTTTCCACAGGGACTGATTCACCCGTTAAGGCTGATTCATCCACCCTCAGTTCCCTCGTGCGTAAAAGCCGAAGATCCGCAGGAACCTTGTCGCCGGACTGAAGTAGCGCAAGGTCTCCCAGAACTAGTTCAGCGGATGGAATGCGCCTCTTTTTACCCCCTCTTACCACCGTCGCTTCGACCGAAAGTCCCTTTGCCAAAGCTTCGATTGCGTTGATAGCCTTGGATTCCTGAATAAATCCCACAAATGCGTTTATGAGGACCACTCCGAAAATCACCGAAGAATCAACCCACTCTTGCAGGAACGCTGTTACGATGGCAGCAATAATTAGAATGTAGAGGAGGGGATCGTGGAATTGGAGGAGGAATCTAATGATTGGCCCATGACCCTCCTTTTTGGTGAGAAGATTGGGACCAAATTCCTTTCGGCGCTCAGCAACCTCAATATCTTTCAAACCCTTTTCAGGATCAGAATTTAGAGCCTCAATGGCTTCGGTTGAAGGAAGATGGTACCAATCCTTCTTGAATATAATGTTCATATATTTGTTCTCCATCTCTACAACAGCTATTTGGTTTGGTTAAATTATTAGGCAGCCTTGTTTCATCTTCGACAGTTTCAAAAACTAAGTCAAGTTTTACAGAAGTCTAGATGATAGCAAACACTTGATGAACTGTAGAGCGGTTCTAACGGAAGTTGCGTATCGCGATGGGATACGATATGTTTTAAGAGTATCTTTGGGTAAATATCGAAAAGCAATGCGGATAGATACAAACTTGTATGGTTATGTTCCCAGAATATACCACTGTATCGAAAGGAGGCAAAAATGGAAAAGACGAATGTTCGCGAACTCATGCGATCGGTAGAGGAATTTCCACACATCTCCAGCCACGCCACTCTTGCGGAGGCAGTGGATGCTCTTGAAAAGGCCCAGAAGGACTTCACCTCTGGGCTAAAGCCTCAGAGGATACTACTGGTTCTAAATGAGGCAGGAAGAATCGTCGGTAAAATCTCTCCGATGGATGTTGTGCAAGGATTAGAGCCCGGCTACGACAAAATCGATAGCCTCAAGACGACATCTCCTTACCATCTGGGTCAGAAAACCCTTGATGACATGAAAGAACAGTTTCGTTTGTGGCAGAAACCACTTTCCGATATGTGCAAGAAGGCTTTCAGTGTGAAAATAGAAAACTATGTTAAGATACCCAACCTTGACCACATGGTCAATGCTGACGACAAGATGGATAATGCCTTTCATCTTTTTGTCGTGGGCCGTCATGATTCCCTTTTTGTAAAAGACGGACAAGAAATTGTGGGATTAATCAGGTTTTCCGACGTTTACCGAAAGATTGCCCAAACCCTAAGAGAATGCCCTTTGGATATTGACTAACTGCGCTTTCCTTATCGCAGCATCCTATCTTAAGTCAACTCAATTTTTTGGGCTGATCTTGTCATTAATTGCGTTCAAATTCTGAGATTTACCCCCAACATTTGCAATTTTTTGCATGAACACGTAGAGGACCGGGGTGAAAAAAATCCCTAGTATAGTCGCTCCCAACATCCCAGCAAAGACGGCTGTCCCCAAGGCCTGCCTGCTTACCGCTCCTGCCCCTGTCGCCACAACCAGCGGAAGAACCCCAGTTATGAATGCGAACGAGGTCATCAGGATAGGGCGAAAGCGCAGCTTGGAACCCTCTATCGCCGCATCAACGACTCCCATACCTTTGGCCCTCATTTCTCTAGCAAATTCAACGATCAGGATAGCGTTTTTTGCGGAAAGCCCAACGAGCAGAACCAAGCCGACCTGAGTATAAATATTGTTATCCATGTGACGAATCAGCAAGGCTATGACAGCCCCAAGAACAGCCATTGGAACTACAAGGACTACAGAGAACGGGTCGGCCCAACTTTCATATTGAGCCGCCAAAATCAAAAGGACCACCAATATCGCCAGACCAAATACGACGACAGCCTGATTACCTGTTTTCTTCTCTTGGTAAGCCATCGCTGTCCACTCATAGCCCATCCCGACAGGCAGCTTGATTTTCGCGAGTTTTTCCATGCTGTCAAGCGCCTGCCCACTACTGTAACCAGGAGCTGGGGCGCCCATTACCTTAGCTGAGGCGTACAGGTTGTACCTGTCAACCTTTAATGGTCCCACAGAATCCCTGACGGTAGCCATGGCGCCTAGAGGCAGCATCTTTCCGTCTTTGTTCCGGACCTGCAATTTTAAAATGTCCTCCGGCTTGCTTCGAAAAGCAGTATCAGCCTGGACCTTTACCTGCCAGGTTCTTCCGAATTTGTTGAAATCATTAACATACGCTGAGCCAAGATACGCCGACATTGCGTCAAAAACCGTCTGAAGCGAAACCCCGAGATTGTGTACTTTTTCACGGTCCACATCGACGAACACATTCGGAACATTGGCCCGAAATGTTGAAAAGACATTCGTAAGGCTCGGCTGTTCATTTGCAGCCCTGGCAAGAACAGCGCCGTAATTTTGCATGGCCTCGAGACCCAAGCCTGACTTATCTTGAAGTTGCAGTTCGAAACCTCCCCCTGTCCCCAGCCCAAAGATCGGCGGCAGTGTGAAGGCAAAAACCATCCCATCCTCAATCTTTCTAAACTTTGAGGTCAACTCTTGAATAATAGCTTCTCTACTCCTGCCCTTCTTCTCACGATCATCCCATGGGGACAAAGGAGCGAAAAAGGTCGAGAGGTTTGGGGACGCTCCATCGATCATGGAATAGCCCCCTAAGGCTCCATAGCTGGACACGCCCTCCGTGTCCGATAAAATTGACCCAACTTTTCGGACTAGGGCCTCAGTTCTGTCAAGACTCGCTCCATCCGGCATCTGTACGTTCACCAGGATCAGGCCATCATCTTCAAGAGGCACAAAGCCCGTAGGAACTTTGATGAACCCAAGCGCAGTGAGCGCAACCAGTACCACGAAAAGGACCATCGCCAGCCCAACCCGCCGGAGGCTGATTTTTACAATATTTGAATAAGTAAGCGTAATTCTGTCGAATACTCTGTTGAACGCCCTGAAAAAGATATTTTTACGGCCATGACCCGATCGAAGAAGTAAAGCGCACAAGGCTGGACTGAGAGTTAAAGCGTTAATCGCGGAAAATAAAGTTGTGATTGCAATCGTCAGCGAAAACTGTCTATAGAGTTCACCAGTTATTCCTCCCATAAACGCCGCAGGCACAAATACCGCCATCAGTACCAGTGTAATGCCTATTATTGGACCCGTGACTTCTTCCATCGCTTTTATTGCGGCTTCTTTTGGGCCAAGGGCCAACTGGCTCATGTTTCGCTCAACGTTTTCAACCACCACAATTGCGTCGTCCACCACAATGCCTATGGCCAGGACCATGCCAAACAGGGTTACCATGTTGATCGAAAAACCTAGCATCGCCATAACCGAAAAAGTTCCTACGAGCGACACAGGAATGGTGATGGCCGGAATTAAAGTAGCACGCCAATCCTGCAGAAAGATGAAAACTACTATGAAAACAAGGATAAAAGCCTCAAACAAGGTTTTGACAACTTCATGGATTGATGAACTGATAAAATGTGAGATTTCATAAATGGCCTTGGACTCCAAACCCGGCGGAAATTCATTTTTAAGGCGATCCATTACTCTATTGACGTCATCCGCCACCTGCATGGCGTTCGACCCCGGAGATTGGTAAATAATCATGGTAGCAGCAGGCTTTGCGTTGAATATTGAAAAAGTGTCATATGATTTGCCCCCCAATTCTACTCGGGCTATGTCCTTGACACGCGTAAGCCTGCCGCCTTCGCCGGTCTTGACTATTATGTCTTCAAATTGGGATTCATCGGAGAGCCTGCCCAATGTGTTCACATTTAACTGAAAATCCTGGCCCTTAGGACTAGGGCGTTGTCCTATGGCGCCTGCGGCTACCTGAACATTTTGCTGTTGCAGCGCGTCTACCACATCATTGGTTGTTATACTTCGAGACTCCATTTTTTTTGGGTCCAGCCATAGACGCATACCATAATCTTTTTGTGGGAACACATCGACGTTCCCAACTCCCTTTATTCGACTCAGTTCATCTTTAAGCCTGAGGCTCACATAATTGGTAAGATACAGATCATCATATCGCCCATCCGGAGAATAAACGCATAGCACCGCCACCAGAGCGGACGAAACCTTCTTGGTTGTCACACCCTGACGCTGCACTTCCTGAGGCAGTCTGGGAATGGCCGAGGATACCCTGTTCTGAGTAAGAACGGTGGCCATATCAATATTTGTCCCAAGCTCGAACGTGACACTGAGAGTGTAAGAACCATCCGCAGCGCTCGTGCTGGACATATATAGCATGCCTTCAACGCCGTTGATTTCCTGCTCAATTGGGGAGGCCACTGTGTCGGCGATTACTTTAGGGTCAGCTCCAGGAAAAAAAGCCTTTACCTGGACGACCGGAGGCGTAATGTCTGGATATTGGGCGATAGGAAGTACGAACACACAAGTAGTTCCAGCCAAAACGATCAAAAGCGAGATGACCGACGCGAAGATCGGCCGATTTATAAAAAACCGACTTAACATATCGCGTCCCTCACTATTCCTGAGCCTTAGTCCGTGATGAATTGCCGGAGGATTCCGGAGAGGGCATTGCAGCCCTATTCGGAGTCACTTTGCCCCCCGGTCTTGCAGATAGAAGTCCATTAACAATTACCCAATCATCCTGTTTAAGGCCTGATTCAATAACCCTCAGGTTGTCCACTTGCTGACCAATTCTTACCGATCTCTGCTCAACTACATTCTCTTTGTTTACAACGAGGAGGTATCGACCACCCTGATCTATCCCTAGCGCAAGATTGGGCACGAGAAGGGCTTCCCTCTTCTTGAGAGGAACTCTCAGTCTTACGAACAAACCGGGAAGGAGCAGGCCGTCCTTATTGGTAAACACTGCACGAACAGTGAGTGTCCCTGTGCTCTGGTCCACCTGGGTGTCTACAAAATCTATCTTACCCTCATGAGGAAAATCCTTCTCATCGGCAAGACCCAGGAAACATGGCGATTCCGGCTTATGAGATTCTTCTCTCGAATTTTTATCCACATAGAGTCGGGTCAACATCAGGAGATCGTTTTCGCTAAGATTAAAATAGGCGTATATCGAACTGTCGTTTACTACTGACGTCAACAATGTTTTCTCCTGGGCTCCCACCAGATTGCCTAAATCGACCAGATTGCGTCCCACTCTCCCATTTATCGGTGATTTCACTTGAGTGTAATCAAGTTGAAGTTGGGCTTCTTCGACGTCGGCCTTTGCCGCTCCCACATGGGCCAGAGCCATGTCCCGATTCGCCTTGTCTTCCAGGAAGCTTATTTCCGAGATAGAAGATGTCTTGAGCAGATTAGCGGCTTTTTCCTCTTTCACCTGCGCCAGGTTGAGCGCAGCTTCTCTAACCTTAAGAGCAGCTTCCTGTTGATCCACCCGGGCTTTAAAAGGACGAGGATCAATTATGAACAGGAGATCTCCTGCCTTGACATTTTGTCCGGGCTGGAAATTCATCTTATCGAGGAAACCTTGCACCCTAGCTCTGATCTCGACTGATTCTACCGCTTTCGTATTACCGGTAAATTCGAGATAATCAGTGACCTCATGTTTTACCGGCAGACTTATTGTCACCTCGGGAGGAGGTGGAGGAACAAAAGAGTCTGTCCCTTTTTCGCATCCCGATACAGCCAATAACAGGATTAAAAAAGGCCAATATATGTTGCGAAGATTTGAGAAACGCATGGCGGCATCCCTTCGAGCAAGGCATTGTTGATTTAAGTCTTGAAAGGTCTACCCTCAAACACTACTACACTTTTTCTTTCAACCACAAGTTGGTGTTGGTTCGGTGCCGAAATGGTTTTGATGCTATATTGGGATTCGTAAGCCGAAGGATCCGCTGTATCTATCACTCTAAACCATTGTCGTTCTGAGACAAGCGGAAGTTCGATAAAGACAGATTCTGATGACATGTTCATCATGACGTGAACGTCCGGTTCCATGTCAGATAATCCCGCAAGAGTAAAACCGAGAACCCTCGAATCAGGATCTTGCCATTTCGGATCATAAAGAGTTGAGCCATGCCATGAAATATCCGGGAACCTCTGATCAGGCATTTGTTTTCCCGTAAGAAACCTGTCTCTCATTAGCGATGGATGACTTCGCCGAAACGAAATCATTTTTTTTACAAAAACGAGCATGTCCCGATTTCTATCGGTTAAGGTCCAGTCAAACCATCCCAATTCATTGTTCTGGCAATATGCGTTATTGTTTCCCTTTTGAGTCCTTAGGACCTCATCGCCGGAGAGGAGCATAGGGACTCCCTGACTCAACAACAATATTGCGATGAAGTTTCTGGCCTGACGCTTCCTGAGATCTATGATTTCAGGATCCCTAGTCTCACCTTCAAATCCACAGTTCCAGCTCAGGTTATCATTTGAGCCGTCTCTGTTGTTTTCACCGTTTGCCTCATTGTGTTTTTGGTTATAACTGACAAGATCATAGAGTGTGAAACCATCGTGACAAGTTATGAAATTGATTCCATTACTGGGCCTACGCCCGTCTCTCTGGTACAGGTCGCTGCTCCCGCTGATCCTTGTGGCGACCTCCCCAATTAGGCCGTGGTCTCCTCGGACGAAACGTCTTATGACATCCCTGTAACATCCATTCCAGTCGGCCCACCGGAAACCCGGGAAAGCTCCAACCTGGTAGAGACCAGCGGCGTCCCAGGCTTCGGCTATTACTTTTGTCTTGTCGAGGGCGAACGAAAATTCGATATTCCATAACAATGGAGCATGTTGGAGGGGGAGGCCATCTTCACCACGAGCCAATACACTAGCGAGATCAAACCTGAATCCATCTACATGCATTTTTTTTACCCAGAACTCAAGAGACTCCAAAATGAAAGCGGTGACGATTGGATGATTGCAGTTGACTGTGTTCCCGCATCCGGTATAGTCACGGTAGACGCTTTTGTCCCACGGATCAAGGTGATACGATGTCTCATTTCCGAAACCTTTGAAATTGATGGTCGGCCCCGAGGCTCCTCCCTCGGCAGTATGGTTAAACACCACGTCCAGTATGACTCCCATCCCAGCCTTATGCAAAGCCTTGACCATGTCCCTGAATTCATTCAGGTGAGATCCACGTTCGGGGGTAACACAATATCCCGGATGAGGTGAGAAAAAGCTGTGTGTGCTGTATCCCCAGAAATTCGTGAGCTTTTCCCTGTCAACGTTTTCAGGCAAGTCCTGTTCATCAAACGCCATCACCGGCAGGAATTCAACATCTGTGATGCCAAGCTCTTGGAGATACGGTATCTTCTCTATGATTCCGCCAAATGTTCCAGGGTGAGCAACTCTCGAGGAATTATGGCGGGTAAATCCCCCTATATGAATCTCGTAGATAATCATGTTTTCTGGAGCATGGTTAATAGGACGGTCTCCCTCCCATTCGTAACTGTCTTCCACAACCATGGAACGCATGGACGTCCAGTTCTTGGCCTCCACGAGACGAGCTTTACTCCTATCCCACAATGTTGATGAGGCTGCTCTGGTCCAGGGGTCGAGTAGTTCCCTCCGTCTATCAAAGCGAAACCCGTGAGCTTTAGTGTCGTTAGGCCCGTCGACTCTCCATGTGTAATGTATGCTTTTGGGAAGCCCACGAACGTAAATATGCCAGAAAAAGAATGTTCGATTGATTGATGGATCCAACTGGATGACTTGAAAGGATTCCGGACTGTCTGCTAGTTCATAAAGAACCAGCTCGGCGCCAGTGGCGTGTCTGCTAAAAATTGAGAAATTAGTCCCTTGGGGTTTCCATCTTGCTCCCATGGGATACCGTGAACCACGCATTGTTTTGAACTGTTTCATAATGTAAATGGACTGCGAAATCTTTGCGAATGAAGATCTAAGATTGTTAAAAGATTAGCACGCCCCCGAGTTCAGTGTCTATATATTCCGGGAAAATTACGCAGGCAAGAATTTGTTGGTTTGTTCCCCCTCATTCCGACAAAATCCGATTCGGTTTTGGCGTAAAGTAGAATCTGAGGACGAAGTCTTTTCTCGCAGCCTTTGTTACAGCTAATGAAGCTGGATTTAAACGAGCTGTTTCTTGATGACACTTCTAAGATGAAAGAGGACAAGGTGGAATAATATTTTTAATAATTTGAGACGTGCAGAATCTCAGACGTTTTCTCTTGGTGCGCCACGTCAAAGGCTCATTCGGTTTGCGCTGAATCGTGAGCTATGATGTACCTGTTACATTGATCCCTGAATTCAGACACAACCTCTTTAAGATGTTGTCCTGTTTCTTTGGATTCCTTGCCCAGCATCTCCCAGAATCTGTCCAGAATGGGGTATACGTCCTCTGTGAGAATTATCGCAAGAGTACTTCCACAACTACAGTTTCGGTATTGCATAGTACTGGGTGAGGTCAAAGTGTCAGAACAGTCCTCAAATCCATGCCCCACTGGTTCCGTCGAATGAATGTACTCCGGAAAGCTTCTGAACAAGGCCCCACAGGTACCGCATTTCTTTGGAAAAAGTCTTGAATCCGCTTCTAGCTTTGCGAAAAGTTCAATGAATTCGAGAAATCTCGGGTTGTAATTGAATCCTTTTCTGGTTCGTGAATATTCCAACCTCATCACCTCCATCTGAATAACTCTTTAGCGCCAACAAAACTCTAAACTCTTGATAAACCATAATTGGAAATTCGCCAAGTAGGAAGACTAGGAAAATAACAGAAAAATAACATTACGATAAAAACTTCAAAAATAGTCTCTGAGAGTTAAGATCCATGTTCAAAAATCCTCCGATGAAGCATGTTAATGTGAGGCTAGAAAAGGTTAATTCACCAATCTTTTCTCTTTCTATAAGTGGCATTTCTTGATAATTACTATGGATTGCTTATCATTCTTGTTAATAGGAATATCCTGATGAATTTGGAAGACATCGTGGTTTTTCCACATGAAGAATTGCGACTTCGGATAGACTCACTTGTACAAGTTTGCCGTTGGCGCTTTTCTATGCCAACACGAGCATGAAGAAGAGGATTGAAAATGCTGATTGAGTCCTACGATCTAAAAATTGAGGTAGCGGATCATAGCGCCGAGGTCTTCGAGTATGAAGCCATAGCGAATCTTCCCGTAGACATAAGAGAGGCCCTTCCTTACCTCAACAGAACTCTTAAGAGTGGAAATTATTACACAGATGGTCCCGTCTTTTCATGGAGGATTGATGACCACAAAGTTGGATTCTGGCATGATCGAATAGCCGCAGACCACCTTGATTCGAGAGATCAGGCAAAAAAGGTCATAGATCACCTGGTCAAAATGGTCAACGATATTTGGGAGAAGCGCCAAGAGATAGAGCCTGATACCAGAACGCACGAAAATCTTCAACCGCTGGAACTCTATCGTTTGCTTCCCAAGACTAACTGCAAAGTATGCGGTGAAAGCACGTGCTTCAACTTTGGCCTAAAACTGGCCGCGGGGATGACTCAATTAAGGGAATGCGGACCTCTCTTTGAAGACACTGGATTCAGGGATAATTTGCAGCGATTGGAGTTGTTGATTTCAACAAAGCGCCCACTTCTTTAGTTATTGATCTATGCCTATTCATTGATGAAACCAAAGCTAAGCCCGGAGCGTATGAGCATGGTAAGTATTAAGCCGCCGTCTGAAAATGGGAAGCTGGACCGAATTGTTGGAGAGGCTCGTCGACAACAGGAGATCCGAGAGACTACCTATCGCGAAAAGGCTCTCAAGATGTTCCCTTGGATTTGCGGTAGATGTGGTCGAGAATTTTCCGGCAGGAGACTTCGAGAATTGACAGTCCATCACAAGGACCACAACCATGACAACAATCCACCTGACGGCAGCAACTGGGAGTTGCTTTGCATATACTGTCATGACATGGAGCATGCTAAGTATCTTGATGATGAGATCACCCCCGGTGGTGAGCAGACTTCGTCTTCAACCTTCAAGCCTTTCGCAGGCCTGGCGGATTTGATCAATCGTAAGAAATAAGAGCGTCGTCATGGATATGAACTCTGCCGGAATACCCTGAGCAAGAGGATAGCTTTAAGTGTTACTCAGGAAAGCGTTAGAAATGATCTGGAGCTTTGAATGCCATTGATATCTGAGTCCGATTACAGAGCACCTTTTTTATTTGGAAATCCTCATTTCCAGACAATAATACCTACGCTTTTCCGGAAAGTGGCGGGAGTAATATATAAGCGTGAAAGAATCGTCACGGCGGATGAAGATTTTCTGGATCTCGACTGGTCTTTAGTCGGATCGAAACGTTTGTGTATTGTGCTTCATGGACTGGAGGGAGATTCAGGTCGCCCCTATATGAGGGGCATGGTAAGGGCGCTAAACCGACGCCGATGGGACGCATTGGCGCTTAATTTCAGGGGATGCGGCGGAGAGCCCAATCAAAAACTGCGTATGTATCACAGTGGTGAGACTGAGGATCTCCAGGCCGTGATTAGTCATGCGTCCGCACTGGGCGCCTATTCTCAATTGGCTCTTGCGGGTTTCAGTCTCGGTGGTAACGCCATTCTGAAGTACCTAGGAGAGCAGGGCGCCGGTGTGGCGCCTATCTTGAAAGCCGCTGTCACAATCTCGGTTCCTTGCGACCTTGGAGCATGTTCATGTCGTCTTGAAGAATTTCTTAATCGTCCATACTTGAAACGATTTCTGAGAATGTTACGCGGCAAAATGGAGACTAAGTCGCTGATGGCTCCCGATATAGTAAGCATTGCGGGTTATGATCAGATAAGAACTCTCAAAGAATTCGACGATAGATATACAGCCCCTTTACATGGGTTCAAGGACGCTGATGACTACTACAGTCAATCATCAAGCAAACAGTTTCTTAATACGATTTCCATCCCTACCCTCCTGATCAACGCCGCTGACGACCCTTTTCTATCGCCAACCTGCTATCCCACCAAGGAAGCGGAAGCAAATCAAAACCTGTTTCTTGAGGTCCCTAAACACGGTGGCCATGTGGGTTTCATGGCGCGAAACCGGGATTTAGAATACTGGTCGGAGACGCGCGCGGCTTCTTTTCTTGAACAATATTCCTAAACATGAATTGTCCTATAAACTAAAACACTATTATTCAAAAAATATTAGTTAGAATAAAAAACCAACATAGGCCTATCCAAACAGGGGCTTTATGTAGTTACTCAGTTCGTTTTTGCGCCAGCCAGATTGACGGTCCACCCAAGTCAACTTTTCAATATTGTCAAGCTGAATAGCCATTTTGAATGCTGAACTTCAAATTCAAACTTTTGGATTGCCCTTAACTCCCGTATTTAGTATCAATGATAGTTGCTCCAAAACTATGATTCAAACTATAAGGGGAAGCTCCACATGCCAAGACGCGACGACATTAAGAAAGTTATGATTATCGGCTCCGGTCCCATCGTAATAGGACAGGCTTGTGAATTCGACTACTCGGGCACACAGGCCTGCAAGGCTCTCAGGAAAATGGGCTATGAGATTGTCCTCGTGAATTCAAACCCCGCAACTATCATGACTGACCCGGGCATGTCGGATGTTACCTACATTGAACCTTTGAATCTCAAGACCATGACCAGAATAATTGACAAAGAGAGACCGGATGCCCTCTTGCCAAACCTAGGAGGGCAATCAGGTTTGAACCTTTCATCAGAGTTGCATAAAGCAGGGGTCTTGGACAAATACGGAGTGAAAATTATCGGGGTCCAGGCTGAGGCTATTGAAAGAGGCGAAGACCGAATCGCATTCAAGGAAACGATGAATCGTCTTGGAATTGAAATGCCTAGTAGCGACCCTGCATTTAACGTTGCCGAAGCCGAAAAAATAGCGGACCAACTTGGTTACCCTGTGGTGATAAGGCCTGCCTACACAATGGGTGGTACGGGTGGAGGCTTGGTTTACAACGTGGAAGAGCTTCGAGTTATAGCCAGTCGGGGAATCGCTTCCAGTCTTGTAGGTCAAATTCTGGTCGAGGAATCTGTGCTGGGTTGGGAGGAGCTCGAACTGGAAGTGGTTCGGGACTCCAAGAACAAAATGATTACAGTCTGCTTCATAGAGAATGTCGATGCGATGGGTGTTCACACGGGTGATTCATTCTGCACAGCTCCTATGCTTACCATAGATGCGAAGTTGCAGGAGAGGCTTCAGAAATATTCATACGACATAGTTGAAGCGATAGAAGTAATAGGTGGTACCAATATACAGTTTGCGCACGATCCGAAGACTGGAAGGGTTGTTGTGATTGAGATAAATCCCCGAACCTCGCGCTCGTCCGCTTTGGCGTCCAAAGCCACTGGATTTCCTATTGCTTTAATCTCGGCAATGCTCGCGGGCGGCATGACCCTGGATGAAATACCATACTGGAGAGATGGGACACTCGATAAATATACCCCCAGCGGAGACTACGTAGTTGTCAAGTTCGCTCGATGGGCTTTTGAAAAGTTCCTAGGAGCGGAAGACAAACTGGGGACTCAGATGCGAGCGGTTGGCGAGGTCATGAGCATCGGCAAGAACTACAAGGAGGCCCTGCAAAAGGCCATTCGATCGCTTGAAACAGGCCGATACGGACTTGGTTTCGCCAAGGATTTCCACCATAAGCCATTGGAAGCTTTGATGGATTTGCTGGCCGAGCCTTCTAGTGAGCGTCAGTTCATCATGTATGAAGCGTTACGCAAGGGGGCAAGCATTGATAGTCTCCATCAAAAGACATACATCAAACCTTGGTTTATTGAGCAGATGAAGGAACTAGTGGAGACTGAAGAACAAATCCTTAAGTTAAAAGGAAAGGATATCCCCGACACTCTTCTCGAGCAAGCGAAGAAAGACGGATTTTCAGACCGCTACCTATCTAAATTGCTTGATATTCCGGAGAAAGAGATTAGGCGCAAACGAAAGTCAATAGGTATTGTCGAAGCTTGGGAGCCAGTTCCCGTTAGTGGTGTTGAAAATGCCGCATATTATTACTCGACGTACAACGCGACCGATAAAGTGGATTCGAGTGGTAGACCAAAGATAATGGTTTTGGGTGGGGGACCAAACCGTATTGGGCAGGGGATTGAATTTGATTATTGCTGCGTTCACGCAGCTTTTGCAATCCGAGATATGGGCTATGAATCTATCATGGTCAATTGCAATCCTGAGACTGTGTCGACTGATTATGACACCTCCGACAAATTATATTTCGAGCCTCTGACGGTCGAGGATGTTCTGAGCATTTATGAAAAGGAGAAACCCGAAGGGGTGATTGTTCAATTTGGTGGGCAGACCCCACTAAACATCGCAACCGAGCTTGCGGAGGCTGGGGTCAAAATAATCGGGACATCCCCTGATGTTATTGATTTGGCGGAGGATAGAGACCGTTTTCGTCAGATGATGCGTAAAATTGGAATTCCTCAACCGGATTCGGGTATGGCTTCCAACCTGGAAGAAGCGCTAGAAATATCTAAGACAATAGGTTACCCATTAATGGTGAGACCCTCTTATGTCTTGGGTGGACGGGCTATGGAAGTTATTCATGACGAAGACATGCTGAGGCATTATGTGGAGGTTGCGGTTGATGTGAGTCCGGCGAGACCCATATTGATTGACAGATTTCTGGAGAGGGCTATCGAGGTCGAGGCCGATGCAGTGTCAGACGGTACTGACGCTTTTGTGCCGGCGGTAATGGAACATATAGAGTTGGCCGGTGTTCATTCTGGAGACTCGGCGTGCGTAATTCCTCCTATTAGTATCCCAGCAAAACATCTTGAAACCATCAATGAATATACCCGAAAGATTGCTGTTGAACTCGGTGTGGTAGGCCTTATGAACATCCAGTACGCCATTGCGAACGACACCGTATTCATTCTTGAAGCAAACCCAAGGGCTTCACGAACAGTTCCTCTCGTTTCAAAAGTGTGCAATATAGCCATGGCCAGTATCGCTACCCAAATCATGCTGGGCAAGAAGCTTACCGACTTCGACATAAAGCCCAAAACCTTTGCCCATTATGGGGTCAAAGAAGCGGTTTTCCCGTTCAACATGTTTCCGGAGGTTGACCCTGTCCTCGGACCCGAGATGCGTTCCACTGGTGAGGTCTTGGGGTTGGCCGATTCGTTCGGGCTGGCGTTCTTCAAGGCGCAGGAAGCCACACAGAGTCCGCTTCCGTTGCAAGGTACGGTCCTAATTTCAGTTACGGGGCAAGATAGGCCGGCAGTGCTGGAAGTGGCGAGACAATTTGCCGAACTTGGGTTTGATATAAAAGCCACGGAAGGAACTCACCTATACCTCTTGGAAAACGGCATCCGTTCCGAGCTTGCGCTAAAACTTAATGAAGGTCGTCCGAATATTGACGATCATATAAAGAACCGGGAAATTCATCTCGTGATCAACACGCCCAATGGCAGGCTTAGTAAAGACGACGATTCGTACATCCGAAAATCAGCAATAAGGTACAAAGTTCCTTATGTCACGACATTGGCGGCGGCCTTTGCGGCCGCAAGAGGCATTCGGGCGGTTAGAAATAAAGAGGGGGAGATAAAGTCCGTTCAGAGCTACCATAAAGACATCATTTGATTGCGGTGTCGACTCCTGAGTCGCCGAGGAATATTTCAAGCCCAACACATGACGCCTTGCTGTAAACTTTTGCGAGGAACTCAAGAAAATTGTCTTGTCCCCTCCATAGGGGAAAACTACCGAGCCTACTGACCTGTACTGCGGGAATATGGGGGATTGAAACCCCAGAATAGTCAGGGCCACTGGTCTGAGCGCGCCGCCGAAATGATTCAGCGTCGGACGGGAGGGGTTCGGGCGGAAACATCGCTCCCACTTCCGGTTCTTCATCAGATTCGGTCAGACATTCGTCCAGCGCAATCCCATCGGTGACCGACGAAGTGTCCTTGTGGGCCATTCTATAGTATAATTTAGGGTTACATAACAAAACATTAATTGGAATTGAAATGGTCACAGTTATAATAACTTATGTTGTTGTGGGGATTATTGCCGGTATTCTGGCAGGTTTACTCGGAGTTGGCGGTGGATTGGTAATTGTTCCGATGCTCGTTTACTGCTTTACTGCGCAAGATTTTTCATACGATCAGATAATGCACCTGGCCCTTGGAACTTCTATGGCGAGCATTATGTTTACGTCAATATCCAGCTTCATGGCTCACAATAGACGTGGAGCGGTTCGATGGGACATTTTCAGACGTATAGCCTTGGGTATACTTGTAGGAACATTTCTTGGTTCATGCGTGGCCGCCAGAATGTCAACGGCTTTCCTAAGCGTCTTCTTTGTAATTTTTCTGTATTACGTGGCCTTCCAGATGGCTCTTGATAGAAAGCCCAGCGCGTCAAGGGAATTGCCCGGCGATGTAGGAATGTTCGGGGTAGGGAACATAATCGGCGCGGTGTCAAGTTTTGTTGGAATAGGAGGGGGAAGTCTCTCTGTGCCTTTTATGATTTGGTGTAACATTCCGCCCCATCATGCCATTGGCACGTCCGCTGCGATTGGTTTCCCTATAGCGGTCGCCGGAACAGTTGGCTACATCTATTCAGGCCTGCACAAATTGAACTTGCCGAACTATTCTTTAGGCTATGTTTACCTTCCTGCTTTCGCCGGTATTGTTTTCTCAAGCGTGATGACAGCGCCTTTGGGAGCCAGACTTGCCCATCGCCTGCCGGTCAGGAGGCTAAAACAGGTGTTTGCGGTGCTTCTAGCTGTGATGGGAACACGTGTGCTCGTGGGGTTGATCTCATAATTTCCTAAGGAATAAGCTATATGGCTCCGCCATATGGAAAAAATTATTTGAATTTTTGCGGAAATCGCCTTTTTAATTGAATTCCGATGGCTGGCACAACAACTTGGCTAAGCTATTTTTTTCAATGCGCGGGATCTTTGTCGCTGGAATGTAATATAGGCAATGAGCTTAGATTCCTTTTTCGAACTGAGAATTTCCACAGTTCTAGCTCAACGATTAGTAACAAACTGGCTGAGTCCCTGCGGGATGAGAAAAAATAGAAATTACTTGGTGAAAAGGGAACCGGTAGACCATTTGGAGTTCACAAAAAATGTAAGCTTTGTGACCTCCAAATGGCGACAGAGAATCAACAGTATTCAGTTGAATCCTACACGGGAGATTCGTGATGAACAAGACAATCTATTTATTATCGGCTATAATTGCCGTAATGATTCTTTCGATAGGCGATTCAATCGCTCGCGGCCCAGGCAGAGAAGGCCATGGCGACAAAAGGGAAGGCGAACGGAGGGAAATTAGAGGTGGGGCAAACCGAGGACCACAAATTGAACCCAATAGAGCAGCGCCATCTCCGAATCGTCCTTCGATAAATAGGCAAGCTCCTTCAGGCCAGTCTTTCAGACCCGGGCCACAAGAGACCGGGCGGGCTAACCCCAATTTCTCAGGCAGGAATCCGGGCGTTCAGAGGGAGATGATTCAACCTCGAATGAATGTCAAGCCCCCGGAAAGACGCGAATCTGCTCGAACTTTTCAAGGCCAGCCAGGGCAACCATTTAGACAGGCGCCAAATCAATTGGATAAAAGAACAGGCCCTGGCGCTTTTCAACCTCAACGCGGACAATCATTAAGGGATAGGCCGGCTCAGTTGGACAAACGTCCGCCCAATCAAAATATGGTCCCAGAGCCTGGAAAGCCGTTCAGAGAGAGGCCGACCCAGGGGCAATTGCAGCAATTTCTCAACATGCCGAAAAATAACGCCGACGGCCAACGCGGCCCTGGCTTCGGTAAACTTGGGGGAGCCGTTTTGGGGGGCGCAGCCGGCGCCGTTGCGCTTGACCACTTTTTAAATAAGGATAGGCGTCCCGGCGAGCAATCAGTCTCAGGCCACTTCCCGGGCAGAGTGGACCATGCGAATAAGCGATTGAACCCGCAGGCCGCTCAGCATATGAGAGACAACTATTCCCACCGCTACCACAATATGTCAAATAAAGGCTGGTGGGGACGGCATCCGAATCTGACCAATTACTACTGGCATAATCACATATGGCCTCACCACCCTTGGAATTACTGGTGGCGGCCGGCTACATGGGTTGCTCTGAGTTCCTGGATTGTCTGGAATTGGGGAACACCACTGTTCTATGATTATGGTTCCAATTTTTATTACGACAATGGTTTCGTTTATTTGAATGGCCGTCGTCTTTGCTCTGCCGGAGAATACTATGACCAGGCCGCACAGATAGTTTCACAGGTTCCTGAAGTCACTGATGACGCCGACCAATGGATGCCTCTGGGTGTTTTTGCGTTGACTCAGGATGTCGCCAAGGCCTCTGACATGGTCCTGCAACTTGCAGTGAACAAGGATGGCAATATTCAGGGAACTTATTACAACACGGACGATGAAACGGCCAAGCCCATCAAAGGCTCAGTGGAAAAACAATCTCAGCGCGCTATTTGGACATTCGCCGATGACAACAATAATACGGTGATAATGGAAACGGGAATATATAATTTGACCCAGGACGAAACGGAAGTATTGGTCCATTTTGGGAGTAAAAGGACTGAGGAATGGGTCCTGGTCCGACTCAATGAACCGCCAAATCAGGAATAGCCTCCGGGGATGATCAAAATGATTCTCTGGTAAGGTGTAACAAAGATATTTTCAAGGAGGTGTATCAGTGGCTCGATTCTTTGCTCTTTGTTTTATGGTTTTTTTCTTGATTGTTTCAGCAGGCCTGGCTGAACAGAAGTTTGAAAGCGACGTGATCAAGACGCAAGGTGGAGACATCGAGATTACTTTCATAGGTCATGGAACCCTCATGCTTACTTATAATGGAAAGGTTTTTCATGTTGATCCTTGGAGTAAACTTGCAGACTATTCTAAGCTTCCTAAGGCCGACTTCATAGTCATCACCCATGAGCATCAAGACCATTTGGATGTTGACACGATTAACAAAATTCAAAACAAGGACACAGTAATCGTAAGTAACGAAAAGAGTCACCAGAAATTACCTCAAAGCCAGGTTATGAAGAATGGAGAAAGGAAAGAACTTAATGGAGTGCTAATAGAAGCAGTACCTGCTTATAATCTGGTCCACATGAGAAAACCAGGTGAACCCTATCACCCACAAGGATCAGGTAACGGATACATTTTTACTTTCGGCGACAAACGGGTTTACGTGGCAGGGGACACGGAGAATACTCCTGAGATGAAAAAACTTGAAAACATAGATGTGGCCTTTCTGCCAATGAATTTGCCGTACACGATGACGCCGGAAATGGTAGCCGACGCTACCGAGGCTTTTAAGCCGAAAGTCCTCTATCCATACCACACAGGGGACACTGACCTTTCGAAATTGAAAGGTTTGATGAAAGGAAACAAGGACGTGGAAATAAGGTTGAGAAACATGAAATAATTGCGTTGAGCCACCTTGTTTCAATTTCGCAGACGGATGACAGGTAACATTGTGGCGTGACGGTGAGCCTGAACGAAGATTTGACGGCCTCGCGTCGCTCGTAGTGAGGGGCTTCCGTCATGCCGGTGTTTGCAAATTTAGGATATTATCCGGAGACAACTGTCTGCAAATCATCACGGGCGTCTCTGAGCTTTTCTATGTCGTCAGCTACTACTCTTTTCTCTGATGAAGCAAGTTGTTGTTTCAATTTGGCGATTTCAGCTTCGATTTCCGATACGAGAGCCATGGTGTGCCGGTTTAGGTCTTCATAGTCAGGTTCGGGCAGAATTCTTGGACTTACTTCCACTCCATCCAAGGTCAACACCTCTCGCCACTTGGGCACATAGACATCTAAACCAAGATCCTTCCTGATCTTTCTGGCGAGAGCCTCACTTGACAATGGCTCGCCGTGGGTCACGAATATTCTGGGCTTGGATTTTTTTGAAAAGGCGCCTACCCAGGCCATGAGATCAGCCTGGTCAGCATGAGCCGAGAACCCCCCAATAGTAAAAACCCTGGCTTTTACGGCAACTTTCTCTCCAAAAAGGGTAACAGTTTTTGCCCCATCAACGATCTGCCTGCCTGTCGATCCCTGAGCCTGAAAACCGACGATGATTATGCTTGCTCCGGAGCGCCACAAATTGTGTTTAAGGTGGTGCTTGATGCGCCCCGCTGTACACATACCGTTAGCGGAGATTATTATGGCGGAACCTTTCGATTCATTTATTTGCATGGATTCTTTGGTCGAAGCCGTGAGCCTGAGGTTCGGCATATCGAAGGGGTCGAAGCCACTCTCTACTATGGCCTGGGTGGCCTCATCATAATAGGTTTTGTTTTTTCGGAAGATTTCAGTCGCCTTGATGGCGAGAGGGCTGTCCAGATAAATTGGGATGCGACCAATTTCCCCACTTCTGGAAAACTCCCCCAACAGATAAAGCACTTCCTGGGTTCTTTCGAGAGCGAATGCCGGTATAATTACTTTTTGGTTGTTGGATACAGCGTAATGAATGGCCTCCAGAAACTCAGCTTTGCTCTCCTGAAAGTTTTTGTGAAGCCTGTCACCGTAGGTTGATTCAACGAAAAGAAAATCAGCTTCAGCTATTTCAAAAGGATCTTTGACTATCAACTGGTCATGTTTGCCAAGATCTCCTGAAAACACTATTTTGGTTTCTTTGTTATTGTCCTCTAACCAGAGTTCCACGATAGTTGACCCAAGGACGTGTCCGGCATTTCTAAGCCTTGCTTTTATCCCCGGCTCAAGTTCTACAATCTGGTCCAGTTCGGTTGGTCGGAAGAACCTCAGGCTTTCCGTTGCGTCCCTGGTGTCATAGAGCGCTAAGGATTCTTTTCTTGCCCGTCTGTTGTTCTTCCTTGTTTTCCATTCCGCTTCCATTTCCTGAATGTGAGCTGAGTCCAACAGCATCACTTCGCAAAGTTCTGTCGTAGGTGGGGATGCGATAATTTGCCCGCGAAAACCATCTTTAACAATTTTTGGAATTCGTCCACTATGGTCAATATGGGCGTGTGTCAGAATGATAGTCTTAATTTCCAACGGGTCATATCCCCAGTCTTCCCAGTTGCGGAGCTCCATCTCCTTGTTCCCCTGGAATAGCCCACAATCTACAATTATTTTCTTACCGTCGGATGTTTCTACGAGGTAGTTGGAGCCGGTTACAGAGCCGGCAGCGCCAAAACAGGTTACTCGGATCATGTGTATTCCTCTCTGGAGACGTGCGACTTAAGAAATGCCTGATGCGAGGCATCATGGGGTTCAGTCCCACTCTTATTCGGGCGTTGTTTAATAGGCGCCGAACGTATGAACCTGCGCAACCATTTTTGTGAGACCTTCAGTGTTTACAGATTGTTTCAGACTTCCTCTACCAGTATGGCTTCCTCAGGGCAAACCGAGACGCAGGATTCACACCCCAGACAATCAGTCGGATTCGCAACGTAAGTTTTTGATCCATCTATAGCCAGCACATCCGCTGGACAAACATCTATGCACTCCCCGCACTGTTTACATTTGTCGTCATTTATCTTGGGCAGAAACATAAAAAACACCTTCCAGTATAAGGATTAATCCTATTGAGTGTTCAGGCTTCAAATGAAACCGGCAAGTTCAACTGTAAGGATTTAGCACACTGTGATAACATGGTCAATCAGACGTTAAAAAGACTTTGCACTGGAAATTCAATTCCAGGATCAACAAAGAGGCAACATGGGAAAGGCAAAAGAAAAAATCCTTTTAATTGATGGGAGCGCCTACATCTTTCGAGCCTATCATGCAATGGGCGGTCTTTCAAATTCCAAGGGCTTTCCGACCGGCGCGGTTTTAGGTTTCACCAACATGCTCATGAAAACCCTGAAAGACATGCGCCCAGAGAGAATAGCAGTCATATTTGACGCTCCAGGGCCTACGTTTAGGCTTCAGAAGTATGCGGCGTACAAGGCTAACAGGCCGCAGGCGCCAGAAGACCTGGTAATACAGATCCCTAAAATATTGGAACTCGTGGAAGCCTACAAATTGCCTATGATTAGTATATCAGGATACGAAGCTGACGATATCATCGCCACACTGACTAAACGAGCAGAATCACTTGACTGGAATGTCGTTATAATATCCGCGGATAAAGATCTCACTCAACTTGTTTCTTCAACGGTAAGCATGTGGGATCCACAAAAGGATTTCATTTATGACTCAAAGGGCGTGTTCAACAAATTTGGCGTTCTACCTGAGCGAATTCTGGACTATCTGTCACTCGTTGGTGATTCCTCCGACAATATCCCCGGAGTCCGCGGGATAGGTCCAAAAACAGCTTGCGGTCTTCTCAATGAATTTGGATCACTCAGGGAAATCTATAACCAAATAGAAAGAATATCCAAACCGAAACTCAGAGAATCTCTCATGGAGAATAGGGACAACGCCTTTCTCAGCCAGGAACTAGCCACATTAGAGGAAAATGTTCCAATCGAAGTCGACATTGAATCATTGGTTCCAGGATCGCCTGACAGTGAGAAGTTGAGGGGGATTTTCAAAGATCTTGAATTCAAGAGGCTTCTGGACGGACTTCCATCGACTAAGAACCTTGATTTTTCGAAATACAGAACAATAACTGACCTCGGAGAATTGAGAGATGTCATCAATGAAATCGCAGCCAAGGGGCGTTTTGCGGTTGATGTGGAGACAACGTCACTTTCGCCGGTAAGCGCACAACTGGTTGGAATATCACTTTGCGCTGAGCCTGGCGAGGCCTGTTACATCCCCGTGGGCCATGCAATAGGGGGCCAGGTTCCCAAGTCAGAGGCTTTGGCGCTACTCAGAACAGTTCTGGAAAATCATGAAATAGAGAAAATAGGACAAAACATAAAGTACGATTTGATAGTTTTCAGAAACGAAGGCGTCGATATCAAAGGGGTCGCCTGCGATACCATGATCGCGTCATATCTTCTTGACGCAGGCCGACGTGGACACTCACTGGCCGACCTCGCTGAGATTTACCTGGAGCATAGGATGATTCCGATAAGTGATCTTATCGGAACCGGAAAAAATCAGATATCATTTGCCGAAGTTGAAATCGATCGTGCTACTGAATATGCGGCCGAAGACGCCGATGTGACATTGAGGGTCGCTTCGATTATGGAGCCTCGTCTAAAAATCGAGGAATTGGAGACTCTTTTTCGTAATGTAGAATTACCCTTGATTTCGGTGTTGGCCGACATGGAATCAGTCGGAGTCAGGGTTGACACCGATTACCTGACAAAACTCTCCGACGAATTTGCCCAAATCCTGAAAGAAATTGAACTCGACATCTATAACCTGGCTGGAGAGAAATTTAATATCAATTCTACGCAACAGGTTGGAGAGATTCTATTCAACAAGTTGGGCCTCAAGGGGACCAAGAAAACTAAAACAGGTTTGTCAACTTCTGTGTCTGTCCTCGAAGAATTGGCCGTGGAGAATGAATTGCCTCGGAGGATACTTGATTACAGATCTATCTACAAACTGAAATCAACGTACTCGGATTCGCTTGTTAACCTTGTTAACCCAAAAACAGGGCGTATCCATACCTCCTATAATCAGGCGGTGGCCGCCACTGGAAGGCTTTCCTCCTCCGACCCAAATCTCCAAAATATACCTATCAGGACACCCGAAGGGAGAAAAATCCGAAAGGCCTTCGTCCCGAAAGAGAACAATGTTTTCATAGCGGCGGATTATTCCCAGATAGAACTTCGTATAATGGCTCATTTATCTCAAGATCCACGACTACTTGAGGCCTTTGACTCAGGAGAGGACATTCATTCTATAACGGCCGCCAGCGTTTTTGGTCTTCCTTTGCCGCTTGTGACTTCCGAAATGAGACGCAAGGCCAAAGAGATCAATTTTGGGATCATATATGGAATGGGCGCATTCAAACTATCCGGCCAGATAGGGGTGAGTCTCAAGATAGCGAAAAAATATCTGGAAGAATATTACGAAACATACTCAGGGGTAAAACGATACATGGACGAAGTCCCGGAAAGAGCTAGTCGTGTGGGGTTTGTCACCACTTTACTCGGCAGGAAAAGGTACCTGCCTGATCTGACGAATCCTAACAAAGTGGCTCAGCAGGCAGCCAGGCGCATAGCCATAAACACCACTATACAGGGTAGCGCCGCTGACCTCATGAAATTGGCAATGCTAAATGTGCACAACCGTCTATCAGAGGAAAATCTTGGCGCTAAATTGATACTTCAGGTTCATGATGAATTGGTGGTAGAGTCTGAATCTCAAGACATCGAGACAGCGACGGCGATCTTAAAGTTTGAGATGGAGAATGCATACAAACTATCTGTGCCACTCGTTGTGGATGTGTCAGTCGGTAGAAACTGGGACGAAGCGCATTAAAACAACATAAGTAATTTCCCGTCATGATTGCTTGACGGTCAATCCGTTCAGATAATTTGTGGAACGCCATGGATACTATTTTAAACGCGTGGATCGTGACCATTGGTAATGAAATCATAAATGGAGTCATTACCGATACGAATCGGGAGAGCATCTCTCGAGAACTCAGGACAGTCGGTATTTCTGTTACGGGCATGTCATCGGTTGGAGATGATATTCCCCTGATGGTGAAAGAAATCGACCTTGCAATGAGAAGGGCGAAGATTGTAGTGGTTTCGGGCGGTCTTGGGCCGACAGAGGATGATAAGACTTCCGAAGCTGCTGCGAAACTGCTTGGAGTAGGCTTGAAACTGGATGGATCCCAATTGGAGAGAATCAAAGCCCGCTTTGCTCAGTGGGGCCGCTCCATGTCGGATAGCAACATGAAGCAGGCGTTTTTTCCTGAAGGGACTGAACCTATTCCCAATGACTATGGCACAGCCCCGGGATTCATGATTGATCGAAATGGAACAATCGCCTTGTTTTTCCCGGGGGTCCCGAGAGAATTGATGCGAATGTTAAGGGAACAGGGGATTCCAAGGATTTTTGGAACATTTGGAAAATCTAAACAAATATTCGCTTCTCGGACCATCATAGTCTACGGCCTGTCCGAATCGAGATTGGGTGAGGTATTGCAGGATGTGGCGATTGACCAGCCGGGTTTTCATTTGGCTTTTCTCCCCCGGTTTCCCATTATAAGGCTGCGGTTGGACGCCTCTGGGGATGTCGCCGAGACAGTCGAAGAAATCCTTTCCAAAAAGTTAGAAATTATCAAGGACAGAATCGGGGAGAACATAATCTCTGTCCATGGCAAGAGCCTGGAGCAGGTTACCTTGGATCTGCTGATCGAACGAAACATGACCCTCGCCTTGGCCGAATCCATAACTGGCGGCATGATAGGGGATTATATTACCCGAGTTCCTGGATCTTCCAGGGTTTTTAAAGGGGCTGTGGTTAGCTATTCCAACGACATGAAGTCCAGTCTTCTGAATGTATCACAGGAGACTTTGCAATATCATGGAGCTGTTTCGCCCGAGTGCGCAAGAGAAATGGCCATTGGGGCCAGGCTTGTTGGTCGCTCGGACATAGGTTTGTCAGTGACGGGGATTGCTGGGCCGGATGGTGGAACACCCCAAAAACCGGTAGGCACATTCTTTGTAGGCCTAGCGACTCCAAGTGATGTCTTGATCCGGGGCTTCTTTCTACCCGGGCAACGCGATTGGGTAAAAACACTGGCTGCAACCCAGTCCCTTGACATGCTTAGAAGGTGGCTCTCCGGCATTCGACTGCACGGAACTGGGTCTTGAAATGATTTCAGATGACTACAGTTGAATCATGAAAGTTGTCCGGGATGGAATGGAGTCTCTGGGGCAAAGGCCTATAGCCCCAGAGCTATGATAATTTATTCCTCGAATTTGTAAGCGCCTTTTTTCTCCTTATCAAACTCAAGTTTGGCTCTGACGAACTTTACGTTGTAACCAGCGTTCTTTAGAACATTGTAGGCCATCTCAGCTCGAGCGCCGGTAGCGCAGTGCACCAGGATCAGTTTATCTTTTGGAATATCCGACAATTTCGCTTCAAGATCGTCAAGGGGGATCTGCTTGGTATTGGGGAGCACTCCGTCCTGAACTTCTGAAGGCATCCTAACATCAAGGATGATAGAATTTGCGGACGGTTTTTCCAGTTCAACCATGAAACCTTTGAGTTCAATCTCTCCGGGGAAAAGTTTCCTTACATAGGAGATTTTTGTCCCCGCTGGTCCAGTGGCGACAGTTTTACCGGCCGTTTGCCAACCTTGGAAACCGCCAGAAAGAATGCTTACCTGTTTGTAGTCCCAACCTGCTATTTCCTTGAACGTCGTTTTGGCTGAATCACCCACTCCAGATTGATCGTAGACAATTACAGGGGCAGCCTTGTAGGTTGGAAATTGGCCTTTAATTGATTCCAGACCTTCCTTGGGAATAGCAATAGCGTTGGGAATGTGTCCCTTGGAAATGTCATCCGGTGATCTTACGTCCAACAAAATGTACGGCATCTCCAATTTGTCGAGTTCTTCGATCCCTGCGATGTTTGAAACGACTATGTTTCCTGCCTTTTTCCAATCGGGGAGGCCGGCATGATAAACCTTAACATTCTTGAAACCAAGTTTTTCCGCCTTCCTAGCGGCTAATGGACTAAGCACTCAAGAAAAGCCGGCGCAGTAATAAATCTGAAGAGCGTCCTTGTCGGTGAGAAGTTTCTCCGCCAGTTTGTCAAAGGCGAAAAAAGGCATTGAGACAGCCGTTGGAATGTGTCCCTCGTTGAACATATTGGGCGGTCGGCTGTCCAGGAGGACATACTTCCCTTCCTTTGGGCCTTTTGCCACAAGTTTTTCCACTTCCTCAGTTGAAATAAGCTGTTCTTTGGGAACCTCTAGTCCCTTCTTGACCTCAACCTCTTTGGCGAATGTTTTACCATCCTTCTTGAAGTAAGTAATCTTGACGGATTCCCCTTTCGGGATCTCAGGCATGGAAGGCGCATTTTTCAAAACTGTGGACTCGTCAAAGAGAATAACATCCATACCCTTGTCAATTTGCAACTGGAGGCAACTGGCTTTGACTGAAACTTCCTTCAGTTTTCCGGCTAGAACGTTTTCCTGCTTGTCATAATCATGACATTTCAAACAGCTTTGGTCAGATTTTGACGGCAGCTTTTCCGAGGCGTACGAGGTGGGTGGGGCTATCCCCGCAATAAGAAAAGCGACTAAGGCCGCAAGATACACGGGGAGAATCAATCTCCTGGGCATCATGCTCTCCTTTCTTTTTGGCATTAAAACTCTGAGTAAATCTCAGTTTTTGTTTTCATTCTATATTCGAGCAAAGGGCTTGGGATTGAAGATATAATACAGATATGTATATAATCAGATTATAATTTGTTGTTGTCAAGCTGTCAACGGGAAACGGGCCCATACCACAAAAATATCTTGTCCGCTTAACACCAAGAAACTGCATGGAATCAACTCAATAATTCAGACATCCTGGCAACTAATTGAATATGACCATCATAGACCCGAAATCAAGTCCTAATTGTTGTAGATGAATTGTTATGACCAAGTTGGGTGGTTGGAAGCGGGACATGCATTTGTCCCACTCCCAAATTGTGAAGCGGCATAATTATTCAGCCAGAATGGCTTTCAGCTCATTGTTAAATTCAGGGAGCACCTTGAACAGGTCCCCCACGATCCCATAATCGGCTTTGGTAAAGATAGGCGCTTCGGGGTCTTTGTTGATGGCCACGATAACTTTCGAAGATCCCATACCCGCCAGATGCTGTATCGAACCGGAGATGCCGCATGCAATGTACAGATTTGGCGTGACAGTCTTTCCCGTTTGTCCCACCTGGTCAGAATGTTTTCTCCACCCAGCGTCCACTGCGGCTCTAGACGCGCCGACAGTAGCCCTAGGGCCAAATATCGCCGCCATTTCCTCCAGAAGCGAATAATCGGAACCACCCATTCCTCTGCCACCCGAAATAATGATTTCAGCCTCAGTAAGGTCCACTTTGCCACTCGTATCCAGATTGAGTTCTTTAGTCACATAAGTTGGTCGACTTGTGTCCGGAGTAAAAGCTATCTTTGAGATAGCCCCTGCTTTGGCGTTCTCAACCACTTCCAAAACGTTTGGCCTTGCTGTGGCGATTTGAGGAGAAGCCGTGGCTGAACATTCGGCAAAGCATTTTCCGGCGAACATTGGGCGTTTCCCTATCAGAGTCGAACCTTCGAGCCTGAAAGAAATGCAGTCCGCCATGACCGCACCGCCCAATTTAGCTGCAGTTCTCGGAGCAAGGTCCTTGCCTTGCATTGTGTGGGTAATCAAAACCATTTCAGGACTGGATTGGGTTATGACCTGCGCAAGCGCTTGGGCGTAATATTCTGAATTGTAAATTTCCAGTTCAGTCGCTTCTGCCACGTAAACCGTGTCAACTCCGAATTTCGCAAGTTCAGGGCCAAAAGACTCCACTCCTGAGCCAATCAGAATTGCTCCGAGGTCTCCACCAAGAGCGTCAGCGAGTTTTCTTCCTTCGCTGGCTAACTCGAACGCTGATTTCTTGATCTTACCAGCCTTTATCTCTGCATATATCAAAACCTTAGACATTTTATTAAAGCCTCCATCTTATTTAAGCCAATTCAATTGTAGATCTATGAATGATGACTATATTACCTTCGCCTCTGACCTCAACGCCTGAACAACTGTTTTGGCGACTTCCTGCGGTTCCATGCCTTCAAATTTCTTCCCAGCCTGACGAGAAGCAGGCATGGAGAAGTTTTTGCTCACAAGCTTGGCGCCCGGTGTAAGGCCAAGATCAGCGACCGTTTTCTTGTCTACCGGTTTTTTCTTTGCCTTCATGATCCCGGGTAAGGATGCGTACCTAGGTTCATTAAGACCCTTTTGAGAAGTAACCACACAGGGTAGGGGGGCCTCTACCGTTTCTTTGCCACCCTCGATGTCTCTCTCACATGTGATCGTTTTTTTGTCCGCCGAAACTTCTATTTTGGTCACCAGGGTAATTTGCGGAATTTTAAGTAATTCCGCAAGCATTGCGCCGGTCTCGGCAAAATCGTCATCTATAGCCCTATGCCCGCAGAATATTATGTCATACTCGACGCTTGCGGATGCCGCAGCCAGAGTCTGAGCCATTACGAATGGATCACCATTGTTGACGGCCTCATCACACACGTGAACCCCGCGATCAGCTCCCATGGCCAACGCAGTTCGTATGGCCTCAACACACCTATCTGGACCGACGCTCAATACGACTACCTCACCAGCTTTGAATTTCTCTTTGAGTTTCAGGGCCTCTTCAACACTGAACTCATCATACGGGTTGATGACATATTTGATTCCGTCCGTCACTATCCCCGAACCATCAGCGTTAACTTTAATCTGTGTCTCCGTATCAGGGACCTGTTTAAGACATACCAGAGATTTCACTTCTTGCTCTCCTTTCAGATCAACTCGGATCCGATAACATGGTTATTGCGCTAAAATTTTCTGAGGACACTCAGTCCGCGTTTAGTCAAGAATCCATAGAACCTACCAATGACTAATCCCTAATTGGATGAATGAGGACGAACGAATCTTCCCCAGACCTATAGAGTTAATAATATTAGAGAAGGAAACGGTACTGAGTCAAGCTAAATAGAGCAGAAATTGATTGACAAGTCAACTTTTTCTCATTGAAGACACTGAATGACGCTTTTCTCCGGCCTACATCATTGGCACGAAGACCTGTTGTCTTCGTGCGCCATAAATTTGCCGATATTATTGAAATAACTTGATTTTAGCTGCCAGGAATCAAGGAGATATGGATAGGACAAAAACAAGCACGGGTCTAGCGTGAAGTCCCGATTTTCTTTTCCAATTCCTGAATCTCTTCCTGAATTCGGGATTTCACAACCTGTGAAGACTCGGATTTGAGAGCCATTCTATACCAGCGAATCGACTTATCTAGATCTCCCTTCTGTCTTGAAATATGTCCCATGTGTTTGAGGGCCATTGTGTTGTCAGGATCTATTGCGATTATAGCTCCCAGGTCTTTCACTGCGTCATCGTATCTTCCCAACTGTTCCAAAATATATGCTCTGTTGCCTAGAGCGTTGAACGACGTAGGATCAAGCTGAAGAATTCTATCAAGATCCTGAAGGGCGCTCTCGTGCTCCCCCATATCAAAATACAGGGCCGCTCTATGAATTAGAGCATTCGTGTTTTTTGGATCAACATCTACTGCTTTGGTGAAGTCCTTGACTGCACGTGCGAAATCTCCACCAAGCCTGAGGGCCATCCCTTTCGCTACGTACACGGAATCCGTCTCCGGTCCAATTTTTAATGCCCTATCGAAATCAGCGATGGCCTTATCATATCTCCCTTGAATCAGAAAAACCTTGCCACGATTGAAATAGGCCTGCTGATTCTTTCCTGAGGCCTTGATTGAGGCTTCAAAAAAGTTTATGGCCTCATCGTAACTTCCAGAATTTGCCTTTGTGATCGCAACGCGAGTCAATTCAGCCGACTTGGCTTCATCGCTTGCGGCATTCTGACCAGTGGTTTTCTTGGCGGAATTTGCAGGTCCCACAAGGAAGACCACGCACGTTAAGAATAAAACAAATATTCTAAAAAGATTTGCGCTCATTTATGGATTACTCTTCAATGTTGGGCCTGAATGGCGAGTCAGGGCCGATGTTGTCAAAGGCGTCCCCTCTTTTAGGAAGAATGCGAAGAAATCTTTGCTGTAACTGTCGTCATATCTGTTAAGGGTGTAATTTGCCTGTTCAGGAGACAACTTGACTTTTCTAACCATGTTGCCAAAAATATCCCTTATATAGAGGTTTGCCACGATGTTGTCCGGATTCGCGTCTCCATGAAGTCCACGTTCGCATCCAGCGAGAACTAGCGCTTTGGCAACGTCTTTGCTCCCAATGTGATGGCCTATGGCAAACACCAGATTCCCATCCTTTCTGATCCCAAATGCGCTACGATGCGCTACGAACCACGCGTGTTTACCATCCAGGTCTCTTCCACCGCCACCGAGCAGAAAGCCCAAACCTATTTCGGAATCTTCCAGTCTGCCCTTTCGTAGCACAGCCTGAACCACCATCCCATCTTTCACGATCAAATGTCTTAATTGTCTGGCGTCCTGGACAAGTTCAATAGGAATGTCAGGGGTCCACTCCCGAACGTCAATTGAGCCGTCTTTGTAAACAATCAGGGAAGCCATACCATTTATCATTGGATAGAGGACCTTACCCCTGAAGATAGCGCCGGCCCCCTTCGAATGCCTCTGCATCCACATGGCGTTAGTTACCGCCAGGATTTTGGAGCGTATGTCCTGTTCCACTTCCGAGTTTCCTTTGGAAGCGGCCGGTTCTTGTGACCCCACATAATATCTTATTGAGGTCATGCTCATGTCTATAACCATCATATACACAACGGCGTTGGGGAAATCGACACTGGGACGGTAAAACGTTTTATAAACCAACGGTCTTCCTCGACTGTCACGGGGTGATCCCGAAGATTCCCATACACCTTCTCCCTGAAGAGCCGGCGAAGTATATAGAGGCTTAATGTTGTCGAGTTTCAGCATGTCGAGTGGATCACGGGCTAGAAGGTTAAATTCGCCCCTCTGGGGTAGGATGACCGTATCATTCGATACTTTCTCAAACTTAGGCGGAGTGGCCACCATGGAAGGATCTGTGGACTGTCTCGAGATCGATGGCGCAGCTTGCGAGTCCGTAGAGTGAGATTTTTTTTTAGCGATAACAATTCGGTCGGAATATGATCCAACCTCCCCGGAAACCGTTGAAGCTGAAACAAAACAGATGAGCGCAATTGATAGTGCCGTAAATGCTTTTGGCAATTCTACAACCCTCTTGAAATGTTTAGTTGAAATACAATTCCGTAATTTGAATTAGTTGTTGGGATGATACCCTAAAATACAAAAAAATTCAATATTAAAGCGCCATAACTAATTGGTAATCCGTAATAACGCATATTGAATGAGACGCTTCAAAGATGGGGCGCTATGGGGCCCACCAGAGAAGATCATCCATCAAGGCCGTGTAATTTTTGATATTATAGGTAGCGTTAGTTGTTACGGCTCAGAATAGCCTCTAGGATGGAACCACCTATGGCCCGAGATTTTTCTGATATAGAGAAGCAGTATTCTACGATCCCTCTGGGATCTACATCACCAATCTTGAGTCCTTTTGTTACCGTCGATCCTGAGCGTATAAGTCCTCTGATGGCGCCGTCCACTTTTGTTAAGACCTTTTTGCCCGATACAGAAGCAATTGGCTGTCCTTTAATGATCAGATCCCCTATTTTGAATCCGACAAAAAAATTCCGGCTCAAGGCCCCTGAGGACGCGGTCATGCGAGAGGCCGGCTATTTCGCCTTGAACCCCAGCGTCAGGAGTAGCCGATCCGGAATGAAAAACACGCCCTAAATCGTACCTCTGTTCGTTTCGATGACGCAATGAGCGTCAGACCCCGCCGTAAAGCCGGGGCTAAGGGCAATCACAAACTGAGCGCAGCCAATATTTGCGCCGGTGTTCTTTTTCGCCATTACGGCGTCAATTACTACATCCGTTTTGAATTCACTCTTAACAGCGTTTTCAGGGTTGGGAATGATTGGGATAGCGTGTTTTTCCCATATATTGGGAGCGTCTGAAACTCTGTCAATTCTGAGCGCGTAAATTTCTTCAACAATTTTAGATCCATCAGGAATCGCTTCGCAAAAACTTACAGCCCGCCTCACTACAAGAGGTTCGGGAATGTCAGTCATGATGATTCGACGTAAATTTGACCTATATAAACGGCATGCTATACCCGACGCCATTTCAACGGCGCCACGAATAAGGATGATGATATTCCAGAGTTTTGTCATAAACGATTATTCCAGTTCAGGACGCGTACTCCATCAAGGTTTTAGCCATCGTCTCTTTAGGCACAACCCCGAAGAAGGATCCCTTGACTTCTCCATTGCGTATAATGAAAATGGCGGGGATTTTCGTGATGCCAAACCTGCGGGCGATGAGATTCTTATCCGTATTCACTCTTCCTACAACAGCTTTTCCCTTCATGTCCTTGGCCAACTCCTCGAGAATTGGGTCCAACATTCGGCAAGGAAAGCACCAGTCTGCGTAAAAATCAATCAATATAGGTTTTTCTTTGGAGGCTTCTACGACTTCCAGTTCAAAATTGTCATCAGTGATGATCTTTATGTTGGATAGCTCATGATTTTCGGTGACTTTTCCGCTTATAAGATTAGCCAATGGATACCCACTTTGTCGGGCGGACCACATGAGGATAACAACTCCGACCAGTAAAAAAACGCCTATGGATATTGCGAGCGCTTGCTTTTTCTTCATCATGCCTCCATATTGGAACGTCAGGCTTTGTTTTGAATTGAGTTGCCTTGAAAGATCTTTATTCGGGTGTCAGGATACTGCAATTTCATTTGTTCATGACTCATAGCTTAAATCGTAATATATGTATCTTCAAATTTTAGTCTACCGGGAATAACTTGGGCTTCGTTCAACAAGTTATGATTTATGTCATAACCCTTACATGAGATCCACTGGATCCACGTCGATGCTCACTCTTACAGTATGTTTTTCGGTTATGCCCTGATCGATTAGCAATTCCGCCAGATGTCTAACACTGCTGCGAACTCTACCCTTGAGAATTACCTGCCACCGGAATTTGCCAACAAGTTTTTTCCTAGGACAGGGAGCGGGGCCCATAATCATAACGTCAGGCGCCCTATTTTTTAGTGACCTAGCCATAGAAGAAATCGCAAGGGCTTCATCCTGAACGCGCTTTTCATTTGTGCCCTGAATTTTTATAAGTATCAGGTGCCCAAAAGGGGGATAACATAGTTCATCTCTCAGTTCGGATTCCTGTTCGAAAAATTCTTCGTATGAGTGTTTCGCCGATAGGCGAATGACCTCGTGCTCGGTATCGAAAGTCTGAAGAATGACTTGCCCAGGGTCGACATCTCTCCCGGTTCTTCCCGCAACCTGGGTCAGCAATTGAAATGTCTTTTCCGAAGCTCTGAAATCGGGAAAATTCAACGAAGCGTCTCCAAAAAGTATTCCAACCAATGATATTCCAGGGAAAATCATGCCCTTTGACTATCATTTGAGTGCCTACAAGAATATCGGTGGTTCTATTCCTGAAACGTCTCAGAATGTCTTGCAACTCGTTTTTCTTGCTGGTTGAGTCCCTGTCAAACCGTTCGATCCTGGCCAAGGGAAATAGTTTGTTGAGTTCTTCTTCGACTTTTTGAGTTCCTATCCCAGCAAAATAGAGCCTTGAGCTGGAGCACTTCGGGCATAAAGGTGGCGCAGATTGTGAGAAACCGCATAGATGACACTTCAGGCTCCTGGCGGTTCTGTGGTGCGTCAGGCTTACATCACAATTTGGGCACCTGAATACCTGCCCGCATTCCTGACACTGAGCGAACGTGTCAAAACCTCGTCGGTTTAGAAAAAGAACAGTCTGTTTCTGTTTCTCCAAAGTTTCTCTTATCGCTGTCACAAGTTGCTCGGTGAGAAAACTCTTGGATGTGTTTTTTGTCTTGCCGTTTATTTTCAGATCAACCAAATGAACTTCAGGGAGGGCTTGTCCGTGGAACCGGGTAGGTATGTCTATCCGATTAATTTTTCCTCTGGTAGTGTTTACAAAAGTTTCAAATGATGGGGTTGCGCTTCCCAAAACGACGCAAATTCCGGTAAGTTTCCCCCTGGCCAAGGCCAGATCTCTTGCATTATAAGGACATCCGTCATCTTGCTTGTAAGACGAGTCGTGCTCTTCATCCACTACAATTAATCCGAGATCCGGAATAGGCGTGAAGATACCTGAGCGTGTCGCCACGACAACTCTGGTATCTCCTCTCATTATTCTCCTCCATTCAAATATTTTCTGCGCGTCTGTGATTCCGCTATGAAAAAGCGAAATGTTATCTCCGAACCTCCTGAAAACGAGCTCGGCGGATTGGGGAGTCAGTCCAATCTCCGGCACCAGCATAAGTGCGCGACGACCACTCCGAAGGACGGATTCGATGCTTTTTAAGTAAACCTCGGTTTTCCCCGAACCGGTAACGCCGAACAGCAAATGTGGAGTGAACTCGCCCCGACCTATTGATTCAATTATAGTTTCAGAGGCTACCTGTTGATCCGATGTTAGTTGAGGCGCATGGTCCGAGGTAGTCTCGCTCTGAAAAGCTGGATCCCTTAAAATCTTGTAATCCGGACGTTTAACTCTCCTAATTTGGGCAATTCGCTCTTCTATCGTTAGTAAACCAAGCCGCAACCCTTCTTCTATAAGCTTCTTACCAATTCCGCCGACGAGTATTTTATAGGATACCGAACCAGACCTAGGAAGTTTAAAATTGAACTCCTTATTATCCAAAGCTTTCAGTCCCTCAATCCAGATTAGTCCTTCAGATGAAAACTTGGCCCAACGCTGGGATTTTCTTTCGAATCCCGATGGAATAGCCGTCTTGAGCACAAGGCCTACCGGTGTCATGTAATATTTGGATGTCCACATTATGAATTGCCACCACGGCTCATCAAAACACGCGTCTTCGTCAGGTATGTCGCTCAGTTCCTTGATCTCGAAATCCTTTGGAGTTCTCGGATCCAGCCCGACCACAAATCCGGCGCGAAATTTGTTGTTGAACGGCGCTACAACTCGTTTTCCAATTCCTACACGATCAACAATATTATCCGGAACTCTATATGTGTATAGGCTGGCCAAAGGGAGTGGGAAGCAAACTTCCACCATGGTTGGTCTCAATAGATTTGTAAGCGAGTCCAAGTTGTTACCCGATTCCCGGATGTATTAAATAGCTGACGAGATCTTATTCACCAGCGCAATTTTAGCGTCAACACGTCTCATGTGTCCGCCGGCCCAGGACATGTCGATCTGTGACCACAGTCCGCACAATGTCCACCCATCCAGATGAAATCAAAATAGTTCACAAAAGGTTCGACCTCCTCTTGTCCTTCGAGAAGAAAACCAATTTCGAAATTCCTCTTTTTGCCGCTTTTGGCTCCTATGCCGGCTCCCGTGAGATTTGCGCTTCCAGCCATGACCCTAGACCCGTCAACGATGAACAATTTTGAGTGCATTCTGGGACACTGCAAAAATTCAACCCCAGCGCTCAAATTACCCTTTGTGTCAATCCTTTCATAACGGTCTCTAAATGGTTTGGAGGGGACCTCAGAATGAATTATCCTGAACGAAACCCCTCTGTTTACGAGGATTGCCATTAGGTCTGGGAAAGATACAAATTTGGATTTGTATCTTAAAAAAGTCATTTTGATATTCGCTGTTGCGATCCAGACAAAACGCTCAGCACTGCAAAGATGAGTCACCGAGAATTTTTCAAAAATGTCGCGATCCCATAGGGTCTTCATTTAATTGCCGGATGCTCCAAATACTAGCAGTTGTCAAGTTACTCCGAGATAAATCTATTCACGGACTGCCTTAGCCCATGCTCCACGACTTTCGAGGTCTTTATCCAATTCCAGATCTGGCCTCGCCGCTGTCATGAGTTCAGACCCATCAGCTTCCAAGATGAGACGCCAGAGCTTCACTCTGCCACGCTCAGCCAGCGATTTCATCGCTTCTTCTATTTTGAGACGCTCTTCTGGATCAGCCTGACCCGAAGGGTCCGTCAGAATTCCTCGACTAGTTACCCAACCGGGATTCTTGATACGTGCCATAATTTTTTCTTCGGTTACTGTTTCCACGGTTTACCTCCTTGAGTTAATTCTTGAACCATATTGTAACACTAATAGCCACCAAATTGGCATCAGGCTACCCGACTTAGTCTATAACTCTTGATATTGGTCTGCGCTTCACGCAGTCCGACACATTTGTTGACCTAAAAAGATGTTCAACTGTATAGAATGAGTTCGAATGAGATCCCTCGAACCGGATGGTAAGTATTACAATGAAATGCGCAGCGGTAGTTACGGCTGGTGGAATAGGTGTAAGGATGGGATACGAGATTCCAAAACAGTATGTGCCATTGGATGGAATTCCTATCATATCTAGAACTTTAAAGATTTTCCAGGAGCATCCAGAAATAGATTTCATAGTTGTCGCTGCGCCGAAAGGCGACACTGAATACTGTTATCTGGAATTTGTCCGACCTTATGGTATCACTAAAGTGAGAGGAATGGCTCAGGGCGGAATCACTCGGCAGGAATCCGTGTTAAATGCTCTCAGGTTAGCTGAAGACAGTGACTATGTTGTTATACACGATTCCGTCAGGCCGATGGTTAAAGCAAGTGTAATATCCGAGTCGATAAAGCTGGCAAGACTTCATGGGGCCGCAATTGCCGCTTCTCCCGTCACAGATACTGTGAAGATTGGAGATGATTTTGTTGTTAGCACTTTGCCTCGGGAGAATCTCTGGCTTGCTCACACGCCCCAGACATTTCGGACAAAACTCATAATCAAGGCCCACGAAAGGGCTGCAAAAGAAGGACTCACAGGAACGGACGACGCCGCTCTCGTTGAAAACATGGGGTCAAGAATAGCTATTGTAAAAGATAGCGCTTACAATTTGAAAATGACCTTACCTGAAGATCTGTTGACGGCAGAAAGACTCATCAGAATCACCAAATCTTGATTCATGGCCAAAGATTCGGACTTTCAACATTCATTTCCAAACACATTTTGGTGGAATCGTCAGTTATGGGGATAGGATATCTCCCCGTAAAACATGCCGAGCAGAAATCTTTCCTTGGAATAGGCATTGCTCTAAACATGCCTTCCAGACTTAAATAACTCAACGAATCCGCGCCAATAAAATCACAGATCTGTTCAACGGATTTGGAGCACGCAATGAGCTCGCCCTTACTGGAGAAATCAACTCCGTAAAAACACGGATAACGGATCGGAGGGCAACTGATCCGCAGATGAATTTCTCTGGCTCCGGCATCCCGAAGCGTTTTTGTTCTTAGCTTGCTTGTTGTGCCGCGTACTATGGAATCGTCAACCACTATTACGCTCTTGCCGTTCAAGACTTCACGAACCGGGTTCAGTTTGAGTCTGACTCCCAGATTTCTGATATCCGGGGAAGGCTGGATGAAAGTCCTGCCAACATAATGATTGCGTATTACACCGTACTCAAATGGCAGACCACTACCTTGAGAAAAACCCAGGGCTGCGTAGTTTCCCGACGCCGGCATAGGGGCGACAAAATCCGCATCTGGGACTGGGCTCTCCAGGGCCATCTGTATGCCCAGTGATTTCCTTACCTGGTATACCCCGTGACCGAAAATCGATGAATCAGGTCTTGCGAAATAAATGTATTCAAAGACACACATGGCGAGGTTTTTTCGTGGGGGTAATCTTACAGATCTTAGGCCATCCTTGTCCACTATGACTATTTCTCCGGGCTCCACATCCCTCACATATTGAGCCTCAATAATGTCTAGAGCGGAGGTCTCGGAAGCAAAGATTATGGCGTCGCCCTTTCTACCGATGCATAATGGTCTAAATCCGTAAGGATCCCGTGCGGCGTAAATACCGTTAGGGCTGAGAAACACCAAAGACCATGCGCCTCTAAGCTCCTGAAAAACCCTGGTTAATCTTTCCTCCAGAGATCCTTTCTTGTGAAGTATAAGATGCGCAATAAGCTCCGAATCGGTAGAAGTCTGAAATATCGCTCCAGATGTTTCAAGTTTTCGCCTAAGCTTAGCGATGTTTACAATATTCCCGTTATGGCCGAGAGCGAAAAATCGATCAATTTGTTCTACAAGAAAGGGCTGAGCGTTTCTCAACAGCGAACTTCCGGTTGTGGAGTAACGAACGTGACCGATACCCATGTGTCCCTGCATGTTTTCCAAACCACCATCTTTGAAAACATCGCTGATCAGCCCCATTCCCTTCTTAGATGACACACAAGAGCCGTTAGAGACTACTATTCCCGCAGATTCCTGGCCCCGATGCTGTAAAGCGTATAGGCCCAGATATATAAGATTTGCGGGGTTGTCTACCCCATATATTGCGAAGATTCCGCATTCCTCTTTTTTGGAGGGGGTGTCAAACATGAATAAGAACTCCGATGAATTGGCGGCACTGTTCGAAACTATCGCTACCAAATTACAGCAGGTTTAAGAAGTCGTCAACAGGAGTAGTTTGTACGACGATGAATCTGAGTAGAAACAAAGAGGGCTTTGTCGTACGAAAAGCCCTCTTGGGAGAATTTGAATTTTGAAGTCCGCCCAGGTGATTCGAGTTCACCACTAAGTTGAAATTCCTGATAAATCCTCGTTCCAACTTCCTAGGAAATTTTTCACTGAACTTGAGGGGCTGCAGGAGCCCCACTGCTGAACGAATTCCAACCCGACCTAGGATCCTGACCTTGTGGTATTTCCATTGGTCTTGGCATGGCAATCGAGCCGCTTGTGTTTTGATTCGCTGTAGGCGCAGGAACTTGCTCCTGTGCAGGTTTCTTAACTCGAGCAGGTTTGTTGGGCCCCTGACCGCGCCGTGGCCTGGGCATAGGGGCGATCTCTTCCCCTTCCGGTGGATAATACTGAACTGTCGTCCCATCTGGTGTCTGAGTCGTGATTCTTACAGCTCCTGCGGGAAGATTTTCGTCAAAAGCCTGGGGTTGAGTGTGAGGGGAGTATTGTCCAGGCCGCAACGGTTGTCCCTGACCAACTTGAGGGGCGACTCCCGGCGACTGGTAAGTTGATTGCTGCGGAGGAGGCGCAGTGTAGCGTACAGGGGGAGGTCCTTGAGGACTATCCCCAGGTCCCTGGTAATTCTGCCAATCAGAATAGACACCCTGCTGGCTGTAATTCGGATTCGCTGGGGGCGCTCCATATCCCTGAGGCGGTCCGTAACCAGGGGCCGGTTGAGCGTAAGGATTGGGGTTCTGTGGATATCCAGGTTGCTGGGCCTGTTCCTGACCCTGAAACTGCTGATAGCTGAATTGATTCGAATTCCCGCCACCCCAAATGCCGAGCCCTCCAGGTCCCATCACTGAATCCAGGATGCCTTGAGCTGAGCCAACGGATGGTGTTAGTATCAGAATCATCGCGATCAACGCTATTCTTGACATCATTTTTTCTCCTAGCCTGAGCCCAACGGTTCGACGATGTTAAATGGAAAAGCGAGACAATACACTGAGCCATCTATATAAATATTGTATAATATTGCAACAGATCTGTCAATCCGTGGCGTTAAGTACGGGACGCAACCACCTGCAATTATGCGATAAAGGCTTATTTAGATGTGTTATCGCCAAACTTGTGAGACTTGGCTCGGTTTGGGAAACTAGAGTCTTATCAATTCATAGGTCTTTGAACCTAACCCACTGTCCTCAGCATAGTCTAGTTGATGCTTCCATTCGATGTTAGGGAACAGTGCCTTGAATTTGTCCGCTCCGGGTTCCAGGCCTGTCTCAAGGTTTGACAAAGGATTACCTGGGGCTTGGTTCACCAGATCGACCGCAGCCTGGTCTATCGCCACCGGATCAAGTGACGCTAGGACTCCTAAGCCCGGCACTATTGCGCGATCGGAAAAAGGAGTGCAATCGCAGAGAGGGGAAACGTCGGTAAGAAATGTTATGAAAACAGTTTTTTGATTCTTTTGGCTCAAAACCGCCTTGGCGTACTCGACCATCTTTTCCATGAACGTAGGGATGGATTCATTCCATTGAATTGAAATGGCCCCTTGTCGACAAGTCAAGATGCATTCCGCGCATCCCACGCACAGTTCCGGGTTGATCTGGGCCTTCGTGGCTTTTCTTTCCCCCACAAGCGATATAGCGTGCCCCCTGCACCAAGGAACGCATTCCCCACAGCCGATACATTTCTTCACTGAGACCTTTGGAGATATGTTGGAATGCTGATCAAGCTTGCCTCTCCTCGATGCGCAACCCATGCCGATGTTTTTAAGAGCGCCACCATAGCCTGAAAGTTCGTGACCCTTGAAATGTGTCATTACGACCAGGCCATCAGCGTAGTGAATGTCAGCTCCTATGTGCGCAACTCTGAAATGCTGACCATCGACAGGAACCTCTACGTCGCTATTACCGCGAAGTCCATCCGCGATAATCACAGGGGCTCCTGTGACTTCCCTTGTGAAACCGTTGTCGTAAGCTGTGCACAGGTGAGACCACGCTTCAATTCGGGATCCTACGTAAAGCGTATTTGTGTCAGTGAGGAAAGGTTTTGCTCCAAGACCCTTTAGAATATCGACGATTCGACGAACAAATTGGGGCCTGATATGAGCTGTGTTTCCATACTCCCCGAAATGAATCTTTATGGCGATAAGATCTTTTGACTTGAACATTTCCGATGGTTTCATCGCATTGAAAAGGTCCTCTACTTTTGCTGGAACACTTTTTTTCCAAGAAGCAGCGAGATCTATCATGTAAACTTGCGAAGGCATTTCCAATCTCCTAGAATGCGTTTGTCTTGAAATCAAACTGGACCAGATAATTGAGCCGGTTCAGAATTGATCGAGCTGACAATAGTATCATAGTCGTACGAATGAAGTCATCGGGGGACACACAATAATTCGCACGATTTTGATTAACAGATTGGAGCAGCTTTCCTAAAAGTATTCTCAAAGATTGGGAGTTTCAATAAGACCTCACGGGGAAATATTATGCGATCAACCTGGATAAAAAAGAGTCACGAGACAAGAGGTAAGCCTCCCGGAACCATAATTCATGTGGGAGAAGTGCATGTTTTAAAGCCCAGAGTAACTTGCTTCGTATATTCGCCTGAGGAACTGAGGCAAACTCAATTAGAGGAAAATCTTGAACAATTTTTGTCAGCCAATGTCCGTGACGACAATCCCCACACATGGCTAAACATTGAAGGAGTCAACGATGTAAATATTGTCAAGCAAGTGGGTGGCCTGTTCGGCATAGACAGCCTGACTCTTGAAGACATCGGCGACACAGGCAATAGAACCAAGATAGAGGAATTCTCAAATTACGTTTTCACGGTGATCAGGTCACTATCAATAGATGTAGTGACTGGGAGGTTCGCTCCAGAGCAGATATCGTTAATCCTCGGATCAAATTTCCTTCTTACTTTCACTGAAAGGCAGACGCCTCTTTTTGATCCGGTTATCCAGAGATTAAGATTGCCTAATGGCCGAATTCGAAACAATGGCGTAGATTATTTGGCATACAGCCTAATGGACGTTGTGGTTGATAACTATTTCGCTGTAATAGAACAAGTAGCGGACAAGATCGAAGCGATCGAACAGGTTGTCACACAGGGTCCTTCTAAATCGACATTGGAGTCAATCTATCGACTCAAGAAGGATTTGCTTTTTCTTAGAAAATCAGTCTGGCCTCTAAGAGAAATTGGAAACAGGATGATCAATGGAGATATCGCGTTCATAAAGGAGAATACGAAACCTTATTTGCGGGATGTGCTCGATCATTCCATACATGCGATCGACACAATAGAGACCTGCAGAGACATTGTTACAGGCCTCATGGACATATATCTGTCAGCTATTAGCGCCAAAATGAATCAGGTCATGAAGCTCCTCACGATAATCGGAACCATATTTATGCCTCTATCTTTTTTGGCCGGATGGTACGGGATGAATTTCAAGTACATGCCCGAACTGGAATGGAAATACGGGTATCCTGCGGTCATCCTGGTCGCCTTAGTTACTATCATTTCGATGCTTATTGTTTTCAAGCGAAGAAAATGGATTTGAAAAATAAAGACACTTTTATAGGTCAATTCTTAAATCGATATAATTGGTCATGGAAAAACTTACGGCAGCTTGAGCTCGACCATGGAAACGGTCCTGTTTTCAATTTATTGGATTGAGATCTTTTTGAGCTAACGACGCATAAACTTGACATTTTCTTAACAAAAGGATACAAAGCCGATTCTATTACAAGGAAAACTATCAGGAGATCACCACAGGTGTCGGACCCCTCGTCGAAGTCAGTCAAGCGCTCCTCCGCATCTTTAATAGATGTTCGTCTTAAAAAACTTGAAGAGTTGGTTGAATCAGGGATTCAACCTTATAGTACAGGTTTCAGCCCAGACCTGCGTTCTTCGGAATTGAAATCAAAATATGGCCGGTTGCAAGAAGAAGAAAACGTAATTGATATCGTTCGACTTGCAGGACGTATCATGGCGGTTCGTGTACTTGGAAAGGCTTCGTTCATGCGTATTCAGGACGTTGCCGGCGATTTTCAGATTTACCTGGCTAGGGACATTTTGGGCGTAGAGGAATATAAGCAGGCAAAGAAACTGGATATTGGAGATATAGTCGGAGTGAGCGGCTCGCCGTTTAAGACCAAAACAGGAGAACTCAGTATAGCGGTCCAAAGTTTAGTGCTGTTGACGAAATCACTTAGGCCCCTACCCGAGAAGTGGCATGGGCTTTCTGATGTTGAGATTCGTTACAGGCAGAGATATCTTGACCTGATGGTCAACAGGTCGTCTCGTGAAGTTGTGGTTTCAAGAAGTCACATTATATCGTACTTGAGGAATTTCCTTACAGATAGAGGTTTTTTGGAAGTTGAGACACCCATGATGCAAACTATCCCGGGGGGCGCGACAGCGAGGCCATTCGAGACGTTTCACAATGCTTTAAACCGGCAATTGTATCTCAGGGTGGCCCCGGAATTATATCTTAAAAGACTTCTCGTCGGAGGTTTTGACAGAGTTTTCGAAATCAACAGGAACTTTCGGAACGAAGGGATTTCCACGCAACATAATCCGGAATTTACAATGCTGGAGTTTTATCAGGCCTACAGCACTTATGAAGACCTCATGAACCTCACTGAAGAAATGCTGTCTAGCTTAGCTCTTGAAACAATTGGGTCACTGAGTTTCAAGTATGGACAGAGAGATGTAGATTTGACTCCTCCATGGCCAAGAATCACAGTTAAAGAATCGCTTTTGAATCATGGGGCGCTGAATTCTAATGAAGTGGAAGACAGAAATGCTGTTTTTATTAAGGCATTGGAGATGGGCGTCCCCGTCAATAAGGACGATTCGCTGGGTAAACTCCTGATGGCAATCTTTGATGAGGTGGTTGAAGGGTCTCTTTGGGGGCCGGTTTTTGTTCATCATTATCCCGTGGAAGTGTCGCCTCTTGCCCGACGCAATGATGATGACCCTTCGGTGACTGACAGATTTGAACTTTATATTTGTGGTCGCGAAATGGCAAATGCCTTTACAGAACTCACGGATCCGGTTGACCAGCGAAACAGGTTCGAGGAACAAGTTAGAGCACGACAGGCGGGTGACGAGGAAGCCCATTTTCTAGACGAGGATTTTCTTCGAGCGCTTGAATATGGTATGCCTCCCGCAGCAGGGGAAGGTCTCGGTATTGATCGTTTGGTCATGTTGCTGACAAATGCTCAATCGATACGAGAGGTCATTTTGTTCCCTCATATGAGGCCTGAAAAAGGGCTTGAATGAATCTTCCGCTAGAATTAAGCGTTGGGCTACGTTACATAAGGGCCAAACGTAAACAGGCATTTATCTCAGTGATCAGCGCCTTTGGCGTCTTGGGGGTTATGCTTGGTGTCATGACCCTGATCATAGTATTGGGAGTGATGAATGGGTTTGAACGCGATTTAAAGGAAAAAATCCTTGGCACAGTTTCCCACCTAGTTGTAATGAATAACTCCACAAGGTCCATCACAGATTGGAACCAGGTGTTGGATCGAATAAAAGCGCTCGACGGAGTCAACGCCGTAACCCCTTACATCTATGGACAGGCAATGCTTTCCTTCAGAGGCAGGGTTAGGGGAGTGATAGTACGGGGGATTGATCCTAAAACGGCCCCTCAGGTCATTTCAATATCAAACTATCTCGAGAAGGGCTCTTTGGAAGACCTCCAGGAATCAGAACACGGAATCAATGGAGTTATAATTGGCAAGGAACTCGCCAATGCAAACTCTTTGAGAATGGGAGACTCAATACAGCTTATATCTCCGCAGGGGAAAAGAACCCCTATAGGAGCTATCCCTAGGGTTCAAAATTTCAAAATAGCGGGAATCTTCAAATCGGGGATGTACGAATTTGATTCTAATCTAGTTTATATGGGGTTAGGTGAGGCTCAGAAATTTTTCGAGATGGGATCCGGCGTTACAGGCATTGAGGTAAACCTCAGGAACATTTATGACGCTCCCAAGATAGCTTCCAGGATCGAATCGACCCTAGGCGTTCCTTATTGGACCAGAACCTGGAGAGACATGTACAGGAATCTGTTCAGCGCGCTTAAACTCGAAAAAATAGCCATGTTTATCATATTGACCTTTATAGTTCTTGTGGCGGCTTTTAACATAATCATATCCTTGATTATGCTGGTGATGGAAAAAAGTCGGGACATAGCTGTATTGAAATCCCTAGGCGCTACTTCGGATCTTATAATGAGAATATTTGTGGTTCAGGGAATGATTATTGGAGCGGCGGGAACCGCCTTGGGGGCTGTAGCCGGTCTGGTGGGCGGGGCTCTACTTGCGAAATACCCCTTTATAGAACTCCCTGAAGAAATTTACACAATCTCTACGATACCGATCGCAATATACCCATGGGATGTAGTCATTATATGCGTGTTGGCGTTGACCATATGTTTCATTGCAACCATTTACCCGTCATATAGAGCGGCCAGACTGGAACCGGCGGAGGCGCTCAGGTATGAATGACACGTATATTTATCAAGTTTCCGACCTGAGAAAAGTATACCATCATCCAGTGCGGAAACTTGAAGTGTTGAAGGGTGTCAACCTAGTAGTGCGGCACGGAGAAAGCATTGCAGTGACTGGTCCATCAGGAGTTGGAAAAACCACACTTTTGCATGTCCTCGGCTTATTGGACGAACCCACATCGGGAACAATTTTTCTGGATGGGGTCAACGTCGGAGACTTGGGGGAACTTGAGAAATGCAGAATCAGGAACAGACGAATAGGTTTTGTTTTCCAGTTTTTCCAGTTGTTGCCGGAATTTACCGCCTTGGAAAATGTTATCATGCCAGGATTGATCGCCGGTCTGGATATGAAGGAATTGCGGTCTAAGGCGGAGCAACTAATAGAAGAGGTCGGCTTAACAGATAGAATGCATCACCGTCCAGGGGAAATGTCGGGCGGAGAACAACAGAGAGTGGCGATTGCTAGAGCGCTGATAATGGACCCGGATGTGATTCTTGCCGACGAACCCACCGGCAATCTTGACCCAGAGACCGGGGCCGATATAGAAAATATTTTGCGGAACCTGAACCGGGAGAGGAACACTTCCCTGATTGTCGTAACTCATAAAGAATCCCTTGCGAAGGAGATGAACAGGCGGGTAAACCTTTGCGCTGGAAAAATAGAGGAGATCCAATGAATAGGCTTCTCCTCATCCTTACTGTTCTCGTGTGTGTGATAACTCTTTCTGCCGATTCTCATGCCAAAAAAATCGAAAAGATAATTGTATTTCCTTTCAAGATTGCAACCAAAGGGGCAAAGGCTCAAGATTTCAGCAACGAACTCGCTGGGGCCCTTGCCGCTGAATTGACCAGAGACGGCGATATTGAGGTGATTTCAGGCGCGCCTTTCATATCGGCTTTGCAGGAAAGGAAAATTGACCCAAACCGTCTAGTGAGGATTGCAGAAAAAGTTGGAGCTCAAGGTGTCCTTTGGGGGACAGTGTCTCAGTTGGAGGATGGACTCTCACTGGAAAGTTATGTGGCCACAGTTGAACCAGGTTCTAAACCAAGATTTTTTTCAAAGACCGGTCGAGACCTTAAAGATCTGTTCAACAAGATGAAGGAAGTCTCCAATGAGATAGGCGGAACCGTGCTCGATCGTCCAAAGATTGGTGAGATAAAAATCGAGGGCAACAAGAGAATTCAACGGGAGGCAATACTCAACAAACTTGAAATGAAATCCGGCTCGCCATTTAGCAAGAGCGCTGTAAGCGACGAAATACGAGAGATCTACTCGATGGGATATTTCGATGATGTACAGATAAAAGCGGAAGAAAACCCCAATGGCCAGATGGATCTTAGCATCACACTGAAAGAAAGGCCGTCGATAAAGACGATTAATGTTGAAGGCAACAAGATTTTCTCGAAAGATGAAATACTCGACGCGTTGACAACTAAATCGTTCACCGTGGCAAGCGTGCAGAAGATCCGTGACGATGTGTCCAAATTGAAGCAAATGTATGAAAAGGATGGCTATTACCAACCGGCCATTGATTACGAGATTAAGGAGCTTTCTCCAAATGAAGCGAGTCTCACCTTCAAGATTTCAGAAGGTAACAAGAGCTACCTCACAGATTTGACGCTGGAAGGCCGGTCCAAGTTACCGGAAAAAGATATCAAGAAAGCTATGACCGTCAAAGAAAAAAGCTGGTTTTGGTTTCTGGACGAATCGGGAACGTTTACAAGAGAAAAACTTGAAGAGAATCGCATGCGCATAATTGCCTACTATTTGGAAAACGGTTTCATCAATGTTCAAGTGGGCGCTCCCAAAATTGATATTCAAGGCAATGCAGTAAAGGTCATATTTCCTATAAGAGAGGGAGACAGGTTTCAGATAAGAAAAGTTGACGTTGAAGGTGATTTGGTGGTCCCTGCTGATCAACTCAGGGAATCTCTGCAGTCGAAGCCTCGGACATGGTTTAAGAGATCTTCACTGGCCGACGACATTAAAACCATAACGAAATTGTACAATAATTTGGGATATGCTTACGCTGATGTGGAACCCCAACAGAGAATGAACGACAAGCACAATTTTGTTGACATTATATTCAAAGTCACCAAAGGCGACAAGATCACCATTGAGCGGGTTGACATTGCGGGTAACGACAGAACCCGCGACAAAATCATCAGGAGAGCTTTAACTATTTCTGAAGGCGACGTTTATAACGCCGACAGTTTCGAGGCCACCAAGAGTAACCTTGAGGGTATGGATTTTTTTGAGGCCGTAAAGCTAAAGACATCTCCAGGGTCTCGGCCCGATACTATGAATGTCACGGTAGAAGTGATCGAGAAAAAGACAGGGTCGTTAGCGGCGGGCTTGGGTTATTCTTCCCAGGACGGAGCGATGGGTAATATCGATCTTAAAGAGAGGAATCTCTTCGGAATGGGCATTGTGGCGAACGCCAAAGCAAACCTTTCCGCGCGTCGAAGCAATTACGAAGGATCATTGACATATCCATGGATATTTGATTATCCAGTCACTGGCAGTATAAGGGGATATCAGGCTGTTCAGGGAGAGCAGAACTATGTTAGGGACAGTAACGGAGGCAGCGTTTTTCTCTCATATCCGTTGTATGGTCTTTGGACAATGTCCACTGGTTTTGCTAGAGACTCGAGTAAACTGTCGGGTTTTCAGCCGACATTCGCTCAATCAATCATAGCGTATTACGCGAGTTTCAACACCAATGCTCAAAGATTTCTGAACATCTCCGAAAACTCCGTCTCCTTCAACATAGGGAGGGATACAAGAAACAATTCAGTAATCCCCACTGCAGGAACCAAACTTACTCTCGGAGCCAGACTATCAGGATTTGGCGGAGATGTGGCTTTTTCAAGCTATTATTCCGAGGGGATTTACTACAGATCGTTATTCTGGAGAACGGTTCTTAAAATTAGAGCGAACGCATCTTTGTTAACCGAGGTGGGGACTGATCCGATTCCATTTGACCGGCGGATATTACTCGGGGGGATTCAAAGTATCAGAGGCTTTAAGGCGGGAGAGATAGGGCCACGCGATCGTTATGGCAATGTTATGGGAGGTGATAGAGCGCTGTTTTATAACGTGGAGTGCCTATTTCCTCTTGTAGATAGATTGAAACTTAATGGTGTAACTTTTTTTGACCTTGGGAATGCCTGGAATGTCAGTGACAGTTTTTTTATGACCGATGTGAGGGCTGGAGTTGGGGTAGGTATAAGATGGGTCTCTCCCATGGGGCCACTTCGAATAGAATACGGATGGAAGATTAATCCGCAAAAAGGTGAGGATCCAGGGGCATTTGCCTTTGCTATGGGTCAACTATTCTGATAAACCATCACTCCTTAGTAGATAGTATCTTTAGGTTCGTTTCTTAATCCTTGACGCACATGAAAAACAGAAATTTGAAAGGAGTCTAATACATGACCGAACAAAGGATTTTTATTGTCTTGATCGCAGCTTTGATTTTGACGTTTGCCTTTGGAACAACTTTTGCCCAATCAACACTAACTGTTGGATTCGTTGATCTACAGCAGCTTCAGGCCAAGTCAAAACGGATTCAGGAAATGCAAAAGAATTTTGCGGAGCTCAACAACATTAAGAGGACTAGTCTTGAAAAGAAACAGAATGATTTGAAAGCCCTCACGGATCAGCTTCAGAAACAAGGACCCATGCTAAAGGAAGAGACTCGAAACGAAAAGATAAAAGAAATTGGTATGAAAGAAATGGAATTAAAGCTGGCTCAGAAGCAGGCCGAATCGGAACTGCAAAATGAGGCCAGGGCGTTGGATGAGTCCATGATGCGAGATCTCCATAAAATAATAGGCGAACTGCGTAAACAAAAAAACCTCTCTCTGATTTTTAATTCCACAGCCGCCTTGCTTTCCGCTGATGATTCATTCGATCTGACAGATGAGGTAGTTCGCATGTATGACGCAAATGCAGGGACTAAACCGGCTTCTTCGGAAAAGGCCAAGCCAGCGACTCCGCCTGCAGCGGCGCAACCAAAGCCGAAAGCGCCAAGATAGGGAATTGAATCTCCGTGCAAACGCTGACGCTGAAACAAATAGCGGACTTTCTAGGATGTGAATCCTCAGAGGAACCAGGTCCCGAGATTTCAGGGGTGAAGCCCTTGGAATACGCCACAAGTTCCGATGTGACCTACATCTCTGAGGCGAAGTTTCTCCACCTACTGAAAAGTAGTAAGGCCTCCGCCGTTCTTGTCGCCAAGAACATGGAGGCCCCTTCTTTGCCATATGTAAGGTCTAAAAACCCAGAAGCTGATTACGCAAGGCTGACGGCCCTTTTCTATGGCTACACGGAAAAAACCGATCATGCAATCTCGAAACACGCGTGTGTTGACCCTACCGTGACGATTGGATCGAATGTTTCGATAGGGCCTTTTGCGGTGATCGGGCCCAATTCGGTAATTGGAAACGGTTCGTCCATAGGAGCCCACGTAGTTATAGGCGAAAACGTGCTGATAGGGGAATCGACGGTAATCTTTCCGAATGTAACAATATATTGGGGTGTAACAGTCGGCTCAAGAGTGATTGTTCATTCTGGCGCCGTTATAGGTTCAGATGGCTTTGGTTATGCCCGAGACGTTGACATTGCCGGTACACCCGTAAATATTAAGAAGTTTCATAGCGGTTCGGTTGAAATACAGGATGACGTTGAGATAGGGGCGTTAACTGCCATCGACAGGGCTTTGGCGGGTGTCACCACGATCCATAAAGGAGCCAAGATTGACAACCTTGTTCAGATTGCCCACAACGTCAGCATAGGATCAGGAACTGTAATTGCTTCTCAGGTTGGAATAGCGGGAAGTTCATCGGTAGGTTCTTATGGCATGGTAGGTGGACAGGTTGGCGTGAGAGACCATGTTTCAGTCGGGAATGGAGTAATCCTGGCGACTCGTGTTGGAATATACCGTAATGTTCCGGATGGTTCAGTCATGGCGGGTTCAGTGCCTGCAATGCCCCACAAGATATTTCTCAGGACACAGTCCCTTTTCAAGAGGTTGCCGGAAATGCTGGATCGAATAAGAAATCTGGAACGGATTGTAAAAGAGAACCATAAGGAAACATCATGATCCATCCTACAGCCGTGATTGAATCGGGAGCAGAAATTGATCCGACGGCCTCTATTGGGCCTTATTCTATCATTGGCCCAAAAGCGCATATAGGGGCCGGAGTCAAGATTGGCCCTCATGTTGTCATAGAAGGGAACACAGCGATAGGAGACAACACCCAGGTATGCCAGTTCGCTTCTATAGGAGCTCCACCTCAGGACCTGTCATACAGGGGCGAGGACACCCGTGTTGAAATTGGTCATAGCTGTTTGATCAGGGAATACGTCACGATACACAGAGCTACGGTCAGGGGGAAAGGAATTACGGAGATAGGCGACAACTGCTATCTGATGGCCTACTGCCATGTGGCTCATGACTGTATTCTGGGGGAGGGGGTCATTATGGCAAACTCCGCCCATCTGGGTGGCCACATAGAGATCGGAAAGAGGGCTATTCTGGGTGGAATTGTAGCGGTTCATCAGTTCGTAAGAGTCGGCGAATACGCGCTAGTCGGAGGGGTTTCCGGCGTGGCGAAAGATGTTCCTCCATACACTCTTGCTTCAGGCGCCAGAATTTATCTCTATGGGCTGAATGAAGTCGGATTACGGCGCAATGGTTTCTCCCCTCAGACAATCCGGACGTTGAAAAGGGCGTTCAAGATAGCTATGCGCTCCTCATTGAATCTGGACGAAGCCGTGAGAAAGATTCGTGACGAAATGTCGGAAACTCCTGAAGCATTGGTCTTTGCGGATTTTCTAGCCACCTCAAGGAGAGGTCCCGCCAGGGTTTCTCTCAGTCGTCACGCCTTCAGGATGCGATAAAGTGGAGTCAATTGGTATAATTGCAGGAGAGGGCGATCTTCCCGTCAGAGTCCTCAAGGAGACCGGCGAAAGAGGATTTGAGGCTGTAGCGCTTGCTTTTGACGGCTTCACGAATCCCGAAATTGAGCGTTACGCCAAGAATGCTCATTGGCTTAAACTTGGCCAACTCGACAAAGCCATTAAAATTCTGAAACAATACGGAATCACCCGAGTTGTGATGGCGGGAAAGATCGATAAGGGGAATCTTCTCAGGCTATGGAATCTTAGACCTGACAGACGGGCCTTGAGGGTAATTAGAGCCTTAAAGGACTGGAAAGATGACACGGTTCTTGCGGCTATAGCTGAGGAGCTCAGTAAAGACGGCATTTCTATCGACAGTATTACAGTTTGGGCGTCGAAGCTTATGGCTTCGCAAGGTGTTCTTACCCGCAAACAACCGACCAAACATCAGATTGAGGACGTTGAATTCGGTCGAGAAATGGCTCTGGCCATAGGAGGACTAGACATTGGCCAAACAGTTGTGGTCAAGAACCGCGCGGTGCTGGTAGTTGAGGCCATTGAGGGAACTGACAGAGCAATTCTCAGGGTCCGTGATCTAAATATTCCGAACGCAGTGGTGGTGAAAATGGCCAAGCCCAACCAAGACATGCGTTTTGATGTTCCTGGTGTTGGGCCATCCACCATAAGAAATATGGTTACCGCAGGCGCGAAGCTCTTGGCTATCGAAGTCGGAAAAACCATGATTGCCAACTCTGAAGAAACGATTGCAATCGCTGACGAGGCCAATATATGTGTCATGGGTATAACTGCTTCGGGACCAATAATATAACCTATCAGGGTCCTTCAATTTAAGCTAAACTTCCTGCATAATAGTGTATTATTCTTCATTCTTAAGGTTAGATGCCTGGCGAATTATTACGCAATCCAGATTTGTCCCTACAGAAGGCTGAAACGTGCCAATTTACAAGAGACTGCTGAAATACCTCCGTCCATACATTGGCAAGTTGGTCGTTGCCGGCGCTTGCATGCTCGGAGTAGCTATCCTTACCGCCTCATTGGCTTATCTTGTAAAGCCTGCGCTGGATGACATCTTCTTCGAGAAAAACCTCAATATGTTAATGCTGATTCCAGTGGTTGTGGCTAGTGTATATATAGTTAAGGGTTTTTGTGATTTTGGCCAATATTATCTGATGGCTTTCGTCGGTCAGAGTATAATTCGTGACCTTCGCAAGGACATGTTCTGTAAACTTGAAGACATGTCGGTTGGGTTTTTTGTCAAACATTCGACCGGCGAGCTTCTTTCAAGGATGAATAACGACGTCTCATTGGTTCAGGGCGCACTTACCAGCGCCATTACCGGGGTCGTTCGCGATACCCTGACTGTGATCAGTCTCATAGTGGTTGTTTTTATCCGGGATTCAACACTGGCCCTTATAGCAATGGTCGTATTCCCTCTTGCCATATATCCTCTTCTCAACTTTGGTCGTCGACTTAAACGCTATTCCAGAAGAATGCTGGTTTCCCTGGAGGACATCACCGAGAGGCTCAACGAGACGATAACCGGGATCAGGATTGTGAAGGCTTTCGCTATGGAAGACTACGAACGCAAGCGTTTCTCCGAAGTGAACGAGAATCTATTTAACGCCTTCATGAGAAGATTCAAAGTTAGGGCCATGTCAAACCCCGTCATGGAAACGATCGGTGGTTTTGGAGTATGCGCCATAGTAACCTATGGAGGGTTCCAGGTTATCAATGGAGAGTCTACGCAGGGAACCTTCTTCTCTTTTATGGCAGCGTTAATAATGCTTTATGAGCCAATAAAAAGAATCAGTGATGTTAACAACACGGTTCAAGAAGGGCTGAGCGCAGGGGAGAGGATCTTTTCCCTTATGGATACTGAACCTGATGTCAAGGATCTGCCGGGTTCCTACCCTTTGGGTGAGATATCCGGGAAAGTGGAACTGAAGAACGTAACATTTGCGTATGATTCAATTCCGGTGATTCATGACATCAGTCTGGTGGTCAATCCGGGAGAAGCCATTGCCGTTGTTGGAGAGAGTGGCGTAGGGAAAAGCACATTATTGGACCTGGTTCCCAGGTTTTACGATCCGAGCGGCGGGTCCATAGAAATAGACGGAATTGACGTTCGCTCTTTCACCCAGAGATCGTTACGCGAGAAGATCGGTATAGTGACTCAGCAGACCATTCTTTTTGATGACACTATCAGGAACAACATAGCCTATGGCCGGCCGGATCTCTCTATTGATCTAGTGATCAGCGCCGCTAAAGCCGCTCATGCCCACGATTTCATAATCGCCCAACCGGACGGATATGATAGTCTGATCGGGGAGAACGGGATAAAACTGTCCGGTGGTGAGCGGCAGAGGCTGGCCATTGCCAGGGCGCTGCTAAAAAATCCTCCAATTCTCATTCTGGACGAAGCCACATCGAATCTTGACTCGGATTCGGAGAAAACGGTTCAAGCAGCGCTGGAAGTTCTTATGAAGGGGAGGGCCACACTGATAGTCGCCCATCGATTGTCCACAATTCAAAATGTTAACAGAGTTTACGTAATGGCTCAGGGCAGAATTGTCGAACAGGGATCTCATGCTGAATTGCTTGAATTGAATGGTGAGTTTGCAAGGCTTTACAACCTCCAGTTTTCAAAAGAACCAGGGAACGTAAAATAGGATGGCGGGAGTGGCATCAAAGTCCCATTCATTACTTTGCGCTTTGGCCTCTCCTTTTCTGCTGGCCCCTGCGATTGGCTATTTTCTGGTTCAATCCACCTGGCGCAAGGTTCACGAAATTGGTCTGGCCCAGAGCCATAAAGGTTCCATTCCTGTCATATCCGTAGGTAACATAGCAATAGGAGGAACCGGTAAGACCCCGTTCGTAATATATTTGGTTGAGCAGTTGTTGAACGAGGGACTCAATCCCTGCGTGATAAGTCGTGGCTATAAGGGCATGTATACAGAGGAGATGGTAGTTCTGGAGGACGGGATATCACAAGCTCCTAAATTGAACGCCAGGTATGTCGGGGATGAGCCTTATCTCATGGCGAGCGCTCTTGCTGGTAAATCTCCCGTTATAGTTGGAAAGGATCGACTTCGATGCGTGGAGTTTGCCGCAGCAAACCTTATGTGCGATATTGCGGTCCTGGATGACGGTTTTCAGCATTTGCGACTAAGGCGTGATGTTGATATTGTTCTTCTTTCCGGCCACGAAGATTACATGTTTCCGTTGGGGGTCCTGCGGGAGCCTATATCAGCCCTGAACAAGGCCGATTTTGTGATTCTGAATGAGAATGAAGAGATTTCCTCAGAGAAGATCCGTGATTTGTTGTCTTCTTCGAAACCGTACAAGTTTAGGAGTGTTCCGGCTTTACTTTCGGGCGATGAAAACAGGAAAGTAAGGGCCCTAGATTACCTTAAGGATCACGAGACTCTACTCGTTTCTGCAATAGCCAATCCTCAAAGATTCAGAAGAATGGCTGAAAATCTGGAATGGAAAATAACGAACCATTTGATGTACAGGGATCATTACGTATATAGTTCCGCAGATCTTACCCGTGTGGTTAGAGAAGCCAAAGGATCTTATATTGTCTTCACCGAGAAGGATTGGGTAAAACTCCCTCGTGAATTCCAGCAGAGAGAAGAAGTCTATTTTCTCAAAATAAGGATTGAATTTAGGGAGTCAGAGCTATTCATGAATCAACTCTTGGAACTGTTGAACATAAATGGATCTCAGTCTTAAAAGGATATTGGTAATAAAACAGAGCTCTTTGGGAGATGTCATACACTCTCTTCCTCTAATACATGCCATAAAAAGACACTATCCATCAAGTTACGTGGGTTGGGTCATTCAGAAGAATCTGACAAGTTTGCTGCAATCAGACCCGAACATTGATGAAATAATAACTATAGACATTCCATCGACATCCGAGCCTAGCGCCACCAGGGGAACCTATTTCGGGGCCTTGTTTGCGACTTTTAGAACATTGAAGAATTTGAGGAAGAAGTTCGTCCACAACCCATACGACGTGGTTCTTGATCTGCACGCCTCTTTCCGAAGCGGGCTAGTAGGTTTTATGAATCCGAAGTCTTACCGAGTTGGATTTGCAGACGCCAAAGAATTGAACACCTTTTTTCAGACAAAACTGGTGCATGCGTCTGCTGAGAAATTACACGCCGTGGACAAAATATTAAATGTTGCATCTCTATTCGATGTGAAAGTTGAAAAGTCTGATTTCAGGCTGTTTATCGGGAGTGAAGCCCTAAACGAAGCCCGGAAATTCATGAATCAAAACTCCGTAAGTCCAGGCGATCGAATTGTGTACGCTAATCCGGCTTCAAGGTGGGCCACAAAATTCTGGAATACGCGCGCCTGGGTTGAGTTATCCGACAGACTGATGATTCAATTAGGTGTTCACGTCATATTTGGGGGAGGAAAATCAGACCGCCCTTACATAGATGAAATTGTGGCATCGATGAAGAAGAAGCCGATGATAGCCGCTGGTTGTTTAAGCCCAATTGGCTCGGCCGCCTTGATCGAGGCTTCAGATCTTTATGTTGGAGTTGATTCAGGTCCTATGCACATAGCCTCGTTTGTTGGAACACCTGTTGTAGCTCTTTTTGGCCCAACAGACCCTGCCAAAGTAGGTCCATACGGCCGTAAAAATATAGTTATAAAAATTGATGAACTGGCCTGTCTGGGTTGTAGGAAATCAGACTGTTCCAATAGGATATGCATGGAGGGCATTTCGGCCGGCAGAGTTTTTGATGAGATATCAAGGATCAAAAAATGGATCCCAAAGGGCGCTTAAAATACCGGACCTTCGTCAGTCTCCATTCATGAAAAATACACCGCTTTAATTTTTGCTTTTCATTAATCCAATTCTTGACGGGGAGTCATTATTTGTGGTTTATTCAAGTTTTATATTTAAGATCGAGCGGCCGAATCAATTACGGTAGCTCGCTTCCGAAGGGGCGCCTATGAAGCAGTTCAAAAGTGAAGACATTCGAAATCTGGCAGTTGTCTCCCATGCGGGTTCGGGAAAGACGACACTTTGTGAAGCCATGCTTGTTGACTCAGGTTCGGTTGATCGCCTGGGAAAGGTTACAGATGGATCTTCCAATTTTGACTTTGAGCCCGAGGAAATCAAGCGCGGAATTTCAATTGGGTCAGCTCTCTTTTCGGTTGAATGGAAGAAAAAGAAAATAAATATAATTGACACTCCCGGCGACCCCAATTTTGGGGCGGAAGTCACGTTTGCTCTCAAAGCAGTTGATATAGCCGCTCTGTGTGTAGACGCAGTCGACTCAATCAAGCCTCTAACTGAGAAGGTTTGGTCGGCCATTGAAAACGCAGAACTACCTAGACTTCTGTTAGTTACCAAGATGGATCGTGAACGGGCTAATTTCGACAAAGTCTTAGCCGATGTGAAGGAAACCCTGAAAGTTAAGCCCGTGCCGTTACAGATACCCATAGGCAAGGAAGCCAACTTTAAGGGGGTCGTTGACCTTCTGTCCATGAAGGCAATTCTATTTGACGGTGATGTGAAGGCCCCCAGCAGAGTTGACATACCGGCTGATCTAAAGGAGGAGGCCGATTCTCGCAGGAATGTCCTCATAGAAGATTTGGCTGAAGTTGATGATGGCTTGATGGAGAGGTATCTTGAGGGTGAAGAACTCAGCGCCGACGACCTTTCCAAAGCATTGAGCGAGGGTATAAGAAATCGGGTTTTTATGCCGGTCCTGGTTTGTTCCGGTCTTACCAACAAAGGTATCCAGCCAATCCTGGATCTGATCGTTGACGCATGTCCCTCGCCGGCTGACATGAAACCCATAAGTGGTTTAACACCGGCAGGTGATGAAGTCTCCAGAAAGCTTTCCGCTGACGAACCATTTTGCGCCTGTGTGTTTAAGACCCTTGCGGATCCTTATGCAGGCAGACTCAGTCTATTCAGAATTTTTTCGGGCAGGCTTGTCCCGGATTCGAATTTTTTTAACTCTTGTAGCCATTCTAAGGAGAGATTTGGCCAGCTTTTCATAATGAGGGGAAAGTCCCAAAAATCGATTGATGGCGCTCAGGCAGGGGACATCGTGGCCGTGGCTAAACTTAAAGAAACCCTTACTGGAGACACTCTTTGTGACGAAAAGGCCCAGATAATTCTTCCGAAACCAACACTTCCACAGGCGGTCATTTCATTTGCTATTGAACCCAAAGCCAAAGGTGACGAGGAAAAGATAACCCAGAGTTTAGCCCGTTTGGCCGAGGAAGATCCTACACTTACAGTGAACAGAGACGCCCGGACTAATGAATTCCTTATTTCAGGTATGGGGCAGGTTCACATTGAAGTAATGGTTGAGAAACTGAAAAGGAAATTTGGGGTTGATGTAAACCTGAAGACCCCGAAAGTTCCCTACAAGGAAACAATCAAGGGGAAAGCAAAAGTCGAAGGAAAACTCAAGAAACAAACTGGCGGACGAGGCCAATTCGCCGTGGCATGGTTGGAACTGGAGCCTATGCCTAGAGGAGAGGGTTTCGAGTTCGTGGACAAAATTGTTGGAGGCGTTATTCCTAGGCAATATATTCCCGCCGTCGAAAAGGGGGTTATAGAAGCTATGGCTGCCGGAGCCCTGGCCGGTCACCCTGTTATCGATGTCCGAGTCAAAGTATTTGATGGCAAGTATCATGACGTTGATTCTTCTGAACAGGCATTCAAGATAGCCGCATCAAAGGGTTTCAAGAAGGGTGTGCTTCAGGCCAACCCTATTTTGTTGGAACCGATTATGAATATGGAAATAATCGTGCCCGAAGATTGCATGGGTGACGTAATGGGAGATTTGAATTCGCGTCGAGGAAGAATTAGTGGAATGGACGCCAAAGGTGGAAGTCAGGCGGTCAAAGCGCTGGTCCCAATGGCCGAAGTCCTGAAATACGCATCGGATCTGACTTCTATGACCTCGGGTAGGGGCATCTTCTCTATGGAATTCTCCCATTACGAAGAGGTGCCTGCAAGTATAGCGGAGAAAATTATTGAAGCGTCTGAAAAGACAGCGGAGGAAGAAGATTAGTGTTGGAGGAGAAGTCCGAACCCGGCAAAGGTCTCTCAAGGAGCAAAGGTCTAATAATAGCTGTTTGCTCGAGTGAGAAAAAGGGAACGCCGAAGAAAAATGTCGGAGCAGGAGAGTTAGACGTCGGATTTGGATTAAGAGGTGACGCTCACGGCGGGGACTGGCATAGGCAGGTCTCATTGCTTTCCATAGAGCAAATTCAAACGATGAAAAACAAGGGTTACGATGTCCAGGCGGGTAGCTTCGCCGAAAATATCTGCACGGAGGGGCTTGATCTGAACTTGATTCGAGTGGGCGCACGCTTGAGGGCAGGGGGGAACGCTATCCTTGAGGTTAGTCAGATTGGTAAGGAGTGCCATTCCAGGTGCGCTATCTTCAACCGTATAGGCGAATGCATCATGCCTACACAGGGAGTTTTTGCGGTAGTAATCGAAGGGGGGCCCATAAAGGCAGGAGACTCCATAGAATTGATCCTCTAAATTAGAGCAAGCGACTTGCGGCTGGATGTTTAGCTTAACCACGCCAGAAGCCCTGCGTTTTTTTTTCGCAGACTGTAATATTTTCTCGACTTGAAGTTTATCAAAGAATCCCGTGATGTTCCTGGAATACTTGTTAAGTTTGCGCCAAGTCATATTAATATGTAAGAAATATTTGCTCAGCTAATAAATATCTTAGTAATTATATGTTATTGATATAATGAGGTTAATAAGCTTAACCGCTTGTGTGATGTTCTGGTCCGGGTATTGCAAGGATTACGCTCAAATTAGAGCGAGGACCATAACAGTGAATATACAATTGGGTATTTTGGATAGCATGGAAGTTGAATCTATGCTGCTCGATGAAATGGACAAGAGCGGAAGAATCATGGTAAGAAGTCTGGACAAAATTCACGCGAGGACTGGTTTGTCTTATGAAACGCTCTCATCAATCGCCAATATCCTCCAAAATACTCACAGGAACACAAACATCACTAACTTGAGAGTCTAGAGCGAAAGGACGGGCAATCATTGACTTTACGATTCCAAATTTCTGTTGACATCACAAATGAAAAATTGGTATCTTTAGCGTTCATGCGGGAATAACTCAGCGGTAGAGTGCAACCTTGCCAAGGTTGAAGTCGCGGGTTCAAATCCCGTTTCCCGCTCCACTAACCCATTGATATCATGACAAGTAGGGGCCCAAAAAGTTGTATGCAAACTGGGCCTCGAATTGTCTTGAGGGTTTGACTCTAAGTGAAAATTCAACCAACCTGACAAGCAATCAACGCGTAAAAAATCATTGAACCAAAATTGTAAATAGTGGGAAATTTGTCGTTACCACCGTCACGACTGTCTTTTTACTTTCCAAATCTCTATAGACGAAGATCGTTGTTTTGATTTACGCGGGGATTTTTGTCCTTTTCCCGACCGCCAGATCGTGGACTGGTATTAAGATATCAGCTTCTTCTTTTATGCGAGTCATACTGTCATAAGCCTGGATTGCGTCCAGCAATACTCCAGGCGCTATAACACCCCCACCGGCCGGAAAATTTTCGGAATTGCAGCACAAGCCTGTTATTATCGCTTTTCCTGCTGATGTTTGAATGACAACCGACTGCCCACCGGGAGTATGCCCTGGGGTAAAGATCACACCTATCCCATCTACAATCTCTGTGTCACCCTCGATCACCTTCAGATTTACCCCATCCAGGACATCAGGATAATATCGATGATCAATCGGGTGCGGACTCATACAGAAATCCAGTTCAGCTTTCTGGACATAGAATTCAGCGTTGGAACACAATGAATCATTTTCGCAATGATCATTGTGCAAATGCGTATGAATAACAATGTCAATATCTTGAGGTTTCCAGCCAATTGTCGCCAGGGCTTCTTCGAATGGTCTCACTGGAAACCCTGTTCTCTCCTCCAGATCATCCGGGGCCATAAATTCCTCGATACCAGTATCAACAAGTATTTTTTCTTGGCCTCCCATTATCGCAAAAACGTAAATAGGTAATATTATGCGTTTTCCATAAAATCTCTGATAAGTTAATATTCCCTGATCGGTTTCATTAAAACCGACAGCCAAAGGGTGAATTGTATAATTAGTTCCCATTGTTTCATTACCTTTCAATCACGAGAGGCGAACGCCTGTCAAATTTCCAGCGTGAAACCTTCATCGTGGAATTCTTGTTTGACGAGCCTTCGGTGAATGAAAAATCAAGATTATTGTCGAAGTTTTCGACAATGTTCATTTGCGATTGGTAAGTCAAGACATTCTTTTGGGAGGATTTCCGTTTTCGTCCCAATCACGCTCTTTGTAGTAATCGACCAGCAATTGACTCATCTGTCCTTCGGTGATGATTTTGCCCGTCTCAGGTAAGGCCTCGGTGGTAAAGCGTTTGGGTAGCTTGTCTTCAGCTGGGGTAAGCCCCTCCTGCAAATTAAATCGTCTTGTATCGTCAGTAATTGACCTAGCTATGGATTTCATACTTTCCCGGTCTAACTCAAGCCCTGTGACACCCTTGATCATCGTAGACAGTTCGTCCCACTGATATAGGTCACGATAGAAACGACATAAAATAAGAGCGTCAAAAATAGTGAGTCGATCTTCCCACTCTACGAACATGTGGGCTTTTCCGGAAACTTCATCCGGATCAATCATTTTTGATAATTCGGGTTTATAAAAAGTAGATCTGAGATGGCACGCCCCTCTATCCGATGTGCCATAAGCTAATCCCATACCTTTTAAAACACGCGGGTCGTAGCCCGCTGGTTCCAATCCTTTGACATGGATCGCCTGGTCTTCCATATCCCAAATTTTAGCAACGTGTTTAATGCCATTCGCCAGGGTGTCGCCAATGCCCCTGCGGTAAGCAATGTCTTTAAGAAGATCAGCAATCCTATCGACCTGACCGTAATCGATTTTGTATTCTATCTTGTTCTGTCGGGAGGCTTCTATAGTAAGCGAGCTCAAATTACCGGCGCTCATTGTGTCTAAGCCTAAACTGTCACAGAGGTCGTTAAGATATGCGATCTCTTCAATTGAATCTACTTCACACAAACCGCCGAAAGCGTAAATGGTCTCGTATTCCGGACCGTCAATTATTAATCCTTCGTGGCGGCCTTCCTTGACTGTGGTCAACCGTCCACATGCGATGAAGCATTTCTTGCATGCATGAGGCTTGACTTCGCACCGGCTGTGCAAAGCCCCGGCATTTATATTTTCTCGATGTTCCGACGTGCCTTTTTGCCAGTAACGTGAGGGGAAACTCCCCACATTGCTCATGATGTCGACCATCATGGGGGTTCCCATACTCTTGTACGCTTTAACGCCAGGGTTGTCTTTTGATTTTTGAGCGATATCTTTGACGAAACTCTTGGTCAAAGCCGCATCTGCAAGTTCTTTTCTGCAGTTACCCCAGAAGGCAATGGCTTTAATCCTTTTAGATCCCATCACAGATCCTGTGCCTGTACGTCCGGCTGATCTCCAATAGTCGTTTTCTATCACCGCAAAACTGACGGTGTTTTCTCCTGCTGGGCCTATAACCGCAACCCCTGACGATTTGGCCTCAGGTCTGTTCTCCCTGATCCAGGACTTGACCATATCTTCAGTCTGATATGTCTCAAGTCCCCAAAGATCATGAGCGGGATGGAAGCGAACAGTCTTTTCGGAAACTTCAAGCCATAATGGTTCCTCGCTGGCGCCATGTATCATCACGGCGTCAAATCCCGTCGCAGCAATATAATCTCCTACAGTGCCGCCTGAATAGGATTCGGAATAGTATCCCGTTTGAGGGGATTTGGTATAAATTCCATGACGGCATGAACCCCAGATCCCAGTGCCACCCACCGGACCGGAGGCAAAGATAAGGTGATTATCTGGCCCTAGCGGATCAACTCCCGGTGGATTATGTGAAAGAAGCAGATGTGTGGCCAGTCCTTTTCCACCAAGGGTTTGGCGTAAGACGCTGTCAGAAATTATCTTCAGATCAAAACTCTTGTGAGTAACGTTAACCCTTAGAACCATGTTATAAAAGCCGAACATAGATCACGCTCCCTGTCCGTGGCGTTCTTGAGCCAAACCCTGAAAATTGTCCCCTGCCTTTGAATGTTGTCAATTATCATCAAAGGATTTTTCTTATAAGACGCTCCGATAAATTTCTTCAGCGTCCTCCAACCTAAGATCTCTAGGGTTATTCGCCAACAGCCGAGTAACTTTCATTACTCCATTAGCTAAAGAAGAAACATGTTCAGCCTTGACTCCAAACTCTCTTAGAGATTTAGGGATGTTGAGATCGTCCGCGAGGTTTCTGAGGCTTTGGACAGCCGTATGGGCAGACGCTCGCTCGCTCAAATTATGTGTGCTTTCACCAAAGATATTAGCCATGTGAGCGAACTTGGTTAGGTTACCCAACATGTTAAATTCCATAACTGGCGCAAGCATGATGCTGTTGGCTACTCCGTGAGGTATGCGGAATTCCGCCCCTATAGGATAGGCGAACGCATGCACTGCCGTCACACCAGCGTTGGCAAACGCCATACCAGCAAGGAGGCTGCCTTCAAGCATTTTGGATCGGGCTTCAATGTTTGATCCGTTGGCGAATGCGGTGCGTATATGTCTTGTGATTAGCTTCATGGCTTCCTGAGCCAGCATGTCGGTGAATGCGTTGGCGTTTTTAGATGTGAAAGCTTCCACAGCGTGAATCAACGCATCCATTCCTGTCGCCGCCGTAACTGCGGGAGGCAAGCCAATGGTCAGTTCCGGATCCAAAATAGCCGCTGACGGAAAGAGGTATGGACTTACAATGCCTTTCTTGAGCTTTTCGTGGTGGTCTGAAAGGATGGCGATAGGAGTTACTTCACTGCCGGTGCCGGCAGTGGTGGGAACAAGGATTGTCGGCAAGCCTGGCGACGGTACGGTGTCTACGCCAAAATATGAACTTACCGGTCCTTTGTTTGTAACCAAGATCGAAGCGACTTTGGCTATATCCAAAGAAGAACCGCCCCCGATTCCCACAATTAGATCGGCGCCGGCAGCAGCGACTTCCTTAGCGGCCTGAGAGGCTGTCTCAAAAGGTGGATCAGGTTCTACCCCGTCAAATGAATTTACAGAGCAGCCTGCGTTGATCAATATCTCACGAAAGCGGTCACAGATGCCTGCCTTTACGAGACCGGGATCAGTTATGATCATCACATTCTTGGCAGACAATCTCCTGACTTCATCGGCGATCTGACTGGATGCGCCTACTCCCATGATTATGCGAGGTGTAGTCTGAAAAATGGTTACTCTATTCATTACATTTTACCTTCCTGGCTTTCAGTGCTCTCAACGATCCTAGACAGCCAAATACTTTTTCTGCACCATCTCTTGATTATTGAATTCCTCGATTGTTCCTGTGTAGACGACATGCCCTTTGTCAATTACTACAACTCGGTCCGAAACCCCCATAGCAAAACGTATGTTCTGTTCGGAAAGCAAGATAGTGGTGTCCGTTAATTTAAGGCCCATTATGAGTTCTTTCAAAACGGTCACAATTACGGGAGCAAGTCCTTCAGTTGGTTCGTCTAAAACCAGCAGATCGGGGTTACCCATAAGGGCTCTGGCTATGGTTAACATCTGTTGTTCACCACCGGACAGCGAGCCTCCAAGCCTGTCTTTACAGCGCTCAAGTATGGGGAATCGAGCGAGGACCGTATCCATAGCCCAACGGCCCTTTCTTCCCGATATCTTTCCCAACTCTAGGTTTTCCTGAACTGTTAGGGGTCCGAAAATACGGCGATCCTCAGGAACGAACCCCATACCCATGCGAGCCATTTTGTAAGATGGCATTCCAGTGCAATTCTTACCCTTGAAAATTATTCTCCCAGTTTTCGGAGGAGTAAGTCCCATTATTGAGCGAAAAGTAGTTGTTTTGCCTGCCCCGTTTCTTCCCATGAGGCAAACCGTCTCACCTGGAGCCACGGAAAGACTGGCTCCAAACAGAATGTGGCTACGTCCGTAAAACGAGTTAAGACCATCTACTTCGAGGATATGGTTCACAGGACTTCCTCCCCGAGATAAGCTGTAATCACTTCAGGATTGCGCCGTATTTCTTCTGGTGATCCCTCGGCTAGCAGTCTCCCCATTTGAAGAACTCTAACTGTCTGAGCAATGCCGAAGACAGTGTCCATGTCGTGTTCGATAAACAGCAGAGTGAGATTAAATTCTTTCCAAAGCTTTTGGATTAAATTTCTGGTAAGTAGTCGCTCTTCGGGAGACATACCCGAAGTGGGTTCATCCAGAAGCAGCATCTTAGGCTCAAGCCCCAGCGCAATACCAATGTCTAGTAGCTTCTGGTCACCGTGAGCCAGTTCAAAGGCTTGTCGATCAGCCTGCTTATCGAGACCTAGGCTCTCAAGGATACTGAAGGCTTTGTCCGTCGCATCAGTGAATTCGGAAACGCTCTTCATTGTTTTACGAGTCATATTCAATCTGGATAGGCATGCCACACGAATGTTGTCGATTACTGTCTCTTCCGGAAAGAAAGAGGTAACCTGAAATGCCCTCCCCATACCTCGAGCCACGATTTCACGGGTGCTTAGACGAGTTATATCCTCTCCTTCAAAAACTATTCTGCCATGGTCAGGATTCAGGTAGCCTGTTATTTGGTTGAATAGAGTGGTTTTGCCAGCTCCATTGGGACCTATTATGGCCGATATGCTGCCCCTCTCGATCGAAAAACTCACCCCTGAAGTCACCCTCAATCCACCAAAGGATTTAGTCACGGCGTCAAGTTCTAAAATAGGCTGCATTTTAACCTCGATTTCCAGCGCCGGACTTAAAGCGAGCCCTGAAAGCCTGAATCTCCCCTACTAAGCCTCTAGGCAACAAAAGAACCATAGTCATCATGACCAATCCGATAATCAAAGACCAGTATTCAGTTCGGGCGCCGACAACATCTTGAATTATGATGATCACGGCAGCTCCTATAAATGGCCCAAAGAACTGGCCGATGCCACCTATTACTCCCATGAGAATTACTTCTCCTGAAGTGGTCCAATAAAACATGTCTGGATGTATGGAATTGTTTACCCCAGACATTAAGCCGCCGGCTAATGCGGCGAACGAAGAAGATATCACGTAAATTCGAAGCTGATTACGTCGAACTCTACGCCCAAGGAACCGCACTCGTTCTGGATTTTGCCGAATACATCGAAGCGTTAGCCCTAAGGGTGAATTTACTAGCCGTCGTAAAATCCAAATAGAAACTGCGACCAGTAATAGGGTAAAACAATAGTACACAATGTGATTTCCAAGTATTCCTGGAGCCATAATTCCCTGGATGCCGTCGTCCCCTCCTGTGAAGTGATACCACTTGAAGGTAATCTGCCAAGCTAACTGGCCGAAGGCCAAGGTAAGGACGGTGAAGTAAACGCCGCTGACCCGAATTACCAAAAGACCGATCAGCATAGATAGCAACACAGCTGACAGTACACCAAAACCCATAGCCGGCAGAAACCAGACATCGCCAAAAGTTTTTACCATCAGACCAACCCAATACGCCCCAAGGCCATAATACAACGCCTGGCCAAAAGACAGCATGCCGGTGACCCCGAACAACATGTTGAAAGCCATAGCGAACAGGCCCCAAATTAAAATATGGTTGGCCAGCACAAGATGGTATTCAGATTTTGCAAACACGGGAATGAGACCAAAGACCAGAAAAAAGAGCGCCCAGAAACCTACCTCTTTGATCTTATGTCGGTACTTCATGGTTACACCTTCCTGATTTCTCGGGATGCAAAAAGCCCCTCAGGTTTGAAAATCAGGGTTAGCACCATGACCAGGTAGTTAAACAAAGACGCCCAGTCCGGGACCGTAGAAACGGCGAAGGCATTGACTTCTCCTAGAATCAGAGCGCCCAGCCAAGCTCCCCAAAAATTTCCCATCCCGCCTATTACAACCACGATCAAAGAGTCTATAATGACTTCAATTCCCGCCCCAGGAGAAACTGAGCGAAGAGGCGCCGCAAGAGCGCCTGCAAACCCGCCCATAGCTGTAGCGATTCCAAAGACCAGAGTCATTGTAAGAGGAACATTTATGCCCAGGGATCCCAACATTTCTCGGTCCAGTGCCGCTGCTCTGACTAAACGCCCCGACCGAGTCCGGGACAAAATGAGCCACGCCAAAATTACAATAACGAGACCAATCACGATAATTGCGAGGTTATAGGCAGGTATAGTAAGCCCGCCAATGTTCACAGCCCCCCCAAACCCCAAGGGCCTCGGCAAAGATTTATACTCAGTGCCCCAGATCAATTTCACGAGATCATCAATCACTAGGATAAAAGAATAGGTCAAAAGTATCTGGAAACCGCCCTCTTCAGCTCGCCCGTAGATCCTACGAAGGAATGTCGCCTCAGCGAACATGCCAAAGATCCCAGCGCCCAATGCCGCTATCAAGACAGATATCCAGAAATTGGCGTGCCAGACGGAAACCGCCTGATAAGCCAAATAGGCCCCGATCATGTAGAAAGAACCGTGGGCGAAGTTGAAAACCTTGCCAACACCGAAAATTAGAGTGAGCCCGCTGGCTACCAGGAAGAGCAAGGTAGCCATCGTCAACCCACTCAGAAATTGCATTATGAAAAAGGAAAGGTCCATTTGAAAAGTTCTCACTAGGGCAGACAGGCCGTTGCGCCCTGCGCCCCTGGCCAGCCAATTTTTGATGAGTCTATTTCTTTTTTAACTGCTCGATATAGTCTGGCGGCGGGAGTAAATCCTCCGCTTTGTATACTTTCCATTGTCCCAACATAAGTTTTGCTGGAGGGAATTTATCGTTCCGCTCAGTTACGCCAATAGCCTGAACCTGAACAATCTGATGGGATTTGGGATCAATATAGGAAGTGAAACCGTCGGGGTCCTCGGGCAATTTGATTTTCATGCCTTCGAAGGCCTTTAACAAGGCGTCAGTGTCGTCAGGATTACCAACCTTATTGACTGCTTCCGCTATGGCGTAAATGCCGGCGTAGGCGCCTTCAGCGGCATAGGTTGGATAACGGCCGGTGCGCTTGAGAAATTTGTTGACGTACTCTCGATTGAGTTCTGTTTCAGGCCAGTTATTATGATGCCTTGCGCTCAGCACAAGACCTTCTGGCAGGTCTGGGCCCATAGCGGCCATAAGTTCATAGTTCCCTCCGGCGTCCGGATGGAAGTAAAGGGTTTTTTTGAATAGGTCGTAAGGCTGAGCCTGTTTGATGAAGGCTACTGTGTCGCCTCCCCAGAAACCGGCTACCAAAATATCTGGCTTGTCATTTATGATTGAGGTGATAAAAGCTGTGTAATCAGGTGCAAAAAGCTTTGGCCAGTATTCTCCAACCGCCTTGAACTCCACCCCAAAACGTGTCAGGTTGAACTTCAGTTCATCCCACTGATCGTGCCCGTAGGCATAGTCAGGGCCTATGTAGGCGATAGTTTTCCAGGGTTTTGCCTTTTGAAGTTCTTTGAGGTATAGAGCGCCGGCTGCCATAGACTGGAAAGTGTTGTTGGAAACCCTAAAGTAATATGGCTGAAGTTTGTCCGTGGTTAACTGAGTTGAGGCGTGATCCGTCCCGATAAAGATCTTTTTGTTTTGTTTAGATACCTCGGTAACGGCCAAACCCACAGCGGAACTGACAACACCGAAAAGAAAATGAACTTTATCCTGGGTGACATATCGCTTGGCCACCATTACAGAATAGTCTGGTTTTGCCTTGCTGTCGGTGTTGGTGAATTCAAACTTGTAACCATTTGCGCCGCCTTTGGCGTTAATTTCCTCTATGGCCATTTCTGCAGCGTCAACGGAGTCCAAGCCATATAGACCGGCGCGGCCAGTCATGGGGTACAATGCGCCAATCTTGATAATTTTTTCCTCTGCGATAGCAGAAAAGGGCAACACTAGGCACAGGACCAAAGCCGGGATGAACCACAAAAAGTATTTGCGCTTAAGCATAGACCTACCTCCTCAGTTATCAGTTTGTTTCAAGCCATTCATATTTTGAGCAACAAATGTGCCAGAATTAATAAGGCCGGGATCGTCAGAGGATTATTGGGATTGGCGAACATATTGAACAGCAAATATAATATTGCAATGTTGCAATATTATATTTTTTAAAAATACGACCCAACCTTCGAAAAGCAAATTCTATATTGCGAAACGTGGGTTGTTGCAATCATGCAAATCTATTGCATTCTTGCATCAGTTTTTGATATCCCGAGTTTGAGCATCTTACGCCACATTGTTGTAGGATGAATATCTAAGGCACGCGCCGCCATAGCAATAGTCCCGTGGCGATGCAAGGCGCCCAGGATAATGCGAGCTTCAATCTTTCTTACAGCCTCCTGTAGCGTCGAACCATCATCAAACGGGTCAAAATGAGCGGGCGTCTGTTCTCTGAGTTCACCCGGTAGATCAGAAATAGAGATCAAATTGCCCTCACTCATTATCATCATGCGTTCCATGATATTTATGAGCTCTCTCACGTTACCCGGGTAATCATACCGCACAAGCATGTCCATTACGGCTGGATCCAAACGTTTGGAGCAACGAGACGCTCGGTTGAACTTCTCCAGCCTGTTTAACGCCAGCGCCGTAATATCATCACGGCGCTCACGCAAAGGTGGGATGTGAATTGGAATGACATTGAGCCTGTAATAGAGATCTTCCCGGAAACGTCCCTTTTGAACAAGGTCTTTCAGGTTCTGGTTTGTAGCGGCGACTATTCGCACATCGACCGAGATTGCCCGTGTGCCGCCCAAACGAGTGAACATCTTTTCCTCAATCACCTGTAACAACTTTACCTGCGTGGCTGGTGTCAATTCCCCGACCTCATCAAGGAATACTGTCCCGGTGTGACCGACTTCAATCAAACCGGCCTTCCCCTCAGGGGCGGCTCCGGTAAAAGCCCCCTTTGTGTAGCCGAAAAGCTCGCTTTCAATCAGTGAATCCGGTATCGCTCCACAACTGATCTTTATAAAAGGTCGTTCTTTTCTAGGACTAATCAAGTGAATGATTCGAGCTAGCATACTCTTGCCAACTCCGGATTCTCCACACAGTAAAACCGACGCTTCTACGGCCGCTACCTTGATTGATCTTCTCACTGTCTGAATCATGGAGCTACTTTTAACTACCAAGTCTTGCAAGTGGTGCTGGAATTTTTCCTGTTCAATCAATGATTGGTAGTAGCGTGAACTCAAGCGGCGGCTTTCTTCAAGTTGGTCTCTCACGTCATTGAGAAGCGTTATGTCCCTTACGTTGGTCACCACTAGCGCTATCTTTTCGTCATCATCAAAGATCGGTGTGCCAGTGACCAGCAAGTGTTTGTCACTCTTAATCTTTTGCATGATTGTGACTTGACCCCTCTGTTCTAGGACATCAAGGGTCACGGAGTGGTCAAAGACCCCCTCTTTGACGAGGTCGATCATGTTTCGACCAAGCAGGTCTTCTCGTTTCAACCCGGTTATTCGTTCGTAAGCGGTGTTGACTCGGATCGTATTGGCTTTACCGTCAGTAATATAGAGGCCGTCGAACGAGGATTCAAAAATAGCCTCGAGTTCTCGGTGCAGCTTCCTGTACCCCTGGAGACCAGAGATTAGGGCTTCATATTCTGAAATGTCCTGAAAAACGCTAATGGCGCCTAACACTCTCCCGTTGACAACTATCGGGTTGCGGTTTGCGATTATGGTAGCTTGAGGGAGGACTATTTTTTTCCCAACTTGAGGCTCTCCAGTCTCCAGAATACTTTTTAGGTCACCCCAGGTTTCTGGTCGAACCTGCGAAAAATGCTGACCGACAGGAGATTCTTCTTCATTGCCTAGCATTTTCCTCGCTGCTTTATTGTACAATAAAATAACGCCATCACGATTAATGATCACTATGCCGTTGTGGGAAGCGTCCAGAATGTCGGACCAAGATGCGGGGATGTCGGACCAATTGTGGCCAATGAGTTTTTTCATTGTTTCTCAGGTGTGAACGAGTTTAACTGTTAGGAACCATCAAACAATTATTCCACATTGCTAAGGAGCTTTGATAAGGGACTGAAATTTGTTGTAGGCGCCCTGTAAAAAGAGTTTCTTCCAATCCTCATTAGTCATGGGAGTTATTTTCCCCTTTTGAACAGTGTCGTTCCATCCCTCAAAGAAGACCATCTCCATTCCTATAGCTTTGGCGCCATCCTTGAAAGATCTTTCAACTTCGAAAGGGCCAATAGCCCACTGAACAAATCCTTTTTCATTACGACTGTTCAGGAAAAACACATCAGCCGTAACCGTCGGATCACCGGGTAACCTGGCAAGGCGCTTTGTAAGGGTTGCGCCATCACGAGTGTTTGACGCAATAGGGGTCTGTTCCTTCGATGCATTTATGAGGGTATGATATAGAGCGGTCTGCGGTTCCTGTTCACATATCGCTGAAATTGTTTTGTCGGCCAAGCTCAGGCGCTTGAGGAAATTTTCGATATTCGGCTCTACATAAATATTTACGGACTTCTTGTCTCGATCAGGTTCATGGGGGGCTGATTTGGGCACAAGGGTCGTCTGTTTGGTAACCAGAATTGTCTGTTCAGCGAGTGCCGTCAGACATGCGGCGCCTGTATTGATCGAATACTTGGACGAGGAAACAACCGGCAAATCCAGAATAGTTTTTAAACATAGGTCATAAAAGGATGCTCCCGCAACGTCCGGGTTGAACGGTGTTTGGTTTAACCCTAGAACCTCATATTTGGCGCTTTTCTTACCAAAAAAGACATTGTTTATTGCCAGAGTGTCCGTCACTTTTTTTCTGTTAATTTTGGGATCATGGGCCAAAAAGGCTTCTGTCAGGTTATCTATCACTGATTGGTGCAAACAGTAGCGCTCGCCCAGGAACTGGACACCGACCCCCATGGCCTTGTTGACTTTCGGGATGTTCTTGTCTCTGGCGTAAGCCAGGACATCTTCAACGGTCAGAGAAACGTGGTCATTTATTAGTCCTTTGAATGACGGGAGATCGGACGGGCCAACAAGTCGCTCGTAAAATGTGGAGATCAGGTTGAGATTATCCAGTGCTTTTGAGTTTTCGGGCTTGGCAAGTCCTTTAAGAATTTCAACAGCGGTCTCAAAAGGGAAAAGCATATACAGGCGTTGGGCAAACCACTTCTGGTCGACTTTGACGTCGAATGTGGCTTTGCAGAGGAATTGCATACCCCTAAAGTAGCGGCTCAAGTCTTCTGATGAAGTGTAATGTCCCCGTGGGGTGTTTTGAGGGTCATTATTGAATTCAGAAACCCTTTTCACAACCTCTTCGGCAACTTGCGCCTGGATTTCAGCATCAGGGTTGACGAGCTTGCGAACCATTTCAACAAATATTAGAGCGTCGCCAGTCATACCCATTTGCTTAATTTGATCACAGAGATCTTTCAGCCTCGGATATAGGACTGACTGTTCATATTCTATGAGAATTTGCTGTGTTTTAAGTTTTGTGGCCTGGAAGATAAAATTTGCTGAGAAATAAATATCTTTGCCTGCCTCAACCTGTTCCGCGTACCAATTCTGAGGGGAATCTATCAGCTTCAGAAAAACGGATTCTTCCGAGGACTTACTTTTCTCGGTTGCTGAAGTTCCCATTGGCGCAAGACAGAGCATAACCATGACGATGGCCATCGCCACCTTGTGCGCTGAAATCATAAGTCTTTTCATTGAAGTCCCCTTGCAAGGCCATCCGATGCGGGCCATTTCTCTGGTCGTTTGATTGTACATTCGGAACTCTTCAGGATATCTGACAATTCGCTTGATTTTGGTTCGATGATACGGCGCCTTGGATGAGCCGGTCAAGTTCGCTCTTAACTATCGAAAATTTGTTGTCATAGTTTTTTATGAAATCCGAATCATTTAAATAGAAATTCCAGAAGGCTTAATGATATGAATCATTATTATTCCAATCTTAATTTTGGCTCATTTAGCAGTGAGTTATGGTCTCGATCAACGAAAACAAGGACCTCACTCTCGTGGGGCAATGCCTTTCAGGGTCAGAACCCGCATGGATGGAATTTTATTCTCGCTTTGAAAGGCTGGTTCGAATGGTTGTAAGGAGGCGTCTACATATTTCGGAAGATGCAATTGAAGACGTGGTCCATGATGTTTTTATGTCGCTTATATCCGCTCTTAAAACCTACAATTCATCATATTCATTGCAGAATTTTGTCTGCACGATTGCAGAACGAGTGTGCGTAGACCGATACCGTTTTTCGAATGCCGCCAAGAGAAACGCTGAGACCCATTCTCTGGACGATGAGAATTCTGGAGTTGTTTATCAGGTGATGAAAAGTTCGAACCAGCTCCGCCAGGAAGAAGCTCTGATTCTTGCGCAGGAAGCTGACATAGTTAGGCGAGCATTGCGTTTACTCGGAATGAAGTGCCGTGAGCTACTCAAATTGCGATATTACGATGAGGACCCATACTCGAAAATTGCGGAAGTTACCGGGATTACCGAGAATACGCTGACCGTTCAGACTACGCGCTGCATTCGAGAACTCAGGAACATTCACCACAAGCTTGTTCAGAGCGGGTACAAGAAGTGAAGACAATTGATGAAAATGATATGAAGAACCACCCACAAGACATGCTCCTCGGGTATCTCGAGGGGACTCTGGCAGTAGAAGATCATGACATGGTGGGTGGACACTTGGGGCAATGCGAAGAATGCGCTGCGGAAATGGATTCATTGGGCAAGTTAGCGGAAATATTGAAATCGGAAAAACATGTTTTTTGCCCCGAACCATGGGAGTGGTATGAATTCATCGAAAATGGATATAACCCCGGAGAAAGGCTGTCCTCACACTTGGAAATCTGCCCTTTGTGCAGCGCTGAAGTCGCCAAGTACAACCATAGCGCCACTCAGGAAACTCTACCCACGTTAATCAAAGAAGCGCTCAAGGAGGCTTATCCGCAAACTTCTTGTTCCAAACATTCTGAAGCGCAAGATCGATTCGAGTGGATTCCAAACTGGTTGAGTCCTATGTTTCGGTTTCCAACGCTGGCGTTTGGAGCCGCCTTAGCCGCAATCCTTGCAGTAGTCGTCCTTTATCCCCGCGGAAACGTCCCAATCTTCCTTGGGGTTAGTTCAGAGGATTGGGAAGAAGCCATGCCCGTGGCCAAATCAGCGTTACCCGAGTCTGTACTGACTCACAGGGAATCCAAAGCGGTTGGCGCCAATTCACCGTTCCATAAATATAGTCCCAAATCTCGATCTGTTGAGCGATTGAAACCAAAGGTCGCCGCCATTGTCGTATTTTCTGGATTCGACAAGCCTTTGCCGCAATCCACGGTAGATTCTCTATACGAAGCGCTCAGGCCTACGTCTGAAGGGGAAAGACGGTTTGAGTTCTCAAACCCCTCACAGCTCAAAAAGTTTCTGGACAATGCAACCAATCAAAATTTAACGCCGGCCCAAGTTTTGAATGAATTTTACAAGCAATCATCCATAACGTTTGCCATAGTAGTTAAGGTAGAAGCGCAAAGAGATAAATTCGGATTGAAAACAGTGGTCATTGATGCGCGAAGCGGAGAAACTTTGGCTGAATCCTTTAAGAATGGTTTGCCGGGCACCGAACTGGCTTCCGCAGCCAGAGAGTCATTATCGCTGTTAGCAAATGTGAAAAGCGAAGACCGGACCAATTGATTTATTGGTCTGACAAATGGCCGTGTCTACGCAAGAATACGGTGAGGGAGGGTGTTACAGATGAGCAGCAGAAGGAAAACCTATTTTTATTGCCTTTCTCTACTGTTACTGGCGCTGTTTTTTCCACGGCAGGTATTGCCCCAGGAATCAAACTCCAGGAATGCGTCAAAGAAAGAAGATTGTTCCGCAGCCAAAGCCAAGTATGCGGAAGGTGTCAAATTGCTTAACTATAATGAACGCCGGGCTGCTTTCCTGCAAGCGGTTGACCTTTGTCCCTCTTACGCTGAAGCTCACGTAAATCTTGCCGACGCTCTTGAGCATTTGGGCCTCATGAAGAAAGATACCTTTAGAGGTGTTCAGGATGCCAACAAACTGCTCGACGAAGCCTTGTGGCACTACAGCAGAGCGATTGAACTCAAACCTGACCTGGTCGTCGCTCGACTCGGGATGGCTGATGTATTCATGGCCCAGGGCCGTTATCCTCTGGCGGCTGAGAACTACAGAAAAGCCTTGAATTCCCAACCACGCTTTCAAGGCGTCGAAAGCCGTTTACGCGAAGCGGAGAGTCGTTCCGGTACGGTTTCAGGGAAGCTCAAGACGGCCTCTGAAATAACCAGCGACGTTCAAAAGTCAAATTTGCAAACGATGTACAAAACCATGGGATTTGAAGATTATGTAATCAAGGATAGCGACCGTCAGTCCTTCAACAACATCCTTTTTGAAGGATGGTCTTCCGCTATACGACCAGGTGAACCGGTCAACCAGTTGAACGAAATCGGAAAGGCTCTGGCGTCGAAGGAGATGTCGTCTTACAAATTCATAATTGAAGGTCATGCCAACGCTGTTGGTGAATCTGATCGTAATATGAATCTGTCAAATGAGAGAGCGAATGCGGTGAGGGAATATTTAGTCAAGAAATTCGCAATAACACCGGATAGAATGATAATTCAGGGGTTCGGATACAGCAGGCCAAAACACGATCCGGCTACAGACGCCCTGAATCGCCGGGTCGAAATTGTTTTTTTTAACGAGGAAAACAAAAAATGAACAGATTTCAAATGGTAAAAATCTCTTGTTCTAAGTTTTATCTCGAGCCAACAGTCTGGTTGATGTCATTTATACTCCTATTATGCCTGTGGCTGATTACACCTCCGCTAGCCCAAGCAACGCCACAGGATCTTACCAACAGTGAGTTGTACGCTGTGTTGGTTGGTGTCGCAAACTACCGTGACTCGAGGTTAAACCTGAATCTATCAGCAAGGGACGCTCAGGATTTTTATGCGTTTTTGCAGGAACGTGAAAAGCTTTTCAAGAAGACCCATGTTCGGCTTTTTGTCAATGAACAGGCTACGAGAGAGAATGTGACCAAGGCTATTCGAGACGACTTAAAACCGGCCGGTAAGGATGACGTGGTGATCATATTTCTTTCTGGACACGGCGCATCTGATCCAGTTAGGACCGACGAGTTTTATTTTCTGACCTACGACGCTGATGTTGAAAACCTCTACGGAAGCGCTCTTCCGATGAACACATCGGGGTTATTCAAGGGTATTGACTCAGATCGCTTAATTCTGGTTTCCGACGCCTGCCATTCAGGCGGATTCAGTTCCGCTCTTGATAAATCGACAGCCAAAGCAGCCGACATATTCTTTTCAGTTTTTCAGAATTTACAGGGGAGGTTCGGTTTTGCCTCCAGCAGGCCAGATGAAAAATCATGGGAAGACAAGAAGTATGGTAACAGCGTATTTACACACTTTGTCCTCAAGGGACTTAGAGGCGCAGCCTGCAACAAATCCAGCAACGGAGTCATCACTGTCAAGGACTTTTACGAGTATGTATACGAAGGAACACGAGCTGAAACAAAGGGTAAACAAAACCCCCAACTTTACGCCGCAAAGGGAAGAGCCGACCAAACCCCCATTTTCAGGGTACCAGTCTACGACAAGCCCTTGAATATCGAAGCTCTCTTTGTGACACAGGCCGATGATGGTGAAGTAAAACCTTTAATAAATGATTCTACGCTTAAATCGGGGCAGCGCATTGGAGTGGCCTTCAAGGCGGACACTGATTGTTTTGTGCATGTGGTGTGGTGGGATTCGAGTGGAAATGTGGGGCGCCTGTTCCCGAATCCAAAACTTACCGAAGGCACAGGTGAAGTGAAGGCCGGTGTAACCCAATGGTTGCCATACAAGCAGGGGAAGCACTGGTACGTTTTGGACAAAAATGAGGGAGAGGAGACAATCTATCTGGTCGCGAGCAGAGAGCGCAATCCAAAGCTCGAAGAACTTTATACAAAATTAAAATCTTCAGGACTTGAACGGGAATTCAATCTCATGGGAATAGAAGACTACACGGTGCCGGACAAGGCAAAACAGCTTTCCGATCAAAACAGGGAAAAGCTATTTGAAAAGATGGAAAACCAGATCAAAGTGGTTGGGGCCGACAAGGTCATAAGGATCAAATTTAAACATGTGGCGCCCTGATTAATCATTATCGACATTAGTCTGCACTGCCCCTCGGCGGCAATAGACGAAGAGTGGAGGTCACTATGTTCTACAGATTTATACGAGTGACGTTTATTTGCATAATGATTTTGATAGGGGCTTCGTCTGGGTTTGCCCAGTCTGAAAAAGAAGGTTTCGCCTTGCTAAAGGAAGGGAGTCAGCTTCTTAACAAGGCCACATCAGCCGCAGAGATAGAAACATCGCTCAATAAATTCCAGGAAGCGCTACGCATTTTTGAAAAGTTAAACTCTGACAAAGGCAGCGGGTATGCCCTTGACAACATAGGTCGATTCTATTTTAGGCAGGGGCACTATTCCAAATCCTTGGATTTTCATGAAAAAGCGCTTTCGATAAGAAGAAAGATCGGTGACGTCAAGGGGGAAGGGTATTCAATCAATGGCATTGGTCTTGTTTACAATGCGCAAGCAAAGTATCCGAAGGCATTGGAACTTTTTGAACAATACCTTGCTATAAGCAGGAAAACAGGCGACCTCAGCAGCGAGGGGACCGCGTTGGGAAACATTGGAATGGTATCCCAATCGTTGAGTCAGTACCGCAAATCCCTGGAATATTATGAAGGATCCTTGGAAATAAAAAAGAAGTTGGGGGACGTGAGTGGCGAAGGGACCGCTCTCAACAACATCGGCCACGTGTACATGTTGCTGGGGGAATATCCCAAGGCCATGGAATATTTCGAGCAATCCCTCAGAAAAAGGAAAAGCATCGGGGACTTAAGGGGTGAAGCATCCGTACTTGTAAACACTGGGGAGATTTGCAGATTGCTAGGCCAGTATCCAAAAGCCTTAGAATATCATGAGCGGTCCCTTGAGATAAGGAAAAAGGTTGGCGATGTAAAGGGCGAAGCAAATTCACTAGACAACCTTGGGCTGGTTTATAACGCTTTAGGGAAATATTCTAAGGCCTTGGATTATCATAATCGTGCGCTTGAAACAAATAAGAAGATTGGAAACGTTAAGGGAGAGTCCAACTGTCTCAATAACATAGGAAATGTCTACTATTCGCAAGGCCAGTATCCCAAGGCTCGTGACTGTCATGAGAAGTCTCTTGAAATAAAGAAAAAGATTGGAGATATCGCCGGGGAATCCGCATCTCTCAATAATATAGCAAATATATACAGTATTCTAGGGCATTATCCAAAAGCGCTGGATTATTATGAGCGCTCCATTGAAATAAAAAAGAGGATTGGGGACGTTAAAGGTGAAGGCTTATTGTTGTCGAACCTGGGTATAATTTACAGGAAACTTGGTCAGCCTGCCAAAGCCCTCGATTACTATCAGCATTCACTTGAAATTAGGAAGAAGATCGGAGACGTGGAGGGAGAAGGGACCACATATTCTAGTATAGGATTGTTGTATACAGACATGGGGCAATACTCTGAGGCGGAGGCGGCCCTTGAAAAGGCGCTTCAAATAAACAAGACCATCGGAAAACCAACAAAAGGAATAGAAAACAACCTGGCCAATCTTTTTCTCGACAGCGGCGACCTATCAAGGGCTGAGACAATTATTAACTCGTCCGGATATGACTCAACAAGGGCCAGACTCAGTCTCCTCAAAAAAGACTATGCCTCGGCCTCAAAATATTATGAAAAAGGCGTTGTCTCGAACGATAAATCAGGGAACACAGACGGGCTATTTATCAGTTATACCGGATTCGCCACTGCGAATGAGGCTATGGAGAACTATGAGAAGGCTGAGGAATATTATGAAAAGGCCATGAATCTTCTAGAGGAGGTAAGGTCAGGGCTGTTGCCTTCTGAACGAAAAAATTTCTTTGAAGTCAAGATGGGGGGATTTTCCCGAATAGAGCCGGCTAAAGGGCTAACCCGAGTTCGTATGAAACTTAATCGCCAGGACGGGGGCATCCAGGCGCTGGAGGTGACAAAAGCAAGAGCGTTCGCCGATCATCTGTCCGAGACTTCAGCTTCGGGAGCGTCTGGAATTCCGAAGGAAACCATGGAAAAGGAACAAGTCGCTTGTGAACAGGATGGCTGCTCTCAAAAAGGAGCTTGCAAAGACTGACAGGCTCAAACAATCAGCGAGGTATGAGATCCTGTCCAAGGACACCCAGGATGCCGAGGCAGACTTGGGAGCTTTTGTGGACAGTCTTTGGAAAAATTACCCATCATACGCTGCGGTCAAGTATCCGAGGCCTATAGGAATTAAAGACTCCGCTTTGGAACCTAAAGAGTGCGTGGTCATGTTCGATGTTTCAAGTTCAGGAGTAATGATAAAGCTTATTCGAGACAAGAAGGAGGCCGAGAGCTTTTTCAAGAAATGGGACTCTGAGGATCTAATGAAGGACGTCATGAAATTCAGGGCGCCTTTTGAAAACAAACAACTTAGGGATTTTGATCCAGAACTGGCGTTAACTCTTTACCGAAAACTTCTGCAGGCTGTACTTGTTGATGTGCCAAAGGGAACCCCTCTGATCATAGTCCCGGACGGGATTCTCGCCGTATTACCTTTTGAGGCCCTGGTGACAGGGGGTAAGGCGACATGGAAGAAATTGGATAATACGGACTGGCCGGAACAATTCACATACTATCCGGAGGGTATAGCGTTTCTGGGAGATGACTATCCGATAAGTTATTACCAATCTCTTTCCGCTCTGACACTGGTAAGAAAGACCCGTGGGCATGAGAAACCCAAGGATAGCATTCTGGTGCTTGCCGACCCTGTATTCAGCATGAATGATAAACGAGCTCAACTCTCAAGCCCAACGAGATTGGCCCAAAGTGAAAAAGAATACAACGTTCGATTGATGCAAGCGGTAGAGGAGAGTGGTAGTCTGAAATTCAGTCAATTGCCCGAAACAGGAATCCTGGCTGAGAACCTTCAAAAAATTTACGGAGCGAACTGTCTTTCTCTTACGGGCCTGAAAGCCGATAAATATGATTTTCTGAATAAAGTGGCGCCCCGGCTAAATCAATACGGAAATGTAGTCTTTGCGACTCATGGAGTAGTGTCGAATAAGACCGCCGGGCTCATGGAGCCGTTTCTTGCTTTAACGATGGTTCCGCACGGCACTGATGGCTTCTTGAGGATGTCTGATATTCTATCGCTTAAGATGAATGCCGACATAGTTGCTCTGACAGCATGCCAGACTGGACTTGGCAAAGAGCTTTCGGGAGAGGGCGTGGCCAGTATGGGTTACGCTTTCCAATACGCAGGGGCTAAATCGGTGCTCATGTCGCTGTGGGAGGTGGAGGCTTCGTCGGCTGTCACACTGGCGGAGAACTTCTTCAAGTATCGTAAGTCAGGCAAGACGAAACTTGAATCGCTTCTGAAAGCAAGGGAAGACATACGAAACACCGGTTACAAGCACCCGTTCTTTTGGAGCGGATTTATTCTTGTTGGGGAAACCTCTTAGTTTTTCATTTGATTAGGAAACCATTAACCGGAAGGTGAGGTATCTGTCATGAAAAGAAACATGTATGCGCTGACAATGTGTGTCCTGTTGCTGGGGATCGCTCCGGCTTTTCAGATTCAAACGGTTCTCGCTTACACCTTGGAAGACCTCCTGAAGCTAACAAAACAGATTCAGAATGAAAATCCCGGAATAGAATTTAAACTAAGAACTGATAAGGATGAATACAAGGTGGGGGAAGACGTTGTAATCGAATTCACGGCCGATAAGGATTGCTACGTAGCGCTCATCGACATAGGAACTAGCGGAAGAACCATAATACTATTTCCCAATAAATGGCATCCTGACAATAAAGTTGAAAAAGGCAAGACTTACGCAGTTCCAGCGACTGGAAGCAACTTCTCATTCAGGGTCATGGGACCGGGAGGAGAGGAGCACATAAAGGCTTTGGCCAGTGTGGACCCGGTGTTGTCCAAGGTTGAATCTCTGCAGGAAGAACTTAAGCAACCGATCGAGACCAAGCCGGAAAAAGGTCAGGTATTCCTGAGTATGAAGGACCCCGGAGTGGTTTTGAAAGACATTGGGCTAGTATTTCAGAAGTTGGATCCCAGCAAGTGGGCGACTCTGGACCATGCTTTTAGAATCGTGGAAGCGGGAGTGGGTTCGAGACCGCCTTCCGAAGAGAAACCTACGGTGACCTCCAGGACAAAACCTCCTGATGCGCAAGAAGTGTTCAAGGGTAAGAGTGGATTGTATGAAGTATGGTATGACAAATCAAAATGGAAAGTTGGGTCTTCAAACAACCCAGCGGCCGAAACAGGTTTCTTTCATTTAGCAGGCGACGCTCAGGTACACGTAATTTGTGAGCGACAGGCAATACCAATTGCAACTTTGAAGAAAGCGTTCTTGGGTAACTTGGAAAGAGTTGCGTCCGATACGGTCGTTAAGGAAGAAAAGGAAATAAGCGTTAACAATGCCAGAGTAACATCCATGATAGTGAATTTCACGAGTGAAGGAATCGGTATTACATTTTACGCCTACCTGTGGAGCGGTGAATCTGGGGCTATTCAATTGGTGGGTGTCTGCGGTCAAACCCTGTTCCCTGAATTCAAGGATGACATTGAAAAGTTGTTAAATGGACTGGTAATTCTAAAACCTTGAGAGAAGGTCAAGAAGTTGGAGCTTAACGGTTCCCAAAAAACACCAACTTGTAACAAACGGCGTTTTTTGGTCAGGATTCTTTAGGTAATACGAATAGGTTTATTAGGGTATGAATCCGGAATGGAAAGATTTAATGCAACTCGAGGTTTAACCATCGATCAAGAAACAATCAAGTGGAGAGCGAGGTATCGATCATGAAGAGAACAATGTTTGTTCTTGCACTGTGCGCCCTATTGCTAGGGATGGTTCCGCCATTTCAGATGCAAATGGTTTTCGCATACACAGCGGAAGACTTGCTGAAGCTAACAACGCAGATCAAGAATGAAAATCCCGGCATAAAATTTGAGATAAAAACGGACAAAACCGAATACAAGGTAGGGGAAGATGTTGTCATTCAATTCAAGGCTGATAAGGACTGTTATCTGGCGCTTATTGACATCGGAACCAGCGGCAAGACAATAATACTGTTCCCCAATAAATGGCACTCGGATAACAGAATCGAAAAGGATAAAACATATACAATTCCGCCCCTTGGGAGCGATTTCTCATATAAGGTATTGCTGCCGGCTGGAGAGGAGCACATCAAGGCTTTAGCCAGTGTGGACCCGGTGCTATCCAAGATTGAATCCCTGCAAGAAGAGCTCAAGCAACCGATTGAAACCAAGCCGGAAAAAGGACAGGTTTTTCTGAGCATGAAGGATCCAGGAGTGGTTTTAAAAGACATTGGGCTAGTATTTCAGAAGTTGGATCCCAGCAAGTGGGCGACAAAAGACTGTACTCTCAAGATTGTTGACGCAGGCGCAGGGTCAACAACTCCTCAGGAACAGCCACCAAGTGCGACCCCTGTGACAAAACCTACTGAGGGGACAGAGGTCTTTAAAGGTAAAGACGGGTTCTACGAAATACGTTATGACGCGACAAAATGGCAGGCATCGCCTGGGCCCGGCGATAACGCCGAAAAAGCCTTCAACCATAAGTCCGGCGATGCGGATGCGCTTGTTTTGGTTCAGCCAGGCCAGGCCTCGGTTCCTATGGAAACTATCAAGCAAGCGTTCCTGGAGATCATTAAAGGAGTTGCGTCTGATGTCGTAGTCAAGGAGGACAAGGAAATCCAGATCAACAACAACACAGTCACGTCCATGATAGTAAATGGCAAGAGTGAGGGGAATCCTTATTATTTCCATGGTTACTTGTGGAAAGGCGCCTCCGGCGTGGTAGAAGTAGTTGGTTCTTGCCCTGAAAACGTGTTGCCACAGTTCAGGGATGACATCGAAAAGTTCTTGAATGGACTGGTCATACTAAAACCCTGAGCCAATACCGAGAAGTTAGAGCCTCTGTATAAGAGAGGCTCTTATCTCTCGAAGCTCATTTTCTGGCAGGCTAACTGACGAATCTATTTATCAAATGATGTTTTGAGTCCCTTGAAGGGAATTGATACAGACATCAGGAGGCTTAGGATGGGCCGTTTATACAGATGTTTGGCCGTTATCGGAATGGTGGCGCTCAGTCTTGCTTGTGTTACGGGTATGGGGCATGGTCAATATTTTGGAAAATCAAAGGACTGGAAGGATATTTATATTCTTCCTACCAACCCAAATCCTCAGAACAACATAAAACTGACCCTTTCAGCTGAAAAACAATCTCTAAAGCCGGGGGATGAACTTAAAATAACATTCGCAGCGGATCGAGAATGTTACCTGACTCTAATGGACATGGGAACGTCAGGAAAGATACTGAGGCTCTGGCCAAATGATTATTCAGGACAAGATAACCGGATAGACCCCAATAGGCCGAGAAGTTTTCCCGGTCTTGGAGACAAATTTAGGTACAGGATTGCCGGTCCTGATGGTAAGGAGCGCCTCATAGCTTACGCCACTTCCGAGAAAGGAAAGATTCTTTCAGAGCAGGAATTCCAAAAACTCAAAGACACGGGCTTCAAAGAGTATCACGGCAGCGCCAAAGATCTTGCGATTCATTTTCAAAGGTCTTCAGAGACCCTTGGATCAAATATAAGCTGGGGAACAGCCCAGGTAAATATTTGCATAGGTTCCGGACCGCCACCGGTAGTTGAGACCCCTCAAGCTTCTAAAGTTTTCCTGCTGGCAATCGCAGGGCATGGGAAGTTCGACGGTCGGCCTTACGACAACACGGTAGACAGGATAACCGAAGTATTACAATCCAAGGCGGGTGTCGAAAAATCTAATGTAAAAATCCTGAAGGATGCCGAAGCAGATTATAAAGGGGTCTCTTATGGTATGCAATGGCTCGCTTCCAGCACTCAACCAGAAGATACGGTCGTCATATACTTCAGTGGGCATGGAGGTAATCATAATGGAGAGGGAGTCCTTGTGCTTTATCCCGGCCAACAAAAAAACATGACCAAAAAAGAGCATCTTCGACAGAAAATTCTCCTGACTAAAAATGAGTTTGGCGCGTTCATCAAGAAGATCCCCGCCAGAAAAAAGATTCTGATAGTGGATTCTTGCCATAGCCGCGCAATAACGAAAGGTCTTCAAATTACCGACGGGGAGCTAATATCCGACTACTTGCAGTGGCCTGAGTCTGAAGAAGAGGAATGGACTTTGTCTGACAAGAGCAGTCCTCCTAATTATGGTAACGACCATGAAGCTTTGCTCGCTTCGGCGAGGAAACATGAATCCTCCGCCTCTCACCCACGCCTCAATGGAGGCATTTTTACATACTTTTTGGTTGAGGCTATAAAGCAGGGTAGCCCCAACCTGGAAGAGGCATTCAAAGTCAGTACAAAGGGCACTCTAGAATTTTGGAACAAAGTTCTTAAGAAGGAACCGCCTTCTCCGTGCCTGGTAGACCCTCACGGCTTGACAAGAGATTTTAGATTTCAGAATTAGCGAATTTTAATTCGCTATTAGTTCATCTCTTTGAATTAGCTGCGGTACGAACAGTTCATGAGGTCTCTTGGAAAGGAGAATTTCATGTGGCTCATATTCAGAGCGCATACACTGATGCTATTTTTGATTCTGATTTTGCCGGCTTTGGCTCCGGCAGCGGATAGCCCAGTGATTGTGGAAAAGTTGGTTAAGGACAATACAGTCTTCGCTATAGAGCTTTATAAAAAACTCTGTTCAGAGAAAGGGAATATCTCCATCTCCCCGTACAGTATATCGGCGTCACTTGCGATGGCGTGCGCGGGAGCCAGAGGCAATACCCAAAAACAAATGACAGAAACTCTCAGGTTCTCGGTTGAGCCAAAAAACGTTCAACCTGCATTTGAGTCTCTCCGATTGATTCTTGACAAGCTGGAAGGTAATGGCGGTGTCAGTTTAAATGTGGCAAATTCCTTATGGCCTCAAAAGGGTTACGATATCTTCCCTGCATATGAGGATCTGTTGAAGACTTATTTTGGGGCTTCAACTATTTCACTGGATTATAAGAGTCAACCGGGAGAAGCGATTAAAACAATAAATGAGTGGTTTGACGGGAGAACTCAGGGTAGGATCAAGGACATCATTACGCCAGACTCCATAACCCCCAACACCAAAATGGTCTTGACCAATGCAATATGTTTCAAAGGAGACTGGGAAGAAAAGTTCGATGATGATTTGACTGAAGACTCCAAGTTCTTTATTTCATCAGATAATTCTATCGAGATACAGATGATGAAACATACTGGAGTGTTCAAATACGCCAATATCGAATCCCTTCAAATACTGGAAATTCCTTATGCCGGCAATGCACTTTCAATGATAGCGATACTTCCAAAAGATACAGAAGGAATTAGAGCGCTGGAAAGAAATATTTCGAGTGAAAACCTGAATATCTGGAAGTCTAAAATGGTTTCGACTAAAGTTGTGGCGCAAATTCCGAGGTTCAAGATATTGTCTTCGTTTGACCTTTCCGATGCATTGGTTTCAATGGGAATGATCGACGCGTTCAACTCTAGAGACGCTAATTTTAACGGCATAGCTCCCAGAAATGACGACCCTCTCTTCTTGTCCACTGTTATTCATAAGGCTTTTGTAGAAATGAACGAGCAAGGAACTCAAGCCTCTGCTGCGACCAGCGTGATAGCTACAGATGAAATATCATTAAATGACGTGAAAATTCCGGTATTTCAAGCCGATCACCCTTTCATTTTTCTCATACAGGAGAATCAGACAGGGAGTATTCTTTTCATGGGCAGGGTATCCGAACCGAATAAAGCACAGAAAACAAATGCGCAAAAAAACATTAATTCATCCGACAAAAAGAATTCGCATAACGACCGGCTCAATCCGAAACAGCGGCAATAGAGAATCAACATGCCGGGTATTAAAGGAATTGCGATTCTACTAAGTTATCTAGGAGGATAAAGATGTTTAGGATACTTCTTCCAATATTGATTTCGCTATTTGCTTCCCATGCTGTGGTTTTTGCCGAAACATGGGAGGAATTCCAAAAGCTCAAGGCTGCTGAGGAAGAATCTGCCCCAGTTCCAAAAAGCGGCCCTAAATTGGTTCCCAAGGATGTGGTAATTGAGAAGCTCAAGACTGAAGGGCAGGTTACGTACGAGAGCGATGCGCTACTGTTTCACTTTGGACAGTCTGTATTGAAAGCCGATTCCATGCCGAACCTGAAGAGTATGGCGGAAGCTCTTATCCAGGCCGCTAGTGACCCCGAGCTCTCCAAGATTAGCCGATACTGTGTCGATGGGCACACGTGTTCCATTGGAGGATCTGAAATGAATTGCAGGCTGTCATGGGGCCGGGCAAACGCTGTCATAGATCACCTGGTTAAATTGGGAGTTTCCAAGGAGAAACTCGTAGCCAGAGGGTATGGGCTTACGTGTCCGGCTCATTCGAACGATACCGAGGATACACGGATGCTGAACCGGAGGGTTGTCCTAAAAGGAGACGGCAAGGAATCGTCTTCAGGCGAGGGCCCTACGCCTTGTTCAATGTCGGAAAAGAGCTACTCCAACCCCCAGAAACGATCCCAGAACGAGCGGGTTTCTCCAACGCTCGAGGAGGTTGCCGGAATTAAGAGTGGTTCCAAGACACGAAAGTCAGAAGGAAATGTATTGCCAGGCCCCGGAAGGGACAATGATAAGCAGTCTCTACCGAGGGGATTCAAGAGGACTGATTAGGGGTTTTGCCCAATCAGTGGTTCCTTCTCGTGGAGAGATCGTCCAGAATGAAAACTTCAAGTTAAGAATGGAGGACTGAAAAATGAACTTTGCAAAGACAATTACGGTAATGCTTAGCTTGCTGCTGCTGTTTTCCGTGGATAGCCAGAGACAGAGTTGGGGTGGGCCTCTTGAAGAAAAACTCATTAAAGAATTCAAGGCGCTGTACCCGGATCCAAGTCAGGGATCGAACTCGTCTCTTAAAGAAATCAAGGAATTAGTGGCACAAAAAGCGAATGTAAATGTACGAAATCCAAATGGGGATACTCTATTAATTACCGCAACCCTGGGAGGCGACGTAGAGATGGCAAAACTTCTCATTCAGGGAGGAGCGGACGTCAATCTCAAAAGTTCAAAGGATGGTCTGACGCCATTAATGGTTGCGGCATATAATGGTGACATGGAAATGATTGATCTGCTCTTGAAGAATAAGGCTGATGTTAACGCTGCGAACCAGGAAGGTCAGACTGCGCTGTTCCAGGCGGTAGAACGCGGTGACCTGGATGTAGCGAAAAAACTGTGTGAAAAAGGAGCTGACGTGAATTACAAGGACCCTAAACAGGGACTTACGGCGCTGTTGCTGGCTGCAAGCCTCGGTGATTTGGATATGGCGCAGGTCCTTGTCGGAGCCAAGGCTAAGGTTAACGAGGCGGACAGCAAGGGAAACACCGCTCTCATGATAGCCTCAGCCAACGATGACACAGAAATGGTCACCTGGTTAATCCAAAATGGGGCAGAGGTCAACGCAAAAGCTGGCTCCAAGGGTATTACGGCGCTGATGGCGGCCGCTGATAGCGGAAACCCGGAGGCTACAGAGACGCTCGTGGCCAAAGGGGCTGATATTAACGCCAAGACCCCTGATAGCGATTCAGCTCTTCTGTTTGGCAACGAACGCAGGTAATCCGGAAACGGTAAAACTCCTTCTGGACAAGGGCGCAAAGGTTGATGAAGCGAATAATGATGGATATACACCGCTCATCGTCGCTGCGAGAGACGGGAACCTGGATGTTGTAAAGCTGCTTGATTGAAAAAGGAGCGCAGATTAACGCCAAAACCCAGACGGGCGCTACAGCTCTTATGTACGCTTCATTCCTTCCGGGAACGACGACGTGGTAAAGATGCTACTGGAAAAGGGCGCTGATGTGAATATTAAGGCCAACAATGGAGTGACAGCATTGCAATTGGCTGGCGTAGCAGGGGATAAGAAAATCCTTGAACTTCTCAAAAAAGCCGGAGCCGATAGCCCACAAAAACCGGCGTCTTCCAAGAAATAGACGGAAGACCCTACGGAAGGAATCTATGTCAAACACATTGAACTAGGGTCCTGGACAGGAAGTGCTTGACGTAGGTTTTTTTGTCAGAATCTTAGGGTTACTGCGAAGAACCATAGTAAGGGCAACCTGAAATTCTACTCTTTTAGTGACCTGAAGGTGGAGCGGACATGAAAGCTTTAAAACAAAACTTATATATTAAAGTGGCGTTTTTTGTCTCTGTGATGGTCGTAGGAACATGGTATTCGGGGCCGGCATGGAGTGATTCTAATTCCCAAGAGAAAACGGTCACTACGATATCGGAAACAGCAGGACAATCGCAGGACGATGATTCGTCCATGGTTCCAAAATATGGCAGGGGCGGGGGAGTGTCGAGGGCATCGAGTCCGAGAGTTGCGCCTCGACCGGTTTCTCGGCCTTCGTACTCACCCCCAAGAGTTTCTCGTCCGGTCAGCCAACCACGCTACACTGCGCCGAGAGTTTCGCGCCCTACGACACCTTCTCGAACGAGCGTAAGAACTCAGCCGACACGCACTACTTCCATTGTTCGAACCCAGCCGATTCGGACAACTCCGCCTATCCAGCGTGAGAACACAGCCGATTCGGACAACTCCGCCTGTCACCACTGTGCGGACACAACCGGTTCGTCCAACTACGCCGATCTCGAGCGTGCGGCCTCCCAGCACTCGCTCAACACCCACTGGCTCGGGACTTGTCCGCCGACCCCCTTCATCGGTTACTTCAACCGGCGGTCAGAAACCAGGAACTAAACCCCCTGTCTGGGTAAGCTCCACTGGAGGTGGAAGGCCGGTTTCAACAGGTTCGTCCGGTGTCATTAAACCGGGCAAGATCCTGGTTGAACCAATTGGAGCAATTGGTGGTCGAGGCCCCGGAGGTAGGGGTCCAGGTGGCGGCATCTTGGTAGGTCCAGGTGGTGGTCGAGGCCCCGGAGGTAGGGGTCCAGGTGGCGGCATCTTGGTAGGTCCAGGTGGTGGTCGAGGCCCCGGAGGTAGGGGTCCAGGTGGCGGCATCTTGGTAGGACCAGGTGGTGGTCGAGGCCCCGGAGGTAGGGGTCCAGGTGGCGGCATCTTGGTAGGACCAGGTGGTGGTCGAGGCCCCGGAGGTAGGGGTCCAGGTGGCGGCATCTTGGTAGGACCAGGTGGTGGTCGAGGCCCCGGAGGTAGGGGTCCAGGTGGCGGCATCTTGGTAGGACCAGGTGGTGGTCGAGGCCCCGGAGGTAGGGGTCCAGGTGGCGGCATCTTGGTAGGACCAGGTGGTGGTCGAGGCCCCGGAGGTCCGTGGGTAAGGCGAGGACCTTGGGGTCCCTGGTGGGGTCCATGGGGTAGGCGTGGCCCATGGGGACCTTGGGGAAGAAGATGGATACCCATAGTCGTCCCGGTAGTTGGGCTTACTGAACCAGTAGAGATATTGACTGAGCCCGAACCTGTAACAGTAGTGACCAGAGCCCCTTCTCCGCTTGACAGATCCATGCGCCAGGATAAAACGGGATTATGCTTCGTCGGATCCTGGAGATCTCAATCAAAAAGGTACGGAAGAATTTGACAAGAACAACTTTAGGATAGCCGTCTGCTGGTTTGAGTTGGCCCTAAAGCGTTTGGAAGTCTCAGGACGGATAGAAGAACCCTTAACGGTAAATGTCCTCGAAAATCTTGCAAAAACCTATGAGGCTCTTGGTAAGAGAGAAGACGCCTCCAGCGTCAGTTACCGGGCCTCATCCCTTAGGGAGCGCCTCAAAATGTAATGAATCACATGAAATGTCCCTGAGCGGCGCCAATGTCAGCTTCTGACCTAGGCGCCGCTCAGGTTAACATTCGCCTCAGGATGTGACTGTTACGTGCTGTTCCTGGATATAGCCACTAGTAGTGGCTATGCGGCTCTTTTTTTCTGGATGGTCATCGACAGAAATGACTGAATAAATCGGTTCGTAACTAGAACCTCAGCGCGTTGCGGCTGAATCGCTCTAACCCCTTTCTAGGCAAGATCGACCGCAGTCTTGGGCTCTCCTTGCATGGTGAGAGAGTAAACCAAGCTACGCCTAGCCTAGGGAGATCAAGGACAGCGACTATTCCAGAATAAGGAGAGATAAGTGATGACGCAGCGCCAAGTTGACCGGATGTTGAAATGGGGCATTGTTTTTTCGCTGTTGTGGCTAGCCGGTATTGGTTCTATTGTAGCTCTCCTTTTGGGATGGAAGGCCATAATAGCCATTAAGGCATCGAACGGAACGCTCGTTGGGGCTGGCAGAGGCTGGTGGTGTCTGATAGTAGGGGGGGTGGGCCTGCTCTTTTGGTTACCCTTGGTCATCGTTGGGATTTCCAATCGGTTTTGACAACGTGAATCCAGATATTTGGGAATTCTAAGGCCTCTATGGTTAAACAGGTTTATGTCTACGAAATACGCACGTGTTCAATACTAAAATTGGTCAAGAGTATGCCCCAATCACTATTCAATGAAACTACTTGACTTAACTCGTCGCTCTTGTTGTAAGTTGCGGTGCTGTAGAGTCGAACAGCTTAGCCTCGGGAGCTGTTAGTAGAGCTGAACAAATTCGCTGGCGCGATCTACCTCCATGAACTTCTGCCGCCCGGTTCCAAGCCGATTAGTCTCAACCCAAACCCCATTTTCTTGGTGCTTGAAAAGCCGATATGTGTGCTTCCAAACTTACCGCTTGTCCTGGGAATGCGCAAGAGGAGCCGAGGCGACAACGACGCCCAAAATTATAACTACGAGGAACATGGCCAAGGGGGCGCTTGATTGAGTTCGCTCCCCCCTTTCGTGGTAATTGATTTTGAGAAAGACGGAAGAAATATTTGGAGAAAGGGTTCCATTCTAGCATCAAAGGAGTCTTACATGCTCAATATTCGTATGCCCAAAATCTCTTGTTTCCCAGCGCTTTTCTTCATGGGGTTAGCGATGGCCCTGACCACAGGAAGCGCCGGTATTTCTCTTGCTGAAAACACAACCCAGGCGTTAATGGTTGCGGCCGCCAATGGTAATACACCCGAGATCGAGCGGCTGCTGGGCCAAGGCGTTGATGTGAACGCCAAGACTGCAAAAGCCGAGACAGCTCTTATTGTTGCGTGCGCCTTAGGTCAAGCCCCTGCCGCAAAACTACTTTTGGAGAGAGGGGCTGATCCTAATGTGCAAGACAACCAGGGAATTAACCCCCTTATCTTAGCCGCCAACAGGGGCGACTTGATTCTGACTGAAATGCTCTTGGACAATAAGGCGCAAGTGAATCAGCTAGGAATGAACGGATTCACTCCCCTGTGGGGAGCTTCATACAATGGAATGCTGCCGGTTGTGAAACTCCTTCTCAAAAGAGGGGCGGACGTTAAAATACTAGACGACGAAGGGGCTACCGTATTGCTTTGGGCTTGCCGCCGAGGACATAAGGAGGTGGCGGAATATTTGTTGGATAACGGAGCGGAATTGAACGCCAAAACCCCCGATGGAGCGAATGCTTTAGGCGCAGCGTGCTTCGAGGGCCATTTGGATGTTGTAAAACTGCTAGTTGACAGGGGAGCCGACGTTAATGCAGCTCATTCCAATGGGATGACTCCTATCATGTTGGCTTCCATTAAAGGCAGCCTTGTGATCGTCCAGTTACTTTCAGAAAAAGGCGCAGATTTGAAACTCAAGGATCGTCACGACACTTCAGCTCTGGGGCACGCGAGAGAGAACGGCCATGCCAAGATCATTGATTACCTCTCCAAACGTGGAGTCTCTGATTAGAGATGAAAGAAACAGTTCGCCATATCAACAATTTGCGCCATTGCGATCCAGTCAAATGGTCCACGGCGTTTCCAAGAATAATTCTCTAAGAATGCAGATCTTTATTTCTTTAGACTTTGCCAATCGGCCCTGTTTCAGGTTTATAAGTATCGGTTTGTCACGGAAATAAAGCCTCTGAAGAGTTTTCCCATTAACTTATGGTCAGTTTCTTGCGCCAAAATAATTGCCGTTGAGAAAACGTTGTAGTTGTGCGAATATGCTTTTTACCGTGTGATTATAAAATCATCGCAGTGGCACAAATGAAAGGGGGCGAACAAAATGGGGGAAAGGTCTGCTCTTTCCAATACAGCATCCAAAAGAGACGTCTACGTCCCTGGTATTGGCCACTTCTTGCCGGGAGATCCCATTCCTGTGGATTCAATCGACAAGATACTTGGTGAGATAACCAAGGCTCCGCCCAATGTTCTAAGACGTATTCACAGGATCAGACCCGTCATGAGGAAGCTGCTTGGCATTGATTTTGTGCACTACGTACTGGACCCAGTTACGCGTAAGCCTACCGAATCAAACGTTTCTATGGCGGTAAAGGCCGCCACAAAGGCATTGGACGCAGCAAGTGTAAGTCCTTCCGAGATCGACCTAATTGTCTATGCCGGAGCTTTTTTTGACTATATGTCGCCTCCATCCAGCACACTGGTTCAAGAGCGCCTGGGGATAGATTATTGCGCTGAAATGGCAATCCACTCGAATTGCACATCAATTTACAAAGCTATCCAGGTCGCTTCAGATCAGATTTCGCTTGGTCGGTACCACACTGCGCTGGTGGTGACCTCTCAGATATCGTCAACCTGCTTCAAAGTTGAGGCCCTTAATGAGGAGCATGTTACTGTCGAGCAGGCAATTCTCCGGTGGTTTCTGAGTGACGGAGCCGGTGCAATGGTTCTTAGCGACAAGAATCTTGGACACAGCAAGCTTAGGGTTGTTGACACTTACATCGAATCCGTGGGAGCCAACCTGGAAAATGGAATGACAGGTTTTGCCGCTCCTGGTGGCTGGGACCTGTTGGAGATTTACCGAACGGGGAAGCACCATGTGACCCAGGATCTCAACAGGGTTGGTAAGATCGGGCCAAAGCTTACCAGCGAAGCGTTTGAAAGAATGCTCAACGCTACTGGACTGGATACTGGACGAGTCAAATGCCTGCTTCTTAATCTCCCTATGCGTCATCTTTGTACATTCGCCGAGGTCACATTGAAAGAACTTGTGGCCAACCCTGAAGCACGCCTATATTCAAACATAAACATGGTTGGCTATGCAGGGCCTGCGGCAAGCCTCATATCCCTGGATCATTACCTTGACAACAACCACCTGAAACCGCACGACGTTCTGATAAGCTTTGCCGTAGAGTCAAGCAAATGGATGCACGGAGCATTCATATTGGAACAAGACTCATGACCTTAAATCGTCCTAACTCGAAATGATCTCATTGCGCCATATTACTTATCCATGTGCAAAAGGTTATGACGCCCATTAATCAAACTTCTGGTCAGTTGAATCTAATTTCTAGCGCCGGCCTTTGACTCCAATTGTACACCGGGATCACCCACCATGACGAACGCTGACCAGAAAAACGGATGTTCAAAACCCTCTTTTCGTATGTGGGTCTTTGCTTCCTGCCAGGACTCGAGTTTACTTTTGCCTTCTTTCATGTTCTTGAAAAACTCATCCATGAGCATTACCGACGATTGGTCCGCTACCGACCAGAGGCTCATCAATACAGTCTTGACGCCGGCGCATTGGAATGCCCTTCCCATACTCATCACCCCTTCGCCGGCCAGATTCGCTCCGAGTCCTGTCTTGCAGGCGGTGAGGGCGGCAACTTCGGCGTCCAGCTTGAGACCGGCCACTTCGCTCATGGTCAATAAACCATCTTTTCTGTTTGGTACCATCGCCAGATACAGCACCGGCTCCAGAAGCCACGCCTCCTTGTTGGAAATATCGCCATGAGTGGCCAACACCACTGACCCGTAATTTTTGTTTTGAAGCTTAATTTGCTCCATGAATTTGCTCTTGGATGCTTGTAGACCGGTATATGCGTCGCATCTGTCGCCGTACAGTTTCACAAGGCTATTCGCCAATTGCTCTGTAGCTTCAAGCCTGGGTATTGATTTGGAAACACCCTCATTAATGTCCTCCACTGCAACCATAAGCTTAGGGTATTGCGCGCCGGCGGACTCGACAGAGCGTGCTTGAACATTGACTCCCTGCGCTCGAGGGTCTTTTGCTTCAAATACTGGGTCAGCCATTACCAGAATGCGGTCTCCCGCTACTCTGGATTTTGCTTTGGACTTGACATTTTCCCCCAGCCCTCTTGTCATTGTCAGAGCAGTTAAAGATTGCGCATAAACAAGGGGATAAAGATCTCCTACGTATTGCAGACCTTGTGGATAATCCCCCCATTGGCCTTTTTTCCAGTCTGCCTTTCCGTTTGTTACAAGCGCTTCGAAAGGCAGCAAGGCCAGAACGCCATCAGGAACTATAATAACCGGACTGCCCTCCGGCACATCCGACAAGGGATCTTCAAGGAGCCTTTTATAGAGCTTAGAAGAAAGGTCCACATCAAACGCTTTCAAATTGTGCCCGTCTATAGATTTCTGGAAACTCAACACGTCCTTCTCAAGGTCTTCGGGTTTCCAGTCAATGAAGCTACCGCTTACCACCTTTTTCCCTTTTAGAAGCCTTGTTCCAACTCCTTCGCTTGTAACATCGAAGATAAGAACATGTTCTGCAGGAGTCAAAGCGGCCGTCTCCAGTTTAACGGGCGAGGGGTATTTCACTGACGCATAGTCCTTGTATTTCTCTCGCATTGACTTCAGGAAGGATGCTTTTTCAGTTTCGGCGGCCTTGATCTGTCTCTTGATATCGTTTATCCGTTCCTTGTCAACGTCCTTAGCTATAGCGTCTATGGCCATTCTCAGCGAAGCAACCTTGTCGATAATTTTCATCTCTTCTTTACGAATTTCTTCGGGAACGCCGAAATATTCTCCGTCAAGCTTTTGAGCCAAAGTATCGGCAAAGTCTCTTGCCCTGGTAAGTTCACTGGGATAAATACTCTGAGAGGCCTTGTCCTGCTTCAGGGTGACTCTAACAAGTCCTTTGGCCGGTTCGGAGCGAAGAAATCCGTTAATCTTGCCTGCAAAGAAATTTTGCCTTTCTGAGAGGAGTAGTTGCGATCTCATTTCCTCGGTAAGATCTACCGCTTTGGAATAATACTGTGACGCTTGGGCGTAATTCTTTTTTGATTCGTAAACCCTTCCAAGTCCAGTGTACGCCGTGAAAAGTTCGTCAAGATTACCCGCCTTTTCAGCATTTTTCATAAGTTGTTCATAATGCTTCTTGGCGAGGTCAAAATCTCCTTTAACCAAATACAATCTCCCGAGTGATGAATCGTAGTCCGCTTCTTTAAGGTATGATTCGGCCTCTTGAGTCCTGCCGAGATCCAGGCAAATATCGCCCACAACCTTCTTTGCCCAATCGGGAGGCGATCCGGCTTTGTAGAATATTTCTAGGGCTTTCTTGCTATTTTCTAGGGCCTGGTTCGCATCACCTTTGTCAATCTGAACTTTAGCGATTTTCAGCAGCGCTTCGCCTTCAGCCATAGCCTCACCCGTCTTTTTTGCAACATCGAGTGATGCTTGGAGAGACTCGAGCGCTTTAACGGGTTCTCCGCGACTTGCGAAGAGACCAGCGAGATTGTTCAAGGCGATCAATTGGTTACGATTTACCTCTTTGTTCGCTTCCAGAGCCCTCATGTAGTCTTGGGCAGCCTGAGAAAAGCGTCCACGGTTTTTTTCCATGACGCCGATGTTGTTCAGTGTCATCGGAGTTCCTCGAACTGAGGCCCTTTCAGAAAATATTTTCAAGGCTTCTTTGTTCAAGGCTTCTGCCTCTTCATAATTGGCCCACGCAATATTGATCGCTGCGAGATTGCGAAGAGCCACCGCCTCTTGTTCGGGATTCTTGAGCCCACGAGCTATTTTCAGGGCCTTGTCATAATAGTCTGCGCCTCTCTGAAACTGCCCCGTTAAATAGTATATGTGCCCCAGATTTTCATTGGCGCTCATCTCTCCCTGGACATCACGAGCTTTTTGCGCCTGGGCTAATGTATTTTTGTAGAGTTTTACCGCTGAGGCGGGATCCTTTCGCGCCAGTTCCATAAGCGTCTTATCTATGTCCATCGCAAGTTCGTTTAAGTATGGTACCCTTGGACTGGCCAATTTTCTGGGAGGAATAACCTCAACAGGCCTACGCGCAGCTTTTGGTTTTTCCTCATTGTCGGAAACATCCGGAACTACAGGTTCGGGTGGCTGATCAGAGCCTCCTGGCGCGTGTCTCATGCCAGGTGTAATATTCAAGTTGAGATTGATGCCAAATCCACCACCGATGCCTCCAGAGGGTCGGGGAGTCCCTCCTCCTCCGTGTCCGGAAGCGTAAAGGGTTTCAGGCGGAACCATGAAGATCAACAAGGCCAGAAGCGCCAAAGGATAGCAATAGTGAGTTAATCTGCTTAAACGAACCGTTTTGCGCCAACTGCGTAGGATAGTCATTGTGTCCTCCTTTTGCTCCAGTTGTCTTAGGTTGTCGAATTACCGAAAATTGCTAAATGTCTCTCCCGGCACAAATACCGTTCGGAGTGCTAAATAATTTTTTGTTGTGAAATGTTGTTTTGTGGGACGTGAAAACCAATAATACGCGACTTATTAATCCATGATAAAGTCATGGGTGTGAAAAGTAAATTGAAAAGAGACAGAATTTCTAATAACAAAGTTGACTTGGAATGGGCGGTGAAGTAGGCTAAAATTTCGTTGAAAGATGCTCCCATGAGCGAAGATTGACTATGATAACGCCAGTGTGATCATAGATATACCTGTCACATTTCTTAACCTAGCACGAATAAACGAGATAGATCGAAATCTTGTAATTTGGTGTATTTCAAGAAAGGCTACTGACTCCAATTGCGACGGGATGCGCATAGTTAATATACTCACTGTTAGCTTTGCTACATTTAAGGGGACAGGGAATGGCAGATCAAGAAATCCGAAGCCAAACTGAAAAGAGCAAGTTGGACTTCATTGTGGATTATCGATGGAGTCTGGTGGCCATCATTGCAATTCTCACAGTGATACTGTCAATCTTCATACCAAGCGTGGAAAAAGACCCGACCCTAAAATCGGTGTTGGTAACAACGTCGCCTTCCTTCAAGGAATATCAGGAATTCCGGAACTATTTTGATGACGACGAGTATGTCGTTATTGCTGTGAAATTCGAGAGTCCAGCGGGGGAATCTGGCAACCTCGCCGCCATCAGCAAAATCACAAATCATATAGCAAAAATGGATCACATTGCTGATGTGTTGAGTTTAACCAATTTACGTATGTATCAAAAAAGGGGCGATCAATTATCCAACCAACCCGTAGTCACCGAACAGGATGGGATGCTTCGGTTGCTAGAAACTCAGCAATTGGACAAGATCCGAAAGGCCCTGCCAATTGTTGATCTGCTTATTTCCAAGGACTACAAGACTGTTGGCATGCTTGTACGGATTGACGAACGCTGGAAATTCGACCATGAGGTGAACAAGAACGTCCTATCTGAGATCCAGCGGATAGTGAACGAGGGCGTTCCGAAAGGGTCTACCTTTCGCATCGTCGGACAGGCGGAACTTAGGCAGGCTATCCTTAGGTACACACTGAAGACCGCTTTGATTTTCGGGATATTATGCACGCTCATTTGCATAGCTGTTACAGGTTACGTCTTCAGAAGTCTCACAGTAACCGCTGTCACGATTGGTATCCTGGGCCTTTGCGTCCTGTGGGTCCTGGGGATAATGGCTGTGCTGGAGATTCCTCTCAATGCCACCACAAGTCTCTCCTTCGGTTTAATTCTCATAACCACACTGGAAATGGTTATTCACATGGTTACGAGGTACAACCAGTTTCACGAGACGATCCCCGACCGGATTCAGGCGGTCAAGCAAGCGCTTGCATATCTTTTCCGCCCTTTCTTAATCGCTTCGGCCACTACCGCTGTGGGGTTCGGGTCGTGCATGATCACATCCATTCCAATGGTATTTCAATTAGGCCTCGTTATGTCATTGGGAGTTACCATTTCTTTCTGCTTGGCCATGATTCTAATACCGACTATCATCATTTCATTGAAATCAATGGATGTTAGAGTTGAAAACGGCACGGGTCAGGGTGGAACGACAAAAATCCTGCAATTCAGTCATGAATTCCATCAGGAGGCGTCATACACTATACACAGTAGTGGGTTTCGCTGTGATTGTGATTATGTTTTCAGGGGCTCCCCTGATAAAATCAGATCCCCAGATTCTGCATCAATTGGGTGAATCAAGCGTTGAGGTCCAGGATATTCGATTTGTAGAGCAAAATCTTGCCAGCATACATTCGGTTCAATTGATGATTCAATTAAAAGAAGGAGACTTCAAGAAACCTGAAGCCTGGCAAAAAGTCCAACAATTGGAAAATCGGCTTCGTCGAAATTCCACAGGTTGTCTCCACTGATTCACTTCTGTCATTGCTCGAATATGTTCGCAGTCTGACGAAGCAGAATTCAGGGGCAGGCTCGGCAGACTTGTTTGAAAACCCGAAGATTCTCCCTCAGATGCTGTTTCTGACTTCTTTCACAGCAGAAGGAAAGCGACTAGTACGCAAACATCTGGACACTGACTCAGGGCGCCTGAACATTACTGTTAGAATCAACAATGATCCTTCGGTCCCCCTCATGCAGACTGTCAAAAGAGTTGAGTCCATCGCCAAATCAGTCATGGGAGAGAATACTCCGGTTACCGTGACAGGGGAACTGGTCGTCGTGGGGGCGCAGGGTGAAGACCTGATCGATTCGGAAATAAAGTCGATGTTTGTAGCTATTTTCGCAATAACAATATTGATGATGATTCAAATGGGGACCCCGTTGTTTGGCATTATAAGCCTTATTCCGAACATCCCGCCGGTTGCTACCGTTTTCGGAATAATGGGGTACTTCGGCATTCCGCTGGACGGGGTCACTGTTTTTGCCGCTACAGTAGCTATAGGGTTGGCTGTTGACAATACGATCCAGTTTGTAGCTCAATTGAAAAGGGAAATTAAACTGAATCCAGGACTTGACGTGGAAGAGTGCCTGTTCAAAGCGTATAGCCTGGCGGCCAAGCCGATGGCGTCGTGGTCGATTGTGACACTTTTAGGTTTTCTGGCAATGCTGGCCACTCCATTTCAAGCCGCCGTCTCATTTGGTATTCTTGTAGCGTCGGCAATCTTCATGGGGATCTTCGGTGACCTGATCTTCATGCAATCAATGATTCTGACTTTTCCTGGAATCAGGAGGATCATTTTAAGGGTCGCTGAAAAAGAAAATGTTCGTTCAGGAGGTTTGGACAATCCTCTATGAATGGTAAAGTTCACTACTGGATAGTCTGCGATGCCGTGGCCTACATCAAGAACTATGGCACGCCCCTACAAAAGAGGGCTTTGCAGTCTTTCGAACTAGCTTATGGTCAACGGAAATCCATCGAGGAGATTCCCTCTTCCGAGACTGCAATGGAGCGGTTGGCCGGTTTCGAATCCTGGCATACTGACAAGTTCGGGGATTTGTCACTGCGAGTCCCAGCATTGCCATGGAGAACCAAACGAAATGTGACTGGCCTTTTCGGGCATACGTTTACGGCCTTCAATCATTTCATAAACCCGCACCCGGATGGCGCCAAACAGTGGTCAACCGGTAGTGGTTATTCTTACAACTCTTCCTCAATGAAGGGTTTTGACTCCTTCGTCGTAAAAGGAATATCTGTCTATCTTAGAGGGTTAGTGGATGAAGATAATTCACTGGTCCTGAATCGGGTTAGACCAGCGTGGACCAAGGGGCTTTCGGAGTGGAGAGACAACTTCGAACATGAAATCGATAACACCACTTTCGCTCCCTGGAGCGTGCTCGTAAAATTCTACTACACTTACTTTCTTCATGACCAAAATGAACCACTTGAAGTGAGGGGGCCAAATTCACACCTTGTCGGTCTTCAGCTTCTTGGGCCGGTTTTTCACGCAATCGCCGACGCGTGCTCGCCTCAACATGTCAGACCTGCCCTGGGCTTCGGTCACCAGGCTTGGGAGAATTATGTTCAGTCCCGGGTATACAGCCGGCAAATCGACGTAAACCCAGCGCTAATATCTAAAATCATGGCCGAAGGGCCCTTTAGCCCGGAACTCACTGCGTCAGAGGGTAAGCTAAAAGGCCGATTCGATGTCGAATCTTTCGTTTACCAATTGAGCGTAAAGACGGCAGAGACTGTTAGCAGATCAACTTCCTCGCCCTGGAGTGAGCTATATAAGGCCGGAGAGAACTTCTGGAAATATTATCTAACCGGAATGCAAATGGAAGATGACAGCATGTATCTGTATAATCAGGCGGTCGCTGGAACTGTTCATGCCATGACGAGGGCTTATAGCGACCTCGAAAGTTTAGGCGTCCTGACTCCTAATGGTCTACGGAGCCATGCAATCTTGCCGTGTCTCAAATGTATGCAGGACAACGGAATTGACATGCCCACCAAGACGCTTGACGGTAGGGATGCGCCCGCGGAAGAAACCAGACCGGACCCGCTTCGAAAAGCGTCTGACATCCTTGGCTTTGAGCCATCGAGAGATTCGGACATTCAAAAACTTATCGATGAATTTGAGGCCCGTTTTACGAAATCAGGGCGACATAATCGTAGAGGGAGACAGTTTGCGGAACTACTGCGGAAAATAGAAACATCAATTGTTCAAGAATATCAGCTTCGAGATCGGCAGCTCAATAGTCAATTCTGTCCCTTACAATTCGTAGAGCGTATACCCATTGATTCCGACATTAGCGCCCATTTCGGGGTAGAAACTTTCAGGCTGCCATCAATAGCTGAATGCAAAGATTCGACTCTATTCTCAGATTACATTGATAGACTCGATGAACACTCCGAGGTGGCACACAAACTTGAATTGACAATGTCCGCAGCGTCTCTGACCTATTTCAAGACGACATGCGAGTTACCAGAATCGCGGTCCCGGAGAATTGACGGTTTGATTGATACTCTCCATCAGGATCGAGATGACACTGTTGCACAGAAGACAGCCAGAATTGTTACAAAGGCAATAGTTGAGGGTGGGGGAGGCCTCGTTCAGAGAGCCGTTTCCGTAGTTCAGGAATTCCTGGCCTCATTTTCAAGGATTCCCGCCATGGCAATGGCCACGGCAGTTGCGGTTGTCCTGGTGTTAATACTGGTTGTGCCTTGGGGTGGAAAATTGCCGGTTATGGGTCTGAGTGGTGAGGCCTGGGATGAGTCCGGTTTTCCTGCGCCCAGGCCAAAAAGCCTCAAATTTATGTCCCCAGAAGTTGAAAGAGCGGCCCCGGAAGTCCTTGAACCGAGAGTCGCCACCATACTCTATTTCAAGGACTTTCCCAAACCACCAAATCAGGAGTGGATCAACCAACTCTATTCGGACCTGAAACCCGACGAGAATCTCAGAAGAAGATTTTATTTCATTCCACCTCGAGAGGTACAACAATCTGTTAGTAAGGATGAGATAAATATCTCCAGTAGAGACCAAATGCTCGAGGGCCTCAAAAGAATTCTCGGAGTATCCAGAGTCCTGATCATTCAAGTTGTCAGCGTGCAGAATGGATTTAGGCTAGAAGGTGAGTTTGTCAACCTTGAAGATGGTCAAATCCATCGCACTAAGCCAGACAAACTGGTTAGTGAGTCCGATCTCGGGATCGAACTAAGGAAGACGGTGAATTCCCTACTGGCGGAGAAATAAATGGCGGGTAAAATCTTCATACGCACTGTTTGCGAGGGGGGAGGGAACCAGATGACAAATTCAGCGCAACTTAACAGGGAGGAACACACTAAATGCGAGCTAATCGAATAAGATACCTCATAGCGGCCATATTGTTTACCTGTATTTCTTTCTGCGAGGGCGTACAGGCGATGACAGCAAAGGAAATAGTTGAGAAGGCCCAAAAAAGTCAATTTGGAGAATCGGTTCGCGCCTCTGTTCAAGTCGAAACATTTAGGGGAGATAAGAGAATATCACAGCATTCTCTGTGGGTCATGGCGCAAGTCGAAAAAGATGAAAGTGTGATTCTTCTGGACTTCGTCGAACCTGAAGATTCAAAGGGTGTTCGTATACTCTGTAAGATCAAGCCTGATCAAGAGCCAAAGGGTTACATGTATCTCCCCGCAACTAATGAAACTTTCCCTGTCGACGTGCAGGACCCGGGAACGGACATTGGCGGCACAGGACTTGCCATGGCCGATCTTAGGCCGCTCATTCCAGAGAAAGGCGAAACCGAAACTCTTTTGAAAGAAGAGGAAGTTAACGGCATACCATGTTACGTCATTCAGATATCAGCCCCAAGCTCAAGAGATGAGAGGATTGTGTGGATTACCAAAGACCGGTTTGACTTGACTAAACTTGAACAAAAAGGAGCGGATGGAAAGATCCAAAGGAACATGCGAGTGGTGGAGTTCTTTGAGACCACGGACGGAAAACGATATCCCAGAGAAGAAGAAATAACTTTTCCGTCTAAAGGAACAAAGATCAAGGTGCGGCAGGAAAATGCGGTTTTTGGAATAATTATTCCCGAAGAACTCACCGATCCAAAGACATTTGGAAGTTTTAAATGGCAGATTTAATCTCGGACGTTCAATGCGGCGGAGTCTACAAGATCACTTGTGCGCATTGATCAGGGCCTGCAATTTCTCCAGAGTTAGTTTGTCCAATTGCTGTTCCTGAACTGGCTTTACATCTATCTGGGATAAAATTGGCCCGGATAGTCGCACAAAAACAGTTACCGGTATTCTTAACAATATATCGCGATGGCGTTGCATAAGTTCACCGATTAATGGCACCGCCTCCAATGTGTCGCTCCCGACCACCTTGGTGTTTATTCCCATTGTCGCGTCTAGTTTGAAAGAATCCACTTCAATTGAGCCTATTGCTGCAGAAATGATTTCGTTACCCCTCATTTGCAGGTTTTGGGTCGTGGCCCGTCCGGACTTGATAAATATGTCGGCCAGGACTTGATCGAAATGAATGAAATCGCCACGCATTGACACCGGTCTTGGTTTTATCATGTTGCCCAGAATACTATGAGCTTCTGTCAAAATCTGCACTATCCAGTCCGATTTAACCTTTCCTTTGTCAACTTTGAGGTAGACCTTACCTGTCGTAGCGCTAGGCGATCCAATATCCCTCAGGGCGCCAGTCACCTTGAATGGCGCCTGAATGTGTCCATTTACAGTTCCTGTCAGACCAGTTATCGTAAGCGTCTGCGCTTTGAAATCGAGAGTCCCCGCAATATGCTGAAGGTTCCAGGCAGCTTTTTCCGGTTTGCAGTGAACGTCGGTTAAATGAATGCGCCCAGACTCAATCAATCCGGATGGCGAGTTTCGAATAATCAAAGAAGCTTTGGCTCCTCCTGATATTCCAAGTTTGCTGACGGTCACGTCCTGAGGAAACGTCGACGCGATGTTCTCCGTTTCCGCGTCAACAACAAGCCGTCCAAATCGGCCCTTGGCGTCTAGGATAGTGCCTCCGGCTTTAAGACTCAGTCCCGGAGTCACAAAAAGAGCCTTCTGAAGGGTCAAAACAGAGCCGGAATAAGATCCAACGGCTTCGAGGCTGGATTTTTTCCCGACCTGTTTTCTGAATCCGTTTATTGAGCTTACAAAAAGTTGGGTCAGGTCAGACACGAACGACCACTCGATTTTTGAATAGTCACCATTGAATTTCACCCCGATAGGCGCCTCGCCTTCTATGTGAAAGTTCTCCTGGATGTTTCTGTCTCTGAACTCTGGATCTTCAATATTCAGATGGAACGTTCCATTGCCGTTAAAGGTGAAATCTCTATGCCCCAGGCGTCTGGTTTTCAGATTTACTAAGGCTTTTTTAGTATTAATGCGGTATTTGAAGAATGGTGATTCAAAGGACAAATAGGTTTTTTTGCAGTCGATTTCCGTATCAATATTCAAGGAATCAAAGGCGCCTTTAATCCTGGCTTTGAGCGCCAATGGACCGCTTACTCGGAAGCAGGTGTTTTCCGATGAAAATATACTTTCGGGCCAGTCTGGATTCGAAAAGACTTTTACTGAAAGATCCAGATGGGTTGAGTCTGAAAGAGGGGCTTTAACTGTTCCGCTCGATGTTAATTTGAATTCTTGAGCTTTTGTGTCGCCCATAACTATAGTCGCATCGAGCGTCACGTCAATGTCGCCAGCCTCTTCCAAGCTCAATCGGGCGGATAATTCCCACCTGTTAATTTTTGTCATGACCGGGACATGGCTCAGATAATCACTGAAAACACCTAATTGCTGGGATTTGGATAAGATGTTAAGTTTTGCGGATCGCACTCTAGGAATAGTCCAGTCGACATCAATTTGGCCTTTAAGCGATACGTTCGTAAAGTGATCGTGCTTGTCGGTTAATGCGGAAGTCAGTTCAATAGAAAACATTTGATCCATGTTGGAATGCACAAGTGAGCCGTGGATGTCCGTAAGAGAAACGACTGTCCGATCGTCGGGATTCCCATTACTGTCAATCCAGTCGACCCTCCCATTAGTGAATTTTATGGCTTGAACTTTCCATCTGACACTTTGAAGCGGGTGGTTCTCGATCTTTCCCCAAACAGAAATATCATTGTCTGTTGTAGAAGGTTTTTTTGTATCCTCATTTCCTCTGCCAGGATCAAGCGCCTTTGGCTCAAATGCCGATACAACGGGCAGCGAGATGTTTCCTTGCTGGTCTCTTGAAATCAAAGTCCAAAAATTGGTAACTGACACGGATTCTACGATCAATTCCCTTCTCAAAAGACTACTTATAGATGGATATAAGACAACAGCCTCGGCGGATAATATCTGATTTAGGTGGTCATCCTTTATCTCAATACCGACAAGTGATATGGAAAGCACACCTGGAAAGGAATAGGATAGTCTAGAAGAAGCGATAGAGACTTTCAGTCCTAAAGTTCGAGTAAGAAAGTTTTCCACGGAGCTACTGAGCAGGCCGGACTCAGGCGCCAGTAGCCATGCGCATGTTACAAAGAGTATCGTCAACGTTGCGAGGACTAGGATCACAGTCGTCGCACGCTTGACAACTCTTTTCACGACCCAATCTCCTGATGTTTATTAAGTGTTTTCATTGGCTCCAACTATTCTATTGGACTATTTCAGGAGGCATGACGCCATGGTAAAAAAACCAGCAAATTAGCAACCCTACCCACAAGATGAACCCGAACACAAATAGTCCATAAACTGCAATTACACGGCCAATCCCAACGACCCAGAGCTTTCTAAAGTTGGCGGCCAAACCGACAGAGAAAAAACACAGACTAAAGAAGATGGTCCTCAGAGCATTGGCATGGCTGGAGCCTGTTTCCGCCGCCTTGATCATCTGCGGATTAGCTAGCCCAATAACAACAATAGTCAAGAAGGTAAGAGAGAAACCTATTATGAATTTTGGAAATCGTTCCCATATCTCCCTCGGAGAGACTTTACTACGGTCGATCGACCCCTCTTCATTCAAGCGATAGGCCGACCAGATGAGAGCCACTAGAAACGTCCAAACTCCTATGAAAGTGTCGATAAAGACCCTGGTAGTGGTGGCGGTCATAAGTACCCAGCCCTCTTGCCACCTGATCCCGAGATTGGTAAGCGCATTGGCCCTGATGAGAGCATCGGCTACCGCTCCACCACCAATAACACCTCCATCAGTTTTGATGGAAAGACCTATCCAGGCTCCCGCCACAACCGGTTCCCCGTAAAGGAAGGCTCCGGCAATCCGGGGTAAAATTTGAAGTTCAAGTAGCGTAAATACGATAATAACTGTGGACAGAATTGTCGCCACCTGAGGGTGCGCTCGAATAGCGCCTGCCGTGGCAATGGCGGCGGATGCGCCGGATGTTGAACAGCCGAAAGCGAGAGGTACCGCCCACTCAGGAGTGAAGTGAAAGAACCTCCGGGAAACAAAGTATATTATCGGCCAGTATATTAGTTGGGCCACAATAGCTAGACATAGTCCACGAAAAATTAGTGCGCTTGCCAGACCAAAAGCGCCAACCGCCTTTATTCCAATCACCGCTCCCAGGACGACGATGCCCGTTCTAATGAACCATTCGGGTTTGGCGGCGTCCTTAAGCAATTCTGCGCCTGAAGGAAAGAAGTTACCGATAATTAAACCAATGATTATGGCTACAACGAAACCTTTTTCTCCCAGACTCAACGACCAGGGAATATCCAAGGCTATGCGCATCTCGGGAGTAGCGGCGATATATGCGTAGTTGCACGCAACCATGCATCCAAACACCACCCAGAATATGATGGTAAAGCCAACCGCGTATCTCAACAGGTTTTTCCCCATGGCTGCCATTGCAAAGCCTGTGAGACCTAATATAAAAAGATATGTCAAAACTGCCGACATGATCCCGGACAAATGCTGGTAACCGTCAGAAATTGGTCCAACCGACTGTCCGATGTCTGTCCACACACGGTGCTGTACTGTCCAGCCCAGAAGATCTTTGTCGAAAATAGGTCCAAGGGCCAAAATAAAGACAAATAGGCCAATCCAGACCGCCCACCAGTCGTCACTTTTTAGAATAGACTGTCCAGTTGGGAGAGGGGAATTATCGCCCGGCACTTGGTGACTCCTCTCAAAATTAACATCAAACATCTACGGGAAATACCGCTATCTTGACATCAGCACAACAATTTTCTCTTTACAGTTTTTCGATTGATAACCCAGGCAAATCAAGTTCTATTCCGAGGAAGGGATTGAAAATACATCTAATTCAAGGATCTTGTCTTATGTCGAGAGGGTCGCTGCTGAAATTTTTTGTAAACCGCTTCGAATAATTATGATAAATTGACTATCTGAAACCCACTCTTTCTTTTCTATATCCCACAAAAAGGGAAATTTGAGCGACATTCTTTATCAGGAGCAACCATGAACAAACTTAAATCCCGCCAGAATGATTCTGTGTTGCGCATTCCTCTTGAGCGAAAACAATGGGTACTCCTGCTGACAGAAATTGAGGCTCCAAAAGTCCTGATGAAGCGCATCCAATTTGCCCAAGTCGTTGAGGACCATTTTAACATGAGTCTGAAAAAAGAGCAGTGGGACGAGCTTATGGGCTGTATCGAAATCCAGGCGAATCGGAGCAGGAAACCCAGAATTCAAAAAGAGTTACGTATACTACTCGATTATTTGAGGCAATTCCTACCTCAAAACGTCATCGATATTAATGTTTATCGTGGTCAGCAGAAGGGTCTGGATCAAACGGGAGAGCAGGCAAATATGGCTTTTTCCGATAAGTTTACCGACCCGGATTTTTCGATGGACGAGGAGATTTTCTCGTCTATCGAAAATGATCATCCGGTTTTACCGCCGGGACTGGAGGAAGCGCTTTTGATGTCCCTTGACCCTCATGCGTGGATTGCAAATTCCGAAGTCAGTGGCCTGACCTGGGACCAGCTCAAACAAATTCTTGACAGTGATTGGGATAATGACCTTGGAACAATAAGGTTCAACAAATCCCTAGACCTGAAAGAATTGCAGGCTTCGTTTATACTAGAGAATGCCAGGATCATCCTGCGTGAGGTTGCTTCGTGTAGTGGAGTCAAAGCTACAGTGACCGGGAGATTTAATCGAAAATTTGTATCGCATATTTTGACGCTAATGAAAATGCCGGACGATTTCCTGGAGGATCCATATTATCTAAACAAGGTCCTCAACGAACAGGATGTTTTTTATTTACACATCATTAGAACAATCCTGGACATTTCCCGCCTAATGGCATTGAAAAAAGGGGTTTTAGTCGTCACAAAGAAGGGAGAGCGGCTGCTCAAAGACGATAGAGCGGGACAACTCTTTCACCTTTTGTTCAAGACCTTTTTTACAGGATTCAACCTAGCTTACCTTGATCAAATGGCCGAAACGCAAGGTTTGCAAGAGACGATCGCATATTCGCTGTTCATGGTTTCCAAGATGGACATGAAATGGAGAAGAGAAGATGAATTGACGACTTTTTTACTATTACCGCCGGTAATGTTGGAAATGCGGGAAACAATCACGGAACCATCCTACTATTTTTTTTCTCGGTTCCTGAGACCTTTGATCAATTTTGGATTAATGGAATCTCGAACCGTAGACTTGGATAAGTCTAGTTATGGCGAGTTAGAGATTCGTAAGACTCCGCTTTTCGACAAGTTTATCTCTTTTCGTATGAATTGCGAATGCTGAATTCAAACCTTTTTTCGTTGAAACGACCGGGATTGCAATTGTAATAGGTTCTTTCCGTAAAAGTCGCTTTGTTCTCAAAATCTACCAATAAAACAACCGAAGAACGAGTGCCATATGATTCGCTTGCGACAAATATTGGGGCAAGAATCCTTTCCCACTCCAGTCCTACACCAGTGTTAGGGAGAAATTCGTCTTTGGGTTGAGTCCTATCAGCAAGAATCTCAAAAAGGACTTCTGAAGTGAGATTCTGTTCGCTGGAAAGTGTTTCCTGCAATGCCGTTTTGCCTCGAACTACTTTTGGCCAGGGAGTATCGAGCAAGTGATTACTCAGCCCATAGACTCCCGTTCCTAGGATTCTCGGCTCAGTCTCCCTGTTGGACAAAAAATATAACTGACGGTGATCTCCAAACAACAGGTTAAATTCATTGTAATTGTGGGCGCCATGCGCCAAACTTTCTGCATATTTTGAGGGGATCTCCTTCATTCCTAAGGAATTCGCTGACCAGGAAGCCTCTGGAGATGGCATTCTGTTTTCTACCGGAAGGATTGCGGAAGTTTGTCAAGGCTGCTAATCCACCTTTTGTGGTGATCCCCAACCATGTCCCCTTTTCACGCAAATCACGGCCTGCAAGAATATTGGGGGCGTCTTCCCAGAAATGAGCCGATGCCGTGGGCCTGTCAAAAAACTCGTCACGATTTCCCATGAAAATGAGTCTATACTGAGGGTGGCGATTAATGGAGAATAAAATTAGACACATTCCGCCTCCGAACCGGATCTTGGTTTTCGGTTGTAGATTAGTTGCAGAGATACAACCTGTTAAGAACTTATAGACAATATCCGTTCTCAACTTCAACTGTTGTTATGTCAATCAAACAAAGGAGTCCGCAGAATCTAGTTTGGCTCGAAAAACTAGTCTTCTAATATATGTGCGCATTGGATTAGATAATGCTATAGAGTTCCCTTGGTATAAAGTTTCTGGCAGGAACAAGTCCATTTTGCCGGATGGCGCCCGGCAAACTCTTTGGAGAATACGTAGAATGAGTGAAAAAACTACCGTTTATAACCCATTAAACCTGAAGGTCTTGTGTGTCCTCTCTTTGGGACACTTGGCGACAGATGTTTGTCAGAGCGCTCTACCAGCTATTCTGCCGTTCCTGAAAGCAAAACTGGCGTTGTCCTACGCGATGTCAGGGGCAATCTTAATGGCCTCCAACATCACTTCGTCCGTTATACAGCCCCTTTTCGGTTATTTGTCGGACCAGAAGGAAAAACGCTTCCTGCTTCCAATGGGATGCCTTTTCGCAGGCCTTGGTTTGTCATTCATAGCCGTTCCTGACAGTTACTTGATGGTCATGATATTGGTAACTGTCAGTGGCCTTGGGATAGCTTGTTACCACCCCGAGGGTTTTAAAACGGCCAGTTTCTTCACCGGAAACAGGATGGCGACTGGAATGGCGGTGTTTACAATCGGTGGGAATATCGGTTTGGCCCTCGGTCCCTTGGTTCCAACATTCATAATCTCTCAATTAGGACTGGGTCATCTCCCCTTAATGATGGTATTTCCAATCGCTTTCCTTTTGAGTCTTATTTTCATTTGGGGTTCAATAGGACGGTCTCGACGAACCCTTGCATTGAAAAGAACTGCTTTGAAAGATATCCACAAGGGAACCTATCTTTCTGTAGGGTTGATAATTGCCGCAGTCATAATGCGATCCTGGACACATTTTGGTCTAATGGCCTACATTCCTTTTTACTATATAGACTACGAAAAGGGAGACCCTCTTTACGCCGGGACTCTTGTCTCAGTATTTCTCTTCGGTGGGGCAATTGGTACGCTCATAGGAGCTCCTCTGGCGGATCGATTCGGGCACAAGCGATATTTCATATTCTCCCTGGCATTGAGCACGATCCTCTTTCCTCTAATCTTGTTTACACATGGAATGATGTTATTCTTGAGCCTGGGCTTAGTAGGCATGGCTTTAATTTCGAGCTTCACCGTGACTATGGTCATGGCCCAGGAACTTCTTCCCAATAATTTAGGTGTCGCATCAGGATTGCTGGCGGGTTTTGCAATTGGAACAGGCGGCATAGGGGTAACTCTTTTGGGCGTTATAGCGGACCACTTTGGAGTCCCAGCGGCTTTGAAATCGATAATGGCACTTCCTGCAGCGGGTCTGGTTATAAGTTGTTTCATTCGATATCCTCCTACTTTACCCTCTGTTGAACATGAAAAATAGGCTAATTCCTTGGTTGATAGTCTTTTTGGTGGCGGGTAACGCTCCTGTGGAATCTCTGACCAGTTACGCGAGTGGATCAGATTGGCTATTGCCGAAAGCAAGGATCTTCAACCGTTTCAGAGAACTTCTGCCCGATATTGGGATTCCTAACATCGGCCGAGTCCAAATTAAACCTTCAGGTAAATTTGGTTACCGCAGAGTAGGTTGGAAAGCCCAAATTCCAATTCCTTACACGTTTGTTTTTAACAATACACCCGACCTGGTCGGAGATTATTACACCATCAAACCCAAAGAAGTTGACCTGTGGGTAGCGGAAGCGGCCCTTCAGGCCCAGTTTGGCGACGGATTTTCTATTTTTGCGGCAATTTCAGGAAACATTCTGCAGAGCGCTTTGAACAACTGGCTTCCTGAGACTCGCGAAGAGGCGGAACGCCTCCTCTGGAGACAACGAGAATTCTTATGGATGGAGGCTGATTTCGGTTTAATTCAACCAGTGTTGGGTCCCCTTTGCATGGAAGTTGGTCTCAGGTACGATGATTTTCGACTGGTGTTCAAAGAGCCCTACGAGACACGAACTCTAGGTGGATCGAAAATTTCTTCGGTCAATCTAAGAGCCTATGAGGCTCAAAGCAGAACTTGGATACCGTATATAGGGATTGGATTCAACAGTTGGTCGTTGAAGGCTTTTATAATCGGCAGCCTCTTTGCGCCGTCAAAAACTAGACTCGAAACAAGAGTGTCAGCCAACTCTTCTCAATTGTTGGGTGTGTCATGTTTTACAGCTTTTACAACAGGTGAACCCGCCACATACATAGAGCTGAATGCGCAGTATCTCATGAAGTGGATTCCCCTGGTTAACCTGAGCATTTGGGGAAAATCCGGTTGGTTGCAGGTGTCGGGCAGAGGCGAAGTAGACAACACCTGTTCATTTTCCCCCGGCTTTTCAGTCCAACCATTCGAGGAGATAACTCTAACGGTTAACCGATACGATATTGCCGCTGGACTTTCCGTGAATATAGTTTTCTAATTCCTTCGAAACTACTGTCCGTTGGCCGACTCCATTTTAATTAGCCTTAGAAATCCACGTCCTCTGGACGTGGTCAGAGTCTGAAGGCTATGCCGGAAGACAGCCCATCTGCTAACTCTAGAATTCAAGATGTTCCCGCAACTTCGAAAACAGGAGAAGCAGATGAGCATGTTTCGTAAGCTATCACATGCGATATGGCATTGCCAATATCACGTGGTTTGGGTACCTAAGTATCGGTTTCGTATATTGGATGGGATGGTAAAACAAGAAGTTCACAACTGCATCCAAGTTTTTTGTGGACGTATGGAATGTGAAGTGGTGGAACTGAACATTCAGCCGGATCATGTTCACCTGATATGCATGGTGCCGCCAAAGGTGTCGATATCCGAGTTCATGGGCGCAATCAAGGGCCGAACAGCAATTCGAGTATTCAAGCAGTTTCCTTATATGAAGAAGAAACCCTATTGGGGCAATCATTCTTGGGCGAAAGGCTACTGCGTCGATACGGTAGGTATTGATGCGGACATGATTCGCAAGTACTGTAAAATACCAAGAAGAAAAAGAGCGTTGTGAGGAACAACTGCATTTGTAACTCGATGTTCGGGAACAACTACGCTTGCCTCCTTAAGGGGGCAAGCTTTCAGCCCCCCTATGGGGGGCAAAGAGAAAGCCACGTGCTCTGCACGTGGATATTTACGACTTCCTTGACGATGGGAATTATGTCGAGATGTTTGCGCTCAAATCAAAATGGCTGCCAGTCGGGGCCACGATCCGCGTTAGATGTGCAGCTTCTGCTTCAAGACGGCTGATTTCACGCGTCAATTCATAGCCATTCATTTCTAGCATCTCGATATCCGTAAGAACGAGATCATATTTGCCCCAGCTATATTTTTGGAGCGCTTCCTTACCATTAGATGTGACATCAACCGTGTAGCCACTCGATGTCAACTGGCTGAGCATGATTTCCTGGTTGATGCTGTTGTCTTAGACCAGCAAGATCCTCTTTACTCTTCTGACCAATTGAGAAATAGCATTGGTTTAAGTTTCTCCCAGCGCCTGCCGTTCCGCTTCGTGGTCAGGAAAGGTTAAGGCAATATTGCGAAATACGGCTTCCAACTCCAAAAATGCATCCACCATGTCCGGGTCAAAATGACTGCCTTTGCCTGCCGTGATGATCTCAACGGCCTTTTCATGAGGCATGGGCGCCTTGTAAACTCTTTTGCTGATCAAAGCGTCGTAGACGTCCGCTATGGCCATTAGACGGCCGGAAACGGGTATGTCGTCTCCTCTAAGTCCATTCGGATAACCCGAACCATCCCATTTTTCATGGTGCGTAAGAGCGATTTGTCGGGCGTAGTTCAGAAAAACGCTCTTGCCTAATTTCTGCTCGGTGATTCGCAACGCTTCGTCCCCGTAGTAGGTGTGTTTCTTCATCTGCTCAAACTCGTCTTCAGTCAGTCGCTCTGGTTTGAGTAGGATGTCATCACGCAGGCCTACTTTGCCAATGTCGTGCAATGGCGCTGACAGGTAAAGCCGCTCTATGGTTACTTCATCCAGCTCAGAGCAAAACTGAGGGTGGCTTTGCATTTTCACCGCCAACGCCTTAACATAATTCTGAGTACGTTTGATGTGGCCGCCGGTTTCGGGATCGCGAAATTCAGCGAGTGTGCCCAAACTCTCTATCAGCACGGCTTGGGTCACCAGAAGCTCAAGAGTCCGGACTCGGACCATTTCTTCAAGCTGATCTTGGTATCGTTTCAATTTCAGATGATTCCGAACTCGGGCCCGGACTAGAGCGGGGTGAATCGGTTTGGTGATGAAATCCACGGCCCCGATGGCCAGTCCCCTCGTTTCATCATCGACATCCGCCAACGCAGTCAAAAACAATACCGGGATATGTCGGGTTGCTTCATCTTCCTTCAGGCGACGACACACCTCGTATCCATCCATTTCCGGCATCACGGTGTCCAGTAGAATCAAATCAGGGCAGGCCTTTCTCACAATGTCCAGTGCGCTCTCGCCGTTTTTAGCCACCAATATCTTGCAGCCCAGTTCTTCAAGAGACTCACGGAGCACCCTCAAATTGGCTGAATTGTCGTCAACCAGCAATATTTTGGCTCCCTCCAAAAGCACTCTGCCTGTTAGGCTCGCATCATTTGTCATTTTTGATTACTCCATGGGTTAGATGACATTTGAAAGTTCCGGTTACTGCAGCTCTACGGGTCTGTTGGTCTGGGAATTGAAATGACCATAATTTCTGACCGGTCTTTTTATAAAACTGCTTCAATGGACCCCTCCGTATCAGTTGAAAACTGAACTGGGCCAAGTCCCAACGTTTAAAAAACTTAGGAAACGTTCAAATCTGGTTCCTTTTGGTTGTTTTTATTCTCAAGCTATTTGGCCAAGGCGAAGAGCCTCGTGAGGTTAAAGGCAATACAAACGAGATCCCGTTCACCCTACATTGCGTCCAATCCACGTAACAGGAATTGGCGCAAGCCTAATACCGATTTGATGATGCCAAAGACAGGCTCGATGGTGCTTTTTCGCGATTCATAGACAGCTTTACCCGATTGTGTTTTGAGGCGATGCTTCAAGGTGTCCAGAGTATTGACTTTATCATGCAACGGTGGCGGTTCCTCGAACCGGTCCATGATTGATGGATGGTGCTTTTCCCGATTGACAGCTATGTAAGAGCTAACCTTGTTCTCTTCGCAGAGTATTACGTTGTCTTCGCTAAAAACGCCGTTATCAACAAGGATGTCGGTAACGATTCCGATTTTTTTTGGTAACTGTTTCAGATTGGTCAGGGCCGGTTCCAGCTCTTTTTTGTCATTGGGAGCCTGGGTGACGTGGGTCGTGACAATCAGCATGGTTTCCGTGTCCACACCGGCCTGAACGTTGTAGGCCTGTTCGAACCCACCCCCGGATGTCGGCATTATGCGTGATTCCTTATCGTTCAGATTAACCTGATCCTTTTCCGTTGGGCCGGTTGTTGGCGGCTGACGTGTTTTACCCCGGGCCCTTTTGCCGGTGTCTTGTTCTTTTTTGGCCCGCTCGGCTACTTTGGTCTCATAGACCTTTTGTTCTTCGGCGTGCCGTTCCGCCGCACGCCGCTCTATTTCGGCCTTGGCTTCCCTGATTGCCTTAACACGCTCCTGGCGAATCGAAAGTTCAGTCAGGATGTCCATGCCATGAGGAATATCTGCGTTGTCCACGGATTCAGCCTTTTGCAGCAATTGGGCCACCTCTGTTTCAAGCTGCTTTTCCAGCTTACAGGCATGGCCGTAACTTAACGCCTTGTGTTTGGAGGCATTGGCTTTAACCTTGGTCCCATTGATACCGACCTTGGCCAGCTTTAGAACTTTCATCTCGTGGGCAATAGAGAGGATCTTCACAAATATATTCGTCAACTCCGGCAGAAACCGCCTGCGAAACGTAGCGATCGTATCATGATCAGGATGACTATTGGCGGCGATGTAGCGGAATGACACCGAGTGATAAGTGCTGCGCTCCAGCTTTCGACTTGAGAAAACTCCCGTGGCGGACCCGTAAAAAAGAAGCGCCACCAGTATTGCCGGATTGTACGGCTGAGAACCACGCCCACAGTAGGATGCCTTGAGAGGCTGAAGGTTGATTTGCTCCACAATTTCCACCACAAAACCGGCCAGGCGCTTTTCCGGCAACCACTCCTGAATCGATGGCGGTAACAGGTAGAGAGTATCTCTAGCAACTTCAACAAATCTTACATTCATTTATATGGCCCCATGAACAAGCATCTGATTTGTTGGAGAATATACCCCAGAACCGCTGCGCTACGCAAGACTAAAACGCTGCTTAATATCATAATATCAGCATGTTGAACCAACAAGGGTCTCTAAACATGGGTGCGCATTAGGGTAAATCCGACAAGCTCTAGGCGCTGTCCCGCCATCGAGGCAATAGCCTGTAGATCGTGCATTGAGTCCAGTTCTAGGGCATACAAAGCACGGCGAATACTCATCGAGCCAAAAATGCTCAAAGGCGCCAGTGTCACGGACAGAAGCAGAAAGAGCATCTTGCCCAGAAGGGGAATGCGAATATGACGGAATCGGGCCAAAGCTGACGCGGACGTAGACGGTTTGTTACTCATGACGATCCTCCTCTCGCGTTCACTGCCGACGTTTTTTATACGAGGGATGGGCACCGTTCAGTCATAGTGTCCTCCGAAAATGCTTCCAAGATTCACACGAGCTAATGCAAGTGGGTAAAGAGTTTCCAGAGAACAATTACGGTTGCGATAAATTCCGGACTCGATTACCATACGAATCTGGAATTAGCGTGAGACTCTTGCAAAAGTCTTTTTTGGATGTTTAAGCATTTCGCGTGAACCAGCTTCACGGGCAGGCCCATGGCATGGTGTTTTTGCAAAAATGCGCTTGGTCACGGGAGACGCTAGTGAATCTAAGAAAGAGAATATCATTCTTAATGGGAACATTTCAACGCATTCTAAAAACAGAGAAACATCTATGAATCTAACCGAGACCCTATTGGAAATTAGTGATGGAATCGCCACTGTAACCCTGAATCGACCAGATCAGATGAACGCTTTCACTCTGACTATGGGCAAGGAACTGGAGATGATCTTTGAGGAGGCCGACAGGGATGACTCAATCCGGGTGGTTGTGGTTACTGGCGCCGGCAAGGCTTTCTGCGCTGGGGCGGATCTTTCGTATGGGACCCTAACCTTTGACGTGTCCAGACGGGAGGGCCGAGAAATTGCCGTAGACGAACATAGAGATGAGGGAGGCAAAGTCGCCATGGCAATCTGGCGATGCCGTAAGCCCGTGATTGGCGCCATAAATGGTCATGCGGTGGGAGTGGGGATCACCATGACGCTTCCCATGGATATGCGTGTCGTAGCGGCGGACGCGAAGATAGGGTTTGTGTTTACCCGAAGAGGAGTGGTCCCTGAAGCTTGTTCATCATGGTTTCTGCCCCGTTTGATAGGAATGTCCAAGACAGCGGAACTCGTTTACACAGGCAGGGTATTTCGAGCTTCGGATGAAGCCGGTTCTGGTCTATTCAGCTATGTGCTGGACAAAGGTTCAGTGTTGGATAAAGCCTTAGATATTGCGGTGGAGATTGCCAACAACACTTCGGCGGTGTCCGTCGCCTTGAGTAAAGGCCTTCTTTGGCATGGGCTCACCGAAAAAGATCCGGAGACAGTTCATTTGCTTGACTCTCGATGTTTCTACTGGAGTGGTTTTCAGAAAGACGCCTTTGAAGGTGTCATGAGTTTTCTTGAAAAAAGACCACCCAATTTCACAATGAGCCCAACGGTGGATATGCCTTCTTTCTATCCCTGGTGGACGAGTGACAACGAACAGGTGTGACTTCGATCCAAAGAAGCTCAATAGAACTTCTGAATCTCCGTTATTTTTGAGGTGATGAAATTTTGAGGGAGATCATTCAGGTTCGTCAATGAAGTGGTCAAGTTGGTCCTGGGTTGTGTACCAAACTTCCCCTTCATCAGTTTCAATTTTGAGTAACGGACCTTCTATTCCAAGCAATTTTACCCGTTGTGTACGCAAGGTGCTAACTTTGCCGGCTTTGATCAAGTCCGGCAACAGTGATTGTCGTTTTTTCGGCCCGTAATCCGGGTAATCCTCGACAATCTCCTGATAGGTCTCAACGCTGGGAAAAACAATTGCGCCATCACTGGCCTGATATACTTCGCTTTCGGGATTGCTGTCGTAGTCAATCAGTATCCATGACACAGAAAATATGCTCAGAATTATGAGCATGATCACTGCCAATGGAATCAGTCTGTTCAAACTCATGGTTTGTTCCTTTGACAAGACCTTGTTGATTTTGTATCACAAGTTCGTTCGAAAAATATTCTCCGGCAGTCGTGTGGTGGTCAAATAGAATTTAGTTCAAGGCACGGCATCGAGGCTGTACAATGATGATTTGTTAAGTCTGGAAAGCCTCTTTAATGGAGATTGTTCATCAATTCCAGGTTGAAAGTCAACAAAGCAAGACTATCGACCGGGTTCGTCTTAAAATAACGAGGAGGATATTTGAATGGTGTACCAAACAATTCTTGTCGAGAAGTCAGACAGCCACGTAGGGGCCATAACACTGAATAGGCCCGACCATCTAAACACTTTCAGCAGCCAAATGGCTCATGAACTGAATGACGCATTGCTAAGCCTGGACAACGACCCAGATGTCAGGGCAATCTTGATAAAGGGCGCAGGTAGGGGCTTTAGCGCTGGAATAGACGTTAACGAAATGTTTGGAAAGTCAACGACTGAGCATCGAGATTGGGTCCACAGCATGGAAAAGCCTTTGATTACGTTGACGGAATTGAGCAAGCCGGTTGTAGCGCAAGTGCATGGGGCCGCCGTTGCAAACGGAACGGGACTGGTTGCCGCCGCAGATCTGGCAGTCGCTTCCGATGACGCTCGATTCGGATTGACCGCAATAAGAATAGGGCTGTCTTGCCTGGGGCCAATTATTCCCGTAATGAGACTGGTTGGACGTAAACAGGCGTTAGAGCTCTTGCTGGGTGGGGACTTGATAGGGGCTCAGGAGGCCTTGCAAATGGGACTAATAAATAAAGTCGTCCCTAGGGATGAGCTTGAAAAAGAATCATGGCGAATGGTAGAGGGGCTGGCAAGCAAAAGCCCATGCGCCATGCAAATCAGCAAGAGATCTTTTTACGCCGCTGCGGAAATGGATTATCGACAGGCCTTCGAATATATGAACGAAGCGTTTGCGCGACTTTGTTCTACTGAGGATGCGAAAGAAGGAGTGAAAGCCTTTTTGGAGAAAAGAAAACCATCATGGAAAGGGTGTTGAATTTTATATCACTTCATTGTGAACGCCATGTAAATTTCCGAACGATCTCGCTCAAGGAATACTCATTTATTGGAAATCACGTGAACGTCACGCTGAGGGAAGGGCATTGAGACGCCTCTTTTCCTGAATTCTTCATAAATGTACCTATTAAGTTGGGCCATAGCTCGACCCCTGAACTCAGGAAGGCGAATCCAGCAGAGCAAAGAAAAATTTATGGCCGAATCTCCGAAGCCAATTATTCTGACCAATGGAGCCGGTTCTGACGAAACGTACTCGCTTCGGGCCGCCACCGCAAGGAGAGCATCCTCGACTACTTTGGGATCGGAGCCGTAGGCCACTCCAACTGGCGCATGTATCCTGGATTTTGTAACCGGAGCGCTCTGGTTGATTATCTTCATGTTGGCGATGGTCGAATTGGGAATTGAGATCAAGATTCCATCCCTGGTTCGAATTCTTGTGCTTCTAAACCCTACCTCAGTGACAGTTCCGTGTTCACCGTCACCTACAACGATAAAATCACCAGGTTTAAATGGCTGATCCAGGATTATCATGATTGTTCCGATAAGATTGGACAACGCTTCCCTTCCCGCCAAAGCAACAGCGAGGCCGCCGATCCCAAGGCCGGTAACCATGGAGTAGGTGGGCAGCCCCAGCCTGGCTCCGAAATCTATCGCCAGCATGCCTATAATAATTAAGCCAACGATTTGAAATCCTAGCCGAATGAGTTGAGTATCCATTCCTCCTTTGGCGAAACCCCCGAGGAAAATGACAGCTCCCGAGACCCTGTTAAGAATGGCGCTTATGAACCATATCCCACCGGCATATAGCAGGATCAAGAAACCAAATGCGGTTGGCAAGTAAATGTCTGAGTTAAAAATGTGCAAACCGTATACGACGAACCACAGCCCAATCTTAGGAAAAAAGATTAGGCCTAACGGTAGGATCAATCCGCCTATGACACGTTCGAGACCCGAGCCAATCCGCCTGTCCAGCGCCGCAAGAGCCTTGCGACCGTATATGTACGTCAATAAAGTCGACAGAACTGCGCTCAGGACAAAGATTATCAAACCAATCCACTGCCAAAGTCGCAACCCGAAAACACTTGCCATGGCCCAACCGGGATATAGACTGATAAATCTTCTGGACAGAAACAGGCCACCATGTGAAGTCAAATCAGCATACAGATCCATTTCCTGATCTCCCCACACATAAGGGAGATCCTTAATCTTTCGATAAAATGCCGACGACTGACTCACCATTTCGGGTGTAAAAAGGAACTTAGTCTTAGATGGGCCATCTGTCCCAAGAGCTATAGTAATTTCAGTGTTAGGGATGGTCCAACTGGTAATTTTCTGATCCTCAACGGCTTTCTTGTCGGGGATTTGTCCGTACGGCGGTATCTCAACACGATGCAAAACTTCCACTAGATAAAGCATGGATTCAAATCCAATAGCTTCCTTGAGATCCGGTAATTCCTGATCAAGATTGAGAGTTTGAAGAAGGCGCCTAGCAAATTTTTTCGCATCTTGATAATTCCCGGCTTTGTACGCTTCGGCCGCTTTACGGGAATTCTGAATGAATGATTCCAATGTGGCTCTAGGACTCGAGACGTCAACAGGTTCCAGAGGATGAATTTCCGACCCGGGAAAAGCGTTCCCAGCCAGAATAACGAACATCAATCCGAGCAGCGAAATCCAGATGGAAGCTTTTCTCATTTTTGTGATCCTCAATCTTTACCTGCAAGGGCTGACTTTGTTGAGCCTAACCAGCCAGTCATTCGATCGGACAAGAAAGTTCATAAGCGATTGAAATTCTCATGCGAGATTGTCATTATCCAATACGCTCTGATTAGTCCACTTTTTTTACTATTGATCAGGCAATTTTGTAGGGAATCCCTCAATTTATTTCAAGATAAAGGGAAAAGATCGTCAAACCATCGACCACAAAGTGGAACTGGAGTTTTCAGTCGGCGACATAAGGGCCGCAATCCTTTTGACCTTAAAACTTGATTCAGCTATATTGCCTAAAAATGATCGAGGAAAGGGAATTGTAATGAAAAAACACCCCGTTTTATCTGTGGTAGTTGCGTTGATTTTTCTAGGATTGCCTTTTGCCACATCTTTTGGAAAAGGAACCGATGTTTCAGCCGACGCGGCGCTAAAGGCCTTGAAAGAAGGAAACGAGCGTTACACACAAGCTAAGCAGATCCATCCAAATGCGGGAAAGGATCGAAGAACAGCGACTACAGTTAATGGACAGTCGCCTTTTGCAAGCATACTGTCGTGTTCCGATTCCCGAGTTCCGCTCGAGATCATTTTTGACCAGGGAATAGGAGATCTGTTCGTTGTGAGGGTAGCGGGAAACCAGGCAAATTCGATTGAGACAGCGTCCCTCGAGTTTGGAACCGCAGTCTTGGGAACACCTCTCATTCTGGTCATGGGCCATACCCATTGTGGAGCCGTGGTGGGGGCCATTCAGACCGCTGAAGCCAAAGGCGAGGCTCCAGCCCTTCTCAAAAGTATCATTCCCGCTGTCGCCCAGGCGAAGAAAAATGAGCCCAGCGCCTCCGGAGAGGCTTTGGTTAAGGCGGCGACTGAAGCTAATGTATTGCAGGCAATAGCGGATATTCTTCAATCAAGTCCCACTATTTCAGGCAAAGTCAAAGCGGGTAAGTTGCAAATTCAGGGCGCCATGTACGACATTGAAACGGGTAAGGTGACATGGATGGGCCCCCATCCGAAACAGGATCAACTGACTTCATCGAAATGAAGTGGCAGGAAAAACTGAAAAAGTTTCAGTCACAATATGGAACGGAACACGGCGCCATATTGTGACAAAGTCACATGTTTCATTCCAATTGAGCAAACTGTTTTGCGCTTAGACACCTGCGCCAGCTTGAATATCAATTGAATCGTTCAATTAGCGCCTCCAGGTATCGTGATTTTAACTGAGTGTTGGCAGCGGCCCGCTTGATCGGGGGCAGTTTCAGAATGGCGCCGAAGAACGCCGCCAAGGCTCTGTGACTCAGCATTGTCTGATTGTCGAATATTAGGTTTTGGAGAGTTCCTCTCTCGAGCGCCATTATTACGGTGCGATGGGTGGTGTCAACAGGCGTGATGACTCTATTGGGTCTAGATTTGAGACGTAAGGCCCCCGTTGGACAGTTGTTTACACAGACCCCGCATCCCAGGCACATTTTTTCATCTAATCGAGATCGTTTTTTGGGTTTCGCATCTCCAGCGTCTACTTCATCCATGACTATCGCTTTAACGGGGCAGATTTCAAAACATCGTTCGCAACCAGCACAGAGATCTTCCTTGATTTCCAATATGAAGTTTGAGTGAATCGGACGAACCAGTCCGAATTTCTGGATGGCAAGCAGCGCTTCGCAACAACACCCGCAGCAATTACAAATAAAATTCACACCTTGGCGAACGTTCTCGCCGAACTGAACCAGATTGTTGGAATAGGCGAAACTGAGAAGATCTAGACATTCAGACTTTTCTACGGGTCTTGCGTGGCCATGCCTAACAAGTGAAGCTGCGGACGTGTTAAAAGTCATGCATATGTCGAGGGGAGCGTCACATGCTTTGTTCACATGAGACATTTTGTGTCTGCAATAGCACATGCTGACGCCAATGTGACCGGCGTTCAATATGACCTCTGAGGCGCGCTCGTAATCCAGAACTTGCAACCCATTTTCTGCCGGTATCGCCTGTTCCTGGACAAAAACCCTACCAAGAGGAGTTTCCCCGTCCAGTATGAGCGCTCTTATAAAGTCCTCCTCAGTGTTGATGTACTGATAAAATAGCTCACTTAAAACCTTTTGGTTGATATCATTACGCAATCTCATCATAGAAAATTCAAAAAAACCCGCCATGGGAGGAGGAAGACAATAGAGGTACTCGCCATTTCTTTCGATGTCCACCAGAATGGCTCTACTCGCAAGCTCGTCAAGTATTTTTCTCGCCGACTTAACGTCCATACTCCAAGCCTTTGCCGCCTTCTCGGCGCTGAATGGCCGTATGGGTAATAGAGACACCAACTCGGCTTCCTTCTCATCGAATAAAGTAGCCAATATCTGGTACAGAGTTTCTGAAGGCGGAGCCCCCTGCGGAAATCGGTTCAGTCTTTGTATGAGGTTTGAGTATGCTTTTCTATCGAGATGGTGAGCCATTTTTCATCCCCACCTGGCGAAATAATGCGTAAGAATGTATCATATCGAAAGGTAAGGATGAACAAAAAATCTGATTTATTTAGGTGGTTTTTGAGATGCCTCATATTATAGTAAAGCTGTTTCCTGGAAGAACCGACAACCAGAAACAACTCTTGGTCGAAGCTATTACCAGTGCTGTAGTGGATATTGCAAAATGTGACGAAATTTCGGTCTCCGTAGCCATTGAGGAAGTTGATCCCATGGAATGGCCGGAAAAAGTTTATAGACCGGATATACTGAATGCGGAATCTACGCTCTACAAAAAGCCGGGCTACAATCCTTTTGAATGAATCCAGACGTTTTATCGTAGTTTAATCAAAAAGCGTTGGTGTTGGCGTTGGTTGACCTTATCTCCATAGCATGTATAATCACGATAGCTTCTTTGAATAAGATCATTCACCACCGGTATAGAGAGAAAATTCATGTCCAAAAAGAATCGAAATCATACAAATCCAAAGAAAGAAAATAGTTCCGCCAAGATTGGTTTCAGTAGCCGGAAACTGCACAAGGATTGGAGGGTGTGGTTAGTCGTGGGATTTATGCTTACGGCCATTCTGATGTATGTTCTTTCCCTAGACGATTCCGTAGTCCCTGGCAGTTTTCGAAAATAATACGAGTTTAACTGGAAGCGCTTTGGTTTGGTTACAAGATGTAGAGTTGGAATTACATATGATTTGCCCCTGTCCCTTGGTTTAAGAATAGTGGGTTTCTCAAAGGACCCTAGTTGGGACTCTCCCCAAAAGCCAATCTCATCCAAATGATTGTTGATAGCCATTGTCACATATTTTCTGATCAAATTGTTCGGAACACGGCCCAACGTCGCCGAATGGTCGGAGAATTAAAACTTGGCGTTATTGGATCAGAGGTCAGATTGTCTCCGGAATCCCTTGACGCCTCGGCTGAACAGAATGGCATAGACATTTGCGTGATTTTGCCTACAGCCCCTCCCCATAGGGTAATGGAAGAAAATGACAGGTTCATGGAATTGGCTTCCACCTCAGGGAGACTGCGAACTCTAGCCACTCTGCATCCACTCATGTCCGGTCTCTCCAATGAAGTCAGACGCATGTTTGACGCCGGTATTGGCGGATTCAAGTTCTCAAGTTTTTCTCAACGCTTCGACCCTTTGTCGAGTGAAGTTTTTGAGATGTTGGATGAAATAGAAAAACTTGGGGTGAAAAATAGTATAATCCCGGTTGCCATTTTCGATACATTCTGTAAGGCCGACATATACTATGACGCTCATTCTGACCACATCATGAGACCGGGCAAGATGGCAAGATTAGTCGCCGGATACTCTGGAATAAATTTTGTCGCAGCCCACATGGGCGGACTGCTTGCCTCTTATGATGAAATCCGTAGAGAATTGACCCCGTCCCCCAATTTGTATCTGGACACTTCAAACGCTTCGCATACTCTTAGATCGGATCAGTTTATCGATTTGCTAAAAACCCACGGGCCGGACCGAATACTTTTTGGAACTGACTGGCCATGGTTTATGCACGAAGAGGAACTGCGCAAAATACGCGAGCTACTCGACGGAACCGGATTTGATGATTTGGGTCGGGATGCTGTTTTTGGAGATAACGCTTTGAGGCTTTTCCAATTTAGGATTGTTTAAAAAATTCCTGGAAAAGGAGGCTCACACAATGAACCTCGGCAGAAATGCTGTTATTGCGCCGTGTTTAATTATTGTCTTAGCCCTAATTCTGCAGATTCTTCCTGCTACATCTGATTCATGTTCAGCGGAAGAAATCGGTTCTAACGGACAGACCATCTATGCTTCCGGCTATTCTGCGGCCAGGATCGGGGAACGAGGACTCTCCCTCGCCCTGGTATCTACGCTGTTTGTCAGGAATACCGATCCATCGCGACCCATAACTGTTTTGTCCGTTGACAGTTATGATTCAAGAGGAAAGAAACACAGATCCCATTTGAAGAAGAGTATGAATCTTAACCCCCTGGCTATCGCGAATTTTCATATCTCTCCACAAGACCTCCCTGAGGGATTGGCTTCTTCTTTCCTTATCAAATGGCATTCCAAAGATCGAGTAGCGGAGCCCATTGTTGAAAACGTGATGGTGGGAACTCGAGGAGGGCAGGGTGTGGCTTTTGTATGTTTCGGCAAGGTGATCAAAAATACAGCGGACTAATTAAAGCTGATCTTCGAAAAGGCATTCCGACGCCTCCGGCTTGTCGGACATGAACCAGGCCACTATTTCATGAGGAGCAAGCTTAAGGCCATGACAAGCATTCCAGCGACCAATCCCAGAAGGCTGTCGTGTCCCTTGCCGTAGGCCCTGCTTGTCGGAAGCAGTTCATCAAGGCTAATATATACCATGATTCCTGCTACTCCACCAAAGAGGACACCCATGACTTGGGGTGGTATTAGCCCGTAATCGCCGCCCACGAAAACCAGAATCGCCATGTAGGCGATCGCAGCGCCCACAGGTTCCGCTAATCCGCTGAGCATAGAGTAAAGAAACGCTTTCTTACGGTTTCCTGTTGCATAGAAAATCGGGACCGAAACGCTGATTCCTTCAGGGATATTGTGCAGAGCAATCGCCACGGCGATTGCCACACCGAGGCTTGGGTCCTGCAAAGCGGCCAGGAAGGTCGCCAAACCCTCCGGGAAATTATGAATACCGATCGCCAGCGCCGTAAACAATCCCATCCGCATAAGTTTCTGATGATCGAGGGCTGTTCCCCCTGATCCCAGGCCTTTAGTTGAGGCGGCTACGCATTCCGGCAAAGGCGCTAATGGATTGTGCAGCGGCATGGTTTCCTCTTCGGTGTGCGTCTCGTGCGGGTTTTTTGCAGCCGGGATCAGGTTGTCGATCACTCCAATTATCAACATGCCACCAAAGAACGACGCAGCGTTTATCCAGTGTCCCCAGTAGTCGCCATATCTTCCTGTCAGAGATTCAACTCCCTTGAAGAAAATCTCCACGAATGAAACATATAGCATTACCCCTGCCGAGAAGCCCGTTGCCACAGAGAGAAAACGATAGTTGGTCCTTTTGGCGGTAAATGCTATCACGCTTCCGATTCCGGTAGACAAGCCCGCAAGCGTGGTAAGACCCATAGCAATCCAAAAGTTCTCCATTATGAAGTCACTCCTTGGTCACGGCTTCGTTCCAGATCGGCAGATTGGCATTTCCCCACAAGATGGTTTTGTGATCCATGCTGAAGGTCCTGGTTCAATTTCGCTAGATTTACCGGTGTACAGTCGGTTTGATATTATTAATGGATCTTCCTCCGCTTATCAATCCCAAAAGCGCTAGAACGGGGCATTGCGAACATCTGACTACTGGTTTTCCAAAATTGATCTTCCAGTCACCAGTCTCATGATTTGATTGGTTCCAGTGTATATCTGGGTCAGTTTGGCGTCTCGCATCATTCGTTCCACGGGGTAGTCCTTCATATACCCATAGCCGCCCATAATTTGAACTGCGTCTGTAGTCACTCGCATCGCAGTGTCTGACGCTGTGAGCTTCGCCATGGCGGCGAAAGTTCCCGCCTTTTCTTCACCCTCATCGAACAGACTAGCCGCCTTATAATTCAGTAGTCTTGCAGATTCAACCCCTGCGGCCATATCCGCGATCATGAATTGAATAGGACTTAAAGCGGCTATGGGTTTAGAGAACTGTATTCGCTCGCGGGCGTATTTTATTGCTTGAGTAAGAGCCCCGTCTGCTATGCCTACTGCCTGGGAAGCGCAAAAAAGTCTACTCATGGAGAGTGTTCTCATAAGATTAGAAAACCCCTGTCCTTCAACTCCGACCAGATTTTCCGCCGGAACCTCCATGTCCTCGAAATACAACTCTGAGTTGATCGAACCTCGCATTCCCATCTTGTTCTCATTCTTGCCATAAACCAGGCCGGGAAAACTTTTCTCGACTACAAATGCGCTCATGCCCCGCGCTCCTTTTGATGGGTCGGTATAGGCGTAGAGGACAAAGAAATCTGCGACCGAACCGTTTGTAATGAAACATTTCTGGCCATTGACAATGTACTTGTCGCCTTTACGCACCGCCCTCGTCCGCATCGATAAAATGTCGGAACCAGCGGATGGTTCAGTTGCCGCCAACGCAGTCAACTGGCTGGATTCACCCGAAAGTCGCTCGAGATATCGTTGCTTCAGTTCGGTTCCTCCACTATGTAGAATGGGCAGCATGCCATCTGCTTGAGCGATGAGTATCAATGCGGATGACGAGCATACTTTAGCAATCTCCTCCAGGACCATCGAAAAGAGTAGGAAGCTTAGCTGTACCCCGCCGTACTCAGCCGGGAGCAGGGGGGTCAGTAAGCCATTTTGAGCGAAAACATCGACAGCATGTTGCGGAAAGCCGGCCGTTTCATCTAGTTCCGCCGCTCTGGGCGCAATTTCCCTGGTAGCTATTCGATGGACTGTTTCAAGAATCATTTTTTGTTCTTCATCAAGATGGAACACGTGTGACCTCCATGGATGAGCGATATTCGAATTAGACAGGCAGCTTCAAATTGACAATCCGGATTCTTTAAGGATCTCTCTTGCGATCACAATCCTCTGGATCTGATTGGCCCCTTCGAAAATCTGAGTTAATTTTGCGTCTCTAAACATTCGTTCCACATTAAAATCTTTCATATATCCGTATCCACCCAAGACCTGGACAGCGTCAGTTGTGATCTTCATTGCGGCGTCACTGGTGAAACATTTGGCCATTGAGGCGATCTTGGTATTAGGTTCGTTTTCGTCATAGAGAGCCGCCGCCCGATAAACCAGCCCCCGAGACGCTTCAATCAAAGTGGCGCTGTCGGCGATAATGGCCTGAATCATCTGATGTTGCGCAAGAAATTTCCCGAAAGTTCTGCGCTCAGTCGAGTATTTCAGCATTGCTTCAAAGGCCCCTTCCGCAATCCCCAGCGCCTGGGCGCCAACAGCCGGCCGGGACATGTCGAAGTCTTTCATGGCCAGAAAGAAACCTTTGCCTTCTTCCCCAAGCAGATTCACAACCGGCACTCTGACATCGTCAAGAAAAACCTCGGTTGTGTTGGATCCACGCTGTCCGAGCTTGTTCTCCAGCCTGCCCACCTTCACACCAGGATTGTCGCGTTCGACGAGGAAGAAGGACAGACCTTTGTGCCCACCTTCTTTGGAAGTCCTTGCTAAAACAGAGTAAATAGATGCGACTCCGCCGTTTGTGGCAAAACATTTCGTTCCATTGAGAACGTATTCATTGCCGTCCCTTACGGCAGTGGTCTTTAGTCCGGCTACGTCAGACCCTCCCGATGGTTCTGTAACCAAGTAGGCCACGAGGCGCCGCTCTTCGGCTATTCTCGTTAGGACTTTGTCCCTGATTTGTCTGGATAGGCCATGGACTATAGGGTATGAACCTACCGCCTGGATGATAAGCAGCAGGGCAGACGCTGCGCAGACTCGAGCCAGTTCTTCCACTGCAATGCACAGAGCTGTGCCGGAATCTTTCTCAAGGCCCCCAAATTCAGGAGGCAGGGCGAGAGTCAACAACCCGAGATCCCAGCACAAGGCTTCCACTTCCCTGTTAAATTCGCCGGTTTCATCGATTGAAGAAGCGAGGGGCGCAATCTTCTCCCTGGATGCCCTACGGACAGCCTCCCTGAAAATGGTAAGCTCTTGTGACTCTTCGATACTTTTGTTGTCCATTTTGAATTATTCCTTAACGCAAGAATTTGTTTTCAGACGTCATCTGAAAAGTGTGACTTTGAATGCTCAAACTCATGACGCCATGACGAGACGAGTGGATTGCCGTAAACACAACAATGTTTGATCCCGTTCAATTTGCGTATTAAGACCGGCCGGAGGTTATTGGTGTTCGAAGACCTCCTATTACGGCTTCAGCCAGATTTTCAGCCAAAAGAGTTTCGTCGAAATCCCTATCGAAGATCGCCGGTCGCATACACGCCCTTTCAATGCTCCCAATAATTATGTCCCTCATACACGACAATGGTATGTCATTTCTTATTTCGTTCGATTCTATGCCCCGTTCAATTATTTCGTTAATCAGCCTGGAGTAATCTTTGGCCAAACCATAGGCTTCACTCTCAAAGTAAGTCGGATGATTCCTTACTTCGAGAAGGAGTATCCGTGAGAAGACACTATTCTTTTTGTGAAAGGATATCGTGCCTTTTATGAGAGTTTTCAGCTTGTTAACCGCCCCCGTCACTTCGTCCACATCCAGTCGTATTCGAGCGAGATGAACCCTGAAGTACGCAGCGAGAATTCTGTGGAGCAATCCTCTCTTGTCTCCAAAATAACGATAGATAAGAGCTTCGTTCACTCCAGCCACCCGCGATATTTCAGCGGTTGTGACAGATTCGAAATTTTTTTCCTGGAGCAATGTTCTCATGGCTTTCATAATTTTGACCCCTCCGGGAGGAATCCGGAAAAACTCTGATTCTTCCTCGATCACGGAGAAATCTGCGGGGTCTGTTTCTGATGCTTTCACTATTAAGGACGTCCTTATGTATGTAAGTGTTACATACATAATAGCGCCCAGAAAATTGATGTCAAGAAAAAATTGTGGGTTCGATGAAAAATTACCTAAATCTAGACGCTTAGTTCGGAAAATCTAATGGTCCTGCTGTTTGTGAGCAATCACATACACCTCGCTCTGCGAAATCCATGACTTTAAGATTCTGCGAAGTTCAAGGTCATGAGACTCTTCAACGAGAGCTAAGGTTGCCCGTCTAGGAACATAGTCAGCGTCGATGCCAAGGAGTAGAGTCCCTTTTGGTAGCAGGAAGCTGCCCACATTGTCCAGAATGGCTCGAGTGTGTTCCAGACCATCGTGACCACCATCCCATATTTCCGGATGTTCGTGGGAATGCTGACTTGAAGCGCCTACGTCTGTGGGAATATAGGGAACATTTCCGAAAATCAAATCAAAAGCTCCGTCAACATTTGAAAACCAATCGCTCTTCCGGAATTCAATGGTAGGAGGCGTCACTGGCCTGAGCCACTATCCTTGCGTTTTCGATAAATTCATCATTAACATCAACGGCTAAAACACGCACTTTACGTATGCGAGAGCAATAAATCGCCAAAAGGCCTATGTGTCCGGTCCCAAGGTCAAGAACGCGATAGTCGTCTCTCAGATATTTACGAATTGCTTTGTGGAGGATAAGTGAAGTGCTGTCCCAAATGTGATCGTGAACCAAACTGGTTGCGTCAACCTGAAAGTGAAGACCTGCAACCGCCAACCTCAACCATCGAAGCCGCGGTATTCCATATAGCGGCCTCAACAAAGAATGCCACGTGTCCAATTCCGCCGTTCTCATCTGATAGCCTCCGTTAATGGAAAAACGAACTATCAAGAAAAAGACTATTTGGCGCCTATATCAAAATAGGGAGGCGGCTACTTGGCGGACTCAAAGAGCGTCAGGCGTTGCGCTTCCTCTTTATCCGAGGAGCCTTGCGGACCACACGGTCGCAGGGGATTATTGAGCGTGGCTAAATAAACCTTGCGAACACCCGGGTCGGATCGAAACAGCGCGGAATGACCTATGATCCGAAAACATATCCGGGATTACGCCAATATCATACCGAGATACCACAACCATCATAAGACTAGGAGATTCAACTGTCAAAAACTTTCTGACATTTTCCCTTTCAAGTCTCTGTTTAACCCAATCCCGTGTCCAAAGAAACCGGGGCCGCCCCACTATTGGTTCTTCTGCGTAAAGAAATTACCAAAAGAAGCTCTTTTCAAGCAGGAAAATAAGTAAACTGAATATGCGCATCCATTTGATTTAATAAGCCACGTTTATCAAAGGCCATGCGTCCCGGTTTTAAGAACCCGTCGTAAAGATGGGACGCTTTGGCCTTTTGACGAGGCTAACTCAATGTCATTGCCTGTTCCGGACAAATCTCCTGACAGCAAAAACATGTGATGCAAATTTCGGGGTCAGCCTCCGGAACACCGTCGGACATGGACAATGCCGACACGGGACATTGATCGACGCATGAACCGCAACCGGTGCAAAGGTTTGGGTCCGCATGGGGGCGAAGCATGGTTTTTGTTAGCATTGCATTCTGGATGGCCTCATTGTTAAATATCGCCTCTCCTCCCAATGGCGGGAGTTTAAAATCGACCAGTGGCCTAAGATCTCCAAGTACCTGAATTTTAGCCAGATCATAGTCACCCAGCCCCACTTCTTTGGCTTTTTGAAGGAAGCGCAACCGACTGGGATCACATCCCATCATCGTTGCGATTACCGCATCGAGAGCAACGGCGTTATTTGAGGCGAGCACAAGTCCTATTTCCCTCAGGTCAGGGCAGGCTGGGCCATTTCCCTCCATGCCAACAATTGCGTCCACAATAAAGAAATCGGGGACGCGAAGATTGAAAACATCCACTATTACTTCATGGAAACGCAAAGGATTCCCCGCCGATTTGTGCAATCTGGCTTTTTGGGCCCCGGGCAAGAAACCATAACTATTCTTGATAGCCCCGGTCATCACTGTGAGACCGTGCGTCTTGAACTTGGGAAGGCTAATGATGACGTCCGATTCCATCACGGCTCGGGATACACTCACTGAAGGCGCAAAAGCAGGATTGAATTGAACGTTCACCGCATCGTTTCCAATGTTTCGATAATAACCCTTTGAGGCTTCCATCAGCCCAGTTTTCTCAAAGCTCTCTTCATTTGCGCCATAGCTGAAGATGCCCGGGTTGTCCCCTACAACGATTGAAGCCGGATTCATGGCTTCCACCTTTTCAACAACAGCCAAAAGCACGGCGGGATTTGTCACGATGGATTCCCTGGCTTCAGAGGATCGCAGCACGTTGGGTTTTATAAGAACATTCTTGCCGTGGAGGTCCAGGGGGAAGAGTTCAAACGCCTTGTTTACAGCCAGTGCCACGCTGTCATATGTCGAAGGCTCAATCATGACTCTGAACATGTGGGACACCTTTCTTTAAGTGTATTCTGATCCGTTGGAAATTATGAAATCAGTTGAAATTTTAGAACCGGCGGAAATGCAAAAGGCAGAGTCAAGCTACATCAAATGCTCCGGCTAAAAGGAGCATCCAATCTTTCCGCCAAATATCCAATTCTTTCTCTCAAATGTAATGTCCGTTGGTGTATTGACGCCACCCAAAGCAACCCCGATACTTCTTTCTACATGAAGGACGCTGAACCGGGCAAAAGCTCCCATGATCAATGAGTCGCGTCGCATTGAATACTCGCTCACACCCTCGGCGAAGTAACCGGTACTCATGTTGGCCTTGGCGGAAATCGATGTTGACTGCTGGTTACTGAATGTGAGGTTTTCAGAATACAAAAAGTCAGCAGGCAGAACTGGGCATCCGTACGCTCCAATCTTCAGGGCGCTTCGGCAATCCGGCTGGGTTTCGATCATGAGACCCGAGTATGGTATGTAGGCATTGGTGGTGAGTGAGGCTTGGTTTGTGTTAGGTTCGGGGAAACCAAGTTGATTGGACGGATTGTTGAAAGTAACGGCGAACGACGACCATCTGAAGCCAAGGATTCCGCTGACCGAAGGAATGAATTGATAGCTTCCAGCCGCGTTCACTTCCCACCATTGAATATCTGGATTCCAGTTCCTTGCGGCTGATGGAGAGTTTGAGAGTGTATATGATTGTGCGGCTGTGGACTGGAGACCGAAAAGATGACTTCCGGAGATGAGCGCCGACATGTTTTCCTGGATGGTCATTGGCAAAGCAAACTCAAGCCATATACCTTGCAGATCGAAGTCATTGCGAGTGAACGTCAACTGACCTACGTTGGCCGGACCGTTGAACAGCATTTGAATTCCTGCGCCATGTTCCTTGTACAAATATCCCAAATAGACGGATGGTTCTGAAGAGGTTGTCTTGCATCCCATAGTGGGGATGGGCGGGCAGCCATAATTGATAGGATTGGGACTAACACTTGGCGGAGGCATGGCTGGACGATGAGCAGGGATAACATTATTCCGCTTCAAATTATGATTAGCGGGAACTCCTGGAAAGTTCGGAGACGTTGCCTGCTGACCCCACTGACTGTCCTGGGCAATAGCTGATGTCAGGGAGAAGCCGATGATAGCGGTAACAACTGTCAGAAAAACTCCAATGGTCTTCATGCTGCATCCTTCGATAGTTAGGTTAATATATTCAATAATAACAATACATATAAATATTATATAAAGTATAACATATTATCATAGTAATAATCAATTGAAATAATAGTATATTATGTATTAATACATTTGTATCATCGTCCGATCCTTCTTGACGAGTTCGTTCATGTGTGTTTATTTTAAGAGAGATGATTATTATCTTGTTTGAACGAAAACTCCTGGTCACGCCTACTCGAATCTTTAGGAAACCAAATGCCGGACATCTCATTGTACGAGGATTTGCAATCATCTGTTCCTCAAACGGTTTTGGAATTCTTTCGTCCGTTATTTGCAGAAAAGATATCCGTGAGAGAAATCTCTTTGGGTGAAACCATTTCCGACGCGGATACCGGCCATGCTAAAATTCTTTGCCTTCTTTCGGGAAAAGCAGAGGTAGTACTCGGATATAGCGCAGCTCAAGAAGTCATACTTGAACTTGTCCTGCCTGGAGATGTTTTCGGTGACTTAACATTTTTGACAGGAAGGCCGTGGCCTTCAGACGCCAAACTGGTTGCGCTGGATCAATGCAAAGTGCTTGAAATTTCTTTCGAGGTCTTTCAGAGAGTCCTCCGGGAAAATCCCGAATTCACTGTCTCCTTGTTGAAGTCTCTGGGGAAAAAGATAGTTAATGTTGGGCGAAGTGATTTTGCCTGTCCTTCCAAGAACGACGGCTCCGATTCTCTGGCGGTCTGCAATTATCCGGCTCACCCAGGATTGCCCGACGATGTGCAATCAGTTTTCAGAAAGCTTGCGTTTTCGAACGATTCAGTTGTGATTGTCGGCGAAAATGGTGTGGGGAAAGAAATCCTGGCGTATGCGATTTTTGACGCCGCTGTTTTACATAGCGAGGTTCTGGTTCCTTTGGATGTTATCAGAATCAAATCTAACGCATTGGTGTTTGGCCAAGGGACGGGAAAGGATTCCGGCAATTATTCATCCACCATTGATCAACTACGTTTTCTTTTTGGGTATGAATCTGGAACTGAAAATGATTCAAGTAAGAGGGATCGGGGATATATTGAGTTGGCCCAGAATGGCGCATTATTCATAAGGGGCGCCCACAGACTAACCTCCGTTACTCAGCAGAAACTCCTGGACGCACTCAAGACTGGATATTACTGCCCGGTTGGCGGCAGCAATTTGGTCAACGTAAATTTTCGGCTTATCTGCACTACGACTCTCGCTCCGCGCCATTACGAACCAGACCACCACCCTCTCTTATATGAACTACGCAATAGGGCTCTCATCATACCTCCCTTGCGGGAGAGACGTTCGTTCATTCCGGCTCTGGCTCATCATTATCTGGAACATTATTCGAAAGAAATGAAAAGGATAACTCCGAAGCTCGATGATTTGACGCTACGTGCCATGATTGACTACTCATGGCCGGGGAACGACCTTGAACTGGCCAATGCAATGAGAAGGAGTGTCCTTGTCTCGCCCGGGGGAGTGGTAAGAAGGCAGGATCTAACACTCGAGAGCAGGAGGTCAGACTCCCAGGCCAGATACAATCTCTTGAAACTAAGACCCATAAGGCAAGCCTTGCTTAGCCCGCTCTTCCCTGCAATCCTCCAAAGCGCATTCCTGCCTATCTTTTTAGGAATCGTGCTTATGCTTTTCCTGGGACCCCCTGATCCATCCAGAAACCTCGGGGCGCTCATCATGTGGTCTCTTGCCTGGCCCGGTGTGATTATCGGCGCCTTTTTCGGGGCTAGGATATCGTGCAGTATCTGCGCTATCGGGGCCTTGAGCAACCTTGCCAAAAGAATCCTGGCATTGGAGATCCCTTTTCCCGAAATATTAAAAAGAAGGAGCGATTTCCTGATTGCCGGAGGTATTCTTTTCATTATATGGCTTGAATGTGTAACCGACATCAGGAGTTCGCCATTCAATCTCGGGCTCTTGCTCCTAACTATGTTCGTTTTGGCGTTTGTACTAAATACAGTCTGGTCCAGGCAGGCGTGGTGTCGTTATCTGTGCCCTCTAGGTGGCATGACGGGGCTAATGGCCAGGACTTCAGTCCTTGAACTCAGGGCGGACCAAGATGTTTGTCTCTCCAGTTGCGCTACTCAGGATTGCTACGTCGGAACTGATCACGCGGAGGGGTGCCCTTTCAGCCAGGTAGTCGCCACTCTTCACAGTAACCAGTTCTGCAAGATTTGCGGAAATTGCGTAAAGAACTGCAGCCAAGACGCAATAAAGCTCAACCTGAGAATACCCGGATATGAATTGGGCGAGGTTCGCTATGTGAGAACAGGAACAGGATTCTTGGTTATGGGACTGATTGGCGGGTTGCTGAGTGATACACTGACACGAGTTCCGTGGTACGGGAGCCTGAACGGATGGATGCCCTTATCCCAAGGACTCAAATTCACTGTTCTATTCGTTGGATCCATATTAGTTGTGAATTTGATTTTCATGTTGGCTGTTTTGGTTTCCCACAGATTTTACAGAGAGAAAATTTCTGAGAATTATTCGCGTTTCGCTCTGGCGATGTTGCCCCTGACCTGTATGATATTTCTGGCTTTTCATATTTACTATCTTCTGACGCTGGGGCCTAATATGGTGGCGCTGGTCAGCCGCTATTTTGTGGGTTACGATAGCGGAACGATTCATATCGCTGCGGTTTCCAATGATTTCATTTTGTTGACCCAGATCGTTCTGGTCGGTCTCGGGCTGATTTGGACGTTGATCACCGCCTATCGAGTCGGCCTTTCCACTCCAAGAGAAAAGTACGCCAGACGAATAGGCATCTTGCCACACGCCGTCTTTTCAATTTTTGTAGCGACCACATTTGTTATTGTGATAAAGGCCGCATTTGGACTCTAGATCATCCAAAGTTTAATTAGTCATCGTTGCTTGGGAATATATGTACGGCCGGGATAATTAATATTGAAGTTGAAAGCATGGAACTGCCGTGGCAATCTCATGATGTTAAAAACCATTACTCCGATTGACATCCTGTCAATCCAGGAGGACAAAGGCCATCCAAAGTGTACGTTGACTTCCCTGTCTTGCAATTCATACTCAACGACCTTCAATAGAGCAATTATATGCTGATAAACGCTTCTCTTGACAACCACCATGCGGAAATGGTTCGAAGCCAGTCTGGCCGGAGTTCCGTGCCGGGGGTTATAAAATGTCACATAAGCTTCGTTCTGCTTAGGTTCTGAAATTGCCTCCTCTCTAGGGCGTCTAAAGAATATATGGACATTGTGTTCAGGAGAATCAGCTAGGTGAAGGATCAGATCCATGTGACTGTCCGTAGCCGCAATCGACTTTATTTCCGGCCCCTTCCTCTTGGCGACCATTAGGCCCGCTACCAGAACCAACGCTGTAATGGCTGCCCATAGTTCGGTCCCATGAGGCTTCATCCACGCAAGAAAAAAGAAACAACTCACAAAGATCAAAAATATTACCAGCGTCACCAATCTGTTGGTGTTGAACTGCAAGACTTCTTTGGTGCCCATGAAGTAACGATAGATGATCAAGGCCCCCATATTGATACAGAAACTCGCGACAAGCCCGATTGCGTACATGTCGGCTAGTATCATCTGACTGCCTTGGGTTATGAAAATTATGGAAGTAAAGACAATTGCGTTTGTGAGATGTATTCGGTACAGAGACGCCCTGTTGTTGGTCTTTATAAACCATCTAAATCCATAGCGTTCAGCGACAACCTCCATTAGTTCGCTTGACGCGACAAAAGCGGTGTTTACGGCCATGATGAGCGCCAAGCTAGCCAGAGTGGCGGTTGCAATACCGAACCAAACCCCATTCACCATTGTTGCGTAATGCGTTATGAGGTCCCCTTCGTGTTGAGCAAAATCGATGGGCGCTGATAGCGCAAGGGCCGCCACAACAGGGGTTATTACGCCGACTGTCAACGCCAGGAAAATGTAGGCCTTACCAATTTCACGCCACGACTTTACGAGACCTGCTGTTTGCAGAACTGACTCCACGCCGGAATACGCGAGTACGCAACTGGCCACCGACGCTATAAACATCCCGTAACTTCTTGTCCATGAGCCGGTATTAAGACGATCGGACACATGATCCACCGAAGTCTTGAGACGCACTATGGATTCTCCGTCCAGAGAAGCAATGCCCCCAACGATCAAATTGAAAAAGACCAACCCGGCCAAAATGAAGATACCGAAAGTAAACCGGGCGTTTTCCTTTATTCCCAGAATGTTGAGTCCGGCAACCGCCCACACGATAGTCACGGATATGGCAATTTTCCCGATGTGGGACACCACGAAAAACGAAGTAGCGTTTTCTACTGCGCTCACTGCCGAAAGGCAGGCTGTAAGAATATAATCGACCATTATTGACGAGACCGCCACAAATGATACAGTGGGGCCTAACACCAGGTACGAAAATGAATAGACCCCCCCGCCAAATATCTTGTGGTGTTCAAGGATCTCCGCTATCTCAACCAGTCTCGTCGTCATATAGTGGACAAATGCGGCTGTAAACGCTATGAAGACAATAGCGCTCGGGCCTATGAAGCGGTACGCCTCCGCAGGGGCGTAAAATACCGAGGTCAGTTCGTCCATCAAGGTTATGACGGCTACGGACAACCAGGTAAGCCATATCCTGCCATCCCGATAATATGAAAGACCGTTTTTCCTGAAAAGCAGGTAAAGAAACAGACCAAGAAGGGAAAGATTTGCAATTATTAGAACTGTGGTTTTCATTGAATTGTCATATATAACTTAAAGAGCTCAATTGAAAAAGAAAAATTAGGCTATTTCCGTTCCCGTGTGAGTAGCGACGCTCAATATATTGGGATATAATATTGAATAATCTTGGGCCAAGGAGGAGTGTAAATGCTTCGTCAACAAAGACTGGTTCTCTTCGCAATTATGCTACTTGTTTTCGTGATTTTGGCGCCACGGGGAACAAGTTCAGGCGCAGAGTCCGGATGCTGAAGCGCATTCAAAGGTGATCAAACTCCTCAAGAGTATCGAAAACAATCAATATGAAACTTTTCTGGAAGATGGTTCAGAATATTTCAGATCCAGAATATCAAAACAGCATTTCGCCAATGTTTCTGAGAGGCTCGGCCAGCAACTCAAGAACGGTTTCGACGTCATTTACTTAACGAGTTTTAAACAGGCCGGCCTTGTGGGAACTCTATGGAAAATAGAATACAGAGATGGTTCTGACGACGCCCTTGCGAAGATCTTCACAGAGGACGGCAAGATCGCTGGTTTCTGGTTTCAGTAGTACGATCTTTAGTTGGCCCCGGCCGCAAGAATAGATTTTAAAGCCCTCCCTGCAGTCCCTAGCTTCTCTAAATTGACTCCAGTTGTATATCCTGTCGTTTCAAGGAACTCCACAACAGATAACGTGTCAATATTTCCGGTTGCTCCGGGAATGAAAGGACACCCACCGAGTCCTCCCACCGAAGCGTCAAATTTACGAACACCGGCCTCCATGCCTGCTTTTAAATTGCTCATTCCCATGCCTCGCGTATCGTGTAGGTGCAGGCTGACGCAGTTCAAGGGAACCATTCGGCCTACAAGATCTACGAGAGATTCCACATCATCCGGATCCGCCATGCCTGTTGTGTCCGCCAATGCTATTTGGCCGCACCCTGATTCAAGGAACTCATAGACCATTTCCTTTACAATGGCTTGAGGGACGGCGCCTTCAAAAAAGCAGCCAAATGCGCACATTACCCCAGCGGTTACATGTATGCCGGCCTTCTGGGCGCAACGAATCATGCGAGACGCATTTTGAATCGCATGTGGGCGAGAAACGTTTGTATTTCTTCTGCTGTGAGTTTCAGAAGCGGAGACAAATATTTCAATATGCTTCACATCCAGTTCAATTACTGTCTCAAGGCCCCTTTCGTTGAGAATGAGGACACTCATCGCCACTCGTTCCTTCAAGTGGCTTAATCCCTGAACGACGGTCTCCGTTCCCGCCATTTGGGGAACGACTCGGGGGTTAACAAAGGAACCGATCTGAATACGCCTTAGACCGGCATCGACTAACGTCTCAATAAAGTCGATGCGTTGAACGGGAGTCAAGATGACCGGTTCATTCTGAAGTCCGTCACGCATGGAGACTTCTTGAATTGTTACCGGCTCAACATAAGGTTTCATTGCAATGTCCTAATACGGGAGGAGCGATGTTACTTTAGCCTTATAAGGCTTTTTACACCGTGTCAAAATCTAAATCCATATACCGTCGGAACCTAAACACACTTGACATGTCAACACTAAGCAGGTAAATACCTTGGCTGTGGCGGATATACTATGTGAAGTGTGTCCGCCGGACTTTTTTAGGAGGAGATCATGGACATCGTAGCAAATCTTCCGGCTGCGGAAGAATGCGCTTCCAAGATATTTAGATACACTGGACAAAAGTACGAACCAGAAATCGCAGAGGAACTCTGGCCCAAGATTCTTCAACACAAGTGGATTCTCTCAGAAAAGCTGGGCAGAGACGCTGGGATCAAAGTGGCCTGTCTGGACTACATAGAAAACGTCGACGTGATTACCGAAAGGCAGATCGATGAGGACAAGACCCTTACACTTAGGGAACTGGGGGCCCAGTTGGTGGACAGAGCTGTTTGGGACACCATATCCGAGTCGCAGCCGCCTAAGCAGATCATTGAGAAGAGGGTCATTCTGCCTCTCACCGAAATCGAGTTGGCGCAAAAACATGGTGTCATACCACCGAAAACCATAATTTTCTTTGGTCCTCCCGGAACAGGGAAGACGCACTTTGTCAAGGCAACAGCGGGGGTCCTGGGCTGGTGGCTAATTGAGGCGAGCCCAAGCGATTTAATGGCCGATGGACAGGACCGTCTTGGAAAAAATTTGAGACACCTCATGGAAAAAGCGGGCCGTATTGAAGACGCTGTAATTTTCATTGATGAGTTTGAAGAAATTGCTGGAACCCGAGACCAGGCTTCCAGAATCGACAAATCAATCACTAATGAATTTCTGAAGCAGGTCCCGGTTTTCAAAAGACAACCTGGCAAAAGACTTCTGGTCTGCGCAACCAACTATATCCGGGACCTTGACGCAGCATTGCTTAGACCAGGTCGTTTCGACCTGATCATTCCCGTTGGTGGTCTTGACACTCAGGGACGCAAAACTATCTTCGATTTCTACCTCGCCAAGACCAACGCAGGGAATGTGGATGTGGATAAAATAGTAGGCCTGACACCTTTATTTACCCCCGCTGATATTGAATATCTGTTCCAGAAGGTAACCCAAAAGGCCTTTGAGCTCGAACACAAAGGAGGGACAGATTATCGCCTGACTACGGAGATATTTCTTGAGACCTTACTTGAGATTAAGCCATCACTGACAGAGGAAATCCTCGCAGGTTTTGAAAAAGACCTGAGAGAATTTTCCCGACATTAAGATGCTTTTTTAAAACAAAAACGGTAAGGCGTTTCAAACGCCTTACCGTAAGAGATCCAACAGATTTCAGCCAGACATAACGGACAGTTACTTATTGAGAGCATTCTGTCTTGGTTCCCACAACTCCACCATCTTTTTCGCATTCTCCACGCGTGAGATCCACACACTGTCCATCTTTGGTTTTACACTTAAAAATTTCACATTCATACGCAGGATAATTAACTTCTTTTCCACCCGCTGAAGCGCACTCCGCTCTGGAGACTTGGGTCACAGTTCCAGCCTTACAACAATTTATCTTTACACATTGCTGGTCACAATCGGCTACTTCCGTCCCGCCAGAGGACACACAGTCAGCTCTGGACTTTTGAGCGCACTCTCCGTTCATACAGCACTTAACTTGAATAAGTTTGTCCAGTTGCTTGTTCAAAGCGTTTATGCCCTGATCGAACTTCCCCGCCAGTTGAGCCTTTTCTTCGTTGAGTTTCTCAAGTTCGCCTTGATGCTGGTTCCTGAGTCTTAACAGAAACGCTTCAGCGCCAGCCTTTTGCCTCAGAATATTGTTCAGCCCCTGAGTAAGCCCGGCCCGTTGCTGTTCAGAAGCGTTCATGATCTGTTCATCCAACCTGGAAATCTGGGTGTCGATGTTGGACAATTGAGATTCCCAGTTTGTAATCTGCTGTGCTAGGTTTTGAACGCCCTGGCCTCCTACACGATCCATTTCCTGGGCTGCCAGATTCATGATGTTTTTCAGTCTCTCTATCTGGCCTTGCAATGCCGCAATCTGGGCGGCGTTATCCTGTGCCGGAGCTAATCCAGCCGAACAAACTATGATTACAAATGCGATGATCGCACAGACCAAGCCCTGAATTCTCATGCCATTTCCTCCAAGAGCGTTTTGTTGGGTTTCAATGTCTGAATTCCAGGGATCTCCAAGAATTCACGTAAATAGCCGATTAGCATATTCCAGATTTATGTCAAGATAATTATCTTGATAAATCAAACAATAAGAATAAGAACGTAATAATAGATATGAGATAAGAGTGGGAACTTGATTAGATAATTACTAGAACATTCCGCATATCTGGAAATTATTACGACCGGAATGCTTTGCATGATAAAGTGCGACATCTGCCCGTTCAATCAACTTGTGCGGAGTCTTGGCGTCGTAAGGGAAGCATGAAACCCCAATGGAAATACTTAACTCCTTGGAGTCAGGTCCCTTGGGAAGTTCCTTTGCCATGTTTCTCACCTCGCTCATGAGGCGTTCACACAAATTTTGGGCCATTTCCTTGGGGGCTCCGGGAAAGATTATGGCAAACTCTTCCCCACCGTATCTGGTCACGATGTCATAGCCCCGGCAAACCTGCCGGAAAGCTTTTCCAAGTTTTATCAGAGCTTCATCGCCCATTTGGTGGCCGAAAGAATCATTAAAACTCTTAAAATTATCTACATCGATCATAAAAAGACAGAAAGGTGTTTCCTGCCTGGTTGACTTTATGATCTCCAGCCTGAGGGCTTCATCAAAGAATCGTCTGTTATAAACACCTGTCAGAGAGTCTTGGTAAGACATCTCCAGGAAATGTTCCCTCTCCTTGGCCAACGTTTTGAGCTCAATGTGACGGATTGTCTTAACCAGTGCTACTTGAATCTGTTCTACGCTAAAAGGCTTGACCAAATAATCCACGGCCCCGGCGTTTATGCAATCCAGAGCGTTTTCCACAGACCCATAGCCGGTGATGACAAGAATTTCGGTGTCATCATTAATGGCTTTTATCCTTTTCAGGAGAGCGAGACCATCCATGTCCGGCATTTTTAGGTCCGTGACAACAATGTCGTAGCTTTTCTTAGAAACGAGTTCCAAAGCCTGATACGGGTGTCCGCACCATTCGACTTGATGCCCCAAGTCCTCTACACAACTGAACATGAAGCGTCCCACCTCAGGATCGTCATCGACAACCAGAATCGAGAAACCGTTTTTCTTGAAAGTGGAACGGTCTATAATAGTCAATTTACAACACCATCAACCGGAATGATGAATTGTTCGCCGCCAAAGCGTCGGCGTTTACATTGGATGTCTTCCAATAGGTTTCGGTGATATGCTGGGAATGATATGCGGCGCCAGGCGGAAAAGATTTTCTCCGCCGGCGCCAACCACAAGCCAGGCCAGACAGCCATAAAAGTTATTTCAAACGCTCATTTCCACAAAGAGTTGAGGTCCGGAAAAGCCGACTGAGCAACCTTACTCCCGACCTAACAACGATGTCATCAAGTGCCCATTTCCCAGGAAGACAGGTACTCAATTTGCTCAGGGGTTAAAACATCTATGGCGATTCCCATTGATTCGAGTTTCAGCCTGGCAATCTCGTTGTCAACATCATCAGGCAGTTTGTGAACTTTCTTGGATAACTTAGACGCATTATTGACAAGAAATTCAGAGGCTAAGGCCTGATTGGCGAAACTCATGTCCATAACACTTGAGGGATGCCCCTCGGCGGCCGCCAGATTAATGAGCCGACCTTCTCCGAGAAGGGTAATTCGCCTACCATCGGACATGGTGAACTCTTCGACAAAGTCCCTGATTATTCTTCTTGAGACGGCCATCTTTTCCAGGGAATCGATGTCGATCTCAACATTGAAATGGCCGGAGTTGCAAACTATCGCTCCGTCCTTCATAAGTTCAAAGTGTTCTTCCCTGATAACACTGCGGTCTCCGGTAACTGTACAGAAGAAATCCCCAAGTGGCGCAGCCTGGGCCATCGGCATTACGGAATAGCCGTCCATGGCCGCCTCGAGAGCGGGCAGAGGATCCACCTCGGTAACGATTACCCTGGCTCCCATTCCGGACGCTCTTGACGCTAAGCCCCTGCCACACCAACCGTAGCCGCTAACCACGAACCATGATCCAGCCAGCAAACGGTTTGTCGCTCGAAGGATACCGTCAACAGTGCTTTGGCCAGTGCCATACCGGTTGTCAAAGAAGTGCTTAGTGTTGGAATCGTTTACGGCTATGACAGGGAACAGCAAAACTCCTTTTTCTGCCATGCTCTTGAGCCGAATAACACCAGTGGTCGTTTCCTCTGTCCCTCCGAGAATTCCGTCCACCAGGTTTTGTCTCTGAGAATGAATGCAGCTAACGAGATCAGCTCCGTCGTCCATTGTGATGTTCGGTTTTACGTCGAGGCAAGCGTTGATGTGTTTGTAATAAGTCTCGGTGTCTTCCCCTTTGATTGAGAACACATTGTAACCTTCAGAAACCAGAGCGGCCGCAACGTCGTCCTGCGTGGAAAGCGGATTGGATGCGCAAAGATAAACGTTCGCTCCACCGGCGGCCAGGGTTCTGACAAGAGACGCAGTCTCTGTGGTCACGTGCAAACAGGCGGCAAGCACGATTCCTGAGAGAGGTTTCTCCTTGGAAAATCGCTCCCTTATCATCCGTAGCACTGGCATGCTGCGCTCTGCCCATTCTATTCTCAGTTTGCCGGCTTCGGCAAGATTGATATCTTTAATATCGTAATCCATAAGCGCTCCTTAAGCTATTATAAATTGTAGTTATAGTCAGTGGGTATAAAATAATGATCTGGTTCAGAACTATATCTGGGCCAGTTTTCTTAGTTCGTCCACCCTATTGGTAACTTCCCATGTGAAATCTGGGTCATTTCTACCGAAATGGCCATTGGCCGCTGTTTTGTAATAAATGGGACGCAATAGATCAAGATAGTCAATGATGGCCGCAGGTTTGAAACTAAAAGCGCCGGCGACTATCTCATTGAGTCTCTCGTCATCGATCCGGCCGGTGCCGTAGGTGTTTACCATTAACGATACAGGTTCCGGATATCCAATTGCGTAAGCCACCTGAACGAGACATTTGGACGCAATGCCGGCCGCTACTATGTTCTTTGCCACATGCCGGGCCATATAAGAAGCGGATCTATCAACTTTGGACGGGTCCTTTCCGGAAAAGGCTCCTCCTCCGTGCGCCCCGTAACCACCGTAAGTGTCAACTATAATTTTTCGACCGGTAAGTCCGCAGTCACCCATTGGTCCACCAACTACAAAACGGCCGGTAGCGTTAATCAAATACTTGGTATCCCCGGTCAACATAGCGCTCGGGATGGCTTTCTTGACAACCTCCTCAATAATTCCCTCTTTCAGGACTTCGTACTTAACGTCTGGGGAATGTTGAGCCGCAACGACTACTGTGTCTACGCTGATAGGTTTGTCGCCCTCATACCGTACCGTCACCTGCGATTTACCATCGGGACGCAGAAAATTGAGTGCCCCCGATTTACGAACTTCCGTAAGGCGAGAGGTTATTTTGTGAGCGCAACTGATGGCCAATGGCATCAATTCCGGGGTCTCGTCGGAAGCGAAACCAAACATCAGGCCCTGGTCTCCGGCTCCCTGTTCCTTGAACAGACCTTCACCCGCAGTTACGCCCATTGAGATGTCCGGCGACTGCTTGTCCAGTGAAACCAGTACAGCGCAGGTGCCACTGTCAAATCCCATCTCGCTATCGGTATATCCAATAGACGCCACGGTTTTGCGAACCACGCTGGGAATATCCACTATAGCCTTAGTTGTTATTTCCCCTGCTACCATGACGAGACCGGTGGTCACCAAAGTCTCGCACGCTACTCGAGAGCGAGGATCCTGCTCTATCATGGAGTCAAGAACTGCGTCGGAAATTCTGTCGGCAACCTTGTCAGGATGCCCCTCGGTGACAGATTCGGAAGAAAACAAATAGCCTCGGACCCCCATCGCGAGCCCTCCTTTCAGATCGGAGTAAGTAATATGTCATAAACGTGCTATATAACCACACATGAACTACACGGTCAAGATTTAATTCTCGAGACCAGCAGGACCTCCTGGAGGAATGGGATTCGACAATTTCCCTGCACTCACGAGACTAGCGATAAACAAACGGCCACAATCACAACTGACATCGTGCAACAATCGGCCCGGGTAAAAGTAAGAGTCACATATTCAGTCCTCTCTTCTCCCGGACGATATCCCCGAGCTATCATGGCTGTGGAAAGCTCCTCGGATTTTCTAAAAACCATCATTATCGCAGGAATAAAAACAGACAATAATCTGCGGGAACGGACTGAAACACCCCCTGATCTGAAGTCTACACCTCTCGACTCCTGGGCTTCGATCAACTGTCTCCATTCTTCCTGCAGAAGTGGGACAAACCTCAGAGCTAGAAACAACACCATGGAAAGTTTCCTTCGTGGAAATGCCACACGAGTTCAGTGGCCTGATAAAGAATTCCAACCCACGAACCAGGTCCCAGGGAAGTGTCGTGAATGTCAACGCCAATGAGACGGTAACAGCCAACGCTATTTTGGTGACCAGGAAAGAGAGATCGCTCCAGGCCTTCATAACTGAACGGAGTCACAAATCCCATGAACTCAATCGGCGTCCCATCTGTGTCCATGAAAAGATTGAGGAACAACGTGACCAGGAGCATGAGTCTAAACTTGGAAAGGCCGTTTATCCAAACGCGCCAACCCAGCCCACTTGCGACCACTGCGACTCCTGACAACAATATCGGGGCAATAAGCGTATGAGGACGTGATGAGAAAAGAACAGCCAGCAACAGAGTCAGAAAACAAAGTAATTTTGTTCTCACATCCAGTCTGTGAAGAATTGAATCGCCCGGTAAATATCCGCCGATGGTAATTTCTTTGCCTAACATTGTCTGGCCTGTTATTGATAGAAAATGATCGTATTGACCACTACATTCGCAGTATCACTACTCACACGGTGGAAGCGTTGCGAAATCTGCGCAACATAGATATGAATGAATAACAAAATCTACCTGGGGAACTTCACTCCATGTCCAATGAAGACATCAAGAATCTCACGATACTAAAGGCCGGCAAACAGCAATATCCGTCGAGCCCAGATCAAACCCGGCTAGAAACATTCGAGAACAAATACCCGGAGCGTGATTACATAATCAGGTTTGACTGTCCTGAATTCACCAGTCTATGTCCAGTCACGGGGCAGCCCGACTTTGCAAAGATCACCATCACCTATGTGCCTGACAGGAAATGTGTTGAGTCCAAGTCATTGAAACTATACCTGTTTAGTTACAGGAACGCAGGAATGTTTCACGAGGAGATAACCAACAAAATACTTGAAGACATTGTCAAAGCTACATCTCCGCGATGGATCAAGGTCTTGGGCGTTATGAATCCCCGGGGAGGCATAGGAATCGAGGTTCTTGCCGAATTCCTGGCGCCAGGATTCGAGAGGCCTTTGTCGGAATCATTTCGTTAGTTTTTTCACCAAGCAGGATAGCCAGAGGCAATCTCAAAACTCACAGAATCAACTCGTATTTCTGTTCCACGATTATTCCGCCCCATTGCTCAACTGATTCTTCCTGCGCAAGGGTAAAGCCGTTTTTCTCATATAGAACGCGTGCGGCCTCCAGACCTCTGAATGTCCAGAGAAAAATCCTTTTCTGACCACTTTCCCGACAGAATGTTACAGCATGTGAAATACAGTATGCTTCCTAAACCTTTGCCCCGAAACCCGGACGCCACTATGAACCACCTGAGACGAGCTCCGTCCGGATTCTCAGGATTGCCGTCGATGGCTATTGAACCTAAGAACGATCCATCAATACGCGCCGTCCAGAATCCGTCTCGGCCAGGATCATAACGACCCATAAACTCTCCCAACTCTCTGGCGACCTGGGACTCGAAGGACACATCGAATCCCCAATGTTTGTGGTAGTACAACGCGTGAGCCTGCACGACCTGTCCTATGGAGCCGGGGAAATACCCTCCAATTGTCAAACCATCCGGTATCATGGCCAAGTCTTCTCCGGAAATCCGAGAATGTCTTTTTGAATTTGGATAACTTTTTTACCAATAAACAGTATTAGGCTCCTAACCTTTGGCGCAATCCTGAGCCGCCTTTGCCTCGATCCTGAATCTCTTTCGTTGAATAGCTTCGCAGTTCCTTGTGCGATCCTCGTCGGTTTCGGAAATCAACGGCGGAACCTCAACCGTTTTCCCATTTTTATCCAGGGCCACAAAAGTTAGATACGCTGAAGCTGTATGGCGAACTTCTCCAGTAAGAATATTCTCGGCTTCAACTCTGACTCCAACCTCCATCGATGATCTGCCCACCAAATTCAAACTGGCCTTTAATATGAGGAGATCTCCCACATAAACGGGAAAATGAAAGTCCAGCCGATCGATAGAAGCTGTAACCGCAATCTTTCTGGCGTGTCTTATCGCAACCACTCCCGCAGCGGTGTCGATATATTTCATGATTACTCCGCCATGAACGTTTCCGGCGGGATTAGCGTCCTCCGGATTCATTTGCATGGCCATTATTATTCTACTGTAACTAACTGTTTTACCTTGCACAATAGCCCCCAATTATGTCGCTGCTTTGATTGATCCGGTGCCTTTAAGTCATGTATCCCAGGAAATCATCAGGATAGACAAATTGTAAAGCGCCAAAACCATCGCCCGGTGAAAATAATCTCACAATCTACCTCAAAACACAGAAAGATGGGCCTAAATTTCTTTGGCTCCAAAAAAATAAAGATCCCGCTTCATTTAGGGTCTGTATAAGCATGACTGAAAGATGGAGATTGATATTAATCCACGCTATAAACCAGCTAAATTACATTATATCCTGGACCAGAAACGCTGAGCGACTAAACCTAACCACCATTGGCGCCGTTAAACAAAAATGTCGTCCGGAGATTACTGAGGGTCAACGGCCATTCTGATTTGATACAATCCTTTAAAAACAACTACATGGGAACGCTTCAAAAGTCTTGACAGCTAATATTACTGTAGCTAATATTAGTCGGCTCATCAATTAGCCTCACTAACTAATTGGTCCCGCCAAATTCTTAAATCCATCAACCATGCGTCTGATTCTGATTAAAACAGAAAGACGTTCCACTCTCAATAATTTTGGAGGAAGAATATGTCGTACAGTAAGCCTAATAGGAGCTCGGCCACAAAAACAAAAACCCGGGTCGAGGCGGCCCCAATCTCTGGAATGTGTGTGACTTGCCTTGACGGTTGTCCAGGTCCGTGTGAGATTGGCCGATCCGCCCTCAGAGGGCGCGAGGTAATATACCCGCAACCCTATGGGAAAGTTACCGCAGGAGCCGACAAAGATTACCCTATTGATTATTCACATTTCAATATTCAGGGTACCTGCGTGGGAGCCTGTGGTGTAGCGGCGGATTCAGATGTGGCGACTTTCCCTGCCGTTGATTGTTCCACAAAAGTGGGCGCGGACGGTAGCATAGCAATGGATTTCCCCGTGTTCACAGGCGCCGTTGGGTCCACATACATCGCTAGGGTCAACTGGGAGGAGATTGCCATAGGCGCCGCCATCTCAGGGATCATAGTAGTCGCGGGCGAAAATATCTGCGGGATGGACAGGCAAGCCGAATTCAAGAACGGCAGAATCGTAAAATCTCCTGAAATGGAGCGACGTATCAGCGCATACAAGACTTGGTATGAGGGAAAAGGTGGGGTAATTGTTCAGGCCAATGTCGAAGACACAAAGTTAGGTGTGCCTGAATATGTTATAGAAAAACTTGGAGTTGAAATTTTTGAATTGAAATGGGGCCAGGGCGCTAAAGACATCGGCGGCGAAGTAAAGCTGAGTTCCCTGGAAAGGGCCATGCAACTCAAGGAGCGTGGTTACATTGTGCTTCCGGATCCTTCGGCTTCTTCGGCTCAAACGGCGTTCAAACAGGGCGGTATATCCGAATTCGAGAGACACTCCCGTCTTGGAATGGTAACCGAAGATGGGTTCTATTCGGAAGTCGAACGTCTCAGGAAAATAGGCGCAAAATATGTAACACTGAAGACTGGCGCCTACAGGCCCGCCGACCTCGCCAGAGCGATAAAATTTGCGTCAAACGCCAAGATTGACATGCTTACGATTGATGGCGCCGGAGGCGGAACAGGCATGAGCCCATGGCGGATGATGAACGAATGGGGAATTCCGACAGTTTATCTGGAGTGCCTAACTTACGATATGTGTGAGACATTGAAGTCAAAAGGCGCGTACATCCCACCGATTGCCATAGCTGGTGGCCTGTCCCTGGAAGATCATATTTTCAAGGCCTTATCTTTGGGAGCGCCCTACGTTAAGGCTATATGTCTGGGCCGCGCTCTGATGGCGGCCGCCATGGTAGGAAAGACAAATGGAAAGTTAACGGCGGAAAAGATGGAAGCGGAAGGCAAGCCGGCGGAAGAGGGCTATTTGGGACTTTTTGCAGTCGCCAGCCATCTGAAAGAGCGTTTTGGAGACGATTTCAAGAAACTGCCGGCAGGCGCAATCGGTCTTTACTCTTATGTAGACAGACTGAAACAGGGACTGCAGCAACTGATGGCAGGAGCCAGGAAGTTCGCTCTGCCATACATCGACCGTAATGACCTGGTTTCTCTGACTAGGGAAGGGGCCGCAATTTCTGGGATACCCTATGTTATGGATAGTGACAGACAGGAAATAGATAGAATTATGAACGCCTGAAGTGTCATGAAAGGTTTCTAAATAGAAGACGTTAACGGAAAAGGTTGGCTATTCAATCAAGTTGACTTGACAGACAACGCAGCAAAAAGCCTGTGGTTTCAAAATTGAAATCACAGGCTTTTTCAATAGAGTCAAAACCGATTCCAACAATTGAAGAACAGTTGGTATTTTGTTACCCTGTCTCCAGTGATTTAAGAGCCATAACCAGGAGCTCACCTATGTTAAAGGATTACCCCAAGGCTATTGTGACGAAAGATGGAGACTCTGTCCTCTTGCGGCCTGTCACGGCCCAAGACGAACAAGAACTCAACAAGTTCTTTTCGGAAATTCCTGATAACGAACAATGGTTTCTGAGGGAGAAGCTCGATGACCCTCACATCTTGAGCGAATTCCTAAGGAAGTTGGACTATAAACGCACCATTCCAATTATCGCCGTCAGGGAGACCGACGGTAAAATTATCGCAAACGTGAGGCTGCATCTGTCGTCTGCTCCATGTATAGGCCACGTTGCTCACTTGAGAATCATGGTTCATCCTGATTTTCGTTCGTTGAAGATTGGGAGTTGGATGATACTCGACTGTGTAAAGACAGCAATGGATATCGGACTTGAAAAACTGTTCGCGGAGTTTATATCCGGCGTGGAGGATTCCGGTATTGGGGCCGCGCTGAAAATGGATTTCAGGCATGAAGGGACTCTCAAGGATTACATCCGTGACTCTAAGGGGGGATACAGGGATTTGATAATCATGTCTCGTGACCTCCAAACAAGGTGGAGCGATTTTTGAGTTGAAAGCGAGTCTCATAACCAATCCTGACCTCGTTGGTCGAACGGAAATCGCCGAGACGAACTGTGGACCAATCGCAATTTGCGGGACCTGCAGACCGGCCCTGTTCAGGAACCTGCAAGTGGACGAAGGTCTGGGACACTTTTCTCACTATTCGTCCATCATACAGCGGCTTGAAGACTTCGAGACCGTCGCCGTCCGGCCCGGGGGACGAGTAACGCTTGGCATAGAGGACCCAAACATCATCGTTGGCTATTGCGTTGGTTCGTATCCGGATTCAACAGACAGGTGGGCCGCATTGGGAGATCTCATGTACGAGTTGGCCGCTGTCGAGGTAAGCCGTAACTATAGAGGATGCAAGCTCGGCGAAAAGTTGCTCGGAATGACCATGAACGATGATTTCTTCGAAGATAGGATCGCATATATGTGTGGATACTCCTGGCATTGGGACCTGGAAGGGAAGGGAATGAGCGCAGCCCAGTATCGATCAATGATGAAACATCTGTACAGCAAGTTCGGGTTTAGGGAAGTCTATACAAATGAACCCAACATAACGCTAAGAGCTGAAAATATTATGATGATAAGAGTCGGGTCACGCGTTGCGGCGGAGGATCAAATGAAGTTCAGGCATCTTCGTTTCGGTATGAAACCGAGCGCCGACAAAAAAGCCGAACAGATAAGCTCTCGCTAATACAAAAAAGCGAGGGTTGACAGATTTTGACCATTACATTTACAACAGGTTATAATAATCAACTCACCGAAAACCCATCGGGATCACGGGACATATCCCATAAGTCTCGGAAGATAAAGCACAGCGCTCGGCCAATAGGTTATCAACATAAGGACAGCGATCTGGATGGCCAGGAACGGTAAACATGCCTTCGTTACCCATACCAGGTCCTTGTTCACCATAGCCCCGGTTATGTAAAGACTGACCCCGACAGGAGGCGTACAGTAACCGATGGCCAGGTTGACGGTCATCAAGAGACCAAAATGCAACGGATCAATATTGAAGGCGCTGAGCATGGGGATAAATACAGGCCCAAGGATCATCGTGGCGGAAATGACGTCCATGAACATGCCCACTATCAGCAGGAGCCCGTTCATGACCAACAGGAAAACCCATGGGGATTGAATAGTCGAAATGACCGCCTCAGTGATTTTGGGAGGGATGTTTTCCAGGGTAAGCAGCCGGCCGAAGCAGCTTGCGCCTGCGACTATTATCAGTAGTGTAGCTGAAGTGACCGCCGACGAAACGAAGACCTTCTTTACCTGGTTGAGATTCATGGAACGGTGGATGAACAGTTCAACGACAAGGGCGTAGACACAGGCAACTACAGCGGCTTCATTGGCTGTAAACGCTCCGGAAAAGATGCCGACAAAGATGATGACCGGCAGCATCAACGACCAGAAACCCTCTTTAAAAACAGCCACTAACTCACCCACGCTACCGATCGGCGTACGGACAATTGAGGTATTTTTGCGAAACAGAAGGTAGCTATAGCCGCAAATTAGTAATGTGATCAGGATGCCCGGCAGATAGCCTGTCAAAAAAAGCCCTTCCAGGGAAACATTGCTGATCATGCAATATAGGATCATTGAGATGCTCGGGGGAATGATTACTCCAAGATTTCCGGAAGTAGTCATGAGCCCAACCGCATAATTCTTGGGATACCCTTTCTCTATGAGCGCAGGAATCATGAAGCCGCCCAAAGCGACTACGGTGGCCACGGTAGACCCAGAGATAGCTCCAAAGAGGGCGCACGCTATGACACCGGCCATCCCCAGTCCGCCGGGAAGCCAACTCACAAGGGCGTTGGCCATCTTGATGAGTTTTTCAACTATTGTGCCGGTAGTCATAATGTTGCCACAGAGGATAAAGAACAGAACCACCACGAGAGCAAAGTTGTCGAGGCTCCTGAAAAGTGTCTGAGCCAGCAGGAGGAGCGGCAGATCGGTGAACAGGACGAACCCCAAAACCGCTGTAAAGAACAGGCACATGAACACTGGTATGTAGCTGGCCAGGCAGCCCAACAGAATAAGAAGGATTATAACGTGACTCGACTCCATGAGGTTGTGTCTCCTAATCTTGCGTCAGCTGAAAGATCTCTTGACTGGACAAAAGGCAATGAAGTTGTCTGTCTCGCCCAATGTTCCGCCATTTTGACGCGCTGCGGCGCTCTCTTGAAAATCCTGGTACATAATCTGGATAGTACGGAGGATCATGGTCGTCCCCATGATCGGAAGCAATCGCATACAGATACACGAGAGGGATCTGCATGATGATGGTCTTCTGTTGGGTGGCCACCTGAAGCGCTGCCATCTTCGATCCGTAATAAAGCATCATCAGCCCAAAAATAATTGTGACCACGTTGCTGAGCAAGAGTCAAAGGAAACTTCAGCTTCGGGACCAACTGAATCACGGCGTCGATCTTGATCATGGAGCGATTCTTAACCGCTGCGCCACAACCGATCAGGGTAGTGTAAATAATCACTTCCCTGACCAATTCCTCGGACCAGGCCAAGGTGTAATTAAATCCGTATCGCAAAACCACATTAAAGAACAGTGCGACAAGGCAACCAAGAACGCTAAGAAAAAGGGTCCAGTCCTCAAAAAAAGTGAGAATCTTGTCGATTACATCGAGGATTTTTCCGAACATGTTGGGATTCCTTGATATCGTTGATAAATCATTTGCCGGCATTTTTAAACCGAACAGCGGCAAATCTGTCCGACACTTACGATATGGATAAAGTGACCAGCTCCTAAAGCCGCTCCCCATTATCGCAACTGTCTGAAACCAAAAAAAGGAGAGGGCGCACGAATCCCTCTCCCTTTACGTTTTATGAATCTAGGGCTTGTAACCTAATAATCCATCAACTTCCTCGAGAAAGTTGGCCGGACGATAGGTGTCTCCAGGATACAGCTTGTTTATTTCAGGGGCAAATTTTTTGTGAACCGAGTCTCCCAGTTTCTTTAGGGTGTCCATTTCTTCCTTTGAAAGGCTGATGAACTCGATCCCGGCTTTGTTTCGCCGCCGCTATCTGGTCTATTTCCTGCTGCACGGTTTCCTTACGAATCTTGGCGCATACCTCGTGCACAACTTCCTTGAAGGTCTTCTGAAGATCCGGCGGTAAAGAATTGAACCACGCCTTGTTGAAGATCCAGATAAAGAGACCCTGGGCATAATTTATGTAGGTAAAAGTTTTCGCGTCTTCAAATTTCTTGGTGATATTGCACACGATAGGTGTGTGATCCAAACCGGTGATGACACCCTGCTTCAGGGCTATGGGCACATCCGGCCACGGCATGGCCACGGGGTTGAATCCCCAAGCCTGATAGAGCAACTGGTTGACGGCCGCTTCAGCAGTCCTGAACTTGATTTCTTTTGCGTCTTTAAGCGACCTGACGGGGATTGTGGTAGCCCAGCCGTAATTGCCATAACCAGTGATATCTAGTCCCATGATCCCCTGATGGTCCATGGCCATAAGAAAATGGTCGAAAATTTTCCCGCTCGCCACGAACTTGTCAAGTTTTTCAAATGAGTCGACTAAAAATGGCAGGTTTACGATCCCAAATCTGGGTCCCAGGTTGGTTGCGGCGACTGAACTGCAGCCCATTCCCTGTATGGCGCCCATCTGTAGCTGGTTGAGCACTTCAACCTCTCCACCGAGCATGGAGAAGGGTTTGAAATCCAAAAAGATCTGCCCGTTGGTCCGTTTCCATAACTCATCCCGGATGGCGAACCCGGCGAAGACTCCTTTGATTACGGGATGCGAGACATTTGATACGACACATTTGTACTTGGCCCCCGAAGGATCGAAAGCGGGCTTCCACGCTTCCAGGGACGGTGGCGCTCCAATGGCGGAACCAACTACCAAGCCCACGCTGATCAAGCAGACTGTGACCAGAAATGCCAATCTTTGAACTTTCACCTCAACCTCCTTTTTATGTTAGGTCTACGTTACCAGATTCAATACGCCTTTGCTTTGTCGAAATGATTATTGAGCAAATTACCGTGAGTTTTAATTTGAGTCAAGAGAAACATTATGCCTTTAGTTCAGTCTGGTGAACTTCAGTCTGGTGTGTGACAATTTTATTAACGCCAATCTGAATAAATCCCTTTGGTGTTGGTTTACCGAAAGCCTTGGAGCTATAACGAAGAAGTCGGCGATGCTCTTGGATAATGAATCCATATTTCGGACAACGCTTGCAATTGCCCAGGGCATTATCTTGCAGGAAACACCGTCCAGACGAGCGTATCAATGGATGTTTTCTCAGATTCAGAATGAAGAAAAATATGACATACAACAGCCAACCCAAAGATTTGACAGGCGAGCGTCTTGGATCCGTCAATGAAAGTTAACCGCTGGTTACTGAATCTATGATTTCCGTCCTGGTTCAGGTGAAGCAAGCTTCCAATTGGAGAAGCCTAATCGTATTACAGAATACCAGTTTGGATTTCGCTGATCAATAAGAATGCGAACAAAAAAGTTCCGTTGTGTTTCGAAGTTCCGTCAAGCTTGACAATTCGAGTCGAATTGGTCTAGTTGTAAGTCATTCAAATTCGGCGTCACAGGACACGGGGTGTAAGCCATGCGAGACAAATCCTATCTAGCGGGTAAACGTATCCTTGCTGTAGATGATGAACCCGACATACTGGAATCCATGCAAGAAATTCTTGAGGATTCCGACCTCGAATGCGCAAGTGATTACAACAGCGCGTCGGAAAAACTAAAGAACAATATATATGATCTTGTAATTCTGGACATCATGGGTGTAAACGGACTGCAGTTGCTCGAAGAGTCAGTGAGTAGAAATTTCCCGACAGTGATGCTCACTGCGCACGCCATCAGTCCTGAAACCCTTATGAGCGCCATAAGAAAAGGCGCCATTTCTTACCTGCCCAAGGAAACATTGCCCAGACTCGATACATTGTTGACAGCCATTTTCAGGGCCCATGAACATGGGGAGCCACCATGGAAGATCCTGTTCGAGGAATTGGGACAATTTTTTGATGAACGTTTTGGTCCGAACTGGAAGGATAAAAACAAATCCTTCTGGTCCGAATTTGAAATTACATACCAGATTAGTAAAGGAATTGGGGAACGGCTGAAGCATGACGAGAGGGTCACCAGCCGGGGAATTTGAAGAAACGCTTCGTTTTATTGAGCGTTGTAATTCTGTCCACTTTCAAACGCCTTTTTTTCTCCTCAATATTGCATTAAATGACCCTCGGCAGAGCCGGGGGTTCACCTTGTGTCAGTTATTAACCTATCGATATTACAATGCATAACAATGCCATCCCAAAAATGTTGCGCATGTGTCAACCTTTCAGGCAGCCCTAGGAATTGTTGAGACGCAGGCTAAATATTACGGATAGTAATGAAGAGTGTAGGGACGCTGAGGGGGCGTCCCTACTTGGACGATGCGTCTGGCTTGGTTAACGCACCGGGGGAAGAGAATCGCATTGGCTTTGTAAGAAATAATCAATACGATTGACACATAAGGGTGAGCAACATCCGTGCCAGGGCCTGACAAAAAAAAGTTTTCTACCAACCAACTGAATTTCAAGCAAAAGTAGATCTGTGGGGTCGTCGCCCCAATTGGAACGCCTGTTTTTAGAACTGTCAATCTTTTTTACAAACTGTAAAGGGACTGATATCATATTAGTTGTGAACGAGATCGTACTCCGCTTAAACATAGGTCACGAAAAATAATATCTAAACGGAACAACCTAAATGAAAGCTCTTTGTTTCAATGGTTTAGATCTTGAACTTAAAGAAATGGCAATTCCCGTGATTAGCGAGGGGGAATCACTTGTACGAATCATCACAGCCGGAATTTGCAGGACTGATCTGGAGATTATCAAAGGCTACATGAATTTCAGAGGGATATTGGGGCACGAATTTGTTGGGCAGGTAATTGAGTCTGGTGATCCTTCTCTCGTGGGCAAGAGAGTTGTGGGTGAGATCAACTCAGGCTGCGGAAATTGCGATCTTTGTAGAAAAGGAATGGAGAGACACTGCCCAAACAGGACTACACTTGGGATCTCAGGGAGAGGTGGAGTGTTTGCCGAATGCGTAGCTTTGCCGAATTCCAATCTGATTGAAGTCCCTGAATCTGTTTCGGACGAAATGGCGGTATTTGCAGAGCCTCTGGCAGCGGCTCTGGAAATAACTGAACAGGTTCATTTATTCCCTGACAGCCGAATTCTCATAGTTGGCGATGGACGCCTCTCGGCCCTAATTTGTCTTGCGATCCGACTTACCGGGGCGGATATCACCGTATTGGGCAAGCATGACCGTAAGATGAAGGTCTTTAACAGACTTGGGGCGAGGATTTGCAAACGAGACGAATTGGGAAATAATAACCGGGATTTCGACTTTGTAGTGGAGGCATCGGGAAGTCCGTCCGGATGGGTCATTGCCACTCAGTTTGTCAAGCCCCGAGGCGTGATCATTCTCAAGAGCACTTATCACGGAAATCTGGAAATTAACGCAGCCGAATTGGTAATAAACGAGATCTGCGTTCAGGGGTCAAGGTGTGGGCAGTTCCGCCCCGCGTTGAGGCTTATGGAGTGTGGTTTGGTTGACCCATCCTTCTTGATCTCCGGTTCATTCCCCTTGGAGAGCTTCAGAGAGGCTTTCTCCAACGCAGAAGGTCCGGGTATGTTCAAGACTCTACTGAGAATGTGAAGGTGTTGACAATGTCCATACGAGTCTCGTGCTTTGTAATATCGGAGGTCCTTGCAAAGTTTGGAACCGTAAAATTGTTTTCCTTGGCGTGAATTTCCTTTTTAACGAACAAAGATGCTAATATACTGACGATTAGAGAAGTAAAGAGTCGGCGGATGAATTTCAACGTTGGAATAGTGATACATGAAATAGACTGAATCACCGGGAGGATAGTCTAGCCGCCGCATGTGAAGAATCCAAAGGCGCCGAAAATTGACTCAGAGTATCAACAATCAGGGCATATCATACAGGGCCGTGTGGCTGCTAATAGCCTTCTTTGTCATTCTGGGTGGAGCTTCGGCGTATCTATTGACAAGGCTCTACATTACGACATCTCTGCTGGCGGACACTAACCTGAAGTCCTTCACCGAAGAAACCAATTATAAGAAAGGGCTATTCGAGGAACTTTTTAGACAAAAGATCAACGAATTCCTCGAAATTACGGAAGGACGCAATTTCAAGGCGTTCTATCACAGCAGGGCAATTGGAATGACCCCGGAATATGGGCTTACATCGCTCATTTCCCAGATTAAATTCGATTTTATCGATCGCCTGAAATCTACCACTCAAGGGGTTGATCGTGATTTTCTTGAAATCTCGTACTTCGATTTCGAGGACGACAAAGTATTAGTTGGAGCACGGAAAGACAACAGCTCCGCTGAAATAGACAAGTACTTTTTTAAGTCCGTTGAGACAGAAATGAGCGAATCCTGGAATCTTTTTCATGTATGCAAGGATTCCAAATGCAAAATGTATCTATATGGACCGGTTCTATTCAATTCTGCGCCCAAAGGCATTGTAGCCGCCGAGTTGTCGATAAAGTCACTTCTGGAAACAGCCAAATCCTTTGAGGCTTATGGATTGAGTCAAACCACATGGGTAATCGGGAGGGAAGGATCTGTAATAATAGGTCCTGATGCAGTCAAGGGCAAAAACATACAGGAAATCTTTGGCTCGCCGGTTTCCGATCTTGTTAGTGTTACCATTCGTAGGCCTAGCGACAGCGTTGCTGAAATCTCTCGAGATCGAATGCTGCTTCTGTCCAGATCGCTGGGGGTAGGGGATCTGTTTATTCTGAAAGTCGCCCCGGAAGCGACATTTGGAAAAGCCCCTTCTCTTTGGGCCTGGGTAGTGTTGGCCTCAACACTAATAGGAGGGTTGGGGCTTATGGTTGTTTACGTCATTCGGAGTTTTAGGATTCAAACCCGAATGAATCATGATCTTCAGGAAGCCAAAAAGCTTCTGGAGTCAAGGGTTCAAGAACGCACATCGGAACTGGAATCGACTAATCAGCAAATGCTGTGCCATATTATGGAACGCAAGCAGGTCCAGAAAGATCTATACCAGCACTCGCAGATACTTGCGTCCATTACGGACACCATACTCATAGTTTCAAAAGAAAAGAAGATTGTTTACGCAAATTCAACGGCCTGCGAAACTTACGGGGACGGCACGGAGGAATCTCTGATAGGGAAATCCTGCCATGAAGCGCTCAAAGGGTTCGCCGACGCCTGTTCGGACTGTGTCATAGACAACGCCATTTCGCTCTCAAAACCGGACAAAGTAGTTACAACCTGGCTCGGAAAAGACGGTAAGGAGCTTTGGGTCTATAACACAGCTTTCCCCTATTATGACGATGAGGGTGGATTGGTCGGAGCAATAATACTCAGTACAGACTACTCAGCTCAAAAAGAAATAGAAAACGAGCTGAACAAGGCGAAACAAGAGGCAGAGGCTGCCAGTCATGCAAAGAGTGATTTCCTAGCGCGAATGAGTCACGAAATTCGAACTCCGATGTATGGAATACTGGGAACGCTTGAATTAGTGCTTGATGGAGAACTGAAGCCGGAGCAAAGGGACCTGCTGCTAACAACCAAATTCTCGGCTGAGGCGCTACAGGGCATTCTGAACGATATCCTGGATTTCTCAAAGATAGAAGCGAGAAAAATCGATCTTGAAAATAAGATATTCTCTCCGATATCAGTTGTGGAATCCATCATGGCTACTATAGCCGTAAAGGCTCACGAAAAGGGGCTGGAACTGATTTCGGACATAAAACCGGATGTTCCTTCCGCCCTGGTGGGTGATCCCTTCAGGTTGAGGCAAATTCTGCTTAACCTGGTTGGTAACGCTGTCAAGTTTACAGCAAAGGGAGAAGTTGTAATTAGCGTTTATCGGAGACAATATTCGGAGAAAAAACTCTTCATAGAATTCGTCGTGTCCGACACTGGAATAGGAATTCGTCCGGAAAAGCTGGGAACCGTTTTTGATCCATTCGCCCAAGCGGAAGGTTTTATATCAAGGACATTCGGAGGCACTGGTCTTGGGTTGGCGATATGCAGCACTCTCGTAGAAATAATGGGTGGAAGAATTTGGGCCCAAAGCGAGGCGGAACGAGGGAGTTCATTCCATTTTTCGATACCGTTCGGGTTCACTGAAGAATTCCAACCTCTCGAGGAAATCTATTGCCGGGAATCAGACTCCATCTTTGCTTTGGTTGTAGATGACAACCGAACGAATCGTAGAATTCTGCTGGATAGTCTTACTCGTTGGGGTTTGTGCGCCGAAGAATGCCCGGATGCGGAGCGGGCGCTAGAAAAAATCTCGATGGCAAATGCCGATAACCGGCCCTATAGCCTTATGCTTTTGGACTATCAACTGCCTGGAATGTCAGGGGTGGATCTACTCGAAAAAATTCAGGGGAAAAAAGGCCTGAAGGTCATTCTGATGACATCTTCGTCCGAGATGAATGAAAGAAAACGGGCCATAGAGTTAGGGGCAGAAGGCGTAATTTTAAAACCGGTGAAAATGGCCGACCTAAAACAGAGCGTTTGGAATGCGTTGGGCTGGGTCTCTCAGAAATCGTCACAAGGCGCTGAACGCACAGCCGAGATCCAGAATCATGAGCCTCCGAAGACAATTAATCAAACACTGAAAGTGCTCCTGGCCGAAGACAATCCCGTCAATCAAAAGCTTCTTTCCAAGGTCCTGGAAAGGACCGGATATACGGTCCAAGTTGTTGAGAACGGGAGATTAGCCGTCCATGCGGCTGCAGATGGTGATTTCGACCTGGTTCTAATGGACATACAAATGCCTGTCATGGATGGCCTCACGGCAACCAAACTCATCCGGCGAAACGAGGAAAGAACCGGTAAACACCTGCCTGTTTTCGCCATGACGGCTCACGCCTACCAAGAGGCTGAAAACATGTGCAGGGAATCAGGAATGGATGGATACCTCACCAAGCCGATCAGTGGAGCAAAGCTCACTAAAATACTTGGCAAAATATTATCCAGAAGGACTCCTCCACCTGATAAAGACTACAGTTGAGAGAGATGCTTGTGGTCGTGTCAACATGTAATACAGGAAGCCTCGCAACAGCTATTCCAGATAGGATCTCGCCTGTCGACTGACTGTTGGGCTGACATGGTCCGGGACTTGGTCTACAACACTTTGCAACGCATCTTGAACTAGTGGCTTGAGATTGGGTCTCATCCTCTTAAAGTCCTGAAAAACATTTAATAGCTTTGACGCTACATATGTATTGATAGAAGCCAGTTCCACCACGGTCCTGGAAGCCCATTCAACGCCGGCGGGACTCCATATCTTTTTGCTGTTTCCAGCCATTGTCATCAGAAGCGCTCTCGACAACGTTGGATTGGTAATGTCAAAGGTAGGTCTGTTCCGTTCCTTTTCAATCATTTCAAAGACATCGTCTTTCCAACCGCTTGATATTATCCTAAGGTAGTTGGCGTAAGCGCTGACGTGCCCATTCCATTTGGTGTAAGTTTCTTCCATTACAGCCAGTCGTTCGTCCATCGAACTGCGATTAATGGCGATCAACGCGCCAACCCTGTCTGTGGCGGTTGTTGAGGCGGAAAAATGGTTTCTGATCAAAACGTGACTGTCCCCGGAATCGTCGATTGAAATCATTTCCAGTAATATCTGTTTAAGTATTCTATCTTCAATGCCGTCTCGTGGGGATGATTTTGGTTTGTAAGTGTCCAATGATTGGAATTGATGCGCTAGATCAGATCTAAATCCCTGATTTACCGCTTTCAGAAGCCTGTCTTTCGCATGGACAAGTTCCAGACGCCAACTTGAGTAATCCCTGTCCAGAGGCTGTTCATCGATTCGCAACAGGAAAGACTTTACAGAGGACGCCAGGGATGTGTCGATCAGGATTTCCCCAAAAAGGTTCATCCAGGCCCCATCAATTTCGCAATCGGGGTCAGCGAGAAGCTTCACTCTCTGAAGATCAGTCAAGCTCCTAAATGCCTCTATCCGGTTGAACAGGTTGTTGTCCAGTCTGGTTTGTAGAATGAGTTTGTTTGTATCCTGATTTTTACACCTACATGTGCCGTAAAATGAGTAGTCACGATTTACCGATGCAAACGCCGGCGCTGGAGAGATATTCTCGAAAACAACCTCAGCTTTTCTCGAATCCATTTTAACAATCCTGTTTGTCCCATGAACAGTTTTTCCCTCATTGTCTATCAAAGCAACCACCACCGGCGCAACGAAAGGAGCTTTTTCAGCATCGTTTTGTTCCTGGGACAATGCCAGGACATATCGTCCACTGGATGAATCGTAACTGGTGTCAAATTCCATTTTGGGATAACCGATCCTATAAAGCCAGCACTCCTTGAATCGCCCAAGATCCTGGCCTGAAACTTCCTCAAAACACTCGAAAAACTGGTCCGTATTCGCGTTGGAATCTTTATATCGTGCGAAGTACAAGTCTTTTCCGCGCAGGAAGCCGGCTTCGCCCACTAGCAGCCTTAGCATCCGAATAACTTCCGCGGCCTTGACGTAGGTCACACTGTCGATGAGGTCATCGGGATCGTTGAAACCCGGCCTGACAATTATGCCGGCTTTTCCGGTATCTTCAATGGCCAAAGGCCCCAACAGGGGACTCCTTATCGAATCAACCTGATTGAGCCGAACAAATGAAGGGTCAAAGATATCCTGCAAAAATCTCCTTTCAACATCAACAGTGTAGGCTTCGTTCAGCCACACGTCGAATGGAGTCTCCATAGTGGTTTCGCTTCCACATTGATTGTGTTCAAATTCATGAACGATCACTGCGTAGGCGTAAACCAAAGACGAGTCCAACGTATGCTCGTCGATCAGAGCGGCGTCTGTCACTATGGTAGTGTTCCCGACGTTCTCCATGCCACCAAAATTCGATTTGGTCATACAAATTGTTCGATAAACATCGGAAGTATATTCGTAGCCCTGGGTCTTGCTGATCCACAAGACCGATTCCTTCAATATTTGCATCGGAATTTTGGCGTTATCGATCCTGCCCGGAGGGACCAGATATTCAAGTCGAACCGTCTTTCCCGAATCATACGTGACGCTATCGACCAATTCATCCCATGTGCCTGCGCAAACCAGAAAAAGATAGGGCGCCATGGGAATCTCATTTCTATATGAGATATATTGTCTTGAAGGATCTCCAGGTTTTAAAATTGGCCTGCCGGCGGGATTTGTTGTTAGATCGATCGCTCCGTTAGACACCAGGCGCCTGTACCTGGAGTCGGCCTCCAGTGTTGTGTACATAAGACATTTGGCGCGGCAGTCGTCAAACACAGGGGCAATACGCTGAAAGCCCCACTGCTGGCATTGAGACATATATTGTTGAGGGGCTCCCTCGGGTGTGACATCCTTGTAAATACCTTCAAGAACATGATCAGATGGAACGCATCGAGTTACAGTCTTGATCTTGAATCTCGATCCTTGAGCAATCCGTCTTTCGGGAATAATTATTAGTTTGTTACGGTCCCGTTCGTACTCAAAGTTAATCTTTGACGCGCCGTAGCCCAATGGCTCTTGTTCCCAACTGACATCTATTATTTCAAGTTCCTTGGCGTCAAGCTCAACGCTGTCCATTTCCTTTTCCGCTGTTACATCAAGGATGTTCGTTACTTCTACAAAGTCATGAAGGAAATTTATGTACAGTTTCATGTGATGAAGTCTCACTGAAAGAGGCGGGAAATCTTCTCTAACATATTTAAAAGATAGTTGTTCCAACTTGAGGTCTCCTTACACGGGACTTGACTTACTCATCCAGGTTTAGACCGAATCTTTTACGTGGACTTTCTTCAAAATTTGATCACCGATCGTCATATTACAATAGTATGGTAATATTCTTTTTGGAATAGACTCTTTAGAAAAACCGGACAGGTATAGTGGTGAAGTCAGGCCGATTCAAATTAGTTCAATCAGGTGTCTGACTTAGCTTGACACAGAGTAATCTTTTTCATAGCTTCAGTCGTCAATGCTTTGACTTCATATTTAAAGGGGTGTGACATGTCCCTGGCTCAAAAACAGAGAGTCGCCTCGGGCGTTAGCCAGTTGGATCGTCTATTGGGAGGGCTGTTTATTGGTGATAACGTGGTATGGCATGATGACGCCGGCAGTCTTGCGTCAGTATTCTGTCTAAACTTTATCCAGTCATCTCAATCCCAGGGAAAACCAGTAATATATGTGAGCTTTGACAGGTCCCCGCGAAACCTGTTGGAAAAACTGGGGACTCTTGCGGAAAATCCCCATTTGACCATTCTCGACTGTTTCACATGGGGTAAGGGGTCAGGATCCGACATTTTTTTAAAGTTCTACTACGAGTCCAAGACTGATTGGCCATGTAGAATCATTCGAGTGGACGATCCACGAAGACCTGAGCATGTGATGGAAATCCTTTACGGCGTGCACGAACCTATGGAGGGCGACGTGAGGCTGGTTTTTGAGAGCCTTACAGGCATGCAGGAGGTCTGGGGGGGCGAAGACAGTATAGTTAGTTTTTATACTCATTCCTGCCCCCGGCTTTATGAACTTAACACCGTCGCATACTGGATGATGGAAAAAAACGCTCATTCCCCCAGGCTCAGGGCACAGATAAACCAGATCGCCCAGGTGGCCATTGAGTTATCAATCAAGCGCGGAGCGACATCACTCACAATTCTCAAAGCTGAAGAGCGCAGTTTTGAGAATCTGCATCGTCCACATACATATTGGACAAAGGACCTCAATGTTAGATTTGAGGAAGAGCGAAGGACTTCCGGCAGGATAGAGCTGGGGTTAAGGTTGAAGCACGTAAGGACAAAGAGAGGACTTTCTCAGACGGAATTGGCGAAACTGGTAGGCGTAACCCCAAGCACAATTTCACAAATTGAGAGCAATCTCATATATCCATCTCTTCCCGCATTGCTGAAGATGGGTGAAGTGCTTTCGGTCGATGTAAGCTATTTTTTTCAGGATCGGGCCGACGTGGCGAGACGAATTGTTTTTTCGGCCTCCGAAGCATTAGAGGTAAGACTCCCTGATATGCCCGAAGGCGTGCTTATGGCCAAACTGATGACACCAATAGATTTTGACGGGCAGGCCGAGCCTTATATGATCGAACTGGCTCCTGAAGCAAAACTTCCGTGCCATTTTTTTGTCCACAAAGGGGAAGAAGTAGGTTATCTGCTTTCAGGTCGACTTCAAATGACGGTTGAAAAAGCTGTGTACAAATTGAAAACAGGGGACTTAGTATATCTAACGTCAGAAATACCCAATCAGTGGATCAATCCAGGCCCGGGGACGGCAAAGCTTATTTGGCTGAAATTAAAATAATGATCAAAAAAAATCATTCTACCTGAAACTAATTTGCGTTTTCCCGGTCGATGTAAGTGAGATTCGGGGTCAGGCCCGCTTGATCAAGGATTTTCTTGACCGTGGGGTCTTAATAAGATATTGACAGAAAGTTTAGGCTGATTGATGTAACCTGATAAGCAACAGCCCGGGAAAGTTAAGACGGAGTGAGACTTATTCTGGAGAAAGCCAAAAAATGATACCTGTTTGTGAACCAGCCCTTGATGGTCGTGAGCTTGAATATGTTCGCGACTGCATAGAAACAAGTTGGATTTCCTCAGCCGGCAGATACATAAACCTGTTTGAAGAAAAATTCGCCGCCTATTGTGGAGCGCGTTATGGAATCGCCTGCAGTAGTGGCACTACCGCTATTCATCTTGCAATGGTGGCCTTGGGAATAGGGCCTGGGGATGAAGTAATTATTCCGGATTTTACTCTTATAGTGTCGGCTAACATGGTCGTGCTAGCTGGGGCAAAACCCGTCCTGGTAGATGTCGATAAAAAAACATGGTGTATAGACCCAAAACTCATCGAAGCCAAGATAACAGATCGCACCAAGGCCATAATGGCGGTTCACATGTATGGACATCCATGTGATATGACGGCTATCACTAAAATTGCGCGCAAACACAATCTTTTTGTAATTGAGGATTGCGCTGAAGCCCATGGCGCTGAAGTCAATGGAGTCAAAGTAGGCTGCCTTTCGGACGTGGCCTGTTTCAGTTTTTACGGAAACAAGATCCTGACTACCGGTGAGGGCGGCATGCTGACCTGTAACGACGAAGACATTGCGAAACGCCTCAGGTTGCTATGCAACCAGGGCTTCCAGGAACCCCGGTTTGTCCACAGCGTGATGGGGTTCAACTACCGTCTCACCAATGTGCAGGCTGCCATAGGTCTGGCTCAAACCGAAATGGCCGAGAGCAAGATTGAGAAGAAGCGCTGGATCGGTCATAAATATAATGAACTCCTTGCCGATTGGCCTCACCTTACTCTACCTGTCGAGGAACCATGGGCCAAGAATGTTTACTGGATGTACGGGGTGCTGGTTAATGACAGTTTCGGTCTTTCAAAGGACCAGTTGATGTCTGAATTGAAATCCAGGGGTGTTGATACCAGATCATTTTTTTGCCCCATGTCTCTACAGCCGGTTTTTCACGGATCGGATCCCCGCTTTCCTGATACCGCTGGAGATTATCCGGTCTCTGTTGATCTCTGGAACAGGGGTCTTTATCTACCATCGGGTCTGCCTCTGACACAAGAAGATATCGAAACAGTTGTCGATAAAATTAAAGAATGTAAGAATTGATTTAGAACATATCAATCAAAGTTCATAGTGGCGCAAGTTGACGATGCGCCTTTTTTTTGGAGGTGAATCTTGGAAAGAGATCCCCGGGTCTCAATTGTGTTGGCCACCTACAATGAGAGAGAAAACATTCTTGATACAATAGAAAGCATATTCCATAATGTTAAAGATTCGGCTGAAGTCATAGTCGTTGATGATGATTCTTCGGACATGACCTGGCAACTGGTTGAAGAACTGAATGACCCTCGCGTCAAACTGATTCGGAGAGTTGAAACGAGGGGCCTCGCTTCCGCATTCAACAGGGGCGTAATAGAATCGAGAGGCGAAGTTGTAGGATGGATGGATGCGGACATGTGCATGCCTCCTTCACTATTGCCGGATATGATTTCCAAACTGGACGAGTACGACATTGTGGTTGGGTCTCGCTATGCCCCCGGAGGAATTGATGACCGGGCTTTCTTGCGTGTAGCCTCAAGTCGTCTCATAAATGGTCTTGCGTCTATGGTCCTTGGTTATGGAATCAAGGATTACGATAGTGGTTTCGTGGTGCTTAAACGGTCTGTTTTCGATAAGGTATCAATCATTCCTACAGGTTACGGGGCATACTTCATGGAATTTTTATACACCTGTCGAAAGAAGGGTTTAACGGTGTATGAAATTCCTTATGTGTTTCGTGACAGGGCCAAGGGAATATCGAAGTCGGCCCCGAGCATCCTGAAGTTTTTCCGGACAGGCATGCAATACGTCATGCGGATATTTACCGCGCGTTTGAGGAAGATCGACTAATGGCTCATGAAATTATTCCCCCTGGTTTCGAGAGAAACGACGATAGAGGTTTATTTCGCGAAATAATAAACTCTGGTGATTGGAAAGCTGTAAACTGGGCTAAGATGAGTCCCGGCGCAACACTCGGAAATCATTATCACGAGAAAACTGTTATGTTTTTCTATGTCATGAACGGTTCGGCCCATGTCAGGACGTTGGATGTCGGCACCGGAGCAAGAGATGAGTTTGAGCTGAAACAGGGGCAGGGGGTCTTCTTTAACCCTATGGAATCACATATAATTAGTTTTACAGATGAATCCGAAGTCCTAATGCTCAAATCCCAGCCCTTTGACCCTGAGAACCCGGACATTGTTCACTACCCGGTTTAGTAATTTGAGGAAGGTAAAGAATCGGCGCTATCGAGCCAATTGAGTAATGACCTAATTGAAATCCTACGAATACCAGACGCTTTTTGACCTTGAAACATCTTATTGGTGGTTCAGGGGACTTCACGCAATCTTGCGGGATACCTTGCAGCGGGTTGGATTGAAGCCCGGCGCCGTAATCCTGGACGCGGGCTGCGGAACCGGCCAGAATATGGTCAATCTTGTAGGCAATGTTGGTTATGAAACTTACGGATTTGACATTTCCTCTCATGCCGCTTCTTTTTGGCCGCAGCGTGGTTTAAAAAGTGTGTGTTTAGGGTCAATCAATGACATCCCGTACAAGGATGAAACCTTTGACGCTGTGATATCTGTTGATGTTCTCGAGTGTGAAGCTGTAATCGAGGCCCAGGCGTATCGCGAAATGTGGAGAGTTCTTCGGCCGGGTGGTATATTAACGTTGGTTCTTCCAGCGTATGACTGGTTACTCTCAGAGGAACATCACAAAGCGGTCATGGCCAACAGGAGATATTCAAGAAAAAAGGTGCTCGATCTATTTAACATAATGCCGGTAAGCTTAATTAGGTTGACCAATCTATTCGCCGCCCTTTTCCCCCTTGTGGCGACCTATCGCATTCTGCAGCCGTATTGGAAAAGGAAAGCCTCCTATGATGAGCCTCGCTCAGAGATTAAGTCGCTGCCCTATGCTATAAACGAAACCCTTTTCAGAGTGGTGGACCTTGAAAGAAGCCTGTTGCGCAGATTTGATCTTCCTTTTGGGAGTTCAATCCTGGCGGTAGCCCGAAAGGTGGCCTGAAATTGGGATATAAAGCATGGCAACTAGGCGAGCCGGGGGGAATTCTTTACGGTTTCTATGATTTCTTGAGAAGACGACTGAACCGTAAGCTTGTAAATTACTTAGGCGACAAAGCGATTTCAGAAAAGTCATATTCAATTCTGGAAGCCGGATCGGGGCCGGCTTTCGCTACGTCAATTCTTTCTTGTGATGACCGGATCGAACTTGCGATTGCAATCGACATTGACGTTGAAGCTCTTCGGGAAGCTCTCCAGAGAGACAATTGCCTGAATGCGGTAGTTGCTGATCTCGAAAATCTGCCGTTCAGAAATAATTGTATTAGCCTGACATGGAACAGCAGTACTTTGGAACACCTTCCAAATCCCGAACGCTCTCTTTCTGAAATGACCAGGGTCACAAGGACAGGCGGAAATGTCTTTGTTGGAGTCCCAAATCTCTATGGTCCCCTTGGTTTCCAAACATTCATTCCGCATACTTCCACAGGAATATGGATAGGAACCACTTTCAGTTCGGATAAACTCAAGGGTCTTATGCGCAGAGTCGGACTGGAACCCGTGGAATCCATTTTCTACTTCTTCAGATTTTTCGTAGGTGTCCTGGCCCGAAAGTCATCTTCCATACAATCTGATGCGTTCGATAGAAAGTAACTATGCTAAGAAACACTTTCTGCCACATTAGTGGAATAGGAGAGAAAACTGAAAAGAGGATGTGGTCCCGTGGGATTCTATCCTGGAGGGACGCTCTCGACGTTGCGAAGGAAAGCTTGGTAGGTAGAAATCTTCAGATAGTGAGATTAGGAGTTCAGGAATCCCAATTCCACCTGGATTGTGGAAACGCAAAATTCTTTTGCGATTCACTTAATTCCAACGAAGTATGGAGGATTTTCCCCCAATTCAGGCACTCGACAGCCTACCTGGATATTGAGAGCAACGGCCTGGCCGGTTCAGAGGAACTTATAACAACAATATCAGTCTTCGATGGCAGTTCCCTAAAATACTATATTCGCGACTACAACCTCTACCAATTTAAGGAAGACATTGCCGGTTACAAACTGCTGGTAACGTACAACGGCAAATGTTTCGATCTACCTGCGATTGAAAGACATTTGGGGGTAAGATTTGATCAGGCCCACATAGACTTGAGATTTGTCCTAGCCAGTCTTGGTTACAAGGGGGGGCTTAAGGGATGTGAGAAGCTCATGGGGATTGACCGGGGCGAATTAACCGATGTCGATGGTTATTTTGCAGTCCTTCTGTGGAGAGAATACTGCAATAAAACAAACATCCGGGCCCTAGAAACTTTGCTGGCCTACAATGTGCTGGACGCTGTGAATCTCGAATATCTTATGGTAAAAGCCTACAACGAAAAGATTCTCGACACTCCATTTGGGCTGGAACATCAGATGCCGCTACCGTCCCCTGTCGAGAATCCATTTGAGCCGGACACTGAAACTATTGACAGGCTCAGAAGGAGATACTTTCACAGAAATAGCCTCGGCCTGTCAAACCACGGAGGCTAATTGAGTAATTGGTGTGACTTCCGACGAACGTTAATGACCGCCATCGAATCAACAAGATAATAATCAAGGCCCCGTGGCTTTTGTTGATGATTCTTCCGGAGGCGCCGATTCGTCCATCCTCATGGCGGCGAGGAAGCCGGATTCTGCGGCCGCTTCAATCGTTGGGTAAATCATATAGTCGCCTGCCAGAAGACATCTCCCCTGATTGAGATCGTTGAGTTTTGAAATACGTTCATAATTTCCAGGGGCCATTATCGGGAAAGCCAGGTTGAACCTTTGGATATCGTGCCCGACGATGTTCTGGAGTGACTTGGGGAATATACGTTCTACTCCGTTCATTACCGATGCCAATAGATCCTCATCAGACATCTTATCGAGGGATCCGGTTTCTGCGCTCGGCCCTGGGACGTGAGCGCAAAGGGCTCGTTCCCTGACATTGTTCGACTCTGGGTCATGCGCTCTCCGCACCCAGGAACTGTCATAAAGATCGGAGAAGGGAAACTCTTTTCCGACGCTGAGATTGAAAGCCTGGTCAAAAACCGGAACCGAACAGAATAACGTCACAGTAGCATAGCTGGAATAAACTATGCTCTTGAGAATGTCCTTCTGCTCTTGGCCAAGGACAAGGTCTCCAATCTTAAGCGATACAGGAGGAGGAACGGCCAAGATAACTGCGTCGGCTTCTACAACATGTTCAATTCCGGATTTGTCGACGTAGGCAATTTCGAATATCCCCTCTCTGGGAACAATCCGAGTCACTTTGGCGTCGGATTTTGCACTGTGTCCGAGTTTTTTTGCGATGGCTTCAGGAAGTTCCGAAAGACCGCCTTGAAATGTGACAGCCCCGGATTCCTTTTCGGCCTCATCTGGACCTTCTGTTTGCTCCGGATTTCTAGCGGCAAGAGTCGATTCGAATGTTTCAAACTGAAAGCCAATCTCCGGAATGAAACTGAGAGCGGATATTTCGCTAAGTCCAGCTCCAAAAACGCCGAACGCCTGTGAGTCGTAAATATCGACAAAGACATCAGGAAACTTTTCTTTCTCAAACCACTCCCTAGCCGTAATTTTGTCCAACAGGGCAAGTTCGTCCGATAATTGTGAAAAATCAGTGTCCGAATAGGCCTTGGCGATTTTTCCGACCGTATTAACGAATCGGTTGTACTCCTCGGAACTACTGTTGTCGGAGAAGAGCTCCTTTGTAGCTCTGGGGCCCAAATAAAACTTTCCTTTATAATAGAACCCTTCTGATGGTTCCGGAATTTCAAGGGGTTCCAGTCCCAGTTCATCCACTATCGTGCCAATTGGTCCCTGTGGAAGGCCGATATAGGCTAGGCCCCTGGGGTAGTTGAATCCCGCAAAACTTCCCGACGCCATTTGGCCGCCGAAGGCTCCGCTTTCCTCGAGAAGCAATATATTCCTATGTTTCAAGAAGTAGGCTGCCGTCAAACCCGCAATGTCGCCACCCACTATCACAATTTCTTTGCGCTCCCTTTTATCCGCCTGTTGATGATTTCCAGAAGGATTGTCGATTTGTTGCGCCTCAGCACGGACAACACCCCAGCAAGCGATTAGGGAGGTTATAATTAATAGTGCCCGAAAACAGGATAAGCCTACTATTTGAAAGAATGATTTTTCAAAGGGAGAGGACAGGGATAGACCCATTTCATACTCCAATTGTCCGGTCTGCTAAAGTCTGGACAAGAGTGTGCGTAAACGCAATGAATTTGAGACCACTGACACGGAACTCAATGCCATGGCGGCCGCGGCAATGACAGGCGTAAGAAGGATTCCAAAGAACGGGTACAGAATCCCGGCGGCCACTGGTATGCCAAGAGTGTTATAGAAGAAAGCCCAGAAAAGGTTTTGTCTGATAATTTTCATGGTTTGAGCAGAAAAGGATATCGCAGCCGGGACAAGAAGGAGATCATTCGTCATGAGAGTGATGGATCCCGCTTCCACAGCTACATCTGATCCTGCGCCCACGGCGATCCCTATATCGGCTGCGCTTAATGCGGGAGCGTCGTTGATGCCGTCTCCGACCATTGCGACAACCTTGCCTGTTTGCTGAAGCCTCTTTATTTCACCAGCCTTGTCGGCGGGGAAGACCTCGGCAAGGACTGTTTCAATCCCTAGCGCCTGAGCCATAGAGTTTGCGGCTAGTCGATTATCCCCCGTAATCATGGCGACATTTATGCCCATTGCCTTCAACTGGGCGATTGCGGGAATGGACGAATCCCTCAATGTGTCTGAAACGCCCAGGATTCCGACCAAATCATTATCCTTGGCCACAAAAATAATAGTTCTCGCTGCTTTTTCGAGAGATTCTACGGTGGCTTGAACGTTGGAAATGTCTATTTTCAGGGACTCGATCAATTTGGCGCTTCCTACGTGGATGACTGAGCCCTCGATTATTCCACTGACCCCATGGCCAGTCTCAGATTTGAAAGATTCGACCTGATAGACGCTCAATCCTGAATCCGCAGCCATATCGCAAATTGATCGGGCAAGAGGGTGTTCGGACAGCGATTCAAGCGATGCCGCAAATTTTAGCAAATCCTCGGTTGTGTAGTTTTTCGTCGATATTGTGTCTACTACAGTCGGCTTTCCTTTGGTCAGGGTACCCGTTTTATCAAATACAACAGTGTTAACCTTACAGGCCTTTTCCAGCACCTCACCGCCTTTGATGAGTATGCCTCTCTCGGCGGCGGCCCCTGTGCCCACCATAACGGCAGTAGGGGTCGCAAGCCCCATAGCGCATGGGCAGGCGATTATCAACACTGACACAAAATTTAGCATTGCTCTGGAAACTGAAGGATCAGAAGGCAAATAAACCCAGACAAAGAATGTTATGAAAGCTATCCCAAGGACTACCGGAACAAAGACAGCGGCTACTCTGTCCGCGATTCGCTGGATCGGGGCTTTTGAACCCTGAGCCTCTTCAACTAACCTGATGACCTGGGCTAGAGCGGTGTTGGAACCCACTCTGTTTGCCCTTACAATTAGCGCTCCGTTCTGATTTATCGTGGCCCCGTAGACTTGGTCACCGACGGTTTTGTCCACAGGCATGCTTTCTCCTGTCAGCATGGCTTCGTCAACAGAAGACATACCTGACACTACGGCCCCATCCGTTGGGATTCTTTCCCCCGGCCTGACCTGGAATAAATCGCCCTCGCTCAGTAGTTCAACAGGAACCTCAACAGTTCCACCATTCCTGACGACTCTGGCTACGCTCGGTTTAAGTTCAATAAGTTTTCTGATAGCCGCTGATGTTTTGCCCTTGGCTCTGGCTTCCAGGTATCGGCCTAACAGAACAAGAGTTACAATCATAGCGGCGCCGTCGAAGTAGACGTAAGGTTGATGGGCTCCGTGAAACAATAAATCCGGAAATAGAGTAACCACGAAAGAATAGAAATATGCGGACAAAGCGCCCAACGCTACAAGCGTATTCATATCGGAAGTTTTTTGCCGAAGGGCCTTCCAGGCTCCTTCCAGAAATCTGCCGCCTACCCAAAAAACCACCGGCGTAGTCATTAGCAGTTGGATAAAGTTGAGAGTTCCGGGATTGACATGTATCGACCGTGGTAACATGTGGCCCATAGCGAAAAGGTGAACTAACGCGCTAAGGATGGCTCCAACTATCAGTTTCCGTTTTATGTCACGAAGTTCCTCCTTACGAGCTTTCTCCGTAGGGTCCTCAGCGTTGTCGGCCACTACTCCAAGAAAATGATATCCAGCGTCCTCTAGAGCATCGCTTATAGCCTTCAGGTCAAAGGATGAGGAAAAGTGAGATAGTGTCGCTTTGGATGTAGCAAAATTTACCGCCGCATCGTCCACGCCAGGCAAAGACTTAAGCATTTTTTCAACTCTGTTGACACAGGCTGCGCAAGTCATGCCGCCGACGGATACAATTGTTTTCTTCACTCCACCGGAGGACATCTTCACAGGATCGTAACCAAGATCCTCTATCTTCTTTTCAAACTGATTCCTGTCCAGTAAGGCAGGATCATAAGTAACCGTAGCCTTTTCCGTGGCAAAATTGACCGAAGCGTCGCTGACGCCCGGCATCGCCTTCAATCCGTTTTCGACGCGACGGACACAGGCTGCGCAAGTCATTCCCCTGATTTGTATTGTAGTTTTATCCAACTTCAAATCCAGATTTCTCTATCTGTTTGCGAACCTCTTCAAGGTCAATCGGCGCGTCGTGGTTGATCAAAGCTTCCCCCTTGTCCAGATTCACTTCGACCCCTGTTACCCCATCCAATGAGGATAGGGCTTTTTTGACCGCCATTACGCAATGCTGACAGGACATTCCCTTAATACTTACTGAGTAATTCATGACAAAGGCCTCCATAATCTGAATTGATTTAATGCAGCGCTATTGTTGACACATTTTAAGACCTAAGGTTTCTACTGATTGGAATTTCCGCTCATCCTTCCAAGGGATCATTTATCCTTCTTTTCCAGCATGCGATGACTCCCCCTGCGCCAAAAAGAAGCTGAACAAGTTCCCAACCTTGGGCTCCTCGGTCATTTAGAATATTCACCAAAGCTTGCGGTTCACTTGCCGGAATTTGTTCCACGCTACAATCGCCTTTTTCCGTGCAAAAGTATGCCACCTTACTGAATGAGTCCGCTGTGTGGCTAGAAATGGCGTATTCGAATCTATTCATTTGTTCTTCCCCAGAAATTTCTTAATAGGGCGTTTCGTTTTCTATGCCCTGATTTAAAATATAATTCCTCTGTAGGTTTAGGTAAACTTTTATTGCTGATTCTGAAAGATGGTAACATTTAGAAGCGCCGACTTCTGAGTTCTAAATGAAACATTGCAATAGAAACTTGCCTAATTTTGGCTTCGTTGGTAACCTAATTTTTGGCTACACTAGGCTCCGTTCAAGCTATGCCAGCGGATCAACATCAACTGAACTTTAATCAGGAAACCTTGTTCAAGTCTAAACTAAATTTTTCGATCAAATATCAGGCTCCAATGAGAGCCATGATAATAGCTCTCATTCCAGCAACAGCGATGGGCGTTTATTTTTTTGGCTGGCGATCTTTGACTCTAGTGGTTTTTTCTTGCCTCGTGGCCTATCTCACCGAGGTCATATTTGAGGCGTATCGCGGTGGAATGCCTACTGAAAGCGTCTTTGTCTCCGGGGCCCTCTATGGGTTGAGTCTGCCGCCGTATACCCCCTTGTGGATAGCGGCGGTTGGAATTATTTTCGGAATAGTCTTTGGAAAGCAGGTTTTTGGTGGATTTGGTAAAAATGTTTTCAATCCGGCGATAGTTGGACGAAGTTTTGTGTATGTCTGTTTTCCGCTGTACCTGACATCTCAGTGGATGGCTCCAGTTTCTGAACCTTTGGGTAGACTTTGGCAATACACAGATCTGGACGCCATGACATCAGCCACGCCGTTGGCTGGTTTCAAACAGACCGGGGCCTTGGCAAGCCTACATGATCTATTTTGGGGAAACATCTCCGGCAGTATCGGTGAAACATGTGTTCCAGCAATTTTGCTTGGAGGCGCTTATATACTTTATAGAGGGGTTGCGGATTGGCGTTATCCTGTGTCCTGTTTGCTGGGGGCAATTAGCTTAAACACTATACTATATTTGTTGGGATTTAATCATGTGCTTGATCCCATGAGAAACCTTCTTTCAGGTAGCCTATTGTTCGGAGCTTTTTTCATGGTGACCGAACCAGTGTCAGGGTGTGTAAAGTCACCGGCAAAATTGCTTTACGGTTTTCTCATCGGATGCTTGTGGATAATTATAAGAAGCTTTTCCGGATTCCCTGAAGCCACGTCTTTTGCCATAATACTTGGAAATACTTTTGGTCCGCTTTTTGATGAGGCGGTCATAGTTTTGGAAAAGAAGAAGAAAGCTCAACTGCAAGTTTCGTAACATGGTTTTTATTAAGAACATATTGTTTATATTTGTGATTGCCTTTTTTTTCGCCGGGCTGACTTCGGGCGTAAACATGGCTCTCACAAAAAGAATTCAACTTAATGAAGAGACGAGAACAAGCAGGCAACTTCTTGAGGTTCTCGGAATACAATTTCCTCCTGGATCAACGCCAGAGGCTATAAGACAAATTGAATCCAAACGTGTCAAGTCTACGAAAATAGGGCAGGATTACGTTTACGCAGCCTTCGACGAAAAAGGTGTAATCGAACGATACGCTTTCCCAATCTCGGGCAGGGGACTTTGGGGGCCGATACATGGCTTGGTGTCCCTTAACAACAGTTTGTCAAAGGTTGATGGATTAATATTTACTTCTCATTCAGAGACTCCTGGTCTAGGCGCTCGGATAGATGAAAAATGGTTCAGGGATCAGTTCAAGGGTATTGATCTGTCCAAAGGATCCTCCCAAGAAAAGTTCGTGAGTTTTCAACTGGGAGGAAAAGAATCCTCAAACAAGCTGGACGCGATTACTGGGGCAACGATCACATCAAATTCTGTTCAAAACATTCTGAATAATGACTTAAAAGCAATATTGTCCGAGAAAGATCAGATTCGGAGGATCGATTGGCCGTCTCTTTCAAAAAGATAGCGCTGGACGGCGTTTGGTATAATAATCCAATATTCAGGCAAGTGCTGGGCATATGTTCCACCCTAGCTGTGACGAACCTTGTTGAAAATACGGTTGTAATGTGCCTTGGTTTGATCTACACCAACGCTGTCTCCTGCTTTACAGCTTCAGCTTTAAGAACTGTCACACCTTTTAGACTTAGAATTATATCGTCGACTCTCATCATAGCGGCTTATGTGATAGTCCTGCATAATTTTCTGATGGCCTATCTTCCAGACATAAGCGCTCAACTGGGGCCGTATGTAGGGTTGATAATCACAAACTGCATAGTTTTGGGGCGCGTGGAAGCTTTCGCCATACAAAACAAACCATTTCCCGCTCTAGTTGATGGAGTCTCATCCGCAATCGGGTATTCAATGATTCTATTAGTTATATCAATAGCCAGGGAAGGGCTGGGATTTGGTTCAATCGCCGGGATCACCATTCCTTTTGACTTCACGAAATGGACGATAATGGTAATGGCTCCAGGAGCGTTCTTTATGCTGGCGATTGTGGTGTGGATCGCCAGATGGTGGGGAATGCGGATGGAGGCGCAAGGGGATGGTGAAAAAGTAAGCGTGTTAGGCGCCTGTGTCTATTAATATTGGCCATTTTATAGAAGACTGCTGAATTTTTTCGGGAGAAGCGCATGCAAGAGGTTGGGGTTTTCGTCATATTCTTTGCCTCAATATTTACCAGCAATATCTTGCTCACAAATTTTCTGGGCATGTGTTCTTACCTGTCGGTTTCTCGGGAGTTGAAAACCGCATGGGGACTAGGAATCGCTGTTGTGTTCGTCATGACCATAACTTCGATGGCAAATTATTTGGTGTACTATTATCTCCTGGTTCCCTTAAAGCTCGAATATTTGGAGTTTATTGCGTTCATAATAGTGATAGCGGCGTTAGTTCAAGTCGTTGAGATGATCATAGAAAGAACTTCTGATCGGCTATACGCTTCCCTGGGGATATTCTTGCCTTTGATTACAGTCAACTGCGCCGTTCTTGGAGCGGCGTTGTTCTTAATCATTCGAAAATACGACTTTTATCAGTCATTAGCTTATGGCGCAGGCAGCGGCATAGGATGGATGGTGGCAATCATGGCTCTGGCGGGTATCAGAGCAAAAATGCAACGACGCTCAAAAGTTGTTCCGGCGTTGGAAGGTCCTGGAATAGTTCTTATAATTACAGGCATAATAGCCTTGGGATTCATTGGTTTCAGTGGGATTGTCCAAATCAACTAGCGTCATTCAAAAGAGGTAAAGGGGTGGTTTTGAGTTATCTGATTCCGGCTTTATCCATAGCGTGTCTCGCCGCGGCTTTGTCAATTATAATTCTACTGGCGGAACGTTACCTCATGGATTACGGGGAAGTCGAGCTTAAAGTCAATGACAAAACATTCGAGGTAAAGGGAGGGTCCACAGTCCTAGCCACACTGAAACAACTGAAAATTTTTGTCCCATCAGCTTGTGGGGGAAGAGCAACCTGCTCTTATTGTAAGGTCAAAGCAATAGAAGGTTTTGGCGACATATTACCAACGGAAGCCCCTTTACTCACAAAAGAAGATATCGCCCAAAACGTCAGGTTATCATGCCAAATCAAAGTCAAAAACAACTGTGCCATTAAAATTCCTGATGAATTGTTTAACATCAGGGAATTTAGAGCCCGGGTCGATTATGTTGCAGACTTAACCTATGATATCAAACACTTTAGATTCAAGTTACATGATCCTCCGGAAATTAATTATAAGGCCGGACAATACATCCAGTTTCAGTCACCTCCGTATGGCGATATTTCAGAGTCTGTGTATAGAGCATACTCGATGTGCGGTAGAGCGGAAATCAAGGATGAGTTGGAACTTATGGTTCGTCTGGTTCCCGAGGGAATCTGCACCACATATATGTTTAAACACCTCAAGATTGGCCAGGAAGTTGTTCTAACCGGGCCATTTGGAGAATTCTACCTTCGTGACAATGACCGCAGAATGATATGCATAGCAGGAGGATCTGGAATGGCTCCAATTCGATCCATACTGTTGGGCATGACATCTGAAGAAATTGAAAGACGCAGGCCTATTTTCTTTTTTGGCGCAAAGGCGAGAAGCGATCTATTCATGCTAGAGGAATGGCAAGAATTCGAATCCAGGAATACCGGCTTCAGATTTGTTCCAGCCTTATCTGCTCCTGACCCCGGCGACAACTGGGATGGTGAGACAGGACGAATTACTGATGTGGTGGCAAAAAATGTGGGAGAGGGCTCTGATGGCGAAGGATATCTTTGCGGAAGCCCCGGATTACTTAACGCATGCATAGAGGTCTTGGGCAAACTCGGGATAGATGAGGAGCGAATTTATTATGACAAATTTGGCTGATAGGCCCCTCAAAGCCGATCCTAATCTGTTTGACACTGAGGAAAAGTTACGCAAAGGGAATTTCTTGCGGGGTGAATCGCGACAACTCAGCCTCTTACTAGAAGATGATATGGCTACGGTAAACAAGATTGATTTGGATATTGAACTTGTGACCAACGAGATGGATCGTCTCTATCGAGAGGCTGTAAAAGGTTTTGGGGATTCGATGATAGTGGATGGGAAATATGAAGTGACGGTTAGAGAAGACAGGGGAAAGCTGGTTTGTCCGTGGGGAGACAAATTCTTTGCTCCCAAGACCATGGTTTACGCGCGAAATATAAAAAGCGGCAAGTCCATAAATTATAGCATTTTAGCAATGCACATGATCCGGAATCATTGCTTCTTTCAAGGAAGTGGCAGCCCTTTCAGGATCGAACCACTGGAGTTAAAGGAATTTTTCGCCTGAAGCAAACGGGAATATGCTCACGATTGATAAAACGAGACTTGCGCTGAGTTACGATTAATACTATCTCTAAAGAGTAAAGGTAAGATTCTGTCGCTATCAGGAAGTCAAGTTAACCAATTTGATCCAGTGAGGTGGATAAAATGGCTATAAGCATCGCTAGTTCTAGTAATCCAACTCTTTCGGAAGAGAGATTCTCCCAATATCGCGCCGCAAGTTTTCCGGGACAGGCCATGACTTTGCAGGGGGCGGTGAACAAGACGGCAATTCTACTCGTGATTTCATTTCTCAGCGCGGGCTATGTCTGGAAAACCTTCTTTGCCGCTCCAACGGAAAACACCGGCATGGTGACCTCTCTGATGATAGTTGGAGCTATTGCCGGATTTGTTGTCGCCATGGTCACGGTATTCAAAAATTCCTGGTCTCCTATAACCGCGCCATTATACGCATTGCTGCAGGGACTCCTTCTGGGAGGGATTTCAGCCTTGACTGAAACTCAAATACCCCGGGATAGCAATTCAGGCGGTCGGACTCACATTTGCCGTATGTGTGGTCATGTTGGCCGCGTATTCCTCTGGATTAATAAAGGTTACCGAAAGATTTCAACTTGGAGTAATTGCTGCGACCGGAGGGATAGCGATCTTTTATTTGGTCTCCATGGTCTTGGGTTTTTTTGGAGTTCAAGCTCCGCTAATTTTTGACAACACCTGGATGGGAATAGGCTTCAGTGTATTTGTAGTAGTTATTGCGGCGCTAAATCTTGTCCTGGATTTCGAAATGATTAGGGTGCTATCCACTAACGGAGCGCCTAAGTTCATGGAGTGGTACGCCGCCTTTGGGTTGATGGTTACTCTGGTCTGGCTATATTTAGAAATACTCCGTCTTTTGACAAAACTGAGAAGCAGTCGTTGAGTATGGACGGACTAGAATAACGACCGGGACAACAACCTGGGGAATTTGTGGACGGCAGATTGGAATCAGTTGAAGACATGACTTTGTCAAAAGGGAAGGGGGATACAACGCCGTCCATTCTGAACCATGGGGAACTTTTACTTCCAGCCTCTTTCTACGAGTATGATATCATTAATTATGACTTGGGAACGGTCTTTACGTGAACGACGAATTCAGCCCCTTGCTGGCTCTTGCAGATGCTGAGACTTCCACCCATTGCTCCTGCCAGCGCCAAAGCTCCCGCTAGACCTAAACCGTGGCCTCGAACAGGGAAGCCCTCTACCTTGTCACATTGAAAATAATTGTTAAATATCTTTTCATGATAAGTCTCAGGAATTCCTGGTCCATCGTCCCTTACAGCGAGTTCTATTGTGTCATCGCTCAATGAGGCCCGTAGACTGACCGATTTATTTTTGTATTTAAAAGCGTTTGAGAGAAGATTTGTGACAATGAGAGTCATTTTGGTCTCGTCAACATTTATTGGGCAGGTCATTTGACCAAGGTCAGCGTCTAAAAGGACATCGTTGGCCCGTAGTATCCCAACAAATTTGTCAAAGGCTTTCGCCTCCTCCAATGCTTCGGAGACTGCAGGGTCAATCACGTCAAAAACCTCTACAAACGCCACTCTCAATATGTCGGACAGCGTACAGTCCACCAGATTCAGCACTCCAAGCGCGGCCATATCAACTTCAAGCATATTATTGGCCAAGTGCCTTAATCTCATGGCGTTCCTAAGCATCCTTCTGACAACTTTTTCCTGCTTTGGAGTAAGATTTCCATAACGGTCCTGTTTGTCGAGCAGGGATCTTGCTCCAGATTCAATTATGTTGACTGGATTCTTAAGGTCGTGAACAAGGTGCGCAGTTTTTATGTTTTGAATACTCACGCAATAACTCCCTCGCGTTATCGGCGTCAAAGCATAAGAGATCAGGATTCAACAATCGTTGATTCCTTTTTTTCATGGTCTTTTTAGAATCTTTCCCAGAATTCTTTATTCTGTCTTGCGCCACTCCGGCCCGATCTGGGTCCCGAAGACTCCACTCAGTTTTGATGGAGTAGATTTCCATGTGTATTGATAACTTAGCATTAGCAGATCTTCAAGGAAAGGAATCATTTTTGCTATTCGATCTTTCAGAAGATAGGCTCTTGCCTTTTAGGATGCTTGCAGGCATCGGCGTTTCCCTGTATTTTAAGGTATATTCCATGCTCCAGAAAGGTGTCAAGTCATCTCATTAAAGCAGTCGCATTTTATGAGAATTCTGAAATTTGAGGAGTTTTTTCAGAGTCTGTTTGACTCAAGATGATCATGATGTTAAGATCACAAGATCTGGGCGGGTAGCTCAGTGGGAGAGCACTGCCTTCACACGGCAGGGGTCGGAGGTTCAAAACCTCTCCCGCCTACCAACAATTTCAATAACTTAGAATCAAGGCTGTCATAAACTGGCAGCCTTGTCTACGTTTTGGTCCCATTTTGGTCCCATTTTGATAAAATCAAAAATCATTTTATCCATTTGCCGCAGTTAAGATAATGGTTTCACTTTCGAAGGTAACTAGCTTGTCAATGGCCTCTACGAACTCTTTGTCGTTGATCCAACCATACCTTTCAGTTACGGGCAATGTTCTGTCTGAGTGTCCCAGAATTGCTTGCCGCATCTCGTGGTCAATCTTAGACCGTCTGGCGTTAGTCAACCAGGAATGCCGCAGATCATGGAAACGCGGTCTTGGTTTTGCCCATTTAAGTTTATCAAGAGCCCTGTCCCAAGGACGTTTGCATGTGTCGGGAGGAATCGGATGGTTGTTAACCCTAAAGACGTGGTCATCCGTCAAGTCTCTAATCTTTCCCAACCGCTCAAAAACTGGGATGAGGTATTTATGAATGGGGATTTTTTTAAAATGTCGTTCCTTTGTCTCCGAAGTGTGCAGACTGATTATACGCTTATTGAGATTAACACCCCTCCATTTAAGGTTAATAATCTCTGAACGTCTCATCCCTGTAAGATAACCGACCCACACAATATCCGCATACCAACTCGGACAACAGTCCATGATCCTTCGGATGTCATCGTATCCAATACATGCCGCCCGCTGACCATCTTTCTCTGAAAGTCTCGAAATCAAACGACATGGATTAACTTCTACCAATCGGTGGTCAATCAAAACCTGGAAAATCCTGGACAGCGTACCCACTTCTCTGTTGATGGTAGCAGCTTTGACTCCCTCATCCTGTCTCTTTGTTCGGTAAGTTCGAATTTGCGGTGTCCAAATGTCTTTGATGGGGGTTCCCTCTTTGAAATGCCTCTCCAAATGTTCAATGCACACCCTGTACCTATAAGGATACTTGGCTGTCGTATAAGTCTCACTTCTTGCAAACAGTCCAAAACCGTCGCCAAGCGTAATGATTTGTTCCGATAGCCTGTACTGGTTTCTGGTTTCAGCTCAGGGGGTAGTTCCCAGTTTTGACAATTGTGGATGTTTACGCACGCCACCCTTGCTGTTTTAGAGAGAGTTGAGAAATCTTTTGATTTTAGGGCATATGAAAGTTCAGTCTCAACACTAAGAGCCTGTCGTTTCGTCTCACAAGACTTTAGAGCTATTTGTAACTGTTTGCCAAAAGGCCTGAATTTTAAATACCAAACTTTACCTCGTTTAATTACGGACATGTGACAATTCCTTTCTCCAGTCTATTTTAGGAATTCTCACATTCATTTCCGCTCGCCCCTTTTCAGTTGTCAAAGAACTAGAATGGGAAAATGCTATATCGGTGCGCACCTTGTCAATGTGTTTATTGAACCGCACCCGATTTCTTGGACATTACTTAAGCCTCAAGCTGCTTGTCTTGTCAATTGATGATGTCTGTATTCCACAGGGCTCATGAAGCCCAACCTTTCTAGTCGCCAATAATTGTTGTAGGTTTCAATAAACCCGGCCACGGCCTCCCTGACTTGATTGATGTCGGTGAATATGCGGCCATGAATGATCTGTTCCTTTAATGTCCTGAAAAATCTTTCCACAACCCCATTGGTCTGAGGCTGAGACACAAATGCGAAACTAGGTGCGATACCCCAGAACTTGATCTGGTTTTGAAAATGGTTGGAAAGATATTGTGAGCCATGATCCATCCTCAATTCAAGCCCTCTGGCCACATCCGGCCCTACTCCACCAAACACCTCGGTTAGCCCCATAGCCACAGGCTCCAGGGCCTGGATTCTTGTCCCCGGTTTGGACACATGCCAGCCGACACACTCCGAGTTGAAATGCTCTACCGCCACGAATAGCCAAACATGGCCATCATTAATGGTCAATATCTGACTCCCATCAACGGCCCACATGACATTAGGCGCCTCAGTCACTATCCGGCCCTCATGAGTCTTAATCTGACGTTGTCGGCCCCGAAACGGCGAAAGCAGACTATTGTCACGCATAATCCTCAGAACCCTTTTGCGGCTAACCCTAACTCCGTCCAGTACCCTCAAACGAGCACACACCTTGCGGTGTCCTTCTCCCTTGAAAGGAGTCCGGCTAAGGTCCTTGTTGATGAATTCCAATAGCTCCGCATCGGAGAACTTCGGCTTCGGGCCACGCCTTGAAGCCGGCCTGACTTTTTGAGTCCGACAAGAATAAAACGAAGAACGAGACCAGCCCAGGATAGAACAGACCATCTTGACCCCATAGGGTCTTTTCGTGGCTGGAGAGACCGCTTCGCTCATTACCGCGATCTCCCCTTGCTTAAAGGGCCCTGTTTATCAATCCTCACTCGCAAAAGCTCATTCTCCATAGTGATCTCACCGATCCGCTTCAAAGCCGCATCCAGTTCCCTTTGCAATGGATCATCTCCGCGCTCTCTGAGAGATGACTCAATACCAGACAGCGCCCTGGACCTCCATTCCTCAAGACGATAAATCTCAACACCAAGTTCACGGGATAATGCTTGGACCGACTCTCCTCGTAGCAAACGCAGTACAACCTCCCCTTTACGTCGGGCACTCCATCGCTGATTCGACTTCAGTGGGCCAGATTGACTGCCAGTGGTGGGCTTTACTCCAGTCGCCCCAGGGGCTCCTTCCGTAAAGCCCACCACTTCTGAAATTACTCGTCTCTCATCCATCATGTTACGTCCTCCTTGTACACCTCTCAAGTTTCTTTAACCCAATTCCGTGTCCAAAGAAAACGGGGCCGCCCCAGTCAATGTGTTTATCAGATGGGTAAATTTTTCTTCTATTGAGAAATTCATTTAAGTCACTTTCCGCTATCAGTCTCCGTCGCTCTGAAACCTCAATATATGCTAACTTCCCATCTTTTAGCCATCTAACTACCGATTGCTCACTTTTGTGTAGCCTATTTGCCACCTCCCGTATCGTATAATGAATATCCAAATTAAATCCCCCGAAATTATAAAATTGAAGTAATCAACTCATGACCAGCAATTGTTTATGACATCTTGCGCATGCCCTTTTTCTCTAAAAGTTCGATCAACACATTTCCGTGACAGAGGTTCGGATAACACCAACAACAGAGCAATTTTCCCCTGAGTTCCTCAATTCGTGCAAGAAGTTCATGTCTTGCCATTAAATAATCACGGTATTGATCTACAGCCTGTTCGTTCGTGATGTCCTTTGTAACCTTATAAGGATTGTGCCAAGCAGACCGTTTCTTCTTGAACCTGCCATTCTCACGTCCAATATAGACGGCCAGTTCCCGTTTTTCAGCCCATTCAATCAAATCCCTGTCGATCTTGATGTTAGCCAGGCAGGTTTGCCCATGTTCTAATAGCTTAAAGCGTCCGTCTGTCATTCTGGCCCCTCCTAGCCTGCCGAATGCAGAGAGAAATCATGCTATAATTCCGACCGATCTTTTTAAAACCGCTCGAATTGTTTACGTGGCGTGGGTTCAACGGTGGAAAGCCTGTTCGTCCAGTCGAGCAAGTCGGATTCCCTAAACCACATTCTTTTGCCTGGTGTGAGAACACATCGAGGGCCATGTCCTTCGCGAACCCACCTGCGAAGCGTCTGAGCAGTGTATTCCCAAACGAACCGCCGCCAAATTAAGTTTGACAAGTTGTTCCATGTATTACGTCTCCTTTCAGTGTGAGTGGTATCAATTATGCGAATACCAGCATCCATATTAATTAGACAAAGTTTCCAAAGCTAAGCGGCTAAGGGAGATATCGACTCACGTCGCCCGCTCCCTTTGGTCACAGTTGTCCTGTCTGAACGTGCAGTTCTTTTGAAATCTGTAATTAATTCTGGATCGCTTCCTAAACCGTTTTCGGGCGAGTAAGAAACAAAACACGCTCGCTGTCAGGTACTTGCAAATTGTCCATTATTGATATCAGGTAATCTATGGAAATTTTAACATCTCCAGGACTACACTTAATCCAGTCAAGTAGATCCTGATACAAAATTCTTGCAGATCCGGCAAAGAAGATAAACCGATCCACCGGCGTAAGATAATCATCCCCTTTGTTTCTGAACTCCCAGAATTTTCTGACTAAAAAATGGTCGGGACTTAACTCCTCGATTATAGATATTAGCTGTGACGGAAGGAAGTTGGGGGACATTCCCAGCGTTTTGATCTGGGTATATCCCTTGCCTTTGCTGCAAGATAAAAGTTGTTTTCATCAACCGTAACATCCCAGGGTAGGTTAATCACCGCCTCAATAGTGGCTCGGTCGAATCCAGTTACAGTGCAAAACTTGTCTAAAGTTGATTCTTGAGGAACAATATCACTGGCTCCCCAGTTGATGACAGTCTGACGACTGACACCGCAAACCTCATGAATTCGTGTCATAGCGACACCATTTAACTTCTCGCCTGTCTTTTCAGCAAAAAGATGCTTGGACAGAATATAAAGATGGTTAGATGCCATTTTCTTGCACTCCTTTTATGCTGTTTTATTAAAGTGACTAACATGTAAGATATTGAAACCTGCATATTAATTGCTTGACAGACGAGTCAACCTAGATTACAATTCACTCATAAAACAAATGACAGTTCATGTCTGTTAAAGGCAATTATCTATTATTTTAATGCAAATGTCAATAACTTATAGTTTTGCAAACAAATAACAGATATTGCGGTTTATGGGGAAAAGGGAGACAGTATGTTGTTATATCAATCA
>CAWEPY010000013.1:0-83087 GCA_963811075.1 uncultured delta proteobacterium
TCCATCACGATCGAAATTTAAGCTCGATCTTCAAAGGAATATCTCCCGCCAACTCGCGGGCTGCGGACTCGATTCGTGTGTATTCATCGGAATTGTGAACAATACCTCGAAGAGCGATTCCCGTGTTGGTACAATGCACTTCCAGGGTAGGAACGTAGAGACGAGTGTCTATGATGAGTCCTGCCCTGACTTTGGCCGCAGCGGCTCTCATTCGGAGGATATGTTGGGCCTCTTGGGTTTTCAAACTGTCTCGCTCCAACAAATTCTCTCTTATAATAGCGACGATCTTTTCCTCGGAAATAACTCCCGTGTCAAAAACATCGTCGTAGTAATGAGGATCCTTTATGTCCTTACCGTACAGAGCGTGTACAAATCCCGCTCGTTCACGATCGGTCTTTTTAGCAATGCCGAGTGCGGTCTCACGATCGACGGACTCCCATGCTGAGATTCGTTCGATTCTTTGCTCCAAAGGAGCCACAAAACGGACTTTGTAGGCGTGTGCGATACCTTCAAGGAGAAAGTTCGACCCTCTCCCCGCCAGTATCACGTTGTCATCGATGGTATAACTTAGCATCACGCTTTGGAGAAGCGCCCCGAACCCTTTGAACGACCAATCCAGCCTTTCCCATGTACTTGGAGAACTTTGGTCGAATTCTAAGGCCCATTGCTCCCATTTTCCACCTTTGGCCCTTATGTCGTTGAGGATACATTTCTTGTCGACATACTTGTAATTCAATTCTAGGGCTATTTCGAGGCGTATCTCTCTTATTCCGCTCCCGAACAGTCTGGAAATAGTTAAGATTGCCACTTGTACCTCATGCTCTTGGTTGTTGATTCATCTAGGCGCTAACAACGTAACCTGACCCCGGGGGATGCACGATCCACAAATATTGGGCGCCTTTGCACATGTGTCATAAGATCCGCTAAACATTGGATTTTGATCATTGTAATTCCGATTTCCAATCCTTACAACATTTTTGTCAGTATTGTTTTCATTAACGCTGTGGGCATTGTCGTGACATGGTCTCCGATTCATTGTTACGAGCTGTCCCCCTTTTATACGGGCGGATTGTACTGCCGATTCGCGTTAATTATCCTAAAGCGAAATGGAATAAATGCGGAGCGCGTTGATTGGGGGGTTTTTCCTCGCGCCATCAAGTCCCAAGTAAAACGAATTTGGCGCTCGTGTTTTTTCACTTGAGCGCTCGGTTCATCCTGATGAACACGATAATGCCTGTTGCATTTGAGTTTCACTGATGACAGTGTGCAGGCGCCGGCGAAAATATAAGTTAAGATTTGGGATCCGTGACTCCAAAAAAACTTGATGTATTCGTTACAGGGTATAAATTTAAACACGGAACGTGATTGGTTGTGATCGTTGTTCCAGGCTATGGATTTTTGAAATATTCGGGGAAGAAGCTCAATTTGGTTTTTTCACACTGATGAACAATTGGTCGGGACAGGGTTCGTATTGGACGTATTCGAAACGTCAGCGAAGTTATTGATGACTCCCATGGATTACAACGAGTTTTGAGATATGTAATCCGGTTCCGGCCCCCACGCTTGAGGCCGTAGTCAGATATATATTGTCTTACTGAAAGAGAGGCATTCCGGTAATGGATCTTGGAATACTAGGTACGATAAATTTCAACTGGGAATTCTTGACAAGTCTTTTAAGCATTATCATGATCAATGTGGTGCTATCTGGGGACAATGCTGTTGTCATTGCAATGGCTGTGCGCTCCCTGCCTAGAGCGCAACGACAAAAAGGGATTCTGATCGGGGCCGCCGGAGCGGTATTATTACGGATTATCATGACCTTTTTCGTTGCCCGGTTTCTCGAAACCCCCTACCTTAAGATTATAGGGGGACTGCTCATCCTTTGGCTTGCAGTGAAACTTTTCGTTGACGTGAACCCTGAAAATGAGGTGGGTCGAGAAGCGAGCACGATTTGGCAGGCGTTGAAGATAATAGTAGTTGCGGATGTTACGATGTCTCTGGACAATATGTTAGGCGTGGGGGCAGCTTCAAAAGGCAATTTGCTTCTGTTGATTTTTGGGTTGACTACAAGCATCCCAATAATGATCTTCACGAGTAACCTTCTCTCCATGCTTATGGACAAGTACCCGATAATCATCACTATTGGGGCCGCTCTTCTGGGAAAAGTCGGGGCTGAGATGATTGTTACCGATTCGGTGATGGCTCCGTTCATGCCTCAAGGTGAGTTATTTATTTTCCTGGTAGAGGGTGTGGCGGCAATCGGCGTCATTGTTATAGGAAAGCTCTGGGTATGGATGAAATCTAGCGCATGAGGTTTTCGACCCACTGCGTCAACAAGACAGAGCGAATGTGTTTTCCTCAGGAAATATTTCGAGCGCATCCCACGACTTTCTAGAAATTGATGAACATTCAACTGCAAGGTTTAAGACGCAGAGGGAAACAAGATGAGTTCATTGAGAAAATACTTTGTCACGACAATAGTGATTGTTCTTGTATTTACGATCAATTTTGTCGCGTGCGCCGAATCCAATAGCCTTGAGAGAGCCAAAGGCGTCATCCTTCTCATAGGAGATGGGATGGGAATTAATCAGGTTAAATCCGCCGAAATTTATTCCCGAACCATTCTGGGCCTAGATCTTTCCATCAGTTCAATCAAAACGAGTGGGCTTACCACAACGCACGCCGCCAATTCCAAGGTCACCGACTCTGCGGCGGCTGCGACGGCCCTTTATTCAGGTCACAAGACGAACACCGGTCAATTGAACATTTTGCCTGATGGAAGAAAGGTTTTTAACGTTGCCACCGCAGCAAAGAAAGCTGGATTGTCGGTGGGTGTTGTGAGCACGACCCGCGTGACGGACGCGACGCCGGCAGCAGTGTACGGCAGTTCTGCCCGTCGCGACTGCGAAGCCTACATTGCCGGACAGTTGCCGGAGTTTTCTCCTGATGTGGTCTTGGGCGGAGGCTGGGCGTATTTTACCCCATCAAGTCAAAAGGGAGCAAAAGGACTGGACGGAAGGACATCATTGAACTAATGAAAAGCAGGGGTTATGGATTCGTAGAAAATAGTCTCGGATCTGAAAGCAGTGAATCCCAAAACAGTCGATAAACTCTTTGGATTGTTTTCCACATCAAACATGGCTTACGCCATTGATCGTGAACACCATGACGCTTTTTCGAATCAGCCCAAGCCTCGCGGACATGACGAAAATAGCTCTTTCCATCGTCGGGAAAAATCCTAAAGGTTTTTTCATCATGATAGAAGGAGGGCGTATTGATCATGCGTGCCACACTCCATGACATCAAGACAATGATAACCGAAACGCTGGATTTCGACGCAGCGGTGGGAGTGGCTTTGAGCTATCAAAAGACTCACCCTGATGTGCTGGTAATAGTGACGGCGGACCACGAAACTGGCGGGCTCACTCCACGGGAGGGAGATGAATTCTCTATTGATCCTCTCTCTCTGGAACCAATAAAGACGAGCCTGGACTTACGTGGAAGACAAGATCCAAAAGGACCCTGAACGCCATGACGCCATATTGAAAGCCGCAGGGTTGGACCTGACGGAAAATGAAGCTGAACTATTCAGAAACAATCAAACGAAAGCAGTTGAAGAGAAACCTTCGGGAAACGGAAACACCGCCAACCCTAAGTATGCTAAATCTGCGACTCTGGACGCGCTTAGCATGATCACAAGCGCAAGGGCGAAGGTGAACTGGACTACATTCGGTCATACCGAACAGCCTGTTATGACTAAAGCCGTTGGACCTGGAGCAGAGCTATTTTTAGGGAACTATGACAATACGGATATAGCCAAAAAAATTGCGGAGATATTAAATCTGTCTCTGCCCGGTCCGTCGCTGGAAAGGGACGAAACCTCGATTGCGCCGTCGGCTAGCGGAGCTGAGCCCTGCCCATAAATTTTTTAAAAAAAGTTTGACATCTTGAAGAGACATGATTTAAGCTACTTCTGGATAATGTACAAATAAATATAAAAGGAAATACTTTGGGGAAGACGGTGAAAGACCGTCGCTGCCCCGCAGCTGTAACCGTAGACGAAATCCGCATTTAATCCACTGGAACAAGTTCTGGGAAGGAGCGGAGAGTAGGGCGAAACGGAAGTCAGAATACCCGGGTATATTCCTAACCCTAAAAAACCTGCGCGGGCAGAGAAGGGATCAGGAATTCGTTCTGAAACCCTTTTACCGTTCAGGTAAAAGGGTTTTTTAATTTTGACCGGTGGGTAATAGAAAGGAATTTCCAGAGCCCCTAGTTTCCCACCTTTAACTAACCTCGTCAAGTCAGGCTCGATAATGTCAGCAGGATTTAGTGTCTGGTCTGTGGACCTTTCGCTAATTCCCAATACTTGAGATGTGTTCTTTGGTGATAATCTAAATAGATAAGTATATCAGATTGTTATGTTGCCAAGATTTAAATTTTATCGGATATCGGAGGTTTAAATGTCCCAGAAACACCAAAGCTTAATAATAAGTTTGTCGTTGCTGATTGTTATCGGATGTATCACGGAATCACCTGGTGGTGGGGTTCGTCAAGGCTGCCAACCTGCGCCTTCGTGTTGCGCTCCTGTACCTGCGCCGTGCGGCCCGGCTCAATCCGGGGCCTGTCAAAATTTTCCATCGCAATATCGGCCAGTTCCCCCCCCTGTTAAAGTTACGTCATGTGAGCCGAAGCTAGTCCCTTTAACTTACAGGGAAGAAGGTCCCGTCAGAAACATTGTGATCAATACTGTAGGGCTTCTTAAGGCGACGATTCAGTTGCCCTTCAAGGCGATTGAGGCTGTCTTGCCTGTAAATCGGTCAAAACCATGCGCTCCGGTATGCGTTGGGCCGCCACCCCAATGTCCTCCATGCCCAGTCCCTGCTAGGATTTGTGGCCCTTGTCCTCCCCCGGGCTGCCGAATGGTTCCAGCCGCCTGCGCCCCATCAGCTCCATGCGTTGGACCTCTTCCCCGTCAGGCTGCGCCTAATTGTTGTGGTCCTCAACTGCCGCCTCAATTAGTTCAGGAGCACAGATTGCCGCCGGTAGAGCCAAATAATCTCCTGCAGGGGATAATAAACGTCCCCGGGGCAATCGTTCGGGACGACCACTGGTTTGGGGATCTGTTTCGGGATAATCCCAACGGCCCTTACTCATGCGGTCGACCTTCAAGATATTAGCTTGGTCAGTCTCGACGTAATGGAGAAATTGTCTCATGGGAATCAAATATAGTTCTAGAAGTTTAATAACAGTGGCTATGGCCTTATTCCTGAGTCTGGTGGCAATTGAGTGGGGTGTGGCTCAGGACGCCGCCCCGGTTCCATCCGAGCAACTACCGAGTGTGCAGGTCCAAGCCCCGGCGGTAGGTGGCGCATCCCGAGCAGCGAGGTCAGAGGAAGGATTCGGATACGGGGACCCCATACCTTCGGGGCAACCATTTTCAGACTTTGCGCCTACTTCATCAGAAGTTGTTTCCGCGACTGGCCAACCGCAGAACATCGCCGCTGTCCCGGCTGCTATAAGCGTCATAGAAAATAGGGGAGTGTCAGCTCTGGGCAGGACTGGTCTTTCGGATGTGGTCCAGGGGCAGCCGGGTGTGTTTTCAATGGGTGGGTTTTCCGGGAACGCATTCGACGCCCCTATAGCGATCAGGGGTTTTAGCAACGACACGACCAACAGAACTTCTTTGTTGTGGGATGGGGCCAATCTGAACATGCCGAGACAGGAAACCAACACCAATTTCATATTTCCGGAACTTATTGAACGTGTTGAAGTGTTGAGAAGCGACGGGACAATTCCGTTTGGAGATAAGGCCATCGGGGGTTCAATAAATGTCATTCTCAGGAAACCCCGGCTAAATCCGGGGACGTATTTTGGAGCCGAAGCTGGTTCCTGGGGCCTAAATAGAGAGTGGGCGGCTACAAATATCATAAAAGACTCGTTGGCGCTCGGCATATTTATGGGCAGGTACAGCGAGCAAGGTTGGAGAACTTATTACGGAAACAATGACTACGAGGAGCCAATTTCGAGACCCGGTCCATGGTCACTTATGAATGTGTATGGGAGCCTGAACTGGAGAATTTCACCCAATTTGACACTCGATGTAAGCCATCTGATTTCAGACCAGAGGGTGCCAAATTACAGCGCAATAGACCAGGCTAGATGGCAACGGAGAGACATCAGGGACATAAGGCCTGAATCTTGGGGCGGCCAAACATTTGCAGATCCGCCGGAGAACCGAAGAGACAATTTCTCCATGGTTAAACTGCTATACACTCAAGAACGCCTTGGAAATCTTGAGATCACATGGGCAGGGCGAACGTATGATAGAAGCATTCCCTTCTATTTCGGCGGAGGCTCAGGTTCCGATCAGAGGTGGACAGACTCAAGCCTGTATATCAAATATACCCGCACCGACCAATACTCATTTCTCCGCAACGATCTAACCCTGGGATTGGACTATTCAAGCGGGCGATTCGTAAGGGAAACTCGTGCCATCAATGGTACTCTAACTGGTCTTGCCCATTCTGGATCCACGAGAGGTGATCGAGATTCAGTGGGGTATTGGATGATGAACCAGACACGATTCTGGGACAGGATCATTCTTACACTTGGATACCGGACAGAAGACTATGATCTCAAAGATCTGTATTCAGAGACAACTTGGAGTCCAGGCAATACGGTAAGAGGGCGAGTCAACCCCAACAAGAGCGCTGCCCAGTACGGTCTGGGTTTTGTCTACGACCGCGAACTTGGTTCCGACATTTACTTCAAACATTCCACTCCATATCGATTCCCCAATTTTGATGACATGATCAATCAGAGTTGGGGCAATGGATGGAGTCATCCTGACTCCATCTGGTTGCTGCAACCGGAAGACGGCGCTCTGGAAGAAGTTGGGATCCGCCACTGGTTCACCCGTAACATATTTGTTGGTCTAACCTACTATGAACTGGACATGAACAACGAAATTTACTACGGACCCGACCCGAATCCAACAAAAGGAGGATATAGCAGGAACCTGAATGTTCCGAATGTCTCACACTCGGGAGTTGAGATTGAATCGTTGATCAGGATAACGCCCCGGTGGAAAGTAAAATCCAACTACACGAGACAGAATGTATATTTCGGCGACAACTGGCAAACCACCGACGCCTTGCGACGAACGACGCTTGACAAATGGCTCACCTTAAACCCGCGTGATATGGCCAATGTGGAACTGATTTACGACAACCGGGAATGGGGTTTCTCCGGCATGATCGCCTATCATTATGTTGGAAGCCGTTTCTTGCTGAATGATATCTTCAATGAACAGCCTGACCTTGAGGCATCCAAATGGGGAGACATAAGTTTTTCTCAGAAGTTCTGGGATGGTCTGGCTGAATTGTATTTTGGAGTCAGGAACTTCAGTGACCGTCAATATTCTCCTCAGGGTTCCTATGCTTCATACTACATGGCGCCATTTGACATCCAGTATTTTTCGGCTCCCGGCAGGACATACTTTTTTGGTCTGAAAACCAAGCTGGATTTTGACACGATGCGTGTGCCCACCATCTCAGATCTCACGAGAATGCGTCAGAGGCTATACGGTTCAGTTACTGATAGATTTTCATCGGCCCAGGGGGCGGCTACCTGGATCCGCAATTTGACTACATTCTGAAAAGACAGGAGTCGGAGTATGATCAAAAATATAGCTATGATAGCATCCTTGATAGTCTTGACTTTGGCGCCCACTGGAGCAAATGCCGGACAGCCTTTACCGCTCCAAAATTCAATTGAAATAACCTGTACTGATAAACCCGTGCAATTGGGTTTCTCTGGTGGGGTTATTTTTAGGGCTACCTGTCCTGGTATATGGGCTATCACTCACCAGAGAATTGATGAATCTTCGTTCAGGAGGAGATTTTTTTCCTATAGGCACTATACGTTCAAAGGCTACTGGGAGATAAAAGATCAAGGCATGATTGAAGCGATTCATAATCCCACCAGAGAGCTTTTCATGGTGTTGCCTGAAGACCTGATTGAATTCAAGCTACTGGAACCTGATTGTCTTACGAGGATTGACGTCAAGAACATTGGCTTTGTCAAGAAAGGCTCCATCTGTGAATTGCAGGAGTGGCTGGCTTATAACTCCTACATGGAAAGATTGGATTTCCCCAGTATAGGAGGAAACGGGCCGGTTCGCTAACGACCTCCAGAGACAATACTCATATAAACATATTATAAAACCCTTTCACCCCAAGAAGTGCCATCTTCAAGGGAACTTTCGGCGGTTTCAGACGCCTGTGGGGGACGAGTTGTGACACCGTTCGTCCCTATTTTTCTTGCAAATACCTTTGACATCCAGAAAGATTATCCCGGAATACATAGCTGGTCATGCGTTTCGTTAATTTAACCGTCGCCGGTAATCCGAACGTCACTATGTGGAGAATTCTATGCTTTTGAAGAAGTTTCAGGATTGGATCGAGATTCATCGCGAGGAAAAAATAATTATTGTCAAGCTGCTCGAACCTTGTGCGGCAGTTTCAACATGCCGAGTTGGGGGTGGTTACAGGGATGACTTAACCTTTGCATGCAATCACCAGTGCTGCGAGCCTCGTGGACATCTTGATTTTGTGGACTCGAAGATTATCGACGACCCGGAAGCTTACCACAAGTCAATATGCGACTATTGCGATCTACCTTCAGATAGAACGGCCATTCTGGAAACAGCCGCCAATATGAACAACGCCGCCATTGAAACCATGCAATTTCGAGATCTTGAGGTTACCGCCGTCTGCACTGGTGGTGTGGAGTGCAACTCCATGGCCGCTGGAGATCCTGCGGCGGTTTATGAAACGGACGGCCGTTTCGATATTATCGACTACAATGATGTCCCGCACGCAGGCACGATCAATCTGATGCTGTTCATAAACCACAGAGTCTCGCCAGTCGCTCTGCTGGATTGCGTCATGACTGCGACCGAAGCGAAAGCGGCTGTATTGAGGGAGTTGGGAATCTACTCCCGTTATTCGGATTCGATGGCCACGGGAACGGGCACTGATCAAATCCTGGTAGCCTCCCGAGGGGGGGCGGGGCTCATGCTGGGTTCCGCCGGTAAACACACCAAGTTAGGCGAACTGGTAGGGCTAGTTTCCATCAAGGCGTTGAGGGAGACGTTGATCTGGCAAAATTCACTGTCTCCAAATGTTCAATGTTCATGTTTGACTCACCTTGGTCCGTTGTGCATGGATAAAAAGGCTTTTTGTGAAGGGGTAGGGCGGTTGCTCACGTCTGAACAGGCGGCATTGTTCACAAAAAATTTGTCGAGCATAGACTTGGACCCTCCGACGGTCGCGGCCTTGGCCGCGTTGATTCATGTGAGGGACAAATGTTTGTGGGGTGTGTTGCCGGCAGCTTGTGTAAAGGAAATGCTTGTTGCCCAGGGCGCCATGGTAGCGGCTGCGGTGTCTGGAAAATTCCGGGAATTGCCAAATTTTGTCCAACAACTGTCGCTCGAAGATGTCTCCATCGACGCTCAAGAATTTGCATCCTTTGTATATAGGTCTTTCTCTTTGGGCTTTGATGCAAAATGGCGAAAGTAGTTTTCAAAAGAGATCCTAGATCTTTGCATAGGGAGTGATTCTCGTGGCCATGGTTAAAGGATTTATGTCCACCAGCGCCTTCACTTTAAACGCCTCCGCCAGAGTATTTTCGGTAATAACTGAGCTAGGGGCCCCTTCAGCGATAATTCTGCCTTCACTCATCAGTTTCAGTTGATTACATGAGTGACACATGAAGTTAATATCATGGGACACCATTACTATGGCAATGCCCTCTTCATTAATGTTCTTGAGCAATTCGCCCAGATTCATCTGGGAACAGATGTCGAGATGGTTTGTGGGCTCGTCAAGAATAAGGATATTTGGTTCTTGAGCCAATGCCCTGGCAATTCTGACATGCTGTCTTTCTCCCCCTGAAAGGGAATTTACATCACGTGACGCCAGAGGCTCCGTATGAGTTCTCATAAGGGCATTTAGAACTATTTCTCTGTCACGCGCGCTCTCAAAGTACAGGCCGCCATGATGAGGCGAGCGACCCAGCGCAACATATTGCTCGACATTAAATCCGAATTCCGAGTTTTCTTCCTGAACAACTACGGCCATGTCTCTGGCTATGACCTGCCTTGACAAAGACCTCACGTTGACATCGCGCAGATTTACAGTTCCTGAATCAGTCTTCAGCAAACCGCTCATTACTTTGATCAATGTCGACTTGCCGGCTCCGTTAGGCCCTACAATTCCAAGGAAATCCCCTGCGCTAATGGACAGGCTGACTTTATCCAGTGCGACCAGTTCATTGTAAACCACACTCACAGATTTACACTCTAGGACGTTGGCCTTCATTGAAGTGGTCTCATGGTCAAACATTTAATAAGGGTATGCCGAGATCATCAGAGTTTAATATTTACAACCGGCTGGGGACACTCAGTTTCGATTCCTCAGCAAGAGGTAAAGGAAAAATGGCCCGCCGCTAAGCGCCGTAACTACCCCTACAGGAAGTTCAACAGGGTAGGCCACAAGCCTGGCCACGGTGTCCGAGATTACCAGGAATATGGCGCCACCGAGGAACGCCGTCGGTAGCAATATCCGATGATCCGGCCCAAACAATAGTCTCATGGAATGGGGAGCTACGAGACCGACAAAGCCGATTGTTCCAGATACGCTCACAACAGAGCCTGTGATTAATGAGGCTATGGTCATGAGCAAAAGGCGGCGCTTTGTAACATCAACACCGAGAGTCGAGGCGAATTCATCTCCGAGGGCTAAAACATTGAGTCTGCTGGCGTTGAGATAAATTAACAGAAAACCTGCCATGACAATCGGTCCTGAAAAAAGTATTTGTTGATAGTCCGCAAGACTGAAATCCCCCATCAACCAGAACAGCACTCGCTGCAACTCATGTGAACCGCTGACCGACATTATCAGGAGCATAGTGGCGTTCATAAGGGATCCGACTATTATGCCGGCTAGAATTACGGTATTTATGTAAGTTGAATTCTTTCTCGACAAGGCCAGACCATAGACGAGCGCAACGGCGACCAGACTTCCCACAAAAGAGGAAACTGATGTCATGAACAGCCCGCTGGATTTAAGAAGGCTTATTGAAGTCACAGCGCCCAAGGCCCCTCCTGCCGCTATTCCTATAATATAGGGGTCGGCAAGCGGGTTTCTCAAAACTCCCTGAAAAACCACTCCGGAACAGGCCAGCCCGGCTCCCGCAATACATGCGAGTAAAATTCTGGGCAAACGGTAAGAAAAGACAATTGTGGAAACTCCTGTTGAACTGGTTTCATAAAAGGTGGAATTCAGCAGGTCCCAAAACCCCACACTGGTTGTTCCCTCCAATAATGAAAACAGGATGGCGATCAACAGGGCAAGCAATAGGATCGAGTTTACAGCAAGGGTTTTTTTTAGAATGTTGGGTCGCATCGCCTCTGAAGAGCCCTTTTTCACTTTTTGTTGGAGGAGTTCAGACTCTCTCTGGAGATTTCAGTGGTTCCAAAAACGCTTGGATGCAACAGTGTCGACAATTTCTCCAGTCCTTCTATTGTTCGGACCCCGGGGCGGCTCATGAGGTCCGCGTCCAAGTCGTGAATCCTGTTTTCTTGAACGGCTTTTAAGTGAATGTGACTCTTCCATTGGTTGAGACAGCCTTCACCATGGCATTCCTTATCCAGAATTAGTATTACATCGGGATTGGTCCTGATAACTTCCTCAATACTGAACTTGGGATACTCAACAGCCACGTTCTCAGCTATATTCACACCACCGGCCTCTCTTATGAGGGAGCCAAGGAATGATTTTGAACCTGCCACAACAAGAGGTCTGACTCCCACGACAAAAAGGGCCGTTGTTTTTTCTTTTCCTTTGACCAGTTTGTTGATTCGATCCCGACGGGATTGCATATCGTCCAGGATTTGACCCGCCTGGTTTTCTTTTCTCAACAGCTTGGCAATATTGGTAATAACATTTCGTATATCTTCGATGTTTAAACTGTCATCCACATACACCGGTATTTTTAAATTCCTGAGACGATCTATCAGTTCAGGTCTAATTCCTGTCTTAGGGGCCAGGACCAGGTCCGGTAGGGCCGCTACAAGTTTTTCAAAATCAGGCTTCATGTAAGCCCCTATGTCTGGGACATTTTTGGCCTCGTCTGGAAAATTGCATCTGGTGGTGCGCCCGACCAGACTGGAACCCGCCCCGAGTTCAAATACCAATTCCGTGAGACTTGGAGCTAAGGAGATTATTTTTTTAGGAGTATCGTGTACGCAGACCTGCACCCCCATGGAGTCTTTAACGCAGAGGGCAGGCTCAGATTCAGCCCAAGCCTTTTTGGCGCACAGGCCTGGACACAGGGCCAGCATTAACAAACTAATAGCAATAAAGCGGAGAGACATTCTATGATTTTTTCCTGAATGTGATGGGGATCACGTAATTGAGTTTATTGTGCCCCAGAGTTTCTGGAATTGGAGGAAAGCGCATTGAAGCCTTTTCGACTATTTTAAGCGCCGCTTTGTCAAGAGCGTCCGATCCTGATTGCTTTACAACTGATAGATTCTCTATGGAACCATCTCTGAGAACTGTGAATGACACGAGGGTTTCTCCAAACTCTCTCCGATGCAATGCGTCTTTGGGAAAAAAGGCTACCTCATGAATGGAGGTCAGAATCATTTTCTTGAATTGATCAGCTTCCTCTCCCTGTGGCGCGGCGGAACGATTCTCCTTGCTTGCCTTGGACGCCTGGCTGGCCACGGAATCCATCATGGAAAGGCTTTCAAAATTCACATCGTCATTTTTTTCAGTGGTCTTGGATCGAGATGAATCTTTTTCCACAAATTTGACGTCTTTTTCGTTTTTCGTAGCCTTGTCATCATTACCCTCTGAATAAGCGGGAGCTTTGCCTTCGTCAGTTTCTTGCAAGGATTTGTCCAGATTATTGTGGCTCTCTTTTTTTATTTGACCTGTTTCCCCTTTTGAGCGTTTGGCTATTGATGGACAAGAGGCGGCGGAATCAACTGAGGCACGGCTGCTCTGTTGAACGATCAATGAATTGGGGTCTATCAATCTAACAAATATCGGATCCTGAGAGTTTCCATGTTGACCTATAGAGCCCGTGGGATTGGACAGTACGAAGGCAAATATAACCGCCAAATGAGCAATAGCGGAAAAAATGCTTGATAGAATGTTAGTATTTTTGCGGTAAAAATCTAGGTCAAAAGATTTAGAAATCGTGGGGGTGTCTGTACATGAATAATCCAGCAGTGGAAGGGTGCTATCAATTGGGATGTCGTCGGTGTTTTGGACAAACGATTCATCCATAAAGCCGTTAACGGGCTCCAAGTCAATTGCAGGAGAGTTGGTTGTCCATCCGGAGCCGTCGTATTCAAAATCATCCGAGACTCGGCTGGAGCCGGGAAAGTTTCCTTCCTGAGCCATATTGGCGGTTCCGAATGCGCGATCCATGGCAAGGCCGATGGTTGAGTTTGTTTCGGCCTCCGCCTCTTTGGATTTGAAAAGGGCCCCCACGTAGGACATTAGTGAATGTTCAGGGAAATTAAATTGATCCAATTCTAGGACGCTATGGTTAGGAGAAGTGTTCATAGCGATTTATTTTTCCCTGTAATCGATTTGTTGATTTGAGCCTAAAAATAAAAAACCCGAGCCATAATATGACTCGGGAATGCGCCCAGTTTTCTTGTCCCCAAGTGTTCGCTGTTCGTCGCAGCATTTATCTCGCAGGCAGGTCTTCTGGCTTCCGGATCATCCTATTTGCCTGCGCCTTCCCATCCCGTTAATCGAGACAGTGGCGTAGTGCGGGCTTTCGTCCCCGGATACAGCGGCGGGACCGCGCCGGAATCAAACCGGCTTCCCTATTAAGCTCTAGGAGCGCCTACATTTACAGTGTAGCTAAAAAAAAATCGCCAGTCAACGACGGCCAATTAGATTTGTGGCAAGAAATCGAAATAGAACGCGTCTTTTTTAGGTGGTTTTTCTCCTCCAGTCTATATCACTCAAATTTTGCACCGACTTTTACGGCCATGATCTGTTCAGGGAAGGACCGAACTACGCGTTAAAGCCGGATTTGGCTAAAGCAGCCGCTTGAGAACCGCCACTGAAAAAGTTGTAGACGACATGGCCAAACCAAACAGTAATACCACCCATTGAAAATGTTCAGGAAATCGGCCGGCCATAATATTTTGATGGTCCCAGCAAAAGGATATAATGACTATTATTCCACCAGTTACAAGAAGAATCCAGTCTCTCCACTGTAAGGTCAATGGCTCATTTTTACCTTCGAAAAACAGTACCGTGAGACCAGATACTATGAGCGCTATTGAAATGATGACCGGGGCTAAAACCGGGGCCACCCAAGGAACCGGGACGAGGAAGAGCAGGTCCCAAGTCATCATGCCGGCCGGCCAGTCAAGAAATATCTTGAGCCACACGTAGTAGAAAATATCCCAGACCCCAAAGGCAATCATGAAATACGCCCACGCTTCCCTTCTGTTTCGGGCAGCGATCATTCCAACAGCGACAAGCATTATCAATGTGCAGAGTTCCCTGACGACTTCAATCTTCAGACGTTGTGTGTGTTCAAGTCCCATCCTCTGAATGAATTCGAGCGTTAGTACCGGAAATTGGAACCCTCCCGAAGACAGCGGGTAATATATGGCTCGCAGATATTCGACCACTGAAGCCTCGACGAACGCAAACGCTATGGCCCAGATGCTTATGATGAGGGCTTTTCTCATGATCGGTGATGATCCTTTCTCGTCCATTAGGTCTTCCGGCATATACTACCATCAACTCTGTTTCGGAATCTTGGCGTCCTTGGAAAGTCTTAATCATCTATTAAAACTAACATAAAAACGAATTTCAGTTGACTCATTGAAATAAGTGATATATATTTTATGTGATACTTAACTTGTATTTCTCCAGTCGACCTATTTAGGGTGCACGGGCGTTATGCGAGAATTAAGAATGTAGGACGTGCGGCCCGTGCCGAGGATACGCTGCTTAAAGATCCAGTCGATTTATCCCCGTTCACAAAGACCCGCTTTCCGTCAACCTAAACGCACTCTCACTAAAATGTGTAAGGCGAAATTGCAAAAGGAGCTAGAGAATGAGTATTAACATTTATGTAGGAAACCTGTCCTTCGATGCGAACGAAGGCGAACTAAAGGGTCTGTTTGAAGAGTATGGCGCCGTGGATACCGTCAAGATCATCTCTGATCAGTTTACGGGCCGGTCAAGGGGATTCGGATTTGTTGAAATGCCAAATCGCGAAGAAGGCATGAAAGCCATTAAGGAACTCGACGCTAAAGATTTTCAGGGCCGCGCTCTGAAACTGAATGAAGCTCGTCCCAAAACCAGCGGTGGCGGTGGCGGCGGCGGCGGTGGCGGCCGCAGGGATAACCGTGGCGGCGGCGGTGGTTCGCGCTGGTAGTATATATTTCGCGTTGTTAATCACCTAATTGATTTACAAGAGCTTGCTTCGGCAAGCTCTTGTATTTTCAGCATAGGATTTTAACAGGAAATCATCAGGCGCCGTCATTAAGGGGGCCTTCAGTATTAGCGACACTAAGCCCTAGAATCTACATTCAGACCTGCCGACATGCCCCATGTTAATCCTTCAGCGCAGTGGTGGGGGATCTCCATATGTTCGAATCAAGTCTCGGACTTATGCCTGGGATCTCTTTATTACGGAAAGAGGGATAAGCGTTTTGCCTCTACCTGCGGCCAAATTCATCACAAATTCCCTGCCGGTGACTGGTGGGAGCTTTCGCTCAGATTCCGGCTTGACCTTCAAAGATATGGCGTCGGTCGGACAGGTTGTGACGCACAAGCCGCAGCCAATGCACCGGTCTCTATCTATCTGAGCCACTTCGTCAATCTTGATGGCCTCCATCTGACACCTGTCCAGGCAGGTCTCGCATGCTGAACACGATTCAGGGTCGACTTCGGCGTGATAACTGGAAAGCACCTTTTCAGCGGGTTTTGGATGCAACTTGATGGATCTCAGTATGCCGCAGCAATCGCCACAGCAATTGCAGATTCCACCCGCTTCCTGTGAGATGAACGGCTGGGGCACAAGGCCTTCTTCTTCGCATTTATCCAATATTGCCAGGGCTTCAGCCTGCGATATGAAACGGCCCATACCCTTGTCGACGTAGTATTGCGCATGGCTACCAAACGAAAGACAAACTTCCATGGGCTTATCGCAGCCTTTGTCTAATAGCCTTTGTTGAGTTCTACACACACAGTTGGCTACGGAGATCTGGTCCTTTTTCTTCACGATCTCTTTCAAATCCTCGTATGGGGCTACAGGCCACTTATGACTGATGGATTTGTTCACAGGCACCGTTCGGAGCGGAGAAGAGACCGCCAAGCCCTGTTTGCCGAATGCTTCTGAAAAGTAGCGCTCGAAAAGTTCGGCAAATTCCCTGTCCATGCTTTTAACCTGATGTTCAAAAGATCCTATTACAAAAGGCTCAGCAGCGTATTTGGGATTGTCTCCCTTCTTGACGCGGAAAATAAGGCCCTTTTCGAACATTCTTTCCAGCATTTCACCAATTTGATCTGTATCTCTTCCTAGTCTCTTGGCCACGTCTTGAGGCGTTTCCAGCATCATACTGATATTGAGATACATCTCCGCCTCTTCTTCGGTGAAAAGCTTTTTCAATATCTCCATTTCAACCCCGGACTCGGTTGAAGGAAACCCCACTGAATATTGATCCATCTGCTCACGCAAATCAAAGTAAACCTTTGCGGTCATTTTGTTCTCCTGTGTTATAAAATGTTTCCAGGTTTTATATAATTCCCGAAAACTGAAGTTCCTTAGGTTGAGGGACTTTTCAGATATCAAGGCTTGATGAAGCAATCAAAATATCTTGCATGCTAAATGGATCTGTCCGCCAAACCATGACGGGACAAATCCTTGAGCAATCTTTTGAGAAGCACCCTCTCTTCAATGGAAAAGTCTTCGAGGATTTCAGCGTTGGAACGCTCTCGTACTCCTACCATCTCCTCTCGTGAGGCTTTAGCTTTTTCTCCCGGATAGAGCCTCAAAGATCTTCTGTCCAGGGGGTCCAATTCCTTGATTATCCAGTGCCTCTCAGTAAGTCTGTCGAGTATTCCCGAGAGCGTAGCGCTGTCCAAAGAAACTTTCCGGCCAATTTCCGTGGCTGAAAGACCTTCCTCCTGGCTAATGGCTTCAAGGACAAGATATTGGACTGGAGTCAGACCATAAGGCAAGAGATGTTTTTTCAAGTGGAAGTGAGCCTGCTGATATGCCTTAGCAAGCAAAAACACGATGCAATCACCATAATTGACCACGACAAACCTCTTGTATACAAGATAACTTCAAAGAAAAAATTGTCAACCAAAAAATCAAGATTTGAAATCTTAGCGCCGCCTACATGCGGCTCATCTAATTGCAGACTCGTGCCCGAACCTGGGCAGGTTGAACCGGAATCCCCGAACAGCACGGGTCTGCTGAAACCATGCAAAACATGTGAAGCGTAGCCGCCGCATGGCGCCATACTACATGAACGTCGAATTGAAAATTCCCCTGCAGCAGTGTAGACACAACGTCCATTTCATCCGTCTTGCCTTCATTGAAACGCTGTACTCTCCGTAGAAGCGGCTTGTAGATTGAAGGCGATCGGCGCCTTATGTGATCCACCACTTTCATCCATGCGTCCACGTTGCCCTTGTGACTCCCGTCATAGGCGGGCAAAGTGAAACAGGCGTCGTTGAATTCAAATGCCTTGATCACGTTCATCTTAAATCCCTTAGACGAATTGTCGTGTTGGAGAATGGTCTTTCCCATAAACTTGTTGCGTCCTATCATTAACTCAGATAATTTTCAATAATTAATTGTTAAAATAATATGTTATATATATTAAATAATATTTAACTATACTAAACTAATTTAGTAACATGTAATATAAAGTATATATCTTAGTTATATAGTCAACTTGTTCAGGCCCAAAATGGTATCAGCCTGCGCGATCATCATGCTTCCAGAACAAACAATGTTATTTGTCGGGGCTTTATGTTATTTTTGAGTCAGCAGATTCGCTGACAACTAAAAATGAAACGGTTGACGCCCTGAAACGAATTTGCGCTTGGTGAAAAAAAGGCGGAAGCGGATAGCGCAATTTCCTTGACGGGTCTTCTTGGGAGGTAGGCAGTTATGTTCAAGATCGTTTTGACCGTAATAATGACGCTGGTCATGGGATGGCTCGCTACGCCGGAGATACATGCTGACCTGCGCGAAATCAAGGAATCCGGGGTCTTGAGGCACCTGGGAATTCCCTATTCCAATTTTGTGACAGGCGATGGCGATGGCTTGGACGTGGAAATACTCAAGATGTTCTCATCCGAGATCGGGGTCCGATATGAACACGTTCCAGCCTCATGGGAAACGGTAATTAGTGACCTCTCCGGTAAGAAGCTGATCCCCAAAGGAGATGACGTGGAAATCGTCCGAGAAACCGAGGTGAAGGGGGATATTATCGGGAACGGTTTGACCGTCTTGCCTTGGCGCAAGAAAGTAATTCATTTTTCGGACCCATATTTTCCCACAGCCGTTTGGGTGCTAGCGCGAGCCGATTCCGTCCTGAACCCCATCGTTCCAAGTGGTGATCATCAAAAAGATGTGGTCCTGACAAAGAACCTCTTGGTTGGGCGACAGATTCTGGGCATTCGAGAGACGTGCCTGGATCCGGATCTTTACAATTTACCAAAATGCTCTGCTATTTATAAAGAGGGATTGCAGCTTAATGATGTGCCGGCGGCTATCGTCAAGGGAGATTGTGAACTGGCCCTCCTGGATGCTCCCGATGCCCTTTTAGCTTTGTCGAAGTATCCTACGAAGGTGAAAGTTATTGGCGCAATTACCGAGGAACAGTTCATGGCTTTCGGCATTTCGAAAGATTCTCCAGAGTTGTTGGAATCTTTTAACAATTACTTGAGAAAATTGAGAGACGAGGGCACTCTCAGAGAATTAATCATCAAATACTATCCCTTAACTACAAATTATTTTCCTAACGTAGGAAAGTAACACGCGGATGGCGGCTTGATGGCTCAATCAAGAAAAACCCTGGAGACAAATCCCCGAAGGTTTGTGAAGCTATACTGGCTCCTGGGTGTTATGCTGACTATTCTATGCTGTTTCGTGGCCTATCTTTTGATTAGGGTATATAATACCTCTAGTTCTCTTGCCGAAGCCAGTCGCCAATCCTTTGCGCATCATAGCAAGACTCACCTTTCGATTCTCGACGAGTATTTTGAGAAACGAATCAGCGATTCGGAAACGCTGCTTAGTAGCCGGGCCCTGCACGCTTATTATCATAACAAAGCGCTCGGGATGTCTATGGAATACGGGCTGGCTGTCGCTGTAGCCGAAATGTTGGATGAGTTCGAAAGGTTCCAGAGGAGCGTCCGCTCCAGGAATCTTCCTGTCTTTCAACAGATTACCTTTATTGATGCAAAGGAGATGCGAGTTGTCGCGGAAACCAAGTCTTCGTCAAATTCAAGATGGACAGACATAAAGCAACTGGAAACAATCCTAAAAAGTTCCGAACCTATACCAACATTGGGTGTGATGGAAACCGGATCGGATCTGGCGATATTCACTTTCCAAAAGTTCATTCACAAGGATCAGGTAAAGGGCTATTTGCTACTAAGGCTGGACACTGTGACCATCCAGGCTCAGATACAGCGCCAATCCACTCCCAAGAGTAATGAATTTCACGGAATTGCTGATTCTCGAGGCATTTTGGTGGTTGGTCCCCAGGAACTGCTCGGAAAGACACTTCTAGAACTTCTTGGAGTTTTGCCGTCGTTGCTGGAGGGATCTCCGGTAATTGAGACTTATGATCACTTGCTTGAGCCGGCGGCTAAGCCTTTGTTGATATCCGGAGGAAAGATCCCCATTTCGCCCTTTCACCTGGTGAGTGTCGCCCCAACTTCAAAATATCTCGGTGAACATTCGGGATCGTTGTGGGGAATGGTTTTCGCAGCTTTGATAGGCGGACTGGCAATAATGGCGGCCGTCATCTTCAAGGGCCTGAAGGAGCAATCCAAAATCTACGGGCAACTTGAGGAAGCTCGGGACACGCTACGACATTCGGGTCAAGGAAAGGACGGCGGAACTTGCTGAAACGAACTCGCAACTGCAAATAGAAATCGACCAGCGGCAACGCACTGAAGAAATACAGAGACTCTTAACCACTGCGGTTGAACAAGCGGCAGAAGGTATAATGATTACTGATGGCCTAGGAAACATAGAGTATGTCAACCCGGCGTTTGAAGGGATCACTGGTTATACTAAAGACGAAGCTATAGGGCAAAACTCGCGAATACTGCAAAGTGGGTACCATGACCAGGCATTCTACAGAGAACTTTGGGGAACTATCGAAAATGGAGAGGCTTGGAAAGGCCAACTCGTAAACAGGAAGAAAGACGGAACGCTTTACCGGGAGGACGCGGTAATCTCGCCTGTTAAAGACCGTACAGGCAGGATCGTCAACTATGTGGCTGTAAAAAGGGACAGAACCGTAGAGATCGAACTTCAACAACAACTTTTCTGGGCCCAAAAAATGGAGGGTATTGGCACGTTGGCCGGGGGCATGGCCCACGACTTCAACAACCTGCTCCAGGTAGTGTTGGGTCGCACTGAGATTATGCTCAAACACAAAAATGAAGAAGACGCTGACTATGCCGGTATTCAGCAGATATATCAGGCCGGCAAACGAGGGGCGGATCTCGTAAAGAGCCTGCTCACTTTTAGCCGGAAGGTTGAACCGAAGCTTTGTCCTCTAAACTTGAATCAGGAGATACTTCAGTTCCAGGCACTCATATCCAGGACCATTCCAAAGACCATAAAGATCGATTTACATCTAAACGGCGATCTGGAATCAGCCCAAGCCGACTCATCACAGGTAGGCCAGATTCTTATGAACCTTACTGTGAACGCGAGAGACGCCATGCCAACTGGTGGGACATTGACCATCACAACCAACAACGTTGAACTGGACCAGGAATACTGTCGCAGGAATCTTGGGGCCAAGGCCGGGCGTTATGTGTTACTGGCTGTTTCAGACACCGGTCACGGTATGGATAAGGAAACTCTGGCCCACATTTTCGAGCCGTTCTTTACTACCAAAGAAGCGGGCAAAGGGACAGGTCTTGGGCTCGCGACTGTGTATGGCATAGTTAAGCAGCATCAAGGCTACACAGTTTGTTACAGTGAGCCTGAAATGGGGACCAGCTTCAAGATTTATCTTCCTGCAGTCAGGTCGGTGGAGAATTCAGAATCTCCAATAACAGAGATGGATATTGCCGGTGGAACGGAGACCATTCTTGTGGCGGACGATGATAACAGCGTGCTGGACTTGACCAAAGAACTTCTTGAAAGTTACGGGTACGATGTCATCACGGCCGTTAACGGCAAAGATGCGTTGAAAATATTCCAAAGTCAAGGGGATAGTATTTCACTGGTAATCTTGGATTCTATCATGCCGGAAATGGATGGCAAACAAAGTTCGGCTGAGATACTTAGGCTCAACCCTCAAGCCAAAATTCTTATAGCCAGCGGTTATCTGGCCAATGGACCATCTGAAGGTGTTCCAGCTTGCAATGTAAAAGGATTCGTTGAGAAACCATACAATACGAGCCAATTTCTGAAGATGATCCGTGAGGTCCTGGACAAGCCCACAAATGGTCAGAGCCTGAAAAACAACCAGTGACCCGTTAGGGAACATAGTCTAAACCCGGCGGGATTTTGATAGAGCCTGTCGGCTAACTTTAGCAAGAATTGGGTATTTCTAAACGATGCCAACCTCCGAGAAACATGGGTTTAGCGTTTATCTGGCTATCATCGCCCGCATCATGTCGGATGAGTTCTCAAGGTGATCAGCGATGTCTCCCGTGGTTTCTACCAGTTTGCACGTAAGGAAAAATGTCCTCGGCGCTACAGATTCATCTGCGCACAATCTTATAATAATAGTCTTTTCGAGATCATCGGACTCTTTTTCTCTCCAACGTATTTCCCTGATAATGTCTTTCACCAACTGTCTGTCGTTTTCAGTCCGGCTGTTGAAATAAGTGTGAGCCCTAAGGACCATTTCAGGCAATAACCCTAAATAATCGCCGACTTCCTTGGCTAACGTAATATAATCTTTTTGTATATATTCCGGCAGGACCAGATGGTAGTATGACATCCAGTACAGAGAGTTTTTTATGCAGTCCACCACCTTGTCGGCTTCACGGAGAAAGGCGAAGAAAACGGATTTGTCGACGGGCATAAGTAATGAAGCCGGCAAGTGAGCCCTGATGTTTCTCTTGATTCTGTCGGCTTCCGCTTCAAGGTCCCTTATTTCATCCTTGAGGATCTCAAACTGGTCCCTGTCTCCGCTAAAGTAACTTTGTATAGCCTTTACGAAGAGCGGTCCACACTGCCCTACTCTTACCGAGTGTTTGAATGTGTTCTCGAAGGGGGAAACTCTAAATAGAGAAGTAAGCGGATTTCTCATAGATCACCTTCACATGAATATTGAGGAAAGCAGCCAGTATATGATAGCGCACGTGACCGCCGAAACGGGCACGGTAATTACCCAGTAAAGCATAATTTTCCATAATACGCCAAGATCAAGAGCAGCAAGGCCTCTGGCCAAACCAACTCCTATGTAGGCCCCAACCGCGGCGTGAGTGGTTGAGACCGGCAAGCCCAGCATTGAAGCCATGAGTATGAAGGTGGCGGCGGAAAACTCAACCGTAAAACCCCTAATGTTGTCAAGCTCTGTTATTTTGGAATCCAACTGTTTCGATGACTCTGTAGCCCCAGGTGCAGATGCCGACGCAAATCATGAGCGCCACCGAAAGCGAGCATTCCCAGAGGTATGGGAGACGATTTCGGCGGTTGTTCCGGTGGAATAAATAAAATAAACCCCGGCGAGCGGCCCCATAGCGTTGGCGACATCATTGGCCCCACTTCCGAAAGCTACGTAACAGGCGGTCATTACCTGTAGATATCGAAAAATTGTCGTTACCAAGGATTTAAAAATTTCCTATTTTCGCTGGTAACCCAGCATCCGATCATACAAATGACATAACTAGCGATGCACTACGCCAGAAGACGTGCAAATGCTCCAGCAACACTCAAATGAAGTTTGCTTCCTAGCGGGGTGTCAAGAAACAGGGAAAGGCTCATTATGCACAGAGGTGGCGGCGATCAAGTATAGGGGTGGTTCTTACCAACCCCACCCGTAGTGTCCATTCTCGCAAGCACCGTCCTTGTCGATGAAGCGAAATATCAGGAAAGCAGCCGCCGGCAGTTAATAGAGGAGACAGGACCCAGGAAATGACTATATATAGGACCTGCTTCCAGTTGACTGCGGAAAGTCCCCCCGCTACGACACCGAAACCTATCATGGCGCCGACGATAGAATGAGTAGTGGAAACCGGTAGATTTTGATAGGTGGCCAGGCATACCCAGAGAGAAGCTGAAAGAAGCGCTGCAAGCAACCCCAAGAGAACAATCTTGGGATCTCCTATGACTTCGGAATAGACTATGCCCTTTCTGATAGTTTGAGCAACATGTGAGCCGACCAGGCTTGAGCCAAGGAAAGTGAGAATTGTAGCCAGCACAAGAGCTTGACGAAGAGTAATGGCGCGAGCGCCGACTGAAGAGGCCATGGAATTGGCGACATCGTTTGCGCCGATGTTCCATGCCATATAGGCCCCGGCAAATATACCTAAAGCTAGGAGGTAAACGTCTGACATGCGCTAAATCTTAAGCCATGTTGAGGTTTGCCAAACGACTACCCTACACTGGGTCATAATAAAATTGTGTCAATGACCCAACCTTTGACAGTCAGTTCGGTAAGCGCCTCAAGATTTAAGCTGTTGTAATAGACTTCGAAACCGATAAATTACAATACCAGGATTCAATTGGAACCAATAGAATAAATTGGCTCCTCGAGATGGTTTTGCATGAAAAAGCCGCACATGAACTAACTGTCTAACCATTCCACAACGCCGGAACGAATATGGTAATATGCCCCGACAATCTCTAGGGAGCTTCTTTCAATGGCTTCACGAATTATGTCGCTTTCGAATCTGAGGTGCTCCACGACTTTTCGGACATTGGCGCGTGAGCAGGCGTCAATAAAGTCTCGTGTGGTTGAGCCTCGGTTTGACATGTTCAGTTTCTTCGACCGTAACAGCGATTCTGCAGGCAATGGATTTTATGCGGCCATGCGCTTCGCAGTGGTCAACAACAGCAGTGACCGCCCCACAGTCTTGAATGGCCCAAAATCACTATTAAAGGAACGTTCAGGTGTTCAACCGCATACTCAAGACTCCCGGTTTCGCCCTCTCCATCGAGGTTTCCCGCTGTCCTTACAACAAAGATGTCCCCTTTCCCCCTGTCAAAAATTATCTCGACCGGCACTCTGGAATCGGAGCATGAAAGCACTGCGGCAAAAGGATTTTGGCCATTATCGTCGAGGAAAATCCTTCTACTTTCATCCTGGTGTGGTCTTTCGGCTCGGCCGGAGCTAAACCGAATATTGCCATCTTTCAACAAAGACAACGATTCTCGAGCTGTCATTGACGTTTCCCTCCACAAAATAGAAATGCTCAGGCAAATATGAAATTCGATCCAGGTTTCTAATGCATAGTGCTATCGGAGTTTCTAATCAACATCTTGTCTTTTTGTCTTCATAGGCTTCCCAAATCTTCGCTACTAGGTCCTCGAAATCGCAGGGCTTGGTGAGATAATCAAACGCTCCGAATTTCATTCCATCCCTGGCCGCCTGTTCTGAACCATGCCCAGTGAGCATGATTACGATCATATCAGGCACCATTTTTTTGAATATCTTTAAGACCTCTATACCGTCCATATCGTCCATTTTTAGGTCCAGCACCGCAACGTCAAAATCCTCTATCCTGGCTAATTGAATGGCCTGGGTCCCATTGTTGGCGACTTTGACCTGAAAGCCTTTTCTCTCCAGCCTTCTCGACAATATATTGACGTAAGCCTGCTCATCGTCGACCAACAATAGATTGATTTTATTCGAATCATGAACAAGATCAGAACTCATTTTTCGCCTCTGAGAAAAACCCGAAATTTCTCACTTTAGATGAAACTTCCACAAATTGTTTCCGACATCTACCATATTGCCACAAGCTCAACTCGCCTTTTTATCGCTTGCTTTGGATACTGGGAATTTAACATGAAAAGTTGTTCCCAGACCTTCTGCGGTGTTAACCGTTATGTCTCCGCCCAGCTTCTTCATGATTCCGTAACATATTGACAGGCCGAGCCCGGTGCCTTTGCCGACTGGTTTGGTAGTAAAGAAGGGGTCAAAAACCCGTGGCAGTACATAACTAGGGATTCCCGGCCCGTTGTCCGCCACGTCAGCGACTATGAAGTCCCCTTCCCTCCTTGTGGATATCTTAAGTATGCCTCCCTTTGGCTCGATGGCGTCAATAGCATTGTTGATCAAGTTTATGAAAATCTGTTGAGCCTCAGAGGGTGACACACGAATCGCCGGGAGACCTTCGGCAAATTGTCCTTGTATCTTGACGCTGCCCGAATGTACTCGCTGTTCACACAACGAAATCGCTTCGCTCAGGATATCGTTAATGTTTACCCTTTTAGGCACAGGGTCGGTCTTCCTGGCGAAACTCAGCAGCTTGTGAGTAATTTGTTTGCAACGAAGGCCCTGAGCCTTTATCTGAGTAAGTGATCGTTCGAATTCGTCTACCATGGGAATTGAACCTGGCCCGGCGTCGGCAATGAGGTCCTGCATCCAACCGGCTTCCTCGACCATGACAGCGACCGGGTTATTTATTTCATGGGCTATTCCTGCGGCCAGCTCTCCTACAGAAGCAAGCTTGCCCGCTTCGATCACCTTCTCGTCCATCATCTCTTTTTCCTGGTCCGCCTGTCTTATGCGTTTTACGAGTCTCTTTGAAAGGAGCACGGAAACAAAAGCAATTCCAATTACGCCCAAAAAGAATATTAACAGCGTGATGGTCCTGACAGTGTAAAGGGCCTTGTAAGCGTCCGATTCGGTTTGCTGAAACGCGAGGACCCAATCTCCGTTCTTTAGTCTGGACATCACGTGGATAACATCTTGCCCATCAATCTTGGAATTTGAAACTATTCCTTCCTGTTCGAAATCTTTAGTCGCAGGGGTTAGAAAACTCAGGTAAGGGTCCTTCTGGGGAGGGACATCCATGCGTGGTTTTGTCTGAAACTCACCTTTCCTGTTCAGGATGAACGCAAAGCCGGTTTCCCCAATCCTTATGTTTTCAACAAGTGAGTTGAATTTGTCGAAATCAACAGTGGCCCGCAGTAGCCATGTCGAGCCGTTTTGGCTCCGAACTGAGACAATAAAATGAGGTATGCCTCTAAGTCCCGGAAAGACGTCGCTGATACAATAGGGCTCTTGAATAGCCGCCTTGAACCAGGGGGCCTCAGCGTAATTCGCTCCCCTAAGATCGTATGGCCCAGCGTATGCGATCTGTTTGCCCTGGTCGTCAACTACTCCCAAATCTACCAGCGCATCGCTGGAATTCTTTTGCAACGACCTAAGTTTCTCCTTGAGGAAATCATCATTCGCCAATTGATCAAAACTGTAGGAATCCTTGAGAATGGCGATATCGGCGAGCCGTTCCTTCAAGAAACTGTCGATATTCTGTTTATGTTTCTTGTTTAGAACCTGGAGATGTTCAATGACCTTATCCTGATACGATGTTTGGGAAAAATATCTGATAGTGAGCGTGATCAATATTAGCGGCACAACGGAAACACCGACTATTACAAAAATTATGTTTCTCGTCAGAGACCTGTAATAGGACTCGCTCGTTTTTTCGGTTGTTGTCATGTTCGGCCTCCGCCGACCGCTTGAGCCACTCCAGGGAGAGAAGATCAAATTATTAATTCGGGAGAGGGGAGACTTGTCTCCCCGTCCCATGCAAACACATTTTTTTTGGTCAAGAGCAGAAAATACCGTTAGATATTATACTATCTGCCTCGCTCGCCCCTTAATTTTTTTCCTGTTGCTTCCAGTATTTTCTCAAGGTGACCACTATGCTTTTTCTTGGCCGCTTCGAGCTTAGTAATGAGATCGTCAATCTCACACGGCTTCATCAAGTAATCAAAAGCGCCCAACTTCATGCCTTCAATTGCGGTTTCGAAAGTGGCGTGTCCTGTGAGCATAATGACTTCGACTAAGGGGTGGATCGCCTTGATGCGCTTAAGAGTTTCAATACCGTCCATCTCTGGCATCTTAACATCAAGCAAGACCACCTCAATCGACGTGTCCTCAAGTTTTTTCAGCCCCTCTTGACCGCTGAAGGCTGGTATGACCTCAATATCTCTGACTGCCAGTCGCTTGGACAGCGCAGAAACAAAACTCTCTTCATCGTCTATCATAAGCAGTTTTGTTGTGATCATTCGATGTTTTCCCCTGTTATAGATGAAATCGTCGCATGAGCATCTCTTCCTGGTCGACTATGTCTTTGTCAAAAAGAAGCGACGCCACTTTGTTGAATATGTCGGAAAGTTTTATTATCCCGACAAGTTTGTTTTCTTTTAATACCGGAATTAAGGAAATCCTGTGTTCCATCATGATGTCCAGGGCTGTCATGATTGAGTCAGTAGCTTCGACAGTGGCGGCGAAAGACACCACGATTTCCTTGATAGGCATGGTGGCCTTATCGATCTCGCAGGGAGCGTCCAAGACATTACACAGTGGTTTGATGACCCGCAACAGATCGATAAGATGCACAAACCCCACGAGCCTGTAGTTGCTGTCGAGCACTAAAGGAGTAGAGTGACCCTGGAGTAATTTCGAATCTTCCGTATTGATTCTCAAAATTTTTATAGCGGACTCAACGTCGGCGTCGACCGACAGCAATGGCCATTCGTTGGGGCTGATCATAAGTTGAGATACTGGCACAGAGTGCGGCATGTTTCACCTCACATTAAATCTTAAAGCTTACAAAGCTATTCTTACTTGTTACCTTTCAACAAATTGGGGCAATATCCTTTAATTTGCGCGAATAAGCGCCTACCGCTCAGTCGCCTCGGCGATGATATATATTCATAGCCCGGGCTTCGGCGATTTTGGCCTCCTGGGCCGCTTTCTTGTTCTTTGCCTCACGGACTTTCGCCATAAGGACGTCCATGTCGCAGGGCTTCATAAGATAATCGAGCGCGCCCACCTTCATCCCGTCTATGGCTGACTCGACGGTGGCGTGTCCTGTGAGCATGATCACTTCTATGAGTGGATATCGTGCCTTTATAGCCTTCAGTGTCTCGATGCCGTCCATCCCCGGCATCTTTACGTCCAGCACTACCACATCTATGGAAGGGTTTTGTTCCAGCTTTTCCAATGCTTCCGGACCACTCAGGGCAATTGATACCTGTAGTTCCCGCATAGTGAGTCGTTTGGACAACGCTTCTACGAAAGGCGACTCATCGTCAACCAACAATATCTTGGCAATCATCGTATATTCTCCTTAATTTAACACTGTCGTAAAATCTACATGGCGCGATAATCTATTTTAAAGTAGAGTCCGCTCGCATCAATATCTCAGAAGCAGGAAAACCGAAGAGATAATGAGACTGACAATGGTGATAGGCGCCGCCTCTTTGACGAATTGGCCGAATGTTATTTTGTAACCTGCTTTTTCAGCTATCCCTGTTGTAACCACATTCGCTGATGCCCCAATGATGGTGCCATTGCCTCCAAAACACGCCCCCAGAGCTAGCGCCCACCAAAGCACACCCGATTCCGCTCCTGGGATCTCCTTGTTCAAAAAGGCTATGATCGGTAGCATTGTCGCAGTGTAGGGAATGTTGTCCACGATGGCTGAGGCAATGCCTGATACCCACAGTATGACAAGCACCGCCAACCATAGCCTCCCCTGGCATACATCTTTTATCCAGTCAGCGATAACTTGTAGTATACCCGTTTGTTCAGCGGAGCCCACCACAATGAAGAGCATAATGAAAAAAACCAGTGATGGCCATTCGATCTCTTTCTCCAGCATTTCAACAATGTCCACTTTGCATAGCAGGACTATCAGGGCCGCTCCAAAAAGCGCGGCAACCGAAACTTCCATGTGGAACAATCCATGCAAGGCAAACAGTGCGATTACACCGAGGAGAACTGTGCCTCCGATGTACAAAAGTTTGCTGTCCGTTATCTTGTACTTTTCTTTCAGGAACGCAATCATCTTGGGCGCATCTTCGACTTTGGCTCGGTGGTAATCTGCTCCGTAGACGAATTTGTTGTAAATAATCTGTGCAATTATCACTATTATTACTACAGGAGTCAGGTTCAAGACAAAATCATTGAAGGTTAGACCAGCGTAATGATCCTATCATAATATTGGGCGGGTCACCGATCAGTGTTGCAGTGCCACCAAAGTTCGAAGCAAGTATCTCCGGCATCAGAAACACAAACGGCGAAACTTTGAGCACCAGAGCGATTTCCAGAGTTACCGGAGTTAGCAGCAGCATCGTCGTGACATTGTCCAAAAAGGCGCTGCAAAAGGCTGTTACAACGCATAGCACGGAGGCCAGTATAAATATTTGACCTCTGAGCGACCTGAAAGGACTTATAGGCCAACCACTGAAAAACACCCGAACCTTTAAGCACCCCTACGATTATCATCATGCCCATCAACAGGAAGATCACGTTCCAGTCCACCGAATGAAGGGCCTGTTCCCATGTAAGGATGTTGTAAGCCTCATCAAAGTGTCCGACAGTATGAGTAATCAGCAACACTAGAGCGGCGCCTAAAAAGGCCGCAAGTGTCCTGTGTAGAATCTCAAAAGCTATGAGCACGTAGACTGCGACGAACACGATCAATGCAATCCAGAATGCGCTTCCCTGAAATCTCTTTAATTGAACGGAAGCGTTGGCGACCGATATACGTGCGCCATCCTCTGAAACGCCGCCATCCGAGATTTTTAAAGTCGTAAGCTGGGAAGGTTTGAAACTTGGCCGAGTGACTTTTAATTCCCATTTGCCGGACTTGATTTTATCTTCTGTTGTTGGGATTTCGACCCGAAACAGTCCGTTTTTGCCTGTTGTATAGTCTTTCTCAGCTTCAGCCCCATGGCCTGCCGCAAGAAAAGGCTTGCCATTTAGATACGGTAAAATATTTGCGTCACTTAGGGCGCTTCCAGATGAATCGAGTATCTTGCCCTGGATTACCAGCACGTCTTTGGGTGAGTCTGCTTTTGTCGGCTGAAGATACACCGGCTATGGATAAGATTGAGCATATTGTGATAAGGCAAAGTATTAAATGACGCCTCATTGTCACTTCCTCTCCGTTACAATTTTGAAACCTTGATACACGCGATCAGATTTATTTCACATGGCTTTGAGCAGTGTCGGCATACCCATTAACGGCCAGATCACGTAACAGGCCAGGGCGACAACCGCCATCAGGATGACGCTGGCCAGACAACCGTATTTAAAGAATTCACCACTGGTGAACTGCTTTGAATCGTAAGCAATTGCGTTGGGCGCAGCGCCTACAAGCAGTATGAACGGCATGCCGGCTGTCACTAGGCATGCGTACATTACCACCATGGGATCCACACCGAGGTACTTCGATATTACCAGGGCCACAGGCATGGCGATAGCTATTGCCGCAACATTCATTATGAAGTTGGTGAGTATCATGACGAAAAACGCCACGCTCACGACGAAGACCAACCAATGTGCGTTTTTAAACATGGCCAGCCAGTTTACGGCCATCCATTCAGCCGCCCCTGTTTGCCACAAACAGAAACCGATACTCATTGCGCCTGAGAAAAGAAGCACGATGTTCCAAGGGATCAATTCAAGGTCTTCAATGTCGAGGATGTTGAAGATAAAAAATAACACTGTAGCTACAAGAATTATCGCTGTCTTGTCTATCTTCCTCAGTGCTGGAATGGTTACCTGAAGAGACATGAAGATTATCGCAGAGAAAATTATGACAAGGCTTATGATTTCCTTTCGGGTTATTGATCCAAGATTCTCGCTCAATTCTTTTACACGCTGCTTCAATCCAGGAATCTGTGACTTCTCAGGTTTGAAGAAGACCACGAAGAATACCCAGAGTAGGAAGACCATCAGGAACCCAATGGGCGCCATGAAATAGGTGAGCGTAAAAAAAGGTGTGTCCACACCGGTCATTTGCTTGAAGAATCCAAGCGCTACAATGGATCTGGCTGATCCCAACAGAGTAATGATGCTGCCGGCTCCGCACACATAAGCCATTCCCATGAACAGGCCCTTACCGAATCTGGTTGGCTTTTCGCCCTCTCCGTAGAGGCTTATAACAGCGAGCAGCAGGGGGTACATGGTTGCCGCGACCGCTGTGTGGGCCATTATGAGAGTCAACAGGGTGATGAGCAGGAATATGCCGAGATAAATGATGGTGGTCTTTTCACCGATTGCGCCAAGCATCTTGTAAGCAAGTCGCTTGGTTAGCCCGGTCTTGGTAAAAACGAGGCCGATGATGAGACAGCTAAATATGAACAGGACCGATGGGTCCATGAAATCGTTAAACGCCTCTTTAGCAGGCCGGATCATGAACAGCGCCTGGGTGACGCCAATCATAAGGCTGGTGATACCGATAGGGATCACCTCAAAAACCCACCATATACCGGCAAGCATAAAAACGGCTATGGCGCCCTTACCTTGAACGGATAGGGGGAAGGCCTTGCCCGCCGGATCAATAGCGTCCGGCCACGGGGGTGAATAGTAGATCACTATGAACAGACCAACGCCTGTCAATAGCGCTATCAAGCGGGTCCAGTTAATCCTCATTCCACTGGATAGGGTTGCAGCTTCGGCGCTCATAAAAGGAATCCTCCTTAACTATCTGCCCTTGTTGTAATTATTGAATCTTGCATAGCCTCATACGCTTTGCGATTTCAGCAAAAACGTCCGTCAGGCGTAAGATCCCTACGATCTTTGCCCCGGATTTCACAATCAACGACTGGTTACGTCCTACTATGATCTGATGAACGGCTTTGTTTAATGTAGCCTCTGAGTCGATGATCTCCCCCTCGAGAGGCGTGGCCACCAAATCCCCCACTTTCACATCCGCCGCCTTTCGGCAAAGATCATTGAGCGGAGTTTCCCATAGTTCGAATTTCTCCATCATCGCCTTCATAAATTCAGGAGCCAAACCGAAACCGGAAACTTTTCTCAAGTCTCCCAATTCCACATACTTGGGTTCAAGACTCCGGATCACATCGATCTTATTCATTCTCCCGATTACCTCACCGGAACTTCCAATGACCAATATGGCTCTATGAGGACATTTCCCCTCTTCATATTCGCGTTGGGCCTGTTCCAGTTTGATTACCGCCTCGTAGAGTGTAGCCGTTTCCGAAATGGTGACGTATTCCTCTACCGGCACCATTAAGTCCTTGACTCGGATATTATCCATTAAAGTCGCCTCCTGAAGACATTCCATTATTAATCACGCTTGAATTGGACGCCTCGTCCAAACTCAATTCACAAAGGTTTTCCAGATACGGCCTCGTTGATACGATTGATCAACTCCCCGATATTTGTAGGCTTGGGAAGACAATCATAAATACCTAGTTTCATGGCTTTTATCGCATAGTCGGAAGAGATGTGAGGCGTTAGAATGATTATGGCGACGTGAGGCCTCAGTCTCTTGATTTCCAGCAACAATCCCAGGAAGTTCGCTCCGTCATTAGGGTCCCCGAGAATCAGGACATCCACATCGGCCCCTTCGATAAGAGGCAAAACTTCACTTGCGTCCGTCAGCGCTTCGACAGGAAAGCCAGCGCTCTCCAGCCTTTTGGACAAGGCATGCAGGAAGTTTTCTTCCTGGTCCACGACCAGGATTCGTGAAGCCATGCTACCGACTCCGCAAAACTATCGATTTTGAATCAAGACTATTATTCTGAAAAGGTGATTCGAAGTTTTTGATGAAACACGAATCTTGAGAAGGCCAAGAAGCAAACACTGTACCAAATGATAACAGTCAGGTAAAACAAGAGGTTAACTGAAATGGAATAGGATTTTAATTTGGCTGTGATACACGATATGATACGAAATGAAACATAATGACAAGTAATAGGACAAAATGAAATGGAGTTGTTTAGATTACCCGTTCTATCGCAAGATAGTTCCAGGAACCAGGGTTCCTGACTTGAAACAGTCTAAAATCCTTTCGCAACTACCCACCACGGAATCAATCACACGTACTTTCTTCCAGTTTAAATACTGGTAAAATTCCTCTTCAATCCCGCAACAGACCACTACATCGACTTTTTCCCTTAGGATCAATTCGCATAACGCCTCAGGAGACGCATGCGCCATCAACATCAACCTTTGTTCAGCGATTTCTCCGTCGTCGGCCACAGCCACAATAATGACCTCAGGAGCAAGGTCAAACCTGGGGGCTATTTCGTCGCCTTTAAGCGGAATCAAGAGTCGTTTCATGTCCGTACGCCCAGCCTCTTAATAGACTAACCTGCCGCCGTCAATCGGCGCGTCAAGGCACAATGGAATAATTTTTCATCTTTCTCCAAAGAGTGCTTCTTCCCAAACCAAGTAAGGTTGCGGCCTTTGCTCGATTGCCCCTGGTTTTTACCAGAGCGTCCATTATCATTTGTCGTTCAACGTTTGCCCAGTCCCTATTGGAGCTCTCTTGAGGTGTGTCGAGATTCATTACCTCTTTTTTCGTAATTGGCGCGGGTTCTACTTCGTCTTGAACTGGAAGGGAAGTTTTTAGGTAGGTCGGAAGATGTTCGGAACGGATCTGATCAGCTTCACAAAGATTCACGGCGTATTCGACCATATTTCTAAGCTCTCTCACATTTCCCGGGAAACTGTATTCCAGGAGGCTTTTCCGAGCCTTGTGACTTAGGCTTCTGATTTTTTTCCTGAACCGGGCGTTGAAGTGATGCAGAAAATGGTCGATTAGCATGTTTATGTCTTCGCCTCTTTGTGAAAGCGGCGGCAATTGCAACCGAATGACATTGAGCCGGAAAAGCAAATCTTCCCTGAACCTACCCTGGCGGGTCATGCCTTCCAGGTCCCTGTGAGTTGCGGCGATCACCCTCACATCCACATGGATGCCTCTGGATCCGCCCAAAGGATATATGACCTGATCATCAAGAAACGACAGGAGTTTAACCTGGAGGTTCAGGGGGAGGTCACCAATTTCCGTGAGGTAAAGTGTGCCGTTGTGAGCGAGTCTGAAGCGGCCCGGCTTGTTCTCTATCGCTCCGGTGAAAGCCCCTTTCTGATGGCCGAACAACTCTGATTCGAGAAGGCTTTCCGGTAAAGCGCCACAGTTGACTTTGACGAAAGGGGATCGCGATCTCTGGGAGGCCTTATGTATGGCTTCTGCGACAAAATCTTTACCCGTTCCGGTTTGGCCGGTAATCAGGTACCTGATGAATCCGTCTGCGCTATGGCCGGCAGCAGCCTGAACACTCTTTGCATTTCAGGGCTGTTTCCTATCAAATTTCCAAAAGAGAACCTGCCTCCCGTGTCATCGGGCTTTTGAAGGTATCGCATATCCTCCACAGATTTTGTGTAACCGACAATCCGGCCTTTTTCTCCTATCAAGGCTGACGTTGTGACACGTACCGGGATCTTCTCCCTGTTTTTATTTAGGATGTTTGATTCCAGGCATATTGATCCTCCTTGGGGGGTCAGGCTTCTGACTGGGCATCCGTCGAGACAAAGGTTGGTTCTCAGTACGAAACAACACGGAATCCCCAGGATTTCCGAATTGACAAAACCTGTGAGAGCTTCAAGCGCCCTGTTCATGAGGACTACTCGCAATTCAGGGTCCACGACAAGGATGCCGATAGGCGCTTCGTTGATGAACTGGGAGAGCGCAATTGGCTGTTCCAGAAGTCCGTGTACCTTAGCGGATTGAGAACTGGTCATTTTGAATTCTAATAGATTTTTCGGATACGTATGATGTTTTGGGAGCAGGAAAAGATTTCCTGTAATTGTCCAGCATCTTAAGAAATGACTCCTTGAATCAATTTAACTCCAAGACGTTACAACAATACCGCAACCTTGAAGCTTACGCAAACAATCCCATTCTCCCCCCTCGAGACTGAACACTAATTCTTTCCAGAAATTAATTGACACAAGGCCGCATGGCTATATAATCAAAAGATACGCTTCAAAAAAGGCAATTTTGTAAAATCAGTCACAATATATTTTTTTGTGCGCCTAATGCGTTGGCGGATCCCATTTATAAGGTGTTCGCTATATGTTTGTTTCGCCGATTGCGCTTTTCTCGGTCATAATCAAATAAGTCCGCAAAGGAGTGCTGCGATGACTGGCAAGAAGAAGTGTACTGTTGTGTCTGTTGTCCTTTTAGCTTTTCTATTCATGGTTTCAGCGGTTTATGCCGAGAAACCGATAATTATCGGGGCGCCTCTTTCCACCGCGTTCCTCTACGGCTGGGCCGCCGAGAGAGGTATCAAACTTGCGGTGGAGGAGATTAACGCTGCCGGTGGCGTCAAAGTGGGTAATGAAAAAAGACCCTTTCAGGTGGATGTTATTGACACGCGTGATCTGGAGCCGGGCGTTCCCGTTAGTGAAGCGCTCCTGGCTGTCGAAAAACTCATTCTGGAGAAAAAGGCCGATTTTCTAATCGGTGGACCGGTCAGGTCCGAGGCCTCGCTGGCTGCGATGGCGTTGCTTTCCAAAAACAAGAAGATATCGATACTGACAACGGGGTCTCTTTCTCCCAAGTATCATGAAACAGTCGGAGAACAGCCTGACAAGTTCAAATACTGTTTCAGAATTTCAGGTGAAGCCAAATGGATGGTGACCGGAGAACTGGTTCCATGTCTTGAGTACATAGGAAAAACCTTTGGCCTGGATCGCCTCTTCATTATGGTTCAGGACGTGGCTCACGCTAGAGCCGGCGGCCAGATACTGGCCAAGATCATGGATAAAAAAGGCTGGAAAGTTTTGGGAGAGCCTGTGGTTTATCCTACCGGCGCAACGGATTTCTCAATGGGCCTTCTCGATGCGAAGAAACAGGGCGCCCAGGTGATCATCATCTGGATGGATATGCCGGAGTCCGCCATTCTTCTGAAACAGTGGCACGACATGAAAATCCCGGCTCTTCCATTTGGGACTATCATTGCGGCGGCGGAACAGCCCGGGTTCTGGAAAGCGACTGAAGGGAAGGGCGAATTTGCCCTGGCAAACGTGGTAAACGCAGGAAACACGCCATGTGAAGCCACCCCATGGACCATGAAATTCGTGGACGCTTACCAAAAGAAATACGGTTTGGAACCTGAAGGATATGGCACTTCGTCTAGTTACATGGCTGTTTACGTTTTGAAAGACGCCATTGAGCGGGCAGGTTCGCTTGATTCCGACAAGGTCGTTGAAGCTTTAAAAAATACTGATCTTGAGGGAGTTTATGGCCGAGTCAGGTTTGATCCTAAGACCAACCAGATCATTCCAAGTCTTGACCCGAAAGAAGGCGCGGTCGGAACCATCTTTCAATGGCAGGCCGGCAAGAGGGTGGTTGTGTTTCCCCAGAGTATCGCCAAAGGGAATATACTTCTTCCCCCATGGATGAAAAAGGAATAGCCGTCAGCAGAATAATTTAAGGGGCCGCTGTCCATCTCCCCACCTGTGTATGGTGAGGACAGCTGTCCCCTAGAGGCGTTTCATGGATATAATCATCTACGGGATTATCAACAGTGTGTCTCTGGCGCTCATGGCCGTTGGTTTTACACTGGTTTATGGAGTGAGCCGACTACCCAATTTTGCTCACGGCGCTCTGTATGTCTTAACAGGCTACCTGACCTGGCTGCTCATGTACAGACTTGGATTAAACTATTTTCTGGCGGCCTTGTTGGCTCTTGCTTTGACCGGGCTGATCGGAGCGGCGATGTATCAGCTTGTGCTGATACGTGTTAGAGGCATGCCGATTTCAGAGATCATCGCCTCGTACGCTATTGGACTGGCCATTCTGGAAGGATTGCGCTGGGGAGGGCTCAAAGGGGGAACTTTCAGGTTACCCCCATTCATCGAGGGTAGTGTCTTGATCTTCGGAGTATCGGTGGATTTTCAGAGAATATTTGTAGTGGTTCTGGGATCAGCCTTGATGGGAGGGCTTTGGCTATTCGTCAACAACACCAAGCTAGGTTTGGCCCTAAAAGGGATGGCCCAGGATGAACGGGCGGCCCTAACTTTAGGGATAGATTCCGATAGAATGGCCGTAGTCGCGACAGCGATTGGCTCTATGTTGGCTGGAGCGGCGGCGATTATCCTGCTACCGTTGGGGAGCATAGTCGTGGAGTCTGGATATCATGTCTTGATAATGGCGGTCGCTGTATGTATCGTCGGAGGGCTTGGTAGCTGGACCGGAGCTGTATTCGCCGCATTCATTATAGGTTTCGCCCAAATAATCACGGTCGTTTTTCTGGGCGCCCACTTTCAGGTTGTAGTAGCTCTTTTGGCTATTGTCCTGACCCTCGTGTCACGCCCGAGCGGATTGTTCGGAAGGCAAAAAGAGTTGGAGGAGCGAGTCTGACATGTTTGGCTCAAAAGGGGATCGTCGTAAAGAACGACTGGATCGTGGAATCAAGGTAAGGTCTGACGGAGTCTACGCCATTTCGTCGTGGCGGGAAATAACCTATCTTATAGCTCCTCGTCTACTTTTCATTCTCGGACTCGCATTGGCGCCGCTGGCTCTTGGGGCCGCTCCGTACTGGCAGCGGGTCATCTCTATCATCTGTGTTTATGCCCTGCTGGCGATAGGTTTCGACTTTCTGGCCAATTACGTGGGGCTTGTTTCCCTCGGAGGAGGATTCTACGTAGGGGTGGGCGCCTATGTCTCGGCCCTGCTTAACACCCATTATGGTATTCCTCCATTGTTGTGCGTTCCACTGGCGATGGTTTTGGGCGCTGTAATCTGCACCATACTCTTTCTGCCGTGTCTTCCGTTGAGAGGCGTGTATTTCGCCATCGTAAGCCTGATGTATCCATTGCTGGCGGCCAGAATTATTGAGGCGCTGGACATCTTCGGCGGCACGGACGGCATCCTGGGCGTTGATGGTTTCCCGAATATATGGTTGGAACAGTATATTTTAATCCTGAGTGTCATCGTAATTGTGTTTGCGCTAAGAAGGCTTGTTGAAGAGGACGTCGGACTTGTTTTCAGAGGGGTTAAAGACAATGATCAGGCTGTCAAAGCCTCTGGAATCAACATTACAGTTTACAAGGCGCTCGGCGTTTTCATAGCGTCGTCATTGGGATGTTTGGGAGGGGCATGGTTGACTCACATGTACATGTGGGCGGGGCTGTCCCAGTTTGCCCTGGATTTTTCGATAATACCGATCGCCGCGACCGTCGTTGGGGGCGGTGGGACCCTTGTGGGCCCTGTAATAGGCTGCCTCATTCTTGTGCCTGTGTCTGAATTGCTTCGAGACTTCGGTTCACTGAGAATTGCAGTCTATTCTATAATACTGACTGCGTTCATTGTTTTCAAATCTGAAGGCATAATGCCCTACGCCGCCAGAAAATATGAACAGTTTGAGAGATGGGTCGAGATCTGATCCGGCTTGGTTCCGGCCAATCTCTTTTTAGATGTTTAGCGATATAGTATCCAAGAAGACCTCGCATGGAGTTGAACATGGGTTCAGAGCCGTTGCTGTCAGTTCAGAATATCAGCAAGAAGTTTGGAGGGGTGTTAGCTCTGTCCACTGTGAGTTTGGATGTGTTCCGTGGTGACATTGTAGGAATAATCGGCCCAAACGGGTCAGGTAAAACGACGATGGTCAACGCCATTACCGGATTCATTAGAGCTGACTCCGGAACGGTGCATTTTGACGGACACAACATAACCAATTGGCAACCGCATAAAATTGCGGCGGAGGGACTCACTAGGACTTTTCAAGTAATGAGGCCGTATTTTAGCCTTCCAGCCTACAAGAATCTGATTGTGCCACTCTTTTCACCTAGGGCTAGAAAAACAGGAGGATGGAGAGGCGGTGGCAAGATGGGCAGTCGAGATACAGTGGCTGTAGACATTCTCGAGGAGATAGGTTTTGAAAGAGACTCCTATGTGCCATTCAAGACTGCGTCTTCACTTCCTACCGGATACCTCAAACGCCTGGAATTAGCTCGATGTTTAGCTTTAAGGCCCGAATTGATAATATGTGACGAGGTCTTTTCCGGACTCAGCATGAGTGAAATGGCGAGTATGGTTCCTCTGATTGAAAAACTCCAGATGGAAGGCATTACTCTGGTGATGGTCGAACACAGGCTTCGAGAGCTCTTTAGATTGGCCGGAAGAGTAGTTGTCCTCAATTTTGGCTGCAAGATCGCTGAAGGCACCGCAGAAGAAGTTATGCAGTACCCTGAAGTTAAGGAAGCGTATTTTGGGTCAGAGGAGGTGTATGATTATGTTTGAAGCTGAAGGCCTCATGGTCTTCTACGAAAACATGCTGGCCCTTAATAATGTGAGTCTGAAGTGCGAGGAGACCCAGATAGTCGGAGTCTTTGGAGCGAACAGCGCAGGCAAGTCGACGCTCATGTACACACTATCCGGAATCATACTGGACATCCGCAAGAAAGAAGAGATGGCTGGTGGTGAACGAATCACCATCCGTGGTCGTGTCCAGTTCAATGGTCGGGACATTATTTTCGACAAGCCATCCAGTAGAGCGCGTGCTGGCATAATCCTCTGTCCCGAACGCCGCAGGATTTTCCCTGAGAGCACGGTCCTTGAGAATCTCCGAATCGGCGGATACCTTGCCACTTCTTCTCAGGCAAAGGAAACTCTTGATTACGTGCTAACAGTTTTCCCCCCGCTTAAACGTATACTCAAAAGGCTGGGCGGTTTTTTGAGCGGCGGTGAGCAGCAGATGCTCGCCATTGGCAGAGCTCTAATGGCCCAACCCAAACTACTGTTGCTTGACGAACCTCTCCTGGGGCTGAGTCCGGCGATTCAGTACCTGCTTGCAAAGTCCATCAAGGAAATCCGGGATCAACGCGGTATGTCGATCATTGTGGCGGAGCAGTACGCCCGTCCGATCATTCCTATAATTGATTACGGATACATACTTGAAAATGGCGCCGCAGTCGTCGATGGGGGGAGGCAGGAGCTCATGGACAACCCAGACGTCAAGTCCGCATACTTCGGAACCTGATGAGGAATTCTTTTTATGAAACCCGAATATACTTTCACGAGATTTGAGCAGGCGTGCTCCAAATATCCCAACAACACGGCTGTAATCTTTCTTGGGGACAAATTTTCATACCGGAATCTGAAGGACAAGGTTTACAGGTTTGCCACTGGCCTGAGCCAGTTAGGCATAAAAAAAGGTGACAGGGTTTTACTTTATCTGTCCAATTCAATCCAGATGGTCATCGCTTACCTGGCATCGCAGAAAATTGGGGCTGTGGTGGTTCTGGTGTCTCCGATTTACACATCCCATGAACTTGAATATATGATCAAGGATTCCCAGGCTAAAGTGGTCATTTGCCATGACACCAACTATGGCTATGTAGTGGAGACAGTCCCCTCTACAGGTCTTAAAAACATAATTTGCACTAATTTGCTCGACCTGGTTTCTTTACCCAAGAGAGTAATCGCCGCTCTTTTTGATAAGAACCCGCATGGAAACGTCAAACGCGGCCATGGGGCGATTCCATTCTGTAAATTGCTCAAGGCTGAGCCAAATCCACCCGACGTAGAGATCGATCCAATCAAAGACCTCTCCTACATTCTCTACACAGGAGGCACCACGGGTTTTCCCAAAGGGGTGGCGGGAAATCACTGGGGACACACATCGTACGTCAATGATATCACCGACGATGTTTTCTCAGGGCGTCTCAAATCTGGGGAAGATGTTTACATTGCCATCAATCCACTTTTTCATATCATGGCGCTTGGGCTTTTCATGGCGGTAGGTCTGAATTGTGGAAACGCAACCGTCTTAATGCCGGTTCCTCAAGTAGACGCAATACTTTCGGCAATTGAACGGTACCACGTCCGCTGGATGCTGGGCGTCCCCGCCCTTTACAGAATGATTCTCGAAAATGATCGGCAGGACACATACGAATTGAGTTCCCTGCGATACAGCTACTGCGGTGGGGATGTATTGCCCAGAGAGGTCCTGCAGCGTTGGAAGGACAGGGTAGGTTCTCCAATTTACCAGGTCTACGGATCCACGGAAGCGGGCCATGTCAGCTACAGCCGAATTGACGACGGTGAGCCTAGCCCCATGTCCATCGGCAAACCACTGCCGTCCAGGACCGTTAGGGTTGTTGATCCCGACACTCTGGAAAAAGTTCCGGATGGAGAAGTTGGTGAACTTCTGGTCACGTCTCGTTATTCCATGAAGGAATATCTCAATAAGCCCGAGGAGACGATCAGGTCATTCGTGGACATTGATGGCGAAAAATATTACAGGACGAGCGACTTCGTAACGCGGCAAAGCGATGGTCAGATAGTATACGTGGAAAGATCGGCGGACATACTGAAACATAAGGGATATCGTGTCTCAGCGTCGGAGGTTGAAGCTGTTCTCCAGGACCATCATGTGGTCGTTGGAGCCTGCGTCGTCGGCGTTCCGGATCCGAAAGTCGGTGAGCGCATTAAGGCCATCGTGGTGCTCAAGGATGACGCGAAAGGCGTTGGAGCGTCGGATTTGATCGCATTCTGTAGGGAACGTCTGGCTCCGTACAAGATTCCTTCATACATAGAGTTTCGCGACATGCTGCCAAAATCCAAAGTTGGGAAGCTGCTTCGGCGGGAAATAAGGGACGAGGAGCAACGCAAGGCGGAGAAAACCAAAAAGGCCTGATCTTTATGCCTGGTAACGATACAACCGGATTCCTTACCCTCCAATGATCTTCGCGGGGTTTTTGACCTAGAAGCCCATCATTAAATGATGTTCATTGGTTAGCGGCGAACGATAACACACTCGCTTCAATAAGAAATTCACCCTGGGAGTCGGCGCCCGCTCTAATAGGCGGGCGTTTTCGAACTCCATCGGGATGAATGAGGGGTAATTAAACGCACCCAGTCGGTTTAGGCAAACCGGCCACTTTACAGGCGCCTTTCGCTGGTCCTGACGGAAACAGCTCGTAAATTTTCTTCAGCTTGAAGCCTGTGTCCTTACAAACCTTACGGATCATAGGCGCGATGTTGAATTCAAGATAATAATTCCTGAGATAATGAACAACTTTCCAATGCTCTTCAGTCATAGCATCGATACCTTCGGTTTTTGCGAAGAGATGAGCGACTTCTTCGTTCCATAGATCGGGATCTTGAAGGAAACCGTCTTCGTCGACATCAAAGGACCTTCCTTCGATTTCAAGCGTAGGCATATTATATAGCCCTCCTTTATTCAAGTTAGCCGGGACAACACCGGACAAATTGTCTAATCTTTAGAATGTTATCACTCAAGAGTGGAAAAAACAAGTTCCAAAGTTTTTATCTCACCCTCCCGCAAACAACTACATTAGTCAAGACTGAAAAGCAACTACAATCGGCGTCAATTACCGGTTGGCTTTCTAAGCTTGGCTTCCATGTCCTGTATATATTTTTGCAACAATTTCTTTGCCGGAGCACGTTTTTCCCTCGAAAAAGCATCTTTGTACGCCTGAAGCGCGGACGCGTAATCTTTTTGTATTTCGTACAAGAGTCCCATCAGACCGTAGGCGTCAGGATATTCAGGATTGAGTTGAATGGCCTTCTTCAGGTCGCTGATACTCTTGTCGTATTCTCCCCTTTTTGAATAAGCTATAGCGCGATTGTGATACGCCACAAAAAAACTGGGGTTGTCATCGATGGATTTGGAAAAAAAATCTATTGCACGGTCCCACTTTTCCACACGTAGCGCAAACTCTCCTCTTTCATAGTAATCAAGGTAGTCCTCCGCAGTGGCGTACCCTGCCTGCGCGATCACCACGATGACTAAAATAATAGCGGAAATTAAGCGCTTCACTGTCTCCTTGGTTAAAGCCCCTAGTTGATGTTCCATATTACAAGGTAATGTTATCACACAACTATGTTCATAGTAATAATGTTTTTGATTGAATCCCATTATCATTCGACGCGTTCAAATTTGCTGGCGTTGTCAGGTTACAGCCTGCCCGTTTGTTCATTCATAACTCCTTGACCGGATAATAACATATTGAAGTTAAGGGTAATATCCTGCTTTTTTAATCAGCGCTTGTCCGACATGGTCTGGTCAAACATAATGAAATTAAGGCCTACAGAACACGCCGCTCGAATTGATCGAGCGACGCCGCCAAGCTTCGGTATCTCCCTATCATTATCTCAAATGCAAAAAAAGAAAGGAAGCGTAAGCATGAGCGCTGGTGTAAGCGATTTTCTGAAACTTTGGACGCAAAGTGACCAGACTTCAGAACGGAGGCTACAGAAATTTCTTCTCATGGGTCTGGACAAGATAGTTCAGGAACAGAGCGATGTTCTGTCGAAGATTAAAGTCGGGCCACCCGCTTCAGGGCCGGTAGTCAGATGGATGGAAGAATGGGGCTATCCATCGCGCATTACGGCCACACTGGAGGAAAACGCCATGACTTTTTCAGGTAAACTCTTCGGCAAGCCCCTAGAAATTGACACCATGAGGAAGGTTATACGCGAAGGCGCAATACTCGAGAGACCGTCAGACGGCGCGCAAGTCAAGGTGAATGAAATCAACGGCCTGACAGCCTCTGTGTCGGCGTATGGAGGCTCTTCAATCAGTGATGACGAATTTGCCGACTCATGGGATATTATAGCTGAAGTCTGGTCGGACTATCGTGACGCGGACGACCCTAGATCTCTAGACAGGGTGTTCCGGGAAGTCGGCACTCAAATCCACGCCGAAACATTTGAGATTCCCAAAACGAGAAAGAACACCAAATACGAGATAGTGGGCGACGAAGTCGAACACCAGATCAGTTCCCTGCTGGACAAACTCAGACGTCAACTCGCTTATGCAGTGTTGAGATCACGTCCATTCCATGATGGTTCCGGTTTTGTATATGGCAACAGGACGGAGGAATCCACCATGTGCGGTCTTTGTTCATGGCCGCTTATTACCCAGTTGGAAATCCCAAATCCGAAAGTATATGTCAACAAGTCAGCGCAGGCGCTCACCAAAGAGGATCTCGACAATCTGGCGCTAAGCCTCTGGCTCGATGAACAGGCCGACCTGAACAAGGGACAGTGGTGGATTGTTTGCCATCCGCTGATAAGCCGTTACATACACGACTTTGATATTAGCTACAGGCGGACGGAAAGGACTGATACGGGGGTAGGGTTTCTTGTAGACCATTTTGATTCAAAGATTGGAAAGAGCTTTCCCATCCTTTCAGACAGGTACATGAGGCCCGACACTCTAATAATGGTCAACTTCGACGCCGCTACTTACGGATATTACGCCAATGACCGTATGGACAGAAAGGAAGTCTCGACTCAGGGCAGGTATCAGCGGTGGCTGATATCATTTCAGACCTACGGAGTGGTCGTTCGCAACCCCAGAGCTAACATCGGAATGATCTACGGGCTTGCGGCCTAGCCTTCCTAGCCGGCGCCGGAGTCCTTTCGTAACAGAAGTTCTCCGGCTGACATTTTCAGGGGACATTTTCATAGTTGACTTGTATGACGAAGCTTTGTAACCTAGTTGAAGTGGAGGGCGTAGCTCAGTTGGTTAGAGTACAGGGTTGTGGCCCCTGGGGTCGTGGGTTCAAATCCCATCGCTCTCCCCACACATCACCATGCTTTCTGCGCCCGTAGCTCAGCTGGATAGAGCGCCGGACTTCGAATCCGTAGGTCGCAGGTTCGAGTCCTGCCGGGCGTGCCATCATTTCAATTTTTCCAATACCATTGCGCAATGATTTTTTTTGTGATCCGGCGTGTATGCGAGTTCGTGTTCGTTATCCATTGGCGATCACTCGCCGGGGCTTAAGATTACGTTCTGTCCGTCCTTTGCTTGTAACAATGACTTATAAGTCTTGTCTGGCGCTCCTGTGTTACGACGCTAAAAAGACCTTCACACTTCGTCAAGAACCTCGCGCGCAATTTGGAGCAGGTTCATAGCCTCGTAGGGTTTATCCAGGAATTTCCTTGCCCCTTCTTTCAGCATTCGATCAGCGGTTCCATCTGCGTCATAGCCGCTGACTATGATGATTTTGGCTTTAGGGTCCAATTTGAGGATCTGATTGAGGCACTGTCTACCATCCATTTCGGGCATCAGGAAATCGAGGATCACGAGAGCGATTCGTTCCCGATGCCTTTGGTAAATCTTTAACGCTTCTTTTCCGTTTGTGGCGGTTATAACCTCGTAGCCAAAGTCCATAAGCAAACTGGCCGCCAAATCTCTTACAATTTCTTCATCTTCAACCAGTAGGATGGTTTCCTTTCCGCCGCGAATATTCGCCACGCCTTTCCTCGGTTCCGTATCTTCTTCTTTTTCCACGACAGGGAAATAAATCTTGAATGTTGTGCCGTGCCCCAACTCGCTGGAATGCTCTATGTGGCCACGATGACGCATGACGATACCATACACGGTAGCAAGTCCCAGTCCCGTGCCTTTTCCCATCTCCTTCGTGGTGAAGAACGGATGGAATATGTTATCAAGTGTTTTACGGTCCATGCCGCACCCGTTGTCTGAAACTGTCAGCGATACGTAACACCCAGGTTCCAATCATTTCCCCTTGTTCATTTAAGAAAGGAGCCTTGTAAACGTCAAGATAGAGAAACTCCCCTTTCACATTCCCAAATTCATCAAACCTGGCTGATGTTTGGGTATTCATCACTACTGCGTCAGAATCGATACAAATCTCTCCAAAAGTATGCCAATTTGGGTCATCGGGATGTTTTTCCCTTTCCCGCTCGACGAAGAACATGTCGCCTTTTCCGATAGGCTCTTCACAGTCATTGGCCATCAGGAGCTTTTCAGAGGTGGCGCGGTTTACAAACAGGAACCTTCTTTCCAGGTCTTTTGCCCAGATGCTAAATCCGGAGCGTTATCGCACATCAATCGCATCATTAAATATAGGGACTTGTGCCGCTGTTCACTCTCACGAAGTGACTCTTGGATACGTTGTCGTTCCGCAAGTTCAGCGTTCAGCCGCTCATTAACCCCCAGTAATTTGGCAGTGCGCTCCGCCACTTTCGTCTCCAACTCTTCTTTGGTCCTGCGCAATTCTTCCTCTGCTCGTTTTATATCGGTATGATCATTGCCGACAGACAATATCTCCATCACATTCCCAATTTCGTCGAATGTTGCCTTGTTGGTCCAGGAAATCCATACACGTTCGCCATTTTTCCGCATGTTCTCGTTCTGATTTTTCACATACAATTCCGGGTGCGTGCCGATGTCCTGAATCATCCGGATCAGATCGTGACCGGCCTGGTCGGTTTCAGGAACGATGGTCCCGACCACATTCCGCCCCATGATCTCCTCAGCGCTATATCCGAAGAAGGTCTGACCGAACCTGTTCAGGAATGTGACCTCACCCTTTACGTTCCAGCGCAGGATAACGCTGTTGGTCAGTTCTACGAGCTCCGTGTAATTCTCTCGAGTCCTCTGCAGAGCATCCTCCCCTGACACGTATTGACTCCGCTCTCCAATCTTTTCGTGATCCATCGTTGATTACATCCTCGTCTACTGATTCTATCGGCGCCCCAGTGTTATTTTGCCAGCGACTTTCAAAGGAGAATTCATGGCCAAGAAAAATATGTCAAAACCATCGCCATTTTTATATAGCCATATATATCACGTATGTGGAACAATAACTCGAGCAATATCAAATACACTATGGGCGGTATGATAGATGGCCAATGCCAAAAAAAGTCCGGGACAGCAGTAAGGATTTTGTCGGAGGGGATCAAGCTGATTGACAAAGGGCATTTGCAATAGGGGACAAGGTTATGCAGGATCATGAAAAAACCAGGGAACAGCTTATAGCGGAACTTGGGGCAATTCGGGAAAAAATGTCTGAACTCGAGCAGAGGCAAAGCCGATTCACAGATTCCGAAACCTACCTTCAGGCCGATCCGCAAACCATGAGCAGGTTTCTGGATGTCGAACAAGATCCTGATGTTGAGATAGCGACGGACGATATTGCAAAATTCATAGATTTTCCTCAGCTTCAGTCATTAATGGACGATTTTTACAAACTCACCAAGATCGGGATGGCCATCATGGATCTCAAGGGTAACCTTCTGGTCGCTACTGGATGGCAGGACATCTGCGTAAAATTCCACCGAGTCCATCCTGAAGCTCTTGAGAACTGTATTGAAAGCGACCTGAAATTGACGGAAAATGTCAAGGAGGGGGAATACCGAATCTACAAATGCAAGAACAACATGTGGGATATGGTTACGCCAATATTCGTCGCTCAAACTCATGTCTGCAATCTGTACCTGGGGCAGTTTCTTTTTGAGGGCGAGACCCCGGATCTGAATGTATTTTCAGAGCAGGCGGAGCGTTACGGATTTGATCGAGGCGCATACCTCGCCGCTCTCGAACGAGTTCCACGATGGGATCGTGAAAAAGTGGACACAGTGATGACCTTTTACTCCAAGTTCGCATCACTGGTCGGTCAACTGAGTTACAGCAATCTGAGGCTTTCCGGGTCACTGGAACATCAAAAGATACTCGCAGCGTCCTTACGTCAAAGCCGGAATACGCTCGAAACCATTTTATCGGCGTCTCCCGTTGGTATCGGTCACGCAAAGGGCCGGATGATCATGTGGGTCAATGAAGCCTGGCTCAGGATGTTTGGATTTGAAAGTGAACAGGAGTGCATAGGCAAAAGCGCCAGAATAATCTATCCATCGGACGAGGAATTCGAACGGGTTGGAGCGGCGCTCTACGCCGGCATGGAAGGGGAGAAGGTTACAATCGCTGACGCCATCTTCCAGCGTAAAGACGGTTCGACCTTTGATGGTCATATCAGAATCAGAGCTATCGATTTTGACGAAAGTTCAAGGGGTTCCATAGCCTCGATTTCAGATATATCAGAACTTAAGAAAGCCGAGCGGGAAATCCGAACGAGCAAAGAACGTCTGAAGTTGGCTCTGGATGGCGCTAATCTAGGTATGTGGGACTTGAATCTGTTGACGGGACGAGCGGTAATAAATAGTCGTAGTGCTGATATTATAGGATATGATCTGGAAGAAATCGATCCAACGATGGATTTCTGGAAGACGGTCATACATCCGGAAGACCTTCATCAGACTTTGGAATTATTGAAGACGCATCTTGAGGGAAAGACTGATTTCTTCGAGCACGAATACAGGGTCACGACGCGCCATGGCGAACAAAAGTGGATTATGGCCCGTGGTAAGGTTATTGATCGGGACGGTCTTGGGCAGGCGATACGAATGGCAGGAACTTTCATGGACATCACTGACGTCAAAAAGGCCCGGCAGGAGAAGGAGGCCCTTTACGAGCAGCTTCTTCAGGCCCAGAAGATGGAAGCCCTGGGCACTCTTGTCGGTGGAATAGCGCACGATTTCAACAACATGCTTCAGATAATAATGGGATATTCGCAGATCCTGTTGATGGACAGGGATCAGAACGATAAGGATTACAAGGACCTTAAAAACATTTTCTTCACCGCCCAACAACAGGCCGACCTTGTTAGTAGACTGCTTCAGTTTGCGAGGAAGGCCCCTGTAGATCCTCGACCATTGGACCTTAACAGCAGGATAATTGAGTTAGCCACGGTAATGTTCAAAACTTTTCCAAAGATGATCGATACAAGACTTGATCTGGCCGCTGATCTCAAGAGTGTCATGGCGGACCGGATTCAAATGGATCAGGTTATAATGAACCTTGCCATAAACGCCCGGGACGCAATGCCCAATGGAGGCCTGCTCAAAATAGTGACGAAGAATGTGATTCTTGGCGTCGGTGGCTACCGTGCAATTCACGGAGTAAAGCCGGGTCCCTATATCGGTGTTTTCATATCGGACACGGGTGGCGGAATAGGCGAAGATGACCTCAAAAGGATTTTTGAGCCCTTTTTCTCCACGAAGGAAAGAGGATCGGACAGGGGCACGGGACTTGGTCTTTCGGTGGTCAAAGGAATCGTGGAACAGCATGGTGGTTACATAACCTGTGACAGCGCTCTGGGGAGTGGGACCGAGATTACGGTTTTCCTGCCCTCCATAGAGGTCCCTGCGCCTGCGGACTAAAAACAACAAGGTCTGTGTCGGTTTACAACGCCTGATACTGATTGGCGCTTGAACGGAGGGTGTTCAAATGTCCGGCTGCATATTCTGCAAAATAATTGAAGGCAAGGTCCCGGCGAACATCGTATATGAAGATGAAATGGTGGTTGCCTTCTGGGACGCGAATCCGGCGTCTCCAATTCATATCCTTATAGTTCCGAGGAAGCATGTTCCAACGCTGAACGACATCCCTGACGGGGACGCCATATTGGGGCATATCGGAGATGTGGCCAAAAAGCTGGCCAGAGACCTTGGCGTCGCTGATACCGGTTACCGTTTCTTCATCAATGTGAACCGAGGTGGAGGACAGGTGGTGTTTCACCTGCATGCCCACCTTGTTTCGGGAAGGGATATGGGCACGAAGTTTATCAAGGCGGCGATATTCCTCGCCGTGGGTTGGAGAAAGCTGTTGAAGAAATTAGGATCTAAAGGTTGAAAAATATAGTATAACCTGATATGATTACATTACTTTTAAGTGACTATAGTTGATAACTAAATGATAATGGAACCATATATGAAATCCTGCAGAGGTTTGTTGATTTGTTTGTCATGCGCTGCTGTGTTGACGGTTATTGGCTGCGTTTCCGCACTTAAGAGCGCGAAACCACAGCAGGACACGCCAGGTAAAGAGGCCGACAAAACCTCCGCCGAACAGGCCAAGGTGGATCAGGCGATCAAAAAACCGACCAACGAGGAGGTCAAGAAGCTGCTCGCGCCTCCTCCGCCACCGCAATATACGCAGCCACCGGGCGGAGACCTCAAAGGCGCCGCTGAATCTGCGGTAGATCCAGTGGAAAAGGAAGAAGTGAGCCAGGCCGCCCTGGAATTCGCCGGCCACATGAAAAATGTGATTCATGTGAAAATTTGCTTTTCCAAGTTATATGGCGGCTGGTACCTGATGCTCTACCTTCAGAAGGGCAAGAAAACAGCGCTCGACCAGTATTCCTGGAACAGGAAGGCCCGAGAATGGGAAATCGTGTACCACCTGAAGGAAATACCCAAGAAACAGGTCGATTTTCATCTGAAAGGCGAGGTAGGCGACGAAAAATGTTTTGTGCTCAAATAATCGCTTACGCCTTTTCCGGGTTCATTCGGTGATGATCTCTACCTTCGTGCCTTTCTGCCGTCGTAAGTTCTGTCAGGGCCGGAATCGTATCTTTCCAGTAGCGCAGCCGCTATTGGGCTCGTGATAGGGCTTAGCAGCGCAAACGGCACATCCAGCGCATAGGCGAGTCCATCTTCAAGGACTTCCAGAGCAGGCTTCGGGGCTTTGCAGACCATGACGCACTGGTGTTGGGGATTATAATTAATTACAGGTTTGATCGGCTTTTGAACGGTAAGTTCAATGTCGGCGGCGCATACGGCGCCGGCCATGAATAAGCAAAACAAAGTAATCGAGAAAAACACGGTCAGTGTTTTCATATGATCATCCTCCGGAAGTTTTTTTCGGAACACTTTATTATATCAAGAACTGACCGTTATTTGAACCCATTACTGTGGGAAACGCTTTTTCGAGTGTTTCCCCTGATTGATAATTCCTGCAAAAATCCTTCCGGCGCAGTTCAAAATTCCATTTGATGTTGACACAAAACACCGCTAATCGTATTATTTTCTTTTTAACATCACCCTGCCTTGCTGGAAGGATCCGCGGATGAGAGTAGGTCTAAAAATATTTACCGGCAATTCCAATCCTGCTCTGGCTCTTTCAATCACGAAATACATGGGTATCCCCTTGGGAAACGCTGAGGTTGGTCATTTCAGCGATGGCGAGACCCAGGTGGAATTCCGGGAAAATGTGCGTGGCATGGATGTCTTTGTCGTTCAGTCGACGTGCAGTCCTGTGAACGACAATATAATGGAATTGCTTGTTATGGTGGACGCCCTGAAAAGGGCTTCGGCAAGTAGGGTCACCGCGGTCATGCCCTATTACGGATACGCCCGTCAGGACAGAAAAGTCGCTTCGCGGGCCCCTATAACAGCTAAACTCGTTGCGGACATAATCACTGCGGCGGGAGCGGACCGCGTTCTTACCATTGACCTGCATGCTGGGCAGATCCAGGGCTTCTTTGATATTCCCGTTGATCATCTTTACGCAAGTTCCATCATGGCCGACGCGATCATGAAGGACCACAATAGTGATGAATGCGTTGTGGTTTCCCCTGACGCCGGTGGAGTGGAAAGGGCAAGGTCCTTTGCCAAGAGGCTTGGAGCGAATCTGGCCATCATAGACAAACGCAGGTCAAAACCCAATGAGTCCGCTGTAATGAACGTTATTGGGGATGTTTCCGGTAAGGATGTGATAGTGCTGGACGATATGGTCGACACAGCCGGAACGCTTGTTAAAGCGGCGGTCGCCCTTCAGAAACAGGGAGCGCGTAAGATCGAGGCCTGCTGCACGCATGCAGTTCTCTCCGGCGCTGCGGTGGACCGTATTAACGATTCGCCGATATCGAATCTTTATGTTACTGACACTGTCCCTGCAAATTCCAAGCTTGAGAAGTGTCCCAAACTTAACGTGCAATCAATCGCCCCCCTGTTGGGGGAAGCGATAGGTCGCATACATAGAGAAGTTTCCGTCTCTGAACTTTTTTTGTAGAATAATGAGGATCCCGAGTGAAACTAGAAATCACGCGGGTTATCTTCAAATGGAGGAACAGTGAACAAGGTTACTCTGAACGTTGAACAACGTTTTGAAACCGGCAAAGGGCCGGCCGGAAGATTGCGCGCCTCAGGTAAGGCCCCGGCCATCTATTACGGCAAGAAGACAGAGCCTATGAATCTCAGCCTGAATATTCATGAATTTCAGAGGGCGGTCGAGAAATCGGGCAGCAACCCTCTATTTGACCTCCGGGTAAGCGCCGACGGCGGGACAGAAATTACCCTTCTGGCGCTACTGAAGGAACGGCAAATCCGACCGGTAGATGGATCGCTTGTTCACCTCGACTTTGTTCAGGTTTTCATGGATGAGCCTATCGAAGTCGATGTTCCAATCGAATTCACTGGCAAGCCATTAGGCTTGGAACATGGCGGAATGTTCCAGATAGTCATCAGGGACATTCGTGTTTTGTGTTTGCCGGGAGAAATCCCGGACCAAATAGTGGTCGATGTTTCCCATCTGGAAAGGGGACATTCCATTCATGTTGGTGAAGTCACTCTGCCGGCGGGAGCAAAACCCGCTATGGACCTCGGCATCGCTTTGGCTACCGTCATAGCTCCAAAGAAGGACGAAGCGGTGGAAGAGGCTGAAGTCGTGGAAGAGACCCCAAAGTAATCAGTTTGCTCAATTCAATCGAGGCGCCCGTGTGATTCGAACCTAAAACTCGAAACGCACGGGTTTTTTATTATTCATGACCGATTCCTTCCCATCATATTCTGATACTGTGGCAGCGCTGTCTACCGCGCCTGGATACGCAGGTGTGGGCGTCATAAGAATGAGCGGCGACTGCGCAATCCCCATACTTAAGCGGGTTTTTACCCCAACGAACCGAATCGACTCCAAATTTCCCGACCGGAAGGCCGTATATGGGATTTTTGTAGATCCCGCTGATGGGACGAAAATTGATGACGGCCTGGCTGTGGCCATGAGGGGGCCGAATTCATACACAGGCGAGGATGTTGTCGAAATAAGTCTGCATGGAAGCCCGGTAATTCTCGATGCGGCGCTGAAGGCAATGATTTACTGTGGCGCCACGCCGGCAAGACGGGGCGAATTCACCAGGCGCGCGTTTCTGAATGGAAAACTGGACCTGATCCAGGCCGAGGCGGTAGTAGATCTCATAATGGCCACTACGCCGTCAGCGGTGGAAGAGGCGAGGGGGCGTCTCGACAGGCGTATGTCGTCCCATGTCGAGGAAATAATCCATGATCTAACTGATATAATAGCCGAAATAGAGGTCGGTATCGACTTCAGCGAAGACATTGACACGGAAACGCCTCAAATGGAAGGGCCTGTGGGCCGAGTCCTGGAGAAGCTTCAAGGTCTTCTTGAATCGAGCGTCTCCGGAAGACTAAGACGCGAAGGCGTAAGGGTAGCTATTATAGGCAAGCCAAACGTTGGCAAGTCGACTCTTTTCAATGCGCTCATTGGCGCCGATCGTATGATAGCCACGCCGTTCCCCGGCACTACACGAGACGCCGTGTCGGAGAGGGCGGTGGTGGACGGGATGACTTTCATCATCTGTGACACCGCTGGTCTCAGGGACAACCCAGAACCGATAGAAGAAGAGGGAATACGCAGGACCAGACAATGGCTTGAAAGTTCCGATTTAGCTTTGCTGCTGGTTGATTCGAGCCTACCGCTCGATTATCAGGACGTGGCCGCTTGCGATAGATGCCGGGACATTTTCACGATTCCAGTGTACAACAAGACTGACCTTCCAACGGTGAACGGAGAAGTGGCGCCTCCCTGGCCTGAAAGGCCGGACCCCATAAAGGTCAGCGCTCTCACGGGGGAGGGTCTTGAGATGTTAAAGGCTGCTTTGAGCGCGGCAGGCGCTAAAATACTTCGGTCCTCGGATTATTCCACTTCATGCGGGCTGAACCAGAGAGGCGTATTGCTGGTTGAGGCCGCCGCTCAAAAAGTGTCTGTAATACTGAACGCCGTCAGGTCCGGTTATCCTCCTGCCCCGGAGATACTATCGCTGGAATTGACTCTGGCTCTGAAGGACTTGCGTGAGATAACCGGAGAAAATATTGATGAAATGGTGCTTGACCGGATATTCGAACGATTCTGTGTAGGTAAGTAAAAGATTCCATGACACGAACCGTAAATAAAAGTAATGGTCCGCATCCCAGAGACGTGTTTCGCTCTCATGGGCTCGCTCCCAAGAAATGGATGGGACAAAACCTCCTTATAGACACGTCTTATCTGGAGATGATTGTCGACGCCGCAGGAGTCAAAGAGGGCGACAGCATAGTTGAAATAGGGGCTGGCCTGGGCGCCTTGACTAGGAGTCTTGCCCGTCGCGGCGCAACAGTTTGGGCGATAGAAATTGACGCTGGCTTTTTCAGGCAATTGGAAGCCCGTTTCGCCCGTTCTCCTCGCATAAAACTGATTCACAAAGATGTACTGAAGTTCGATTTTCACGAGCTTGCGGCTCAATCCGGCAAACTGAAGATAGTGGCTAATCTTCCATACAACCTTTCGAGCAGGCTGGTGTTCATCTTCCAGGAAAACAGCTCTATCTTCGAATCAGCGGTAGTGATGCTGCAGAAAGAGGTGGCGGAACGTTTTGTCGCCAATCCCGGCACAAAGGATTATGGCGCCCTTACGGTGCTGTTGTCAGCCAGAGCTAGGTCCAACGCCCTGTTCGACATACCCCCCGAGGCCTTTTATCCACGGCCTGAAGTCACATCCACCCTGATTCGTATCGTTTTCCCTGATCCCCCACCGCATGATGTGACTGATCATAACTTGCTTACGAAACTTGTGAAGGCGGGTTTTTCGTCGAGACGCAAGACCCTGAGGAATGCGCTCAAAGCGCTGGTCACTCCCGAGCTTTCTTTTGATCAAATAGCCGAGGCCGCTGAGATTGCCGGCATTGATCTTGGTCGACGCGCTGAAACACTTTCCCCCGAAGAATTCGTAAGGTTCGCAAACACTGTGTCGACGCTCGGCGCCTAAACTATACCCGCGGGAATGGCCCAGGTCGTCGCAGTCAACGGGAGTGGTTGGTTGATAAGACAAATGAGGCCCCCTGGCCCAACCTGGGCGTTAATCTTTGCCAGAGCACTGAAATGCCTCACAGCATGTCTATTCGGGGATGCGGTTTTTTTGAACTCCAGAGGGTATATTGTCCCGTCCTGCTTGATCAGCAGATCAATCTCCTTTTGATCTTTGTCCCTGTAAAAATAGAAAGGCGCCGGGCGGCCGCTGTGGCGCCAACTCTTGAGAACCTCAGCCATGATCCAGGTTTCAAGAATAGGCCCGGACATGGCGCCGGCTTCCAGTGTTTCTGGGCTTGACCATTCAGTCAGCCACGCGCACAGTCCGGTATCAGTGAAATAGAGCTTTGGCGTCTTTACAAGGCGTTTTGTGATATTGGCGCTGTACGGTTCAAGCAAATAGGCTATACCTGAGGCCCGCAAAATCGAGATCCAACGCTTTGCCGTGTTTGGGGCGACATCCGCGTCGCGTGACAGGCTTACTATATTGAGGAGTTGGGCCGAGCGAGCGGCCGCAGCCCGTAGGAAGCGCAAAAAGGCGAGTTCATCTCCGACTTGCGCCAAGTCCCGAACATCCCGCTGAAGATAAGTCTGGGTATATGAACTGTAGAATAGGTTCCGATCCGCCTCGTGGTTGAGAGCTACGGCAGGGAAAGAACCACGCCAGATAATATTGTATAGCTCCTGTAAGGAGAGGCGCCCCGCTGAGTGTTCCCTCTGTCTGATATTTTCCGGAGTGGGGAGAAACGGTGTGGGAATGTCTCCTTGACATTTCAGTTCCCAACGGGATAAGCCCAGAAGTTCAACGACGGCGACGCGTCCGGCCAACGATTCAGACACGCCCTTCATTAGGTGAAATTGTTGCGATCCGGTCAGCCAGAACATCCCTGGCTGCCTGTTCTTGTCAACGCTCATCTTGATGTAGGGGAGCAAATTGGGCGCATATTGAATCTCATCAATTAAGACCGGCGGTTGGAATCGTAGCAGAAAGAGCGCTGGATCTTCCCTGGCCAGGCTAAGGATCAATGGGTCATCGAGTGTGACATATTTTCTGCGATCTTCCTTCAAATGTTGTAGAAACGTGGTTTTCCCGACTTGTCTGGCGCCTGTAAGCAGCATTACCGAAAACTGTTTAGTGGATTTCAGGAAGGAGTCTTCAAGAGTTCTGGTTACGTACATAGCTAACCCATCGTCTATAATGCATTCTAAATGCATTATAGACGATGATGACGTTTTAGGCAAGTAGTCAGGCGATCTTGGGCGCCACGTTGATACAACTGAGCGCATGGACGATACTGAGTTCTATTTTGTGTTCATTAGTATCCGTTTGTGGCGCCTTTCAAATGTTTCTCAATAAATCGTTGTATTTCTTCTTTTTTAGGCATTTGGGAAATCAGCGATTTCCGAATTTGCGGATAGGCTTGGTAAAACTGTCTGCATGAGCGGATGTAACGCCCTGAATAACAAGTGTCCACCGACTTTTGTAGTTAGCCCGCGAGGGTATCAATCAATCCCGATCCATACAGCGCTCAGTCGGCTCCAGCCTGCTCATATTCACGGACATACATACCGATCAGCCAGTTTCGCAGTGTCAGGCTGACATTGACCGCCCGAATGGCCCGAGCGGACAATTCGTTATGCGCCAGCCGGATGGACGCAAGCAGTTCTTGAAAGTTCAATGGAGTTTTATCGACGCCGATCTGAGTTTCTTTTTTCCGTGCCATTCGTGTGCCATGAAGTCAAATATGTATTTTTTCTGTCGATACATGATAATCTGTTAATACCAACTTGCGATCAAGATGAGACTATGTATGGCCTGTTTCCAAGAGAGGGGCGCCACATGGGAAGAAGGCCAGATCTGTCGGCAGAGTTGGTGGATGCGGCTCGAGAGGTTGCCAAAAAGACGAAGGACGCCCGAGAGTTGAGACAGGCCATGTCAGTGGTTTTGTCTCGAGTAATGGGCATGACGCTGCTTCGTGTGGGGGAATTGATCGGGCGTTCTCGGGCCTCGGTGGCTCGTTTCCAATCAGAATTCAGGGCGTGGTACTGTGGTCGGCAAGACAAAGAGAGAAAATGGGGAGGTTGGCGACGGGCATATCTAATCTTTGAAGAAGAAAAGGAATTCTTGTCTGGTTTTTTTGAAGATGCGTCAAGAGGCGGGATTCTGGTGGTCAGAGCGATGCGCACTGCGTTGGAAAAGAAGCTCGGGCACAAGGTGGTCGAAACTACCGTATACCGGATGCTGGCAAGAAATGGCTGGCGGAAAATTGTGCCTAGACGACGACATCCCAAGGCCAATGAAGCGGCCCAATAAGGGTTTAAAAAAAACTCGAAACACAAGTAGACAAAGAGAGCAAACGGCAAGCGAAAAAGAGAAGGAAGGTCCGGCTAATGTTTCAGGACGAGGCCCGCTTTGGAAGAATCAATAGCCCTCAAAGTTGTTGGGCTCCGCCGGGAGTGCGACCATCGGTTCCTATTCATATGGTTGGGGATTACACATACGCATATGCTTCAGTATCACCATCTGACGGCGTCCTGGTTTCTCTGGTTCTCCCTGTGGTCAATGCGGCACGCCATGTCGCTGTTTCTCTCTGAGGTGTCTAAGCGTCACCCCAATGAGCTCATCCTCATGGTAATGGACAAAGACGGATGGCACAAAGCCAAGGACCTCAAGGTTCCTCAAAATATGCGGATCATTTTCTTGCCACCCTATAGTCCGGAACTCAATCCCCCAGAACATCTCTGGGAAGAGATCCGTGAAAAGTGGTTTCCGAATCAGGTGTTTCATAGCTTGAACGGAGTCGAAAGTGTCCTCGTCGATGCTCTCGACTCGCTAGAACAATCCCCGGAAAAAGTAGCCAGCATCGCTGGATTCGAATGGGTAATTAATCTCAGCTTGAAAGCAGCTTAGTATCAGTCGCGATCTGGCGTAGTTCTAACGCTGGTTTAACCTACTGACCTGGGATTCAGAATTGTTCAATCTTGCTGTTACCGAACGCCTTAAAACTTCCTATGTAATATTTGCGGAGCTAAGGGCGCCCTGATCCATTATAAAAGAAACGGTCGGAAATTATGGATGAGTTCAATTCCGAGTCTGATAGTCTTCCAAAATCTTCTACCTCCAAAACATCCACTTCCTGAAGGGACTGCGCCCGGTCCTGTGCCGACTCTGGGAACAGGACTCGGATAGTAGTTCCCTTTCCTACCTGGCTATCCACTATTATGGCGCCCTGATGCCCCTTTACTATTCCCATTACTTCAGCCATGCCTAGGCCGCGACCCCAGAACTTGGTTGAGAAGAACGGATCAAAGAGCCTGTACTGTGTCTGAGCGTCCATGCCAGAACCAGTATCTCTGACTTCCAGAAAGACGAACCGGCCTGGCTGAGGCTTCTCTTCCAATCGGCTCCGGCTCAGAAAAGCCGCATCACAATCCATGACTCCGGTTCTTAGAAACACTTCACCGTCCTCATCCACAATCGCCTCGGAAGCGTTGATGACCAGATTCCTGATTACCTGTTGTATCTGGTCCGCGTCCCCGAGAATGAATCTAGGATCTTTATCGATTTCGAAATAGGGCGTGGTAGTTTTTGAAACAGCTGATTTGAGCAGGTACTCGTTTTTGTGCGCCAACTCGTTGAGATCCAGTTCTAAAGGGCGATAAAAGGTAGTTCCAGAGTATATCTGCATCTGGCGAGAAAGTTCCGCTGATCGTTTGGCCGCTGTGATAGCGTTCTCTATTTTGTGTCTAGCTTTAGAATCGAGGGGCCGAACCATAAGAGCTAATTCGAGATTGCCCAAGACTGCCGCCAGCTGGTTGTTGAGATCGTGTGCGATACCTCCGGCCATTACAGTGAGGCTCTCGCATTTCTGTTGAGCGAGTAGCTTGTACTGCATCTCCAGTCGTTCTTCCTCCAATCGCTTGCGTTCGGTAATGTCCCTAAGTACCGTAATGATCTTCAAGGGTTTTTCATCTGAAACATTCATCGCTGTTGCATTCAGAAGCATGGGGATTTTCAAACCATATTTGGCTGTAATTATACACTCGATGTTTTTTGCGGAGACTCTGTCCGAACAACACGAAACAAAAGCTTCTGTTATCGATTTATTGTCAGCCTCAGAAACATACTCAGCAATGGACGTCCCTATTATCTCTTTTCCCCAGCCGGTAGAATCAGTAAAACCTTTATTTAGTTGGAGTATAACACCATCAGACGTAACCAGAACTACAGCATCCAACATGCCTTCAATGGTGTTTGTCGCCATTTTCGCGGATATTCGCGCCATTTCGGCCTCATTTACGGCATTTATCCTTTGCTCTTCAGCCTTTTTCCACTGAGTCACATCCTGACCCACTGCAATAATCGCAATAGGGTTGGTGTCTTTATCAAACAATAGACTCATGTTCCAGAGTATCGTAAACGAGCCATTGTGTGGACTCGTGATCAGCGTCTCCAGTTCTCTAATCTCATTCCCAGCCAGAGTTCTTTGCAGGGCGTCATGCATCAAAGTCTTCTGTTGACCTATAGTAAAAAGATCCGAAAAATCTCTTCCCAGCGCCAACTCCCTGTCATGTCCAAAAACCATTTCAGCCTCGTGATTCCACTCGAGGACGAGGTTGTCCACTGATAGAAGGATTATTGCGCTTCCCGCTGTCTGGACCAGTAGCCGAAACCGTTCCTCACTTCTAAGCAACGACGCCTCGGTCCTTTTAAGATTAGTGACATCCCTTATAACACCTACTGTGCCTATGTAACCAGGGGACTTCCGCTGGTCAGCGCCGACTCCCATGCTCCCGCTCCGACCCACTTGGGTTTCCCTGGATGTAATCTCATACATTCCGGAACTGCTTATTTCAACGCACATGACCTCTGTTCCAATTGATTCCACAACAGGGCCGGTATATGGAACATTTTTCCGCAGCAACTTTACTTCGAGATTTCGCGTTGCCCTCTCACCAGTTCTCCTTTCATCAAATAGTTTTGGCGCCCCTTCCGGACCAGTGATTTTCCCCCGGTATTTTGGAATCACGCAATCACTGCTTACAGATTCAAAATCTTCAGGTAGTATAATCTTACCGAAGTGTATTCCGATGAGGTCCTCCGGCTTGTATCCTATCAAGCTCACCGCACCGTTTACAAAGGTAAACCTGCCTTGCGTGTCTATCGTGTAAACAATGTCCGGTATAATCTGAACAAGGAGTTCGAATCTCCCTTCCGATTCACGCAATGCGCTTAATTTAGCGTCAAGCTCATCGTTGGTCGTCACCAGGTTGCTTTGCGCATCTACAAGTTCTCTGCGTTGTTCAGCAGCGTTTTCACAGGTGGAAATCAGTAGGTTCAATGTCTGTGTGAGCCCGGAGGTCAACAAATAGGATTTCCCCCCGTAATTTAGTTCCACTGGTTCCCTCCGACTTGTGTCCTCAAAATCTTGGGACCTTTCGAGAAGAGACTTTATTTTTGAAAGCAACAGCCTGTCTTGCCAGGGTTTGGTAACATAATTGTCTGCTTTTGAGTTAAGGCCCCTGATAACATCTTTAGGATCAGAAAGATCCGTAAGCAGAATTACCGGTATGGCCGACAATTCGCTGTTGCTTTTGATTTCATGGCACATCTCGTAGCCGTCCATGATTGGCGTCGTCACGTCACTAATAATGAGAGAAGGCTTGGCCGTTCGAATCATCTCCAACGCTTTTTCGCCATCAGGGGCTACACGAACCTGATACCCCTCTCCCTCCAATAGTTTGCGCAGCATTTCCAACTGGAGAGCGCTGTCTTCTACAAGCAAAATACTGTAGTCACTTGTATCAATCATATTATTGAGCCCTTTCGAGGGGTAGAATAAAAAGTTGAACCGTCTCTCTGCTGCGATTCGACCGGAATCCCGCCACGATGCTTTCCACAAGTTTCTTGCGTAACTTTGAGCTTCAACAAACGTGGAGTCAATGATTTGCCCCGCAACGCCATCTTTCTCCGTGTCTAGATACAGTGTCCATAGCACATAGGCGCCCAAACCGCTTACTAAATGTACTGAAAAGTAGATCAATTTTTAGAGGCGCCCATATGGGACAATTTCAACAGTCATAGACGGCGCGTTTTCTCTGGTGGCCGAAATTCTTACTGATGGTAGATCTCCATTCTCCGAAGCCATAATAGCCTTGACGCCAAAACACCCCTGGGTGGACCTTTCGGCTCTCTATCTCTAGGCTGCTAGACAAACCATTCCATCCTTCGCTGAATGTTTAGAAAGCAAGACCGGCGCCATTTTTGACCACTATATGGAGCAATAAAATATGTCCGATAATATCAACGCTATATAGGTTGTAATCAAAGTCAGGTGTTATTCATGACAAAAAAGGGGCGCTCGAAATTACGAGCGATGTCGCACCCCAGAGATCGATAATACTAATAAAAAGCTGAGATTATGGCGTTTAAGTCTAGGGCGAAAATGCACATCAAAATAGCGTCAATGTGCGTTAACGCACTACTCTGCCTCGCCTGACTCTCCGGTGTTGCGCCACCGGTTTTCCCAGCCGCCTATGCCGGGCCTCCGATAGTTTTCGGGAAACTGACATGCAATTCCAAAACTACACAAAGCTGTGGCTTCCATTTCTACTGTTGCACAGGTTCCATTAACATCGCCATCCACTCTCTTATCAAGAAGAACCTTCACCACCTCAAAGTGACTCTTTCCAGAAGCGAACATCAGAGAGACAACGCCGTTGTCCTCTGCATTAACATCTGATGCGGCACTCAAAAGGCGTTTAACCAAAACATGTTAGCCCACGGCGCCGCGGTTGGTAGGCGCCGGGTCATCACAAATCCCTTCACATCTGGACAGTGTCGGTTTGTTGAGCCAGGTTCGGTAGAGACAGCCCCCAACGGATAGCCGCAAGCCGTATAGCGAGGGTGACCGCCGCTCCCCCCAGCATTGCCCCGTTGTTTGGTATGGCTGCGGCAAGGAAAGCCAAGTAAGCCATCCCGCCCACCAGGCAGGCAGTCGCATAGATTTCCTTTCGAAAAAAGAGGGGAATTTCACCTGAAAAAACATCCCGCATGATCCCGCCACCTGATCCGGTCAGCATTCCCATGATCACAACTATTATTGGATTGGCGTTCAAAGACAAAGCCGTCTCACATCCAATCACAGTGAAAAGGGCGAGTCCGAATGCGTCAGCCACATTGAGATATTTGAAAGGAACGTAGGAAAGCCGGCGAAAACTGAGAAGAGCGAAAGTCACCGTTCCAGAGATTACCGCAATCACAATCCCTGATGAGTCGGTTACCCAGTTGACTGGGCTCACGCCGAGGCAAAGGTCCCTGAGCGTCCCGCCGCCCATTGCGGTCAAAACTGCGGCAACCACAACGCCGAACAGGTCCATGCCTTTGCGGGCCGCTGCCAGAGCTCCTCCAACAGCAAAAATGGCCGTGCCGAGGAGATTGAGGTAATACACCATGTCGTAGGCCGCTCCTTGATTGTTTTGGCGGATGTCTATCATTTCGGGCTGTAAATTTCCAGTGTTTCTCTTATGCCGATATATATATGTATGACAGTAATTTACTATCAGTTTCAAAATTAATTTATAGGTTTTTCTCTTGACTTATATTAGTTAATTAAGCTAAGATAGCAATACAGCGCTATAATTAGCGCAACATATAAAACTACAAAAAACTCATGGAGGTCCTGTGGGTTTTCCTGAAGTCGTTAAACGAATCGAAGATCTGAGAGATGACAGTGTTCAGTTCCTTTCAAGGATCTGTTCAATACCGGCCCTGGGTCCTGAAAACTCGGGGACCGGAGAAATGGCCAAATATATCGTGGTAAAGGACGAAGTCTTAAAATTGAAGCCGGATGAGATCATTGAATTGCCCGCGCCGGACAATCGAGTGCCTGATGGCGTCCGCCCGAACCTCCTGGCGATTTTCAATGGGAGGGACAGGTCTCGCACGCTTTGGATTCTGAGTCATATTGATGTGGTCCCTGTGGGGGAATTGCGCCTGTGGGACGCCGACCCTTTTCAACCTCATGTCGAAGGCGGGTATCTATACGGTCGAGGGGTGGAAGACAATGGGCAGGCGTTGGCCGCTAGTGTCTTCGCCGTCCGGGCTGTGAGGGAAACGGCTGAATTCGCGATCAATGTGGGGCTGGCACTTGTCTCGGATGAGGAAAACGGCAGCCTGTTCGGTTTAGATTACGTGCTGCGGACCCGGCCGGATCTTTTCAGGCCCCAGGATCTAATACTTGCGCCTGACGCCGGCTCGAAAGACGGAGACGTCATCGAGATATCCGAAAAACACCTCTACCACGTGAAATTCACGGTGAGTGGCAAACAGGGGCACGCGAGCCGCCCCGACAAGTGTCTGAATACCCTTCGTGTCGCGTCTCACATGATCGTGGCCATTGACGAGGCCCTTCACAGGCGTTTTCCCGACACGGACACTTTCTTCAATCCGCCTGAAAGCACTTTCGAGCCTACAAAGAAGGATTCAAACGTTCAGAACGTAAACACAATTCCTGGTGAGGATGTTTTCTATTTCGATTGCAGGGTATTGCCGCAAATAAACCTGGCGGACGTTCTCTCTGAGATGAATTCGACAGCCAAATCCGTGGCTGAACGTTTTGGAGCGCAAATCAGGATTGAAGAATTCCTGAGGAGCGAATCACCGCAAGGCACGCCGGCCGATTCCCCTGTTATCATTGAGTTGGCCCAGGCCATTCAGGAGATTTACGGAGTCCAGCCGAGACCATGCGGGATAGGCGGTCAGACAGTGGCGACATTCTTCAGGAAGAAAAGCCTTGCGGCCGCTGTGTGGGAAAAAATTGAAGGTTGGGCGCATGCCCCGAACGAGAGGATCCTTATCGATAATCTTGTTGGGAATACAAAGGTATTCGCTCGCATGATGATCTGACTTGTAATTGGTTTTTGTGAGGCGGCTGTCGCCGCCTAGTGTTGGGTTCATTGAGAAGGTTTAAGGATTAGGTTTTTTAGGGAGGCCGGTGGCCGCCGATACGTAGGGGTTTAAAATCTTAAACCCCTACGGCGCCACAGGCCATGTTTTTTACCTTGGATCAGTGGGTATGGCCCGGAATCGGCGTTTTACAATCCGATGGGCCCAATCGGCGGGTGTAAACCGCTCTACGCTGGTTCTGTTGGTTTGAACTGTAATTATTATGTTCCTCAGGTGATTGCGCGGCGTGTCGGCCGTGTGTGCGCTTCAGGATATTGATGGAGGTTCTATGGGTATGGTCAGGTTATGGCCCGTTAGCCATCTTGTTTTGGCCGCTCTGTTGTCGTTTCAGGGCTTGATAGCCGCTGAGACCGGCTATGCGGCTACCGTATTCGGTCTGGCTGCCGACACTGAATCCTCTCAAGTGAAAGGTCGCGCCGACACATCAAAAGGCAGTTCATCCCAGGTCGCTCCCAAGGCGTTAACTATCGAGAAAAAGACCGATACGGCTTTTCCGAAGGGTTCTGAGGATAAACCCTATCCCACCTACAGGAACAACGATCCCAGCCTCACGTTGAGTCTTCCGCAGGCCGTGGCCATAGCTCTCGCGAGAAACCTGGCGATGGCTGATTCGAGACTAGCTGTGGATGAAAAGGAATACCAGCGCCGTGAGGCCTACTCGGATTTCTTCCCGTCAATCGACGTTCTGTACAGTGGGACGTTCGACAGATATCGCAACTCGCAATATGTGAGCGCTCTTTCATTTGTGCAGGATGCTCGCCGCACCGGTAGGCCCAAGGAATGCCAACAGCTGACCAACCCCAACCGTCAGTAGTCCGATTCCGGTGTGGGATCCTTTCCGCATCAATCCATATCAGCAGTTTGCGGGCTCTGTAACAATTACCCAGCCAATATTCAGCGGCGGCAAGCTGATCAATGATTACAAGTTCGCCAGGCTCGGTGTCGACTTCACCGCAATCCAGTTCGAAGTCAACCGCCAGGATCTGATACTCAGTGTCAACCAGGCCTATTTCCAGATGATGCAGGCGCAGAGGCTGTTGATGGTCGCCAATCAGGCCATCAGATCCCTTGAGGCGTTACGAAATCAGACCATGGAGTTTTACAAGGCCGGGGTCGTGCCGAAGGTGGATGTGCTCTCCACGGAAGGTCAACTTGCCCAGGCACGGATACAGCGGACCCAGTCACTTGCGGACATAGCCAAGAACCAGGCCACGCTGAACTATCTCGTCCGGAACCCGCAGGACACGCCGACCCAGATAATTGAAGACCTGTCATACCGCCCGAGCGAATACCGGCTTCCGGACTCCTATGCTATAGCCGCGCAGAACAGGCTGGAGATCAGGCAGGCCAACATATCGGTGGACCAGGCGCTGGCATTAATCAAATCGGCCAAGGCCGATCTCATGCCGAATATCACCGTGCTTGGGACCGGCAGGCGTGTAAATGACGACTGGAACATCGTTGACCCCGAAGGGAATAACAGTTGGCAGATCAGGGGTTTGCTCACGTGGACTTTTGACATGTTCAAGAAGCGGTCCACGGTTTCGGAACGAAGGACAGCTCAGGCCAGGGCGTTTGTCAACCGTGAGCTTCTCGTTGAGACGATCATGAATGAAGTGAAACAGGCTTACGAGGACATGAAACGCTCGGAGAAGGACATCGCTGACAACAAGGCGGCGGTGGAGTTCCGCAGTGAGAACTTCCGCATCAACCAGGAGCGTTATAAAGAGCAGGTCGCCACGTACGTCGAGGTGCTCGACGCCCAGCGCCAGTTGTCGTTATCTGAAGGTGATTATTACATCTCACTGATGGGTTACAAGATAAACACTGCAATTCTAGAGCGGAAAATGGGCATACTGAGAAGTGGGTCCTCCTCTTACTACGGAGCAGGGGGATGTCAGGGAATGTCATTTCGATGAACCTTGTGACGGGAAATCTAACCCAGCGGCGAGGATAGATTTTTCCCTGCCGGGAGAAAGGACATTAAGCGATGGATAAGATGAATGAAAAAATATTTTCAGGAATATCCATAAAATCAGCCCAGATGGTTTCGTTTGTTTTTGTCGCTCAGGTCCTGTTTCTTTGCCTGGTATCATCAGGTAATGTATTCGCCCAGGATTGGGCTATCAACAGGTCGTGGAACAGCACAAACAGCGCAGCGGCCACATCCGCAAGGAACGCTCCGAACGTCCCGAGCACTCTGTCAATACAACTTAACACCCTGTTGCAGCAGAGAAACACCCTACAGCAGTCGGTGACGGTTGCCCAGAGATGCGTAAAGAACAACACGCTCTCTGAGGTCCTGCGTGATCCGGAAGGCAACCGCCGTGTCGTACCCAGCACGGACGCCATAAACTGCATAAGGACCCTCAACGCGCTTAACAGGCAGCTCGTGGCCAACCAGCAGGCGATTAACAATCTCAACCAGGATGTTCAGCTTCGAGTCTCTTCAGATTGTGAGGAAAAGGGACAAGGCCTTATTTGACAAGCGAATCAACGCTGCTTCAGGTGAGCAATGAGCGGCAAGGACGGAATTACCGAAACTCAGCTACAAGAACTTGAATATCTGAGGAAACGGGTGCGGGAACTCGAGAGAGAGGGGCTCAAGTCTGAAAAAGAGAAATTTGAGTCATTCGCCGAAGCTTCTCCCTTTGGTCTGATGCTGATCTCTAATGACATGACGATTGAGTATATCAACCCTAAATTCGTGGAAATGTTTGGATACGAGCGGTCTGAAATTCCAACAGCGCATCATTGGCGTGAAAAGGCATACCCTGACGCCATTTACAGGGAAGAGGTCACAACGGCCTGGAAATCAGACCGCTCCCTGGCCTCGTCTGGTACCCCTCGCCACAGGATATTTTCGGTCAGGTGCAAAGACAAAACCGACAAGGTCGTACATTTCAGGCCGGTTGAGCTGCCATCCGGCGCAAATCTTATGACCTGCGAGGATATAACAGCTTTCAGGCGCATTGAAGATGAGATGAATCTGGCGCTCTCCCTAATGGAATCAACGCTCGAATCAACAGCGGATGGTATACTGGTGGTGGGAACCGACCGGACAATCAAGGCCTTCAATAAGAAATTCCTTGAGGTCTGGGGTATGACGGATAGGGAGATTATAAATAAGGGACGCCCCGCCTTGCTGGATTACACCATGTCGATGTTCGACGATCCTGAGGCATTTCTGGAGCGGGTCAATTACCTGCACGAGCTTTCCGATGAAGAGGCCTTCGACACCTTGGTGTTTAAGAATGGACGAGTCATAGAGCGATACTCAATACCACAGAAAACAGGCGGACAGACCGTTGGACGTGTATGGAGCTTCCGCGATGTCACGGAAAACAGGGCCGCCAAACTGGCGCTGACAAAGGCCAAAGAGGAATGGGAACTCACGTTCGATTCGGTCCAGGATTTCATGACAATCCTTGACGCTGATTTCAAGGTGTTAAGGATGAACGAAGGCATGGAAAAGATAACGGGGGTCAAAGAAAAGGATGCGATAGGCAGGTTCTGTTATGATGTGATCAAATGCTCTGAGGGGTCTATTGAGAGTTGTCCTTTACACGTCCATGATCGAGGACCAGGGGCAGGCGCTGGTCGAACACCATGACGCCGGCAGAAATATGTCGCTCGAAACAAGAATGTCGCCGATCGTGGACTCGGCCGGAGTTTTGAGGGGCTATGTCCACATAACGAGAGACATTACGGACAGGAAGGAGCTTGAGAAAGAACTTGCCGAGGCCATTGAAGACCTCAAGCAGACCAACCTCGAAACAAGATCGATGCTGAATTCCGCAAGGGCGTTACTGGAGAAGGCCGACTTCGCTGAAGCGGCCAGGTCGATACTTGAAAACGCCAGGCGCCTTGTCAGTTCCGAAACAGGCTTTCTGTCGATTCTTAATGAAGATGGCGCCAAACAGCGGGTGTTGTGTTCTGACGCTGATAGCTCAGAACTTAGTTTTCAAGCTTCTGTGGACATTCCACTGACAGGCCTTGAATTGCTGGTCTGCAAGGAGAGGCGCACTGTTTACAAAAACGATCCGGTTTTAGGCGCCTGGTCGGTCCTTGCGTTTGAAGGACTCCAAAACCCCAGAAATATCCTCATTTCTCCATTGATTGTCAGGAACAGTCCCATCGGTTTTCTATGTTTGGCGAACAAGCCGGGGGGGTTCTCGCATAGAGATGTCATCATTGCCGAATCCCTGGCTGAATTCGCGTCCATAGGGCTCATGAACCGACAGACTTCGCAGGAACTTCAGAGCAGTGAAGAGCGTTACCGCATGATATTCGCGTATTCCCCAACGGGCATAATGCACTACAACAGGGAAGGGGTAATAATTGACTGCAACGAACGTTTTGTAGAGATTATAGGGTCATCCCGGGAAAAACTCGTAGGTATGGAAATGCTTGAAAGGCTCAATAACGAGGCGGTTATTGACGCCATAAAAACCAGCCTTAAAGGCGACACCGGTTACTTTGAAGGTGATTACCTGTCCGTCACCGGCGCCAAGCTGACCCCGGTAAAAGCGGTTTTTGACCCGGTCAAATCGGAGGACGGAGCATTTATGGGGGCAGTGTGTGTCATTGAGGACGTGAGTGGTTTCAAAGCTGCGGAGGAAGCCCTGGTTCAGGCTGAACGCGTTAAAGCGGTAGCTGATCTGGCGAGCGGGGTAGCCCATAATTTCAACAATCTCCTGCAGATCATCACGGGTAGTATGGAACTGGCCATTATGGAAATGGAAAAGGGCAGGATAGACGACGCGATGCGGTCCGTAGAGAAAATCAGGGACAGCGCCCGTCTAGGGGCGGAGACGGTTCGCAGACTCCAGACATTCGCCAGGGTCAGGGTCGATGACCGCAGAAATGACGCAAAGGTCTTCGATATTTCAGACACAATCTTCCAGGCCATAAAAGTGACGACGCCGTTGTTCAAAACTGACGCCCGGGACTCCAAGCCACAGATCACGGTCCGTAAGAAGCTCGAAAAAGGGATCATGGTTCACGGCCGGGACGATGAAATATTCGAGGTTGTCGTAAACCTTATAAAGAACGGCGCTGAGGCATGTCCTCAAGGTGGCGCCATTGATGTTAAGCTCTATTCCGACATGGACATGGCCGTTATTGAGATATCCGACAATGGGGTCGGGATTGCTGAAGAGGACATGAAGAAGGTATTCGACCCATTCTGGACATCACTCAAGACCAACATAGGCACGGGTCTCGGATTGCCTCTCAGTCACGGTATTGTTTTAAACCATGGCGGTTCATTGACGGTTACCAGCAAGAAGGGCAGGGGGACAACATTTACGGTCAGGCTGCCGTTGTGGAAGGAAGAGTCCGTGGAAGAAAAGGCGCCCGAGCAGGTCGTAATGGATCTTCCAATGACAGTTCTCGTGATCGATGACATGGAGTCCATAGTTGAAATGCTGGGCGAGGTCATGAACGAGATCGGACACACTGCTTTTACCGCCACTTCGGGCGATCAGGCCATTGAAATTTACGAGAACAACCGGATTGATGTGGTTGTTTGCGATCTCGTCATGCCAATCATGGATGGATGGCAAGTTGGAAGGACGATCAAATCCATTTGCGCAGCCAAGGGCGTACCGAAGACGCCGTTTGTGCTTTTGACCGGTTGGGGCGGACAGGCGCTGGAAGAAGAAAAGATTCGAGATTCAGGCATTGACTCTCTCCTTGAAAAACCCATAGACATAAAAAAACTGCTCGATGTAATGGGCCGGCTGGTTACAACGCCGGCAATATGACGGTCACTCAGCTTTGCCGAGGCGCTACTACCTTGCAAACAGCACGATCCCGGTCAGGCAGGCCAGAAGGCCAAGCAGCAAAGTTAGTTCAATAGTCTTCTCCCACATTGCGACGGTCTCCTCAATTCAGTTATTGTCATACCTGACATCACACTAAATAAAGCAATATTAGCGCCAATTGGACATCAATCCGATAAAGCGTTCAAACTCAAATACTTAAGAGCTACTCGGCACAGTGGTGTTTTTCTGGCGTGTTACAAATTTGTCACAGAATGTTTCGTTTGCTTCAAAAATGTGAATTGACTGCTTAGTATTACTTTGTAATAATAACGCCCAGAGGAATCAGCCCTTTATCCAGGGGAAAATGAAATGAAGAAGGAAAAACAGGAAATTATTACGTTCAAAGTGCCTGAATCTTTAGGGGACGCCCTTCGGGGGTTGCCCAACAGGTCTGAATTTATAAGGACCGCTGTTGTCACCGCTCTCGATAATGTCTGTCCCCTCTGCAAAGGCGCCGGAGTAATCATGCCTCATCAGAGGGAGCATTGGGACACGTTTCTAATGGATCACCACATTGAAGAATGTGGGGCCTGTAACGCCGTGCTTCTTATATGCGACCGCGATACAGGCCTAAAGAGGGAAAAGGATTGACGAGAAATGCCTGATTCTGTTCCCGTAAATGGAAGCCATTGTCCCGCCGTCATGATTCGCGGCCTAAATTTTTCTTATGATGGCTATCTGGTCCTGGAAGACGTCAACATTGAAATCCAGCAGGGTGATTTTGTATCGGTTGTTGGACCCAATGGTGGAGGGAAGACTACCTTGATCAAGTTGATCCTGGGTTTGCTCACGCCTTCCAGCGGCGCCGTTAAAGTATTCGGGCAGGACCCTGACCGGGCTAGGACCAGGATGGGGTATATGCCGCAACATTCCCAGCTTGATTTTCAGTTCCCGGCCACGGTTATGGATGTGACGCTGATGGGACGGCTTGGCCATGGAAGCCACTTTGGTTTCTACAGTAGGGAAGACAGGGAAATAGTTTTAATGTGCCTAGAAAAGGTTGGGTTGGCCGCAATTCGCAGGAAATCTTTCGCCGAGATCTCCGGTGGGCAGCGCCAGAGGCTTTTTCTGGCAAGGGCCCTGGCGTGCGAGCCCGATATGCTGCTGCTCGATGAACCTACAGCGAATCTGGACGTGGCCATGGAGGGCGACCTCTACAAATTGTTGCAGGAACTGAACGAAAGGTTGACCATTGTGATCGTGTCTCATGATCTTGGGTTTGTTTCCCAGGTTGTTCGGACCGTGCTATGCGTAAAACGGAAGGTCCTGACGCATCCTACAGCCGAGATCACAGGAGAAATCATTAACGAGATTTACGGGTCTCCAATGAAAATGATAAGGCATAACGGCGGTGGGGAGGGCTGTAATTGTACGAGTTCCTGACCGACCTGAGGCAATATCCATTCCTTCAGAACGCCCTTCTGACCGGCCTGCTTGCCGGCGTGGCCTGCGGAGTGATAGGGACATATATTGTTGTGAGGCGCATATCGTATATTGCGGGTGGGATCGCTCATAGTGTGCTGGCGGGCCTTGGAGCCGCCTTTTACCTGCAGCGGGTACACCATTGGAGCGCCTTGCAGCCGGTTTACGGCGCCCTTGTTGTGGCTGTTATAGCCGCAATAACAATCGGGTTGGTAAGCCTGAAAGCCAGGCAGAGGGAGGACACCGCCATAAGCGCTCTTTGGGCCGTAGGCATGGCGATCGGAATAGTTTTTATCTCCATGACTCCCGGTTACAATGAAGAACTGATGGGTTACCTGTTCGGAAACATACTCCTTGTTTCAAGCTCCGAACTCTGGATGCTGGGCGGGCTTGACGTAATAATAGTTGTCCTGGGGCTTCTCTTCTATAACCAGTTTCTGGCGGTCTGTTTTGATCAGGAGTTTGCTCGCCTGCGAGGTATGAATGTCGAATTTTTCTATCTTCTGCTTCTGGCGCTGGCAGCGCTGACAGTGGTTATTCTCGCTACCGTAGTGGGGATTGTCATGGTGGTGGCCCTGCTTACCTCTGCCGGTGGCTATCGCCGCTCTGTTTTGCAGGACACTGTGGATGATGATGATTGTCTCGACGATCTTGTGCGTAGCGTTTACAACATCGGGGCTGGCGATAAGTTACGCTCCGGATTACCCCACCGGAGCGACCACCATCCTTATCGCCGGCTTTGCTTACCTTTTCGCTATAACATTTCGATGGATCAGTGACCGTATAAGGACTTGAGTTTTTAACACCTGCGAAAAAAACCACATTGCGCCAGGGAGGGCTATCCTGGTTGTTCCTCGGATGAAAAGTCGGCGCCTTTCCGATTTCCGGGCAAAAGGCTGTAGACTTGAGTTTCCACCGAGACATTCTTGAACCGCATCAGACCTCTGTCGTAAAAGACCATCCTGTCCCCAATCCTGGCGACTGTTTCAGGCCCGACAAGGATGTCCCCATTCGTGGCCGCCGACGCGATTCTCGCCGCCAGATTAGTGACGGGGCCGCTGGCTGTGAAGGTCATACGGGTCCCGGCTTTTCCCTGGAAACGTGACATTCCAACCGCCGCGACGCCGGAATTTATCCCCATGTTGATATCAATGGGTTGAAAACGACCACTAAGTTCCTCGTTTATCTCATTTGTTCGCCTCCGGATGGCGAGCCCCGCCCGGGCCGCGTTCAGGGCTGTTTCACCTGGATCTCCCTGGAAAATTACCATGAGCCCGTCACCCGCGGTCTCATTTATGTCGCCGGAATGTTCGTAGAGTATGTCCAGAAAACTTGAGAAATACTTTTCTATGATGAAGTTGACCTGGTCCTGGTTGAGGGATTCGCTTATTTTAGTATAGCCGGCGACATCCAGAAAAAGTACAGTGATTTCCGTTTCAATTTTATCCAGTAAAGGGGCGTCAGGATTTTTCTCCACGATATTTTGAACCGTTTGCGGGACGAACGGACGTAAATGGCCCAAAATCCTGTCAAGAGTCATTTTCTGCTTTGACATCTGCCAGTGGCTGCGAGCGTTGGTAATAACGTTGGAAGCCAGATCCGTGAGGTCTTTCAGGAGAACTAGGTCCTGCTCTGTAATGGGGGTGTTTTCTCCGGCTACGGCGTTAAGGACCGCAAGCGGCTTTCCTTCGTGATACACCGGAATGGCTACTTCCAACAGTCCACCAATCGGGATTGAGGACGGCAATATCTCAGATCCGCTCTCCCCCGAAATCATGCACAGGTACGGGGCCGGGTTGTCGATACTTGCCGTAATTGTGCTTTTCCCCCTTTTGCATAGCTGGCAATTGATGGATGACTTTGACATCGCACAGTGCAAGGGCCGGGTGTAGTTGGCGGCTTCAGGGTCTACAAGGAGCAAACACGCTTCCTGAAGGTGAGGTATTGAAACCTTCGCTTCATCCCGAAGGGTTTCCAGAATATCCGAAATATTAAGGGAAGAGGTAATCTTGAGAGCGACCCTGAAAAGATTTTCAAACCTTTGCTTGTACACTTTGGTGTCCTTCTGGAAGTTAATTTGTATATATATTATGTGGTCAGAACGTATTTTTCAAAGATTGTCCAGACTATTTTTGAGTTTGAACCGGTCCGACGATGATTTGGGCGAGGCCGGATTCATTTGCGGTCAAGGATCTTTCTTATTAGCCGCAAAAATTCCTCTGTTTTGAATGGCTTGGATATGAGCCCCTTGGCATGTTTCGCAAGCCTTTCTTTGGTTTCGGAGTCAACCCAGTATCCTGTCGCGATTAGCGCTTTTACGCCAGGGTTTACGGCGGCCATGGCTTCCAGGCATTCAACACCATTCATTATGGGCATGTTGAGGTCAAGTATGATGAGGTCTATTGTTTCGGCTTGTTGGGAATAAATTTCAAGGGCTTTCAAGCCGTTTTCAGCTGTTATGATTTTGTATCCGATTATTTCAAGCATTTCCCCCGCAAACTTTCGGATCATTTCCTCGTCGTCGACAATCAGTATGGTCTCATTCCCTTTGTGGTCGGGTTTTTCCATCAATCCGTCTTTGGCCTCCCGAGCTTCTTCAGCGACAGGAAAATAAACACCGAACGTAGTGCCTGCGCCGAGTTCGCTGTGGCAGGTTATGTGGCCGCCATGCGCTTTAACAATGCCAAAAACCATCGAAAGTCCAAGGCCGGTCCCGCTTCCCGGGCCCTTGGTGGTAAAAAAAGGTTCGAAGATCCTTTCCTGAATGGATTTTTCCATTCCTGTCCCGGTGTCGGAAACAGACAACTCCACGTATTCACCCGGGCTGACCTCAAGATTTCTTGAGCAGTAATCTTCATCGAGGACCACATTTCGGGTCCGTAGGGTAAGCGTGCCCCCTTCAGGCATGGCGTCCCTGGCGTTTATGGCCAGATTCAGCACGATCTGGTCAATCTGGGTCGAGTCGGCGTTGATCATCTTCAATTCGGGATGCAGATCCATCCGGATTTCAATAGTCTTGGGGATAGTCCGGTCGAGTAAACTCACTTCATCTTCAATTTGCAGGTTGAGCTTTATTGGCGCCGGATTTGTTTCGGAAGCCCTGCTGAACGTCAGCATCTGCTTGACAAGATCAGCGGCTCTGAACGCGGCTTTTTGAATCACCTGCACTGAAGCGTAATGTTGGTCTGTGGAGCGCAGAGTCATGAGAAGAAGCTCGCAATAACCGGTGATCACCAGCAGGATGTTGTTGAAATCGTGAGCTATGCCACCCGCCAACGTCCCTACCGCTTCCATTTTCTGAGCGTGGATGAGTTGTTCCGTCTGAGACTTCAGAGACACCTCAGCCTGCTTTCGTTCAGTGATTTCTATCTTAAGCTGGGCGGTCCTTTTTTCAACTGTAAACTCCAGTTCTCTTCTCCATTCCGCGATCTTGTCCAGAAGCGAATTGAAAGACCCTGAAAGGATCCCCACTTCATCATTCCCCCGAAAGGGCGCACGTACGTCGAGGTTTCCTGAATGGGCCCTTTGGGCTATTTGGGTCAGCGCCCTTATTGGCGCTGTGATCCTCTTTGTCATCCAGTAAGCCAGGACTGAGCCGGTAATCAGGACTGAAAGAAAAACCAGGGCCAGAAAGTGTTTCAATCGCCTGGCAGAGGCCTGAATCTCGGACTCATCGACTTTTACAACGAGTCCCCATCGCTGGAAAGGGTTAAGCTCGACGCTCCGGTAAGCGGCAAGGACCTCCAAGCCCCGATAATCCGGCGCAGTCAATATCCCCTCATTGCCTTTAAGAGCAAGATTCATCTGGGCAGTACATATGGAAAGCGGATCATAGGGACGCCCGGTTTTTGTTATGTTGGCCAAACGTGGCGCCACTATGGTTTCGGAAAGATCATTTACTACAACTACCTCTCCTGTTTTGCCTATGCCCCCGCCTAAATCCATTAATGGTTTAATGATATCGTCGACAGACAAATACATAACCATCACTCCATCCGTCCTTGAAATAGCCGACCTGAGTTTCCAGCTTTCTACATTTATTGCGGATGACATGGCGAGGAGAGGTTTGCCGGAAACCGTGTCTCTCTGTAATTGAAACCAGATATCGTTGTCCGGATCTTTCTGTGATCTTAGTGACGGCAGATCGGAAAGCTCTACTCCGAGGTCTTCCCTTTGAGTTGAAACCATGATCAGGCGGGTCCCTGGATCAACTATTCTAATTTTTGAATAATTTTCTTTTAACTTGATCCAGTCCTTGAGGTAACCCTCAAGTGTAATGAACGCCGACTCCTCTGACAGGGTTTTAAAAACACTGGAGATCGGTTTTCCTAACCTGGACTGGTCCTGAAACGCTTCCCGGACCTGTTGCGTGGCGCTTTGAACAAACGCTGAACCAGTCAAGATGGTAATGTCGTCCCTGCGTTCATGTATCCAAAGCTTAAGTCTCTCTTTCTTGAGATCAGCGATGAGTTCAAGATTACTCACAACCTTTTGTCTTTCCTCGCTGTAAATTCCGGGAAAACCTAATCCCGGAACGCCATAAGTCATCAACGCGTTGGTTACTACCAGTGCGGATGCTAAAAGGAGCAGGCAACCCGATATAAATTTGGTCGCCAGAGGCGCTGTCCTGATAAAATCGAGAGAGCGGCGGGATTTCCCATCAGTCTTCCGCATTGCGACGATTCCTCGTTGGAGTAGGTTTCAAAACTGACACTATGGTTTCTCTATTAGCGCGCACATTAATTATTACATGATTAGCTCTCAGTGTGCCATAAAACTTGAATATACCACGCCGGTTAGATTTAATTACAGCCATAAAATCAATAATAATAGTATATTAATGTTAAAGTTTCTAAACAGCTCAAGGTCTATCTAATATATTAGATTACGTTATGAGGATAGGTTGCTGGAATTGCGACTGTACATTACCTAATTTAAACTCATTATCTAAATTATGAGCCTACAACTCGATTACACTCTTTTTGTTTACGGGCTGAGTTGCATAGTCCTGGTGATGATCTGCGCGACCATGGCCCAGCGCCGATCCGCTCGTCTGCCGTCTTTGTGGATGGCTCTCTTCGCTACGCTTCACGGAGCTTACCAGATAATGGAAATTATGGCGTTAAGCCTCGAAGAAAAAGGTTTTGCCGGGTATCTTACGAAACCGGTTCGTCAAACCCAACTGTATGATTGCCTTATGATGTCATTTGGACAGACCCGCCTCGAAGAATCTGCGGGAAACAGGCGTATCGTGACAAGGCACACCATCTCGGAGGCCAAAAGGAGGAGGGCGTCCTTGTTGATGGTTCAAGGCAATGAGACCGAAAAGAAAATTGCTGTGTCTATCCTTGATAAATTGGACGCCACGAGAAAGGAAGATAGCGAGAGATCTATTCAGGCGGGAATGAATAATTACATGCCATAAGGCTACGGAACTTATGTTACGATCCCTTACTAACCCATCTTTACAATTATGTCGCTAATGATGTTCGCCGCCTCGTCAACCCTGTCGGCGCTGCGGTTAAAGTGGCGATATATCTCCCGATAGATAAGCATCTGCCTTACGTTATTCCCGGTGAATAGCTGGTTAAGGGCAGCCAGGAAGGTGTCATTCATTTTATTTTCCAGTCGTTTGGCCCGCACAACATATTCAATGGCGACATTCGGGTTTTTCCTGAGGTGCTTTATGGCGTTTGTGAGCTCTTCAGCGCCCTTAACCAGCAGTTCAGCCATCTTGATAAGGAATTCGTTAGCGCTGACCTCGAAGACTTCCATTTCCTTGACGGTGTTGTAAGCGTGGTCAATGACGTCGTCGATGGCCCGCGAAAGGGTGAAAATATCCTCACGATCCATTGGAGTCAGGAACGTCTGGTTGATTTCATCGATCAGTATTCGCCTTATGTCATCCGCTTCCTGCTCTAGTCTCGACACTTCGTCATGGTCGGCGGTATTGTCAAGATACTTCACCAGCGCCTTACAACCAAGCAGTGTTTTCTCGGATTGCTCCACCAAGAGTTCATAAAAATCGACCTCGCGTTTATTGCCGAATATCTTCCAGAGAGCCATGATTGAAACCTCAGCCTATAGGATAAAACAGCCAGGTCAGGAGACGGCAGAAAAAAGCTCCGACCAGCATGGACGCAGGGAAAGTGAAGACCCACGCGTAAGCAATGTTCGCTGCTGAAGACCAGCGGACACCACTGGCCCTTCGGGAAGCGCCGACTCCCAGCACTGATGAGCCTACCACCTGGGTCGCGCTTACAGGCCCACCGAAAAGGGAGGCTCCCAGGATTATAGTAGCCGACGATAACTGAGCCGCAAAAGAGTGGACCGGTTCCATCTTGGATATCCCGAATCCGACCGTCTTGACAATGCGCCATCCACCAGCAAGCAACCCAAGGGCAATAGCGGCAGCGCAACTGTAGACGACCCATCGCGGCAGTATGAGACCATTTTGGACCTCGTGAATCCTGGCTGAAAGCAGGATCGCTATGACTCCCATGGATTTCTGGGCGTCATTTGATCCATGGGCCGCCGCCAGCGTAACCATTACCGGTCTCTGAAGAATGGCGAAAAAACGGCCGGATCTCCTGTGGGCGTTCCTGAAGATCGTTCTTATCAACGAAAAAATAAAGTACCCAAGGAAAATTCCTAGGATGGGTGATACGAGCAGCGGCAGCAGAACGCTTGAAACAACCTTGTCGATTACTATGGACTGAACACCCATGCCCACTATCCCAGAGCCTACCAGGCCTCCAATGAGAGCATGGGAGCCACTTGATGGGAGGCCGAAATACCATGTGGGAAGCTTCCAGGTCATCGCCCCGACCATGGCGCTGGAGACTAGGATGTTGAGAAGATGCGGGTCTATCGCGTCAACCATATCGGGCTTGAGCACACATGAGGACATTGTCCGGGCCACAGCGGTCCCAAGTAGAAGCGGGCCGATAAACTCAGCCGCCGCCGCATAGAATAGCGCCCTCCATGGGTTCATGGAGCGCGAACATATTGTTGCGGCAACAACGTTTCCTCCGTCGTGAAACCCGTTGACGAAAGCAAAACAAAGGGTAAGACCTATCGCTATGTTTAAGAAAGGTTCTGGCACTTCGAGCACACAAATCCGCAATCATTTGACATTTTAAACGGATGGCCATGCGCAGGTCAATAAATTGCTTTGAGGCTCATTCGAAGAAGGCCGATTATCGGCCCATCAATGGTCTCACGTCTGGAAAGCATTAATCGTGCCACGGCCTATGGCGGTGCGGCTAACTATCGATAAACCTATTTACATGAGCATAGATGCTGACGGCGCACAGTGAAAATAGCCGAAGATGTTAATTTCCTCGAAATCTCCACCGAAGAAGATGTCAACAATGTTAACAGTATGAAAAGATTTCCGGTCTAATAGGGGATGTCATTATCAGATGGGAAGAGTTGGTGGAATTTGCTTTTGGCTGAACGGGAACAGGTCCTGAACAACCGCATGTAGTTCGAGAGTAGTTTTTCTCCGTCTTCAGTGAGTGTGGACCCTGTATGTCCAGTTTTCACGAGTTTGAATCAATTAAAGCGAAGCTGATACGTTCGGCGAAATATTGCCACATGATTGCTTTCCTCCTGTTAATCACGGATCGAGGGAGTAAACCCATTTTCACATTCCAGAATCGCTGATTCTAGCCAGGAACAGGTGTTCCTTATCACTTTGACACGGTAGTCGGTGGCCTGTTTGAGTAAATCATTCGACGCTGAACGCTTGATGTCTTTGAGCTTTTGCTCCTTGGCTTCGCAAACCTTGAGTTGAGCCTTGAGCAATTCCAATTTGTCTCGAACGGATCTTTGTCCCGCAAAAAAGAGTTTGATAAAAAAAACCATTCTGAAATCTCTGATATGATGAACCGGTTCCAACGACCAGGCTTCAAAGGTTTTTCTTCCATCCGAGGTTAAATCAAAAACTTTTCTCGAAGGGAAATTCCCGTGTTGCTCGTTTTCATGGTACACAAGTCCTTCGGATTCAAGCCTGGCCAAAAGGGCGTAAATCTGGCTCTTTCCGAGCGAGCAGACGCCGAAGAGGTTCTCTTGAAGGAATGGTATGAGCTTGTATCCGTGGGCTTTCCCGAGCGCAAGGGCACCTAGGATAGCGAGTTCGGCCGGGTTCCGTTCGGAAAAGGATTCTGGTTTGATGGGATGACTAGTCACGTTGTGATCAATCCTAGCAGACTCTTTGCCGTTGTCAAGAAAATCCTGTAACCAGGAGCGCCCACCAAAAATCCCTCAGTGAATGGCTGGGTCAGACATGAATAAACGCATTGATTTTTGAGATTGGATCACACTGTATATTGGCGCCGGAACTCCGTAGATAGCTCTTGCCAAAATGATAAAATTTCGCAATTGTTTAAGCTGTTTTAGTTTTAATCGATGGGATCCTTGGTCGGAGAGGTTTTACAGATGAATCGATCAATTGGCGCCGGTCAAGGCATTTGGACATACCGCAAGATCCAGCCTTATATCATTTTAATGCTCTCGTTGCTTCTTACAGCTTATGTTTGGCGCCTCAGCGATAACTTCATCAAGAGCCAGACCCATCAAAGGTTTCTTTTTCGGGTTAGCGACATTACCAAAGCGATAGTTCAAAGGTTGGATGATTACAGGATAATACTTGCGGGAGGAGTCGGTTTGTTCGCTGTTTCAGATGACGTGAACAGGGAGCAATGGCGTACTTATGTTCATAGTCTTCGATTGGGCGACAATTTCCCGGGGATACAAGGCGTCGGTTTTTCAAAGCATATCGGCCCTCAGGAAAAGCAGGACCATATTCTTGGCGTCAGAGCCGAAGGATTCCCGGACTATGCCGTTCGACCTGAAGGCGCCCGAGACGAATATACGTCCATTATCTATCTGGAACCTTTTGATTTCAGGAACCAGCGTGCGTTTGGATATGACATGTTTTCCGAGCCGGTAAGGCGGACTGCCATGACAAGGGCCAGAGACTCTGGCGATGTGGCCATGTCCGGAAAGGTTATACTGCTCCAGGAAACAGATCAAAATATTCAGGCGGGTTTTTTGATGTATGTGCCGGTGTACAACCGGCATAGGCCCATAAAAACGGTTGAAGAGAGAAAATCCGCCCTGATGGGGTATGTTTATAGTCCATTCAGGATTGGAGATCTGATTGAAGGTATTTTCGGAAAAACACCACCGGATATAGATCTTGAAATATATGATGGATTTGGGCCGTCCAGAAACGGTCTTATGTACGACAGCGATTCAGATCCTTATGGATTGGCCTCAAACAGGGATAGATTGTTTTCCAAAACAGAGGTCGTATCAATATACGGCCAACAGTGGACTCTTGTCATTTCGGCTCGTCCTTCCTTCGAGAGGATTGATGAACACTATCAACCCTTGGTAATTCTGGGATTCGGTCTGGCGATCAGTCTACTCTTGTTCCTCTTCACGAGATCCCAGGAGGTAACCAGGGAAAAGGCGGTCTCCCTGGCTCGTGATATGACTTCAGTCCTTCGGGAGACTGAGCAAAGGACCAGATCCATCGTCGAAAATGTCGTTGATGGAATCATTACCCTAAATGAAAGGGGAATTATCCAAACCTTCAACCCGGGAGCTGAACGAATATTCGAATTCAGGTCCGATGAAATAGTAGGAGCGAAAATAAATGTCCTCATGCCCGAGCCTCACAGGGAACTTCATGACCAATACATTCAGAGGTTCCTTGCGACAGGCGAAGGCGGCGTAATCGGAAGGACTCGCGAAGTTACAGGGCAAAGAAAAGATGGCTCAACATTTCCCGTGGAAGTTTCAGTAAGCGAGATGAAACTGGAAAATCAAACCTCCTTCATAGGGATTGTCAGAGATATTTCCCAAAGGAAACAGATTGAGCAAGAACTCATTCAGGCTCGCGAAACAGCGGAAAAAGCCAATCGGTCCAAGAGTGACTTCCTAGCTGTAATGAGTCATGAGATACGTACGCCCATGAACGGCATTCTGGGGATGACCCAGGTCGTAATGGACAGTGAGCTCACCCAGGAACAACGTGACAACCTCGAGTTGGTTAACTATTCAGCGGATTCCCTGCTTTCGTTAATCAATGACATCCTTGATTTTTCAAAGATAGAGGCCGGAAAACTCGATTTGGATTATAGCGACTTTCGAATCAGGGAACGCCTGAGGGAAGTAGTTCAGTCGCTCAACGCAAGGGCGTCACAGAAGAATTTGGAACTAATTCTGCGGGTTGCGCCGGATGTTCCTGAAGTGGTTGTTGGAGACCTCGGGCGACTTCGGCAAATCATTGTGAATCTGATTGGTAACTCAATCAAGTTTACTGAAGAAGGGAAGATAACCCTTGAAGTCAGGCTTGAATCTGAGGACAAGGACCGAGTTGAATTAAGATTCGATGTTGCTGACACGGGAATCGGTATGCCACGCGAGAAACTGGACTTAATTTTTAATCCTTTCACTCAGGTGGATTCCTCCAGTACGAGAAAATATGGGGGAACAGGGCTTGGTCTAGCTATTGTGAGTCAACTGGTCGACCTGATGATGGGCAGGATATGGGTGACAAGCGAACTGGGTAAGGGCAGTTCCTTTCACTTCACTTGCCGGTTTGGCGTTAGAAGAGGCGTTGGTGAGGTGGGCGACACTCACGATCCGGATCTACTCAAAGGACTGAGGGTACTTGTCGTTGACGACAATGCCACCAACAGGAAGATCTTCCAGAAGATACTGGAGAAATGGTCGATGAATTGCATCATGGCTGGTAGCGCACACGAGGCTATCGACATCCTTGGTTCCTCACTAGCGTCCGGGAACAAAATATCTATTGCGCTGATTGATGTGATGATGCCCGGAATGGATGGATTTGGCCTAGCCGAGAAGATCCGCAATGATCCAGATTTAGAGGGGCTGAAGATAATCATGATGACCTCGACTATGTCTGAAGGCGGATCCGATCGGTGTATTGAATTAGGCATTGGGGCCTACCTGAGAAAGCCAGTCAGTCAGAATGATCTTTTTCATACCATCGCCATGGCCTTGTATCCCCAAAAATTGAACCGGCCCATGAAGGATGATCAAGCCGGCGTCCAGGCGCTGGAGCCACTGGGGCCGCTAAAGGTGCTTCTGGCGGAAGATAATCCGGTCAATCAGAAAATGGCGAGGCTGACTCTTGAGAAAAAAGGACACATTGTTACGATTGCTGAGAATGGTCGGCAGGCCATAGAAAAATCGGGAACCGAGGAATTTGATATAATTCTTATGGATGTCCAAATGCCGGAAGTCGATGGGCTGGAAGCGACAAGGGCCATTCGCGCGCGAGAGAAAGGCTCCGGAAACCGAATACCGATTGTGGCCATGACAGCGCACGCCGTCAAAGGAGACGAGGAGATGTGTCTAGACGCCGGCATGGACGGATACGTTTCAAAGCCGATATCTCGGTCGCAGCTTTTCGAAACGATTCGAAAAGTGATTTCCAAGGACAAAATTTAGGTTTATATATGATCAGGAAGGGGCAAGACCTTTCTCAGTGTGGAAATAATTGAATGCCTAAGGATTATTGGAGCGGATTTAACGCCGGTATCCAACTTTTAGACAGGACTAGGCCATTCTTGGCTGTTTTAATTCTCAGGATGATGGAGAAAACAATATGCCGCTGCCGTTAGAAGAATCAATAAGACTGAAAATGCGAACTCGGGGGATCTCGGAAACAGTTATTGAATCGTTCCTCCACATGATTGACCGGGCCAGTCGCAAGTCTCCATACATTCCTCTTGATGAGGTCTGCGCTCCTTCTGAAGAACTCCTTCTTCAGATTCCCGAGAATTCCCAGGCCTTTTCTCAACTGGAGGAGTCAGGTGAGGCGCTGTTGAAGAAGGCGGT
>CAWEPY010000014.1:0-62752 GCA_963811075.1 uncultured delta proteobacterium
GGGGTCGTGGGTTCAAATCCCATCATCTCCACCATGAAATCAACAACTTACGGTTGTCGGAATTCCCCGGCGACCGTTTTTTATTGCCAATGCTAACATTTTGCTAACACGTTTGCTAACATCGGGGCTGAAATAAACTCGTGAAATGGTAATTGGACATTAGTTTAGAAGTTGGAAATGATTTCCCGTTAAGAAATGTCTATTTAGCAGTGAGGATAACGGTTGGTCCAAAATCGAAATGAAGCTTGTCAATTGTTTGAATCAGTTCGGCGTCAAGGATGCGTCCATATCTTTCCTTTACATTCTTGACGCGTGTGCTGTGACCCATTATGGTTTCTGTGATTTCCGGGTCCACCCCAGAATTTCGCATATTCACCTTAAAAGTGGCTCTCAGGTCATGGAATTTCGGGGCCGGGTCTATTCCTTTAACAGCGTTTTTCCATTGCCGTTTAAAACTTTCGGGGTTGGTTCTGTGGCCGTCGATGGTAAAGACAGAGTCACATCTCAAAATTGTTACCGATAATATTTCCACCAGGACATTGTGAAGATCTCGTGAGATCGGAATCCTTTTCCAGTTTTTCTCCTTCGTTCCTGGTGGAGCGATAACCATCATTCTCCGTTCAAGATTAACCTGATTGCGCTTAAGTCCTACTATTTCTCCTCGTCTCATGCCTGTATAATATGCGGTTTTTATAATTGGCTTAAACCATTCTGAAACCCTTGTGAGCATCGCCTGGAAGTCGGCATGACCGATATATGCAAATGAACGTGACGGATCAGCCACCGAAAGTTCTCAATGATCGCAATTGACTTATTTTCTAAGCCACCAAGATTCGCATGCCCAACATCAAGCGTCAGTCCAAGATCCGAGACTTCATCAATAACAGGCTCTAAATCTTCGGCGGTTTCGGAAAGATTCTCCAGGTTGATGGAGACTGAGTTTCTCCTGCCATATTCAACTATTTCTTTGAGGGCTCTTATCTTCTCGGTTAACACAAGATTGCTGACTCTTCTCCTGTCCACAAGAAGATGGATATTCAATGACAGGATAGACATCCGGTTCAGGGTGTCAAAGGTGGCCTTAAGATTCGGAATATACCGGTTCCAAAGAACGCCGGCGTCATTCGGATTGCCTTCAAGAGGCCCATGAGCCAAAAGGAAAAACTTACCCATACCACCGTTTATCACTCCTGATTCCCACCACATCCGTCTGGCCCCTGCATTCGCTATGGCTATTTCCCCGAAATCGAAGCCGGTTCGCCTCAGTCTTGTGATGTCATCAAGAGATCTTACTGGAGCGCCAAAAAACATTATGCATAAGACCTTTCAGTAAAGAGTTCGATCGGTATGGTTCCCTCACTCCAATTATTCCGGAATCGAGGTCTTCCGTCAGAGCTTCCAGAATTCCCTTGGCCGTCAATATGTAACTTCCTAGCAAACTGGGGTCGGGATCTGAGCTGAGCGCCGAAACGAGTTCCTTTGTATAAAGATGATCTTCGCCAAGGTAATTAATTAGAAGCCATTTTGCCTGAATTCTCCATTTGCAATAGAGACGTAGGTCAACCTTATCCCGAGGGTCATCAATCTGCAAACTGTTGAGAAGTTCTCCAAGGCGTTCTTTGAAAGTCATTTTTCCAACTCCTTTGTTGCCTTGGCTCTAGCAATTGACGTGCCATCACTTCCTCTGTAAGATTGAAATTCTGATTTTGTAATACAATCGGCTTGCGCTGAAAAGTCAAATTCAAACGTACCTGTCCGGTAGACCGTTTCAATGCGCACTAACTGGACAACAATCTTAGACGAACGGCCCCAAAATGGATGAAGACCCTTTCATTATAGCCGCATGGATGGTCGAGGAAGACAGACTGCGCCAGGAGAAGAAAGCCGCTGAAAGACGACAACAGCAGAAGCTCCTCGACTCCTATCAGCCACTCCAGTATGATCAACGACCAAATCGGTCGATAGGAAAATGGTTCATCCTTGGCGCTGTAATCATCATTATCTACTTACTATCTCGAAACTAAACCAAAACTGTTTTTAGAACCTGGAGACAAATCAAAATGAAAACATTGTTGGTTGCGGTAATCATAGCAATCCTGTTTGTTCCATCACTGGTCCCTGCATACAAGCAGGTCCGTGACGGTAGCGGAAACCTCGTCGAAACCTGGACCAGGCAGGGTGACCGTATCGAAGTCCGGGACAGTCATAATAATCTCAAAGAACAGCGCCGCAGGGTAGGGGACCGCATAGAAGTCCGGGACGGAAGCGGAAACCTCATACGTGAAGAATCAGGCGATTTCGATTGATTACGCATCAGCAAACAACTTCGTGAATCGGGCTTAGTGAAGTAAGAGAACAAGCGTTACTCAAAACAGCCGCTTGCTATTTTTCCCAAAAAAGGTTATTTTCTTGAACAGGAAAATCATGATAAACAGGAAAATACCTACAGAGCGAGAAATGATTGAGGAACTCCGGAGAGGGAAAATAGCCCTGTCGCCAATCTCGTTTCGTTTAATAGAAGATCAGCCGACAATAAACGAAAAGAGCCGTCTTGATGCATTGATCGAGGCTTCATGGCAAGATAGGATCGTCAAGTTCGCTGTCGAATGCAAGTCGTTTTCGACTCCCAAGGTGTTCCAGGAGGCGCTGAGTCTGCTGAAAACAGTGTCGCTTCCAAATGATTACAAACCCATGCTATTTGTCCCGTTCCTAAGTGAACAACAATTACAGGAACTGGAGAGAGCGGGAGTCAGTGGTATCGACCTGGTTGGAAACGGTGTTGTGGTTCAAGGCGAATTTGCCGTATTTCGAACCGGAGCAAGGAATCGATTTTCGTCATCAGCCCCAATCAAAAACATTTATCGCAGGAATAGTTCAATGGTAGCTCGGGTCTTTTTGGCCCAACCGGTTTATGACACAGTTCGGGCAATTCATACGGAGATCAACCGGCGCAACATGCTGGCGCAACGCTGGGACAAAAAAAACATGAGCCTGTCTACAGTGTCGAAGGCATTGAACACATTAGAACAGGATCTAATTGTGGAGCGCAAGGATAAGATTCGCCTGTTACAGCCGGACAAACTCCTGGAAAAATTGAGCTTAAATTATGAGCAACCGAAAATCAAAAATCAAGTTCGTATCAGGATCGTGGCGCCACAGGATACCATCAACAAATTAATACTTGAGCAATCTCAGGAATTGGAGTTGCCGGTTGTGTCTACAGGGACATCCGCTGTTACACAATTTGCGGTTATGCAGAGAGGGGAGATGTTGTCCGTCTACTGCCCTCGCCTGGAGGCCCTGCTGGATCGCCTACATGGAAATAAATCAGATCGTTTCCCGAATCTCGAACTAATCGAAACCGACGATGAAACCGTTTATTTTGATTCCCGGCGGGAGTCCGACTTTTGTTGGGCCTCCCCTGTGCAGGCATACCTGGAGCTGATGAGTGGCGACAAGCGGGATCGTGAGACTGCTGAACAGGTAAAATCGTACATCCTGACGAATCTTCAAAAGGCGCCACAATGATCACGATGCCCGATCTTCAAACGGCCTTGCTCGACCTTCTTTACGAAGTGCAAGGATCCAGCATCAGGCTTATCATCGGGGGTGGATTTGGAATTTATCTTAGGGAAGCCCACGTACGAAGGCTTAGGGTCCGTACACTTATACAGGAATGGCCCGAACCGCGTTCTACCAATGACCTGGACTTGTTTTTGAGGCCTGAACTAATCATCGAATCAGCAAAGCTGAAACCTCTCAATGATGCCCTTGAAAGGCTCGGCTATAAACCGGTCCGTGGCGCAGAGAATTATCAGTTTGTCAAATCTGGACCTGGCGAATCAGCGGCAGGGAGCATAAAAATCGATATCCTTACCGGCCCTCAAGCGCTTTTTCAGGGGACAAGTGTGAAAGCGGACGCACGTCGCGCTAAACCGAACCCCTCAGTAGGTGTTCATGCGCACCCAGTTGACGAAGCGACGACTTTGGAGAAGGGGCTATTGTCAGAACCACTGGCCGGTCATCTCAGTTCAGGTAAGCCATGGGATGGCGAGGTCTTTCTGCTGCATCCATATACCTTCCTAATGATGAAGCTATTCGCTTTCAGGGATCGGCTCAACGATGTCGACAAGGAATTCGGTCGATACCACGCCATGGATATGTACACCATTCTGGCTACAACCACAGAGGTTGAATGGAGGTATGCCCTGCAATTGCGCGATGAATATGAAGAGCAAACATACGTAATAGAGGCTCGGCGAATAGTGTATGAATACTTTTCCGCCACTGACCGTTTAGGCGTGATCCGATTGATGGAAAGCCCCTACTGGCGAAGTGGGTTACAACTTGATGAATTCATGTCAGCCATTCAAGAGCTTTTTCCTTCAACAATCCAGCCCGCTTCAGAGTAAACCTGATTTATGAATATTGTTTCTGAGCGCCGGGCACACATGATCGATATCCTGGACAAAGAAGGGTGACCGCATTGAAGTCCGTGACGGTAGCGGTAACCTCATACGGGAAGAATCAGGAGATCACGATTGATCCCAAATCAGCGAATCATCTGGTGTTTATCGAAGAATACGGATTAAATCCGAGCCTCTACGACAATTGTATTTCAGCGTTAGCAATATGAACAACAGAAATGCATTTCAAAGTATTGGTTTCGGACCTGGTTAAAGGGAAAGCTTCAAGAATTCCCTCCTTCTGTCCGCCTAACGCAGTCCTGTCAATCTCCTTAGATTAGATGGATATACATCAAATGACGCAAAAAAATATTACTTGCGCATCATCAGAACAATTCACTTAAAGGATGAGGCGCCGATTTGATAACATGCCCAGCTCTGCTGACAAATGGAATCGAGAGGAGAAAATTGTTTTTCAGATCCTGACCGATTGTGATATTCACTTGATATCATAAGTATTCACAAGCGTAATTGACAAAATCTTTTTCCTGACGGCCGATTCTTCCTGGAAAGGCGTGGGCTGGGCATGTCAACAGAACTCAAAAGACTGATTGTCACAGGGGATCATGCGTTAGACAGGTTTCTCTACGTTGAAGGGATCAAAGACGAGCCTCCAAACTTGAGGGATGCCTGGATAGGAGCCAACCGCTTCTGGACTGAACTGCTCAAAGGTCGGGCGGGTTCCGTAATAGAGTGCCTGGTGGCCCTGGGCTATGACGCTATTGATCCCTTCGATCAACCGGATGAGATCGCAGAATCCGTATACATTCTGACGAGACAGGGCACCCCGGATGAACGTAAATGGCGCATAGGCCAAGCAATAGTAGTGGGAGAGAGCGACGTGCCGTGCTGCCAAATTGAACCTCTGTCCAAGGATCAATATCCATCGTCAATTCCTGCCATCTTCGTCGATTTCAATCAGGGATGCCTTAAAGAAAATGCTGAGCGGATTTTAGGTTTTATGGAGGGACGACGCTACATAATACGGACACCCGACCCCAGAAAACACGCATGGGCAGCGCTGAGAAAACGTGGACTGCAGCCGGGAATATGGTTCTCTCCACTGCAGGATATGTTTGACGGAGCGCTATCTTTCGCAGGGAACTGGGAACACATCCAAGAGCGGCTTCTCAGGTATCTGCGTGCAGACCCTACATTGTGGTCGGACGGAGCTTGGCTCCATCATCTCGTCATTCAAATCCATTCTGATGGAGCGCTGGTGTTGGGACCGGGCCAAGACGATCAGGATGGTACCCTTTTTATCTTTGCCGGTGACCAGCCAGGCTCTTTTTCCCGGAAGGGGTATGGCGCAGTCATTGGGGGAGGAACGGTATTTCTCGCATCTTTGGCGAAGGCGCTCTATGACCCCGACTGTCTCCTGGATTCTACCCAGCAAGGGCTGTCTCTTCTCAGAAGAATAACGGAGCAAGGCTACATTGGCCCGGATTCAGGAGTTGGCGCCTGGAAACTACAGGGTAAAACAAATCTGCCGATCGACTTCTCCGACAAATCTGGCAAGGAAAAAATCATAAAATACACTCGAAAGGCGCCTGAAGCGGATTGGGACGCTATTCGGAGAGTGGTGTGCGGCGATGACAACGACATGAAGTCCGTCACAGTCCTAAACATGGGCAATCTCACCACTTCGTCTCCGGATTACGCTCAAACCCTGTTACGTTTTGAAAGTCGCCTCAAGAGTCATGTCAGCTCAGGTAAGGGTATTCTGTCTTTCACCATTTTTGGAGGTCCTGGTTCTGGGAAATCATTCGTGGCAGAGGAACTGGCAAAGGCGGTAAATCCTAAGGGAGACTTGTTCCAGATCCAGATCTATAACATATCCCAGTTTGGAGACCCCAGCCGGCTTTTAGATGCTTTCGACAATATTCAAACCATCGGTCTTCAGGGCAAGATTCCTTTTGTGTTGTGGGACGAGTTTGACACTTCGTATCAAGGGGCACAGGGTGGCTGGCTTCCTTATTTCCTGATGCCGATGCAGGACGCCAAATTTTTTGATGGCTCCCATGAGAGGGCTTTGGGCAAATGCATATTTGTCTTCATAGGTGGGACTTTCAACGGAGAGAATGACTTCAGAGAGTGGGCGCTTAATTCCAGGGAAGGCAAATACCTGAAGGGCATAGACTTTCACAGCCGTCTGGATAGCTGCCTCAATGTCCCATCAGTCGATATCGGGAAAAATGATGTTAGCGGCTGGCGCACCGCTTCACCTACCAAGATGGTTAGAGCTCTTATGATACGAACTTTCCTTAAGAAACAGAAAAAGGTAAAAGCCATTGATCGAGATCTTCTGACATATCTCATTCACGTTCCCCTCCAACACGGCGTCAGAAGCCTTCAGCGTATAATTCTGGCAAGTGAACTGGATAGGACACCGGTTTTCGAACGCTACCATCTGCCTCCAATTGATGTTTTGCAACTACATGTCAAAGGTTTGGACATTGACACGGTAGATCCTGTCAGTGAGTTTGTTGACAAACTGGAGGGGTATGATGTTTCTGCTGAACCAGAGCCAATTGAGCTAAAATGGAAGAACAAGAATTGGGGATGAAATCAAGTCGAACAATTGGATAATGAAACTATCGAACGCCTGGCTGCCGCGGCTCATGAAGTGTGAATGGCTCTTAAGCTTAGGGATGGTTGGAAATACGGACCAACCAATGTCAAGGAAAAGAAAATTCATAGCTGTTTAATTCCGTACGATCAGCTTGGAGAATCTGACAAACAGTCCGACAGAGACTTTGTCCGTGGTATACCTGAAATCCCTACCATTGCAGGTTATAAAATCATCAAGAGTTGACAGGTCATGTTCTGTTCTACGCCGTTGAGAACCAAGATTGGAACGCTCCCTTGGTCATTGAACTGATCGACTGTTAGTTTTGCTTCTTTTATTATGTGAACACGATCGGATTCGGTTGACACATATATACTCAAAACCATCAGGCAGTCGAGTGTCCGTTTCCGGTGAATATTCAGACACCCATGGTCATTTTTCTGAATGGCGGTTATTTCTTTCACGATTTCAGCCCCCAGTTGCTATCGAATCTAGTGTCATCTTATAGACATATTTCACCCAATCGTAACCGTAATAGCCTTCTGCGACAAGCCGGAGAGGAAACCCGTGTTTTTGAGGAAGTTTTTCTCCGTTGACTTGATATGCGACGAAGACCTTGTCCGCCATAGCTTCATCAATGGGCACACGAGTCACTTTCTCGTAATTTCCTTCAGGTCCGCGAAACGTCACATGAGTTACCCCCTCTTTAGGTGAGGCTAGTTTGAATAAGGTTTTCACTGAGACGCCTTTCCAAATGCCATAGTTGGCGAAGAAGCCCGGACAAATTAATAGAGCGGACCTTTCTATGGAATCGAAGGCCAATAAATCCTCGTAGGTTATTTTAAGATCCCTTTGAACATGCCCATCCACAAGAAATCTCCAGTCAGCGATTTGCTGGCTGTAGTCTTCTAATCCCATGGTTCCAAAATCATTTAGACGGGTTATCTTAAGGTTTTTCACATCTACATCTTTAGGATTCTGGTTTCTCAAGTCAGAATAATCAACGTCTTTGAAAAAGATATCTCTTTCACTTTCAGCACGGCTTTCTCGACGAAAAACGCCTGATGAACCAAACACAAGGCCTAATCCACAAAACCACTTGCTGATCAATTTTATGAAATCTCTTCTATCTCTCATGATGAAGCTCATTCTAACACTGATAGATTCATATTTTTCGGTTTCTCGAGCATTTTCATAGAGTGACTTGTGTGCAAATAAAATATCGTATTTAATGAACGCCGGGACGGGAGATACTAATATGGTAAACCACGAACTAGTCAAAAAAGTAAAGGATGTCGCATTATCTCACGGCGCCGACCTGGTCGGTATCGTAAAGGTAGCCGATTTGCCCGAACATGAGGAAAGGATTTCCAGAATCCTGCCATACTCGATGAGCGTTATTGTGATTGCGGCTCGACACAGTTTGGCTTCAATATGCTCGGCAAATAACCAAATGGCGCAGTTTGACACCATACACACTTACAACGAGTGCGCGAGATCAGCTCATACTGTAAGCCGTTTTATCGAATCCAGCGGATTTCCTTCCATCGCCATGCCGGCGTTCATACCGATTGACATGCAAGATCCCGGTAAAGGAATGCGAGGTGAAATATGCTGGCGAAGGGCAGGGGTGCGAGCCGGCATCGGGTCCTATGGAGAAAACGGTCTTCTCGTCACAAGGGAGTTTGGCTCGGCGATACGTCTTGCCGGGGTCTTAACTACTGCGGATCTTGAACCGGATCACCCGTTGGAAAAGGATGTTTGCGACCATTGCGGTAAGTGTGTCTCTGCTTGCCCCGTCGCCGCGCTTTCTGGGAACGGAGTAATAAACAAGAAGCTATGTGGCGGCAATATCTTTAAATACGGTTTTCGATTCTTTCAGAAATTTGTCGAAGGCCTCAATCAAAAGAGCGACCCGGAAATCACAAAAATTATAGCAGGTCATGAATTGCGAGAGATGTGGCAAACGTTCATGACAGGTAATTATTACTATTGCTATGAGTGCCAGACGCAATGCCCGGCAACGTCATTGCCGAATTAACGGAGTAAGATATGACGATTAAACGGTTCATGGTCCAGTTCCTAGTGGTTTTGTGCACATTTATATCGTTCTCCACCTTTGCCACCGCAGAGAGTTGGGTCGTAATTAAGGACAAACAAGGTGTGTGCGAGGTTGTAGCGGCACAGGAAAAAACCACCGGAATTATAGCAGGACCGTTCAAAACCAGGGAAGAAGCGAAAAACGCTCAGAACAAGGAGTGTCCCATGGAAGAAAACCCTACGAAAACGTCAAATTCTTATTATGAGACTCCGGTCCTATATTTCAATGAACCAGGACCTCGCAACACAGGACAAGTCCTCGAGTGTGTCCGCCGGCGGGCCAAGGAGCTCAACATCAAAGTGGTGTTGCTGGCCTCCGTCAGCGGAGCCACAGCTTTGAAGGCGCGACAAGTTTTGGATCCAGAGATCCATATCATTGCAGTCAGCCACGTGACTGGTTTCGTTAAACCTAATCACCAGGAGATGCCACCCGAGGTTCGCCAGGAATTAATTTCAAAGGGCATAAGCGTGCTTACCGCCCAGCACGCCTTTGGAGGCGTAGGCCGGGGCATAAGGAAGCAATTAGGCGCATATCAGGTGGATGAAATAATCGCCTACACATTACGTCTCTTTGGCCAGGGGACCAAGGTTGCCATTGAATTGGCTCTCATGGCCGCTGATGCTGGCTTGGTCAGGACTGATGAAAATATTATTTCGGTAGCGGGAACAGGAAAAGGTGTAGACACGGCCCTTGTAATCCAGCCGGCCAATAGCGCAGACTTCCTGAAATTGAAGGTCAAAGAGGTTATATGTAAGCCTTCGAGTTTTTAAGGTACCATTGCCGATAAATATTAAGGAACAATATTAGGAAAAACAAAGTAAAGGGGTCGACATGCGATATGGGGCTATGAATTTTCCGGTGAGGCCAGTGCTTCAAGAATTGAAAGAGATTGCGGCCCTGGGTTTTGATTATATTGAATTGGCTATGGATCCACCTCAATCACACCACTCCTTACTGAAACAACAGCGGAAAGAGCTCTTGAATGCCCTGCAAGAGAGTCGAATGGAAGTGATTTGTCATCTGCCAACCTTCGTAAGTACCGCTGATCTCACTGAGAGCATTCGGTTTGCGTCCCTCAAGGAAGTTTTGGACTCCCTCCAGGTTGCCGCTGAGTTTAGTCCCTTGAAAGTTGTTTTACACCCTCCCTATGTTACAGGGCTCGGTATGTTTGTTTACGACCAAGCCAAAGATTACGGTTTAGAAAGCCTTTCCGCAATTGTCAGAAAAGCTGAGGATCTTGGATTGATGCTGTGCATCGAAAACATGTTCGCCAAGACTCATATGTTAGTGGAGCCGGACGATTTCGAGGAGATTTTCAAACGTTTTCCCAGCTTGAAGTTAACATTGGACACAGGGCATGCGAACATCAAAAATGGTAGCGGAAAAAGAATATTTGAGTTGATTTCAAGGTTCTCTGGCCAATTGGGCCATGTTCACGTTAGCGACAATTTCGGTAAAGAGGATAACCATTTGCCAATAGGAACGGGAACTGTGGATTTTTCAAAAGTAGCGGACTCCCTCAAAAATATCGGTTATGACGACACAGTGACATTTGAAATATTCTCGAGGGATCGAAATTACCTTAGAATAAGCCGTCAACGATTTGCATCAATGCTGGAGCCGCGAATCAAAACGCAGACAGGAAACTGACTCGCTACACGGGGAACCATGCAAATGCCAGTGGATAAATTCTGTAATCTCTCTCATAGCCGATTTTTGCCGGCAGTACACGGGACGACGCCATCTCGTTAAACGGCATTGCCAGATCAATCTTTACTTACCATCTGCTTGGAGGGACGAACCCATGGATTATCTCCCAGACTTAACTGATAAAATAGCTATTGTGACCGGAGGCGGAAAGGGAATCGGACGTGCAATAGCGTTTGGTTTGGCAGAGGCTGGGTGCAAGGTTATTATTGCCGCCAGGACCGAGTCTGAAATTCAGGATACTGCTAAGGATATTAACTCTCGAGGGGGGCAAGCGATTGCCAAGGTGACCGACCTAACGCGAAATGAAGACATCCAGGAATTAGTGGAGACAGCAGTCAGCGAGTTCGGCAGGATAGACATATTGATCAATAATGCTGCACGTAGTTTCTTCAGGCCCCTTTTAGATCTAAGGGAGGATGGCTTTGACAAGATTTTTGATACCAACGTCAAGGCTGTTTTTCTGTTGGGCAGGGCATGCGCCAAGGTCATGATGAAACAAGGGGGAGGCCGTATCGTAAATATTACCACGGTAGGCGCCGAGCGAGGGGGCATAATGATGGGCGCCTATCATGCAAGCAAGGCGGCGCTTAAAATGCTGACCATGTGTATGGCTTGTGAGTGGGCCCCTCTTAATATTCTAGTGAACGCCGTTGGGCCTGGAATGACCCGCACGCATTTCAGTGAACCGATTTGGGCAAACCCTGAAATCGAAAGACAGCTTATCGCACGAGTACCTCAGGGTAGGCTCGCCGAAACTGATGATATAGTTGGCTCAGTATTATTCTTATGTTCGGATGCCGCAAAATTTATCACTGGCCAGAGTATTTACGTTGATGGGGGCACGCTGGCTAATACTTGACGCCGTTGCACAGAGGAACTCCATCGGTAAATCAATATTGTGGAGACCAGACATCCCGGATTTATTCAAACCGATCGGAGAAGTGTGTTTTCTTGCGACCCTTGGAATGATGAAGGCATAGATGCGCTCTGAAACAACATGAGTTTCAATGGCCTTTAAGATTTTCCCGCCCCACAAAACCCCAACGCCAACTGAGTCGGATATTCGTCAGTCTCGGGCGCTGCTTTGACCTTCATGACTACTGGAGGCTTAGAATATTTCTTCTTTTGGGGAATTTTCATCACATACCCCAGAAGTTTCGTCAGGGGCCCACAAAGGCCAATCAGGGGCTTCTCCATAATTACGGATATAGCCAGGCCAGTGGGTCCCTGGCGTTGCAGTCTTCCTTCAAGCGTTAAGACCTCACTGGTCAAAATAATCCTGGCGAATCTATCTTGCGCCTTAGAGAAAACAACCACTTCAAAAAGCCCCATTTCATCTTCCAGCGTCAGGAACATAACTCTCTTTCCGGATTTGGTCGGGGGTGTGTGAACCAGAATCAGCATTCCTGAAACTCTAACTTTTGAGCCACTGGGCATCCGACGCAAATTACTCGATGTAACCACCTTCTGTTTTCTCAAAATATTCCTTAGTGAAGTCAGAGGATGCGCATGACAAAAGATACTCATCGACATGGCTTCTCTAAGTGTCTTTTCAGCGCAGTCTCTATCCAATGATTGAACAGGTTTCATAGGGCTTGCGTCTCCAAAGAGTCGTTAGTGTTTTGTATGATAGAGAACAGCTGCTCTCTCTTCAAGAAAAAATAACAAGCCTCTTATAAAAGTCCTTTTATTTTGTTATGAGCTATGGGAACGCTATTCCAAGGACATGCATTCACTGAAACAAGCCTGCGAAATCAAGACCCAGCAAGAAAGGTAGCGTCACGAATGCGTCGTAAGCAATGTGAAATAACAGACCCCCAAGATATTCAACGGATTCTCAGTTCAACCACGATCGGCCGATTGGCTACGAATGGAGCCGACGGTTATCCCTATATTACTCCGGTAAATTTTGTGTATCACGAGGGAAACATCTATTTTCATTGCGCATCAAAGGGCGAGAAGCTGGACAACCTACAGCGAGATCCCAAGGTCTGTTTTGAGATCGATATTCCGTTGGCATATATTGATGCGGGTTTTGATCTCCAGAAACGGATCTGCCATCTGCACCAGTATTATCATTCGGTCATTATTCGGGGAAAGGCGAGTGTTGTCGCAGACGGCCCCTTAAAGGTAGCTGCCCTCAATGCGCTGGTAACCAAGCACGAGAGAGGCGCCGGTCATGATTTGGTAAAAGAGGAAATGCCAGGTTACAGATCCTGTGAAGTCATTGAGGTCGAGCCAGTCTCTATGTCAGCGAAAAGTGACCTCGGGCAAAAAAAGTCCCCAGATGAACGCCTGGCAATAGCGAAATACCTTAAAAATCGTAATTGGCCCGGAGATCTGGAAGCGGTTAAGGCAATGGGCTTCGATCCGGCGGATCTGTAGGGAGGCGCAAGTAGCGCTGGGGTTGCCTGGGTCCAGGGACCGTCTGCGGAAATTGAGTATGTTTTGACGCGGAACCTTTCAATATCCAGGTTGTCTAATATATTAATGCCGGAGATATCCGGTTGGAAGATAAGTTGGCAGGAGCCTAAAAGCTTCACAATCTGTCAATCTTCCCAAACTTCTTTTCTTAGTATTCTGCTAGACCCGCTTACACACGAGCGGGTTTAGCTTTTTATGAGATAAACTGAGTTTCGGTCCGGCCAAAAGAAACCTGCCCCCAGACCTTATTCCTGCCGTAATCTTCCCTTGACACCCTATACACCCATGCCGTATAAAGCCGAAACTCACATTGTTGAAGAGACATAACTATTATTATCAAGGGAGGTGTGGATATGACAAAGGCTGAATTTGTGGACAAACTAGCCGAAAAAGGCAAAATAACCAAAAAGCAGGCATCGGAAGCAATAGAACTGATTTTTTCCACCATATCCGACAAGCTGGTCGCTGGTGAGGAAATCTCCATCCCTGGATTCGGCAAATTCTCGGTCGCGACAAGAAAAGCCCGAACAGGTTTGAATCCTCAGACCAAGGCAAAGATTAACATTCCTGAGACTAAAGTTCCAAAGTTTTCATCAGCCAAGGCCCTCAAGGACGCAATAAAATAAGCCGAGAAACGTCACATCAATAAAATTTCTGGCTCAAATCGCAGGGCTGCATTTTTCTGCAAAAGAATGCTTGACTCTGCATAATTAGACTGATAGCTGAAGCGCCCATAGGAAACTCTCCCTAAAGGATGAGTCCTTAAACCCTGGCATCCCCCCGTCAGGGTTTTGTTTTTAGGGCTGCTATATTCGTTGGAAGAGACTTTATGGTCAATCTGTCCTCTGCTCTTCACGGAAATAAGGCGCCACACACTATGTCCGATTACTTCTTGATCATATTTACCCGCTTCATGGGAAGCCTGTCGCTGATCGCTATGATGGTTTTTACCTTCGTGGGCCCCCTGAATCTGGTTAGACTAGAGGTCGGAGAATCTACGGCGCTTTTGTTGAATTCATTTCTTTCAATCGGCTTTTTCATTCAACACAGTGGTATGATCCGAAAATCGTTTGAACGCTGGTCCGCCCAATTCATTGAAAAGAAGTACCACGGGGCTTTGTTCACGATATCCTCTAGCATTGCGCTACTACTACTCGTAGTGTTCTGGCAGAAATCGAGCTACACTCTCTTTTCTGCACACGATGGTCTTCGTTGGCTGATTAGGGCAGTATACGTCACGTCTCTTTTGGGTTCCTTCTGGGGAATCCGATCTTTGGGTTCGTTCAACCTATTCGGACTCGATCCAATTCTCCAGGGCATCAAGGGCGCTACGGCTAGGTCGAGTCGTTTAAGGGCCCGAGGAGCATATCGGTGGGTACGGCACCCACTGTATCTGTTTTGTCTCTTGATGATTTGGTCTTGTCCGGATCTCACGGCCGACCGCTTGCTGTTCAATCTCTTGTGGACCGTATGGATAATAGTTGGGACAATTCTAGAGGAACGAGATCTCGTGAAGCTATTTGGTGAGGACTATCGGGTATATCAGAGCGAAGTGCCGATGCTGATTCCAATCCGAATACCATCTCGATGAATTTGTTCAACAAGCGATATAATAGCCAGTTTCAACAGAGCTTTCCGACTAATTGAGGAAAGGGTATAGCGTGATTGGCGCCACGCTATAAAGCCCTACTTCCTTGTATCTTGCAGCACCTATTGATTAAGTAAGGTGTATTTACTGTAGCACCAGGTCATAGTTGTGGATAGGCGCGCCGAATTAGCGATGGCTACCCTCTGCGTAAAAAGAATACCGCTCGGGCTTTTTTGGCAGACGCCACCGATTGGTCTGGACCTGTGACGATATTTCTCAGCCGGAAGAGAAGGAATGAAATAAGAATGAAGGAAGGCTTCAGAATGTGATGTCAGGGGTTGTTCTCTCTAGTTACATCGCAAGCATAATCCATGTTGTAGATTCTGTTGTTATTAACAATTTTAGGAAAAAGGTCCGAAGAAATTCGTCAGGCCGGATCCCATCGACTAACTTAACTAGAAGTCCGTCTGATCCCTAACGCATCCAGAAGAAAGTTAACGAGTTCGTAAGAATCTCTCTTGAGTCGGTTTCTCTCTTCGGGCTCCTCCGGGTCTATGAAATTTGCGACGAAGTTTGGTCCTTCTGAGTACAAATCAGAAAAGCACTTCGCCAAGACGTCCAGCCCCTCCCTGACTAATTTCAGACGCATATGTGGCTCAAACTCCTTGGCCAGTTCCCCAAGATCATCAGGATAGTTTTTTAGCCGGTGATAAATGTCATAGGCGTCCTTTCCTTCTCGTCTATCCCACAGCGCCAGACTCTTCAGGACCAGGAACGGAACATTGGATATCACGTGGACTGACACAACCACTGTCTCACCGTCGGGCAGTCTTCCCTCGATAGCCCTTTCCACTGTATTTGCAAGCGCCAAGTCTCCGCCTTTCAATGTGAGGGTGTTAACTCCCTGGATAGTGCGATAAGTCCCTCCCGGAGAATCCTCTTCGGTCTCAGGAGTAAGCAAATCCACTCTGACGTCCAATGGCCCGATGTCGGTGTCAACCGTTCTATAATATTGAAAGCGCTCGCTGCCTTGGCGATAACCCCTTGAAAAGAGAGCTTCCATAAGTGTGGTTTCATTGTGTCCGGGGACCTCTTGGTTGCCCAATATAAGATCGACGTCCACCGTTCCGCGGTGAGAAGAGAATCCTTTGGACGGCAAGAGGTCGGCTGCCCAAGCGCCAATGACCACCACAGAAACGCCGTGGTCTTCCAGCAACCTTATTATTTCAATCAGTACACGTCGTGCCGCCTCTACGGCATTTACTTGCGGTTCTACCATGAGGGTCGAATCACCTTCTCCATAACCTCCTTAGCAGCTTCTTCTCCTCTGCCTCTGTCCCCTGCAAGATCAAGATAGACCTGGATCGGAGACGCCACCTGAATTCCATTAAATTCACAAGAACCGTAGTACACTCCTTCGTCATAGGGGGTTAGTAAAGTCACATTTGCGCCGCTTGTCACCTTTTTGAGATTGAGAAAATCCGTAACGTCTTCGTCACTCTCGTCCATGAAAGCCATCATCTTGGAGTAGCGCGTAAATGGAGCGATTCGGTCCGCGCCCGAAAATCCTGTCAACGCATACCTGATACCCTTCTTTGATAATACCTCCGCTATGTAGGCTTCGTTTTCCGGAGTTGTTTTAAGGGAATAGAAGTTACGGACCACGTTCTTCCGGTAAGAGTAGTTGTGAGCCCATTCTATTAGCCGGGCCTCCGGATCGAGGAGACGCAGGCCCTTCTCTCCCACGGTTATCCACTCCCGATCGGCGAGGAGGCTTTTCACTTTTGCAACCAAACCCAGGCTTACTCCGGCTACCTCCGAAAGCGCCTGAAGCCTCCACTCTGTCTTTGGATTTGACAAAAGCGCCCTTAAGATCCGAGTCGCTTTGGGGGAATATAGCGAACGTAGATCCCTTTTATCGGAAAAAGGATTAGGATTACCTGTTTTCTCAACATAGATTTGCCCAAATGAGAAATGGCAATTCCCCGCAAGGTCCATATATCCAAGTCCTTCGTCAGTACATATTTGGGCCACTTTTGGGGATATGTAAGGCGCAGCGAATATCCCGTAAGCATCCGGAAGTATGCCTCTATATCGCAAAAGTTGGTTTAATGCGTCTCGCGCTATTCGGGGTTGCCCCACAGTCTTGAATTCGATGATGATCCGTTTTTCGCCGTCGGGAAGCTTCACCATTGCGACGAGATCTGGTCGCATATCGCCGATCAGTTCCTGTTCAGAAAGCGCTGTCACACCCTGAGCGAACGGAACGTTCTCCAGACATCGCTTGAGGGCATCAATGGTCTGTTGCTCAAGCTTCTTCCGCGTATTTTTCACTCTCAATATCCCTTTTACCGAATGGTGAAAACACCTTGTAGGTTAGAGTAACCTAATCCGAGAGAAGTTTCAACTAGAAAGTTATTTTCACCATATGGTGAAAATACTATATAAGATGAAAACTCCCGCCCCCAGTGAAATAGGTAGATATTAAAATCTCTTTTACTGGCCCTCTTGCACTGACGAGCTTTCAGAGTTTCGATCACACGGTTCGTGGGCACCCGGAGCTGCCGAGCAAGCTCCAAAGGGCTTATAGCAAGCTTATCAAGCTGTTAGGCGAGATGTTCGCCCGGACGTATAAGACTTCGTCCCATTCTACATCTCATACCACTGTGCAGTCTAACAAGGAATTCTCAGATAGGGGAAATTTGTTAGGGACCGGAGACGGTTTGGATCGTTTTGAAGACGATCAATCTCCGTACATATAGCCTGCTCAACCTCCTCAATAGAAACGTAATTGGAGGCGGTGATTCGGAAACCCGACCAGTAAATGCTTATATTTACTTTATCATCCGCGTCAAATAGTTGTTTCTGAGTGTAGCTGGCCAATAGTTCCTGACGGTTACCGCCATCTTATGGTCGGCTCCTTTTTTGTTTTTGTTCGTTGAATTTCCTGAAAAATATTCATTGACGCGTTTCCTCGTGGCTGATAGTTAAAGCGCCCATAGTGCCTCTCCCTACAGGATGAGACCCTTAGCCCTGGCATCCCCCCGCTAGGGTTTTTCTTTTTTGAGCAATTGTTTGGCGATGAACTTAAACCAAACTCGACTTTTTGACGACAAGCTGTTACTTCTGGTGCTGTCACCCCTTTATGATTTTCGTTTAAATATTAATCACATAATCAATGGACTTAGAATGACTACGATACATAGAATAGAAACTCGAACTCCCTTTCCCATAGACCGGGTCAATTGTTATTACATCAAGGACTCAGCACCCACACTTATCGATGCTGGAGTTAACACCGATGAATCCTTTGACGAGGTTGAGTCGGCAATCAAAAAGGCGGGTGGCACGGTTGAAGGTCTGAGAAAAATAATCTTGACTCATGCCCATTCAGACCACATCGGTCTCGTCGCGAGAATAGTCGAACTCAGTGGCGCTGAAGTTTACATACACAAATGGGACGCCGCCAAAATGGCCGATAATGGAGAATCAGGCTTCATTGAACGGATCGATAGATTCAGGAGATTTTTTCTCGAAACCGGTGTTCCTGAATCCGTGATCGAAAAAACGTTGAGTTCCATCTTTGAACGTTTCAGATTATTTTACAGTGGTTTTTCAGGAGTGAAGCCTCTTGAAGGCGGTGAACTATTTTCTTTTGATGATTTTTGTCTCGAGGTTATCCACACGCCTGGCCATACCCCCGGCTCTATATGCCTTTTCAACAGGGAGAATGGGACTTTTTTGTCGGGTGACACCCTTTTGGAAAAAATTAGTTCTAACCCGTTAGTGGAGGTAGGCACGCTAGCCGAGAAGGTTGACTACCGTAGCTTGGAACAGTTCATGTCATCTCTTCATGTCATTGCGGCTTTGCCTATCATAAAGGTCTTGCCGGGCCATGGCGGACCATTTTCAGATCACCGGAAAAGAGTCGGAGAGCTATTTGCGCATCACGAAGATAGAATCAATCAAGTCTTCAACATCCTTAAAGATAATGAAACGGCCTTCGGAAATGCAAGTGCAATGACACTGTTCAGAGTGGCCGGCGCTATATTCGGTCGCCTTGAGGGAATAGATCTGTTCCTTGGTCTCTCTGAGGCTAAGTGCCATCTGGAAGTTCTCGACAAAAAAAGGCCTTGTTTTTTCTCGAAAGCAAGGAATCCTCAAAGTCTATTTCCTTGTGAATAGCCCTCGTAAATCAGTTCCTGACATAGTGAGCGCATAGGTTGTAATTACATGGTAAACTCAAATGGGAAAACCTACCTGCCATTTCAGAACAATCCATATAATTGTAATGCCCACCTTCAGGCATACGAAAAACCCTCGAGTTGATGTTGCCGTGACATATTACTCTGGATCAGTTTTCCCGCGTCCGTCGACACTTTTTGTGGATCACGATTTTTTTGAAATCCCGGCCAGGAATCAAGTAGAAAAATTCGGATATGGGGTTAAAAAGTTGATGAACGAAAATACCTTGGAATTGACTACCACGGCAACTTTGAAGGTGCTAACATGAAAGAAATAGGGGAAGGGCAATTGCTTAAATTTAAGCCGTTGCATCCGTGATCTATTCTGATTATGGCATCCTGCGGAGGTCAATAATGAGGAATCATACGCGATTTTACCTATTGGCCATATTTATGGTTGTTTGTGCTGTTGATTTACCTTTGGCGCAAGACATGAGCAAAGGAGAGACACTCTACAGGCAGGCATTCCAGATGGACATCAACGCTCAGTCGAAGCAGGACTTTGAAAAAGCCTTTGACAAGTATGAACAATCCCTAAAAATATTTGAAAAAGCCAACTCCCTGGAATGGCAATCCAGGGCCCTGGAGGGGATGGGATGGATTCTTCAACTTTTCGGAGACAACTCCAGGGCAAAAGATTTGTACTCCAAAAAGCTCAAACTGGTCGAAGAACTTGGCGATGACCCGTCAAGAAGTCAGACGCTATACGCATTGGGTATCCTGAACAAGGATTTGGCTAACTATTCTGAGGGAACCGCAATCCTCAAAGACGCTCTAGTCTCTGTGAAAAAGTCCGGTAACAAAAAGGCCGAAGGCGCAATCTACAGTGGTCTGGGAACAATTTACAAAGAAACCGGCGATTACCCAAAGGCCATTGATATGTTCAAAAATTCTCTCGAGACTTCCCAAAAGAATCAGGACTCTTTCGGTGAAACGATAGACCTATTGAATCTCGGCAGGCTTTACATGGACATGGGATATAAAGATGAGTCCTTGAAATTCCTGATGCTGCATGTGCAGGCTCTCACGAAAGTCGGGCAGAGTATGGGGCTGGATACGTCGCCTCAAGGTATAGCTGCAATATATCTGGCCATTGCCAATTATTGCAGAGGACTAAACGCAAATTCCGGAACTCGGGAGATAAGGCGGAGATTCACCGATGTTTTTAATGAAGACATGTGTCTCAACACCTTTTCACTTCGAGGGCCTGAGGGGAATAATTTTCTCTATCAACGTCTCGGAGATATAGGTCAGGCCAACGCCACCTATCAATGGGCACTAGATTTTCAGAGAAAAATCGGCGATCTCGCCGGACAGTCCATGACGCTAAACAATATGGGTTTGGTTCACAAGATCAGGGGTGACTTCTCCAAAGCCGTGGAGTGTTTTGAACAAAGCCTTGAAATCTCATCTAAGATCGGGGCGAAATACGGTACGGCGGTTACGTTAAGTAATATGGCGAATGTTTACGTCAAGTGGGGCGAAACTCAAAAAGCAAACGATCTTCTTGAGCAGTCACTTGTCCTCAAAAAGAATATCGGAGCCAGGTCAAGCGAGGCCTACAATTATATCGATCTCGGGGATTTGAAGCGAAGTTTGGGACTGCACCAGGAGTCTCTGGATTATTACGAAAAAGGCTACAGACTCCATGAACAATGTGAACAGCCTCTGGCTATGGGCGATGCAATGATCAAGCAGGGCTCAGCTCTGATCAGCATGGAACAATATGAAAAGGCGCTCTCTAAATTGGAAAACGGAATATCTCTCGTCAAGAGAGCGAAAGGTCACGAAAATTGGCCGTGCGACATTATCGGAAACCTGTATTTGGATCTTGGGGAACTTGAAAAGGCCCAGCAATATATAGTGAAAGGTGGATATTACTCGTCATTGGCGAGACTTGCCCTTGCAAAATCTGATCTCCAGACCGCTCAGGTTAATTACGAATCGTTATTGGAAAACAGCGACAAGGATGGAAACGCCAATAACATTTTCATCGCCCTAACAGGATTGGCGATGGTAAGCGAAAAAAGAGGAGATTTGCTCAAAGCGCAGGCCCTTTATGAAAAGGCGATGAAGCAGACTGAAGAGCTGAGAGCAGGCTTGTTGCCTTCTGAGAGAAAGAATTTTTACGACGTTAACATCGGGGGATTCTATCGGTCTGAACCTGCAAAAGGGCTCACGAGGGTTTTCATGAAATTGAACCAACCCATCAAAACCTTCTATCCGAGCGAAACCATAAAGGCACGGGCGTTCGCCGACAGTCTTGCTGTCAAATACCTCAATAACTTCGCAGGAGTCCCCAAAGATGTCCTTGTCAAAGAGGACATTTTAACGTCAAAAGTGGCTTCTTTGAGGAAACGGCTTCTCGCCTTGGACAGGGCCGTCGATAAAACTTCATCGCAAAATACCATTAAAGAGATTGACAAAGCCCAGGCAAATTTGAACGAGTTCATAGAATCCCTTTGGCGCAACTATCGTCCTTACGCACAAATAAAATATCCTCGACCTGTGTCTCTGGAGCAATCGGCCCTCGGCCCCAAGGAGACGACTATCATCTTCGATGTCGTAGGTGAAGGTGTTGGCGTTAAACTGATCAAGGGCAAAGAGCTGGTCGATTTCTATTACATTGAATGGACACAGTCAGATCTCGAAAATGACGTCAGGCGATTCAGGAGATCGTTTGATACCGCAAAGCTGAGAGACTTTGATGTCGATCTTGGGAAAAAGCTATACCAAAAGCTCTTGGAACGGGCCCTGACTCATGTTCCAAAAGAGACGGTAATCACTTTGATCCCAGACGGAATACTATCTATCCTGCCATTTGAGGCATTGGTAATGACCGGCGTCCCCGAATGGCGTAACGGACCATGGGGGGATTTCCCCACCGGAATTAGCTACGTGGGCGATTACTATCCGATAAGTTATAACCAGTCCCTGACTTCTTTGACACTCGCGAGAGGAGCGGTTTCCTCATTAAAAAAGGGTGGGTCCCGATTGCTAGTAATGGCTGACCCTGTTTTTCAATTGAATGATAAAAGAGCGCAGGTGTTGGATCAGCAAGTGGCGGTTGGACCGTCCGACGAATATTTTAAAGTTATGGCCGCAATTGAAGATTTCGATGGTGGATTTTTTAAGTTCGACCGTCTCCCCGAAACTGGCGTGTTAGCGCAAGATCTAACCCAATTATACAAGGCCCAGGCAGACGTTTTTACAGGAGTTAAAGCGAGCAAGAAAGTTTTTATCGAAGAAGTGGCGCAGAGAATCGATCAATACGACAAAATGGTTTTTGCCACCCACGGGCTTTTCAATAATCGCCTCCCCGGTGTTTCCGGTCCTTTTCTGGCTCTTTCCATGGTCCCACCCGGCTCCGATGGCTTCTTGACTGTGGCGGATGTCATGGCCCTGAAGATGAATGTTTCAATCGTCGCCTTGACCGCTTGCCAGACTGGTTTAGGCAAGGATCAATCAGGAGAAGGCGTAATGAGCATCGGCCGGGCCTTCCAGCACGCAGGGGCGCAATCAGTTCTAATGAGTCTGTGGTCGGTGGCCGAGAAGTCTTCAGTGATACTGATTGATGGTTTTTTCCAGAATCTAAAAGGAGGCAGTGACAAGATCACTTCGCTTGAAATCGCCCGTAAAAGCCTTCGGGATCAGGGTTTTGAACATCCATTTTTTTGGGCACCATTTATTCTGGTGGGAGAGATCAAATAAATTATCACAAAGCAAGATAATCCAGGACCTCTTGCGAAAGAAAAGTGGAATGTAGAGGTAACTAAGTCTCAAGCAAAAGCCCGAATCGATTTAATTCTTCCTTATACTGACGCCACTGCGGCATAAATCCATCCATGAGCGCTTTAAAGTGGTCATTATGATAGCGTTCAATTAAATGAGTCAGTTCATGAACTACAATAAAATCCAGGCAGTGTAATGGCTTCTTAGCTAACTCAAGATTGATCCAAATACGTTTCGCTTTCCTGTTACAGGTGCCCCATCGTGTTTTCATCTTTTTTACACACCAATCATTAAGCTCAACTCCAACGATGTATTCCCATTTTTCGATCAGGCCAGGAATTTGTTTTTTTAATTGCGAACGATACCATTCAGTCATTAATTTCTGACGTTGTAATTGATTGCTACCCGGTTTCACATATAGGTCAATATAGTTCCTGTCACGTATTACCACTTTTGGTCCTGCGTCATGACAAATGACGTTGAGTAAATAAGTTTGGCCTTGATAGTAATGGTTTTCTCCAGATACGAATTTGCTTTCAGCCTGACGTTCCTGACCATTTAATTTTGATTGATGTTTTTTTATCCAGCCTATTTTGGAAACGATAAATAATCTTATGGTTTCATCATTTATTCGCAGTGGAGCGGATATTCTAACTCTACCAGTAGGGCGATAAACCCTAAGATGCAGATTTTTGATATCCTTCCGAACAACATCAACGACTATATTTCCAACTTCTATCTTATTTTGATCTGTCTTCACTTTGATTTTCCACTATCTCAAAAATGGTTTCCACATATACACTTGAAATCCCATTAATCTCTATCAAAATCATAAATCGTTCCGGTAGGCCTATTATTCTTTTCAAAGGTAGTGTTGGTGTCCCGGTCGTACCAGCCTCTTGGGTTGAAGGATTTGTCGAAAAACCTCACGGTGTCTCCATCATCTGTCGCCCACCCTTTTACTTTCCCCCTCTTGTCCAGATACAAATAATCACCCCCGTATGATATCGACGGCAATATCATGCAAACCATAACCAAAATTACCAACAAATATCGTATGATTATATTCATCTATCTTCTCCTGTCATCGTCATCGTCATCGTCGTGCCAGCCATATCCCCAATTGGTTGCGGCCCCAATGAGGGTCCACACGATCCAGATAATTATGAAGATTTCCATACTGAGCCTACCTTTTCAGAGGAGCGGGTAGCAATTATTTGTCCGTTCACCACGGATCATTCGGGCCCTTCAACAGAATGCCAATGATCAGCGAGATAATTCCCATGATGAACATCGCTATCAGACCACCTGCTATCATTTCGGCCCTCCACGAAACAGTGACATCTAATCTTCCGCCTGCTCAGTCCATTTCAACCTGCCGGACCTGTCCCGGATCTGATAATCGTTGCCATTCCGATTACCGGTGTATTCCAGCCTTCCATCCCGATTCCGGTAATGGGTTTCCCGACTGGTGGAATCATAGTGTTTGGTTCCAATGAGTCTCCCATCCCGATCCCTAATGTTGGTGGTCTGAGCAAAAGCCAGTACCGGAACCACGATCAAACAGATTATTATTGCGATTCTTCTCATTTTCCTGCCTCCTGTTGAAAAATACATTCATTCATGAAAGGGAGGACTTTCCCCACAACTGTTAACCTGAGACACGGGCGCCGTTTATCATCTGCTCCGGGATTCCCTCCTTGCGAACGGCCGCCGCATCTTGCTCCTGGCTCCCGAACCATTTCCGTTGCCCGAACTGAAAACGCTCATCTGGATCAGATTGTCCTCGAACTCCAGACCAGAACCGACCAGCCGTTCGGATTCCATTCTCAAATCGTTGCCAAGCGAAACTGATTTGTGCTCCTCGATTCTGGATAACTGCATCGATTCGATTATCTTCGAAGCTTTGGCCCTCAATGACTGGTGATTGTTCTTAATGTTCTGATTTGCGGTTTCAAGAGCGTCCATCACATAGCTGGTCACGAGCTTGGAGTGGATCTCCCTAAAGGGTAGAAACCTGTTCAGGATTTCAATCCCAGCGACCTCGCCATCGATGAACACGATCATCCCGACCTGGTTGAACACCGGCCTAAAAGCAGGCAGGTAAGACGCCGCAGTTTCCCTGTGATATTCATAAAGATCCGCCATGGCCATAGTTGGGGAATGGCGGGCTGACATCATGTCATATTTCTTCTCGATCTCATCCCAGACAATTCCCTGATCAGATCTGAATTCAAGACCCTGACGAAGATTCATGGTCACGGTTTGAGATTTGCGGTTCCTCAGATTTGCGCTCATTGAACGGGACTGACTTCCGAAATGTTTGCTTCGGTAAGACCATCTTCCCTGTTCAACGCAAGACACGGGAATATTGGTTTCAGACTTTGGCGCAATCAATATTGTGGCGTTTAAGGCCCTGTTCTGCTTTGCCCCGACAAGTTCCTCACCATCGACAAGCAGAATCTTCTGGTCGGATTTGTTGACTACTTTGAGTTCCGGGACTGAGCCGCCCTCTGTCACTTCGGTTATGCTCAGCGCGTCTGACGCCATCGCTGCGTCCAGTGTCAGAAAATCTACGGGGGCCTGATCCGCTGAAAGTAGGCAATACAGCGTCATATTGCCGTGATTCTGCTTCGCTCCAACCTTAATTTCCTTGAAAAAATCCATCACATGAGCCACCACTTTGGGCTCCTTTCCCTTATGATGGTCAAATTATCCACCCCATATGTGTCAAACGGGGACACACGTTCTGGAAATATTTTCAGAGCGGAAAAATCTAAAGGCTACAAATTGACGAACTTACCGAACGGTGGTTTCGATGCATCTCTTCCATCAATCGCTATGGTTCCCAATGTGCTTCCTTTAAAGTGCTCAGGTCCTACTAAGCAGCATTGAAAATCCGGCTCGAACAATGTAACATTAATAAATAGTAAACATATTGATTTTCCGAATAGGATTCAGAGTGCCGAGAAAAGTCCGCGACCTTATAATGGAACTTAAGAATGCGGGGTTCACAGACAGGGGTGGCAAAGGTAGTCATAGGAACTTTACCCATCCCAATGTTCTCAAGCCGGTAACCGTCTCAGGGAATATGGGCGATGACGCCCTACACTATCAGGAAAGATCGATCCGCCTGGCGATTCAGGAGTCTAGGAAATGAGCAGAAGTGACAAATATCTTAAGATAGTTGAGTGGTCCGAGGAGGATGAATGTTTCATTGGCAGTTGCCCTGAATTGTTCTATGGAGGCTGTCATGGACCTGACCCCAAGGCTGTTTTTGCCGAGTTATGCGATATAATAGAAGAAACCATACTAATCTATGAAATGGACGGCAAGTCGTTGCCTGCGGCGATGTCCGGGCGAGATTTTGTCAATTCAATCCAAAAAATAGCATAAATTAAAGCCCATAAGTAATCCGGCCACTGCGGACTGATTTACTATGATGCTTTTCTTGCGAAAAGCCCTATTTGTATTGCTTTGCGGCTTTTACATGCTCTTCCATGATTTGTTTCCGCAACGACTCCGGTTCAATCACCTCAGCAGCGGCCCCGAACCCCATGATCCAGGAAATAATTGGATCCAGCCCCGAGGCGTTCAGCGTCGGAGATGCTATCTCTGTGGAGGTAGAAAGAACAACGGAACAGACAGAGCTAGCCCTTCCATCGATCGGCTTCGATGGCGCTCAAGATCGTAGCACTGGTAGCATTTGAATATCTCGGCGCCCGGTGGAAGATACAATAGCCGACGATAGGGGAGCTGGGTGTCCTTTTCATTCTCGTGAGGACATTTGATCCAATAATGCTGGGGTTGAGTTTTATCAGACATCTTGGAACTCCAAATTTTAACCCAGGATGACACATTTTTTTTGGAACCTGGCGCGATGTAGGTCAATCCCAAATGGGACAAGCTCTCTGATCGATTGATTTCCCACATGCAAAACAACGGACTTCCTGTGAGTGTTTTGAATAAAAGCATGAAGCCGAAGCGGGGATAATGAGGAAAGAGTATTCCCCATCGATCCAACTGTTCCACATCGATGACAAAACATTCCTCAACCAGCGTTTTTTTTCTTTTTGTAGGGTCCTGTATTAAACTTCCCCCGGTTTTGACGGTCTGATTGCCCTGAATCGGAAGGTGCCCAGCCCGCCATGAGGCTTCCAGTTGATCAGAAATATGATTCAGACCACTCGGGAACTGCGTGAGCAGATTGGAAGACAACTGACAATCGAAGTCCCCTCTGAAGACCTCTCCGAGAGAGAGTTTTAAATGGTCCATATTCATATTTTGCAAACTCGTATGAGGCGGGATAATTCCGATTTGGAAGAGCAAATCAGCGATCATCATGCGACCTACCAATTCCTTAGCCGCCATGGCTCGCACGGTTTTTCGTATCGCAGCCGCATCAATTTTTGACATCGGGAACGACTCCTTATAAAGTTGCGAATATTTCAAAGCTTGTTGTGCGTTGTGGTTGTTCGTATGAGACACCAACCAGACACACCTACGTCTAAGTCACACAGAACCGAGCCTCTTGTGGAGACGGTGAACCCCGAGACCATGCGGCGAATTATGTTTTTAGCTCAGATTTATTCGCTTGTCGGAAAAGGCCCTTTTAAGATAGCTATCTCGTTAAAAATAAACTGAGCCGGGCTCACCTCTCCCGCTTTGAATAAAACGACTCCGACACTAACTTTCCAATAGAATGGCCAAAGATAAGCATCATGGGCCGAGTCACAAGCGCCTGGAATCATAAAGGTGAACACTCAACTGACAGAAGCCAATCATTATGCTCCGGGAAAGATTGGATCTGCGTTATGTCTTTTCTCGTTGCCGGGGTTCTTCGAAATAGCACAATTTTCTCCGAGTCATGTTTCATCTATGAAGCTCATTTCCGGCAAACGAACTTTGGGGCGGAGGACTCGTTTTCGGAACTCTAAATTAGCTTCCTGCTTTATTTGTCGATCCCAGGTCGACGCAACCTGCGCCGTGCTCGTCGTCCCATACCAGAGGAAGACGCAAAGTCGTCTCTGGCGTAGGATTTAACTCTCGAAGAAGAAGCGAAATACTCAATCCCCTATTGGAAGGGCTGGAATGGAAAAGCTTGCGAGCGCCATCCGCTGAACTTTCACAGGGTTTTAGCCAGAATTTGTTGGGAGCGTCCGTGTCAACAAAGATTTGAACGTGCTCGAAAGGGCCTCCGTGGTGTTTTCTCATCAGCTCCATCGTCTCTTTATATAGCCCCAGTCTTCTACGTCTCGGATCCAGAGCCACGATTTGGCCACCTCGATCCTTGTGTTTGTCATCCCGGACAAGTTTGAAGACCATTTGACAATCCTTTCAACCCCTAGAAATTGTGCTGCCTGCTGATTTAATCAGCCCTATCATCATCAAAAGATCGCTGACTGAAATCTTATATAGCACAATTTCGACGCTCCTGGACGTCACTGACATGTCGGTTTGCCGTGTGGTTCATCGATATCAGCTCAGTGACTTCCAGAAGACTTATCTTAAGAGGTCAAAGCGACGGTTACCCATCAGTCACTCGCTTTCACAGTGTGGCGTATTTCATAATCAACAAGAAAAGGAACTTGTTCATCCAATCGTCTAGCTTGCGTCTTCAAAAAAAGTCGTAATTCTTCATCATAATTATCGTGCACTTTCGACATCACACGCTCCCATATAAATCTGCTGTAGCGGCAGGAACGCTCTACACAAAAGTCCTCGTCACCACATTTTTCGGTTTTTTCTGGACAAGAGTTTTTGAGAGCCTTGCCAACAAGTTCATTCATCACTTCTCTGAATGGATGGGGGGTTACCGTTATTATGCCAACAGAATCATCTATTTCGTCCGAATAGCATAAGGCCGCGTCGAAGCCTTTTAGAACCGGTCCGAGCGGACACGTTTTTTCATTTGCGCACTTTTCCATTTTTTCTCCTTTTATAGGCTAAATTTAATCTACCCGTACGACGTAGGGGTTTAGAAAACAGTCCATCTCTTACCATAGACAACCTAGTAGGGCTTCTGTTCCAACTAATCTATTTGACTGCATAGAAATAGTTTCTCATACGCGTGAATGAGTTTAATAGAATTATAAGACCATAATGTCGTGAAAAGATCGTTCGTTGTATTATTTAGATAATCATCTAGATACTAGATGTCAATAAGAGCCAGCCAATTAGTAGACCCTATAGGATGAATAAACGAGATGCCCTGAAATTTCGTTCAATCAGCTTGGAAATATCTGTAGATTTAGGAATGTTGAAAACGAATTTGGTACCGTATGGATGACAGGTGCGCCGAAGATTGCGCTGGTGCCCCCCCATCCCGCAAGAAATACATCACGCCTGTGTTGATGGCAGATTTCCATCCATTGGTTTCGACCTGCGAGGATTCTTAAGAATGGCGCTCAAGCGAACAATCCGGGAGTCGTGTAGACATGTCAGGATTACTTGATAACAGGCAGCTTCCAGCTTATGCATTAGCCAAGCAAACGGTTGCGCTTTACCCTAGAGGAGACTAGTTCATATGGTCTGGGATTTCTCATTATCATGTCTACGACCGACGCTCTCGAGACTCTACTCACCCTGCTGCAAGTTGGTTTAATCAATTTGTTTTTTGATTACGGAGCTATTTGGGGAAGTTTGAACAAGTGGAGCCGATGTCCCACGGTGCGACGTTAGCGGAAATGGTCCAAATCTGTAGATGCTCTTTAACTCTTACGGATCGGAATTCTTCCTTATCCTCTCTTGTAAGTCCCTAGTATCTTCTCAGTTTATGTCCGTGTCCTATGTGGTCGGGTACAGTCTTGGAAACAATCGTTCAACTGCGTCGATGGGGAACGCAAGGACAAGCGGGCTGCGGGTAGTCTTGGATTTCAGGTATCCATTTTTAATGAGGTTAGAGACGACGTTTCGCGCCATGCGCTCGCCGTAGCCGGTGATCTCACCGGCGCGTCCACGCGGCACCTTCCCTGAAAGCAGAGCTTCGCGTAGTAGAGGAAAGGAACCTTTGGGAAGGTTCCCCTTCTGCGATTCCTCTTCGATATGAAGGCGCATTCGCCGCAGAAGCTCGCTCGGCTCAAGCAATGAGGCCATAAAATCAATCTGGTCGATACAGATGGTCAGGAAAAATTCACAAAACTTTATCAAAGCTTGAGTGGATAGAGTCCCCCGTCCGTCTAGGTCGCCGCGTCGTGGCTCATCGGCAGCCATGAGAAGGGTTTTATACTCTTTAACATTCTGCGCCAGCCCTCTTGCGACCGACCAAAGGCTACTTCCTACTCCGCACCGTTGAAGAGATGCGTGGGACATAAGGCGCGCAACCCGTCCATTGCCATCAAGAAAAGGATGTATCCAAAGCAAACGATGATGCGCCGCGCCAAGAGCCACTATCTGGAGCACTTTCGACAATCTTTCTCTATCATAAACGGCGGCAAACCGATTCATAAAACGAGGCAGCCCTTCGGCGTCTGGCGGAATATGTCTTCCGACTTGCACCCTCGCTGTTCGCAGCTCGCCAGGGATCATGCGCAGCCGTTTGCCAGTGTCTGGATTTTGAACCCAAAGCAATTCTTCTGGCAGGCGTTGGCAAAATTCGCGGTGCAGCCAGACAAGGTAATCAACGCTTGTCGTCTCAACCTGCAAATCTTCGTGATGATCGATGAGCCGCTGAACTTCTATATGGGCAACGGCTTCACGTTGAAGCCCTCTCTTCTCCGCATCAGTCGAATAGTCGTCATAAGACAGAGCGCGGTCAATATCGCGGGGATGCGTATCATGTCCTTCTATGAGGTTGGAGTAATAACAGTTCATTGACCGGACAAGGTCGCCCATGCTATGTCGCACAGCCAGAGGCAATTGGCTCGCTAATCCACTGGCCTTCGTTGCCATGTCAAAGGCGAGGTCTTCGAGTCTACTCTCACCATCTGGTGGCAGCATCGGTTCCATCAATGTTATGCTGTCTCTAGTGTTCATGAGAAATATTGTGTCCAGTATTGCCGAATTCCTAACGTTCTTTATTCACTATAAATCAATAAGTTGTTAACGCAACAAACAAAATTATTGCCGGTTTCATTTCCGGTTCGGCTTAAAGTTGTTTTGCCGCCTCTACCTATAAGATGAGGCGAGTTTTACCCTCATCTTGTCCGCTATAACCTTCAAGATTACCTTCCGGCTTATTTTTAGGGCGGTTCGGAATCTGAGCAAAAGGGTGTTGATTGCAGCGGGTACATTTCTCTGGCGGCTAAGCGAACCGGCATTCCTGTCGAACGGGTGACAGCCATACAGATGAGGACAGGACTCGTCGGCTGGATCGGGAAAGACATTGGTCTCGGTCACGCCGGGAAACTTGATCTCGTTTTCTGGACTTGGAAGGAATCACCACACAGGCCGCACGGTCAAGTGGGCGTGTTTTTGATCCGGGCCAAATCAGGGCTATTGGAAGTAGCGCACGCCAGTTCTTCTCATGGGGTTATAATTGGTTCATCGCTGAAAAGCGTGCCTTGTGTCGCAAATTGAAAGTAGGGGCAAGACAAGAAGTTATTTTCCCATGCGAGTGTCGTCCTTTCGTCCTTCAAGCGCTTTGAGGTACAATTCACAAGCTGCTTGGACATGATTGCTAAAGATGCCACCAAGGGCCTTGATTCTATCATAAGTTTCCTGACGGATCGTGGCGCTCAAACGGGCTGACTTCATGACGGCATCTGCTGGCCCACGGCCCGTTTTATTGTTGGGGAAAATTTCAAGACTAGCAAGGAGAGAACCGAGTTCTCCAGTCAGTCGCTCGTCCACAATCCTTGATACAAAAACCCACATTTCCCTTTCATACGAACTCCCTGAAGCCATCATATACCTCATAAAATGCTCGACCGCTTCTTCGATTGTATCCTCAATTCCCGACTTGAGGTCCGCTTGCGCCGCTTCTGCAAATTGTTCCTTCAATCGCTGTTCCATCGACCCGATAATCTCGTCATATTTATCACTAATTCGCAGTGTAATTTTGTCCGAGACGGCTGCCTCACTCATGTCTAGCAGTTCCTTTAATAACTTAGCCAAACCTTCCATCGAAATAGTCAGGTTAGCGTTCTGTTCGGGAAGTTGGCTCGCCTGTCCGGATTCACCTACATGGGAACCTGGTTCTTTCTTGCGCCTCTTCGTTGATGGATGGCCCTGCTGGCCATGATTGCTCTCGTTTTTCATCGTCATGGAATAATTATCCTTTCGTCCTATTGATAAGCACTGTATTCTTTCGGTGAATGATCCCCCTATAACCGGTTTGCGCAGCGCTATTATGATCGCTCCCATAAGCTGGTTCGGAACCGGGGAGTCTATGTTTGTTCAGTAGCTGCATAAATCATCACCATGCTGGGCCGCTAATTTTCGAACGTTAAGAAGGCGATCTAGCACATGGAAGGCTATGCGGAAATACCACATGAGCCGCATTGGCATTATTCTACAATGAGTCCTAATTCTGCTTAAAACCACCTATCATACGCTAAGTATGATTATAGTATGATAACATGCCGACACTGCCGTAAGGTTCACATGGTCTTTATCCGATTTTGCGAAAATTCGTGTTTAGTCATACTCATATCATATCTGGATCATATAAGCGTCATACTCTGGTCATACAAATCATACTGCTGTCATGCGGGTCGTGAAGTTCGCGAAGGATCTTGGCTGAGAGTAAAAGGCCAGTTGGCAACCCTTTACGGTGGGTATCGTCATGGCCTTGTTAAAATAATGGTTGAACGCATCGGGGGATAAATGAAACTTTCCCTTTACAAGTAACACGTTTTGTAAAAATTATTTTGTAGGGAATGAGCGCCGCAGTGGCTTTTGGCGATGACTCGTTATGGTGTGTCGGGATCTTTGGCATGGGGCAGCTCAGTAAACTGGGCGATATTGTGATATTCATTGTTTCATGTTGTGACTCGATCTCTACGACGCTTCCTGAAAATGCAGCGCAATGGGCTACGGATCCAGGAGTCTAGAGGGCGAAAGGCACAAAATACATGAAAGAAACTGGGCTGTAATGATATCAGCAACTTACACGGCGGGCAAGATAAACAAAGGTTCCCTTATATAGAAAGACAAATTTTTTTTTTGACGTTTATTCAAGACGCAAGATTCTGGTCAAATGCTAACATTTATGCGTGCAATCTTGTGGTATTTTGTCATGTAGTGTTTTGAAAGTAATTGAAACGGTTGAGGATTTCTTACAGGCAGGCTCTTTTTCAATGCGTTCGCAACGCGGGGGTCGTGGGTTCAAATCCCATCATCTCCACCATGAAAAAGCAAATAGTTACAATTGGTTAATGCTTCGAGGCGCATCGGAGCATTTCCTGTTTCTGGACGGTTTGTTTAAGTCTTGCTATCGTCATCGCGACGACCGGACTTCCGTTGTGGAGTGACCCGAGAGTATTAGTTCAGCACGGAAAAACGATTTCCCAAACCACGCGACTTCGAGAGGAATTAGCGACCTGTCTGTGACTGAAGCGCTGGTTCGTTTGCTCTCCGTTGTATTGAATAAGACGCTCAATTTCTAGGCAACATCGGAACTATTAGCGCCGGCAATGATTGAAGCAACTTGCTCCTAATCCAAAACCTTTGTAACCTAAATCCTGTCCCTATAGATGTTACAGAGTGGGTAGGGGAAGTTTTGAGTATTCTTAAAGAGATATTAGACGGAAACCCAAAATAATATTGACCCTCTGTCATTTATTAACAGCCGACTCTGGAAATGTTTTGCTTCAAATGATAACGGATGGAACATATCTTTAGCATCTGGGACTTCGCGTAATCCGGCGCTCTAATAAAGGTGGAAAACTTATTATGACAGACAAAAAACCTAGTAAACCTGTATCAAAGAGTAAGAGAAAATCTAAATCAAAAAAACAAACACACGCACATCTCAAACTTGTTAAATCTAGCAATCAGACTCTGGACGGTTTGTTCCCGTCAAATGTTTCATTTGAGGATATTAAACCACCAGATGGGTTTCGGTCCGTTTCCATGACTAAGGCTCTTATGGAGTTTGCGAGTCCCATAATGGACATTGTATCGTTACCGAATGATGACATACAAAAAACTAATGAAATCTTTAGCGTGGGTACAGAAATTTGGAATTATACTATTGATGAATCTATTTCAAAAAAAGAAAAGAAATCTGAAAAGGAAATGTTGTCTCTAATCTCTCAAAGGCTGGGATTAGACCAAGACAAAGCAAGTGAATTTCTCTCCATGATGGTAGAAAGGAAACATCATCTTATACCCGATGAAATTCAACCAAAAGGCTCCCCCTTTATGTTCCTGAGAAAACAAGTGAGTTACTTGATAAGTAAATTTGATAATGAGGAATCAAGCCTTTCTAAGGAAATCTTTCCTCCAAATGCTATTGACATGGAACTAGTTCAAAATCTTGACTGGATGGACCAGCATATTAGAGTGTCTAAAGATTATGACAAATGTGAGAAAATGTTTTTGAAGGTCCAAGACATTATTTTCAATAGATTCAAGACATGGCTGACTAGAAAGGGCGTGAGTCAATACCATGAACAATTTGCCTTCATAGTCGGAATGTATATCGATTTCATATATGGTTATGAACACGAATCACCATTAACGTTGAAGGATGAACCGGGTAAATATTTGGCTGAGTTCACTGTGGGCTTCCTGTTGAAAAAGGCTGCTCTTGAACCTTGGGGATATACTTTGTGTCCATCGGCGCTCAGACTTTTCTACACCTTTCTGTATGAAAAAGAATATCTCCGTGACTCCCCCGAAGTTATGGTCGAGTTCCTAGATATACTTGAGCCTCATTTTATTGAGGTCCTGAAGGAAGAGTTCTCTTAGATAAACGTGGATTGGAAAAATATCGGACACAACTACAAGGAATGTCATCTTGATTTATCAAGAACTAAGAAGTTTTTCACTCTGTTTTGACTCTGGCTAATGGCATTCGAATTTCCTTTTGTCTTCCCCACTCGAATCATGGTATTCTCCTTCCAGACCATATTCAAAATTGAGTAAGAGCTGCCAATGAAGGGTTTAGTTCACGGCCTCCGTCAAGCGGGCTAATTGTATTCAGCCGGGGTCGCGGCAGGAAACTGCCTATTAGTATGTACTTGATGGTGTAGATGACTTGTTGATGTTCCGATTCCAAATCTAGATTAAATACTTCAAGGCCGTAACATCGTTAGCTCAGAAAAAGGCGTGCAAGAATGAAGGAAGAATCTGATCTCTCCCTCGAAGTTGCCGTTTTAATCCTCTTCGGAGTATTCTGGCTCCTCTTTGGCCTAACGCTGTTCAAAATTTACACCGGAGATCTGCCATATAACCCAGACAGCGCCTACGGCCTCTTTATGGTCCTTGTTTCTTTTCAGATGATCACAATGGGTAAGACCCCATTTGGCGCCCTTCGACGATCATGGGCTCTTGTATTCATCGGAATGGGTTCGGCCGTTCTTGGAATCGCCACTTCCTTTATTCCCGGGTTCTTCACAAATTTTATCCGCGAACTGGTTGGAATAATCCTTTTTATCGGAGGTATAATTCTTTTCCTACAACTCTGCGTTTCTGAAAAAAAAGCCAGGATATGGATAAAGATTCCGGGAATATTGCGCCAACTAACCGTAGCGTGCGCCCTTGTCTATGCCTTTACAATCCTTTCGGGGCTGATAACACTCTCTCCTTCACTCAGAGCGGACCCACGGACGGCGATTATTCTCTCGTTATACGGTATGAGTTTCTTCTATCTTTCGTGGTGTATCTGGAAGGTTTTCAGAACCTATGGTCCTGAGCGGCCAGAGGACCCGGCATCGACTATTCGGATTTCAGACAGAGCTGATTCACAAGGACGTTTTGTATTGTTCCAGGAGGCGTCTCTTTCCCTCTCGCTGGCAATCCTTATACTCTTAGGAGTTCTTAATACGCTTCTCGGATTACTACTTTTTCCGGTCGGTCTGGGCATGCTTCCTTTCTCACCAGATGGCCAGTTGGGTCTGCTTCTGACCATCATGGCCATCCAGGTGATGACAATGGGAGACACACCGCTGGGCCAGTACACCCGCTCACGGTTCATGATAACCATTGGCATTGTATTTGCCGGCTTGGGAGTGGTTTCATGCGTTGTCCCCGGTCTGCTTACAGGGATGATTCAGATACTCCTGGGGCTTCTAAGTATCCTCGGGGGAGCAGTATTTTTTATCAGACGATTTCTTGAGAGAAAGCATGAAATCAGGACCTCCCCGGAAACCCCAATTGTTGTTCCCCCGATCATTAGAAAACTTGCGAGGATTCAACTTGCGATGAATTCGCTAGGCATAGTCTTCGGCGTGTCCATGATCTTGCCGGGTATCATGCCTCTTCCAGTTGTTGCCTGTATCCTGTTAATAATGGGTCCCCTTTTTTTTGTATTGGCCTCCCTATTGCGGACGGTGGCGATAATGGAAGCGACTGGACAACAGCAGGCAATTTGATCACGTTTGAGGCTCGGCCTTGTATGGGCGCCTTTGTTTATCATTGACAATGGAGGATGTGACGAAAATGTTTCCTAGACTGTTTAGCCCGGTCCGGATTGGTGGCTTGGAGATTAAGAACCGCGTGGCCATGACGGCCATGGGAGTAAACCTAGCTACGGCGGGGGGCGGCGTAAACGACGACATCATCGCTTTCTACGAGGCGCGGGCTCGGGGTGGAGTCGGGCTTATGGTCAGTGGGCTCTGCCGGGTCATGGACGGCGCTGGCGCGGCTGAACCCTGCCAGCTCGCTGCCAGAAACGTTGGGGATGTTCAGGGGCTTGCACGGCTCATGGACACGGTGCGCAAGTACGGCGCCAGGATGTTTATCCAGTTGCACCATCCCGGACGCCAGGGCAGCGCAGCGATTGGAGGAGAGCAGCCCGTCTCCGCCTCAGCCGTCACAAGCCCCGTAACTGGAGAGACTCCTCGATCGCTCACGGTCCCGGAGATTGGGAAAATCCAGGAGGCGTTCGTTAGGGGGGCGTATATGGCGCAGATGGCGGGCGCTGACGGTGTTGAGCTGCACGGAGCGCATGGCTACCTGATCAACAGTTTTTTGTCCCCGTATCTCAACCGGCGTGACGACCATTATGGCGGGAACTTTGAGAATCGCCTGCGCTTCTTGATGGAGATCCTTGCGGGTATCCGCTCGGCATGTGGCAGGGGTTTTCCTCTTGGTGTTCGACTTTCCGCTGAAGAATTCCTGGGAGACCGGGGGAACGACCTCGCCGCAAGCTGCAGGATCGCGGCCGAACTGGAAAAGGCTGGCGCAGACTTCCTTGACATCAGCTCCACCATCCCGGATAGCCCCAAAGTTCACCGCATGCATCGAGCCTGGCACGATCGAGCAGGGATGGAAAAAATACATGGCCGCCGAGATCAAGAAGCACGTCAGGATACCAATCATCGCTGTTGCGAACATAAAGGAGCCGGCGGTTGCTGAAGCCATTCTGGAGGAAGGCTGCTGCGACCTGGTGGGAGTGGCGCGCGGGCACCTTGCTGACCCTGACTGGTGCAAAAAGGCCAAGACCGGCAAGGCGGAGACCATAAGCAAATGCATCGGCTGCCTGGTGTGCTTCGATGAGATTATCCACGAACGGCGAGTCAAGTGCTCGGTGAACCCAATCACCGGCCGTGAACGCGAATTCGCCAACCCCACGCGTGACGGAGCGGGGAGGACAGTGGCCGTAGTGGGTGGCGGCCCTGCGGGAATCACGGCCGCCATGGTCCTTCGGGAACGCGGCTTCCGCGTTGTGCTGTTCGAACCATCTCTCAGGCTGGGTGGTTCGCTAAACGTTGCGGACAAGGGCTTCGCCAGGGAAAAGATCACTCGGTACGTGGATTCCATGATCGCTCAAGTGGAGGAATGTGGTATCGATCTGCGCCTCGGGGAGGAGGCTACGGTTGATAAAGTTCAGGCTTTCTCGCCCTGCGGCGTGTTCATCGCATGCGGCGCACGGCCGTTCATACCTCCTGTCCCGGGGATCGATGGAAAAACGTTGTCATCGCCGAAGATGTGCTCATGGGGCGGTCGGAGGTGAAAGGCGACTGCGCTATCGTCGGTTCAGGCATGACGGGCCTTGAGACAGCCGAGGTTGTGATGCGGGCCGGGCACAAGACGAGCCTCGTGGACATGCTGCCGCAGATCGGCGCCGGCGCGAACATCATCGTTATCCTCGACATCAAGGAGCGTATGGATTGCTACGACCCAGTCCGTTTGCCGGGACACCGGCTGGTAAAGATCACCGAGGAGGGAATAGACCTGGAATGTATGGAAACCGGCGAGTCTGTGTTCGTACCTGCTGACACAGTCATCCTGGCGTTGGGCGTTCGGCCTTACAAGGAGGTCATCGACCGTTTCAGAGCGGCCTTCCCTGACGCGCGGGTCATAGGTGACGCCGTGCGTGGCGGGCGAATAGTGGACGCGACCCAGGACGCTTACGGGCAGGCGTTTGTTTTCGAGCCGTAGAGCGCTCCCAAAACCGTTGTCGCCGGAGCGTCGGCGTGTTTTCATTTTATACGGGTCAAAAGCCGGAGTAGCGCCAACTTGAAGATTAGAAAGTTGCAAAAAGGAGCGAGCGTGCATGGGCGAAACAGAAGCGTACTACCGAGATAAAGGCGCCGTCATAACGGGTGGCGCCTCTGGCATTGGATTGGCGCTGGCGGAAACCATGCTTTCCTTCGGGGCGAAGCGGGTCGTCCTCACGGATATTAACGAGGCGAACCTGGTCCGGGAGACCGCACGACTAAACGCGGTATACCCCGGCCAGGCGCTCGGAATCCGGTGCGACGTCACGAATGAAGAGGAAGTCAAACAAATGATCGAACAAGCGGCTGAATTTGGCGGCGGGCGCATAGACCTGCTTTTCAACAACGCAGGCGCCGGTTTCAGCGGACAGTTTCGAGGAGCAGACCAATGGTGACTGGGAGAAAGCGTTCGCTCTGAACTTCTACGGGGCAGTCTACGGCATCCGTTCCGTCCTGCCGGTCATGCGGGCGCAGGGCGGCGGGCACATTGTCAACATCATATCCGGAATCGCATTCTATCCGATGGCCCAACAAACGATGTACTCCGCAACCAAGGCCGCTCTGAACGGTCTGACCCTCGCCCTCCGGTACGAGTTGTGGGACGAGAACATCCGCCTGACATCGGCGACGCCGGGTACGGTGGCCACCGCTATCTGGGGGGACACGGAAGCCCCTCCGGGCTCCCAGTCGCCTGAGCAGTCCGCACGGATGATCCTCAGCGGTGTGGCGAAAAACGAGCGACTGGTTTTTGGGGACGAGACTGACGCCTCCGGCTCCAGAAGTTGTTTCAATCCGGACGCGGCTAAGGCTGTTGATGACTATCTATTGAACGTTGCCCGGAAACGGCGACGTGGAGAGTGGGCCGTGTGACAGACGTTTCACTATATTAAGGAGGATATCGGTACATGAAAAACGGCAGTTATTTCATACCGCGTGAACAGATTTACTCGTTCATGAACCCCGGAGCAATGAACAACGAGGAGGGCCTCTACATTACCTGGGAGACCGATCCCGCCGCGGCGCGACGTGTGCTGCCGCCGCCGCTCGATCTCATCGACCCCGAGCGACCCATCGCCATGGTGTACGTCGTCAACATCCGCGAGCCCACGTTCGCACCGTGGTACATGGAAGGCGGCCTCAGTCTCTTATGTCGCTACGGCGAAACCGTGGGCGTGTATTTTCTGAACCTCCAGCTCAGCGGTCCCGGAGCGCACATGGGCCTCTGCAGCGGGCGTGAAGCTGCGGGTCTGCCCAAGAAGATGTGCGAACGCATTGTCGTCGAACGCAACGGCGACTGGGCAAGCGCTTTCATTGAGAGAAAGGGCCGGCGCATTTTCTCGGTCGAAGTCGAGATGGGAGGGTATAACGATCCCCTAATGGAAGCCCAGCGCAAGGATTACGGGCCCGGATATCGGGAGAGGGGTGCCTGCCTGCTGTTTCGGTTCAATTACGGGCAGGCGCCGGAAGGCCATGTGACGTTTCCTAATATGACCCTTGTCAACTACGACAGCGTCACCGACTACCAGACCTGGGAACCGGCCTACGTGAAATCGCTTGACATGGAGCCATCGCTGGACGACCCGTGGGCGGAACTCGCAGTGGTGAAGCTGCTCGGCGCGGGCTACAGCGTAAATTCAAACTGGGTTGCAGGCGTTTCTCCTCTTGCGCAATTCGAAGACAAAGAGGCGGACAGCCTTTTTCCTTACCTGTTCTCTGGCCGCTGGGACCGTTCCACCCTTGTCACGGGCCGTTACCAGCGCTACGGACAGTTTTAACACTTTAGGAGGACATGATCATGAAAGTCGACGATATCCGAAAGATCCTCGTGGTAGGCGCTGGCGCAATGGGACAGAAAATTGCCTTACAGTGCGCCAGATATGGCTACGAGGTGGTCGCTTATGATCCGATGGCCAAGTCTCTGGAGAACGCTCGAGTTAAAATACCGGCTTTAGCTGAGGAACTGGTGGCGCAACAGAAAATGACGCCCCACGACTCGGAGGCGGCGCTGTCACGGATACACTACACTTCCAAGCCGGAAGACGGGGCCGACGCGGATCTGTTGAGCGAATCGGTACCTGAAGCCGTGGATCTTAAGGCAAAAGTGTTTGGCCAGTTCAATCGGATCTGCGAGCCGAAAACTATCTTCACCACCAACACGTCCACACTGGTTCCATCCATGTACGCGGAGGCCACGGGCCGACCCGCCCAGTTTGCGGCGCTGCACTTTCTCGATCCGTTCCAAGCCCCACTGGTCGACATCATGCCACACCCGGGGACCTCGCCGGAAACTGTGGAACTACTGGTGGCTTTCGCCAAAACGCATCAAGCAGGTCCCGCTGGTCTTAAAAAAAGAGTTTCCCGGTTATGTGTCGAACGCCATTGTCGGGGCCATGTGCGATAAGGCGGTGCAAATCGCGTTGGTGGACAAAATCGCGTCCGTGGAGGACGTGGACCGGGCTATAATGATTCACCTCAACATGCCCCAGGGACCTTTCGGACTGTGGGACTTCGTGGGACTGGACACCGTCTGGCACGTCAGCCAGGCCACCGCCAAGCAATCAGGCGACCCTGGGGCTCAGCAATTCGCCGATATGTTAAAGCGGGATTACATCGACAAGGGCTGGTTGGGAGTAAAATCTGGCCGGGGGTTTTACACTTACCCTGATCCATTGTTCAAGCGTCCGGAGTTCCTCGGCGGCGATCCCGAGTAACAAAAAGTGATCATTTGGTGGACAGGCCGGAAGGCAAGAAATTTGAGTTCTTCCGGCCGACCGTAAAATTTTATGAAAAAATGGCCGTCATTGGAATTGACCAGATGGTAGGTCGTCCTGGACAAGCAGAAAGGCAATTCAATCCGAATTTGATTGATCAATTGCAGGCATATTTCACGTAACATACTGGGAGTAAAGGTATGAATCAAATGCGGCGGGTCTGCCTCGTTGTGGCGCTGTTAGTCCTGTTAGTTTCACAGGTCGGCGCCTGGGAGTTCTCAATGTCCGGGGTTTTCACATGGGAGTATTATCAATTCTCCGAACTGGGGGACAAAGGCTTCTTCGGGCCATTCAATCAGGACAACAGCTCAGTGTGGGACAAGGTAAGGCTTGCCGCTCGCAACGGTTGGCTTGGTCACGAGGTCGCCTTTCGAACGGATGTAGCTTTTTGGGGTGACAGGGTGGCTACAGGTTCGGATGTGGCGGCGAACTACATGTACACAGTTTTTCTCCCGACGGTAAAAGTCAATCAGGCGCTTTCACTTCAAGGAGCTTACAGAATTGGAGCCTGGAATCCCATTTCTGTATATACGGATGTGGGCTATGGCCAGCTCAATAGCTCCAGGTACTTGAATAGTCAGGCTCCAGGCGTCGGAATGTCATTCTCCCCCGGTTATTGGGAAACCTGGTATGCTCAGGCTAACCTGCCTTGGGGAATTCTAAAAATAGGAAAACAGCCAAACACCATCGGTATGGGTGTGATCATCGACTCGGTGGAGAACACCTCTGAGGCGGCAGTCCTATCAATTCCCTTTGGTCCTTTCATTATCGTCGGACAATACTATCCTTGGGGCCCTGGAAGGCCCGTTGCGGATGCTCCGTCAAATTATCCGCTAGAAACAGACCGGAGTGGGGCGGCTCAACCTCATGTCGCTGCACTGCTCATGTATAACGCCAGAAAAATCAGTTCCGAGACCTTTGTCGAATACACCAACGGTCACAAGGGCCCGGAATCGCTGATTCTTTCAAACACCAATTTACCAACAAATCACCCGATCTTCGCGACGGACGACTCGCAGGTCTTTGGATTCACAAATTTCAGGTATTTTGACGGACGCTTCTTCTTTAATACTGAAGTCGGCTTTTATCAGGAATTCTTTCGACAGAACGGCCTTTCTCTTAATCAAATAAACCGGGATTATATCAAGCCTCAAACTCGTTACTGGGAATTGTGGGCTGGTATGGTCGAGTGCGGCGCTATGGCCGGCCCAGCAAAGATCAGCTTTCTCTGGGCCTACTATCCGGGTCCGGACAGACGCGGAGGCAAACTGATCGACAGACAGCCTACCATTGTTCCCATACTTTCCCCTAATGGCGGTGTAAACCTGTATCTTCCCTACAGCCTGTTGCTTGGTTATAACTACGGATCGGGAAACGATTCCATATCTCGCTCTTGCAACCACGGTTACATTACCGATGCCAGCACGTATGGCGTAAGATTGGATTACGCTATAGCAGCTAATCTAAATGCATACGCAACCTGCTTGTACGCCAGCAGGGTGTCCCAAGGATATGGATGGGGATGGATAAGGCCAGATCCTACCGAAACAGCCTCCCAGCCAGCGCTGCAATACGGTAACGGTAGTAGAGGTAATTCCTTCCCAATAGGTAACCTAGTGGACATTTCATTCGCTGACAACAACGGAAATCTTACGAATGCTCCCAACATTCTGGAGAGAGACCTTGGTTATGAAATCGGCGGCGGAATTGATTGGAAACTCATCGAAGGATACACTTTGACGGCCAGGGTGGCCTATTGGAAGCCCGGCGCCTGGTTCAAATACGCATGTGTGGACAGGAGACAATTTCATTGGGATTCACCAAATGCGGGAAACAATTGGGGGGTCAACCCGGATCGTGAAATTGACCCGATTTTTGGTATGCGTGTTGCAATTCAAGCGAACTTCTGAACACCGGGTCAAAAGGGTAATTTGACCATTGAGATGCTTATCGATTGCGCCAATAGTCACGTTTCAGTTACGACCCTGGACATCAAGGAGCGTTAAGCAAGTCTCAACAAAACTGGAGAGCGTTGTGGGGTATCAATTCGGCGATCGAATCTCTCTCCAACTCAAAACCTGCTCTCGACGCCAGTGAATACGCCCGGGACCATGGTAAATGCGATTCGTTCCATGATTAAGTCTTTCGGGCATACTTCAACTCGACGCAACTCCAAGAACTCGGCAAAGCGCAGGAACTGGAAAAAGGAGTCACATGTCATTTATTATCGTGTACCGTGCAGCGACTCCTTCGCAAAGTTCACTGCCGCCTTTATCCAACGTTTCAGCGTGGACTTGGGCATTGAAATTGGTTATTTTGGTGGGCCGTCGGGGGTTCGAACCCCAAACCTACTAATTAAGAGTGAGCAAAATATATTGGAATCATTGAACAAACACGACATAGAGGGCATTTGGAGGGCACTGCAACAACATCATTTATGTCAATATGTTATGAAGTGGACTCATCTTCTCAGCTATCGCTTTGAAGTGATCTGTAAATACATGGATATATCTATTTTGCAATAAACAACTTGACACGTGCGTTGCGACTCATTAAACATGAAAGTCTCTAATAACCGTTTAAGATAATAATTCATCATTCCAAGGGGCTTATCTTTCGGTAGGTGTGAGGATTGCACACCACACCCTATCGCCATAGTCTTCCGAGGTACACGATGAAATGCGGGAAATGCCAACTGGAGAACCAGACAGGTGTGAGTTTTTGCCGGCGCTGCGGTACCAGTCTTAACAACACATCTCCAGGTTTCGAGTCCAGGTCTGCGCCAACCACAAGTTACATCATTCCTGAACCGGAACAAAAACACGTCACTGCACTATTTGCAGGTCTATGCGGATTCTTAGCTATGACCGAAAAGCTCGACCCCGATCAGGTCACGGAGATTACTGAACAAATCTTTACAGGGGTCAAACAGATCGTTGCCAGGTATGACGGCTTCATGGAGAGGGTCCCAGACGATAGATTTCTGGTGGTTTTTGGTGCGCATTGTTCCCATGAACACGACCCGGTTCTAGCAATCTACGCAGCCAAAGAGATGCAAGATCTCGTGAATTCCATGAATTCAGAGTGTCAAGATAGGCATGGGGTTCCACTGGCAATGCAAACTGGAATAGAGACCGGTCTTGTGGTTACTGGCGACGTGGATCCAGAGAAAGGGCCCCTGGGGGGGGTGGAGAGCGACGTCATCAACATGGCGTCCAGCTTAAGCAGTCTCGCACAGCCTGGGGAAATTCTGGTGGGTCACTATGCTCGGGGTTGGGCAGAAGATTTTGTTATATTCGAGGATCTTGGATTCAGGATAATCGAAGGCAAACCCGAAGCTATTCAGGTTTTCAGGGTGCAGAGCGCAAACGGTCTTCATCGAAAAGCTAGTTTCTACCGTCATGTCACGTCAGAGATGGTGGGAAGAGACGAGGAACTGAGCAAGCTTGAGTTTCAGGTCATTAAAGCCACCCTGGATGAAGGTTCGGTGGTGAATGTGACTGGCGAGGCGGGTATCGGAAAGTCACGCCTCATAGAAGAGTTAAAGAAGTGCGAAGTAATGAAGAGGGTGAACATCCTTGAAGGTCGGGTCATGTCCATAGGACAGAACCTGAGCTTCCACCCCATTATCGACCTCTTAAAGAATTGGGCGGGGATAGCAGAGGGGGATTCGGATGTCGCTCAATTAGACAAGCTTGAACATGCCATAAAAGCAATACACTCCGAAGAAACCGCAGAGATATTGCCGTTCGTGGCCACTCTCATGGGAATTAAACTCAGTGGAAAGAATGCGGACAGGGTTAAGGGCATAGAGGGAGAAGCGCTGGAGAAGCTTATTTTCAAGAATGTGAAAGAACTGTTGGTAAAAGGGGTTCAGATGATGCCAACGGTTATCATCTTGGAGGACCTCCACTGGGCAGACGCCAGTTCCGTCTTGCTCCTGGAGTCGCTCTATCCGCTTGCTGAGAAACACAGGGTCGTTTTCATTAATGTGTACCGACCGGGATACGTTCAGAGTGATTACGGAAGCAAAGAAAAGGGAGGACAAAACTCAAATGCTTCCTGCTTGGAAATAGAAATCCAGCCCCTGGATGTTAAGAAAAGTGGGATACTGGTTGATAACATCCTTGCAGGAACAGGGTTTCCTTACTCTGTAAAAAACAAAATCCTAATGCGAGCTGGAGGAAATCCCTTTTTCATCGAGGAGATGCTAAACTCTCTCATTGACGAGGGGGCTGTAGTAGAGAAGGACGGCCGGTTCGAGGTCACCGAGAAGATAGAGAGTGTAGTTATCCCTTCCACCGTCAAAGATGTCCTTACGTCTAGAATAAACCGGCTGGAATCGCGTACTCGGGAGCTTGTAAATATCGCAGCGGTAATTGGAAAGAGCTTTTTCGATCGTGTCGTCAAGGACGTAGCTTATTCCATTGAGGATATCCAATACAAGCTGGAGTATTTGAAGGATGTGCAACTCATCAAGTCACACATGAGGATGGAAGAGTTGGAGTATATGTTCAAACACGCCCTGTTTCAGGAGGCTGCATACGAATCAATTCCATTTGAGCGACGAAAATCTCTTCACCTGAGGGTTGCCGAATCAATAGAACGAGCATTCAGTTATAGACTCCGTGAATTCTATGGCATCCTTTCCTATCACTACGGTAGAGCTGAGAGTGATGAGAAGACTGAAGAATACCTTGTTAAGGCCGGCGAGGAGGCATTAAGATCTTCCGCATCCAATGAGGCTTTGGGCTATTACCAAGAAGCTATGAACTTGTATAGAATGCTTCGAGGAGACCAAGTCGATCCCGAAAAAATTGCCATTCTTGAAAAGAACATAGGGCTGGCTCTCTTTAACCGAGGACGCTACGCAGAAGCTGTGGAACATTTCGACAAGGCCCTGAACTACTATTGGGGCGAATTACCCAAAAATTCAGTGTCAACAGCTTTTAGGGTCTTGTCAAGTTCCATGACATTCCTCTTGGCCCTATACTTTCCATCGCGCTGGTTCAGGAAACTGCCTACGCAGATGGATGTCGAGACACTAGCATTGTTTTACAAGAAGGCCCAAGCCTTGGCTCTCATTAACCCCAAACGATTTTTCATCGAATTCTTTTTCTTTCATGCCACCGTTGTACATTTCGATCTCACAAAATTCAAATTTGGGATTGGGATCTTTGCCGGCTCCAGCGCCCTGTTCCACTGGACCGGACTTTCCTTCAGCATTTCCAGAAGGATCCTAGATTATGCAAAACCCAGATTGGACGCACATGATCCCAAGCAATTGATTACTTATAATCTCCTGGATACACAGAACCTTTTTCTCAAGGGCCAGTGGAACGACATTACTGATTACAATGATGATTTGGTAAACAGGGTCCTGAAAATTGGAGAAGTGTGGGATGCCGCCCAGCATTATTACTGGCACGGACTTCCGAAAATCTTTCAGGGGCATTTTGATGAAGCAAAACTACTTGTGACAAAATTGAATGATATCGCCGGAACCTATAAAAACAACATGTGCCTCCTTTTGAAATATCTGTTGAGTATTTATCTGCTCATTGAATGCCGTGACACGAACGAAGCCGCAGCGGAAGTGAATCGGGGAATTGACCTGGCCAAATCAGAGGGTTGGGGTTTATCAATAATGAACATGTATTCCCTTAAAGCGGCAATAGAAATGTTGATGAATGACATGGGGCAGGCTGGGGAGTCGCTGGATCAAGCCAGCAAGAGCAAGGCCGAAGTTAGGGCGGTCCCACTTCAGTTGTCGGCCTTTTATCGAAGTCAATTTGAATACCACCTTCGGCGCCTGGAAGACTCTCTTGGGCACGGCTACAAGGAAGAAGCTTCTGAGCATCGCAGGAATGCTCTCAAATCAGGAAAGACGCTAATCAAGACGTCCCAGAAAGCCGCATTGTATAGAACGGAATCCTATAGACTCATGGGTGTTTACAAATCGTTGATCCACGATCAGAAAGGCGCATCCAATTGGTGGCGAAAGGCAATTAGCGAAGGGGAAAGGCTTAATGCGCTTCCCCAGCTATCCAGGAACTATGCTGAAATGGGCGAGCGTTTTTTCCTAATTAACGCTCAATCTTCGCAGTCGGAAGTCAACACCGCTAAAGACGCTCTAATAAAAGCGAAAACGATGTTTGGAGACTTAGGGCTCCGCCATGATCTCGAGAACCTGAATTTAGTGATTAGCCAAATAGGCATTGAGCCTTTTGAGGTCTGAAGCCATTATACGTAAGGAAAAACAAAAGAGCGTGTCAGATATCCTGATTACAGTTTTGATCTAGAATCGGCAAGAGTCAGGAGGATTGCAGTGAATCCCACAATTCCCCATATTGTCGGCCAATTGATCAAAGGCGCTTGCAGGCGCTCTACCACATCGGGTCGACGCTTTGTCAATGCCTTCAGCAAAGTGGTTGATATACTTCTTGTCATGGCCCAATGCCAATGATAACCCCAAGCCGTCTTCTTTTCCCTGTCCTTGTGGGTTTGTTGAGTGCCGCTACAATTGTCACCGCAGTTTGGTTCGCCATCGTTTCTGAGGATAAACGGCAAGCACTGGCAGAGCGTTTAGATACTCTTCGTCAAATGACCGCTGCGCTAGTAAAACTCGAAGGAGCTTTGACATCAAGGCTTTATCTGATGCAGTCCGTAGTTTCCTACGTTTCGCTACGCAATGAGATCGATCATGAGACATTTCAGTATTTTGCAGAGGGGTTGATCGCCAATGATCGTATGGTCCAAAATGTGTCGTTGCTCAAAGGCACCGTGATCGTTGACGCCTATCCCATGAAAGGCGACGAGAAGGTCATTGGAGCTGATCTGGCCGAGATTCCTGAGGAACGCGAAACAGTGCTGAGGGCTATTGAAACGAGAGAAGCGGTCATTACCGGTCCATTAGAGTTGGCTCAAGGTGGATTCGGCATTGTGAGTCGGATTCCCATATTCTTGACCCCTAAGGGAAAGCCATTCGGGAGCGGCGAATACTGGGGACAAACATGCCTAGTGATAGTGGAGCATGAACTCTTAAAAGAGGCGGGAATCATTTACCCCTCGTCCGGTCTAAAATACGCTCTTCGCGGTAAGAACGGCTTAGGAGCTGAAGGGACAGTCTTCTGGGGAGAGGAGGCAATGTTCCAGTCCAATCCTGTTGTTTTGGATGTCAAATTGCCGGGACGGGTCTGGCAAATGGCCGGCATGCCTGCGGCTGGTTGGGGTTCCCAAACCGCATGGAAACTATGGTACTGGGGTATCGGGGGTTTCTGGGCCATTCTTGTCGGATTGATAATATGGTCATTGTTGATGAACAAACAAAAATTCCAGCAACGGCTTAACCTTCAATGGTCACTTAGGGAAAAAGCTCAAGAAAGTGAGACTAAGTATCGAACTATATTTGAGTCCTCAAACGACGCCATGTTCATCATGGAAGGGGACAAGTTCATAGACTGTAATACAGCAAGCCTGCAAATATTTGGTTGCGCTAGACATCAGATGGTTGGGAACCTTTTTACGGTGTTTTCTCCAAAAGTGCAACCGGATGGGAAGGTCTCGCGGTCAAAGGCCGATGAAAAAATAGCCGCAGCGCTGGCTGGACATCGGCAATTTTTTGAATGGAGGCACTGCAGATACGATCGCATGCCTTTTGATGCGGAAGTTAGCCTGAACAGCCTGGAAGTGAACGGCAAGATGATTCTTCAGGCGACGGTTAGGGATATTACTGACCGTAAACGAGCCGAGAACGAGATCAAGAAGTCGCTTTCTCTTCTTCGTTCAACGCTTGAGTCAACTGCTGATGGAATTCTGGTGGTCGATCATGACGAGAGGATTACCGCCCTAAATCAAAGATTTATGGATCTCTGGAGGATACCGGAAGATATCATAGAGTCCAGCGACGATGACAGGGCTCTGGCGTTTGTATTGGATCAGCTAGTAAACCCTGAAGCCTTTCTCAAGAAGGTGAAGGAGTTATACGCCGAGACGGAAATGGAGAGCTTTGACACCCTAGAATTTAAAGATGGTAGGGTTTTCGAGCGTTACTCTGGGCCGCAATTGATAGCGAATGAAATCGTTGGGAGAGTATGGAGCTTTCGTGATGTGACCGCTCGTAATGATGCTGAGAGGGCATTAAGGGCGGCGCGGGATGAGCTTGAATCCAGGGTGGTTGAACGCACTATCAAACTAATGACGGTAAACCAAAAACTTGAGGTCGAAATTGCTGAGCGCAGTCGAGCAGAACAGGAATTGAAAATGAGTCACAAAGAGCTGGAACTCGCGCTGGCCGAAGCGTCCCGTTTTCGTGCTCAGGCAGAAGCGGCAAGCTCTGCCAAGAGCGAGTTTCTGGCAAACATGAGTCATGAGTTACGGTCACCACTGACAGCGGTGATTGGTTTCTCTGGTCTTCTTGATGACCAGTTGTTCGGCAAACTTAACGAAAAACAGGCAGGATATGTCACAGAGATTTCAGAAGCCGGGCATCATCTGTTGACTCTCATCAACGACATATTGGATCTCGCCAAGGTCGAGTCCGGGAAAATCGAAATTATATTATCCGATGTTGATTTGAGTGAATTGTTGGATCATTGCTGGGTCATCATAAGAGAAATGGTCACCAAAAAGGAATTGAACTTTAAAATGACAGTTTCTGAAGACCTCAAGGCGAAAACGATACTTGCTGATAATGTACGACTCAAACAGATGGTAATTAACCTGCTATCCAATGCCGTAAAGTTCACCCCTGCGGGGGGCTCAATTCGACTGGAAGCGGAAATACTTCGTAAACATATATTGATAAGCGTTTCCGATACCGGTATCGGCTTGAAAGCAGAAGATCAGAAACGAATATTTGATGCCTTTGAACAGTTGGATTTCTCTTTATCAAAACAAGAACATGGGACCGGTCTTGGATTGGCGTTGGTTCGCAACCTTGTAGAGCTTCACGGAGGCAGCGTCTCGGTAGAAAGCGATGGGGAGGGAATGGGTAGTACTTTTAGGTTGATATTTCCCCACATCGAAGCGGGAAAACACTTAGACTCTCAACTGACACCGGAACCGTTAGATTTTCCGCGCAATGCGCTAGCTGATCTCTCAGTTCAAGACAAAAACCGCCACAAAGTGCTCGTTGTCGAAGACAATGAATCCAACATGAAAGTTGTCACAGACTTACTAGTAGCCTTTGGATATGACGTGATCCAGTCATTCAGCGCGGAAGAGGCAATTAAGAGGGCTGAACCAGAGAAACCCTCTCTTATTCTTATGGACATCTCACTTCCAGGCATGGACGGACTGACAGCCACTAAAGTCCTAAAAAATAATCCCGCAACGGCTCATATCCCTGTAGTAGCTCTAACGGCTCACGCCATGAAGGATGATGAAGCAAGGGCCAGAGAAGCAGGATGTGACGCATATATACTCAAACCGATTGACACGAGGAGCTTTCACAGCAATTTGTCAGCGCTTATAAAATCGAAGGGCTCTGGAGCCGCAGCATAGTTGATGTGTCTCGCAAAGGGAGATTATTGATGATCCAGCGCAAACGTATCCTGATAGTCGATGACGAACCTAAGAACCAAAGGCTGATCAAGGACTTCTTGGAAGTCCTCGGCCACTCGTCGGAACCTGCAAATGACGGACTTGAAGCGCTGGAAAAGCTAAAATCCGGGTTCGACCTTGTGCTGCTGGATGTCATGATGCCGGGCATGGACGGGTTCGAGGTAGTCCGGCATATCCGTGGGAATCCTGAATTTGCCGACATTCCGGTCATCATGGTAACGGTGCTTGACGACAAAAAAACACGCATTCGGGCCGTTGAGGCCGGCGCAAATGATTTTATCAACAAGCCTATTGATCGGCTGGAACTCAGAGTCCGAATAGAATCGCTGCTCAAGATGAAGGATGCCCAGGACATAATCAAGCGACACCAAGCTGAACTGAAGGAGACCGTTGAGCGGCGCACATCAGAGCTTCTGGAGAGTGAAAGACGTTTCAGGACTTTGTTTGAGTCTGCGCAAGACTTTATATTTGTTAAAGACGGAGAACATAGATATATCGATGTCAACGTCGCGGCCGTGGATCTTCTACAGATGGCCCGTTCCGAGATCATTGGAAAAACCGATATCGATTTGTTTAGCGACGCTTATGCCCGGGAGTCGGAGAATGTCGAGTCCAGGGTTCTGCAAGGACAGACCATCCAAACTCAGCAGACTTTAGAGTGGAAAGGCCAACCAATCTCCCTTGATTTTATCCGATTTCCTCTTCTGGATTCATCCGGCGAAATAACAGGAATCTGCAGCATTGCTAGGGAACTGCTCAAACCCTTTTCGACTAACTCTTACGGATCTCCGCAAATCAACGAATATCGATCCGAGGCTATGCGATCCACTCTTGCAAAGGCGGACCTTGCGGCGGAATCAAATAGCGTAATACTTCTGACCGGCGAGACGGGTAGTGGCAAGGACCACCTTGCCCGCTACATACATGATCGGTCTTCCCGTTCCAGTGGCCCTTTCTATGCTATCAACTGCGCGGCTATCCCTGCGGAACTGGCTGAGTCTGAACTTTTCGGGCATGAGGCAGGAGCATACACGGGAGCCCTCCGGAAGAAACGAGGCATGCTGGAATTGGCGGAGGGAGGAACGCTTCTTTTAAATGAAATCGGAGAATTGGCGCCTCTGATGCAATCTAAAATACTCACTTTTTTGGATACTTTCTCTTTCACCCGAGTCGGAGGGGAAAAAAGTGTCGCTGTGAACACTAGACTAATAGCAGCGACCAATAGAGATCTTCGGAAAGAAGTCGACGAGGGTCGTTTCCGAAAAGATCTTTTTTATCGTCTGAACGTGTTTGGTATAGAGGTACCACCACTACGTCAACGGGAAGAGGATATCCCAATCATTACAAATTTAATTCTTACACGCCTTTCTAAAGAGATGCAGCTTTCATCCGTTCCTAAAATAAATTTGGACGCTATCAACGCTCTACGCTCATACACCTGGCCTGGTAATGTGCGGGAACTGAGAAACGTTCTGGAAAGAGCGCTTATCATATCACGAGGAAACCCTATTCGTGTCGGCCATCTGGGTCTTGGGCAAACGGAATGCGTTGGGGCCTTGGAAAAACTGAGTGTTCCGTCAGGACGTTCTCTTCACGATGTTATGAGAGAAACAGAGCGGCTTTTAATTGAGGACGCCCTTGGCTGTTCCGGTCGGAAGAAACAGGAAGCTGCGCGTCTACTTGGGATTTCCAGGTTCGCTTTGGTTCGCCGCATGACCAAACTAGGTATTAGCGAGCAATAATGCTCATTGACTGCATATAAGCTTACACTACCGCTCAAAACAAAATGGTCAACAACTCCGTAGACCCCCGGCGAAATTTACAAAAGATAGCCCCAGCGTACTTTCTACCTGGGTGAGTGGGCGGAAGATTTATGAAGCATCCAAATGATTCATAATAAAGATTGTTGAGAATTCTCAGCCAAAATTACCCTATCCGCTCGGAGACTCATCGAGTCAATTTCATTTCTATGAGGTGGGGTCCCGTTTCGTCCAGCGATCTTCCCAACTCATTTGCTAAGTCTTCGGCGGTATCAACTGAGACTCCAGGCACGCCCATGCTCCTGCTTAATTGAACCCAATCAAGCGGCGGAGAGCCCAAGTCCGTAAGTTTGCCCCCAACGGGGCATGCTGTTGAAGCCTTAGTTCACAAAACATACCTCGATACCCGCTGCCAAGGCTGCTTTCATTAATGATTCAGCTCCATTCATAGTTCGATGTTTGAGCCTCGTTGACCCTACTTCTTCTCGTAAACGACTTTGCCGCCGACTATGGTCTTGAGAATCTTAACGTTTTTGAGATCTTGCTTGGGCATTTTGAAGATATCATCGGATAGCACGGTCATGTCGGCATACTTGCCTTGTTCGATGGTACCCTTCGCGTCCTCTTCACCCATGGACTTCGCCGCCCAGATCGTCCACATTTTTAGCGCTTCCGTAACTGTAATTGCCTCCTCGGGTTCAAAAATACCCTGATCGGAGTTACGGGTTACGCACGCATAGATTGCGCTAAAGGGGTCAATATTGGCCAGGTAGATCCCTGTCATATCTGTCCCTGCAGCTGGTTCAAGGCCAGCGTCAATCATGGAGCGAAATCTGAAGCCGGTCTTGGCGAGGTTTTCTCCCATATTCTCATAATCTGCCTTCACCAGTTCGAGAAGCCATGTAGGTTGCACCGATATTAAGAGTCCGTGCTTTTTCATTTCACTGGCTCGTTTGAGCTGCCTGTCGCTCATCTGGAACATCCCGAAGTGCTCGATACGCATTATTGTCTGCCTGGATCTAGTTTTTATTTCATTTGCATAAGTATCAAGACCGATATCCATGGCTTTATCGCCGGAGCAGTGGAGCATGCAGATTACCCCGTTGCGGTTGGCGATCTGTGCAAAATGCTCGTCTCTGGGAAAAGGGGTCACAAGAGTTCCTTTGTCTCCTGGAGGGTCTGTGTCGAAATGGCTTTTATACCGCTCGTACATGAGTCCTGTACGGCAGTCGTTCTCGCCATCCACCCAGGCCTTTATAGCCCCAAACCTGTAAAAAGCAGGATAGTCGCTGGAGGGAAATTGAAATTCTTCAAGGTTCTCGGGCATGCCTTCAGAGTCGGGATCCGTCCAAACCGAAACGGTATAGCGGATATCGGGTTTCCTTTTCTGCGAGACCGCCTGCAGAACAGGCAGAGCCGCAGAAGGAGTAATGGCCATAATCGATGTGAAGCCATACTGATTCCAGAAATCCTGGATGCCAGAGCTATAATGCCGTTCCAAGTCAGCGATGGTAGGTGTGGTGGGAATTGCGCCCATGGCATCGGTAAGTGTGCCATTCGGTTCGCCGTCTTTGTCTAAGATTGCGCGTCCACCACCCTTCAGAGCGCCAACTCCCTTTACAACACCGAGCATTCTCAACGCCATTGAGTTTACCACTGCCAGGTGGGCTCCGTCAGCGACAACTATCGGGTTATCTGGCCCTAAAGCGTCGAGTTCTGATTTTGTAGGGAGGCGTTTCTCTAAGAACTTATTTTCGCTTGCAGAGACGCAGGCGACAAAGACCCATTTCCCTTTAGGGGTATGCTCTACCCAAGCAGCGATGTTTGCGAGAGCCTGCTTTACTGATGGGCATGCTGGGTAACGGGCGTCGACCCAGCCATCCTTCATCATGACTGTTTCCATGGGATGGCAGTGTGCGTCGATCAAGCCAGGCACAACTGTCTTGCCATTGAGATCAAGAACCTGGGTTGCGGGACCCGCGAGCTTCCTGATGTCGGCAAAACGGCCAACTTTAATGATCTTACCGTCCTTAACAGCTACAGAGTCCACCATTGATCCCGCTGCATCTAGCGTTACGATATGACCGTTGAAACAGACGACATCCGCAACGAGTTCACTCTTGGATGCTGAGACTATCGTGTTAGGTCCCGACAAGACCCCCCCAGCAATCCCAATCGAAGACGCTTTCAGGAAGCAGCGCCGACTAATCTTTTTGTTTCCATCGCTCATGTCCGAATTTCCTTCCTCTGAATTTATTCGTAAGCATGGGATTACTGATGATGCCATAGGCCCCAAGATAGAGGCACGCGACAACTCCTTTACAAAACACTTAGAGCCCGGTGGTCTTTTTTGCGCCAAAAGAGTTAAGGAAGCTTCTCTAATTCACAGCTTGCGCCTAATTAGAGAAGTAAGTGAGTGTCTTTCTAATCATAACATTAGAATGTTATATAGCAATGCCTCTTGAACTGTTTCATATAATGTTTGAGTGTTGTGTGTTCAGCGACAATTACACTCGAGCATAAAGGCCAATTAAATTTACCTCGCCTATAATTGTTAATATTATAGTTTATATATTTGTATTAATATGTTATAATAACTTAACTAATATGAGTTTAGCATTCCAAATTGGTCTTACGGTTATGCTTCAGTTGGTAAGAGATTTGGACGTAGCCATGATGTTGGAGCGAAGCTTATATGATTTGCTCTCGTCTTCCGTTGGAGGCTCTTCATGCAGAGACTTTTCAGGGTTTCTTGTTCCAGCTATTTTTGTTGTGTGTATCTCTCCCTTATTGGCAATAGCCCAGGGCATTCAGCAAACGCCCTACAGCGCAGCGGACACCGTAAGGAGAGGCTTACCATCGATTACCCCTGATTTGACTCCCTCTAATCCTCTGGGATTCCCCGGAAGTTCCTTACTGGGACCGAGAGGTAGCGAGAACATTTCTATCTCCAGCGGCATGTTTCAGGGTATTTTGCCGAAAATCCCCAATCTTCAGCTTGGATACAATTATACCTTTGGGCCTCAGTTAAAGGCTGGGACTGCTTCCGTAGACTACCTGCTTCCTTTCAAGCTTGGAACTGACTCAACAATTTATGGGGAAGCCCATGGAGAGTTCCAAAGTCTCTCGATTGCCCAACCTGGGTCTCCAAGCAATAGTATGGAACTTTGTTTTGGTGGTGGATATCGAAGGATGTTCGGCAATCACACCATGATCGGGTTACATTCCTTTTTCGACACGACGAAGCTGTCCGGAGCCTGGTATTCATCTGGAAGCGCAGGTGTTGAGATGGCGGCTATGGTTTCCGGCCATGACGCTATTGATCTCCTTTTCAATTGGTATGGAAAAGCGCTTGACGCTTCAGTTTTCAATAGCATTCCCGGTTATGCCCCTACAACAGGCGAAGTCGGCTTCGGCAATTCTAATTTCGACTTTCAAGTCGGTTATTCCCATGAATTATATAACGGCGGACCTGACCTCCGGCTTAGCGCCACTGGTTACAAGTTTGATTGCGGTTCTAACGTATACGGCTATTACGCAGGCGCTGAACTCAAGTCCCGGGATGGCATGTACGTCGTGAAATATGATGTCGGTTATGACAACGCCAATCAGGTTTACCAGTCAGTAGCGGCTTTCATGAATATGGGCTTTCAACTGGAGAACCTTCTGGATGGCAAGAGCCCGTTTGTAAAGCCAAAGCCGGTGTTCCAGAGTCCTCGTAATATGACTACCCTGACCGAAGCAAAGCCGAATCGGAATTGGCGACACACCACTCAGGCGGCCACATCTGCAGTTTCTCTCAGCAAAGGCGAGTCAATGTCTGGGCAGTCCGACTGTCACCTTTGTCAACCAAAGGGGAAACCAGATACAGTTGTGGATGGTGTTTCAACCAGGCGCTGGTGGACATACGTTGCCTCTAACAAATTGGACCATGGACCCCGGCGGCAATTCATTAATGATAACAAGAACCTTGGCGGCAGGCGCAACTTATGTGGAAAATTTTGGTGGTTGCACAACACAATTTATGCCTCTCACTATAACCGCCGACGCAACTCCGCAATGGGGGTGCAGTGTCACACAGATTGAACTCAACCTGTGTGCTGGAATCGGCAATACGGATACCTACGACATTAGTTTAAACAATGGTTTTAATTATCCAGTGGAGATTAAGCCGGACTCCGGGACACCTGCCATAGTTTGCTGTGCATGTGGCAATTCAACAAACCCCTACGTTTACCCCTTGGGTTGTACCACTTGCACTGCTGGGCCACCAACATCTCCGTCGTGTGTCTGTCCAACGTCGGATTGCCAACAGGTAGCCAACTGTGAGAACACTGTTCCGAGCACTAATTATACGCTGTATATTGGAGGCATACCGCCGGACGCAAGCTCCAACCCCAATGCTTATTGTCCGGTTAGTGGTACTCCCCCGGCCATAACGTGTCCCCCCGGAGCGTGTCCCTCTGGAACCTGTAATCCATAATCAAGGAATTCGCATGGCCCTCTACCAGAAACAAAGTATCTGTCAACAATTTGAACCATCTCTCTGTTACGTTGACTTGGAAATTAATGGTCTAAAAAGGACAGCGGCATAAGTGCATGAGCTGTTATAAATTGATCAGAAAAAAGGGAGAGCTCAATTGTTCAATCCACACACAGCTAGGAATCGTCAAAATTCGACGGTCATCACACCAATCATTTTAGGCGGTGACATAACAAACTTGACGCTTTTGCGAAAATTTAGGCGGGAAAAAGTTTTGAGGTTTTTCAAAAAACCGGGTCTAAACCGGGTCGCAGTTCAGAAAATAACATTGCCCAAAATCGTAACCCACTGAATTCTGTGGCAGTTCCAGCCGGTTTCGAACCGGTGTCTCGGCCGTGAGAGGGCGGGGTGTTACTAAAAGGAAAGGAGCCAGGCCCGAAGACACATCATAAAGACGCTTTCATTACGCCTAACTCCGAAGCGGTCATAACCAAGTAACAACAGGTGTAGGCGTATGGACGACGAGAAAGAAATAGTCTGCTTTACAGAATCTACTACCTTAAAACTGGTAGATGTACATAAGGAAATACAGGATGACTGTTGTGTTGATTACTAACGTTAAGCATTACGTAGGACCGGGAGCCCTTCCTATATTTCTCCGTGAGGACATGCGTCCAGTCTGTCACGATTCAAGCTTTGAAGAGGTGGAAGCGTCTCGATCCTTTGAAAAGGAATATCCTGGGGCAATTGCGCTTCGGTCTCAAACGCCAGAATCGCTGAGTTCTGAATTGAAGGAACGCCAAGTAGACCTTGATGCAATAGTATCAAATGACGTCTTTCCGAACACTCCGTCACCCATAGAAGATGTGGCCATTCAGACATTGCGCGACAGTTTTGATGCTTTGTTGCTATTTCCTTTTCTGTTGACTCAGTTATTGTTGCCAGCCATGAAACAGAAAAAGAAGGGTTCCTTTGTATTTGTAACCTCTGCTCGATATTTTCAGCCTGAATTCGGGTTCTCAGTAGCTACTACCATTCGAGCCGGTACTACATCGTTTGCATTGGCTCTGGCGAAAGAAGTTGCCCCTTTCGGTATTCAGGTCAATGTTCTGGCCCCTAACTACTTATACAGTGAAGCGTATTATCCTAGGGCTCGTTTTGTTGACGATCCCAAAGGCTGAGAACAAATTGCCGCCATTGTGCCTATGGGTCGCCTCGGCAATCCCGAAGAGGCAGGTGAACTAGTTGCTTTCCTTGCGTCTGGTCGTTCAAGATTCATGACAGGGCAGGTCGTCAATTTTATGGGTGGATGGCCATGATCTCTTCTTGTGTAGCGTTCCGTAAATTGGTCGCTATTTCAAATGAGTCTCTTGGCCATTGTCAAGAAAGGAAAACATATGAATTTCTCGGATATGGATGATAAAGTTAGTGTCTTTGCTCAAATGGAAGCAGACGGTGGTCCGGTAATACTTATGAACAAGTTCACCGTGGCCCCCTCCGAGGTAGAACAGCTACTCAAAGCTTGGGCGGAGGATGCGGCGTTCATGAAACGACAACCCGGTTTTATCTCCACTCAGCTGCACCGGGGCATTGCTGGTAGTTGCGTATTCATGAACTATGCTGTATGGGAGTCGGTCTCAGACTTCAAGCAGGCGTTTAACCAGCCAGAGTTTCAGGCTCATTTGGAGAACTACCCACCCAGTGTGGTAGCTTCACCTCATCTCTTCAAAAAAGTTGCGGTCCATGGGATATGCCTAGCGTAGATCAATGAACAAAATGGCCCAATAGAGCATACTTAATGCTTTTGCTGTTGGTGTGAATAGTAGATTTTGTTTCATGCGCTTCTAGATTACTTGAGATTAATGGCTTTGTTTAAGGTGAACACCGGAACCCGTGTGGCCGAGGTTTGTAATTTGCGTTGGGACTGGGAAATTCGGATTCCGGCTTGAGACAAGCGTATTCGTAATTTCAGGGGAAGGAATTAAAAATAGGTATGACCTCTAGTGATGCTGAACAGCTACGCTAATAGTGTTGTGGAAAAAATGCGAGGAGTTCACAGTGAATTTCGTTGGGTTTACAAAGCTAAAAGACAACTTGCGCAAAAAACCGATTGACACACGTTCAGACCGCCCCTTAAAGTAAATTCGAGTTAATCTAATTGTTAGGATAATCATCTTTCATTCCTTCACGTTGCGTATCCTCACACATTGAGGATTCCGGCACTCGCTCTTTCTCGACAATCCAGCGAGGGAAGCCATGAAATGTCGGAAATGCCAATTCGACAATCCAGCGGGTATGAAGTTCTGCGGGGAATGTGGCGCCGAACTAACACTGGCCTGCCCGAGTTGCTCCGCGTCCAATCCGCCACAGTTCAAGTTCTGCGGAGACTGTGGTCATAGTTTAGCCCAATCGGAACAAAGCCATTCTCAACAAAATCTATCCTTTGATGAAAAGCTAGCAAAGATTCAACGTTACCTCCCCAGCGGCCTCACGGAAAAGATCCTGTCGCAAAGAGACCGAATAGAGGGAGAGCGGCGACACGTCACCATCATGTTCGTTGACATGAAGGGGTTTACGCCCCTGACTGAGAAGCTCGGACCTGAAGAGACTTTTTCACTCATGGATCAGGTCTTCGAGATCTTGATTCATAAGGTTCACGATTACGAAGGCACTGTTAATGAACTCCGGGGAGATGGGGTTTTGGCGCTCTTTGGGGCCCCCATAGCGTTGGAAGACGCGCCCCAACGGGCAATCAGGTCAGCTCTGGGAATGCACCGTGAAATGACCAGGTTCAATGATAAGATCAAGGACCAAATGAGAGTTCCTCCCATACTTCTGAGGATTGGTATCAATACAGGCCCCGTAGTCGTTGGAACACTCGGAAACGATCTTCGGGTGCAGTTCACGGCAGTTGGCGACACGATCAATATGGCCGCCAGAATGGAACAAATGGCGGAACCAGGCACAACCTACGTCACAGAAGATACCTTCAATCTCACAGAAGGTTTCTTTCGATTTGAGGCTCTCGGAGAAAAGAGTGTTAAGGGCAAAGAAAAACCTTTGAGAATATTCCGGGTGATCGCTCCGAGTAAAAGAAGGACAAGGTTCGATGTTAGCTCAGAACGGGGACTGACTCGTTTCCTTGGAAGGGAAAGAGAGCTTGAACTCCTGATTGACACTTTTGAAAAAGCAAAAGTTGGCAAAGGGCAGGCTGTTTCCATTATGGGCGAGGCTGGAGTTGGAAAATCAAGGCTCTTGTACGAGTTCAGAAAGGCCGTGTCAAACGAGGACATTTTATTCCTGGAAGGGAAGTGCCTTTCCTACAGCCGAGGGGTCGCATATCACCCAGTCATAGACATACTCAAGTCAAACTTCGGCATTGAGGACGCAGACCCGGATTTGGATATCATTGAGAAAGTCAAGGCTGGATTGACGCTAATGGCGCTTGATGAGGCTTCCACTCTACCATATCTGCTTGAGCTGCTGTCAGTGAAGGATAGCGGCCTCGACAGGATCTCCATGAGCCCTGAGGCCAAGAAAGACAGGATTATTAAGTCTCTACAGCGAATAATCCTTAAGGTTTCGGAGAATAAACCCCTGATATTAGTCTTTGAAGACCTCCACTGGATGGATAGGAGTTCGGAAGACGCCGCCAAGCGCCTTCTGGAGAGTATCCCCGGCGCCAGGGTAATGACCATATTTACCTATCGTCCGGACTTCGCTCCTACGTGGGGCGGCAAGTCCTTTCAGAGCCAACTCAACCTTAGCCGCCTATCGAATCGTGAGAGCCTGGCAGTGGCAGCCCATGCGCTTGGTAGCGACAACATCTCATCTGATCTTCAGGAACTTATACTGGCAAAGTCAGAGGGGATTCCCTTTTTCATCGAGGAACTCGTGCGATCGCTGAAGGATATGGGAATCATACAGCGAACGAACGACAAGTATCACTTAGCAAAAGACATCGATAGATTGACAATTCCTTCCACGATCCAGGACGTGATCATGGCCCGAGTAGACTCGCTGCCTGAAGGTCCGAAGGAAACTCTTCAAACCGGCTCTGTCATAGAAAGAGAATTCGGCTACGAGCTGATAAAGTCCGTTACGGGTCTTCCAGAACAAGAATTGCTCGACCACCTCTCAGCTCTCAAGGACACGGAACTTCTCTACGAGCGAGGGATTTTCCCACAATCAGCGTACATTTTCAGACATGCGATCACACGTGAGGTCGTTTACAACTCTATACTGGCCAAACGCAAGAGACTCCTTCATCACAAGATCGGCACAGCCATCGAGGAACTCTACAAAGCCAATATCAGTGATCATTGCGGGACACTGGTAGAGCACTATGTTGCGAGTGAGAGTTACGAGAAAGCGGCGGAATATGCGCGACTAGCCAGTAAGAAGGCGCATAAGACCGCCTCGATGAATGATGCGATCTCATTTACCGAGAAAAGTATAGCATGCTTGGAAAAATTACCTAGGACCGAAGAGACGCTGACAAATATCATAGACGCCAGAACGCTTCTCGGTCTGTACATGGTCCAAATGCAGCGGTTTTCAGATGCCAGAAAGGTCATTGATCCGGTAATCCATGCCGCAGAGGAAAGAAATTACAAGAGGAGGCTTTCTCAGATCTATACTATCAGAGGCGCAAATGAATTTTACGTCAGAGAAAATATACAGAATGGTAAAGAATATCTGTCCAGATCGCTGGAAGTGGCGAACGAATTAGGTGACGTGGTTTCGATGGCCTTAGCAAGCTACAATTTATCGATTGCGCTCCTTTTTAACTGTGACTTCGAAGAAGCTTTTACTCATGCCAAAAGAGTTACAGACATAAACATCATGGGGAAAAATGTGTGGGGCGTGTCAGTGGCGAAAAGTTTGGAAAGCGTAATCTTTTACTTCGGCGGGGACGCTGAAATGAGTGGTCTCATTGGCGAAGAAGCTGTGAAGCTGGCAGAGGAAAGCGGCGACATATTTTCAAGTTCCCAAGCGTACACCTTTGGGGGCCTCGGCTTTTACTGCAAAGGGTTTTTTGATGAGGCGAAAGAATATCTGTTTAAAGGGGCAGATCTTTGCGAAAGAATGGACATGCTTGGGGTTGGCGCTTGGGCAAGGTTCAACTTAGGTGAGGTCCATCTTGAATTAGGGGATTACGAGGGAGGAAAGAGTCACTATCGAAAAGCGTTAAACCTCCTTGAAAAGAACCGCCTGCTTCCCTCGTGGACGAACGTCATAAGGACAGGTTTGGCAAAAGCAAAGGTCATGAACCACGAAAGGGATGTCGACCTGGAATGTCTTTATTCCTATCCCGGTGCGAACAGACTAAAAATATACGAAGGCTGGATGCGTAGGTACTTCGCTGAGATCCTTCTGATAATCGATGGGAACCACACAACAGAAGCAAAACACTGGATCGAAGAGGCCATAGAAGCGGATACCCGGAATCGAATGAGGTTCCATCTCGGCGGGGATTATGCGGTGTACGCCGAATTCTTCAAACGAAAAGGCGATAAAGAAAAAGCCAAAGAGCAATTGGGCAAGGCTATAGACATCTACAGAGAATGTGGCGCCGATGGGTGGGTGACAAAGGCTGAGGAAGAGTTGGCAAAACTCTCATGACACGAAACGGGTTTTTAAGCCAAAGGGGGAATCATGATATGTCCAGAGTGTCGAACTGAGCTTCCTGAAGGCTCCAGGTTCTGCAAGGAGTGCGGCAAAAAGCTCGAACTCACATGCCCCAAATGTGGCAACAGCCTGCCACCTGAGAGCAAATTCTGCCTCGAATG
>CAWEPY010000015.1:0-315650 GCA_963811075.1 uncultured delta proteobacterium
TTAAAGTTGATTTATCTTTTTATAGAAAGGCGGACAACAGGATGCCTAACAATACCACGAAACGCTTCTTATTTCTTTGCACAGGCAACTCGTGTCGGAGTCAGATGGCCGAAGGTTGGGCCCGTCATTTGCTCGGTGATGTAATTGAATCTTTTTCAGCGGGTGTGGAAAAGCATGGATTAGATCCGATAGCCGTAGAGGTCATGGGCGAAGCCGATGTTGACATATCCAGCCATAAATCCAAATTAATTTCAGAGTTGGCGGATCTTGACTTCGATTACGTGATTACTCTGTGCGACAACGCCAGGCAGACCTGCCCTTTTTTCCCTGGAACAGCAAAAAACATCCACATAGGCTTTGACGACCCTCGGTCATTAACCAGCGCATCAAATACATCCAGGGAAGAAAAACTCAAGACCTACAGACGGGTGCGGGATGAAATAAGGAAAATGATTGATGACTTGCCTAGGTCACTAGGCCTGTGACAAACGACAAGTATGTAGGATTCAATGTCAAGAATCACGGCTTGAACCTGTACCCTACGCCACGGACCGTTTCAATCAGATCTCCAGAGTCGCCAAGTTTCTTTCTTAGCCCCACGATCTGGACATCTACTGATCTATCCGTGACCGGGTAGTCTGTTCCCTTCACGGAATCAATAATTTGTTCTCTGGTGAATACCCAACCGGGTCTCTTGGCCAGAAATTCAAGTATTGAGAATTCGGTCGCTGTAAGGTTCACAACGGATTGTTTAACCTTGACCTCGTGTCTTGAAGGATCAATAACCATGTCAATGAGCCTTTATGACGATCCTGTTATCGGAATGTTCAGGCTGGTTTCTCCGCAATATGGATTTAATTCTTGCTAGCAGGACCCTCGGACTGAACGGTTTGGTAACATAGTCATCCGCTCCCAACTCCAGCCCCAGCACCACGTCAGTGTCTTCGCTTTTAGCCGTAATCATCATTATCGGAAGGTGGGATGTTTCAGGACTTCTTTTGATGATACGACATGTGTCGAGTCCATCCCGTCCCGGTAACATGAGATCAAGCAATATAAGGTCAAAAGATTCCTTCTTGAGCTTTTCCAGGGCCTCTTCCCCGGTTGTGGCGCTTATGACCTGAAAGTTTTCCTTTGTCAAATTGTAACGTACCAGTTCAAGGATATCTTCATCATCATCTACGACCAGGATACGTTCTTTAGCCATTTTGTGTATGCCTCTCGGACTGTTTAATTATCTGGAACATTCATTCCCTGGCCGGGCACAACCAACAATGAGAATACGTTTTTCAAGCGAGTCATGGCATACTACATGAAGAATTAAGATTTGATACAATATCAGGAGGATACCATGACCCAACAGCAAAATACATCAATTTTGAGAGTTATGCACGAGGTATGCTGTGGACATGATGTTCACAAGGAATTGATCAATGCGTGCTTGATCACCACGGACGAAAATGGTCAAGAAGACAGTGAGTTAAAGGTCTTTCAGGTAACTTACTTATAAATCGAACCATTTCAGGAAAATCGTTCCCTTAAAATATCAAGATAGTAAGGGTCCAATCGGTCTATAGACTCAATTATCCTATCTGGCGGTTCGACCAGATATCCCTTTTCATATAAGAATGTATAGAAAAATCTAATAGCGGTAGGAGCCAAAGTATATGCTAACGGCTCTATTGATGTTTTTCTAAAAAGATAGTCCACCATAAATTCAAAATATCTCCCCTGAGCACTATTCAACGTCACTGTTTCTATATGCTCATAATCATAAATGAAAGTGAGGAAAACCTCTGCGAAAATGGCAAATTTATCTTGATGCTTCCCTATCCCCTTGTTATTGAGCCACAAATGAAATCTTTCCAAACACCCATGTTCAACATCCCATAGCAGTTCCGCATATTCATCATAATCAGCAGACCTTATAATATAACGGTCCAGCCTGTTAAGATTGTGAATGACCTTCAGATCATCCACAGTTGGACGTATAGTTTCAGGACTTAGGCTCACGCTTTCATAGTCTAATCTGTTCACTGGACAACTTACTTCCTTGTTCATAAACATTATAGGGCTACCTCGTGGCTCCATTTTTCATGTAAAGAGATTTTTTCCTTATGGATTAGTTGGCTACCGCTAACGTCCAAGGCCTCGTTTAAAGCTCCGGGAACGCCACAGGAACTAATATATCGAACATAGGTCTTATAAATTCCCTATCTTGTTTCTTGTTTTTGCATTGGATTGTTAGGAACAGATGAATATTATATTTTAAAATTATTAGAAGAAGCCGAGCGTGTTGTCAATTATGCCCGTTCCGCGTGTTTCAATCTGGATGCTTTCCGTCCAGAGCAGTCTTTCGCGTCTTCCCTGGGCGGCCCAGAATTTTTGAATTCAGGTTTGTGGATGACAAGATTCAGAAATTAATACATTCCTAATCCAAATTTAACGTGATCCAAAAAAATGATAGCTATCATTTTCTCAGGGCCGCTTGGGCGCTCTTTCAGAAAATCTACCAGCCTCGCTACTTGACCCAACAACCTCGCGGCCCTCTCTAATCTTTGAACAGGCGTTTTCAAATATAACTGGGAATACATAGTCCAAGCTCACCCCAAAATCCGATCCGACCGCCAAACAACAGTTACGGTTCCTCCGAAAAGATTGGACATGGATCTGTTTAATTTGATATATCCTTTCAAATAATTAAAACAATAATCTATAAAATGATTTGAGGTCTGACAGACAATGAGGAGGAAAGACAATGGCCATTTATTTGGAAGATAGAGCAGAGCAGCCCAAAAACCCGCGAAAAGCACTCTTGCTTGCTCTATTACTCGGTCCGATAGGTATGTTCTACGCTACTGTAACCTGGGCCTCAATCATGCTCTTCATGAACCTGATTTTCGGCGTGATAACTTACGGTCTTGCAATTCTGATACTTTGGCCCATCGGAGCAAATATCGCTTACAATGTTGTTCGCGAGCGTAACCGGGAGCTGCTCCAAGAAAAAAATTCTTCCCCTAATGGCGTTTTTCAAATCGGAAAAGCAAGGTCTTTGGCGGGAATAAAGCTGATATCCAAGGGTGCCAGTCCACTTGACGCTTCCAAAAACACCATCTTGCCGGCTCAACCTAACCTAAAGAGCGCGGCGGGGACGCTGATTCTCCCGCTTTCGGTGTGGTTATACAGAGTCATAATTAAAAAAGGTGTATTGGGAACGTTGCGCAGGGCTCAATTTAGCGGGAATTCCGTGACTCGTGTCTCAGTGCGGGAGAAGCCTACTCGCTCCTCTGTAACTTACTCAAACAAACATGACATGATTGAATCAAGGCTCACTCGGCTCAAAGAGTTCCATGAAAAGGGCCTGATAGATGAAGACGGAATTCGGGGAAAAGAAAAAAGCCATTCTGGGTGAGTTGTGAGCTAACCTGGCAAGGCGATCTCCTCCGACATACTGGTCAATAACGTAACTTCTTGTATAAGCTCGGGCAGTTTCCCAGAATAGTTGGGCATTGAGTCACCACCGATTCCCTGGGTGAGGATACTGGCAGCGTTTTTATCGAGCTTTCAACTCAACATATTGACTTAATTAGGTTTGATAGTCACGGGGTTTATCTATTGGAATTCTAATAACGATCTGCGATACAAGATCTGGTTTGCAAACACTCTACGGCAAAAACAATTTTTTTTGGGAACTAGCGAGATTCTAACCTCCCCTTAACCACCAGCTAATAATTAAGCCGGAAACTTCACATTGAGATGCGGGTGACCTGTTGAAAAACCAATCTCACGGCGGAAAACGTTATGTGAAGACCATAGATTTGGGGCCGCGATCGCGTGCCTATGCTCAATCTGGACTCAAGGATTCATAGCCAATAAGATTTTAACAATTGATGAGGTTAAACAATTATGGAAAATACTAAATTTCACATTCTTGAATGGCAAGATTTGGATGGAATTGAATTTTTTAGTCTTCTTACCGACCCCACCAGGGAAAACGCCGATCGATGCCATACAGAGCATGGGTACTTTCTGACCCTATAATAGTCTACAACCCAACAGACGAACTTCCCCGTATCTTTTTTGAACCGTGGGTAAGGATAGGGCCAAAAAGCCTGACCGATTTTCTCAGGGGAACAAACTAGGATCTTCCCCGGCTATATGATCTCGTGACTCAACCGGAATATGGTTTTGAATATGAAGATATTTTTGTAAAACCGGTCTCACTGGGCAAACTTCTGTTCAAGAGCGCAAGAGGCCCTCGAATAGAGGTGTGGAGTTTTCACGAAGATATCCCATCATCGCGTTATACTGGCGCCTTTGAAGAATCCAGGCAAGATGGTTTTCAGAGGATGTTTTGATTTGAATCTGATTATTGGGGAAGGGAAGGTTTTAAGGCTGGGGACACGCCAATCACAGGGGTCCAGTGATGAAAACAGGGTATTCTATCTCTAAATAAAGGCTGCGATGATCGACAGCGAAGAGCCTTCAAAGGCCTTGTCGATAGCCAGACTGAATAGAGCTTTTGAAGCGACCTGCCCTGCGCCCGAAAACAGACTGTCCATGTGATTCTTGCTGGAAACCAGCTTGGTCAGATCTATATGGCCTTCCTGAGACAGCAGGTTCAGCAATGAATTTGAACTGATAATTGAATCGTTGAAATTGACCTTGAGACTCCCTGTCAGTGTGTTTATCTCGACAGATTGAACCCCTCTTTTTTCACGAAGCATCAATGAGATTTCATCGGCCAGCATGATGTTTCTTTTCATTTGAGGAATCTTTAGTCTCAGTCTTCCTGGTGTATTGTGAATGTAGTAACCCATTTTTATCTCCTTTACTGAGTATGCTACCGACCGCTGACGGATTGTATGCCTTAAATCCAAGCAATTTTGGCGTCAACGTTCTTTGTAAATCAATATGTTAAAATTGTTAGCGTTGTGTTAGAGACAAATTAATTTTCCGTTCAACTAAAAATAATGAGTTGATTTTGAGGTTTTTCTCGTCTTCATTCTAGTGAAGGAGGGATTTGAAAATGCCGAACCCTGACAAAGCGTCTTTGTTGTAAAACACAAAACGATTGGACGTATGAGGATTGGAATCTTTTGGACTCAGGACACGACCTGATTTGGGCAACGCATTGGAAACATTTCTTCATCGATCTCACGGGCTCAAGGGAGCTCGAGGCGAGACCCGTCACAGGCAGCCTTATAATCTTGTTCGATCCTGCGACACTCACATTTGAAGACGTGATTGAAAAGGTTTCCGAAACTTCAGCGCTCATAAAATCGATGGATCAGGAAGCACTCGACAGTATTGGCCTCGAAAGGGACGCGGTCATCAACCGATTTGTGGGGCCATCAGTCGATAGTGGTGGAAGCGGTAAAATTAGTTGCAATGACCGGTTTCATTGTTTTCGGTCTCGTCACGGTCTATCGTATTTCGTTCGCCTCTCCCAGGGAGTGTTGTGGCAATCGCCACCAGCCTGGGAATGATTCCTTTGGCGTTAAGGGGCCTGGCTGATTTGGGTTCCGGCAGGGGAATCACGCTAAACCTTTTCCTGACGAGCGCATGCGTCCTGGCTATCGGTTCGGGGACAGCGGGCGCGGCCATTGAAATTATATGGGTTTCTGAAGTGAGCCGTTTTCTTGAAGAAATAATCAAAGATCGGTCACGAAGGGCCGTCAGGGACTTACTGGATTCTTCCACCAGGAGTGTTTTTATAGTGGTGGACGGCGTAGAGGTGGAAACATCGCCCAATGTCGGTGGCGCCCGGGGACATAATATCCGTGAGGAAGGGAGACAGAATCTCCGTCGATGGCGAAATCACGGAAGGAGAAGCCTTGCTCAATGAGGCGACGCTAACGGGGCGAGCTGAACCAGCGTATCGAACCATTGGCGACAAGGTCCTTTGCGGGATGGTCGTCATCCAGGGGAAACTGCTTATCCGAGCTGCAAAAACCGGTAAGGAAACCCACGAGTCCCACACCATGGAGGCTGTGGAAAAGTCTCTGGCCAACCGCGCTCCGGTAGAGATAAAAGCTGATCAGTTGGCGCAGCGGGTCACAAAGATCGGAGTTTTGACAACTTTGATGACGTTCATTCTTACCAGAGACCTGGGCAGGACGTTGGCCGTTCAGTTGATCATGGCCTGTCCCTGCGCTACGGCGCTGGCCGCGTCGGCCGCCATTTCGGCCGCGCTCGGAAACGCTGGCCCGGAACAGAACACTGATAAAGGGTGGCCTTTTTCTTGAAAAGTACGCGCAAAGCGATTGTTTCTGCTTCGACAAAACCGGCGCTTTAAGTGATATCGATCCGACAATTGAGGAGATACACACACGTTCATCCTGGATTGAAACCGATAAAGTTATTTCACTGGCAGCGGCGGCCGAAGGAGACAGTTTCCATCCAGTGGCGGCGGCTCTCAGGAAGTTATCGGATCAACACGAATATTCGACTGACGAATTGTCGGATAGCGAGGAAATCCTGGGCCGGGGGGTCAGGGCAAAAATTGGCAATGACATGGTGTCTGTAGGAAACCTTCATTTCATGCAAGACCAAAGTGTAAATGTTTCGTATTTCAAAACTAAAGACGCCTCACTCCGCGAACGAGGCCTGAGCGTCGTGTATATAACCCGAAATAGCAAAGTTCAGGGAATTATAGGGCTTACATTCAAACCAAGAGAAGGCGCCAGGGAGACAATTGACGGCCTGAAACGTCTCGGAATTCGGGATTTTCACATAATCAGCGGCGATTCTGAGGAATCCGTGGCTCAAATGGCCGGCATAACCGGTATCGACAAGTGGCTCGCCAACGCGCTCCCTGAAGACAAGGCCGATTATGTGCGCCGGCTGGAGGATAGCGGTAAAAAAGTGGTTATGGTAGGAGATGGAGTCAACGACACCCCCGCCTTGGCAAAAGCCTTTGTTGGGGTGGCAATGGGAAAGGACGGGGCTGAAACCGCCATTTTAGTTTCGGACATAACTATTGCCGATTCAGATCCGGCTCGACTTTTGGAACTCCGCAAACTCGGAAACGAAACTTTTAGGGTCATAGATCGGAATTATACCTTGGCCGTCACATCCGACCTGATCGCCGCCGGGTTGGTGGTTTTGGGAATCCTTAATCCTGTAGCGGCCGGTATAATTCACATGATTCATTTTGGAGGCGTTGCGCTAAGTTCTTTGAGTTTGATCACACCGAGTCCCAGGATCTCATCTTCAGTAAATTAGTCTTTTTTGGTAATCCGCGTTTTGATCGGGAGTGAAAATACAAATATGAACTGTAACGATAATCGTAATTGTGAAAGGCTGGCCGACTTCATCATTGATTTGACGTCTCACACGGAAATAATAAGCCACGACAAAGGTAAAATCAGGCTCAAGGTGTCGCTCGCGGCATATTCCCTGGCCATGAAAGGAATGGACGGCATAAACCTCACAGAAGCGCTGGACAGCTTCACCGGCATCGACAAATATGATTTTAGCCTTTTATGGCGCACTCTGGACATTGATTATGACACTTCACAGATTCCGGGCCGTTTGTGGGAAGACCTCGTAAACGGTGGCGGCAGCCCCTCAATGAGGCCACAGACCAAGCAAAGCCTGATGGCGCTTTTGAACGGTAACTCGTAAAAAGCCGACTTGAGCCGACGGCGATGAGGTCTATAATCGACGTCGGCGCTTCGGATCAAATATTTAACCTTCCTTTAACATATCGCTAATAAAATCCTCACAAAACTTTCCTTATGATTAAGTGATTAATTTCTAACAGGCCAAATATGTCTGAAAATCGGCCCTCAAGAATTTGCAGTCTGAAATGCTTGGGGTCGAACAGACGTGGCTGAGAAAGGTTCAAAATGAAAATTCGCTCGATTTTATTGGTTACACTAATCTCTCTTTTCCTAATGACTTCTTTTGCGCTTGCTAAAGATGAAGCCGCCTCTGGTGGGCTCACAAAAATAACCGGCGCTGGAGCCAGTTTTCCTGCGCCACTTTATAACAAATGGTTCAAGGACTATTACGCGGCTCACAAAAACGTGCAAGTCGATTATCAATCGGTTGGCAGCGGAAGCGGCATCAAGAATTTCATGAACAAAACGGTAGATTTCGGCGCCAGCGACGCGGCCATGAAACCCGAGGACATTGAGAAGGTGGATGTTGGAGTTCAACTGCTTCCCATGACTGCCGGTAGCATCGTTCTGTCATACAACCTCAAGGGGATACCGGAATTAAAACTCAGCAGGGAAGCTTACACAGGTATTTTTTTGGGTAAGGTTACCAAATGGAACGATCCTCTTATCGCCAAGACAAATCCTGGCGTCAATCTCCCGGATAGTCCCATCAACGTGGTCGTGAGGGCCGATGCGAGCGGCACGTCTTATGTATTCTCAAAGCACCTGGCTGCGATAAATGAAGAATTCGCCAAGAGCCCCGGTGTCCACACAATGCCTAACTGGCCGGTGGGAACTAGGTCAAAAGGCAACGAAGGGGTTACATCGAGCATCATGACAACCCCTGGGTCCATTGGCTATCTTGAATATGGTTACGCCAAGGGACAAAAGCTTGCCATGGCTACTATCGAGAACAAGGCGGGCAAGTTCATCAAACCAACGATAGAATCAGCCCAGGCTGCTCTGGCCGCTGTCGAGCTACCTGAAAATCTTATCGGCTGGTTGCCTGATCCTGACGGCGCGGACTCTTATCCGATAGTTACCTATACATGGCTGCTCACTTACAAGAAATACGAAGACCCTAAAAAAGCGGCTGCTTTGAAAAACGTAGTTGAATACTGTCTTAAAGATGGTCAGAAGAGTAGCGAACAGCTTGGCTACGTTCCCCTGCCGGAATCCGTAGTCGGAAAAGTTCAGGCTGCTTTGAACAACATAAAGTAAATAAATTCAGTAAATTTTGGAGAAATTCATCGTGCCTTCAGGTTTCTCGGAACAAACAGATGGACAGGGGTCTTTGTCAAGACCCCCTACGCGGCTGGAGAAATACGGAAACAGTATGTTTCGAATGGCCGCTTACTGTTTCGCCTGGCTGACTGTACTCCTGGTATTATACATCGTCGGTACAATCTCGATTCAGGCGGCCCCTGCGATAAGTCATCACGGATGGGGATTCATCACTGGGACAACATGGGACCCAAACACCAGGGAATATGGAATTCTTACCCGAAATCTGGGGCACGATGTACAGCTCTGCTCTGGCCTTGATCATGGGATCTTTTTTTGGATTGGCCGTGGCGATTTTCCTTAGTGAACACTTCCTTGCCAAGGCCGTATTCTCTTTCCTGAAGTTTTTCGGCGTTCAGTTTCACTTTTTGTGGGGAAAACTCCCTGATCAATTGGAGAACGTCCTTAAGAATCTTATAGAATTGTTGGCGGCCATTCCCAGCGTCGTTTACGGTTTGTGGGGAATATTTTATGTGATTCCAGTTATAAGACCGTTTTGTGAGGGGCTACACGCAAAATTGGGATGGCTTCCAATATTCAGCACCACACTTAGTGGTCCGGGCATGCTCCCTGCAGCCATAGTGCTTGCCATAATGATCCTGCCGACGGTAACTGCAATCAGCCTGAACGCGCTGCTCGCCGTGCCGCCAAAAATGCGGGAAGCCTCCTATGGTCTTGGGGCGACACAGTGGGAGACCATCCTTGCCATTTCCCTACCCACAGCGTCCAAGGGGATCTTTGGTTCAGTAATTTTGGCCTTTGGTAGGGCCCTCGGCGAGACTATGGCGCTTGCCATGCTCGTTGGAAATTCCAACGTGATTAGCTGGTCACTTTTTTCCCCGGCCAACACTCTGGCGGCCCTGCTTGCCAACAACTTTGCCGAAGCCGGCCCTAATGATGTGCGCATCCTGATGTTCGCAGCGCTGGTACTGCTTGGCATCACACTGGTAGTCAACCTGATTGGCTCAGTTATTCTTGATCGGGCCTCCATGTCCAAACAGGGAGTTCATTGATGGATACATCCACCGGTCCTTTAAGTCCGGGAGGCCTTACGACAGAGCCTCCTTCGACGATTGACCTGAGCCAACTGGCAAAATCGCTTCGCCGCCCCCGGACAGCGTTAAACTCTTTTTTGAGTTTTTTCACGGCCGGTCTTACCATTGTTGCGTTGTTCCCACTGTTTTCCGTTGTCATAATGCTTCTGGTAAGGGGCGCCGCCAGTTTCAGCCTGAGTGTGTTTACCCAGTTACCGCCCGCGGGATTTGAAGAGGGGGGAGGCTTTGGCAACGCAATCGTCGGCACATTACTGATGGTTGGCATTGCCGCTGCGCTCAGTGTGCCTTTCGGGATATTTGGCGCTATATTTCTCGCCGAAGTCAGTCCCGAAAGCAAGTTGGCGTCTGTTGTCCGCATGTGCGCAAAAGTACTTACGGGCTTTCCTTCGATCTTGGCCGGCGTGTTCGCCTATGGAGCGGTTGTCCTTGTAACCGGCGGATTCTCGGCAGTGGCGGGTGGGGTAGCCCTTTCCATACTAATGCTGCCGACTGTCATGTTGACCGCGGAGGAAGCCATACGCATGGTTCCCTCGAAAATCAGGGAGGCGGCCCTGGGCATGGGAGCAACCCAGATGCAGACCGTCTGGATGGTTTTGCTTCCCACAGCGTTTCCCGGGATCCTCACGGGGGTTATGCTTGCGGTCGCCCGTGCGGCGGGGGAAACAGCGCCTCTGCTGTTCACCGCTCTGTTCAGTAATTACTGGCTCTTTTCAGGCGGCCAGATGGATCTCATGCAGCCTACGGCGTCGCTTGCCGTGCTGATCTACAATTTCTCGTCCATGCCGTTTCAAAATCAGATTGAATTGGCGTGGGTAGCGGCTTTGGTGCTGGTACTGGTGGTTCTGACAGTCAACCTGATAGGCCAGGCCCTTTCCTCCAAGACAAATAACTAGGCCGCCCATTTGAGGCCGCGCAGGCGTTCGACGAGTAAGCCGCGTGCGAAATTGAAATTATACCGTTTACGCTACGTCGGCTTTAATCCATTAAGTCCATGCCCCAGAGGGATGGACCATGATTTATTGTTACACAAGGAGTTTAAAATGGCTCAAGCCCTAGACAAAGACGCCTCACGTCCCAAATCAGGCAACGGCAATGGGAGCGGTAATGTAATGGAGTAGTCATAGATTGCAAAATTAATGAATTGTATTATGGCTCTTTTAAGGCTGTACGTGACACCAATATTCCCATAGAGAAAAACAAGATTACCGCTTTCATCGGTCCGTCCGGTTGTGGAAAAAGTACGGTCCTGAGATGTTTAAACAGAATGAATGATCTGGTCAGAGGGTTTAGATTCCAGGGACATGTCCATTTCCAGGGGGCGGACATCTATCACCCCAGTATCGACCCCGTGGCCGTCCGTAGGTACATCGGCATGGTCTTCCAGCAGCCCAATCCGTTTGCGATGAGTATTGCCAAAAATGTCGCGTTTGGTCTCAGACTCAATGGTTACAAGGGTGACAGGGACGAAAGAATCGAATCGGCATTACGTGATGCGGCGCTTTGGGACGAAGTGAAAGACAAGCTGCATTCCAGTGGTCTTTCGCTTTCTGGAGGACAGCAACAGCGCCTTTGCATAGCACGGGCCATCGCCACTAAACCTAAGGTCCTGCTGATGGATGAGCCCTGTTCCGCTCTGGATCCCATAGCTACGCGAAGAATCGAAGAACTGATGCTCGATCTGAAGAAAAACTTTACGATAGCGATAGTTACCCACAATCTTTCGCAGGCTCAACGTGTAGCGGACAAGACGGGTTTTCTGTACGTTGACACCACAAAGGGGGGACGTACAGGCTACATGGTGGAGTATGGAGACACCGCTCAAATCTTTGAAAACCCAAAAGAAAAACACACCATTGATTATGTACAAGGCAAGTTCAGCTAGCGGTTACTGGCCACAAAGAATTAACTTTATTTTTCCGTACTAATAGAATATTATTTAATATGGTTTTGTGGCAGTTTGTTTAAAAAGAAAGGAGAAAGTCAATGGCGATCACAGACATGATTCCGAAAGGGAGTCTATGGACTGGCATAGCGGTCGGCGCTGGGCTGCTGGTAGCTCCGGTGGTTATTCCCGCGATAGCTGGGGCGGCAAGGCCTTTGCTCAAGGCCGTGATCAAAGCCGGTTACATGATTTTTGAACAAGGTAGGGAGACAGTAGCGGAAATTTACGAGATGGCCGAGGATATTGTAGAAGAGGTCAAGGCCGAGGTTGAAGCTGATCTCAGCGAAGCCAAGGAATCCTCACTTGTCGAAGCGTAAAGTCAAAAACATAATTCCCGAGGCTTATATAAGTCACAGGATTAACCGAAGAATTCGGGTCAAAATTCCTTCGAAACGCGGACAAGTGGATTTTTTCTCTGAATTGGAGAGGGCTTTTTCTGGGCAGGACAATCTTGAACAGAGGGTTGAGGTCAACCCGTATACAGCCTCAGCCCTTTTTCTCGGACGTTACAGCTTAAAAACCATAGCCGAAAAAGGTCGGAAAACGGGACTTTTCGATCTCCAGTCCAGTAAAATTCGTAAAGAAACTTTGCTGGGTACTGTAAGAAACACGTTCAAAGAGGCCGATAAAAGCCTTCTAAAATTTTCAGGTGGTGAACTGGATATACCCAGTGTTATTTTTCTTGGGCTCGTCGGACACGGCCTTTACCAGTTCGCTCGCGGTAACTTTACAGGGCCGCCGTGGTATACGGCTTTCTGGTACGCTTTAGGCGTTTTTTCGCGGTCCGGGTTGAGCAGCATGGAAGAAATTGAAACGGATCTCTTATAAGAACATGTTCGCGTAATTATTTCATTTCTCACTCCTAACAAATTCCTAACACAATTCTAACCATTTCCTAACATTACTGTTGTTTAATCCAAAGCAGGTGTGTCTTATCTACCAGCACGAGCGGTACTATTGATAACAATTATTCATAACGCCGTCTCCGGTCGTGTCAGGCTCAAGGTTGGGGGGTTGTACCGCTCTCCGGGACTCAAACAATCCATAGAGACCGGGCTCGCCCGAGAAACGTTCGTTCGTAAAGTTTCCGCCAATGTCCTTACGGGGAACGCTCTAGTTTTTTTTGATCCCGCCTGCAACCACGCGTCTTATCTTAATCACCGTAGAGAAAATTCTCTTTAAATACCTTTCGGAACACCGTAAAGAGCGCTCAACGCAGGTAAACTTGTTTGAAGAGCCTGTTCCTAAGCCCTCCAATGTGGTTAAGTTCCGCAAGAAGAAAGACAGAGCCGCCTGTGATACCATCCCGACCAGCGTCCCAGGCAGAGCCTGGTGGGGAATAAGCGTCCCTGACTTGGTTTCGTTGTTCGGTGTGAATCCTGAAACAGGTCACAATAACGTATCCTTCGAGGCCAGCTTAGCCAAGTATGGTCCTAACATCATCCCTGAACCCGCTTCCCGTTCAAAACTTGACATTTTTATTGATCAGTTTATGTCGCTTCCGGTCGGCCTGCTGGCAATTGGCGCAGGCCTTTCAGCTATTACCGGCGGATTGCTGGACGCTGTCATCATATCTTCCGTAATACTGATTAACGGGGTCATTGGCTTTGTTACCGAGAATGAGGCGCAAAGAACTATAAATTCCCTGAAAAATCTTGTTCGCCCCACCGCTGAAATACTCAGGGAAGGGGTTAAAAAGATTATTTCTGTTGAAGAAGTTGTTTGCGGCGACATCCTCATTCTTCAGCCTGGCTCATTTGTAACAGCGGACGCCAGACTCATTGACGTGGTTAATCTTAGCGCTGACGAGTCTCTACTCACGGGAGAGAGTCTTCCCTCCGGAAAGCTCTCAAGCCCAATAGCGGCCTCAGTCATTCCAATAGCGGAAAGACGGAACATGGTGTTTGCCGGTACTCGTATTACCGGCGGTCAGGGAACAGCGATAGTCGTGGCGGTTGGAACAGCGACTGAAATCGGCAAAATCCAAATTCTTCTGGCAGAATCCGAACCTCCTATCTCCCCTATAGAAAGACAGCTCACTGACGTAGGTAATCAGTTGACTGCAATATCAGGGGTGGTTTGCGTTTTGATATTTTTTATCGGACTCGCCAGGGGCTCTGGCCTGCTCCAAATGCTCAAGATAGCCGTTTCCCTGGCCGTGGCCGCTCTACCGGAGGGACTTCCGACGGTCGCCACATCGACCCTGGCTCTCGGCGTAAAGAATATGAAGAAACATGGGGTGTTGATCAGGGATCTTGATTCCGTCTGCACTATTGGGTCGATACAAACAATATGTTTTGACAAGACGGGCACTGTCACTCTAAATCATATGATGGTAACCCAGTTATTCGTTGGGATGAAGCCCATGACCTTCAAAGATGGGGAAATCTGGTTTGATTCAACCTCCGTAAACCCCTATCAGTGTGACGAATTACTCAGGCTTTTGCATGTCGGTGTGCTGTGTAGTGAAACAAAAGTGGACTCAGACAACGGAAATTTTGAACTCCATGGTTCTCCCACTGAAAACGCTCTCGTCAGTTTGGCAATTTCAGTTGGCGTCGATGTCCGTTCAGTGCGAAGTCTTCACCCGATGCTGGAAAAAAACTACAGATCAGAAAACCAGCATTTCATGAGAACGCTTCACGAAACTTCAAATCCCCTCGATTTAATGGCTATCAAGGGAAGCCCGTTCGAAGTTCTGTCAAATTGCAGATATTATGTCAGAGATAGTGCGATACATGAGTTGACCGAAGAAGACCGTGAGGAAATTGAGTCAGCCAATGAGAAAATGGCCGGATTGGCTCTTAGAGTAATTGGTTTAGCGTTTGCCAACACGGAAAATGGGAATTCAAACGGAAATGGCCGCACGAATGGTCACGGTTGGACCTGGCTTGGATTAGCCGGCATGGAGGATCCCGTTCGCGAAGGCGTGAAAGATTCTGTTCGTCAATTTCACCAAGCTGGGCTCGAAACCGTCATGATCACTGGAGATCAGGGGCCGACAGCATTTGCTATTGGATCTGAGTTAGGCCTGAGTGGAGAGGAACCACTGGAGACGGTTGACGCTCTTCATTTTGCGCAAACAGACCCCGAAGTCTTGAAGGCGCTGTGTGGAAAAGCAAGGGTATTTTCGAGGGTCAGCCCATCCGACAAACTTCAAATTGTCCAGGCGATTCAGAGCACAGGTAAGATTGTGGCTATGGCCGGGGACGGCATCAATGACGGGCCTGCCCTTAGAGCCGCTGACATTGGTATTGCGATGGGGGCTTCAGGAACGGATGTTGCCCGTGAAGTCGCCGACATAATTCTGGAGCATGACGATCTGGAAATACTCATAGTTGCGTTGCGCGATGGGAGGACTTCGTACAACAACATAAGAAAGTCGCTCCATTATCTATCTATCAACTAATTTCAGTGAAATAATGGTTATGCTTTTTTCCAGCGTTGCGGGTATTGGCCATCCTCTTAATCCCATTCAGCTTCTATGGATAAACTTAATATCGGACGTGTTCCCGGCGCTTGCGTTGGCGATGGAACCACCCGAGCCCGACATCTTATCTACACCGCCCCGCCATCCTGAGGAGCCCATCGTTACCAACGACGACTTCAGAGAAATAGCCATTGAAGCGACTATCATGAGTGTCGCCACAATGGCCTCTTATGCTTACGGAACTGCTAGGTATGGGATCGGCCCCACGGCCGGCGTGTTTGCATTTCAAACAATCACCATCGCTGAGATTTTGCATTCGCTTTCCTGCAGATCAAAGGACAAGAGTGTGTTTCGCACTACAGAGCGACCGTCAAACCCATATTTGAGTTTGGCTGTTTTTGGCTCCTTGGGGCTTCAGGTCCTTACACTAATCGTTCCCGGACTAAGGGGACTCCTCGGACTTACTCCCGTAACGATAAGTGACATGATCGTCATTGGAACGACATCTTTGGCGCCTCTGCTCATAAACGAAGCCAGGAAGACGATGCCACGGGGTAATGGCAAATGAAGAAAGAATTCGTTCACACTTCCGAGTCAGTAACTGAAGGACACCCGGACAAACTTTGTGATCAAATCAGCGACGCATTGATCGACAGGTTTTATGAGTCTGACCCTGCCTCACGAATAATAGCGGAGTGCGCTGTTTCATCGTCTATTGTTTTTATTGCGGCCAGATTTTCTTCGCGGGCTAAGGTGGATTTTCCAAATGCCGCCCGTAAGGTAATTCGAAAGATCGGTTATATGGATCAAGAGTTCAATTTTAAGACTTGCAGCATACTTACAAGTTTAAAGGAAATTGCCCCTGATCAGAATTTTATTTTTGAAGAGTCTAATTTGACGGACGCTGAGATTGATAAATTCCCAGCGACTGATCAAGTCACTCTGTTTGGCTTCGCTTGCAGACAATCACCTGAACTAATGCCTTTACCAATTATGTTGGCTCACAAACTTGCCAGACGTCTCTCTTCAGTCAGAAGAGACTCGATATTGCCCTATTTGGCCCCTGACGGCTCCACGCAGGTTGGAGTCCATTATATTGACGGAAAACCAACCCGTATCCACAGTCTCACAATCAGCGCGACACAACTAGATCGATTTTGGCCAACACCTGCCGTTCTTCAAGACGACATTTTGAGTCATGTGGTAGAAGAGGTCTTCAAGGACGAATCTATAAAACCTGACGATGACACCAGACTTTTTATAAACCCTTACAGCTTCCTAAGATTAGGCGGGCCTTCTGCCCATTCCGGTCTAACCGGAAGAAAAAACGCTCTTGACACTTACGGCGGTTACTCCAGAAACGGCGGAGCCGCTTTGAGTGGTAAAGACCCTTTAAGGATCGACAGGGTCGGCGCCTATGCGGCCAGGTACGCCGCAAAAAATGTTGTCGCGGCAGGCTTGGCTGAAGAATGTGAAGTACAGTTGAGTTACGCAATCGGGTTGACACGCCCCGTCAGTATTCAGGTTGAAACTCGGGGAACAGGCGTAATGGATGATTCATTGCTGGCTGAGAAGGTGGAGAGATGCTTTGACTTTCGGCTGGGTGGCATCATTAGGAAGTTCAACCTCAGGCAACTGCCATCCGTCTCAAAAAACGGCTTCTTCAGGAAGTTAGCCGTATTTGGGCATTTTGGACGAGATGATTTTTATGTCCCGTGGGAAGAAACCGATAAGATAGAGGAATTACTGGCCGATTAATGGAGCTGGAGTGAAAACCAAGGATCCGCGAATCATAATTTTCTCTGGAAAGGGTGGAGTGGGTAAAACCACAGTGGCGGCCTCCACTGCGCTTATGTGCTCCTCGTGTGGACTTGACACGGTATTAATCTCAATTGATATAGCGCACAGTCTCTCAGACGCGTTTCAATTGGACTCGGATCTGCATGATCACAATCGGGGAGAACCTCTCAAAATATGTGAACACCTCTGGATGCAGGAGGTGGATATTCAAGAGGAGCTTGATCGCCACTGGAAAGAAGTTTCCAATTATCTTGCGGCCTTATTGGGCTCAAGCGGCATGACGGAAGTTTTGGCGTCGGAGTTGGCTATAATCCCTGGAATGGAAGATGTGATTAGCCTCCTGTACATCAATCAATATTTCATACAAAGAACCTATGATGTGATTATAGTCGATTGCCCCCCTACAGGGGAATCTCTTCGTTTCATAGGGATGCCCTCAACTTTGGAGTGGTACATCAACAAAATTTTCAAGTGGCAGCGTAACCTTTTCAAAGTGGTAAGGCCTATAGCCAAGAAACTGGTGGACGCTCCAATCCCTGAAGACGCCTATTTTGGAAGTCTCCACGATTTGTTCCTAAAACTGGAAGGGGTGGACAAGATTCTTTTGAATCGGGAGATCACTTCCGTCAGGCTGGTTACTAATGCCGAAAAGATGGTAGTCAGAGAGACTCAGAGAGCTTTTATGTACTTCTGCCTCTATGGATTGGTCGTTGATACTATTATCGTCAATCGATTATTCCCGGTGTCTCTGGAAGATGGATACTTCAAAGACTGGCTCATGTCGCAAAAAAAGAGCCTGGATCAGATTCAGGAAATATTTAGTCCGATCCCGATTCGGACCATAAACATACTCAAAGAAGAAGTTGTCGGCCTTGATAAACTGGCTGAAATGGGACGGCTCATATATGGCGATGGAGATCCTTCAGAAATTCTCCACCAGGAAACTCTTTACGAAATAGTTGAAGACAGCAATTTTTACGTTATGAACATGAAGCTTCCATTTGTCAAAAAAGACTACATTGACCTTTTTAAAGAAAAAGAAGATCTTGTCGTTCGTATAGGGTCTTTCAAACGACATGTCTTCCTGCCCCGGGCACTCCTGAATCGTAAGCCAACCCAGGCGAAGTTGGAAAACAACGTGCTTTCAATCAAGTTTGCCAAATAAACTTCAAAGAGGAAAAGACAATGAATTTGTTCTGGGCTTTATTAAAAACTGCGGGAGTCGCCGCTCTAACCGTGGGCGGGATCACCTTACTGCTAAAAAGCATGTCGACTAAATCATCTGATCTGGTCACTAGCGCAATTCATTTCCAAAAAGGTTTGGGGGAATTTCACAAGGGATTTTCTTCCATTTTTTGCAGTTCAGCCGAGTCGGACGCGGAAGAACTCAAAAAAAAACAAGAGCTAACCAGGATACCAATAGAGTAATTGTCTTTAACCCTTCACGGTATTGAATAAAGTTAAGTCTAACCATTTTCTAACTTGATCCGCGTGCCCCTCCGAGTTAGAAAAGTCATTAATGACAAGCCAATCACCAGCGATTAAAGAAGCCTGAATTGTCTAAAATGGAGGGGTTAACGCATGAGTTACAAAGCATATTTCGACGGATCTTGCTTTCTCAACGATTGTGGAATTGGTTATGTGGTTAGGGACCCTGATGGGTTTTCTGTTTGCCAGGTCGCTGAATATGGAGGCAGGGGGGACGCGCTTAAAGCCGAATATCTAGCGCTAACGGCCTTAATCCAACGATTGATTTCGTTGAAGATTGATCAGGCTGACATTCACGGTGATAGCCGCACCGTTGTCTGCCAAGTTAATGGTCAAATAAACACACGTGAAAAGAACCGTTTTCGTCAAATCATAATGAGCGCAAGACGATACTTCAATGACCATCCTGGTTGGAGACTAAAATGGATCCCCAGAAAGGAAAATGGAATGGCGGATTCGCTCGCCACAGAAGGGTTGTTCACTGTCAAGTCTTGTAAACAGGCGTCAAGACTAAAGCCAAAACGACTCCGGTTGCTGAGGGATATTGACATGGCGGCATGACGTTGACTTATGCCAAATGCGTTTGAACAGGTAACTTTGCCAACACCGGCACGACGGTGGCCCTTCACTATCAGCGACGCGACGCCGTCAGATCTTCGTTCAGGTCCACCGTCGTGCCCCAATGTTACTTATCCATTCGCAAAATGATATTAATCAAGACTGTAGGGGGCTGCCTGGCTCCTATACAAAGCCTCCGTCATGGCGCTATTTTTTCAAGACGCCTGTTCAAACTCGATGTGGCGAAAACAGGGCGGATTTTATCCCAAGCCTTGTGGTAGACATCACAGCCAACGCAAAGCCCCAAACGCTGTAGCCGCTAATTTTCCGTGTTGAAAATTCTTATCGTTACTAAAAGAGTTTGCTGAATTGTTCTCCGCTTGTTTGTAAAATTCCCAGGATTCTTGAAAGATTCCCTTGAAAGATCGCTTTTCAGCGTACAGTCTCGCCGCAGCGCCCATTGTCCTTAGCGCCTCTCTATCATTCAGCATTTTCAGTATGCCTTTTAAAAACGCATCCTCGTCATCTCCGTGAACCACGATTCCTGTTTCTCCCGGAGTCATGTTTTCCTTCGGTCCACCCTGATCAGTTACGAGCACCGGAACGCCAGAAGCCTGAGCTTCCAGTATTACATTACCAAAGGTATCGGTTGTGCTGGGAAATACGAAAAGGTCGGCTGACGCAAACATGCCGGAAAGCTCCTCGCCCTGGACATAGCCTGTAAAAACAGCCGGCAAATCCTTGAGCGCCTCGGCCATTTCATTTCTGTAAGGTCCATCGCCTACGACAAACAGTCTCACATCATCCCGAAATCTGATTACTTTTTTAAAAGCCCCAACCAGGATTTCGAGGTTTTTTTCCTTTGACACCCGGCCAACATACAGCAACTTGAACTCATCTCGAGGCTTGCAATACATATCAAGGCAGCCGTTTCTTTTTGATGGGTGGAATATTTCCGTATCAACTCCCCTGGGCATTATCCTGACCTTGTTAGAGTTGAGACCTCTCGACACAAGTTCTTGCCCTGTGCTTCTGGAAGGCACAAGAACCAGGTCCATTTGATCATAATACCAGATCACATATTTCCACATGAGTTCCGCCACGCCGGAATCGTTGGTCAGGTATTGCGCATACTGAGGTAACGCTGTGTGATAGGTGCCGATCACTGGAAGGTTGAGGATGCGGGAAATACCAAGAGCGGCCAAACCTATGGGGCCCGGAGTGGCTGAATGAATGTGAGTGAATTTTTCCTTGTAACAAAAATTCAACATTTCCAGAAACGGCGGGTAAAATAGTTTCTGCTCAGGATACTCCGGCAAAGGATAAACCTTTATGGGTTTAAAGTTGTGTATACTGAGTCCATCGCCGTTATTGGTTTCATCACATGTAATCACCGTATATTTTTTATTGGCCCTTTGCGCTTCTTCAATCTGTTTCCTCAGAGTAGCGCCAACGCCGTTCACTTCGTAAAATGTATCAGTAAAATGGGCGACACCTGTCTCAAATATCGGTGAATCGTCTCCATAGTCCGCCCATTTCGCATGTACCTGGTGGCTGAACTGCCTGTCTTTGGAGAATATCGAGTACGAGACAAAATAGGGCGCCAACATACAGTAAAGAGCTCCCGCAGAGCCGAGTGAATCGAAAAGGTTTAACACGTGGGCCCCTGAGAGACTGTTCATAATGTGGTCCGCAAAATGACAGAGCACCTTATTGGAAAGCGTGTTCACAAAATCGAACCAATCCTTGTCAATGTCGTCGATATTTAAACAACCTTTCTTCAGCATCTCTGAAAGCTTCGGATCTTCCCACAACAACTGGTCCGCTTCGCTCTTCAGAATATCCACAACATTGTTAGCGCCGTTTTCCGGCTTGCCATTTTTGTGTCTATGATTCCAGAGATGGCCTATTCTTGCCAGAAAGCGTGGTTGCTGATTCCTCGACGGATAAAGGAATCTGTCCAGTAGGCAGAAAATGATGTCATTGTGGACATATTTATCCAGGTCAAATTTCTGGCCATAAAATTGATAGGCGATACTGTAAATCGTGTGAGCCAGAGAAGTCGGAGTGGACTTGGGGCCGTGAACGCGGCTCAAACCCTGGCCTATTCCGTTGAAAAACGATGCGAGATCTGACGCGGTTTCAACCTCTGTGTGGCAACGGGCCAGTGTGAGTGAACCGTGATCGTCTGAACCGCCGATGAGATTTTTTCGCCAGGGGGCTTCGTCCAAAGGAATAATGTTATGTTTGACGGACAGTTGTCCGATAGTTTCCGAATTTAGCACTGAGGCTATGAAACTGAGACACTGGTTTTGTTCTTCACTTCTGGCGCCATTCAATTCTAGGTTTTTAAAAAGGAGTAGCCCTTTTTCAAAGTTTTCAACCGTTAGTCTTGAATTGACGGCAAACAGTGGATGGGCCCACGCGTGAAAAATATGTTTTTGATTTAGATAAGCTACCAACTGGTAGACGTTTTCCCTGAGACGTTGAATAGTCTCCTCGTGCTTTGCGGTTATGTTGTATACGAGTACATGCAATTTGCAACCGTCTTCAGGAAAATATGTGGTGACCTCCTCGCTGGTGAACGTTCCGACCAGTCCCTCAATTTCCTGGCACCCTTCAATTGTGTTGTGGTCGGTTATCGTAACGAGAGACATGCCTTTTTTTCTGGCCTGCTCGTATATGATACAATGGTTCTGTGAAGCTTTCCGGGGCGCCTACTTTTTGGAGTATCCATTCAGATGGGCGTTTTGAATACTTCGAATGAACGTGTAAGTCGACCTTCATTTTTTGACCTCTCTTTATTGATTGAGGTTAACGTCAAAATTTATTCATTCCACCAATATTGATTCTCCGGCTTTTACTGTCTCCCCTTCAGCCACTTTTATCTTCATGCCGGGTAAGTCCGGTAGAATCAGATCAACCTGAGACCCAATTCGAATCATGCCAAAAATATCGCCTTTGTTGACCTTCCCGTTTTCCGAAATATAAGAATCAATCCCACTGACGTGGCCTCCCGCGATCTGGACTACGTAAAGGGAAACCACTTCTTCTTTGAATTTCCCTATTATCCTGGTGACTGATCTTTCGTTCTCAATGATATGCCGACTATTCCAATAATATGGAGGGAGTCCAATCAGGGTTCTAAAATGCATCGATCTCATGTCCAGGTTTTTTGTTTTTGCCGGGTAGTGTCGTACAAACTCAACCGAACCATCAATCGGCGAGCGGTTGTAGTGGACATCAAAAGGACTCATGAAGATTCCGATTAACAACTTTGGTTCAGCCAATTCCTCTTTCACAATGTCGGATACTTTGGCTGAAACGCCCTGTTTAATTACAAAAACATCGGCGCCTGGTTGAATTTTTTTGACGTAAACGACTGTTCCGTCAGCAGGGCTTACTATGTTTTCACCCGCTGGTATTATCCTTGCCGGATTCCTGAAAAACCACACATATCGCCAGAAAATGAAAGCGCCGGCTACGACGAGAATTGCCAACACTCCACATAAAATCACTGTTGTAGCTCTTGCCACGCCATTGGCTCCAAAACTCGAACCAGCGCCACCCCTGATGAAAATGGAAAATCTATGAGTTGAAAAGCCTTTTCATTCTTGTGCAGGATCTTGAGCCATCTTTTGACTCCCGCGTGACGAAGCATTTCCCTGATGTAGATGTTTGAATCGTGCAGGAATATGTAGGTGTTGGTTTTTGACCTCTTTAAAACCTCTAGAAAATCATGCCTCACATGTTTGAAATCATGGGCCCCGTCTATGAACGCCACGTCTATTCCAGGCAGTTTTGTATTACTGTAACCTGCGAAGAAATCTTCACTGGTCTGCCTGTAATGAGTAACAATGTGGCCGACATCAAACCTTTGAAAATGTGTTTCTACCGATTCCGTGTCATTCCAGGATCCTCTACCGCCAACAGTCTTGAAAGGACCGTCTTTTAACAGTGAGTAAGAGGGATCAACGAAAGTCAAGGACCCAAAACCGTTATCTCTTATGCCTAACGCAAGACAAACTACGCTGAACCCGTATCCGGAGCCTATTACCAGGGTGTGTTTAGGTCTTAAAGCCCTTACCACTCCGTAATATATGAACCCAAACCCTAGATTTAGACTACTGGCTTCCTGGTGATGCCCCATTGGTTTTGCGTGATGAAAAATGTCACGAAGAACCGGTGAACTCAGACTAAATTCTCCCATATGCGTTCTACCTCCCGCGTCTATTTGCTTGACGGCGTTTCTCATCTGGAACAGAGACCTCGGTCAGGTCTGATCCATCATTCTTGCCTATCGTCAAGCCCCTTGTTCGATTTAATAGAGGTCCAAGGTTAGAGAATTGTTACCGACTTGTTAGTATTTGGTTGGGTCGGATGTAAGGCTAAACTTTCCGCTCGACCATGGGATGAGGCGAATATGTTAAAAAACAGTAATTCTGGAATGTTAGGCTATCGTTATGGTTCATGTGTAATACGCGGTCACATGGACTTAGCAAAAAACTATCGGAATCTTAATGAATGGCTAACATACCGAGAGCTTAATGGCGGCGTTCAGTTTATCTCGGGTACAGAGGAATTTGTTCTCCATGATATTTGGAGTTAAAAACAGTAAGATCTCGCCGGTTTCGGCCGGTCCAACCCCATCCATAGAACAGATTCGTGATTTTCTGGGCGTCGACCTAACCAGTAATGGAGTCAAACCGGAATCTTTGCCTTTCGGTCTTAACGACGTTACCGCAGGGTCGGAAACAGAGCTTCAGGCGGCGGTAATGGGCGACAGGGACTGTGTGGACCTGCCGATTCGCATCAAAGAGTCAAACTATTTTGCCAATATAATTCGTCGGGCCGCATCAGGAGACACATCCGAACGCGCCATAACCGACCTGGAAGAATATCTGTCGGATAACCCCGACTCAATATGGGAAAATAGTTGGGTGCGGTTTCCAGTAAGTCAGATGACTATTCACGCCAGGAAGGTTTTTGCTCACGACCTCCTTCAGGACAAGAAGAAGGTTCTCGGCTCTTTGAGATCCGACGCTCACAAGTTCGTATATTCAGAGAATGGCCAGGAATTCGTACGCGTGCCGATAAGCTACGTCATGAAGCTGGCCTTGGCCGATGCGATCAGTTCACAAAAGAAGATTCCGGAAATGATTCGCATTACCGGAACCCGGTTAATGGATCATCTTCTCAATGACAACACCTCACCTGAGACTTTTTCTTTCCACGTGGTTCCGATTCGATCCGAATCCGGTTTGGGTAGATCTCTGGCAAAGGAAACATCCAAGCGATATCTCTTCACCCAACTTCTTGTCATGTACGCCAACCGAAAATTCTTGCTTGAAACTTCCGGACAAAAGGCCTTGTTATATTTTTCGCCCCATCCCCCTATTAGACAAAAGAAATTAAATGATTGCATCTCTGACTCGTTTTACAGGGAACTCTTTATGAGTCCATGTTTGAACGGTTGGGAAGCCGGTCAGAAAAAGCATGATTATATGTGCCTATGCCATCAGGTCTTGAGTCGAAGTCAGTTGAACGCGGTGGCCAAACTCAGGGAGGCCGGAATAATCACAAGAAACCTTGTGGTCCTACCTAATGTTTCTAACATCAGTCTCGCCAATAACGGTGTTCACGTCAGTCTCGGCAGCGCCAGTTTGACGAATCATCTTGCGGCAAAGTCACCTCAGTTTACCTCCGCGCATGAAAAATTCCTTGGAGATCTGGTCATTAAAATCGTTGAACACTTTTTGCCTCTATTTGTTGGAACATACAGCGGGGCTCCTTACAGGATGGGATTTTCAGATTTTCACCCCGAGCGGGCGCTCAGTTTTTTACCTCATGAGCTTGACTATACACACCTGCGAATGATCTGGAGACGTTGGAAGAAAAAGGCGGGCTTAAAAATATTCGGGCAGCCTTGCACTCCTTTCGGAGTTCCCATTGTAGACCGGTTGTTGACCATTGTTTTTAGGCTTAAAGGTGACCTGGTTCCTGACTTTCGCCTTATAGACTATTTGATCTCCGTGATGAGCACCAGCTCTAGCCCGGCGCTCGACGGTACGCAGGGGAACTTGGATCGCCTTAAAAAGGATCTGACCGACCTTGGTGTATTTGATGAGAACATGGCCCCATATCTTTTGTATCGCTTGCGAGAATTTTCCAAGATGGGATTTTCGGGATTTGAAGGTCGATACTACAGCCTTTTCGGGGACATGAAAAATGACATGGCTGGGGCAGTTGACATGCAAATTTTGGTAACCGCTATGGCATTCAAGCTCATACTCAGGGGAGATGTAAACCACAGCCATATTCCTGACGACCCCTTTGTGGAAAGTGAACGCAGACAGGTGTTCTTTGGTTCCGCAATCGGCATACCAACCTTTTATGTCAGGATTGGGACACCCAACATTTTTTTGAAAAAGATACTGCAGCGTACTCAAGGTTTGCGTCAAAGCCGAAGGTACCATGGGTACATCCGAGTTTACAATTCAGAATATCTCCTTGGGCTCACAAGATTCATTCTTGATGAAGCTCAGGATCTTATGGAAATGTTCGGTCTTCAGAGCGCCATGTGTGATTTGCAGGCCAGACTAAAAGATCCTCAAAATTTCTCCGTTTCAGGAAGACTGACACGTTCCATACTCGACATCCTTGGAGGAAAGTCGCCGTTGAAACAGGATGCCCAGGAGTTTAACAACGCCGCTGAAAGATATTATCGCACTGAACTCAAAACAAAGCACCTTGTAGAAAGCTTGAATTTTCTTGGTGAGGATATTGAGGATTTGGAGTCCGACAGGTTTTCACTCCTCGAATCTATCAGAGAAGCCCTATCCTATACCCTTAAAGAAAAATCACTGAAGGATTTTTTTGAAAGCGCACGACGTGATGTTCTCAGCGATAATGCTTCAACAAACGTTTTGATAAAACTGATAAATCTATTGATAATAACCGTTTACCGTGATTGCGAAAAATCGTCCAGGATTCTAGGGAGTAACGTTACTTATGACAGTTATGCGCCACCAGTTTGTAGAGCGCGAAACAGGGACAGTCAAAACAGAAAAACTGTTAGGGGATAAAGCGATACGGTTCTTGTATTCCACCGCCAGAGAAAATGCCCCCAGGTTTTTCCGAGTCATAACAAGCGCCAGAATTTCGAATGATCTACTGGCTTTCATCAAATTTGACGCAAAAATTGGGTTCCCCTCAAGAAGTTCAATTGAATCTTTCGGCGTTAATTTGCATGAATGTCTCAACCCTTCTGAGTTTACAACCCTGCGCAAGGTTTTTGAACGCCGGATAAGATACTGGGATTGCCGCCCAATGTCCGAGGACGCTTCGGAAATAGTTTCGCCGGCTGATTCCAAAGTTATTGTGGGATCTCTGAACACGACATCGAACATTTTTTTGAAGGAAAAATTCTTTAATTTTGATGAACTTCTGGGAAAGGAAAACAAGCGCTGGTTTGAGATTTTTCAGGCCGGAGATTTTGCCGTATTCAGACTAACCCCTGAAAAATATCATTACAATCACACGCCAGTGTCAGGGATTGTGCTGGATTATTACGAAATTTCAGGAGATTATCACTCCTGCAATCCTTCTGCGGTTGTAAACGTCGTGACTCCGTTTTCCAAAAACAGAAGAGTAGTAACAATCATTGACTCAGACGTTCCTGGGGGAACCGGTGTTGGGATTGTGGCTATGGTAGAAGTAGTAGCTCTAATGATCGGGGACATCGTTCAGGCTTATAGTGAATACCGGTATGATAACCCAGAACCGGTAATGCTTGACATGTTTCTGAAAAAAGGAGTCCCAAAGAGTCTCTATCGGCCTGGCAGTAGTACAGATGTTCTGCTGTTTCAACGAGACAGGATCAAATTTTGCGATGACCTCGTGGAGAATTTGCGGCTATCCGGAGTGACAAGCAGGTTCTCTGAGGGCTTCGGGAGGCCTTTGGTGGAGACTGAGGTAACCGTCCGATCTACCATCGGATACGCCATACAAAGATCAGGTCAAAATTTGCCTCCCTCGCCTGCAGACGATAAATAAAACCATTGGGAGAGAGATTTATGAGTGCGGAAGTCTTAGTAGCATGTGTCGGGCTGGCATTTCTTGTTTTACTTATTTGGGCTTTTAGGGCACTGCCAACTGAGGGATGGCAGATCCTGGCTTCTGTTCCGGTTACCAAAATGGGATCTCATAGATGGAAAGGGCTCAATATAACTTTTTATGGAGTTTTCGTATCATTAGCCACCGTGGTGGCAGTCTCTACCCTGATTACGCTGACTTCCTCCATTCTGATTCCAGTTGGAATTACCATTCTGGTAACGGCGCTCACTCTCATTGTTGGTTTCTCGGCTTCCAAGATTGTGGCTGTACTAGTGGAGAAGAAACGTCATACTTTTACCGTTTCTGGGGCCTCGTTCGCCGGGATATTGGCAATTCCGCCAATCTTGGCAGCGGTCGACCATTTTCTGAATCGCGGAGCCAGTAGTATTTCCGTAATCCCGTTTATTGCGTCCATGGCAATCGCTTACGCAATCGGGGAGGGAATAGGGCGTCTAGCGTGCATCAGTTTTGGCTGCTGCTACGGCAAACCCCTATCCGATTGCCATCCTTATATTCAGCGTCTCCTTGGCGCCAGCGCTTTTGTTTTTACTGGAAAACTTAAAAAGATAGCTTACGAAAAAGGAATGGATGGACAGAAAGTGGTTCCCATTCAGGCCATGACTTCCTTTTTATATGTGGCTACGGGACTGGTCGCAACGTTATTATTCTTGAAGAATGAATATTGTGTTTCACTGATACTAGTTGCCGTGATCACCCAGTCATGGAGAATCATATCCGAGACTCTACGCTGCGATTACCGCGGCCCAGGCCACTTCACGGTTTACCAGTTCATGTCCCTCGTAAACATCGGATTTGTTGTGGTAATAATTCTTGCGCTCGATGGAGGGCCTTCGCCTGTAGCGAATTTGGAAGCAGGTCTAAGGTCTTTGTGGGATCCGACCGTAATACTCTTTCTTCAGTTTGTAGGGCTTGTAAGTTTCTTTTATACAGGGAGGAGTATGGTCACAGGAGCGACCATATCCTTCCATGTGCTTAACGACAGGATTTAATGACGGGTTGCGAGTTTGGAGCCGAATCTGGTCTCCATCCAGGTCCCTGGCTCACAAATGTGAGGGACACCCCTCTCTTCAAGAATTTTTATAATGCCCCGCCTCACTGGATCATCATTGCCGTTGGGGGCTTTCTGTCCAAGCTGAGCTTTACGCAGATAATCGCCTGTCATTTTGATGAGTTCCGACACTTCGTGTTCTGTGTCATCGTCTGTAGACAACCAACCAGTGAATGATTCTTCCGGTTTGCCCGTGATACTGTATTTTGTGATTCGCTTCGGAGTCACTAGGATCCGGTTGTTGTTTATTGCTTTTACCGCAACGCCACACACTATTTCTTCAGGTAAACCATGAATATTTTTGCCCGATAATCTAGACTCCATTTTCTTCCTCCGGTGTTTCCAATCCGATACAGGCTGATGATCCCATTTCCAAATTCCCTCAAATCATAAGATCATGGCCCGAAGTTGTAACTTGTAATGCTCTTAACTATTCGTTGTAGTCATAGCCGACCAACTCACCAGTTACCATGTATATGACATCCTCCGCTATATTCGTGGCATGGTCCGCTATCCGTTCTAGATGACGCGAAACCAGAAACAGATGAATTAAGACTCGCCGCCTTTCGATTTCTTGCGTAAGTCGCTCTTCAAGGTTGCTGTGCAATTTATGCTTCATCATGTCGACTTCGTCGTCATCCGAGAGGATCTCTACAGCCATCTCCTCGTCCATTTTTGTGAATGCCGCCAAGGCCTTGCTCAGCATGGCCTGGGTCTTTTCGGCCATGATGAAATATTCTGACGGCACGTCCAAAGGTTTTTCAGAGGCCATTAGAATTGCTGTCTCGGCGATATTCACGGCTAGATCACCAATACGTTCAAGTTGGTTAGTAATCTTGAACACCCCTGTTATTAGCCGTAGATCCAGGGCTACCGGCTGGTGTAGGGCCAAGACGGCCAGGCAACCTTCCTCAATTTCCAATTCACTGTGATTGACTTCGGAATCGCCATCGATAACGGCAGTCGCCAGTTCCCTGTCTCGATCCCGAATAGCCTGGATAGACATTGCCAGTCTTTCCTTAACCGTGGCGGCCATCCCGAGAAGATCGCCTTTAAGCTTCTCAATTTTTCGCTGAAGTCTTACTCGAGGTCTACGGACCATTTTCTTTTCCCGGAGATTAAAAGCAGATCAAGAGAGCAGGTTAACCCCTTCTCCAGACTACTCATTAATCTGAAATTGTTCACAAGTTATTTTGATAAACGCAATCGCCGCTCACAAGTTCAGGCGCATTGCAGAACCCTGGACACCAATACCTGAATTTAACCAAAACGACCCGTCACATAGTCCATGGTCTTGTTGACTTTAGGTCTGGTAAACATATCGGTAGTCTCCCCGTATTCAATGAGTTTCCCCAGATACATAAACGCCGTGTTGTCGGAAACCCGGGCAGCCTGCTGCATGTTATGAGTAACTATTATAATTGAATAATCGCCCTTAAGTTCATCAATCAGGTCTTCTATCTTGGCGGTTGCGACGGGATCGAGAGCGGAACAGGGTTCATCCATCAGAAGAACTTCAGGTTCTCCAACTATCGCCCTGGCTATACACAGACGCTGCTGCTGTCCACCAGAGAGACCCAGCGCATTTTCTTTCAGCCTGTCTTTTACCTCATCCCACAAAGCTGAGCTTTTCAGGGCTCGCTCTACAGACTCCTCGATAATAGTTCTGTCTCTTACGCCATCGACTCGCATCGGATAAGCCACATTTTCCGAGATTGACATTGGGAAGGGGTTTGGTTTCTGAAAAACCATTCCCATTGTTTTCCTCAGTGCTATGATGTCTAATCCGGGACTGTAAATATCATCTCCATCGAGAATTATCTTCCCTTTGATGCTAAGGCCATCGATCAAATCATTCATGCGGTTGATGGACCTCAACAAAGTAGACTTTCCACAACCGGAGGGCCCAATCATCGCAGTGACCAGGCCGCGTTCTATCGACATGTTGATGTTGAATAAAGCCTGACTCTTTACGTACCACAAATTGAAGTTCTCGATCTCGAGAAGTCTTCCCTGGGCTCCCCTCCTTTCATGATACACTGTCACATCATGCGCCTCGGATTTAGATATCATCCAATATCTCCTAAAAATGCCCTGCGAAGAATTTTCTCTTCAAGCGGTTTCTGACAATGATCGAAACGATGTTCATTACAAAAACCAGTGTAATCAATAATAAAGTCGTCACAAAGACCATGGGTATAGCCGCTTCAGAATTTCGAGACTGAAAGGCCAGGTCAAAAATGTGGAATCCGAGATGCATAAAGCTCCGTTCCAGGTGGACGTAGGGATAAAACGAGTCAATAGGCAGCTCAGGCGCCATCTTGACCACGCCCACAAGCATTAGCGGAGCTACCTCACCAGCCCCTCTCGCCATGGCAAGGATGAGTCCCGTCATGACCCCCGGCATTGCCCTCGGCAATACGATACGTTTTATGGTCTGCCATTTGGATGCGCCGCAAGCCAGCGAGCCCTCCCGCATGGATTGCGGAACAGCGGCCAGAGCTTCTTCTGTGGCTACAATAACCACTGGCACAGTCAAAAGGGCAAGCGTTAGTGACGCCCAAAGGATGCCACCGGTTCCGAATGTCGGATTGGGAAACCTTTCCGGAAAAAACAGTTCGTCGATACTAACCCCAAAGACATAGGCAAAAAATCCGAGGCCAAAGACCCCATAAACGATTGATGGAACTCCCGCAAGGTTATTGACGCATATCCTTATGACCGATACCAACTGCCCCTGCTTCGCGTATTCCCGCAAATATAGGGCTGCCACAACCCCGAATGGCGCGACGAAAATAGACATCAGAATGGTCATGCAGAAAGTTCCAAAAATGGCTGGAAGCACTCCCCCTTCAGTGTTTGCCTCCCTTGGTTCCTCAGTTAGAAACTCCGACCATCCTGCCAGATATATTTTGATTTTTTGTCCAAAAGAAATTTGATTCGATGGATAAAAATCAACGACATCGGAAATCTTGATGGTTTTTTCCTTGCCAGCTATATCCGCCAGGGTGATGGTAAATTTAGAATCGACCTGTCTCAGGGACTCAGCTTCATTGGAGAGTTCTTTGTATCTTTTTTCTAACTTTTCCTGTTCCGCTTTAAATTTCTCCGAGGCATCGACGTAAGCTTGACTTTCTTTGCCGTGCTTCAATTCGACTTTTCTTAATGAAAGCCGGTTCCTGTCCATGTAATAATTGACAGCCGAAAGTTGACCACGCTCTATCTCCTGAATCCTACGCCGACGTTTTTCAGCTTCCCGATGCGCCTCCCTGAGTTCATTCCGGGAGAGATTTGAAATGCCTATAGTCTTTCCATCCAGATTAAGGGACACTATTTTACCAATGAACGGACCCCACTCCATTCTCTTTACATAAATCATGTCCTCTGGTTGCGATCGCTCGCTTATTTCATAGTCCGGCGCCCATTTGTAGTCTTCGTGGTAAAGATCAAAATTTCCGGTCTTGTAAAGCGTTCTTCTTAAATAACCCTTATTATCTGAGAGTTCCTTTCTGGCGGATTCAGGCAAAGATGAAATCTGGTCCGGTTCAGGTTTGTAATTTTCCGACCTGACAAACTCTCCCGCAATCTTCGATCCGTCGGTCATTCGCAATACTTCAATCCGTTTGGGATAAAAAGTCGACAAACCGTTATAAGCGATGAGAGACAGGAAACCAAAAATCATCAGTAGGCCTATAAATAAGGTTCCTCCAAGTATCCATAAGGCTGGCTCACCCCTGGCCTTAAAGTCGCAGGTGCGTTTTCGGTTTCCGTCCGGTCGAGTGCTATCTTTGTCCATGGAGCAGTCCTAAAGTTTAAGCGCTTTCTTGCGGAAGCGTTGCCGAACAATTTCAGCGAGGGTGTTGATTAAGAAAGTCATTGCAAAAAGGACAAGACCAGTCAGAAAAAGGGTCCGATACAGTGTTCCGTCTTTTGGAGCCTCCGGGAGTTCTACGGCAATATTAGCCGACAAGGCTCGTAGGCCACTGAATATGTTCAAGTCGAGCACAGGCGTGTTACCCGTCGCCATAACCACAATCATTGTCTCTCCGACGGCTCGTCCCATTCCTATCATTACGGCCGAGAAGACCCCGCTTATCGCCGTAGGCAGGACAACCCACATGGCGGTCTGCCAGTTGGTTGCTCCGCAACCGAGACTCGCTGACCTCAGTTGGTCTGGAACCGCTGCCAGAGCATCCTCGGCCAACGTATAAATAATCGGTATTACGGCAAACCCCATTGCAAATCCTACTACCAGGGTGTTGCGCTGGATATAGGTTCCGAAGATTGATCCCCTGGGATCCAATCCCAGCCAGGACAGCAAGAAAGAACTCAAATAGGAGATAACTATTGTAGCCAAGACGACCGCCAGCCAACGAAGCATGTCTAGAAGCGGCCCGAAAGGATATCTGAATGATCTAAGTCGCGCGTTGAGACGTGGCCCTACGGTCCTGGAAATCGCGTACACCAGTGCTGCGCCGGCCACAGGCAGGGTCAACAGAAACAGTAAAGGCCGGCTACTGCCCTGATTGGTGTTTAGCCAGGTCTTCAGGTCCCCATTAAAAAATAGTTTCTCAAATTCCGGTCCTAAAAAATAAGCGGCGCTTAACCCAAGGAACACGGATAAACCCATTAACATCAATTTGGGAAGGCCTTCGAGCTTGAGTGTGATCTGAACCGGAATCAACTGCCATATGTAGGCTGAGGCTACCAAACTCATTGGCAACACAACAAAGGCCAGTATTACAGCCCCTATCCATGACTCTACGACTGGGGCCAGCACTAGAGCCGCTACAAATCCCAGTACAACGGACGGAAGGGAAGCCATTATTTCCATTATCGGCTTTATCTTGCCATGGACGTTTTTCGGCACAAATTCCGATGTGTATATTGCCGCCAGCAGAGCGAGTGGGGCTGCGAACAGAAGTGAATAAAAGGTTGCCTTCATTGTCCCGAAAATCAGGGGGACGAGAGAGAGCTTAGGTTCGAAGGCGTCTGTTGCGCCTGTAGACTGCCATGTAAACGAAGGACTGGGGTAACCTTCGTACCATACTTTGCCAAATAGTGTGCGCCAAGAGATTTCAGGATGGGGAATGGACAGTTTCCAAAAACCAACCTGGCCGTCACTCCCTATGGCTAACAGACTTTCAAGACGAGGGGAAAGGGCTATCTTCCTTGCAAATATAGTGGTACCGCCCAATTTCAAAAGTATTTTCTGACTGATACCGTGTATCAACCAGATGGACCCATTGGAATCGAGAGTAGCAAAGGATTTTCCATTCTGACTTGCGCTAAATCCAGCGACCCCTGAATTTAAGGGAGCGAACTCCCTCGCACGGACCATGGTGACGCCATCGGTTGATTGGGCGTCGTCTCTCCTGAGTAGAAAATATATGGACAAACCGCCCAGGGAGTCTCCCACAACTATGGATCTTCCTCCAAGTAGCGTGTCGAATACCGTAAGCTCACGGTCAGAAGGAAGCAGGTTTAGAACCTCTGCGAGCTTCGGTTCAGCTCGTTTCTCACATCATATCGAAAAACCCGCCCTTTTTTGTCAGCGAACATGATTTCGTCGCCCATGTCGTTTATAACGGCAAACTTGAATTCTACCTTTTCACTAGGTATCGGCAACGCGACTTTGTTGACTTCGGTATTCTTAACCCCCGTCAACATGTTGGACCTGGTTTCAGTAGTAATGAAATGAGCCTCCCCAGAAGAATCGGCCACTGCGAGATAACTCTTCGGCCTATCTCCGAAGTCAACGAGACGATAGCCTAACGCCACTATTGGACGGTCGGATTCCGAAACTCTTATTTCGGGCTGGAGATTCAATTCTACATCGACTTTTCTCAAACCCTTACCAGGGATCTTTGAGAAGACTGTGTCAGCGTCTGCTTTGTCCTGTTCATCAAGTTCCCTGAGACCTTGGGGCGCTGTGTCTTCGGGAATTATGTCATTTCTAAATACAATCTCCGCCAGTCTTAAAGTCCCGTCGGAAAAACCAAAGGCAATACTATTGTTGTCTATGGTCTTGCCTAAGGATGTGAGCTTTTTGGCGCCGAAGTCAAAGTAAAGACTTTTTAATAGAGTACCGGTTCCTGCATGCCAGATGTCCACTTTCCCTGATCTCGAAACGGCGACCGCAAGCGTCCCTTGTTCGTCAAGAGTCAAATTAACTATGTCCACAGGGTCAATTGGCGCATTATATTGTTTGACTGAAAGCGCCTCCCCCCCTCTAAATAACGGCACCACTACGTAAATCAGATAGACGGTCATAGTCATGACCGCGGCTATAACCAGAATACCGCCTATAGTAATTGTTTTGTCCGCTATTTTATCAGCTATCAGAACCCATCGTCTGGTTTTCTTCCGGCTACGCGCGCCAGGGTTTCCCATACTGACACCTTTTGGTCATGTTTCGTATTAATGATCGGAGTAGTTTGGCAACTCCGGATAAAACAGATAGAGGAATGACCTCGAGTTTATCGATGTCACCCCTCATGAATACCATGCTTGAAGTAATATGATGCCTACTTAAGACCTATTTTTGCAAGATCTTCGTTAGCAATCACGCTGGAAACCGGAAAAAAACCGTCCTTGACAACGATTGTCTGACCTTCTTTTGAGAATACATATTTAAGGAATTCGGCCATCACCGGATTCAAGGCTTCATTTGGTTTTTTGTTGAAATAGATGTACAGGAACCTTGCTAGAGGATAGTCGCCGGAATAAGCGTTTTCAGCGTTTGCTTCATAGCTTTTGGCCCCATCTTTGGACGCTAGCGGAACAGTCTTTACATCCGGGGTTTTGTAGCCAACACCCGAGTAACCTATCGCATACTTGTCTTTGGCAATAGCCTGAACAACTGCGGAAGACCCCGGCTGTTCCTTAACAGAGTCTTTGTAATCTCCCTTGAAAAGGGCTACCTCTTTAAAGAACCCGTAGGTGCCACTTGCAGAGTTTCGTCCATATATCGCAATGGGTTTGTCGGCCCATTCTCCGGTCAGCCCGAGATCTCCCCAGGTGTTTATGTCCTTGCCTCCACTCTTTCGGGTTTTAGAGAATATTCCGTCAAGTTGCTGCAGAGTGAGGCCTTTTATAGGGTTATCCTTGTTGACAAAAACTGCGAGCGCGTCTACCGCCGTCCTGGCTACGGCTGGTTTGTAACCAAACTTCTTTTCAAAATCCGTTACTTCTTTGGATTTGATTTCTCGTGACATCGGGCCAAATTGCGCCGCGCCTTCGATCAACGCCGGCGGGGCCGTTGACGAGCCCTTGCCCTCGATGGAGATCTTCACGCCGGGATAGGCCGCCCTGAAACCTTCAGCCCAGAAGGTCATGAGATTGTTGAGGGTGTCTGAGCCGACAGATTTAAGGTCACCTGAAACTCCGCTCACTTTCTGATATGCAGGTAGTTTAGGATCCACTTCCACCGCCAGCGCCAACGAACACATGATTAATGTAACGCACATAACTAACGAGCAAATTCTTGAGAACACTTCAATCCTCCGTTTCATTTCAATTTGTTAATTGAGATTTGGGGCCTTTGTTCTTTATATTCATTCATGATTGTTAGCAAATTGTTAGGATTCGAAAAAAAAATAGAGAATTCCAAAAATATTGTTGATAATTGTCTTGCCCCAGAAAACGTAAAAAACCGCAGAAGAGGAGATGAAAGGCCCAAAAGGTATGACAGCGTTAGATGGAATCTTGAGGCAAATTGCCCGGGCTAATCCGAAGAGATAACCGGTCAGTGAAGCCAAGAGTATCGTAAACAAGACCCCTTGCGCTCCTATAAACGATCCAACCATTCCAATTAGCTTGATATCTCCTCCCCCAAGTCCATCCGTTCCTTTAAAAAGCCGGAAAATGTAGGCAGGAACATATAACATCCCAACCCCAACAAGGATTCCCGCCAAGGACGATTTCCAGTCCATAAATGGGTCATATTTCAATGACGATAAAATAAAGCCGACTATTGTGCCGCTTAATGTGATCGCATCGGGTATTATCATCGCCTGCATGTCGATTCTGAATACCGCCAGCAGACTTGCGGAAAAAATGATGACAGCGAAAAAATTAAGACCTAAACCGAATTTGTTGAACAGCAATACAGCTCCAACTGCTGAAACAAGTTCTGTAAGGAGTTCTCCCCACTTGTGGGTTTCCAATCTTTCCTTTCTTGACCGAATCATTAGAGTTGAATTAGTAGAGCCTATCAAACTCGAACGCGTAGTTTGTAGATGGTTCGGGCCGATCTTATCCACAAAATATTGGCACACGATATTTACCAAGCGCCCCAATGAAAACCCAGCGAGAAAAATCAAAGGGTAACAGATAATTTCCCAGCTAATATTCATGAGATGGTTACAAACTTGTTTGTATGCGATTGTGACTGGTTCCCGACTTCTTCACCTGCAGCGTTTCCAAATACAAGGATACGAAATTCTTCCGCCTCAAAGGTCTTGACCAGATTATCCAGATCAATGAGGCTTGGTACCATTGCGAACCAGTCTGATTGATTAAGATTATTGAATTTGAGGTCCCCTATGAGCCTCCACTCTTTTTCCCTGGACCAGTCAGCGCAAGGACTTGAGGCTTTCTGGAAGTAGGGTTTAATTTCATCGGTCATCTTGTTGAAGAGTTCATCTGATCCGTAAGTGACCTTTCTTAAGCCCTTTTCAATCAATACGCTCCTTTTCACCGCTATTCCACAGGGCTCAAATGTTTTTCTCACTAGCCCCCGACGCCATTTACAAATGATATCAAACTCTTCTGGCGGCCTTTCTGTAAATGATACCACTTGATAGGCTCCCCTGATCCATCTTCCACTCGCCCTGATTCTTTTTTCTTTTAGGATCCTTCTTAATGCATCCACAGCTTCATGTTGCGAACCCACCTCATTGACAGTCAGTTCATGTAGATAGTCGGCCCATGACTGTCCGGGCCAGGGACCAAAACATGCCCTGGTATAATGAAAGAAATAATCTGCAAAAGGATTTTCTGGATGGGCGCTCTTCGGAAAGAAGTCGGCCGATTTGTGGCAACGTATTTTTCGTGAAGCCCAGGGCAAAGATGCTTCATTCGTCTTGCGGCTGTTTGATTTGGTTTTGGAATTTTCATTATGAAATATGATTTTCCCTTTGGCCCGCGCCGACATGATCAACTTTGCCATGTTACCGTCAGGCCTGACCTCGCATGGCAGCAGTACGTCAGCAATTGATACGGCCATTGCGTCCCTTTTCATCATTCTCCGGCCGGCATTGGGCAATACTCCCATTCCAAATGCGGATATAAACAAGGTTCTTTCAATATCGAAAATATTCATAAATTCTTGGGTGAAATTCTCTCGAATTCTCCCGCTGCCCATGAACGGAAGAGTCGAATCGAGAACGATTACGGCGGATCTCCCCTTTGCCAGCCAACTTACCAGAAGATAAGGAATAGATCCGCAACTCGAAATAAGGGTCCACTTATTCTTAGTTGCGTAATTGGCAAGCCCAATAGTTTTTACAACCCAAGGAGTGTCCGAACAAATTTTTCTGCTTACGCGCGAATTGACTATCATGGCCAGAGTATTTTCCAGAATTCCAATATCCCCGACTGTAAACACCACCCCGCAACAATCAGTAATCGATTGTAACTTTTGATTTTGCCTCGTAAGACAAACCCTCACTCCGCTCGTAAACAATTGCTCGGCCTTAACCAACGCGGCTTCTAAGCCCCTTTGGTTTCTCAGACATGGCAAATTTCCTTCAAAACCAGCAACTGTGGGAATTAGAGAAATTAAATATTCTGGAACATCTGCAACTGATTGACAATTAACACAGACGGATTGAACAATGCTGGAAGTTTTAAGGTGATCCAATTTGCCGATTTGGCTTAGGAGAGCCACTGAGTAAAGGGCGGCTAACTGGGGCCTATTACTCAATTATTCTGACCATCCCGTTAATGACATGTATTAAACTAGTTACCAGAATTTTCCGACGGCGTCGGAAAGGAAAACTTTTGGCAGGCCCTGGAGTTAATTGCTTCTTCTGATGTTTCACAAAAGTAACGAAACGCTTCACTCACTCTTCGCCGCCTTTTGATGGCGGCCAACCTTTTCTTTTGCCTTAATCTGGGTCTGTTTCGTCTCACGGTCTCTAACTCTACCATTATTGGGAGGAGAGCTTATTAAGGAACAACATCATTCCCAATGGTCACAATCCGGCGCCAAGGGAACAGGCTTTTAGCTGAAAAGGTCTTTCACGTCGTTTTCTAGCGCATAAATGGATTCTTTGTCTTTGTACAACTTCGTGTTCTGGGATATTTTATATTCGGATCCTATGACCGCGATAACTCTTCCCTCAACGATTTGAAGAGAGTTAAGTTCTTCAGCGGACGCCTTCCAAGGAATTTCATCAAGGTCCAACACGTAGTTGCCGTTCCAATCCCTTAGGAAAGAAGTTCCTGTTTTCTTGAAAATGTCCTGCACTGTGTGCCATTCTTCAGCTTCCACCACAAACTGTAAATCATCATGACTACTTATAGGCACAACTAAGAGTAGTTTTATTTCGTTCCGGGACATCAACGCTCCTGACTGATCACTGACTTAAATCTTTCTCACGGAAGAGTCAAGGCCAGTGTCTGATTAGATTTCCCTAATACAGGCATGACTCTCCCGTCAAATCTCATTCTTATCCCCCCTGCGTTTCCTGTTATAACTCTGAAACTATCTTTTGCGGTAAAAACCTGGATATCACCTGGAGCCATAATCATTTCCTCGGCTGGGCCGCTATCCGGCTCCACACGAATCCAAGCGTTCGCTAGGGCTTTTATCTCCAACACTTTTTTTCCAGCGTGAGGGGGTTGAATAGCCGTTAGTGAAGGTTGTGATTTCTCAGCACGACTTGTCTGCGCGCCGGTAGAAAATGCTTGCTTGCCGGCAGTCTTAGAATTCTTTGGCGCATCGTCAAGAAAAACTCTGTTCACACCAGTCATTATCAATATGAGCAGGGCTATAAAGCCTGCGGCCGTTAGAATCCTAGTAAACCAGATGTTTTGAACGAAGGCCAAGCCATAGGATTTATCGTTCTCATTGATTGAAGGCTCGTCTTCAAGGCGATCAGGAGGCTGAGTTTGGCCAAGAAAATTATCGAGACGCCCAACCGTGTCTTCGGGATCAAGTCCCAAATGTTTTGCGTAAGATTTCAAGAAACCTTTCACAAATACCAGAGGTGGTAAAAGATCATAACGATCATTTTCAAGAAAATCCAAATTGGTTACGGCTATTTTAGTTCTCTCGGAGATATCTTCCAGACTCTTACCCTGTTCTTCTCGAATTGTTTTCAGGTATGATCCAAAAGATTCCATGACTATAAAAACCTACAAAAGATATTCGAAATTGGTGTCTTGCTGTTCACACCCAATAGTGACAGAAAGACCCATTAAAGTTGATGACCTTCGATAGAGTTCAACGAGTTCCGTGGCAACCCGTAATTTCTCCGTGCCAAATCGTTACATTTCGATTATCATCACATAGTATTCTGATCAAGGATTTATTCAAAGTCCGCGAACAGATCGGGGAAAAATTTTCAATAACGCTTAAAGTATTTTTCATTTTTTAATTTAAGACTGGTTTCGCTCTCCTCAGAATAAAAGAAATGCGTCAAGAACATCGATCAATAGGGGAATCATTAGGAGATAGGCCCTCCTACATTGCGGTAATCGGTATTGCGACCGGCATAATTGTCGGAGCTCAAAGTTTTGAGTCCTCCAATTATTTGAGAATCTCTTTGATGTTACTTGTATTGGCCTTCTCGATAGTGTCAGTGGTCTTAAAGCGGCATGCCCTGGTATCGGCCTGTCTTTTTCTAGTGTTTACGTTTATTGGTTTGTTCTTATCCGCCAGTCCGCCCTCTGAGGTCGCTCGGTGCGCATCGTTAACAAACAAAATTCTCATACAGGCCACGGTGGCGCGCATCGTCTCCAGCAGTCCCTCTCACAGGACCATCTTACTTCGGTCCGGCGTAATAGTAGAAGATAAAGCGTCTCTACCAGGTTATGGACGTTTTAATCTCAGGGATAACTCAGCTCTCCTTGCCCCAGGAGACAGAATCTCTTTCCGGTCAAGCGTCAAAACTCCCGTAAATCGAGGAAATCCCGGAGAATACGACTGGGAAATCGACTGCAAGAGTGAGGGAATATCATGGCTGGCAAGCGCTAGAGGAAAGGACACAGTGGCTGTCCTGAAGTCAGGTCCTGCGGTCTCACCTTCGGCTTTACTCTCAAATTTTCGCCAGGCTATGTCCAATTTCATCGAAGAAAATTCGTGCGCCTTCTTTAAAGTGGAGGACGCAATGTCTGTCAAGGCAATCCACAAGGGAATAATACTCGGGGATCGCGCTGAAATTGACAGTGAGATGAATCGGGCATTCTCCCGAAGTGGTCTCATTCACATGCTTTCAGCCTCGGGTTCGCACGTGACCATTGTTGCGGCAATGACATTCTTCATTGTCAAATCTGCACTGAGATTTTGTCCACGCATTTTATTGTGGGTACCCCTGCAAAAACTGGCCGCTATCTGCTGTGTTCCGATTATTACAATCTATTGCCTACTGGTAGGCTTGAAGGCTCCCGCAATGAGAGCTGGTATGGTTGGTGTCATCCTCGCTGTAGCTGTCATTTTGGAGCGTAGATGGAATTCTATGAACAGTCTTGCGGCGGCTGCGCTAGCAATTCTTCTTTTTTTTCCACTGGCAATTTTCACGCCTAGTTTTCAACTTTCCTTTTCTGCTGTAACCGGCATTCTACTGATCATGCGGAGTTCAACCTATGCTCGCCTGGTCTCCCTTTCCGCGAAGCGGTCTGGTTTGCGCTCGGAAACTGACGGATATTTAAACAAGGCTCTTAAGCCATTTTATTACATGGCGCGTCCTATCTTGGCATTGATTATGTGTTCACTAGCGGCGACCATTGCCATAACGCCTCTCATTATTCATCTCTTTCATCGCGTTCCAATCTATTCCTTACCCGCTAATTTGGCCGCAGACATCCCTCTGACTCTGGGCCTTTCCTTTGGGCTCGTATCCGCCTTAGTAGGAACCATCCTTCCGGCAATTGGACGAATTCTTATGGTCCCAGCGGATTTCTTTGTATGGGTGGTCATCAAGATTGCTTTTTTCATAGAGAATTTACCCTTTTCAACGGTTCAATCGCCAAATCTAGGATACCCAGGGTTGTTGATTTCATGCGCTACTACAGTAGTTACTTTCTATTACCTTTTGAGACCTAAGAGACATAGTGGATTATTCGTTGCTTCAAGTTGGTTAATACTCATCGCCTCTCTGTTGATCGGGCAAACTATTCAGAATCATTCTGAAAAGCTGAAGGTAGTTTTTCTGAATGTAGGCAATGGTGACGCAGCGTATGTTCGACCACCTGGAGCAACAGGTTTTCTCATTGACGCTGGACCGCGGACCCCGTATTTCGATTGTGGTCAATCAATAATCGTTCCATTCTTGTTGTGGCAAGCCGTAAGTAGGCTTGACGCGATCATGATAAGTCATCCGGACGCAGACCATATCGGGGGAACTCCTACAACAATCAGTAACTTTAAACCGGAATATCTTTTTATGAACGATCTTCACAACTCAAACCTAATTGTAAAGGAATTACAAGCTATTGCCGACAAACGAGGGATTCCTGTGTACCCAGCTAATTCATCGACAAGAAATTTTTCGATTGGCCCGGTGTCGATAAATTTTCTTCATCCTCAACGCATTCGAAACCACTCATCCAAATATAAAACTAATGATGAATCCGTGGTTACTCATATAGTTTATAGGAATTTCTCTCTCCTGTTCACGGGAGATTTAGAAAAACAGGGTGAACGGGAACTCCTGGAGTCTCAGGTAAAACTCGCCTCCACCGTGTTGAAGGTACCTCACCACGGGGGAAAAACGAGTGCGACATCGAAAGAAATCTTATCTGAAATTAAACCTAAGATAGCTGTAATATCAGCGGATTACCCTGCGCAGCAAGGCCTTGCGGCGCAGGAAGTCATAGACCGCTTAAACGCAACAGGAGCCAAAGTGTTCTGGACTGGAAGAGATGGCGCAATAACTATTGAAACAGATGGTTTAGAACATGTGGATGTAATAACTGGTAAAAATAACCTGAGAACAACTTTTTCAAACATCCTTGAGAATACCCCAATTCATGACGCGTCTTCTTCCGCTGCTAAAAATTGACAACTTATTCTAATGTCGCCCAAAACGATCATGGGGTTTGCGTAGTAAAGGCAGCGTCGTTATGTTTGCGCTGAACCGAAATTAAGTATATAATACGCTCTGAAAATAAGTTGTGAGACCATTTAGAGCGAGAGTGGCGGAATTTGGCAGACGCACCGGACTTAGGATCCGGCGGGGTAACCCATGGGGGTTCGAGTCCCCCCTCTCGCACCATAAACCTTGTATGAAATTTATGAACCTAAATGAGGCCTGAAAAATGAAAAAAACTATTTTAATCTGTGCCGCTGCTTGCGCCTGCGTCTTTGCCATATGCTATCAGGCTTCCGCTCAATACTATTCTTATTATTATCCATACTATTACGCTCCTCCTGGATATTATCCACCGGCCCCAACCAAGCAGGCTAAACCCGTTACTCCCTACTACTTTCGTATGATGCCTGACCCCTATCAGTCATGGCGGTGGGACCGAAAGAACCGTTGGGATGACTATCAACAGTCTATGCGCAACCCGCTCAACCCTGAATCTGATCTGAGTTATATGTTAAGGACCTTTTGATATAGACTAGGCCGGCAATCATTTAACGAATATAATTTATATAGAAGCAATACAGGGATTCCGTAACTATCACCAGAATGTCTTTTAAACAGTGCCACGCTGATAGCCAGCCATGTCCTGTCGGTCATTTAAAAATTCTTGTCATTTTCGAAATAACTGGGTATCTTATTATATAATGTAGGAGATTTATAATATAGCCTTTATCAACTTATTACCTCGCTCAATACATTTTTTTGGAACTATTGTAGATTGGTCCCTTAATTTATCGAACATCCTCGGAATCTAATTTAATTGCACGACCCAAGTTGCAGAAAATAATAGTATTAGAAGTAATCAACCTATCAACTTTAGATAACATCTGAAAAGATAACTGTTTCATTACCAAAAATGGTCATCAAATAGAGGGCGTCAGAAAGGAGTTCAATCATGATCGACTTAAAGGGTCTTGGATTATCTTTTGAAGAGTCAATGTCCGGCTGGGTTGGGATCGGGCAGACTGACACTGACGAGGGACTCGTTGTTGGTAGGCGTGAAAACACTTCTTGTGGTTTTGATGTAGAAATCAGCATCGAGGATCTAGGCCTATTCCTCAATCTAACAGAGCACAACGCCACTCTAAAAGGCTCTTTCACCTATGGGCCGCTTGGTGGAACTTTCGAGATCAGTAATGGGATGTTCAACCTATTTTCCATAGATCCTGCAACAGGAATGCGAATGATGATCTATGCGTTCCAATTTGTGGCTAAAGACGGCAAAACTTATTTCTTTCATGGGCACAAAGAGATCAAGGACGACAGGGGACCATTTGATGTGGCGCAGGATATGACGACCCTTTTTTCCAAGATATATTTAGGGGAAAACGATCAGGCTCCAGTTTACGCAGCAGGACAAATCTACTTTAGTCTTTCTGACGCTCCAAGCCTAGTAAGCTCAATCAAAATTTCAGGCTCTGTCTGGCCCTGGCAAAAAGTGGCGGCATTTACCGCTTTCATGTCCTTTGCCTTTGGGACACTAAGGCAAGAGTATCTTAGAAACCTTAACCCCCTTTATGACACAGAGTATGAGAATCTAGTCTTGAACGGCTTTCTTATTGATGGCCAGCACAAAGAGAAAGCATTCTTTTTGGTGAGCGGTGTTCATGATAAAGACTTTCCATGGGGTGATGGAGAGATCTTTTGGGACCTTATACTAGTCGTTGGAGATGAATTTTCAGGTTATGATAAATACTGCATCACAGATCGTGTCCTCGAAGGACTGAAACTCGATGTAGGAGGAGGCAAGTATTCATACAAGGGACCTATTTTTCGTTTGTCAGAAGGCTACGAAACATCCTTCAGCAAAATGCGTCACAAAGATCCGAACTTAATCCAGTGCGAAGCGGAATTTGATATTCAATTTACGGCCAAACCCTATCCCACTTCACCTCTACCATTCTTGCAATCTGAGACCTTGATAGCCAATCTTTCGTCTGATCTGAAAAATAACCTTCGCAACATTCTCCCATCCGAGCGTCTTCTAGGCATTTTTATTACGCCTCACGCCATTACCGTGAGCTCCGGGCGATTCCGAATAACTGGAGGTGATCGCCCCCTAGACGCTTCGATCGTAGATGAAAGAAGCTTTGGAGAAGCTGAGAGTTCGACCCTCAGAAATTTCAAAGAGCCCACTATGCTGTATGGATATATATGCGCCTTGCAACCGGAAAATCGTTCAGCCCGTGTTCAAATCCACGCTCGAACACTTCGAAACGAACGTGAGGATTGGGTGAAAGATCGAATTGACGCTGTTCTAGGGGCCATAATCTCAAGGATCGTATCCGTTGATATGGAAGTGACGGACGACGAGATAAAAGTTAGGAAAATGATGAGGGAAGATGGTTCTGATAAGGGAGTCCCGCGTTTGCTGAAAGTTGACCCTCCTATAATTGAAGTAAACAATGATCATTTTCCCACTGCTGTTTTTCAACGCCGGATAATAAAAGTTAAAGAACCGTCAGGCTCTGACTGCCTTGCTCTCGAGGAGAACATGAACATCATGCGGCTTGAAGCGATCGACTCTGATAGGACATGCGCCGTAGCCTCAATCCGGGATGATGATAAATACAAGGCATTGGAGTCTGTTCTTAGCGCCACTAATTTCTGGGACATAGTTGATGCAAAGCAAGTGGCGTCTGGAAAAAGTCGAGATCAGTTCTTGATCGCCATAAAGCCAAATTTCATGTTCGCATACAACAAGTCAGATCACACGACTTACACTGACCCAGAACTAGTCGGTCATCTTGTGTCGCTCCTAGCCACCGAGAAACGAGGTTATAAGAATATAGCGATAGTCGAAGCTCAAAGCACTTATGGGGAATTCTTTGATAGGAGAAGTGTTCACGAGGTTGCGGGGTATCTTGGTTATGATATTTCAGGTAATTCCGGCTACAGAGTAGTTGACCTCACCAAAGAGGCTATTTCAAATGAACATATCGGTCCTCATCTGGGAAACCATCCTATCCCCCCCACTTGGAAGAACGCTGATTTCAGAGTTTCATTCGCCAAGAACAAGACCCACCCTTACGCCTCTTATACGTTAACGCTGAAAAACATTTACGGCGCTCTGCCTATGGCGAACAAGTTTAAAGAATACCACTGCGACAGAGACATTTATTATACCACTATTGAGTATTTGAAGACGTTTCCGGTTGATTTTGGGATTATCGACGCTTTTCTAAGCGCTGACGGACCTTTTGGCATATTTGCTGATACGGCTCCGAACAAAACAAAGACCATCATAGGCGGAGCAGACTTAGTGGCCGTGGACTGGGTTGGTTCCACGAAGATGGGGATTGACCCCACGATAAGCAAATATATGCGCCTCGCGTTGGAGGCTTTTGGCAAACCCCAAATTCGTCTCATCGGTGACTCTGATCCCTACCACCCGTGGCTGAATGTGCCCCCCGCCGTGACGCTCTTTGCTCGGGGTCTCGATATGAACCATTATTTTGGCAATCTTCTCTACATGACTGGGGCTTACATGGATGCTAGCTTTTTCACTCACAAGAACAAATCTCAGTTCATGAAGTCTTTACGCGAGGCGATTAAACCCTTGCAGGAGATGATATTCTTGCAGACGGGTGGGAAACAGTCTGCTGGAGCAAATGCCCTAGGTAAAATCCTCACAGCGCTCGGAGAATGATTCCCGACGCCCCTTTGGAATAAGAGTTTTTACAACGACCAGAGGTGACCATGAGAAAGCTTAAGGAAATTACCCCACCAAAGGGTTGTAACGTTGTCCATAATCTACAAGAAGAAACCTTGAATGGGAGCGAAAAGAAATTTCGGGAGTTGGTCGAACTCCTGCCGGAACCAGTGTTCGAAGTCAACGTGTCCGGTCAGGTTACTTTTGCAAACCAAAGAGCCCTGGAACTGACAGGGTACACTACAAACGATCTTCAAGTGGGTGCAAAAGTGCTGGATTTTTTCTCTCCAGAAGAAAGAACTTTGGTCGAAACCAACATCAAAAAAATGTTTCGGGGCGCAAACCATGGTCCAAATGAATACAAGATGCTTCGGAAGGACGGGAGCGTTTTTTGGGCTCTAGTCCACTCAAGACCAATAATCATCCAGAACAGACCGCAGGGGTTCACCGGTATCCTTGTAGACATAAGTGACCGTAAAAGAACTGAGGAAGAGTTAAGACTCAAAAGCGACCAACTCCAGGAATTGGTTTATGAAAGCTCTGATACACTTATAAAGACGACTCAAAAGCTTGGAGCGGAGGTTTCCGAACGACTCAAGATAGAAAAGCGACTGGCTAAAAGTGAAACACTTTATCAAACCCTCGTGGAAGCGGCAAAAGACGTGATTTGGACGGTAGACCTGAATTTCAAATACACTTTTGTAAGTCCATCGATCGCTAGGCAGCTTGGATACACTGTGAAAGAGATGATGAACATGGATCCCTTAGACAATATGACTCCTGAGTCTAGGGAACGAGTGGTGGCAATATTCAGACAGGAGGTATCTACCGAAACAAAATCCCCCCGGGACGGGGCATTTAGCAGAACAGAAGAAATTGAACGATATCGGAAGGATGGTTCTAAAATTTGGATCGAAGTTACTTCAACATTTCTTCGAAACGAAGCTGGACGTCCCGTAGGTGTTCTTGGCATCTCGCGAGACATAACAGATAGAAAAAAAGCGGAGGAAGCGTTACAACAAGCCCGAAATGAGCTTGAGCAAAGAGTACGAGATCGTACTGCCGACCTGAGTTCGGTAAACGAGAAGTTAAAACAGGAAATAGGTGAACGACAATTTGCGGAAAACGCCCTACGTGAAAGCGAGGAACGTTTTAGAACTCTTTTTGAGACTGCGCAAGACTGTATTTTTATTAAAGACAAACAACTCCGTTACACTCATACAAACCCGGCGATGCTCCAGAAGTTGGGGGCTGATCAAACAAAGATCCTTGGGAAAACCGACGAAGATCTTTTTAGTCGCACATATTTTAAACAGTCAGGAAAGCTCGAATCCCGTGTCCTTCAGGGAGAGATTATTGAAACCGAACAAAACATTCGTTTCGGCGACCAAGCATGTATCTTTAATATCATAAGGTTCCCCATGAGAGACGCTACCGGAAGAATTTCCGGCGTTTATGGTATGGCGCGAGACCTTACCGATCGGAAGTTAGGCGAGACTGAACCTGTTCCTTTTCCAGATCACTATGTTTCGCGAGCCATGCGAGAGGCTTTTGCGCAAACGGAACTTGCCGCAAAAAGTGAGAGTGTAATCTTGTTCCTTGGAGAAAGTGGGACAGGAAAAGATTACTTAGCCCGTTATCTGCATGAAAGCTCAAATAGATCGAGTGGACCTTTTCTTGGGATTAACTGCGCTGCTCTACCGGAAGAACTGGTCGAATCGGAGCTTTTTGGCCACGAGGCCGGCGCATTTACCGGTTCTGGTGGCAGAAAACGTGGATTGGTGGAACTCGCAGAAGGGGGCACGTTTTTGATGAACGAGATTGCAGAGCTTCCATTTCGTCTGCAGGCAAAACTGCTATCATTCCTGGACAATCAGAGTTTCATCCGCGTGGGAGGGGAAAAACAAATACGCGTTAATTCAAGGATTGTGGCGGCAACTAACCGTGAACTTAAGAAAGAGGTGCAGGTAGGGAATTTCAGAGAGGATCTCTATTACAGATTGAATGTTTTCTCAGTTAATGTGCCACCTCTTCGCGAGAGGGTTGAGGATTTGCCGATTCTTATAAGGGAGTTGCTCGTGTCCTTGTCCAAAAAAATGGGGCGCACAAAGATTCCCAATTTGGATAAAGCTGCGTTGTCAGTGTTGGCGGGGTACGAATGGCCTGGCAATGTTAGAGAACTGAGAAATGTTTTGGAAAGGGCCCTGATACTTTGCGGCAAGTCTGACATCATTACTCAGGAACATCTTGGGGTTGCCTATCGGATCGGATTTGGAGCCATCCGGTCACAAGATCTATTTGCCGGCGCAGGGGCGCACCCTAAATCCCGGTCCTTTCAGGAAGCTCTTTCCGAAACAAAACGAGCCCTTATCGAAGAGGCTCTAACATCTTCAAACGGCAGCATAAAACAAGCCGCAATACTTCTTGGAATCACTCGTGATTCCTTAGTTCATTACATGAAATCACTTGGTCTCAGTAGGTGATATTCACTCAAAAATGACATCGAGCTGTACATTTTGAGCAATAAAGCTCGATTTCCGACTGTATATGCGATAAAAAGTTACAAGAGTGTGTTTTCCACACATTTCTCCTCAGCGCCTTTACACGATCTTTGTCGTAACTCCAACACACTTAATACAAATCATTGTTATAATTGACTATTATTCTTTAGTGGCAATGCTTGATATGATGGCACGTCAGTTGCATGGATAGGTGTGACTGGCCTTGACCGGTATTCAAGTTGAGGTTTTTAGCAAATTCTTGCTGTTATTGGATCTAACTCTGCTGTCCCTCAAGTGAAAGGTAGAACCATCCAGGGCAGAGAAAGGAGCAGCTTTTTGAAGCGTCAGGGTTTTGTGACCCTCCTCCGGTAGCGTATCTAAATAGAAGGCAAGATGAAACAGGAACCAGAGCGAACAAGAGTTCCTTATTGTCCCTTGATTCTTGGCAATTTATCCGGAGGCAGCGTGCGATGAAAAACGCACTCCGGCGGTTCATGAAATCTGATGGTTGGCTTGGACAAAAACCCGAGAGATTTTACGAGACGCTCAACTGCAAATACTCAAGATTTCTTAAACAGGAGAAACATGCCATGAGAAACCCGAGTAGTTTACCAAGGAGAATGTTACCGGTAATGGGCACGATTATGATCCTTGCCTGGACATTCATTATCGGCCCATTGGGTGGGATGCTCATCGGGGCTGCAGCATATTTCATGTTGGCAGAGAACATAGTTGCGGTAGCTATTTGTGTAGCTGTCCTCTTGCTGCCCGTTGTCCTGACAATAACTTGGGGTTGCGGCGCCTGGGCCGAAGTGATTTTACACAATGAGCCAGACACAGCCGCGGATGTTTTGAAAAATCAATCCACAGGGCCTTTGTCTCTAACTCAAGGAATAAAATAATTTTGACATCAGAGGTTTCAATGGGCTGAGCCAGTGTAGGCGCGCTTTGTGACTTAGCTCTATCCGGCGGCGCCAAATTTTCGGCACGGCCCATGACCTTTTCACCCATAGAGCCTTCGCCTTCCTTAAATCTAAATCTTGACCTGATTTCACCATCCAAAATTCAATTTTCCGCCAACGAATGTATGGCGACAAAAGTTCCTTGTTCTGGTAAGTTATCCAAATCAGTGGTAAGTTTTGTCTCTCTAAGAAACTCTTCTTAGAATTTGCGCTGCGTTCCACAAAAGGGATCCGATTAAGTTTCTCTAACCATGAGGAGGCCTGATATGTGTGCCGTTCGTTACGTTTGTATGTCCGATCTCCACCTCGGTGAAGAATTTGGCTTGCTGACGAACTGGAACTTTGACCTGGGGATGGCCGATCTAGGGACCCCTAGTCTAGTTCTTGAGTCACTTGTCGAGTGCCTGAAATTTCTATTAAACGGATGCGGACCATCTGACAAAGAAACGAAACCGACACTGATATTGAATGGTGACATACTTGAGCTTGCTCTGAGCCCCACGAAAGATTCGGCCGCAGTCTTTGATCAGTTTATTCAACTTGTAATGCCTGAGGGAGGTGAATTATTCGATCGAATCACCATTGTCCCCGGAAACCATGATCATGATCTCTGGCAAACTGCTCGTGAAACCCAGTATGTTAACTACTTGACTTCCGGCGAGTGTCCTCCGGGAAAACCCCTTCCAAATCCTTGGAATGCAACAAATATATTTGTTGAAACTACTCCCGTGTCAGCATTTTTCCTTGAAAGACTCGTTCGTCGACACAATCATCTCAGAAACACGATAGTTCAGATTGCATATCCTAATTTTGGTTTACTGGAACCAGCGCGAAATAAATGCGTTGTCTTTCACCATGGGCATTATATTGAGTCGGTCTATTACCTAATGTCTCGGCTCAAAACGCTGGTAATTCCGGATCGCAGGATCCCTACGGATGTATGGGGCATCGAGACCGAAAATGGTCCTTGGATAAACTTTTTTTGGTCTTCACTTGGGAACGCCGGACAAGTCGGCGAAGATCTCGAAACAATTTATCAAAAGCTTCAGAACCCTGATGAAGTGGCTGAACTGGTCTCCAATGCTCTTTTAAATTTGATAGATCGAGAATCTATTGGTAAAGAAAGGGGATCATCTTTTGGACTTCAAACAGCTCTTAAATTAGGAGTTTCTCCTCTTGTACACTCCATCTGTGGGAGAGAACGCTCAAAATCGAAAGGAGTGTTGAGTGAAGAGTCCGAGGAGGCTCTTCATTCTTACGTTGAAGGACCTTTGAGAAGACAAATCCTCCAAGAACTCAGTAAACGGCGGGCAGAATATTTCTTTTCGGATGTCGATGATGTTGATTTAGTTATTGGCCATACGCACAAACCATTCTCGAAAGCGATAAGGTTCAAAGGTTTTCCTAAACCGGTTTCAACCTTTAATACGGGCGGATGGGTGGTTGACACAGTAGAACCGGATCCGATACATGGCGCAGGAGTCCTTCTTTTCGATGAGAATTTGGACCCAGTGTCGATTCGAATGTTCAACGAGGTTTCTGAATGGCAAGAATGGACGGTTCACGTTGATGAGCCCATAGAAACATCTCTTCCACAAACCGAGTTTTACAAAAATGTCGAAGAACTCGTGAATGGCTCAGGACCTTGGGAGTCTTTCAGAGCCAGTTTGGATGAAAGCATGAACGCGCTTCGAAACCGTCTAGGAGCAAGAGTTCGTTGTTAACTATCCATAGAGAACCGATAGAAAAACTAAAATTACAGACTCTCAAATACTCAGAGACTATTGCTAATGAGTCAACTCCGGAGACGCTTGAGACTCAACACAGATTACAGGCCCCAGCGATCTCTAGACAATCCAGATAACCGGGTAAATCCCGTAATCGCTATGGTGTGTTTGGTTTACTTCTGCTACTTCGTTCACATTTTTTGTCACTTTTGTTTTTTCGGCATATCCCAGGATTCAACCCCCAAGGTAATTTGGTTTTGTTATCGCAGCAGGTGGTATTCAACTGTTCCTGCGTAAACTCTTTGACTTCAGTAAAATCCGCTTCGCTAATATCGACATTTTTGAGATTAGCATCTTTGAGATTGGTCTTTTCGAAGATGGTAGTTTTATCGAAGCTGGCTTTTTCGAATATAGTCTGTTCTGCTTTTACCGCTGTCAAATCGGTGCCTTTTAGATTAGCTTCTGCAAGATCTGCGTAAGAGAGGTCGGCTTTTTCCAGGTTAGCATCATCTAGATGGGCACGACAAAGTCGACAATTTCGAAGGTCTGCGCCTTGCATCTGGGCGTTAGTTAGTATCGCCTCTTCCATGTTAGTCTTATTTTCTGGGGAATAGAAACGAGCCTTTCGAAGGTCAGCATCTCTGAGTTCCGCCTTGACTAGAAAAGCTCCTGCTGCGTTGGCTCCCCGCAGGTTCTGTCTATTGAGCAACGCTGGCTTAACTGGAGGAGGTTTATAGGTCAGCGCAGTTTCTCTGTCTTTATCTGCTGAATTATCAGACTGGTCGTTTTTCTCAATTTTTCTAGATCTCTCTTCATATTCTTTCCAGCCCTCCCCCTTCACAGAGACCTCCATCCCTCGCAAATCCGCAAAGAATCTTTTATCAACCCAGCCAACTACCCGCCCAAATATTACGTCGGGCCAGTTGTCTTTCCTTTTTGCTTCACCTGCGCTGATCTTACCCGAGTTTTCGCGATCGTTCGGAGGTGGCAAAATATTTTTGTCCAACCACTCAGGATTACCATATATTGTAGGCCACATAAGCCCCAATAGTACAAACACAACTGCGGCTGTAGAGATTATGGGCTTCAAGAATCTCTGCTTCCAATTATGGACACAACCTTTCAGTCTGGAACTTTCCTCATTTGTCCTTTGATCCAAGTCCTCACATTTGAGAATGCCTTTCGCTCTCAGAAATGAATCCGCACCGAAAAAAACCGTCAGAGCTACTATCAAGGTAAGCCAGACGCTTCCAATCAAGTCGTGCTGTACAAGAAATTGCAACCAAAAAAATAAAAGCGTCATCGGGACCATGAACCACGCCAGCAAAATTGACAGGAGAAACCCAAGGCGAGAATATACGCCCTTCTGTGGCTGTGTTGTGGGCCTCCATTTCTCAAAGATTACATTGAGCAGCCAGGGGCGGGCTTTTCTGTTCAGACGAAGACCGTCCTGGAACACCTCAGGAAGACTCGCAGCATAACACCACAGACTTTGCAAAGTCAGATGGAAATAGATATAGAGCGCTAGGAGCACTGGCGGAACCACCAGGAAAAACCGGCCTATATCAACTGATATGTCAACTGTGGGAACCTTCAAGGACATTGTGTTCTTGATGAGGTCAACGTGTGACGTCGATGTAATAGTTAGCAATGAGAATACACAAGCTGATAGTGTAGCGACCAACACGACTTTGGCGTCAGTCGTGACTTCCGACACGCGTTCCAATCCATCGAAGGTGGCAAGGTGCTGAGGAAGCTTTGCATTAGAAAGGTCCGTGCGGGAAAGTTGCGGTTCTGTCAGGCTCTTAACGTTCGTTAGATCGGCATCGCTTAGATCTGCTCCAGTAAGTTGGGCCTCTCGTAGGTCCGCCTGATTTAGATCAGCGCAGGCAAGATTAACTCCGGAAAGATCTGAATTTCTCAAGATTGCCCTTCGGAGATCTGAACCCCGGAAGTCAAGGCCTACCAGATATAGGTTAGACAGGTTGGCGCGCTCACCCCCTTTCCCATCAGTTTTGAGCCATTCCCGATGTTTTTCCAGTACGTCCGTTAATTCGCTTTGGGATAGCGTTCCGAGTTCTATTGCCCCCGATTTGCTTCCCCTGGTGGATCCTACTGCGCATGTGTTCATGATCATGGCTCCTGTCCCATTTAGTTGATAACTTTGATCTTTCCTTTTAGGTGAAATTCCTCGTCATTTCTTTGATCGAGCCGTTTTGCTCTTGAAGCGATTTCAGACCGCCCCTAATAACGGTTCAAATGCAGGTAAATCGACGCGTTTCCTTTCAGGAAAAGCGTGTTGGTTCGGGAATTGCTCTGGTGTTACTGACGCTGCGCGGCCAAAGGTTGTTTGACGACACCTTGACTTCAACAACTATAGAAATTTTTCAAACAAGGTAGTTGAAATGGAAAAGATTTTTACGATTAATGACTTTGTTCTAATCGCAAACAAAAGAAGATGGCCGTCATCCCTAATAAATTTAGACGGTTTATACCAGTCAAATTTGGGGTTTATTTTCCCCTGGAAAAAAGCCTGAAGAGATTAATTTTGAACTATCAATTCAAAAACATATAAAAATATCAGTTTAATTTATACAATATTATGAACTTATTGGTCAATTTTTTAATTCAAGTGTGTGCCCCGTCAAACAAGCTGTTTCAGAATCAAAACAATCTCTAATTGAAGAAATCCCAAGCTGTTTCAGAGGCGTAATAAGGTACGAGGTTGGTAGCGGCAGGATTGCCCGCCATTCCTTGTTTCACCACATGAAATTTCAGGTCATCAGCAGGTGATATTCACTAATAGATAGGGGCGGGACATCTGTCAGGAGTGATTAAGCTCAATTACGGTTCGGAAACACGCAAAAAGATCGACCAAATGTGTGTTTTTCACACATTTCCCTAGTCTACCATCTGAAGTCTTTTGTGAAACCCCGGGGCCATTAACTAACTCGTTGATATTATCCAGTATTGTTATACCAAAAGGCCGCCAAACTGCATGGCACTGTAGTTGCATGGAGGGCTGTAATCGTTCGGAACACCGTTAGGGCAAGAGAAAGGAAGGTGAAATGAACTAGACATTTTCAAAGTCTCACAATCCGCTGCGACTGACAGCCGATAAGTCTTAAAAAAGGAGATTGCAGGTGACTAACGGCAAAGGCTCCGAACTGGGTAACTAGACCGCTGAGAAACCATGAATATTTCCGCTCCTCAATGGTAGTCGCTCCTGGTCCGGCACAATCTCACAATCTATGACCTTGGCCGGGTTGGTCGATGATCTCCGAGTAAGGAGGCAACCATGAAAGCAGTGTACAGAGTCCAAGGACAACCTGAAATTCCAAAGCCTATGAATTCGATTCAATTCGAGAACCAGAAAGAACTTTTCAACACGTTGGGGTTTTGCGCCTCTGAGTTTAGGCCCACTTTCAATAGCGAGCGGAGGGAAACCAAAGAAGAAGCGAAAGAAAAACCATTAGCGGCGATTGATTCTAGGTGTTTGTTCCAAGAACAGCTTGGGAGCCCACGGACAATCGAGAAAGGAAGTGCACAAAATGGAACAGGAACAATTTTTTTATAACCTATTCATGGCTCAGCAAGAAAAGCGGCGTGCAGCGAAAAAAGCAGCCAAAACAAAACAGATCCTCAATGTACAGCAAGAACCGTCGAACAGATTGTCCCGAGGCCTTTGGACAACACACGGGATAACGGCTGTAAGAAAGCTTGTCATGAAATTGTTGTCAACCGGTCTCGGGATCTTATTAGTAATATCCTTAACTGTCGGCAACGCTCCCGCTTCGAATAAGGAATGGAAATCCAATTATTCTAAAGCGGAAACTCTAATGGTGGATGGCCGATTTTCCGAGGCTTTGAGCTTGGCCAGGCAAAGCATGATCGAGTCCATGGACAGGCATGGCGCCGAAACTATAAATTCAGTCAAGTCGCTGGAACTGATGGCTCAGTTGGCTGAAGCGATGGGGAAGTTCCCTCAAGCTGTGCGTTTTCAATCACGGGCCTACGATCTTAATAAACGCATCAAAGGACCAGGGCACCCCAGAACGATTAGTTTGCTGAACCGCCTGGCTGAACTGACCATAATCTCCGGGAATTCCAAAGCTGGGGAAGCCTATTACAGGGACGCTCTTGCAATGTGCGAAAATGGGGCCCGCTCGGACTGTGTTACAGTCACGGCACCAATGGTAGGTTTGGCTCGGTTTCTTGCTTCAAACGGTAATTTTCTGGACGCTCAAAATCTTTACCAGTCAGCAATTGCCAAGTTCTGTTTCTTTTCAAAATATAGGCCAGCGCTGAAACTTAGCATGGCCAGCGCGCTTGAAAATCTTGGCGTCGTCTACAGAGCGCAGGGAGAATACGCTGATGCCGTAAGTTGTCTGATAAAAGCGCAAAGAGTATACCTGAATCAGGAAATCGTTCCGATGGAAAAACTTGGCCAGGCGCTTTTGATGCTGGGGGACACTTATGCGAAATGGGGCAAACCCGAGCGCTCGCTCAAATTTTACAAGGAGGCCTTAGTTGTTTTAGAAAATCACGCTTACGCATCTCCCGTCTCACTGGGTCTTGCTTTTAAAGGGTTGGGGGATGTGTTCCGAAACAAGAGTAATCTCCAAATGGCCTCAAATTACTATAGGGCGGCTGTTACTCAGTTTGGAAAAGTGTCTATTGTTGGTAGACCACTATTTGCGGACACTGTCAACTCCCTGACAGAAGTCTACCGAGCAATGGGTAAGGAATCGGAAGCCTTACTTCTTCAAACAAAATTTGTTGCTATGAATTAAGACAATCTTTCACAGAAGGGATATCAAAAAAGGCGTAGAAAATCTCTCGTCCCATGAAATTGGATATCTTTGCACATTTAGCTAAGCAAGTTTCACTTGGCATCCCTTCTGTCAAGACCAAATAACTTGATAACACTGTTTGTCTGATAACGATTCGGCGCCAAGAAATTGGTAGCGCCACTTGGACTTCCAGCAGGTCGGGGCATCAATCAGAGAGGAAACTTTTTGTATGCTAGGGTAGTTTCCAAGCTCATCGATTTGAGTTATGGCAAAAAATAGAACCATTTACCGATTAACATTCATAGAGGTAGTAATACAGGGCTACCGCAACTATCAATGCGCCAATGGTGACTATTTTTGTTAGAAAATATGTTTCCATGGAAGTATTATATTCGCGATCTAATTTTTTAGAAGAAAAAAGCCTCGTCAGAAAAAATAAATTTTCTAAATGGTTTTTATTCTTGCGGCGCACGATTTTTTATGTTAAACCTTTTTATAAGAAAACAGCCATAACAGCCTTTATATAGACTTTTTTTATGGACTGATGCAGGGATAGCTTGAAGAAGGCTATGTTCCCTTTGAAGAATCTGGCTAGAGATCTTCACTGTTTTCATCATCATTGTGTTTTAAATCCGGCCCAGCTATCGATTGGTATTTTGGGGGGGCCATCAGACACCGAAACGAAATTCGGCTTCTTATTAGCAGGATGCCCGGCAAATGTTTCAATTCTTATTCAGAACCTTCTTTGCAACTCTAATTATAGGATGCCCTAATCCCTCAGAGGCCTATAAAACAGACATCAGCCAACCCATTGTCGCTAACTCTTCTCAGAACAAGCCTGAAAAGCCTAAACTTGGCGAATGTTTTGAAGAGGGAAGGAGAGCGCCCTGCTTTTCCTATGAAACCTTCAAGGTCAAACATGGACTTCCTTCCGAAATTACACGAGTGTTGAGATGCCTTTTTAACGAGGAATGCTCTCAAAAACAATCAACGGAATCATCCCGGCAAAACAATCTTAGTTCTGCAAGAATTTCCAGTGATCTCGATTACGCGGAGAATTCTTTTGAAGATGCGTCCAAGGTCGCAAATTCCAGCTCGAGAACAATGCGCAAAAGGAATTACAAACAAACAATCGGGCGGCCTCCTTCGGATGGGAGCACAACCAATCCCGATTCTTCCAAGAATCTCGACTTGGAGGCCGATTTGTCCTCAACCGAGAAAAAGGACAATTTATATCGTAAAGAAACCTTATTCTGGCCCGATGACCACAACTCCCTAATTTTTGTAAGGGACCCAAGTGGCAGAATTGGGGCGATCAAAAAGGTCATAGCGTCTTTGGATCGTTCCGAGTCGCAGGTTCGCATCGAGAGCAGGATCGTAAGGGCGAACAGAGATTGGAGCAGAGGAATGGGGATTCTTTGGGGGGGAAGAAATAATCAGTTCGGTGGAGTAAAAACTGATCGGTCAAGCTATTGGGGAATCACTGGAAATCAGGCCGGGGCTCCTGCAAACACCGCCACAGGGGCAAACCTTAAACAAACTATTTTCATGAAAGGTGTTCAACAACCAGTTTCAAGGACCATTACTTCGAGTGAAATTCCATCCAGACTAGCAGTCAATCTGCCGGCGTCTGTTGCAAATCTTGGAGACGTCATGGGGCTCGGGTTGCAATTTGGACTCTTGGCCAATCAGTATATTACTGAGCTTGATTTCAGACTTCAAATAGGAGAGGCCCAGGGACAGGCCAAGACAGTAGCTCGGCCCAGTATTCAGGTTTCCGACGGGAGAAACGCCGTAATCAAGAGTGGATCGGTGCTGAACGTTCAAACATCCTCTCCTCAATGGGGAACCAACTCTCAACTCGTCTCCGTGGATCTCAAACTTCAGGTGACTCCCAAAATCTTGCCGGATGGCAGAATAAGAATGGTGATTACCGTCACGGACAATGAACCAAATCCTTTTCCAACCACCGGGGAGCTTTATCTTGCCAGAGAAGCTCACACCACAATGACAGTTGCAAATGGGGAAACCTGCGTAATTGGAGGCATAATCCGAGAAACGGTCATAGGTCGGAGAGAAGGCTGGCCGGGTCTTATGAATATACCCTTATTGGGGATGCTGTTCAGCAACAGATCAAATGCCAAAGAGACCGATGAATTGTTGGTATTTATAAGTCCCAACGTAATCTTCAAAGGCAATTAAAACTAACTCATCTGTCGAATTGCAAATGATCAACTCGCCATCAGGGGCGTTTTGACTTTAATCAATCTTGGCCTTGCCACTAATGGCAAAGGATGAATTATAGGTTCTAAGTATAGCTTCCAGTACCGTTCCCCCAATAGCTCTAGCTTTTTCTGAAATTGTACTACAGTAGGATGGATCGCAGCGCGGATCGACGTCTCCTATTTTAAGATTTGGTGTAACGTAGCTCCCTGGTTTGATCAATCCCCTCAATACGCCATCCAACCCTGCTTTTGCGGGTTCGTTAGAAACATGGCCGATGATCTGCCCTTGTTTAACAGACATACCTATGGAGAAATCAGATAGGAAAACCCCTTCCGTTGGCGACCTGACAACTCTTAAAACTGAATGTCCGCCAATTTCACCGGGTATTCCCGTGTTGGGAAAAGAGCAGCCGGTAGAAATTAGCCTCCCCAATTGGTGGCCTCTAGCAGTCTCTATTACGTAGTGAGCATCCTTACCCGCCCAAAAACCTGGACCCATGGCAATTACCAAGGGAGCGCTCTCCATCGAAGTCCCAAGGTTTTTCTTGGCAAGTATGGCGTCAATCAGGATATCGGGCCTAAAAACATTCAGGCAAGAAAGGGTAGGATCGACCAGGACCGGTATTGTTTTCTTTTCCCAAAGCCCCTGGGTTTCTTCGATACTATTTATGAGTTCCGCTCTTACGTCTTCGACTATCCAGCTTTTTTCGTACACAGCCTCGCATAGACTGACTGAGCGTCTAACAGCAAGGGGTTTCTCGATCTCAGTCAAAAGTATCCTTGAAAATCCACAATGATAAAGCCGACAGGCACTACCCGTCGCCATTTCTCCGGCTCCACGAATCAGTATTTTCAGGTCAGAGAGCATCATAGGTATTGTATGTGTCTTGTTCATAACCACCATCGTATTACTTTGTCAATCCAACCTGTCTGGTACAACTAGAGCAAGCATCCACGCAAATTCATCATTTTTGATTTGAGCACAAAATATTGTGTGGACAACACGGAACTAAACCGCGGGAACAACCAATTCAAGAGACTTTTCCATTACATCTTCATTCTGATTTGGGGTCTCCAGTTCCATCTTGTTTTGCAAAGCCTCCAGGACCTTGTCCGGAGTTAGAGGAAAATCGGTCATGTAAACCCCGATTGCATTGCTAACCGCAGCCGCATACGCCTGAGCAGCCGACATGGCGATGGACATTCCCGACTCTTTGGTCCCGTAAGGTCCTTCAGGATCATTGGATTCAACAATGATAGTATTGATTTTTGGCATATCACAGGCCAAGGGGACCTTGTATTCGAGTTGTGTAGGATTCAAAACTGATCCTTTATCCCAAACGTGCCCCTCGGTTAATATTCCGCCCTGTCCACCCATTGCAACGGAACCCTGAAATTGACCCTCTATCACAAGGGGGTTCAAAGCAAAACCCACGTCCTGGGCTACAGTAACTTCGATAACTTTTACCTTGCCGGTTTCCGAATCTACCTCAACTTCCGCAACCGTAGTCCCGAAAGAAAAAGCTCCGCACATTTGTCCAAAAGGATTCTTGACCCACTCCCTTTTGGGGTCCACTTTGGGCCAGTATTCCCCTTGCCCGCTGACCGATTTCCCACTGGCAAGGATCATTCTAATTACCTTTTTTAGTGGTATGCCTGTCTCCGTTGGTGAGCCTTTTACACAAATCATGCGATCTCGAGCCATCAAATCATCGGGGTCAACTTTCAAAACTTTGGACGCAGTATCAAAAAGCTGTTTTCTAACGTTTTCGGCGGCGTTTTTTACCGCATGACCACCAATAAAAGTAGAGACCTGAGAATAAGCTCCTGGGTCCGATGACGTCACTTCAGTGTCTGCAGTAACCAGCTGTACGTCTTCTGGCCGAATACCCAGTTCTTCGGCCGTAATCTGGACAAGCATGTTGTCGTTCCCCTGGCCGTTATCCACCACACCAGAAATGACCGTGGCCCCGCCGTCTTCATTTAGTTTAATCGTGGCCTGCGATCCCCCGCGGATTCCCATGGGAAATCCAGTCTGAACCGAATTGCAGCCAATACCGATGCCGCGTAATGGTGGAAGTTTGCCCCATTTTTCTTTCCAGCCAGCTCGATCAGCCGCCTTGGTGATGGTATCCTTCATGGCGCAACTTGCCACATGAGATTTGGTGTTGGTGAATTCCCCGGCCTCCCTGGCGTTAACCAGTCTCATTGTCACCGGATCTATCCCCAAATGATCTCCAATCATGTCCAACTGAGTGTCGACACCACAAGCGAAGGCCCTTCCATGAATTCTGATCATACCTCTTGGAGGCTTGTTGGTGTAAATGCGGTAACCGTTATAGCGCACGTGTTCCATTTTGTAAGCTTGTTCCATGCACAAAAAAGGAACGCTCACAGCGATCGGCCCAGTTGAGCTATAGGCTCCCCCATCCATATAACAGGTTATATCCCGAGCAATTACCCTGCCATCTCGGCCAACCCCGGTTTTGATGGTAGTGATCAGCGCATGACCCTGACGAGTCGCTATTGAGTTCTCCTCTCGGGTATACACTATCTTCACGGGTCTGGACGATTTACGCGCAAGTAGCGCACAGATAAGATCGGCAGGCGCAATCTCGCTTCGTCCTCCAAAAGCGCCACCAATGGTAATTTTTCGCACTCGTACCTTGTTTAGCGGTATGCCTAAGGCGTTGGAAAGAGGTTTGGCTTTCATATGCGGCCCAGCGTTTGGCATCCAAATTTCCAGGTTGTTGTCCATGTCGAACCGAGCGACTACGGCATATGGCTCACCCTGAAAATAAGAATCCTCAACCGCCGTGAAAGTATCCTCCCGAACGTAATAGGATTCAGCAAAACCCTTTTCAACATCGCCCACATTTATGGGAACGTGGACGTTAATGTTGTGAGGAAAATCTTCATGCAGGAGAGGCGCATCCGGCGCTAGCGATTCCATAATGTCAAAAACGGCGTCAAGAACTTCGTATTCGACACGAATACAATCTATGGCCTGTTGGGCCGTATCCTCATCGATGGCCGCCACGGCCGCTATCTCTTCACCAATAAATCGCACTTTATCTGCAGGAAGGAATAGCTGATCCTGAGTATAGCCAAAAACTCCCCATTTTCTCTGTATAGTGTCGTGTCCGGTAACTATCGCTTTAACCCCCGGAATATTGAGAGCCGCCGATATGTCTATGTCAACAATTCGAGCATGAGGATGGGGGCTTCGGAGGATCTTTCCCACCAACATTTTGGGAAACTTGAGATCCGCTGTAAACAAAGCTTGACCGGTGACCTTGGCTTTGCTATCGACTCGGGGCATGTTCTTTCCGACTAAGGCATAGTTCGACATTGGCCCTACCTCTTTTCCCTTGAACTTTCCACCACGGATTCCACAGCCTCGACAATCTTTGTATATCCCGTGCATCGGCAAATATGACCGCTAAGCGAATTTCGAATTTCTTTTTTCCCAGCATGTGGATTTTCGAGTAAAAGCCCTTTTGCGCCCATCAGCATACCGGACGTACAAAACCCGCACTGAACGGCGCCATGGTCAATAAATGACTGCTGCAGAGGATCAAGTTCACCGTGTTGAGCCAGTCCTTCTACAGTTGTAACGTGTGACCCGGAAGCCTCCAACGCTAGAGTCAGGCAGGAACGGACGGGCTTCCCGTCCATAAGGACAGTGCAAGAACCGCACACCCCTTCTCCACAACCTTCTTTAGCGCCGGTTAGTTCAAGATCGTCCCTTAGAAGTTCCAAAAGCGTACGATTTGGTTCAACCGCTAGGGAATATTTTTCCCCATTAATTATTATTTCTAATGACTGTTTGTTCATTTTGCCTCCGACACGTCTGTGTGAGAAAGCGCCCTCTTCGTAGCCCGTCTTAGTGACCGTTTCGTTATCATCGAGACCATTTGGGTCCTGTATTCGACCGGCTGGGTTATGTTGTTTGCAATAAAAGCCTCCGCGGCATTCATGGCCTCCCTGCCCGCTTGGTCTATGGCCTCTTCATCACCTGCGGTTCTGTCTTTAAGTGTTTTTTCAACTGTGGCTATTGCAAGAGGACCCCTGGCGACAGCTCCAATTATAAGCCGGGCCTTTACCGTCTTACTACCGTCCGTTTGCACACAAGCCCCGGCGGAAACCACCGCATAATCAATGGAGGAGCGGTAAGTCAGTTTTTCAAAAGCGCACCCTGCGCCGGGAACCGGTCCTGGCACGTGAATTTCAGTTAGTATTTCATCATCGGCAAGAGTTAATGGTCTTTCTCCGACAGAAGAATACAATTCCTCAAGGGGTATCGTTCTAGATTCATTCTTTGACTTAATTGTTATCCTCGCATCCATGGCAATTAGTATTGGGGCAGAGTCTGATTGACAAATTGAATGACATTTATCCGATCCGCCTTTCCAGGCGAAGCATGTGTTGCCGCCTGCTTTGTTGCAGGTTTGTCTCGCCTGCCTAAAGAACTTTGACTGATTATAAAATTGGCACCGGTTATCCTGGCACAGATTTCCCCCGATGGTTCCGGAGAAATGTTGTATCGAAGGCGCTCCAACTGACTTAACAGCTTCAAAGAGCCCAGGCCAGCGATATTGAATCGGCTCGTAAGCCAAAATATCTGCCAGCTTGACCGCAGTTCCTATATTGAGGAAACCATCCGACTCATTGATCGTAGCCAGTTCCGGCAAATCCTTGAGGCTGATCAAACGTGACGGCGCAGCGAGACCCTGTTTCATTCGAACCAAAAGATCTGTTCCTCCAGCGAGAACTTTGCAGCCCTTTCCATACGTGTTTAAAAGTTCCAGGGCCTCAGTCAGGTCCCGTGGTCGCTCGTAAGAAAACTGTGGTAAGCGCATACTATCCTCCGAAATGTTCCTCTCACGCTTTCATTCACATGGCTGTTCTTTTTGGGTAAACTCGTCAAATCCACAGGAAATGACACCATTTTTCTTTTTGATAGCAGCCAGGATCTTTTCCGGCGTGATGGGGAGGTCCTTGATCCGAACCCCGATCGCGTCATAGATGGCATTAGCTATGGCAGGGGCTGTCGGAACACATCCAGGCTCACCAATGCCCTTTGCGCCAAACGGGCCCTGTTCGTCAACGGTTTCTATGACAACTGCCTTCGAGTGAATCGCATCCATTGCGGTCAAGATCTTATAGTCCCGAAAATCGGGGTTCATGTTTCGCCCGTTCTCTAATATAACCTGTTCGGTTAGAGCATAACCTACTCCCATCAGAACACCGCCATGTACTTGGCCGTCAAGCAACATGGGATTGATGGCCCGACCAACATCATGAGCGGCGATGTAATCAAGAATTTCGACTTTGCCGGTCGCCTCATCCACTTTTACCCTAACGCCATGTGTGCCAAATGAATAAGTTGCAGACATGTTCCCACTAAAATCACGGCCCATATTTTCGTTGGGTGGATCATAAAAATTGTCGGCCATCATCATTTCGCCTCTAGGCTTAAAATGGGAACCTCGCAAGAGTTTTCCAATTGGCAACACCGGTTTGCCGTCTACAAAAAACGCTCTATCTTTTAGGGTCAGTTTGTCTTCGTCGATCCCCGTGGTCTCAGATGCCATTTTCAAAAGACGATGTCGTATTTTCCTGGCTGCGCCTAGGGCTGAATTGCCGGCCACAAAAGTAGTTCGGCTAGCGTGGGCGCCAACATCCCAGGGACATATGTCCGTGTCCTGATGGATCACATGAATGTCTTCGACTTTTACGCCAAGCTCTTCGGCTACAATCTGGGCTATTACCGTATCAGACCCTTGGCCCATATCCGTAGCCCCTGTGAACACATCGACTTTACCGTAATCATCCATCTTGATGATAGTGCCACAGCCATCGGATTTATAAATTCTGGCGCCACCACCAACATGTATCAACGACGCTAAACCAACACCAACACCTTTTTCCCTGGGTCTACCGAATTCGAGGTCTTTTGAGACCGCTTCTATACATTCCGGAAGTCCGCAGGTTGTTATTTTTAGACCTTGGGGTGTCACATCACCCGGCTGGTTTGAATTTATCCGTCTAAATTCAACACGATCAATCCCCGCAGCTTCGGCAAGCATATCCATAGCGCTCTCGATGGCAAAGGTAGCTTGAGGGTTGCCATAGCCACGCATAGCCTGAGAGTATGTGTTGTTGGTATATACACATTTAGCGTTATAGCGGACATTTGGCACCCGGTAGAGAGATGTGATCGGCATCATCATGACCGATGGAGTGGTCGCGCCCCATGATGTATATGCTCCATTATCCAGAACCATTGACATATCACGGTAGAGCAGTTTGCCTTCTTTGTCGCACCCCATGGAAATATATGTAACGGTTGGTTGACGTGGGGACGTCGCACAAAATTCTTCTTCACGTTCAAACACTATTTTGACTGGACGACGAGAGCGCCAGGCAAGAAGAATGGCCACGTGTTCGTACGCGTAGGTATCCAGTTTGCTACCAAACCCCCCACCAATACATGGTTTAATGACTCTCACTCGCCTGTCTTTAAAACCTAGGACCTTCAACGTCTCCTGGAAATCCTTTTGGGCTAGAGAAGGTATTTGTGTGTTAGTATATACTGTCAAATTGTCCGCATGATCAAAATCAGCAATCGCTCCACTTGTTCCCATACAGCAGTGCGTAACCCAAGTGGTAGAGAAACGCTCGTCAACGTTAAAAGCCGCTTCAAGTTTGGCTGCCTCTACATCTCCATAATGAAGATTCCAAGGCATCTTTAGAAGATTGGTCTTGTGATTTTCGTGGACCAGGGGCGCTTCAGGTTTTAGGGCTTCTTCAGGGTCAAAAATTGCTGGAACGGCTTCATAAGTTACCTCAATTAGATTAATGGCTTCTCTGGCGATTTCCAGGTCCGTGGCCGCGACCGCGGCCACTTCATCCCTGTAAGACCGTACTTTCCCGGCCTTCAGGGGAGGGTTGTCCTTGTAAACACCAAGGCGAACAGGAGGAATATCTTCACCTGTTAACACCGTTATGACGCCTGGTAAGGCTTTGGCCTTTTCAGTGTTGACCCTTATAATGCGAGCGTGCGGGTATTTGCTATAAAGGATCTTTCCATATAGCATTCCAGGAAGTTTAAAATCCTGAATATATAGGGCACGACCTGTGGCCTTATCTACGGCGTCAACTTTTGAGATCCTTTTCCCAACCACCGTGAATTCTTCCATGATCTCTTTATTACCCTTCCTTTCCTGGTCGTCGGTCACATATAACACAGTTTGCAAGCGATTTTTGTTGGCTCAGCTAAGAGTCGTGGCTCTAATTTACTGAAAATCTTTTTGAACATGGCCATTTGAGTCATTTGAGTTAATCCGACTCCCCGGTTTCTCGGACCACTACATTTATGTCTTCAGAACTTTTATCGACCACAGCCTCGACTGATTCGACAATCTGAACATACCCAGTGCAACGGCATAGATTTCCAGCTAGCGCCTGTTTGATGTCCGCCTCAGTGGCCCTGAGGGTTTTCGTCTAGCAGGGCCTTTGCAGACAGAATCATCCCCGGGGTGCAGAAGCCACATTGAATGCCTCCGTTTTCAACAAATGATTTCTGTAGAGGATGCAATGTTCCATCGGCAGCAGCTAGCCCCTCTATAGTCAGAACGTCCTTTCCATCAACCTCTACAGCAAAGTAAAGGCACGAATTTACCGCCAGACCGTCCACAATAACCGTGCAGGCTCCACATTCGCCTTGGCCGCAGCCTTCCTTTACTCCCGTCAAACCAAGTTTTTCACGCAATAGGTATAAGAGAGTCCAGTTATCCTCTATCGCTACAAATATTTGATTGCCGTTTAAAATAAGTTTTATCTCTCTGGACATACAAAAGCCTCCAATGTTTTAAAAACTCCCGTCTGAATCACATTAACCGGATTGTCGGAAGACTTGAATCTGGACACATAGTAAAAGGTTATTGCCAAACCATTTTAGACTCTATATCCAGCTTGGGCTAACAGCCTTTGCCTTAAACCACTTACTGTATTCGACTGTTTTAACGGCCTTCTGATTCTTTGATCCTCTGCAAACATTTCATGCCCATACGTTGAACCAGAACCGCTACCATTTCACGCCGATACCAAGCCAAACCTCGAACACTGTCTCGAACTCGAGATTCCTCCGCTGCCAGTTTTCCGGCCTCATTCAAAGTATCTTCAGTAATTTCCCTTCCAACTAGGTATCGTTCAGCGCTCAAAGTCCGAATTGGTGTCGGGGCGGCTACGCCCAAGGCTATCCTGGCCTTGGCGCATCGATTTGAACCTTCTTCGAGAGTAATCAGAACGCCTACTCCAATTAAAGGAAGTTCCATGGCGGCTCTGCGACCAAACTTTTGGTATGCTGCGCCAGTTCGCTTGGATTGTTTAGGAACAATAATTTTGGTAACAATTTCTCCCCTATCCAGGACCGTTTGACCTGGACCTTCAAAAAAATGAATCAGATCGACACTGCGTTCCCCTGTGCTTCCGTAAATATTTAAGCGAGCGTCCAGCGCAATCAGAGGGATAGCGCCGTCTGCAGACGGAACTGCGTTGACAAGGTTGCCACCAATTGTGGCGACATTCCTAATTTGCGTTGATCCTATTCGCTGAACGGCGTCATGTATGATGGGGTATTGTAGTCTTATAACCGAAGACATCTCCAGTGTGCGGTGAGTGACCAAGCCACCTATGTAAAACGCGCCTGTTTCCGTATTCACATCGAGTTGAGATTGCCCATCGATGTGTTTTAGAGAGATCAGATAATCGGGAGCGAGTTTACCAGACGTGATTTTGACTATTACGTCCGTTCCACCAGCCACGTACATGGCTGAACCCCCATGAGACTGATGTAATGAAACGGCCTCATCAAGCGTTTTGGGGATTAGATATTTAAATTTTTTCATCATTACCTCGCCTAAATGGTTTTAAGCTAAGACAGGCGAACATGCGCTCGACACAAATCAGAAATAGAAATTTCTACGAAGGACGGTTGTCAAAAACGCGCTTGGATTTTCTTTCAGAACGGGGCATAGAGCCATAATTATTGACTTCGGCATTACAACTCACCAAGAGAGCTTTTTTTATGGCGGCTTCGACTTTACGCTTGATTTCCGCTTGTTTATCTTTTTCAGCGCTCTCGTGACTCTCCACACGTAAAGTCATGTAATCTCGGCCATCATCACCGCGATCAATTATAATCTGGTATTCAGAACCTATGTCATCAATTTTTGAAAGCGCTGAATCAATTTGACCGGGATAAATATTTACCGCTCGAAAAATAATCATGTCGTCGGATCGTCCCAGGATTCGATCGTGGAGCGGGAGAATATTTCCGCAAGAGCATGGATGTTCGATCAAGCGAGTAAGATCGCGCGTGCGGTAGCGAATCAATGGAACCGCCTCTTTTTTCAGCGTTGTAACAACCATTTCGCCTATTTCACCTGGAGGAACAGGTTTCAGGGTATCCGGGTCCAGGATCTCCAATATGTAGTAATCGGCCCAATAGTGAATACCTTCATGGCGCGTGCAGTCTAGCCCGGTTCCCGGACCATACAATTCGGTCATTCCTGGAATATCAAACATATGTTCTAAACCTAGCAAATCCCCAATTCGTTGTCGCATGGCGTCGCTGCTCCGCTCAGACCCAAAAATCATTTTTTTGAGGGCGATTTTGTCCCTGAGGCCTCTGCGGTTCACTTCCTCGGCCATGAGAAGTCCCATGGACGCAGTGCAACACAAAACCGTTGACTGCAGGTCGACTAAAAATTCACATTGCATGTCGACATTTCCAGGCCCCACAGGTACAGCCATAGCGCCAAAACGCTCGCATCCCAACTGGAAACCTACCCCTGCTGTCCACACGCCATAACCCACTGCAATTTGAACTCGATCTTCTACTGTAAGTTCGGCCATTTCATAGCACCTGGCAAAAAAATTGGCCCAGTCTTCCAGATCATTTTGTGTATAAGTGAGGATTTTACGTTTACCAGTGGTGCCGGAGGATGCGTGAATGCGGACTACATCGGATAAGGGAACTGACAAGAGGGGAAAAGGGTACCCCGATTTCAAATCGTCTGCCGTTGTGAGAGGTAATTTCTCAATATCATTCAGGGATTGAATATTCTCGGGCTTCAGATCCACCTGTTCCATTGCGCTTCGATAATGTTCTGAACCTGAGTAGCCATGCCGCACTGTCCATTTGAGACATTCCAGTTGATGGCTCTGCAATTCTGACATATTTGCAAAAGACGGCATAAAGGTTTTGGGCATTAAGAATCACCTCGGGAAATTGCATCGTTAAATCTTTATCTTAAGATTATAATTACGTACACGGTATCAGGAGTTCCTCCTATCAAGTCACCTGAACTGACGTCCTTTACGACAATCAGCAGTCGCCGATTCATCCAATTTAAGGGTGTCCCGCAAAATGACCACGCCATAATCTTCGTACGCTCTTTCCAGGCTCACATATCCGTTTAGAACATCCTGAACAACTTCTTGAGGATCACGGTCCAAAGGAGAACCGTAACCTCCTCCGCCTGCGCTAAAGAACTCAACCCGGTCACCAGGTTCGGCAAATGTCAGGCCGCTAGGGTCCGCTGATTCTCCATTCCATAAAAAAAGTGCCTTGGAGCCTTGGCCTCCTTCAAAAAGTCCCTCCGGGGGATATCTAAACCGGCCCGCTTGAACTGCGATCGTCACCGGATGCAGAGGAGTTGACTTGTCATTCGGCACACGGATGACCATTTTTCGGCCCAATCCGCCGCGTTTTTTACCTGGACCGCCAGAATCAGGAAGCAAGGATCGTTCTTCCACCACTAGCGGTGTATCGCTTTCCAGTATTTCCACTGGAGTATTGGCTCCGTTGGCAGGGAAAATGGCGCAATGGTGTCCGTCCATTGACTTACCGGCGCCCATTCCACCCCCTCGTATGATCATGGTGTGCCATGGTTTGCCGTTGCGATCCCGACCGTAAAAAATGTTGGTTTGGGCAGGAGTCCCTCCACTGCCGGCGATTATGCGATCAGGGACCGCCGGAGCAAGCGCTCGGAAGACCATTTCTGTCATGAAATGACCAACCTGCATTCGCGCTGCTACTGCTGCGGGAAAACTGCAGTTTACTACACAGCCATCCGGAGCGACCATTTGAATTGGTCGAGCAGCGCCTTCGTTAATGGGAATATCAGGGTCGAACGCGCTTTTCAGAGCCATGAACACATATGCGTAAGTAAAATTGTATACTACATTTACGCCCCAATTGACCTGCGGAGAAGTTCCGTCAAAATCTACCAGAATGTCACTGTCCATGACATTGACAGCCAGATTGACACTTATGTCTTCCCGTTTCCCTGCGCCTTCTATAAGACCCTTGTAACAGTACTGGCCGTTGGGAATCTTTTCGATAGCTCGTCGCATACTTGTTTCAGTTCGACAAATGATTTCCTCGGCAAGATCTTCCAGGTCATCAAGCCCTTCATCAGAGAGCATCTCTACAACTTTTTCCGCGCAAACATGATTGGACGCCACCTGTGATCGAATATCGCCAATGACCTGCTCTGGAGTCCTTACATTCCAGCGGATCAAATTCAACACAGATTCATTCAGCGTTCCAGCTTCATAAAGTTTCAAGGGTGGTATAAAGAGGCCTTCTTCATAAACTTCTCGGTTATCAGAAGCGACACGGCCTCCAATATCGGAGTGGTGAAAAACGCATGCGGTGAAAGCTACAATTCGCTCTTTGTAAAATATGGGGCTCAGTACGCACACATCATTCAAATGCCCTGCCAGCAGCCATGGATCATTAACAATGATTACATCGCCTGGTTTATATTCAGAATATTGAAAAGAGTAGACAATTTTCTTTACCCCCAGCGCCATAGCGCCAGCCATGCCAGGAGTGCAAAGGGTGCCTTGCACAAGCTCCCTGCCCTGTCTGTCAGTGAACATGCATGTATAGTCGTGCGCATCTCGTAATAAACTGGAGAAGGCCGTGCGCGCCACTGAGGCGTCAGCTTCATCCACGATGGATATTAGACGGCGCCAGAGAATTTCAAGTGTAATCGGATCGAACTTTTCCAGCATGTTAATTTCTCCGTTCCAAATTGGTCCCGGTCAGTTGTTTCATGGCGAACGCATTGAGCGTTTTGGTCCGTTTAACTCAGCGCTAAGCGGGAACAATCTGGAATCAAATTTCGCCACGTCACATGAATGTTATCCAAACGAAACCGTAGTCATCTACTTCTGCTTTGGCGTCCTCACCCAACACAATCGTTGATTCTCTTTCTTCAATAATGGCTGGGCCTTTGATCCCGGCCCCAGAAAATAATCTGGATCTATCAAAGACTGTAAAGGTAATGAACTGCTTTTGGATTAAAGAAAAAGCGTCGCGATTTCCTTTAACGCAATCTTGAAGCGTCCCCTCTGTGCGGGCTATGCGAGGGATTTTAAAAGGATGTTGAGGAAGACTGGCGCGCACCCTGAAAGATATGAACTCAACCTGTGTATCCGGGTAAGTACGGCCATAAAGCCGTTCGTAACTCTCATCAAAAAGGTGACGAATTTCATTTTTTCGCCAGTCATTGAAAGCCTTGTTGGGAATAGGCAGGTTCGTTTCAGCCCCTTGTCCCAAAAACCGCATGTCAGTAGAGCGAGTAAACTTGATACCTTCCACATCACCGCTTTGTTTTAGAATAGCTGAAGCTTCGTCTTCCAAATCTGTAAAAAGCTTTTCAATGGCGTGGAAATCCGCTTCATCCAATCCAACCCGGTGGCTTCGTACAAGATCGAACGCCACAGGAGCTGTAAAAAAACCTAAAGCTGAACCAACGCCTGCCAATGGCGGCACTATTATTCTAGGCGCTCCGATTTTTCTCGCTAACCCGTAGGCATGTACGGGGCCAGCTCCACCAAAGGCGGTCAACGTTACATTGTTGGGGTTGCCTCCTTTTTCAGCTATATGGGTTTTTGCCGCAGCCGCCATGGTCTCGTTAATCAAATCATGGATGCCAAACGCCGCTTCAATCAAAGTCGCGTTTAGTGGTTTGGCGACTTTTCGATCAATTGCCCTATGAGCGGCATTCAAATCCAACGGTATGGCGCCACCCAGAAAGTAGTTCGGATCTAAATAACCTAGTGTTAAATCAGCGTCCGTCACCGTAGGGTCTTCACCGCCCAGTGCGTAGCAGGCTGGTCCCGGGTCGGCCCCAGCGCTCTCAGGACCGACCTGTAAAAGACCCATTTTGCTGATGCGCGCAATGCTGCCCCCGCCAGCGCCAATTTCCATTAAATCGACCACAGGAACTTGAATTGGCAGTCCGCTACCCTTTTTGAAACGCTGAACACGTCCAACTTCAAAAGTCGAGACCAACCCGGCCTCTCCTTTTTGAATAAGACATGATTTTGCGGTAGTCCCGCCCATATCGAAACAAAAAATGTCTTTGATTCCAAACATACGGCCGTAGTGTTGAGAAGCGATCACGGCCGCCGTTGGGCCTGATTCAATAATCCGCACCGGGAATTCACCGGCGGTAGAGGCTGTGGTAATCCCGCCACTAGAAAGCATGATAAATAGCTTACCTTTGAAACCCAGTGATTGTAGACGGGTGGACAGTTTGTGCAGATACTTGACAGTGATAGGCTTCACGTATGCATTCGTGACGGTAGTGGAAGTTCGTTCATACTCTCTAATTTGGGGTAACACTTCATAAGACGCTGAAACAGGCAGGCCTGGAGCTAACTCTTCCGCCAATGTTTTAATCTTTGCTTCATGTTCCGGATTTTCATATGAATTAATCAAACAGATCGCCAGCGATTCAATACCGGCGTCCATGAGCCACTGCACAACAAATTTGACTTCATTTTGGTCCAGAGATTGAATGACATGGCCATCGCTGGCTATTCTTTCAAACACTTCCGTTCGCAATGCTCTGGGGACAAGCGGTTCCGGGTATTCGGAGAAAATGTCGTAAGCGTCATAGCGAATTTCACGGCCAAGCTCCAGAACGTCCCTGAATCCTTTGGTGGTTATCAATCCGGTACGGGCGCCTTTTCTCTCAATTATTGCATTGATAACCAAAGTGGTGCCGTGGATGATCTCCGCCAATTTGGGCATGAATCCATGAGCTTGGCTCTCCAGCGCCTTTATTCCTGTCTCTACGGCATCTGAAGGATCAGCCGGCGTGGTCAAACATTTATATATGGAAAACGTTCCTGTTTCATCGTCTGCAAGCACGAAATCAGTAAATGTGCCTCCGATGTCACAGCCCAGCCGATATGATCTATTTTTCATGAGTTCTCCAACGTTGACCTAAACACAATAAATTGCGCCCCATATTAAAGTCTTGCGGTTTGCCTCAAATAAAAATCGCCACAGAACACTAGCTACAACAAGCAAGGTTCATCCCACTCACCAAAGACATCCCGGAATACACCAGTCATTTCACCAACCGTCGCGTAAGCCCGGCAACAATCGACTAGGTCGGGCATAACGTTATTTCCCGATTTAGCTGTTTTCTGAAGGGATTTTAATGAGCGATTAACCTCGCGGTTGTCACGAGTTCTTCGCAACTCTTTCAGTCTGGAAATCTGTGTATTAACCCAGGAATCGTCGTATTCGTGGAGTTCAACATCGGGTTGATCACCTTCGGCATATTTGTTTACACCTACTTTAATGATTTCACTATTCTGGAGACTTTTTTCGAAATCATAGGCTTGCATGGCCACCTCACGCTGGATGTACCCTGAGGAAATTGCTTTTGTCATACCCCCTGTCTTCTGGACACGCAGCATTTCTTCCTTAATCTTGTCCTCCATCTCCTTTGTGATGGTTTCTATAAAGTAAGACCCCGCAAGTGGGTCAACGGTGTCTCGTAACCCAACTTCCTCCATCAGGATCTCAAGTGTGCGTAGGGACAATAGCGCGGCCCTCGGGGTCGGTATCGTAAAGGCTTCGTCAAAAGAGCATAGCGCCGTAGTTTGAGCTCCGCTGAGCGCAGCCGCCAGCCCATAGTAGGCGCCACGGATGATGTTGTTTTCGGGCTGTTCTTTGGTCAATCCGCTACCGCCACCCCCAAAAAGGCCTCGTAAAAACAGGTTTTTCCTGTTAGTAACCCCGTATTCTTCCTTGAGCAGTCTTGCCCAAAGTTTACGAGCTGCACGGAATTTAGCGATTTGTTCCCAAAGGTTACCGAAGACATTCAGATTGAAAGAAAACCGGCCCACAAAATCATCTGGCGAAAGACCACGGCCCACAAGATTATCAATATATGTCTTGGCTATCTCGAAAGCGAAACCAACTTCCTGGCTTGGAGTAGCACCTGATTCGCGAATGTGATAACCGCAAATGCTCACTGGATTACATCTTGGAAGTTCCTTGACTGAGTACTCAATGGTGTCGCAAACCAGTCTCACGCTGGGCTCCACCGGGAAAATCCATGCGCCTCTTCCGATCATCTCTTTCAGTATGTCGTTTTGAGGTGTTGCGCTGATTGTTTCCTTAGAATAGCCGTACTTCTCGGCGGTGGCCTGGTACATTGCCAGCATTATACTGGCCACTGCATTTATAGTCAGGCCCGACCCGATCCTGTCGAACTGTATATCCTTAAAGGCGATCTCAAAGTCCTGCAGAGAATCGACCGCCATACCAACCCGTCCCACTTCGCCTTCAGATTGTGGGCTATCGGAGTCATAACCCATCTGGGTAGGTAGGTCAAAAGCCACATTCAGGCCATTCTGCCCGTTAGCTATCATGTATTTGAAACGCTCATTGGTGTCCTGAGGCGTCCCAAAACCCGTATATTGGCGGGTAGTCCATGCTCTGGAACGATAACCCAAGGGGTGAATGCTACGTGTAAACGGGTATTGTCCGGGGTCCCCTAAATCCTTATCATAGTCGAAACCGATAGCCTCCAAATCTTTTGGACCATAGCTTGGTTTGACTTCGATTCCGGATTGGTATATTACCTTTTCTACGCCATCTGCCTGGTTTTTTATATATTTTGCGACACCCATCGGTCCCTCCGTTAAAACAAAGCCCGAATGGAATCAACTATAACTTCAAACCGAGTTCCTCCGGGGAAAACCCCCTTAACACCGATTTTCTGGAGTTTAGAAATATCGTTTTGGGGGATGACACCACCAACTACTACAAAAATGTCGGACAATTTTTTATCGTGTAACGTTTGCATCAATCGCGTGCAAATGGATAGATGAGCCCCGGTCATAACGCTCAAACCTATGACATCAACCGATTCCTGAACCGCTGTGGCGATTATCTGATCAATACTTTGATGGAGCCCTGAATACAAAACTTCCATGCCGGCGTCTCGTAAGGCTAGAGCGATTACTTTGGCTCCACGATCGTGGCCATCCAGCCCTGGTTTGGCTATTAGGACCCGAATTCTTTTTTTGTATTCCATAACACATCCCTTCCATTCACCAGAATTTAGGTCAATGGATCAAACTGGTGTTGGTCATATTGATCAAGGACTGCCTTCATACCTCTCAAAATGTGCCCCCGCACCAACTTTTCCACATCTTCGGCGCGCCGCTCGCGCATCATAGCCAACATTTCTAGGTGGTCCTGGTGACTAACCCCCGCCAATACCCGGTCCTTGAGAATTATCTTTCTGAAACGAATAAATTGATTCTTAAAGTCACTGATAATTTTTATTAATCGGCGATTACCACTCAACGAATAAAGCGTGTCGTGAAATTCGGTGTTAATTTCAGGCAACGCATCCAGATCACCGGCATCAAGACGTTTTTCAAAGTCACAAATTTTATCCGACAGACGCTTCAAATCCTCAGAAGAATGCTCAATAGTCGCAAGTCTCGCCGCATACCCCTCCAGAACTGATCTTATTTCAAAAGAATCCTGAATATCTTCCCTGACTAATCCGGTAACAGCGTAACCTCCCTGCGCACGCCTTATTAAAAGGCCTTCTCCTTCAAGTTTGTGAATTGCTTCACGAACAGGGGTGCGGCTCACTCCCATTCGTGAAGCAATTTCATTCTCGATTATTCGGCTGCCATTCGGTATATCCCCACAGGTAATGGCCTGCCATAAACGCTCGAAAATAATTTGGCCTGAGGATCTTCTTTCCTCCAATGGCTCTAAAGCATTTGCTAATCGGTCCATCTTGCCAAACATCTTTCGGTCCCTTGCTTAAAAGGTATTAATTGGCAATGCCAAAGGGACGCATTAAGGATGGGAATAAAATTTGGAGTCAAATTCCAACCCAACGAGCGATGTTACACTGCAACACTTCATGGGTGCCACCACCGTTGAGCAAGAACCGCGCATCCCGGAAATAACGTTGAGCTGTGTATTCCATGGAATAGCCATAACCAGCGAAAATACGTGTGCACTCGTCGGAGGCGCTACAAGCCGCTTCAGTGGCGAAATATTTTGCCATGGTCGCTTCTTTCAATGCTTCCTTACCCTCGTCTATCATGGCGGTGGCCCTGTAGGTCATTAATTTGGAAGCCTCTAAATTAGTGGCCATGTTTGCAATCTTGGACTGAACAAGTTGAAATTTCCCGATAGGTTTACCGGAAGCCATCCGTTCATTAGCGTACTTGATGGAATCGGCCATTGCGGCGCGCTGCAACCCAAGAGCCAAGGCGGCTGTCATAGCCCGAATCTCGGCGATGATTTTAAGAAACGCATTTAGGCCCTCCCCTTCAGGGGTTAACCGATATTCCTTTGGAATGAAAACATCTTTGAAGGCCACTTCACAAATCGGTGTTGTGCGAGTTCCCAAACACTGGAATCGCGAACTGAGCGAAACACCGGGAAGATGACGGGGAATAAAGAAATATCCAATCCCCCTGAGCCTCTTAGTCGGATCAGTCTGACACATAACCGTGTAAAAACTGGCTTCAGGCCCGTCAGTGACCCAGGTTTTCATCCCGTTTATCAGATACCCATCGTCAACTTCAGTGGCTCTTGTCGTTATTGCCCCCAAATCGGAACCCGCATCAGGTTCGGTCATGCAAAAACAGCCTATTTTCTCACCCCGCATTGCCGGTAAAAAGAATTCCTCAAACATCTCCTCGGTTCCGTGATGGAAAAGAAAATTTGTGCCCATTAAACTTTGCATAGCGACAATTGACGCAACACTCAATAATCCCCTGCTAATTTCTTCACAGATTATGCAGAATAAAGTCGTATTGCCACTTGCGCCGCCTCTGTGACGAGGATAACGAATGCCAAAAATCCCCATTTTGGATAACTTTTGAAAAATGTCTCGGGGGAATTCACCTTTATTGTCCAATTCCTGGGCAATGGGAATAATTTCATTGTCGACAAATCTGGCTATATTCTTTCGAATCAGTTCTTCAGGATTTGATCTAATCATTTCATGGACCCTTCCACGCGGGGCATATGTTGCGGGCTAATCACACATGACCTCGCATGACGATTTCAACCCCCTGGTCAATTCAGGGACAACATCAAACAAGTCCCCAACGATTCCCCAATCCGCTACCTTAAAGATAGGAGCGTAGGGATCTTTGTTTATCGCCACAATAAACCTGGAATCCATCATTCCGGCCCGATGCTGTATGGCTCCGGACACTCCGCATGCAACATACAGTTCTGGCCGAACTGTTACACCAGTCTGTCCAACTTGGTTCGAAGCGGAGATCCATCCAGCCTCCACCGCAACGCGAGTGCCGGCTATTTCCGCTCCCAGCGCAGAGGCCAGTTCGTGAAGTAGCTCAAATCCCTCCACGTCATTAACGCCTCGACCACCGGCAACAATTATCTTTGCTTTTGACAGATCCACATGCGGGGATTCCTCTTTGACAAACTCCAAAATCTTAGTCCTGACCTGATCTTCAGTTACTTTAGATTCATGTGTAATCACAACACCTTCTTTACCTGGAGAGGGAACTACTTCCATAACTCCTGGTCTGACAGTCGCCATTTGTGGGCGGGAAAAGCGATTGGCTATAGTAGCCATGACATTACCGCCAAAGGCCGGTCTAGTTTGCAATAGAATGCCCTCCTCAGGATCAACGGAGAGTTGAGTACAGTCGGCCGTCAGACCACAACCTGCACGTCTGGAGACCCTTGGGGCGAGATCTCGTCCAATATGGGTGGCGCCCATTAGCAGTATACTGGGTTTGTGCGCTTTGATGAGTTCGTCTAACACATATGAGTAAGGCTCTGAACGGTAGTTACCAAAGATTTGGCTATCGGCCAAATACACTACGTCTGCGCCAAACTGAATTAGAGTATCTGCGAGAGCGGATACGTGGTGGCCGATCAAAACTGCCGAGACCTCATCGTTTAACTGTTTGGCCAATTCTTGGGCCTGGCCCAGCAGCTCTACAGACACCCTACTGAGGCGCCCTCCCCGCTGCTCTGCGAACACCCATATGCCCTTGTATTCACTAAAATCCGGTATAGTTTTTGGTTGAACGTCGGTGTGGATTGCTTTGTGGTGGCATACTTCCAAACACGCGCCGCAACAAGTACACCGATCTCCTATCTGCGCCTTACTATCTTTAATCTCAATTGCGTCATACGGACACTCTCTCTTACAACGGCGACATCCGTCACAAAGATCGATTTCAACCCAGACTGCCATTCTCACCTCATGAGTTAATTCTACTGATCCAGACACTAACTACCCGTCATTTTGGAAGACTGCAGATCTTATCCGATTAGAAAATTCGTCGACCGCTTTCAAATGAGCTTATTTTGCTTAAAGCGTTCTATAAGATTGTGAACTACCTCAACTGCGCTGCCTTCCAGTAATTCACCGTGACGTTCAAACTTGGGGGCAAATGTTTTGACGACCTGTGTAAAAGACCCACTCATACCGACATCACCAGTAGTGACACCAATGTCGGCGGCATTCCAAACCTGAATGGGCGCCTTTGAATGGCATGCCGAAAGCAACCTGGCCACCTCTGGATAGCGTGGCTTAACCGGGCCTCCTATAATGGTCAAAAGTGCCGGCAATGAGCATTGAATTCGCTCGTAGCCATCTTCGAGTCGACGTTTAACCCGAACGTAGCCGGTCTCAACATTTTCGATATCAAACACGTAAGTCACTTGGGGCAGATCCAAGTATTCTGCCACTTGCGGCCCCACTTGCGCCGTGTCTCCGTCGATGGCTTGACGGCCAGCCAATATTAGATCGAATTTCCCAATTCGTTGGATTGCCTTTCCAAGGGTAAAAGAGGTAGCCCAAGTGTCTGCGCCGGCAAAAGCCCGATCCGAAAGTAGAATAGCTCCATCGGCGCCCATTCCGATAGCTTCGGAAAGAGCGTCAATTGCCTGGGGTGGCCCCATAGTCAAAACAGTAACCGTGGCTCCTAGAGTTTCCTTTAAGGTAATTGCTGTTTCAAGCGCCTGAAGATCGTCGGGATTAATAATCGCATCAATACCTTCACGTATAAGGTTACCCGTCTTGGGGTCTAGCTTTACGTCGGAATTGCCAGGGACTTGTTTGATTAAAACTACAATGTTCATGACGATCTCTCTTTGGCTCGAGTTTATCTTGAGCTTTCCCCTCTGTAATTAAATGACTCCATCTTCTCTCAATTTAATCAAATCCTCCTCTGAAAGCCTCAACTGTCCGTAAAATTCTCTGTTGTGCTCTCCAAGACGTGGGGGAAATGTCATTTGGCGATTATTGCCTTCGAGAAAAGAGGTCATAAACGGCGGCGGGGTCAGTGTGACGCTGATTTTTGTTTTGGGATCTTGAGTCGACAGTAGCCGATTTCGAACAGATGGTTCGGAAATCAACTCGGAGATAGAGTTAATCTTGCTTACAGGCACAGTGACGCTTGTGAAGAATTCAATCAACTCCTCTGAAGTGTGTTCGCGTGTTATTGAATTCAAGGCGACATTTAAACTTGCAACATCTTTAATACGACCTACGTTTTTCTCATATTCCGGCTTATTGAGAGAACTGAACAGTTCGGCTGAAGCCATTGCTTTCCATTGGCGGTCATTTCCCACCGCGAGATAGATGAAGCCATTCTTGGTTTGATAAACGGAAACTGGAGCAAAAAATTCGTGAGTGTTGCCACAACGAGTAATACTTTTTCCAAAGGAAGCCGTCATAGTTATCGGAACAGCCAGCCAGGAAACAGAAGAATCAAACATAGACAAGTCAATCCTACAGCCCTCGCCAGTAACTGACCTATTGAAAATTGCTCTCATCAGCAAGCCGTATGCGTGTTCGCTAGTGCCAAGGTCTGATAGTGGAATGCCCAAAACCTGAGGTTCCATATCAGGCTCCCCAGTGAGATCCATCAATCCCGATCGGGCCTGGAGAACTGGATCATAAGCGCCTTCATCGCTATCTGGGCCAAAACCGGTAATACCCATCCATATTAGATCTTCTTTGGCGGCTTTGAGGATCTCATAATCAATACCAAGTTTTTTATAATTCCGAGGTAATTGATTAGTAACAAATATATCTACATCGAATTCTTTGATGAGCTTCAGCAGTATTTCCCGCCCGGTGGGCTGGGAGAGGTTGAGAGTGATAGCCTTTTTCCCCGCGTTAATGCAGAGAAAATAGGAATTCATGCCTGGTTCATTCAGAACATTGTCCCCCACCATGCGATTAGGATCACCCTGAGCCGGATTTTCAAGACGGATGATTTGCATGCCATCCATAGCCAACCGATAAGTCAAGTATGGCACTACCATCGCCTGCTCCACAGAAAGGACTTTTAAATCTCTCAAGGTTTTCATCACTGTCTCCTAATTTTGACTGCCAGAGCGAATACTTGTAGGGTCTGATTCAGGCCTCGCCGACCGAGACTTTGGTCAGTCCACTGCAATACATTTGTATACAGTATACAAATGTATGCCATGAAAGAACTGGCTGTCAACCATTTTCTCACACGGTAATCCCTGCGCTCATTTTACGGAAATTTTTAAGATAAAACCCTTGTGGATTTGCTGATTGATTCAACATCAATAGTGATAGAGCATGGTTGTGGATATGAATTCCCAGCCTTCTCAGGTTTCTCGAAAAGCCTGAAGAATCCGGGAAATCATATCTCTTTTTCGGGGGTAGCGGTCATCCAAACTAACTTGGGCAGTCTATTTTTGTTTTATGGTGGCCAAAGAGTTGTCTATTGCCTCCAAAGTCAGCTCCAAGTCCTCTTCAGTATGCCGGAAGCTGATATATGCATGATGGAATGGAGAGAAAAAGAATCCCCTTCGGATCATCTGACTGTAAAAATCCTTACGCTTGCCTTTGTATGCGCCAGTGTCGTCCTTCTTAAACGTGATGTAGAACATGGGCGCCACTCCAGTCAGTTCAGCTCCCACGTCATGTTTTTCAATTAATAAGTGGATCTCATTCATGAACCTTTCGCCTTTTTGCCAGATGTTTTCCAGCACATTGTCCCGCTCAAGGATTTCTATGGTCTTGAGGGCTGCAATAAAGGCATCGCTGTTTGGAAAAAAGGTTGACGAAATGAAAAGTTTGTGAGCGGCGGCCATCATGACATCCTTTTTTCCCGTCACAACGGAGATGGGATAGCCGTTGGCGATCGCCTTTCCTAGAACACTCAGGTCCGGAGTCACCCCATATAGCTTCTGGGCTCCTCCCATTGAAAGCCTGAAACCGGTCCGGATTTCGTCATAGATTAATACGGCGCCGTACCTGTCGGCAATCTCTCTAACCCCTTCAAGAAACCCCGGTCTGGGAATCTGCATTTCTTGATGGTTGGGATGCCCGAAAGGCGTCATGATGATGGCGGCAGTCTGGTCTCCATGCTTTTCCATGAGATCGGAGAGCTGTTCAAGGTTATTATATTGAAATTCAAAGACATCTTCAAAGAGCTTTGCAGGAACCCCACCTTTCATTTCTACACACCAGTCATGCCAACCATGGTACCCGCAGCGCATAACCTTCAGTTTGTTTGTATATGCTCTTGCAATACGAATACTCGCTGTAGTGGCGTCAGAACCTGTTTTCAAGAATACGCTTAGCTCAGAACAAGGCACAAGTTCAGTCAACTTTCTCGCTAACAGATTCTGGTATTTCTGAGTGAGGGTGAAACAAAATCCTTTCTCTCTGATCTGCTTGCAAACTGCGGCATCCACCTCTTCTTCGCGGTAACCGAGGATGATGGGACCGTAACCGCAGAGGAAATCAATAAACTCGTTACCATCAACATCGATCAGGCGGCAACCTTTGCCGCTTTCAAGGAAGATCGGGTATTCTCCTTCGATAAAGTCAACCGGCTTTCTTGCGCCCAGAACGCCTCCCGGTATCAGCTCGGTGGCCTCTTGAAACAGCTCTAGACTCTTTGTTATGTTGAGTTTGCTAATCTCTTTCATGGGAAATCTCCTATCTTACGCTAGACATGAACCAACGACGAAATGGTTTCCGACTGATGGATTTTTGCGCCTCTCTTCAAGAATTCCGCAAGAAACGACGCCGGATCGATGCAGCCTTCAGGGGCGACCACGCCCTTTTCGGTCACGGCGCCTTTATTCATCATAAGCGCCGCGATGGAGGCTGGAAGGCCGGTCCCCGGCGCCATCCTTCCAACCATATCGGCTGTGTATGTAACATTGGCGCCCTGCCTTTGCCCTTTGACAATCACCTTGAGCCCTGAAGATTGAGGTCCGTTGTCCCGACCTTCAGGAATGGTCTCCCAAAGTTTCAGCGCAAGATCATAAGGCGTAACTTTGGCGCCGTTCACATCTACGGATTGTGTCCTCAAAAAGCCGGTATCTTTCTGTTGCTTTATCAGTTCGTCCACCCATCGAGGGATAAGAGCTCCTTTGATTATGACATTCTTCACGCCTTTGATGTATTTTGGAATGGTCAATGGCTGGGGATGGCCTACATAGCGTACATGGCAGGCGCCAAGGGGTTCCAGAAACTCAGCGTCGACTTCTCCCTCGCCGCCCTCGACAAGGACCAGTTCGCCATTCAGATATTGGGGTATCTTCCCAAGTGTCATGTGAAGGCTGTGGTCCCAGGCGGCTCCTGCAAGTTCGGCAATACTCACTACCCAATAGAGATAAATGTCATCGACCCTATCCAGCCGGTCTGCATACCACTTCACAAGGACATTGTTGGTTCCGGGGTCCGAGCCCATGCCGGTGAGAACGGTAATTCCCGCTTCTCTGGCGATTCCATCTATCTCAGAGTTGAAAAGAACCTCCGTTCCTTCATAATCGTCACATATGTCAATATAGTTTACTTTTGCCTCAACTGCCGCCCTCGCGACGGGAACAGCAGTCTTGTAAAATGGGCCGGCGCAGTTAATCACAACATCAATTTTCTCGAATGCGCTCACCATGGCCGCATGATTATTCACATCCATCTTTATCAGATTAACTTTTTCGCTTTCGCGCAATTTAGGCGCCAATCGTTCCGGATCCGGGTACAAATCTCCCAGAACAACGGTCGTGACATGTTGTTGTTTAATCAGGTCCCGGGCAACGCCCTGACCCATACCACCGGCTCCTCCTAGTACAAATGCACGCATGTGACTTACTCCTTTATATTTGAGAATCGTTCCGCTCCCACAACATTGTGTGGATTCTCCAACCTGTGATTTATCGTTAGATGTTTTTCGTCATTTTTCCCAATTCGGGATTGATGAATTCTCCGTCCACTTTTTCGGCTAGGAAGCTGCGGAGCGCGTTAGGGTCATCTATAATAAACGTCGCAAAGCAGGATATGCCTGCTTGTGGTTGATATCAGAACATATGGATTGACGACCGAGATCAGTATACTGTATACATCATCAAAGATACTAGAAATATGACACTGGCAAAAAATTTCTCATCACACTGTTTGACATATATGCTTGAAGCATCGACAAGCGCACGATAGCTTATTCCGGTTAGAATTTAATATTTCAAACTCTAGCCGAATGATGATTTACGCCTTTCGCTAAAAATTGGTGAGGCCAATGTTGGACCACCTGGCTCAATTTATTGTTGCCGGCTTAACAACCGGAAGTATTTATGCGTTAATCGCCTTGGGATTTTGCGTTATTCATAACGCGACAGGCATAGTAAACTTTGCTCAGGGAGATTTCATATCTCTGGGGGGACTCGTCATTTTCACGCTGCTAATGGGTCTTAAGGTTCCGTTAATCATAGCATTTCCATTATCTGTCATCGCTGTTACGATCGTCGGGGCTCTATTGGAACGCGTTGCCATTCGCCCGGCAAGATCGCGTAGCATAGTAATTCTTGTATTTATTACCATCGGCGCTTCCATTTTCATGAGGGGTGTATTCAAGATCTTATGGGGAAAGAATCAGATGGGGTTGCCCCCTTTTTCGGGAGAGACACCGATAAACTTTGCCGGAGCCACATTGATGCCACAAAATCTTTGGATTTTTGGCATAACTTTAATTTCGGTAATAGGTCTTCATTTCTTTTTCAGTCGAACCAGACTGGGAAAAGCCATGAGGGCCACCGCATGCAACCCTAGGGCTGCGTCACTAATGGGGGTCAATGTCAATTCCATGGTGTTGCTTTCATTTGCGTTAAGTGGGGCGCTGGGAGCTATTGCAGGAATAATTATCGTTCCTATAACGACCCTTTCATTTGACATCGGCGTTATGTTGGGATTGAAGGGTTTTGCCGCTGCGGTCTTGGGCGGTTACGGGAATAGTCTCGGGGCCGTCCTTGGGGGGCTCCTCTTAGGCGTGTTGGAATCAGTCGGGGCAGGCGTTATTTCGTCAACCTACAAGGATGTCATTGCATTCGGTATCTTACTGCTGGTTCTTTTTATTAAACCAAGCGGGCTACTGGGCCGTGGCGATACGGAGCGACTTTAGATGCGGATCGGGCTATCCGGTGTAAAATCACTTCTCGGCCCGGCTATTCTAGCTGTTTTTATTGTTCTCTTTCCCCTAGCGTTATCTAACCCGTACTATCTAAATGTTGCCAATATCATTGGTATCAACACGATAATTGTGGTGGGGCTAACCCTGTTGATTGGTTATGCCGGACAAGTTTCACTTGGGCACGCTGCGTTCTACGGCATTGGAGCGTATACTTCAGCAATTCTTACCGTGACCTACGGTTTCAATCCATGGCTGGCCCTTGTTCTCGCAGCCCTGGTTACCGGCAGCATAGCATTCATCATCGGAACCCCGACGCTCAAACTTCATGGCCATTATTTGGTCATGGCGACTCTAGGGTTCAACCTGATAGCAAACATAATTATAGTTCAGTGCGATTCGGTTACGGGCGGTCCTTCGGGTTTCCCCGGGGTTCCTCCTTTGGCCATTGGAAGCTGGGTTTTTGATTCGGATATAAAGATGTACTGCTTGATCTGGTCAATGGCTTTCATAGGAATTGTCCTCGGGCTGAACCTTTCTATGTCTCGAGTTGGAAGAGGGCTAAGAGCTCTTCATTCTGGGGAATCGGCGGCTAATTGTATGGGGGTTCCCGCCAGCAAGTATAAAGTAAAAATGTTTGTGCTCAGCGCTGTATTCGCTTCCGTAGCTGGAAGCCTTTACGCCCATTATTTATCGTTTGTAAGTCCAAAGACTTTCGATATTTTCTTTTCCGTGGAACTGGTGACAATGGTAATAGTGGGTGGCATGGGTAGTATATGGGGAGGGCTCTTCGGCTCCGCTTTTCTAACCTCTTTGCCTCATATTTTAAGTTCTTTCGATGAATATAAGGATATATTTTACGGCTTCATCTTGGTCGTGATTCTCATTTTTACCCCAGAAGGGTTCATTCCTGGAATTTTGCAGAAATTGGACTTTTACCTAAAAGAGAAAGGGCAAAGGAATAAGAAAAGACTTGATGATTTTTTAGATGAACCTGGCTTAAATTGCGTTGCCGGAATCCCTCTTGCTGACTCACGCTTTTCTAAAAGGCTTGAAGCGTCAAATGATATTATTCTGGGAATAAACAATATTTCTAAAAGCTTCGGCGGGATTGCGGCTGCTTCATCATTGACGTTTGACGTTCAAAAGGGGTCCATAACCTCATTGATAGGTCCAAACGGCGCGGGCAAAACTACAACGATTAATCTGATTTATGGAGTTTACAAACCTAACCTAGGCACGATTATTTTTCGAAACAATAGGATCAACGGACTGTATCCATATCAGATAGCTGCAATGGGCATGGCGAGAACTTTTCAAAATCTTCAGATATTCGATAACATAACAGTCCTGGAAAATGTTATGGTCGGAGCGCACGCCATATCTCACAATGAATTTTTCGTTTCGATGCTACATCCTCCATCCTACTGGAAAGAGGAGAAACTGATTCGTGAAAAGGCACTGGAGGCCTTGTCTTTTTTCGGATTAGAAAAGGAGGCCGATTTACCCGCCGGCCAACTATCTTTTGGTGAGCAAAAGCGATTGGAAATGGCCCGAGCCATTGTGTCTGAACCTGAACTTATATTACTTGATGAGCCTGTCGCAGGGTTGAACAGGGCTGAATCCATCACGATAGCGGGACTTATAATGAAAATCCGTTCCAGAGGCACTACCGTGCTACTTGTGGAACATGATATTAATGTTGTCATGAGCATTTCAGACAAGGTCGTCGTATTAAACTATGGAACAATGATAGCCGAAGGGACACCAACACAGATTCAAAAAAACGAGTTGGTTTTGTCCGCATATCTTGGAGGCTCTCTGTAAATGTTGGAGGTGGAAAACGTTCACGCCTATTACAGGGGAAATGAAGCCCTGAAGGGCGTTTCATTGGAAGTAGGCCCAGGTGAAATTATCGCGCTTATCGGGGCCAACGGAGCGGGCAAAACGACTTTGCTCAACTGTATTTCAGGGTTACATACCGATATGGTAGGGCGTATATCATTCGGAGGGGCGGACATTTCCGGCGCTCCGGCTCATAAGCTTGTAAAACATGGACTTGTTCAGTGTCCCGAAAACCGCCAATTGTTTGGATCCATGACTGTTGAAGAAAACCTCGAGATGGGGGCTTATCTTTGGTCTGAGCAAAATCGAGGAGAAAGCTTGAGCAAAAGACTAGAACATATGTTACGTAAATTCCCTGTTTTGAAATCGAGACGCAGACAACTGGCAGGGACATTGTCAGGCGGTGAACAGCAGATGGTGGCTATTGCGCGTGGACTGATGTCTGATCCAAAATTGTTGATGCTGGATGAACCGTCTTTGGGTTTAGCTCCAATAATTGTTGAAGAGGTTTTTGGCATTATAAAGGAGATGAGAAATGAAGGCAGGACCATACTCTTGGTAGAACAGAACGCCATAGCGGCTTTGGATCTTTCTGACCGGGCCTACCTTCTTGAAACGGGAAGTGTTACGTTTAGCGGACCGTCAAATGTTTTCATGAAAGACGCTAGGGTCCGTAGAGCTTACTTGGGAAAAGATCTAGAAGCCCTTAACTCTTCGTGTTAAAAAGATTTTGATAAATCCAAGAGGTAAGAGCGGAGGACAAGAAGCCTGTGTGAACCTTGATTCTCAGGGATTTGCCCTCAACCAAATTTCACTCTTTTCTCCTCGGCTTTGGTTTAAGGCCGATACTCTAACTTTAAAAAAGGAGGGTTCATGAAAAAGATCGAAGTTTTGGTGGGGATATTAATTTGTATCCTTTTTCTTGGGAATGCGCATGCGGTGGATCCGATAAAAATAGGGGCAATATTCTCATTATCCGGTCCAGCGGCGGCTATTGGAACACCGACCAAACTTGTTACACAGATGGTGGTCGAAAAAATCAACAAAGAAGGGGGTATAAACGGTCGCCCTATAGAACTGGTACTTGGTGATACCGAGTCTGACCCTACTAAAGCCATTATGGTTGTAAAAAAATTTATTAACGTAGATAAGGTTGCGGCAATAATCGGACCGGACCGGACCGACCTGGGAATGGCCGTTAAAAAACTTGTGGAAGACGCTGGGGTCCCAACCTTCATGACGGTTGGAGGAGACCCTGTAATAATGGGTGGCGGACCACTTGGAACTTACCAATGGGTCTTTAAATCACCTCAGAGAAGTTCCGTAGCGGTAGAAAAACTGTTCGACCATTTACAGAAAGCGAATCTCAAAAAAGTTGCGTTAATGACGGCTGCCGACGGTTTTGGTAAGGATGGGAAAGGCTGGCTGGAAAAATTTGCTCCTAAATATGGATTGACTATAGTGGCCAATGAATCCTTCAATCCTAAAGACACCGACATGACTGCCCAGTTATCCAAACTTTCATCTGCAAATCCCGATGCCATCGTGTGCTGGACAATTGGTCCGGCCGCTGCAATTGTGGCTAAGAACGTCAAGCAATTGGGCCTCAAAGAACCTCTGTTTCAGTGTCACGGCATACCTGATCCCAAGTATGTGGAGCTGGCAGGGGCCTCTGCTGAAGGCAGCGTTATGCCTTCAACAAAGTTGATGGCATGGGAGCAGTTGCCGGACAGTGATCCGCAAAAAAAGGTGATTAAAGATTTTGTTCATCTGTATAACGATGTCCAGAAAATCAACAAAGAATTCTCAATTAATACTCATTCGGGATACGCGTGGGACGCTATTTACGTTGTGGCCAACGCCATGAAAAAAGCAGGCGTCGAGCCTTCAAAACTTCGTGACGCCATAGAACAGACAAAAGATTATGTTGGAATCAGTGGAATCTACAACCTGACTTCAGAGGACCACAACGGACTTGGCACGGATTCGATGATTATGGTCCGCGTAAAAGATGGTAAATGGGAATTATTGAAATAAAATGATTTTCATAACAGAGTCTTCTTGAATTCTTCGATCAATTCCGCCATTGCGGCTCTTTCCATATTTTTAGAAAACTTCGGCACAACGGCGGACCCTGATATTCCCGAGTCCGCCAGTTTTCTTTTTTCACGGTCCAGTAAACTCTTTTTGTCTTTGTTCTTGTTTTTACCCTGATCTTTAAATTTTGTTCGAAGTTCTTCTATTTTGTTTCTTTTGGACTTGAAAAAGGGCCAATCATCGAATCTGTCAAAAACAACCTTGATGTCATCTTCACTGGAGATTCCTTGTACAATATTTTTCCATACGAGAGGTTCCAGGATTGATCTTTCTTCGGGCGACTCCTGGTCAAGACTCGAAAGGGTCGACTGATTCGGTCCATTTGGATCCATCAATTTCAGGGCATAGCCACGAGCTTTCTTTTTCAATTCCTCTCGTTGGATGCGATGCTTTTCCTCCTCGGATAGGCGCATTCCGCTTGTTCGTTCCATCATTAAATCAATGGTGTTTCGAATTTCTGTCAATTCAATACCCCAATTTTATTAGACTGATAGCGACATATCTATTCACAAATAACAACTTTGAGACATCATTCTCTTATTTGACCTTCTCCTAGAACTATGAATTTGGTCGTAGTCAAATCCTTGACCCCCATCGGGCCGTAAGCGTGTATTTTGGTCGTACTTATTCCTATCTCCGCTCCGAGTCCAAAAACATAGCCATCGCTCATTCGTGTAGAGGCGTTAACGATTACCGTGGATGAATTGACTTCTCTTAGAAATCGTTGGGATGCGGCGTAGTCTTTGGTAACAATGGCCTCTGTGTGTAATGACCCATATCGTGCTATATGCGTTATTGCTTCATCCATGTCTTTTACAATCTTTACCGCAAGAATCAGATCAAGATACTCAGCGAACCAGTCTTCTTCTGTGGCAGTTACCATCCATTCCACGATGGCTTTGCTGGCTTGACATCCTCTTAGTTCTACTCCGGCTTTCTTAAATTCAGCAGACACCCTTGGAAGAAATTCCGAAGCTATTGCTTCATGAACGAGCATTGTTTCGAGTGAATTACAAACTCCGGGCCTTTGCGCCTTGGCGTTTAGGGCTATCTTGACCGCCATCTCCTGATCGGCGAATTCGTCCACGTAAAGATGGCACACACCTTTATAATGCTTGATAACAGGAATTCTGGAATTCTGAGAAACGAACCTTATAAGCTCTTCACCACCTCTGGGTATTATAAGATCTATAAAATCTTCAAGCTTCAATAAATGCGTGATGGCCTCCCGATCAGTGGTCGGCATTAAATTCACGACATTCGGGTTTACTCCTGATTCTTTCAAAGTTTCCTTGAATATGTTTACAATGGCTAAATTGGAATTATAAGCCTCAGATCCCCCTCGAAGAATCACGGCGTTCCCGGCTTTAAGACAAAGCGCCGCAGCGTCGGCGGTCACGTTAGGTCTGGATTCATAGATAATACCGACAACGCCTAGGGGAATCCTCATCTTTCCAACTCTCATGCCGTTGGGTCTCACCCACATTCCTGTAATTTCTCCTACCGGATCCGGAAACGCGGCGATCTCCTGGAGACCCTCGACCGTTTGAGCGATTACTTTATCCGAAAGTGTTAGACGATCTATCATAGCTTCAGACAACCCTAAGCTTTTTGCTGACTGAACATCTTTCAGATTTTCTTTTTGCAAATTTTCTTTGTTAGATTTTATCTTTGCGGCTACATCATTCAATATTGAAGCTTTGAGGGACATAGAAAGTCTCCCCGAGTCGGCCGCCGCCTCGTGAGTGATTTTAGCCAACTGAAAAACTTCTTCTTTAATGGACATGGCTTTCTCCAACTACATTCTCGCTTGATCCGGGTTAATCTTCGATGATACCATTATTAAGACCATTCGTTTTTTAGAAGGTTATGACTATCACCTAGTTATTGATTTATCAACCGATATACGGCATGTTCCTGCGCCGACCTAAAATCAGTGGCGCCAATTCAGGACTTTGAAAGGGCCCTTTTATGATTCCCATGATCTCAGTTGTCGGCAAATCAGATTCCGGCAAGACTACTTTATTGGAAAAACTGATTCGTGAACTGACTCTTCGAGGCTACAGGATTGGTTCCATAAAACACGACGCCCATTCATTTGAAATAGACAGGGAAGGCAAGGACTCCTGGCGTCACAAACAGGCAGGGGCCGTCCTCACCCTTATCTCGTCACCATCCAAGATAGCTATGGTAGTAGACTCAGACCATGATCATACCTTGGACGAGTTGCGGGAAAAGTTTATCAGTAACGTAGATCTCATTTTGACAGAAGGTTACAAAAGGGAAAATTTACCTAAGATAGAGGTATATAGAAGCTCTCTTCGCAGAGAGATGCTGTGTACCGGCGATGACAACCTCATTGCTATAGCTGGTGACCCTACGGAAGTTCCCGATGGAATTCCGGTCTTTGACCTTGACGACCCGAGCCTCCTGGCCACTTTCATAGAACAAAAATTCCTGGGGAAAAATTTAGATTAAAAACTCGTGAGGATTGTCTTTTAAGAGTTTATTTTAGACTAAGTATTCGCGAAATTGTTTCACTCGTCTCCAGAGCCATAGATTTGGCTCGTTCCATCTTCTCCGGGGATACTAACAGATCGAGACCAACTAACCAGAAACCGGCGACCATCCGTTTTCGATTTTTCTTGCCATGAAAAATTGGAGCTGCGACGCAGTTGACATTCAGCAAATATTCTTCACTGTCCCAGGCAATACCTTTTTCTCTAATCTCTTGAAGTTGTAGGAAGTATTGGTGAGGATCCGTTATTGAATGGGGTGTAAATTGAGGAATCGGGTTCTTTTTCAGAATTTCCTTGAGATCATCCGGGTCATGATAGGCTAAAAAGATTTTCCCCGCCGCTCCGGCATAAAGTGACAAACGCGTACCAGGCCTTGCGGTAATCTTGATGTCCTTGGCGGACTCAACCTGGTCAAGAATCAGGAGTTGAGACCCGCCACACATTCCCAAAAAAATATCTTCTTCCAGGCAATCGCTAAGTTTCTCGAGATAGGGCCTGGCTAATTCCACCAGGGATATTCTCACTACGGCGTTCTCCGCTACCTTCTTGGTTGTGAAACCGCAGGTGTATTTGCGGGTAATCGGATCTCTCAACACCCAGCCAGTCTCTTCGAGGGCGGCTAAGATTCCATGAGTCGTTGATTTGGCCAAATTGAGTCTGGAGGCGATCTCACTTATTCCCGGATTCTCTGGTTCGGTGAGTATCATTTTCAAAACGCGCATTGCCTTTGAAACAATAGGCGCAGAGTAAGATATTGAAATGGCCTTTTGATCCGAGTTCATGCCATGTGCCCCATTCTCAATGACCGGCGACTTGATTTTCTCTAGGCTGTGTGTTCACTAGTATGAACTAATACAGATGGTTGTAGCTTTTTCGCTTACAATTGTCAACCGAATTGACCTAGTATGTTATAGCTTGACAGTCTCTTGATACAAGAATATTTTTAAATATATATAGTTCCGAATACAGAACGAAATTTTGTTGATGACCGTCAAGATAAAATTTGTCGACATTCTTAGAGCCACGCTTGGTTTTCGAACAGGAAATGAGAGTTGGATCGGTGTATCCCCGGATTCGAATTGTTACCATATCGTATCTCCCGTAGACACTCAAATCTCTAAAGGTGTCATGGCCTGTAATCGTCCAGCAGATGGAACCCCTTTTGGTGGTTATAGAGGGTGGGTCTATTTGAGAATCCCTCCTTTTTTTGATGAATTACAGGACGCCGAAGTCGCCAGAAGGGATCACGCTCTAAATGTGTCACAGGAATTGACAAAGAAATTGGATCGTTATGGAATCCGGTCAAGTGTGGAATGGGAAGACCATCATCCCAAAGAAATACAAACCGAACCCAATACCACATTAGTCGAACAAACCTTATTTTGCTCTTCATGCGACAAGACATGGAAAAAACTTATTGACTGCGTTAAAGATTTAGACCTAATCTTTTTAGCTTATCACCCTTGCGTATCTGATTTCGTCGAAGGGTCTTATGTTTTTCAACACATTTGTAGCGGCCTTGTTTATATTCCGGTCTCTCGCTTTGTTAGAAGAAGCAATGAAGGAAAGAACTTGGCAAATCTTAACGCATGCCCTGGATATTGTTTTTACAATAATTCCATACAAGAATGCCGCGCGTCTTGCGAAGGTTCCCCTTACAGACGGTTGGCGCGAAGGTTATATGAAAAGGTTTCAGACCAAAGAAAAAAATTCAATCACAATATACGGGACTGACAATCCGATGTCCTGTTCGTTTTGGTCAGTTAAGACCTGGATCTGATAGTAGTAGGCTGAACTTACTTTGTGGTCTTTGTAAAAGGGATTTTTATGAACTTTCTCCTGTGAGCCAGGTAGAAAATCGTTAGCCGGCTTTAAGTAACTATTATTCTCTAATATAACGGGAGGGATAGAGCATGCTCCTGCCCAATTTTGAATACATTGAACCTACCACGCTAGAAGAGGCTTTACGTTTGCTCTCTGACATGGGGGGAAACGCCAGGGTCATAGCTGGAGGAACCGACTTGCTGGTTCGTATGAAGCTCAAGATTGAAAAACCGAGTCACCTGATATCACTTCGCAAGGTACCCGGACTCAACCAAGTAATTAAGAGAGAGACTCACGGGATCTCGATCGGGCCGGCTGTAACGGCGGCTGAAGTGGCCAGCAATGAGTTTATCCGGGACAAGTTCGCGCCTGTTGCCATGGCCGCATCGAAACTTGGAGCGCCCGTAATTCGAAACAGAGCCACGATTGGGGGAAATCTGGCGAATGCCCGGCCGGCTGCTGATTTTCCACCGGCTTGCATGGTCTTCGACGCAATTTTGAAGTTGAAAAGCGCGACAAATGAGCGGGAGATCCTGGTTGGGGAGTTCTTTCGCGGTCCAGGGGAAACCATTATTGAACCCAATGAATTGCTCGTAGGAATCTTTATGGAAACTCCTCCTCCCTGGACTGGAGGTTCTTACATTAAACTTGGGGCTCGCAAGGCTCTCGAGATCTCCATGGTCAATGTCGCGGTAATGCTTACTCTGCAAGAGCCACAGGGTCCAATAGTGGACGTAAAAATAGCCTTGGGCGCTGTTGCCCCAACTCCAGTGAGAGCTTTCGCCGCGGAGCAATACCTTATTGGAAGACAACCATCTGAAAAGGTCTTTTCCGAAGCTGGAGCCATCGGGGTAGGCATGTGTCACCCGATAACAGATCATAGAGGTACCATGGAATACAGATGCCTCATGATAGAAACGTTGACTTCAAGGGCTCTGAATCAGGCTTATCAAAACGCTCTTGCTTGGAAACCGTAAAATCACCCCCTTAAAACGCGAAGAAACAGAAGCGGTTGTCTTTACAGTATTGGGTGTCTTGATCTTTTAAAAGAATCTCGTTTCTCCGGAGAACGAAAAATGAAGAAAATAATTCGGCTTACAGTTAACGGCGAACCACTAGAAGCCGCCGTAGCGCAAAATCAGACTCTAGTCCAATTCTTGAGGGAGGATTTAGGCTTGACGGGAACAAAGCATGGATGTGGTCTTGGAGACTGCGGGGCCTGTACCGTCATTCTTGATGGAAAAGCGGTCAATTCATGCTTAGTGCTGGCCATTCAGGCCAACGGCTCTGAGGTCTTGACGATTGAGGGCCTTGCGGAAAACGGGAAATTGCATCTCTTGCAACAGGCCTTTGTGGATAAAGGCGCCATTCAGTGCGGATTTTGCACTCCGGGGATGATCTTGTCCGCAAAAGCTCTGCTTGAAGAAAAGCCTAATCCCACGGAACTGGAGATAAGAACTGCCCTCTCCGGCAATTTGTGCAGATGCACAGGATATCAGAAAATTGTCGAGGCTGTAGATGAAGCGGCTAAAGTAATGAGTGGCAGGGAGGAATCCTGATATGAGCGATTTTAGAGTTCTGAACACCAGAGCCCCGAGAGTTGATGCGGCGGCCAAGGCGACAGGCCAGGCCAAGTACGCTGATGACTTCATAATGCCGGGTATGCTTTATGCCGCAATATTGCAAAGTCCGGTGGCGCATGCCCGAATTTTACATATTGATACATCAAAAGCCAGAAAGCTGGCGGGCGTAAAAAACGTTGTCACATCAAAAGAGGCTGGGTTGATTAGGTATGGAGTGTCTCCCGCCAGGTATGATGAAACACTATTCGCCCATGATAAAGTTCGTTACGTAGGTGATGAAATTGCGGCAGTAGCGGCAGCGGACTTGGAAACAGCCCAGGAGGCGCTATCGCTTATAAAAGTGGATTATGAGGAAATCCCGGCGGTGTTTGACATGTTCGAGGCCACGAAAGACGGCGCCCCTCAAATACACGATGAATTTCCCGGTAATATTAACGCTGAGGTTCATCAGGAGTTTGGAGACACCGAGGCTGCGCTTAAGTCTTGCGATCTTGTAGTGGATCATACTTTTCTCAACAAGCGTCAGGACGCCGCTTTTATAGAGCCTCACTCATGTGTAGCGGTATTTGATCATGCAGGAAGGCTAACGCTGTATACATCCACACAGGTTCCCCATTATGTGATGCGTACTGTCGCCATGACGTTGCAGATCCCAGTAGGAAACGTTCGAGTCATCAAACCTTATGTTGGCGGAGGTTTCGGACCAAAATGCGAAGCTACTCCACTTGAGATGAGTTGCGGACTCCTCTCAAAGATCACGGGAAAGCCTGTCAAGATGACCTATTCCAGAGAGCAGGTCTTTTTGCATAGTCGGGCCAGACACCAGTTTTACGCGGAGATGTCCCTTGGGGTCATGAATGACGGAACAATGGTGGCTCTGAAGAACAAGGCGGTGCTCGACGGAGGAGCCTATACGAGCTTCGGCATAGCGACCGTTTATTACTCGGGTTCCCTCTTGGGAGGCCCTTACAAGCTAAAGGCCATGAAATATGACGGTCATCGCGCGTACACCAATAAACCGGCATGTGGAGCCCAACGCGGTCACGGTGGTGTGGCTCACAGAGCATGTTTTGAACAACTCATAGACATGACGGCTGAAAAGATTGGGATGGATCCAGTGGAAATGCGTCTAAAAAACATCATGACCGCCGGTGACATGACAGTAAATGAGTTGGATATGTCAAGCCTCGGAATGAAGGAGTGTATCGAAGCCATTCGAGAGGGAAGCGACTGGAATAACAAGAAAGGGAAACTGCCTAAGGGGAAAGGTATTGGAATGGCATGCGGATTTTTTGTCTCCGGCGCCGGCTACCCTATCTACAGATCAGACACTTACCATTCAACAGTAGTAATAAAAATGAGTGAAGATGGTGGGGTGGCAAATCTCCTTACAGGTTCGGCTGAAATTGGTCAGGGCTCAGATACCGCCATGGCAATGATCGCGGCGGAGACTTTAGGAATCCCTCTGGAAAATGTACGCGTTTATTCTGGTGACACTGATTATAGTGTGGATCTCGGGGCATACTCGAGCAGGCAGACTTTGATGACAGGCCATGCGACAAAGGAAGCCGCCGAAGAGTTAAGAGACAAAATAGCCGGTTTTCTCGCGGAAGAAATGAATGTCGAAAAATCAGGCATAACTTTTGTGGACGGAATAGTAAAATTTCACGGCGCTCCGGGCAATTTTGAGAAAATCAGGACGAGTTACATCAAGGAGCACAGAGGTTGGACAGACCCACCAAGTGGCGAATTCCTTACTTTTAGGGAAGCAGCAAGGCTGGCTTTTCTGAAAGGCGGAACCCTGGTTGGAACCGGCAAATACAAACCACACAGACTCGGTGGATCATATAAGGGCGCCGCCGTGGGTACATCTCCCGCTTACGGTTGTTCAGCACAGATAGTTGAGGTCTCCGTTGATTTGGAGACGGGGCAGATAACGGTCGACAAAATGACTGACGCTCACGATTGCGGCTTGGCTATCAACAAAATGTCCGTTGAAGGTCAAATGCAGGGGTCATTGTCTATGGGACTTGGCGAATGTCTATTCGAAGAAGTCAAATTCGATTCTCGAGGGAGAGTCCTAAATCCTTCCTTGGGAGAATACAAAATCCCGACGGCCCTCGACATGCCGAACGTAAAATCGATCATTGTGGAATCAAATGAGCCTAATGGTCCGTACGGGGCTAAAGAGGTTGGAGAAGGCGCGATCATGCCAACTATCCCGGCTATCCTTAACGCGATATATGACGCCACGGGAGTCAGAATCAATGAGCTTCCCGTAACTTCCGAAAAATTGTTCATGGCTCTAGTGGAAAAAAACAGGGAAGTTTAGGCCTGGCAGAGACATAAGGTGAAAAGCCGGCGGAGTTCAATTTTGCTGAATCCACGCCGGCTTTTGTATTTGGCTAAAGTGCGGTAATCGATAAGGGGCATTTATGCGCGCTTCAATTAAATTCTGAGGACATTCAGAATCCCAGAAGGATTCCGGATCATGCTCATATGCAAACGCATTTTCTGAGATTGATCACTTTCCATGGTGTGAAATAACGTGAAATTCATATTAAACGGATACCCTGAAGAATTCGATGAACCGAGCCTTACCATTCAGTCGCTTCTGGAAATTAACCAGGAGGATGACCCGGCGGTAATAGTTGAACTTAACGGTAAATATGTTCATAGAAAATATTTCTCGATCCGCTCTATTGAAGAAGGGGACCGGGTTGAATTCATCCACCCATCTTTCGGTGGGTGAATAAACTCGCGGTTCCGTGTTCCTTCTTTACCATCAATTTCTAGCTATGCGACAAAACCACTTCCCTCTATCGCTGGTGGCGCTCACTCCGAAACGATCATTTGAATTCGCAGAGACCCCGTTGAGCGTCAGTCCAGCAAATTATGTAGAAGAATCTCCAACATTAGTCACATCAGTATCACACCAATTCCAATAAACCCTTAAAAGATTAGGCCGATCCCAGCGGTAGGCCCCGCCAAATTCGTCTTGTCATAGTTAGTGGGTTGACTTGTCTCCAAAACATACCATCGGTACCCACCTTCCAGGTAACCATACCTTCCACAATTCATAGGCATATATATTCTGCCTAACCATACTCCATCCCAGCCGAAATGGTCATTGTCAAAATTCACCGACCACCTGCATTCCGTGCTGACTGTGGCTGAGCCAATATCTCTTATGAGCCGCTCAATGCTGGCGCCAGCGGTATAGAGCCCAAGTGTTTTAGACCTGCTGCGACTAAAATTAAACTGCGATATCGTTAGCTTATCGTCGTACATTTCATACCCGGCGAACAAACTCGACACTGCATTCTGTTTGTGAAACCAGTCGTAAACCAGTTCAGCCCTATATCTATATCTATCCCATACGGTCAACGTATTAGCAGTCGGGTTAAACCACTGGTTACCAAACCAAAAACCATTTTGAGGATTGGAGTTTGCCCTGTAATTGATGGGCATAAAAGTGAACCGTAAGCCCCAATTGCACTTTATCTGGCACCTTCCCTCATATACCCCGAAATACTGGTTCGGTCCCAATTGGTCATCTCTGTTCAGATCTAACTGAGTCCCTGCGCCAAGAGCCATGTTGGTACCCCAAACAACGTCACCTCGGTAAAGAGTCGGATACCAAACCTGAGCGCTCACCTGGAACTGTTTGGCGCCAACGTGAGGCAAAAATGAGCCTCCGCATGGTCCAAATCCCATGCCCTGCTGAGAAAACAGACCAAACATTCCAGGCGCAGGCATAGGGTTAGGATTACCTGCGGCCACTCCCGGCACAGGACAGCCCTGAGGCCCGCAAGGAGCGAGAACAGGCGCCCTAGTCGGCTCATACGGTCGGTAGACCGGCCCGGAATTAGAATAGCCACCCGTGCCACGCGAGGTTTGCGACAATCCTCTTTGCGGCTGCGACGGAAACTGCTGCTTCGGAACCGACCTATTTTGATAAGTCGGGTCTGCTGACAGCGCGTCTCCTTGTACACCTGGTCCCGAAATATCTGGCCCGGTGTAACCCCAGCATACGGTGGTTGCGACAAAAACCCATACTACTTGACAAACCAATACCTTCAGGCGCTTTAATTTAAGCATACCCTCCCTCCTTCACTGAATGTCCTGGATTCTCCTAATGATTCAAAACTAATTTTATGTCAAGTAATTTATTAGATATGATTACAAAAAGATTAGTATTGATTTTAAGTGGTTTAAGATCATGAAGCTTTCATTTTGAAGTCTATAGCTATTATCATATTAATATAACTACTGTTTAATATTTTTATTATAGAACGTAATTAAAACAATATGTAATAGGTTTTAATTCTAAACTGAATTTAATTATGACCGAAGATATTACACTAACGCGCTAAGTCAACTACTGGTTATATTGATATTTTATCTCTAAACTAATTCCATTGGAGCTCCACATATCCAATCTAAGCCCCATCACCTGATCAGTTTAGGCCGGGTTCATGCGATTTTCTTCATTGACCTTTTTGTCTCACGGGCTATGATAAATCATCGTTTGCTTAGACCAAACCAAACAATCCTGAGAGGACGTTAGCTTTTGTCTTTGAAATGTAATCGGAATCCCAGAAGAGCCATTTTTCTGGATCGTGATGGAATCATTAACCGCAAACTGCCTGAAGACCACTACGTAAGGACACCTTCAGAATTTGATATTCTGCCTGATGTGGCGCCCGCGTTGGCTATCATGCGTGACCTGGGATTTACTCTGGTTGTCGTTACCAACCAGAGAGGCATCGCCAGGGGATTGATGACCGAGGATGACCTGATTAAAGTTCACCAATTCATGAATTCATTGCTGACAAGATCCGGTATCGAATTACAGAGCATATATTACTGCCCGCATGACAGAGATGATCATTGCTACTGCAGAAAGCCTGCGCCCGGCATGATATTGGAGGCGGCTAAAGATCTCGAGATAGATTTGAGTTCATCATACATGGTGGGAGACTCCGCTTCCGACATTGAAGCCGGCAAGAACGCCGGGGTAACATCCGTCCGTATCAGTTCCGACCCAGGCGACATTGAGACGGAATTCGTATTCCCAACATTGATGAAATTTGCGCATGCATCTTAAAGATTTAGAAAGATAACTATAATATGAACAGCGATTCCAATTCCAATTTTGACCGGGGGGTATCCCTAGAAGAAGCTGCAAGAATGACCCGAAAGGATTGTTTCCAATTTTTTTGTGGCCCTAGTGTCCAGTGTTTTACCGAATGCTGTAGAAAGTTGGAGCTTGCGTTGACCCCATACGACGTGCTCAGATTATCCCGGAGACTGGGATTGTCATCCTCCGAGTTTCTTGACGATTTTACAGAAATCAAGAGTGGGTCTCGTCATGGATTTCCCGAAGTTTTTCTGAAAATGCAGAACACCGAAGAAAAACTCTGCCCTTTTGTTTCCGAACAAGGGTGCGTCGTTTATGAAGACAGACCGGGAGCCTGCCGAACGTACCCCTTGGGAAGAGCTTCTTCAAAGAACAGATTGACAAACATCAATGAAGAGTTCTTTTTTGTTGTGAAAGAAAGTCATTGCAGGGGTTTTGAGCAAAACAAAACGTGGTCGATCGATGAGTGGCTTTCGGATCAGGACCTTGAAGAATATAATCGGTTCAACGATTTACTCATGGAACTTTATATGCTTGGATTCAGGGCAAGATCTGGTGAATTGTCGACCCAACGACTGCAAATGTTCATGATGGCCTGTTACAATCTGGACAAATTTCGAGAATTCATTTTCAGATCTTCTTTTCTGACTAAATTTGAATTTTCTCAAGAGAAGGCAATTTCTTTGGAGACTGATGATTCTTGTCTGCTGGAGTTTGCGTTTGAATGGCTTAAACTTGCCCTGTTCAGGATTCCTACCCTAAAACTTAGAAACAATCCTGAGCAGGAGGTTTGTGATTCGCCGTCCTAGTTAGTCATAGCGTGTACGCTTGTCCTGAGAAGATCCGCTCAACGGAAATTCCTGATTTTAAACTTCGACAGGAGGCGTTATGTCACCGAATAAACAAATTGTTGCCGAGTTATTGGGTTCTGTAGGAATCCAGATAAACGGATCCAATCCATACGACATCATAATTTACAACGAGAAATTTTACGACCGTGTGTTAAGCCTGAAGAATCTAGGACTGGGAGAGGCGTACATGGATGGCTGGTGGGATTGCGAAAGGCTTGATGACTTCTTTTGCAGGATCCTGTCAGAGGGGCTGGAAAGCAAGGTGGGAGGCTCCTGGAGGCTTATAGGACCATTATTGCGAGCGAATTTATTCAACATGCAAGCTTTGGCCAGGTCCAGGATGATTGCCGATCGTCATTACAATTTGGATAATGGGATGTTTTTGTCATTTCTGGACGACTACAATCAGTATAGTTGCGGTTATTTCGTAGGATGCGAGGATCTTGCTCAAGCCCAGATCAATAAGATGAATATGATAGTAGCGAAACTGAACCTCTCCCCTTCTGATCAGGTCCTCGACATCGGTTTCGGTTGGGGAGGGTTGGCCAAGTACATCTCGGAAACAGTCGGATGCCACGTCACAGGAATCAATATTTCCAGTGAACAGATCAAATACGCTCGGGAGTGTCTTAAGGATTCACGAGTCAAAATATTAAATTGTGACTTTCGTGAGATTAGCGGTACTTTCAACAAAATACTCTCTGTGGGCATGTTTGAACATGTTGGTTATAAGAATTATAGAACTTTCATGATGACAGTTCACAAATCCCTTGAAGATGGTGGAGTATTTCTTTTACACACCATTGGATCTAATACTTCCAGCGTAAAAACTGACCCTTGGATCAACAAATACATATTTCCCAACGGGATGCTGCCTAGCCTGACTCAAATCGCTCAATCTCTGGAAGGATTGTTCGTGATCGAGGATTTACATAATTTGGGCCCTCATTACGATAAAACCCTCATGGCTTGGAACTCCAATTTTCAAAATGCCTGGCCGGAACTCTCGAAACGTTATGATGCGAGATTCAAGCGGATGTGGGAATATTATCTGCTTTCATGCGCTGGAGCTTTTAGAGCCAGATACAACCAATTGTGGCAGTTGATTCTGACAAAACCAGGATGTCCTCAACCTGAATGCAGGATTTAGCATGATCCTGCATTTCGCGGGGAGTCTGGGAAGTCTCTCAGCGACGTGCAAATTCTTTCTTGATTCTATTAATGTGTCCTCTTCCCAAGCCCTTAACTTCGCAGCCCAATTCGAAATAACGCTGAATCGTTTCGTCCCCCAATATCCCAAAACAGTCAATGACGGCTAATGGTCCACCTGCGTAACCTACGACATCGTCGGGGCTTAATTCCATGAATTCCTTATGTCTTACCGCCAGGATCATAACGTCCGCCTCCTTCAAAGCGGTGGGCAGATCTTTTTCAATCCTAAGTTCCTGAAGTTTCTTCTGGGAACGGAAAAATCTGGCTCTGCTCTTCCCAGGAGCCGGATATACATCTTGAGCTTCGAATTCCCACCAGTGGTCAACGTACGGGTCATATACGCAGACATCCGCTCCCATTTCGGCCAGTCTGCGAACTATGATTTCTGAACCGCTGTACCTCGTATCTCCAACGTCTTCCCTGTAGGACGCCCCCAAAAGCGTCACTTTGGATGCCGCTATGTACCTTCCCATGTTTCGAAGAGCGTCGCGGGCAAGCTCAGAAACATGTAAAGAACGTGTGTCATTTATGTTTATTGCAAGAGGCGTTATTTTGAAGAGATCGTCCTGAAATCCCAACAGATGCTTGTAGGCCCAAACGGCTAGACCGCCATCTTTAGGTAGACAATAGCCGCCTATCCCAGGCCCGGGGAAAATTATGTTTGAATGCGTGGGCCTAACTTTTATGGCATTCAATACCTTGACGAGATCCACCCCGTTACGTTCTGAGAAAACACTCCATTCATTCATAAACGCAAGTATTGTCGCCCGATAACTATTTTCGACTATCTTTGCAGTCTCGGACTCGATAGGTCTATCAAGAACGGTCAAAGGATAATTCTTGGTGTCAATAACCTCGTTGAGAAATTTCACTACTCTGGAACGGGCCTCTTCGTTTATTCCACTGCACACTCTCCAGAAGTTTCTGACTGAAGCCACATAGTTTGCTCCAGGCATAACTCGTTCGTAGCTGTGGGCCAATAAAGGCTCCTCAGTGATCCCTCTCTTTTGAAACGCCCTCTTGATCAAGGGATAAGCAACTTGTTCAGTTGTACCTGGCGGTACGGTGGTCTCAATGAGAATCATCGCATTAGAAGGGATTGTTTCTCCAATGATTTCAAGCGATTTCTCGAGGTCTTCCAGTTGTACATAGCCTTTACCGACATCATCCAAGGATTCCTTTATATAGTCGCATTGGACATCTACCACCACAACATCGGCGAGACTAAGGGCCTGATAGGTGAAGGAAATAGTTAGTGTCTTCTTTTCCAACACACATCGACTTATGATTGATGGAACCTCTGGATCTTCAGATTTCACCGGGGTGATCCCACGGTTCATGAGGGGGATTTTCCAGTAGCTCCTGACGCTTGGTCTTTGCATCCCGATAACAAATTTGCCCGACTTTCCCGAAGCGTCTGTAGAATCGGCGATAACTGCGGCCATTACGGCCCCAACAAATCCGATCCCCATGACAACCACAATTTCTTTTCCTTCACCTCTGTGAAAATCGACAAGGTTTTGTAATCTTGAAAATTCCGCTTGGTAATCTTCCGCATTCGGAAGATAGAATTCCTCGCCTTCAGGACTGATGGATAGTTCCCGGGTCATACTTCTCCCGCCATTTCATTGATATCGAAGGTTGATTTTAAATCTGACACCGGCAGTCAGTCAAGGTAAAAGACTCATTGAAGCCTGTTGAGCATGTACGGAACCCATTCAACATGGTTGCTCCTCTACATGTTTGCTATTATCACATAGAAATTATGTCTTTGAGATTTACTTCAGAGAGACCGGAGGAGTTATCGAAGCATTGTGTCCAGGGTACTTACGACCGTTTCGGCAAATTGCTCATCATTAATGTGGGCCTGAACTTCAATAACATCAACTTTGGAATCAAGTCGGGCTTTAATCTCCGTGACAAACAACTGATCGGCGTCTTGGTCATACAATGGCGCTCCCTCAGCGTCAGCTTCCGAAAAACCTCGCATAGGAATGACTAACTTTGTAGGACCTAGGGAACGATTCAATTTTCCCGAAATTATTTCGGCCAGGTTGATCATGTCCTCTCGATTTGTTCTCACTCCGGACCTGAAATCGTACCAGAAAACCGGGCGATCGCTCAGATGAACAGGCATGGTTTCTTTTGAGTCAAATTCCATAACGATACAATCGAGACCGCCTGGGACTATTACTTGAGGTAAACCCATGCGACCGGCGGTCTCCAGTCTGGTCGGGCCAATATCGCCACAATAGCCCCCATAAAGAGAGTCGGCGAATTCATGAAGCGCAAAATCCATAACCGCATTGATGACGCCTTGTTCAACCAGGTCTTCCATGGCCATACCGCCAGTGCCATTAGCGTGAAAAGGTGCTACTTCAAACCCTTTTTGTTCCAACTTGTTTTTCACGCGCATAGCCCCCTCCGTGATAAAACCAAACGAGGTCAGCCCTACAATGGGTTTTTCGGATTCGATCTTTCGAGAATCGAAAACCATTCCGGCAATCGCTGCCGAGGCATTTGACAATATTTTCCTACTGATGGGATTTAGGCCGAGAATGTCAACAACAGAATGCATTATCGTAATGTCCTTGGTCCCAATCAGACTTGACATGTCTCTTGACGCCACCGTGGAGACCATAAGCTTGGGGACGCCAAGCGGTAGGCTTCTCATTACCCCCATCCCTATGTGAGTCCCGGTCCCTCCCCCAACCGACAGAATTCCAGACAAACGACCATTCTGGTGAAGTCTCCTGACGATGGCGGATGCCCCGAGAATCATACTCTCTATGGCCACCCTCCGATCTCTCTTGTTATACAGGGCTTCTATGCTCGTTCCCGCAGCTAAAGCGACTTCGTCTCGCAAAATGTCGGCTAAACACGCTGGGGGATGAAGCGTTCCAACGTCTACCACGATTACCTGGCATTTGTGTTGTGAGAGTTCATTTCTTAGAAATTCAATCTCTTGACCTTTCGTGTCCAAGGTCCCGACGATTACAACGATTGGGGTCATTAGAAACTCACGCATGGCAAATTAGATTTTGGTCATAATGACTGTTTAAAATCCCGCCATTATGATGGTTCGTCAAGACAATTTTCTTCTCGCTTCTTTATGGCAATCCCCAGAAACTGTCGCACCGGCGCCATCATGGGCTTTTCCCTAAGAACCACAACGTCTGCGGGGAAACGAATGTTACCTTCCAGAAGGCTAATCTTTCTCAATACACCCCTGGAAAGCTCTTCCGCCACCTCGTTGGCCATTACGAAAGAAACCCCCATTCGACGTTCAACATAGGCCAAGATAAAGCTCAAACTCCCCGACTCTATAATAGTGGAAGGCTTGACATGGTGTTCCGCAAGTTTCTTAAGGATTGCGTCACGAGACCCTGACCCCTTTTCACGTATTATCAGAAAGGCTTCAGAGAGATCCCTGATGGAAACCGCATCCTTTTGAGAAAATGGGTGGTCGGGTCTGGTGACGAGCGTCAGTTCAACAGTTGCAAAGGGAAATGATTTAAAACAAGTGTCATAGTTTGTTCTGGCCACAACGACCAAGTCTTCTTTTCTATTCCTCAATCGTGCCAATAAATCAAATGAGTTTCCCTCGTTTAATTTCACCAAAATTTGGGGGAACTGATCTTGAAACTTTGAAACGAGCTCCGGCATCAGGGTGACTGCGTAATCTTTGGTTGTTCCAATTCTCAAGACACCGGAACTTGGTCTCTTCGCTTCATCAACCAAAGACTCAATTTGCTCCAGCCGAGCGAATATGACCTTGCTCAAAAGGAATATTGATTCCCCAACATCCGTCAGCTTGTATTGGTTTCCTTCCCTATAGAGCAGTTTTACTTCACATTCTTCCTGAAAAAGTTGAATTTGTTGTGAGACCGCTGATTGACTGACGTGCATGTTTTCAGCCACCCGGGTCATACTTTGAAAGCGGCAGAAATGATAAAATGTTTCCAGGTGCTTGAGGTTAATTGCCATACCAGAACCTTACTTTACCCAAATGCAGTATAAGACAGACTTATAAACCTATAACTTTTTCTGTCTTGACTTGAATAGCATAGAATTTGATAATTTGTCCCAAGAGTCAGACTTGCGGACAATGCGACGAAAGCGTAATTCCCTGGTTACACAAAAGACACCCAGGCTATAATTGTCCCATTTTTTGTCGGGTTGCGTGTCTGTTGACTTTTATCATGTTGTCTTAACCTAACAATATGGTAACTTTTTCCCTGCGACTCATGACGGAAAGCATGAGACCCAAAATAGGCGAAGCCGTGGCAATCACTTCATTATCTTTTCTTGACTAGTGAGCGATGCTGCGACGAAGCATCAGCATATTATAAACTTAGACAGACCATATTAACAAACACAATTCAATCTGACAGCTGGAAAGGCATGTAGTGAAGAGAATTGTTGTCGGAGTAAGTGGCGCAAGCGGTACTATTTACGGAGTACGCTTACTCGAGGTCCTCAACCAGGTTGATGACGTTGAAACCCACCTGATTTTGTCCCAAGGGGCCAGGGTCACAATGGAGTATGAGACGTCGATAAAACCAGATGCGCTTGAAGCGCTTGCGCACGTATCCCATTCTCCTGATGATCTTGCGGCTTGTGTTTCAAGTGGATCATTTAAGACTCACGGAATGATCGTGGCCCCATGCTCAATGAAAAGCCTATCAATGATCGCGAATTCAATCAATGACAATCTCCTGATTCGTGCGGCTGACGCCACTTTAAAGGAAAGACGCAAGCTTGTGCTAATTGTGAGAGAGACTCCATTGCACCTGGGGCATCTTCGGCACATGATATCCGTGACAGAGATGGGCGGTATAATATTACCTCCTGTACCATCCTTTTATCACAATCCAAAGACCATTATGGACATTGTTGATCAGACAATCGGCAAGGCGTTAGACCAACTGGACATTCCAAATCAGCTTTTTCAGCGATGGGCAGGTGGATGAACAAAGATGAACTCGAAAAGATTGTAATATCGTTCATGGACTCCTCGACCACAATGACGCTTGCGTGTAGCCTGGATGATGAGCCTTGGTCTGTACCGGTTTACTATGCCCGCCGGGCTTTTGACCTAATCTTCTTCTCATCTAGAGAATCACTCCACTCACAAATATTTAGTAAAAACGCAAGGGCAGCTGCCTCAATTTCTGGTGATTGTAAAAAATGGCAAGATATCAAAGGCCTACAGATGAACGGCACTGTGAGACTATTGACAAAACTGTCTGACATAACTCGTGCTGCCGGGGCCTATTTTAAGCGATATCCTTTTGCGCGGGATTTTTTTTCAAATTCAAGGTTGATTTCGACCGAGCTTTCAAAAAAAACAAAAGTAGCCTTGTACGTGTTTGGCATAAAAAGTATCCATTATCTGGATAATTCATACGGGTTCGGAGTGAGGTGGAAAATCGATATCCAAGACGGATGTGTAATAGGGTCCCCTATTCTCTCATAGATCTTCTTAGAGGCGGGCAGGGCTTGGTCAAGTCAGCACTTAGACCATGAATCATCTTCAACCAGTAACAATACAGGAGGTGGAAAGATGGCCGCGATGAATTTTCCGAATCCCCACGAGGCGGAGAAGATCCCAGGTACCGAGGGCTGGGAAAGAATGTATCCGTATCACTACCAGTATACTACTGATGATCCGGATAGGAAAAAATACGAAGAAAACATGTTTTGGTTTTATGACGGATTGCACTACCCGGAACCGATGTATCCTTTTGATATAATATGGGATGAGGCTTGGTTCCTGGCGTTATCACAGTTCAACACCAGAATTTTTATAGTTCCTCCCGCCCTTGGTATCGATCATCGGATTCATAACGGTTATATCTATATCACGCCTCTACCGGTCGCCGATCCTTCGGAAATACCAAAGAGAGCCGAACTTTTCATGAAGCGCGCCGGGTATTATTACCAAAACTGGGATCGGTTGCATGACAACTGGGAAGTCAAGATGCGCAATATTATTGGGCAGCTGGCTGAATTAAAAATCCCGGAACTGCCCGAAATAGAAGATGAATCCGTAGTTACAGAGGGAATTGGCGTTTCAACCGGCTACAGGCTGCTCAAAGCCTACGACGAACTCATCGATTTAGGAATCCTCGCATGGCAGTATCATTTTGAATTCCTAAACCTTGGATATGCCGCCTATGTCGTGTTTGTCGACTTTTGTCAGAAGGCTTTTCCGGATATCCCACTTCAAAAGATAACCCAGATGGTGGGGGGCATAGACGTTATAATTTATCGGCCTGATGAGGAACTCAAGAAACTTGCCAAGCTCTCGATAGATCTCAAAGTTGATGACATTGCCATGAAAGGCTCCGCATCCGTAATCCTGAAGGAAATGGCGGCTTCCGAGAATGGAAGGAAATGGTTGGAGGCCTTTGAAGCTGCTCGAGAACCGTGGTTTTATGTTTCCACAGGCACAGGATGGTATCACCATGACAAATCATGGAATGACGATCTTGATATTCCCTTGTCAGCGATGGGCATTTACATTGAGAAACTCCGAAAAGGAGCAAACATAGACAGGCCCACCAAGGCCATAATCGCTGAAAGGGATCGGCTCGCTAAAGAATACAGGGCATTGCTCAAGACCGAAGCTGACCTGCAAACCTTCGATCAGCTGCTTGGAACCTCCAGAACTGTTTTCCCATACGTGGAAAATCATCTCTTTTACGTGGAGCATTGGTTCCACAGCCTCTTTTGGAACAAAGTAAGGGAAGTATCCAAGATCTTAGTTGATTTTAAGTTCATCGAAGATATTGAAGACATTTGGTATCTGAAGAGGTCTGAAATTAAAGACGCTCTCTGGGACGTGGTTACCGGGTGGGCTACCGGCAGCAATTCGAGAGGCCCTCTGGTATGGCCCAAGGAGGTGGCATGGCGCAAAGAGGTTATGGCCAAGTTCCGGGAGTGGACACCGCCGGACGCTATGGGAACCGTTCCGGAAACCATTAATGAGCCTTTCACGATTGTTCTCTGGGGAATTACATCCGAATCCATGTCTCATTGGGCTAAACTTAAGAGTATATCCGAAGGTGATTTGACAAAGATATACGGTTTCCCGGGGTCTCCAGGCGTGGTGGAAGGAAAAGTCAGGGTATGTCGCACTGTACAGGAAGTAGGCCAACTCGAGGAGGGTGAAATACTTGTAGCCCCAACTACTTCGCCTAGCTGGGCCCCGGCTTTCCAGAAAATCAAAGCCGCCATTACTGACGTTGGTGGCGTCATGTGCCACGCGGCCATAGTTTGCCGTGAGTACGGTCTACCGGCCATAGTGGGCACAGGATCAGCCACTTCGAGACTTAAGACCGGCCAAAGAATAAAACTCGACGGCTCGAAGGGTGAAATAGAGATACTCGGGTGACCAACTCGGGAGCATTGTGAGGACTCCGTAATGGTTAGGAATGTACCAAGTCCAGATGTGATACCGTTTGAAGAGTGCGACATAACTATGGTCGCTCGAGTCGGCGGTAAATGCGCAAGCCTGGGGGAATGTCTTAGAGCTAAAATAGCCGTTCCCCCCGGCTTTGCAGTAACTACTGACGCTTATCAGGTTTTTCTGCAAGATAACCATTTGTCTGACAAAATTATGGCTCGCCTCGAAGGTATTGATGACGCTCAGGTAGTAGAAATCGAGAACGCGTCTAGAGATATCCGGGAATGGATAGAAACAGGCACAATTGGTGAGCGCATGGAAGATGTCATAGCCGAGAATTATCGGATCCTTTCGAAGCGATCTCGTACACCTGCCTTGCCTGTGGCGGTTAGGTCGTCCGCTACCGCTGAAGACCTTCCCGGGGCTAGTTTTGCCGGCCAGCAGGACACATTTTTATGGATTCGAGGAGTGGATCAACTTCTTTCAAAGATCAAGAAATGCTGGTCAAGCCTATTTACTGCGAGAGCAATAGCCTACCGAACCGGCATGGGGTTCGAGCACTCTAAAGTGCTGATTAGCGTGGCCGTTCAAAAGATGGTTAGATCTTTTACGGCAGGGGTTATGTTCACGCTCAATCCAGCTACGGGTGATCGAGCCACAGTCGTCATAGATTCGAATTATGGGTTTGGGGAAAGTGTTGTTTCCGGTGAAGTGACGCCGGACCAATTTCACGTGAACAAGATCACGATGGATGTCACAAAAAAGACTATTTCCGAGAAGAAGATTTATTACACCACCGACCCTGAATCGGACCAGGTTCTCAAGTTGGAGTTGCATCCGGAGCGACAGAAACAACAGAGTATTTTAGACGAAGAGATCCTGGAACTCGCCAAATTGGGGAAAATCATTGAGGAACACTACGGCCGCCCTATGGATATTGAATGGGCTACAGAGAAAGGACTGCCGTACAAAGGTCAAATTTATATTCTTCAGAGCCGCCCTGAAACTGTTTGGAGCCAAAAAGAGGCGAAACCGGTAGTTGAACCGAAAGGTTCGGCTATCGAACACATAATAGCAGGTCTGATCAAAGGGCGAAGTATTACTTAAGCACTCGATAATCTTAAAGATAAGGAGTTACGGATTTACATGAAAGACATGAGAGATTTTGTTGAGGAAGCCGAAGCGAAGGGACTATGCAAAAGGATTAAGGCGGAAGTCGATTGGGACCTCGAACTGTCGCATATCGCAAAACTTAACGAGGAGGCCTCCGGTCCCGCCCTGTTATTTGAAAATGTAAAGGGTTACGACACACCGGTCATCACCAGTGTATGCACCACGACTGAGCGGCTGTCCCTGATCATGGGGCAACCGCTCGGCTCAACCCTAGTGAATCTTTACGACGCATGGGCGAAGCTGGGCGAAAATCTACTTCCTCCGAAATATGTAGACAAGGCTGAAGCGCCCTGCAAGGAAAATATCCTGACTGGAGACCAGATTGATCTTTACAAGTTCCCTGTTCCCAAATGGTACCCTCTGGACGGCGGACGTTATATCGGCACGGCCCACTTTTTCATTTCCAAAGACCCGGATACAGGGTGGGTCAATCTGGGCACTTACCGCGCCCAACTTCTGGGTAAGGACAAGATTGGAACCCAGTTCATCAAGGGTAAACACGCCGACATCATGCTGAAGAAGTACCAAAAAATGGGTAAACCGATGCCGGTGGTCTCTGTCATCGGATGTGACCCCTTGCTTTTCATTATGGGGGCGGCGCGCATATCCGCTACTGTGTCGGAATATGACGTGGCGGGAGCTCTCAGGGGCACACCTGTGGAGGTAGTCAAGGGAGAAACAGTTGATCTGCCCATCCCAGCGCATGCTGAAATAGTTCTCGAAGGCGAGGTAGATCCCAATAAATTCATGGAAGAAGGGCCTTTTGGAGAGTACACCGGTTATTACTCCGGTGTGGGTACCGACCCCCGAAACTTTATGGATGTGAAATGCGTCACTCACAGGAATAAGCCGATTCTGTGGGGGACCACCGTGGGTCGGGCTGTTACCGACACGCACATGACTATGGCGCTTTCCTACGGAGCGACACTCTGGCAACAACTCCTGGCCATGAAGATACCGGGATTGAAAGCCGTTTACTGTCCACCTGAAGGCTCGGGCAGGTTCCTTGCCATCATTTCCGTCAAACAGATGTATCCGGGCCACGCCGACCAAGTGCTGACAGCGGCCATATCTACTGAAATGGGCGCTTATGGCCTAAAAACAGTGATCGTTGTTGATGAAGACATCGATCCCTGGGATATCCCACGGGTTATGTACGCCCTTAGCTTCAGGTTTCAGCCCAACCGCTCTCAGGTCATCAAGCGGGGGAGATCGACGCCGTTGGATCCCTCCCTGCCGATCGACGCCAGGGACATAACCGGCCGTCTCCTCCTGGACGCCACCATACCTTATGACTGGAAAGAGAAGCCGATTCCCATCGAACTGGATCCAAAAATAGTGGAAAGAGTTAAGAGCCGGTGGTCCGAACTAGGGCTGTGAACTGGACATCACAAAACGGAAAACGCTTATCAGTTCGGTTCTTTCAGGAGGCCTAGATGAAACCGATTCGTTATAAACAGGAAATGGTAGATGAGTTCACAAAAAATGGGTACTGGTCCCAGGAAACCTTTTATGATTTCTGGGATAGAAATGCCCATGAATATGGAGAAAGAGAGGCTTTGGTCGATTCCAAATACCGGTTGACCTGGGCCGAGGCGAAGCGTCTTGTGGACGCAATGGCCATTTCATGGGTAGAAATGGGAATTCCGAAGCATTCCCGCATCATCATTCAGTCCCCAAACAGTGTTTACGGTTTCTTGTCCAGGATCGCTTGTGAAAGGGCCGGGCTGATCTCGTTGACGGTTTATCCATACCTTCGACAAAGGGAACTCGAATACATGGTTGAACGGACGGAAGCGTCGGCCGTTATCATCCTAAATATTTACAATAAATTCGACTACCTGGAAATGTACAAGGGACTACAAAAGCAGTTCCCGCATTTGAAAAACATATTTCTGTTCGACAACGAAGTGCCCGATTCTGCGCCCGATGGAACCTTTTCACTTACCCGAATCGTAAATGAGCGAGCCCAAAAGCCCGTGAACGAGTCCATCCTTAAGGAAAGAAGATTGGATCCCATATGGAATGTGGCGTTACTGACCACGACAACGGGAACCACCGGAATTCCCAAACTTGTGGAATGGCCCATAGCTCCGCGACTCTGCACTTCCAAGGGAAGAGTGGATATCTGGAAACTGAACAAGGACGACATTACCGTGGCCATTGCTCCCCATGCCGGGGGAGCCGCAGGGACACTCACGTATTTTGCCGCGCCGTTGGCGGGGGCGAAGACGGTCATGTTGGAGGAATTCTCTCCTGACGGAGCCCTGGCTCTCATCGAAAAGGAAAAGGCCACGGCCATTGGTGTCGTGCCCACACACCTGGTTAGAATGCTTGACGCGGACGCGACCAAGTACGATCTAAGCTCGCTTCGTTTTATCCGTTCGGCTGGTGGTTACCTTTCTCCCCAAATTGCTGAGGAAGCGGAGCGGGTTTTTGGGGCTTCCATCACCAGCGATCTCGGTACCCAGGACATGGGTTCAGTTTCCGGATGCCGAGTCGAGGATTCCAGAGATTTACGACGCAGGACAGTGGGGCGATTACTTCCGGGAAACCAGGTTCGGCTCATGGATCAGGAAAACAAAACCGAAGTTGCAGACGGAGAACCCGGTGTGCTCTATTTCCGGGGCCCTCACGCTCCGGCTGGGTACTATAGGGACGAGGAGCTTACGGCTACGGTCTTCGATCCTAGCGGATGGACCACTACCGGCGACATAGTGAAATTTGACCAGGAATGTTTGTGGATACTTGGAAGGGCCAAGGACATGATCATCCGTGGGGGACAGAACATCTACCCTGCTGAAATAGAGGGCTTATTGAACGATCATCCCAAGGTTGCCTCGGTTGCGGTTGTTGGATACCCGGACAGGGAAATGGGCGAACGGGCATGCGCCTACGTAATTCCAAAAGCGGGGCAGGAATTCACCTTTAAGGAAATGGTGGAATTTTTAAAATCCAGGAATATTGCAATGTTCAAGCTACCGGAAAAACTTGAGTTAGTGTCCGAGTTTCCTGCTGTAGGGGATTCCGGGAAGGTCAACAAAGAGGCTCTCAAAAAAGATGTCAGGGAAAAGGTGGAAGCGGAGGGTAAATCTTGATGGAACGCGTGGTTCTGCTCCTGTCCACATTAGACACAAAAGGTCCCGAGACTTTTTACTTGAGGGATTCTATTAGGACCAGAGGCACGGCGTGCTCTGTGCTGGATATGAGTATGTCCGGCGCATGTCCCGGGGCCGAAATCACTTCCGCCGATGTTGCGTGTGCGGGAGGAACGAACATTGATGATATTCGGGTATCCAGAGAGAGAAAGAAAATAACCGGACAAATGATTGAAGGGGCAACTAAGATAGCGATAGATTTTATGAATTCCGGGCGCTTGGCGGGCATAATCGGTCTAGGAGGTTCCACCGGAAGCCTGATGGCAACCGATGTTATGAGGGCATTGCCATTTGGGATTCCGAAATTAATGGTTTCCTCCACCGCCGCTTTGCCGGGTTTGGCGACTCGATACATAGGCGCTGGAGATATTGCTTTGCTGCACACCGTGATAGAGATCTCAGGTTTGACAAAACCCCTGATGAATATTCTCGACAAGGCTGCAGCAGCGATAACAGGTATGGCTATGGTGAATCCTCTCAGTGTCGAATCATTGCGTGACAGCGGAGCGCCACTGGTTGCCATGTCCATGTTTGGTCCCACGGAACGATGCTCCAATTACGTTCGACAGGGATTGGAATCCAAAGGATATCAGGTAATCGGTTTCTCGGCTGCTGGAATTTGTGACAGAGCCATGGAAAATATGATTTCGGAAGGTTTTTTTGACGCCGTCGTAGAGTTGGCTCCTGGCGGAGTAGGAGAGGAATTACTCGGAGGCATGAGAGCAGCCGGCCCTGACAGGCTGACAGCGGCGGGTAAGCGAGGAATACCTCAAGTAATTGCCCCTGGGGGAGTAAATCTGACAAGTCCCCGGAAGTCACGTTACAAACCTGAACATCATGAACGAAGGAAATTCGAACTTGACGAGCTTCGGACATTCTTGAGAGTCTCCGACGAAGAGATTGTTGCAGTCGCGAAAGTCTTTGCGGAGAAGCTCAATCAAGCCTCTGGACCTACTATTTTCCTGTTTCCGAGAGAAGGTTGGTCCGCTGTTGACACTCCGTCGAGCCACATGTTCGACAGAGACCAGGATAGACTTTTCCTTCGGACTCTTAAAAACTTGAGCAATTCGGTAATTATTAGAGAAGTGGATGCGAATCTGGACGAAGAATCTTTTGCCGGGGCTTTAGTCAACGCTTGTCTGGAGATCTTTCCCCCAGCTTGAGCCGCACGGGGAATTCATGGACTGACAGCGATAATGATCTTTTTCAGCCTTAATCTTGGAGGCGGTCATGTTTGTAAAGAATTGGATGTTACCTCAACAATTTACGATTTCCAGCGACGCTCTGGCGGCTGAAGCCGCTGCCCTCATCTCACAGCATCGTTTGAAAATGCTCCCTGTTGTTGACAATGGTCGGTTGCGTGGCGTGGTCCATAGGCGCGACTTGAGCGAAGCGGCCATGTGTGTCAGTGGCAGTGGGGATATGTGTGAGATGAACTATTTCTGCAACAAGCTGAAAGTCAAGGATGTAATGGTCAGAATGCCTGTAACTGTTTCTGTGGATGATAGTGTCGAAGATATTCTCATCAAGGGCCGTGAACTTATGATGAGTACCTTTCCTGTAATGGACGGGGACAAGGTAGTTGGCGTCGTTTCTGACCGAGAGATTTTTGTCATGCTTTTTAAGCTGTTGGAAGCGGGGCAGGAATGTACCCGGGTTACGCTTGCTGATGTTAGGCTTGAAAAAGATACTTTGTTGAAGATAGTCAAGATATTGGAAGAGAGTAATTGTATGATGAAAGCTATTTTTACTGTTCCGGAAGGCCCGAGTGGGGGCGCTCGCATTGTCCTACGCACAGATTGTAACGATTCGGACACTCTGTACAAGAACTTGCAAGATAATAACTTCAAGATATTAGAATTCAGGGGAGAGACGAAGGACTAAGGGATTGGACTCATTGCCATCTCGAAACATGACAGGGCGTCATTTGAAACTTGCGCCGACTGAACCGCCAGGCGCAGGTTCGTTCGCATAGGGATTTCCGAGGTCGGAACCTTGTCTCAACTGGGGTTTGGCGGGGAGCAAGAACTCGAGGAATGCGATATCTGCCTTAGAAAGGTTACGTTGGCCGTTCACAATCACGTCGATTCCTAATATAAAAGGCCCTTCCAGAAGAGGAATCGCGACCAAACGGCCTTCGAGCAGATCAGGTTCAACTCCCATCCGAGCTAGCATAGCGATGCCTTTCCCCATTTCAACGAGTTCTTTTATAAAATCAACATTCCCTGTCTCGATAAAGGCCGAAGGAGCAAATCCCCTGGCTTCAAAGATTTCTTCTACAAGCTGTCGCGTCCCGGAGCCTTTTTCCCTGAGAATGAGATTCTCATTACGCAAATCCTGGATTGAAACCACCGGTTGAGAACAATACTTGTGTCCTGGCGCAGTTAGAAGGATAATTTCATCATGGATGAACGGGATTACTTTTAATTTCTCGTCATACCGTAACCTCCCCACTATCGCCAGGTCATTTCTATCCGTGAGAACGCTACGGATCATCTCTTCGGAACTGCCTTCATCAATTTGAATCTGTACGGTCGGATAAGCCTCTCGGAATTTGGAGATATATCTGCTCATAAGACAACGCACCAGGGTCTTGGTGCTTCCAATTTTCAGAATTCCCTTTGACTCTTCTGAATTACCTTTCAAAAAACTGTCCGCTTGAGCCACGAGTCCAAAGATCTTGTCAGCTATCCTGTAAACCTTTTCACCTGCTTCGGTTAATTCAAGCCCTCTCTTTTTCCTTATCAACAAGCGAACCCTGTATTGTTCCTCCATAGCTTTAATTTGCATACTCACAGCGGGTTGGCTAATGAAAAGATGTTCCGCCGCCAGAGAAATGCTCCCGCATTTAGCCGCCAGGTAGAAAGCTCTCAGCTGGTTAAGGTTCAGATCCATTCTCATATTCATCGGCCTCAGGCATAAGTTTTTCTTATAAAATCATAAAATTTAGTGATTTGACATGTCAAGCAAAATACTGTGATCCTAATATTCAACATGAGCTAACCACCTCAAACGTTGCGCTTCTCTCTCAGGGCTTGGCGCGACTACTCGTGTTCCGGATCCAGACACTCCACGGCTGAACTTGACCGTCAACAAGGAGGAACCAGAGATGGCTGAAGAGTACGACGGGATTATCCTCGGCGCTGGCCCTAACGGCTTAACTGTTGCTGCATATCTCGCCAAAGCCGGCCTGAAGATTCTTCTTTTGGAAAAACGTTTCGAAGCGGGAGGAGGCCTAGCCACTGAACAGGTGACGTTACCTGGATTCCTACATAATACCCATGCGGTTTATATGCCGATGGTTGATTACGCGCCTCCATTAAAGGACTTCGAAGATTATTTGACCAAGGATTATGACCTTCAATTTGTTTCACCATCTCTGGTGATGGCAATGCCCTTTGCAGACGGCACATCACTACGCCTTTACCAGGATGTGGAAAAAACGTGCGAATCCATCGCTCAATTCTCGAAGAAAGACGCAGAAACTTACAACAAGATTCAGAATAGGTTTAGAGAGCTGACAGAGGATTTTCTCGGCCCGGCAACCTATGAAATGGCCAAACCAGCTTTTGAACAAATGATCAAACTGGTTGCAACAGACGTAGGAAGAGAAATCACCGCTTACACCGAGAAAACCCCCCGAGATATTGTTAATGAATTGTTCGAAAATGATCGGGTAAGAACGCTCTTTCTTTACTTGTCTTGCATGTGGGGGCTTCATTACGACCTCGAAGGTGTTAGTTACCTAGTTCCTCTTCTGTTTAATAGAGCCACCAATTATAGGTTGGTAGTCGGTGGGTCACATCACCTGGCCCACCTGTTCACAAAAGTCCTGTATCGTAATAGAGGAATGATTATTTCACCTGTTACGGTGAAGCGAATTATTGTCGAGGATGGAACCGCTACGGGGGTGGAACTCGAGGATGGGGTCCAATACAAGGCACGGAAGTTTGTAGCCAGTAGTCTAGACCCATTTCAGACTTTCTTTAAGTATGTCGGAGAAGACCATCTCGAGAAATCTTTCGTGACCAGGACTAATGATTGGCAATGGGAGAAGTCGAGTCTTTTTCACGTTCATCTAGCGTTAAATGAGGCTCCGCAATTCAAGGCCGCCTCGCAAAATTCAGACTTGAATAACGCGTTCATCACGGTCCTTGGCTATGAAAATCTGGAAAACTTAGTCAAGCACTATGACGCTATACATGGCGGTGAGCTTTTCCCCGGAGGTTTTAACTGCTGTTTCCCATCGATGCATGACCCCAAACAGGCGCCTCCAGGAAAACACACTGCTCTAATTTCACTACATGCGCCACACGACTTGAAAGATGGCGGACCTGAAACATGGTATCGGATTCGAGAAAAGGAAGCCGACCGCTGCGTCGAAATGCTACGCCAGTACGCGCCCAACGTTTCCGGCGCCAATATCTTGTGGCGATACATAACTACGCCTCTGGATATCGGAAACAAGTTTGCCGACATGGTTAAGGGGTCTTACAAACAAGGGGCGTACCTACCACTTCAAATGGGTTACCTGCGTCCGAATGAGGAGTGTTCCCAGTATGCTACCCCAATCAAGAATCTTTACGTATGTGGGGCCAGCACATTTCCTGGTGGACTTATAACTTTTGGTCCTGGATATAATGCGGCCAACAAAATTGCCGAGGACTTGGGAATCGATCGGTGGTGGGGTGAACCGGAGTGTGTTCAGAAAGCAAAGGCTAAAGGCACGTTGTAGGAGGCGAGAGATGAAGGTTAACTCGACTGGTTTAGGAAAAACCACCATGGTTGCGCACTTTGCCAGCCTTGAAAAAGTGGAAGGCGAATCTGCCCCTGCAATGCGACTCAGTATAGAAGCTACCGAACCAGTTCACTGGTCCATAAAGGCTACCGTAGGCGGTGAAGACCTGCGGGCATTTGCACGCTTGATGTTCAAACCGGCCAATCTTCTTTCCGTGTTGCGACTTCTTTTTTTCGGGAAGAAGCTTACACCTCCGGAAACGCATTAAGCTAGTTTTTCGCTAAAACCTTGAACAGATAAAGGAGGCCTCTCCATGCCAGATAGAACTTACGACGCTATCGTGGTCGGCGGCGGACACCAGGGCACTATTATGGCTTGTTACCTGCAACACGCCGGTATGCAGACGGTTGTATTCGAAAGGCAACACGAACTGGGAGGTGGGGCCTGCGGAGAGGAATTACCTCTGCCTGGCTTCCTTCAGAATCCTTGCGCTCACTGGACGAGATTTTATGGTCATCCGGCATACGAAGATTTCAAACTTCGCAACCTGGGGCTGTCATATGTATTTCCCGATCACAGTGAAGGGATGATTTACGATGATGGAATGCATTTTATGGGTTACACAGCCTGGAAAGTGGTCGATGAAAACACCGGTAGATCTGAATTTAACGAAATAAACGCACAAAAAACGATAGATCAAATCGCCAGGTTTTCGCAAAAAGACGCGGACATGGCTTACGACCTTCTTGAAAAATATAAAAAAAAGTGGCGTTCCGCTTTTCATGAATGGAGATACAACCCCCCGACCCCGTGGGGAGTAAATGACGCGTTCGAACGACTGATCGGCGACCCGGAAGCTCCCATACCACCGGAGTACCAGTTCTATACTTCGCAACAAGTAGCATTCGACCTTTTTGAAAGTGACTATCTGAGGACTCTCTTCATGCGGTCATGCATGACATCGAGTGGCGTTTTCCCGAACGATGGCATAGGCATTTACAAAACATTGCATACCCTGGGACTGATTCTTTCGTGGGAGCCGGCTTCCATAGCTATCGGAGGCACTCATGCGATAACTCACGCCCTTCAGAGAGCATTCAGCTCCATGGGCGGTGAATTTGTTGTCGAAACCGGTGTGGAACGCGCCATCATAGAAAATGGCAGAGCCGTCGGGGTATTGCTGAAGGATGGAAGAGAAATTGGCGCCAGACACGTAGTCGTGAGCGACCTGAACACTACTCAGACCGTTTTACAGCTTATTGGCGCCGAAAATGTTCCAGCAAAAATAGCGCACCGCGCCAAGAATATTCTCCGAGATCGGGCGCAACTTTTCTGGGGAAACTTTGCGCTACACGAACTTCCTGAATACACCGTTGCGAAAGATAACCCCGAAATAGGAATGTGTCCACGACTTAACTGGGGTCCTAAGGACGCTGATTATTTCGCCACAAGACATCAGGCCGAGCTGTTCGTTAAAGGTATACCCGACAAACTGGTTGCCATCGTGGCCCCGGACAGTATCTGGGACAAAGGAAGAGCCCCTCAAGGGAAACATACTATCCTGATTGAGCAGTTCACCGCTCCTTATAGGTTTTTCAGCGATAGTGACTGGTTACGGATGAAAAGGGACATTGTAGAGATAATGAGAGAACAATGGTCCTGGTATGCTCCGAATATGACAAAGGACAATCTTATCGCCGCCCACATAACAACGCCAATGGACGTTCAAATGCGAAATATAAATATGCCACAGGGCGGCTGGACAGGCGAAGATATGATCGCCTCGCAAATGGGACGCATGAGGCCTTTTACAGAACTCGCGTTTTATAGGCTACCTGTGAAAAACATGTATCTCGCTTCCGCTGCGGCTCATTCAGGTCCCGGTATAGGTAGAGGCAGCGCTTACAATTGTTTCAAGGTTATCGCAGAAGATTTTGGTCTACCGAAAATTTGGGAACAAAAGGGCAGACCCTACTAACAGGGAGGAAGCCATGAATCGTTTGGATGGTCGCGTCGCCATTGTCACTGGAGCGGGCAAGGGGTTAGGTAGGGCTTTCTGTCTCAAGTTGGCTAAGGAGGGCGCTGACATAGTCGCTGTGACTAGAGCAGATGTCGATGGCCTTAAGGAAACAGAAAGGCTCGTGACAGATCTTGGCAGACGGGCGATAATAAGCCAAGTCGATGTAACGAACGAGGCGGATACTTTCAGAATGGCTCAAGAAACTCTTGAAAAGTTTCAACGAATCGATATTCTTGTTAACAATGCAGCCTACTATTATGGCGTCAAAAGGAAACCTTTTACCGACATCAGCTCCGAGGAGTGGGATCGAATGATGGCTGTTAACGTGAAAGGTCCCTGGATTTGCGCCAGAGCAGTTTTTGAGACTATGAAATCTCTTGGAAAAGGGAAAATAATCAACCTGACTTCGGAGGTTTTTTTCACCGGTTCACACGGATTTGCCCATTATGTGGCTTCAAAAGGCGGTGTCATCGGCCTGACTCGAGCATTGGCTATTGAACTTGGACCTTATGGAATCTGTGTGAACGCCGTCGCCCCCGGTTATACCGACACCGAAGCAAGTCGGACAATTGCCGACGTCAACAAATACGACACTAGTCGCACGCCTTTGAAGAGGCTCGAAACACCCGATGACCTGGTGGGAATAGTATCCTTCCTAGCGTCCGATGAAAGCGACTTCATTACTGGCCAAACTATATTGGTCGATGGAGGGAGGGCTATGAACTAATTCCCTGCAATCACTTACGTCGGAATCGGGGTATTCTCTTCCTATTGGCAATTGGCGCCGAAATAATTTTTCTGAGGAAAACTTAATTTTTTCTCAATCCCTGCCGTTACAAGATTATATTCATAGCCCCCTCCGACAGGTGACGCTCCATATAACTAAGCCAGTCGTCTTTTGAAAGCGTTCTATCAACCATTTCCAACCGTTCAACAAGGAAGAGAGAGAACCCATGAAAGTTTACGATGTAGTACCCGGCTTGGAATTCGACGCGGAGCGTGATTTAGCCCAGTCTCCTGCATGGTTTTTGGATGCCACCCATTCTGTCCCTCCCTGGACCCCAATGTTTGGCTGGTTTTGGATCAATTTCTGTCGGCATGGAATGCAATATGGCGCGGAAAAGTTATCTTTGCCTACTGTTCATGGTTGGGATTGGCGCTTCATGAATGGAGGCGGCTATCTCACCCTACTGCTTGTGAAAAGCGAAGAAGAAAAACAGAGAAGAGAAGTAGAGTTCCGAAAGGCCATCCTCCCTTTGATTCAAGACTATGACGGGATTTGGAATGGATTCGTCAAAGAAATTCTCGGACGTTATGAGAATCTGAAAACACTGGATCTGGACTCCGCTTCAAACATCGAGCTTCTGGACAACTTTGAAGGGACGATCAATACTTGTAGGCGTATGTGGGAAATACACATGTATATGATGTATGGAACATATACCGCCTACATCCTTTTCGAGAACATGTGTCGCGAATTAGCAGGGATAGACGACACGTCTCCTGTGTTCCACCGCATCGTCTCAGGCTTCGACAACAAGGTGTTTCAGGTTGACCGACGGCTCTGGGAATTTTCCAAGATAGCGTCAGATCAGGGACTTGTGAGCGTATTCCTTGAAAATCAAGAATTGGACATACGGGGAAAATTAGAGGAATCCGAAAAGGGAAGAAAATTTCTAAAGGATTTCAGTGAGTTCCTTAATGAAGATGGATGGCGTATGCAGCGAATGTCCGAGATGAACCTGCCGACGTGGGTGGAAGATCCCACACCACCGCTATCTATGGTCAAGCAATTTATACTTAAAGGAGGATCTTTTGATCTCGATAATGAACGAAATAAGCGAATTCTTGAAAGAGAGGACGCCGAAAAACAGATCCTTTCCAAGATTCCTTCGGAGCAACGAACCTGGCTCGAACCTTTGATGCGACTGGCTCAAAAAAGCGGTATTTTCAGTGAGGAGCACGACCATTATCTTGATCTCTATACACATGCGATGATGCGCAGAAGCGCACTGGGAATCGGCAGACGTTTCGCGAAAAGCGGAACAATCGACAATCACGAAGACATTTTTTTCCTCATCCCCGATGAAGTTCGGCGCGCAGGACTAAATCCAGGTTCATTTGACCTCCGATATATAGTAGACAGACGGAAATCCGACTGGATGGAATGGCAAAAAACTCCAAATCCACCGGCCATTTTGGCTGAAGGATTCGATTTAGACCAGGCAATGGGAATCTTGGTCAAATCAAATGATCCGATAGCCCTTAAAGTGGTAGTAGGCTCAATGCCGCAAGTGAGGCCTGAGCTCAAGGCCGACCTTTACGGGACGTGTGGATCACCAGGTGTGGCAGAAGGAATCGCAAGGGTTATAGTAACCGAAGATGAACTTCACCTGATAAAGGAAGGGGATATTTTGGTTGCAGTTAGCACTTCGCCTAGCTGGACTCCTGTCTTTTCGATGATCAAAGGGGTTGTGGTCGACCGTGGGGCAAGCCTTTCTCATGCGGCTATCGTGGGACGTGAATACGGAATTCCGGTTGTCATGAATGTATTTGAGGGCACAGCTAAGATCAGGTCGGGTCAGCGAATCAGAGTGGACGCCAACTTGGGAGCGGTTTATATCCTCGACAAGTAATCCAGGCCCGCAGGATAATGACTGAATCGTTCATTCGGGTGAGTTTCTTACCCGGACCTGCTCTGTCTCCGGAAAGGACGGATTCATATGGCCAAGAAATGGATCTACTGGTTCGACGAAATAGACTCGGATTTTAATGAACTAGTTGGCAAGAAATGCGCCAACCTCGGAGAAATGACAAAGCTCGGAATGAGAGTGCCGCCAGGCTTCGCCATATCTGTGGATGGATATGAACGATTCATGGAGGATAGTGGCGCTGGGGAAGAAGTTCAGCGATACTTCCATGACAATAGGCACGAGATAAATCGAGTTGGGAAACAAGTGGAGGCAAGCCGCGAGATACGTCGCATCATCGAGTCCAAGAATTTACCCCAAGAAATGGCCCAGGAGTTGCGTCAAAGCTACGCTTCTCTTTGCGATCAGGTCGGTCTCCACGACCTGCCTGTAGCCGTCCGATCCAGCGGCTCCGTTAGTATGCCAGGCCAAATGGAAACCTATCTGAATGTACGTGGGAAGAATGAGGTCGAAAGAAAGGTAACACAGGTCTGGGGGAGTGCTTTTACCACTCGTGCAATCGCTTTTCGCCTAGAGAAATCCATGGACATAGCCAAAACTCCGATTGGTGTGGCAGTCCTCAAGATGATCAACGCAAAATGCGCAGGGGTCGTTCTTACCGTCCTACCTACAACTGGAGACATGACCAAGGTCGTGGTAGAGGGCAATTGGGGACTTGGTGAGAGCGTCGTTAGCGGAGAAATTACTCCGGATCAGTTCATTGTGGACAAGACGTGCGGTGAGTGCGAAGCCACAATAAGCTCAAAGACAAAAATGGTTTGTTACGGACCAGTTGGGACGCGCGTAGCCGAAATACCGCACGATTTGAGATGTGCGGCGTGTTTGAACCCTGATGAACTGGCAGAGATAGTTCGGATAGCTAAAGATGTGGAAGCTCACTTCAATCTACCCCAGGACATGGAATGGGTGATCGACCAGGATCTGCCTTTTCCCGAAAACATTTATTGGGTTCAGGCTCGTCCGGCGAAATTCACTAAAAAAAAGCAGGACGAATCCCAATATCTTGCGGATCTAATGTCTCAGATCTTCAGGATGTGATGGAGCCAACCCCCAGTTAGCGGAGGGCATCTATGACCAGCCTTTTCACTCAGTATTGGGATGTAATCCCCGGAAAGTTTGATGAATACACGGCCTTTATAACAAACGAGTATATTCCAACAATGGAAAGACTGGGGCTCAAGCTTCTCGGTGGTTTCTATGTTGCGGTCGGTCAGGGGCCTCGTATTATCGCGGTTGGCACAGTTGAAGAACAAGACTACCTACGCAGGATCCTGGCTAAAGAAGAATACAGGACCGTTACTGACAAACTTTTCGAATTAACATGTAGATACTCGAGTAAACTCTATGTATCGAGCGGCAGAGTGACTGAAGGGCCTTACAATATACAGACGGGCGCATGGAAATTTAACCAGTATTATAACCTCGTCCCTGGTAAGGAAGAGGAACACTATCGCTTTGTAAAAGACGAATGTATGCCGGGAATGAAGGAGTTGGGCGTACCCATAACAGGGGCCTGGCGTCTAGTGATAGGAGATGGCCCCAGAATTCTTGCTGAATGCTCCTCTCTCTCTATGGTGGACATTGCCAAGTGTATAGACACTTCCTTGTTCAGACAACTAGTGCGACGTCTGAAAAAACACTTTGCCACTGATTACAGTAGCAGGATACTTGCCCCTACAGGAAGGATAGAAATTCCGTCACTTATGAGAGATATGATGAAAGGCTTTTGAGTTTTTCATCTAGTTGGGACCATTCTAGAAAAGTTAGGGCCGATCGCCAGTAGCGTTCGAAAGGTTTTTTTTGTACGGCGCTGGTTCGGTTGGTAAAGCCTTCTGATGTGGCGTTACCAACTGCTAGGATACAGAAAGGAGTCTGGTAATGTACGTCCGAATGACATTCTTCCGTCTCAAGGAAGGAAAGATGGATGACCTCAGGAATCTCTACAACAAACAGGTTATTGCAGCCCACAAGAATCACAAAGGCATCCGTTTCGTCCACCTGTTAGAGTGCATGGATAGCAAGGACGACGGCATATCGGTCACAGCCTGGGATACAAAAGCCGATGTAGACGCCTATGAAAAGAGTGGGGATTATGAAAAGCTCGTTGCTCTCTTCAAAGAGATGTACAGCGGTGAACCTGTCTTGAAATCTTACGAGATCACTGCGAGTTCTGAACCGATCCTACTTCGAATCTTTTAGATTCAGAAATATTGTGAGGATTATGAAATGTTTCTACAATTCCAGGAGATATACGAATTGGCAAAACCATTCCTGGATACACGGAATAACGAAATACACATGAGGGTTTCCAGAGATTTCGCGGCAAGACTACTGGAGTCGGAAGGCGGGGACCCAAAAGTGATTCTCCCTGCCATAATACTTCACGACGTCGGTTGGAAAATGATACCGGAAGATATGCACCTCCAGGCGTTCGGACCTCATGCGAAAGACCTGGAGACCAATCGAATCCATGAAGTTGAGGGGGCTCGAATAGCGCGAGAGATCTTAGAAAAGGTCAACTATGATCGAGCGCTGATCGATGAGATCGTCGAGATCATAGTTGGCCATGATTCGAGGGAAAAATCCCTTTCTCTGAACGACGCTATTGTGAAGGATGCCGACAAACTGTGGCGGTTTTCAAAAGAGGCGTTGAGTATAGATCCTAAGCGTTTTGGAATCGATCCCGCCATTCATATTCCCTGGCTGGAGAAACAAATAGATGGATGGTTGATAACGGAAACCGGTCGAAAAATAGCGAGGGAAGAACAAAGCCTTAGGGCTAAGGCCCTTGAGGATGAGATACACGGCATCGATTAGGCAAGGAGAAACATATGTCCACATACACGGGCCATATCCTAAGAGTAAATCTATCCTCAGGGGCTATCAGTAAAGAAAGTGTACCTGAAGCGTTACAGAGGAAACTCGTTGGTGGCCGTGGATTTGGCGCCGGTTACCTGTTTGAAGAAATGCGACCTGGCATTGAGCCCCTATCTGAGGACAACCCGCTTATTTTCATGCCCGGAGTCCTGGCCGGAACGAAAGCCAACGGTTTTGGACGGTGGATAGTGATGACTAAGAGCCCCCTTACCGGTGGACTCGCTAGGGCCGTTGGAGGTGGAAATTTCGCCGCTTTTATTAAGTTTTCCGGTTATGATCTTATAATCATTGAAGGGAAGTCACCAAAACCATCATATCTGCTCCTGACTGAAAAAGGGGTTGCAATCAAAAACGGAAATCATCTTTGGGGCCTTGACACCCAGGCTACCCAGGCTGCTCTTCAGACTGAGTGTGGATCTCGCGCTCAAACAGCGTGCATAGGTCCCGCCGGGGAGGCTTTAGTCCGTTTCGCCACCATTACTCATGGAACAAGGACTGCTTCCCGTTGCGGTGTGGGAACAGTAATGGGCTCAAAAAACCTTAAAGCCATCACCATAGTCACAAAGGCTGTCTCGCCTATTCCACACGACACTGAGAAATTCGCAGATATTTTTAGAGAGCACAGCGATATCCTGAAAAACCACAAGAGACGTGTCAAGATGCACACATTTGGGACCACCTTCCTTGCCCAATTGACCAAGGAGATGGGCATACTACCCATGAAGAACTTTCAGACGGGAGATATGGCGGGCATTGAAAACCTATTTACGGAAGCATACGCGCGTATGAGAAAAGGTAGTCACGGTTGCTTCAATTGCATGACCAGATGCGGTCAGGTCCATGAAGTTCAAGATGGGCCTTACTCAGGCTCAATCAGTGAAGGCCCGGAATACGAAACCATATGGGCATTTGGGCCACAGGTCGGGAATACTGAAGTTGGGGCCACAGTTGAAGCCGATCGTTTGTGTGATGTGTTGGGTCTGGACACGATCAGCACGGGTAGCGTCATAGGATTTGCTATGGAGCTTTTTCAGCGAGGTATCATCACAAAGCTGGACTGTGACGGAATGGAACTTTACTGGGGTAACCACCAGGCAATTCTTGAACTAATCAAGAAAATAGCTGAACGGGAAGGGTTCGGAAAGATTCTGGGAGAAGGCACAAAGAGAGCCGCTGAGGCTATCGGCAAGAACGCTGAAAAATACGCCATGCAATCCAAGGGGCTTGAATTTCCGGCTTATGATCCTCGTTCAGCCAAGGTTCACGGCCTTAGTATGGCAACATCTAATATTGGAGCGAGTCACATGTACGGGTACGCGCGACAGGAGATATCAGGCAAGCCTGACCCAAGACCGATAGACAGATTTGCAGACGAGGGCACCGGAGACGTGGCCGCGTATAACCAGATTTCAAAGGCGCTCGAAGAAACAGGTATTCTTTGTAATTTTGCAGATTCCGGAATGACCAATGAGATCCTTAGCAAATTCCTTGCAGCGGCGACAGGTTACGAAGAGTTCGGTGAAGTTAAATACCTTGAGCTTGTGGGGGAAAGGATAGTGTGCCTTGAACGGCTCTTTAACGTTCGAGAAGGCTTTTCCAGAAAGGATGACACGCTACCTGACAGGATGTTAAAAGAACCTCTTATCAACGCCGGGCCCGCTACGGGTCAGATTGTCCGGAACCTGGATAGGCTGCTCGACGAATATTACGACACGCTCGGTTATACTAGGGAAGGCATCCCTACACCGGAAAAACTGAAACAGCTTGGGCTTTAAAAAGTGATCAAAACAACCTGAATATACGACGAGAGACTCAATCATCCAGCCGAGTGATTCCTTCTTCCCGGGCTGCCTCAATAGCGGCGGAGTATTCTTCCCGATTGATTTATCTGTTGATAATTGGATATTGCCTCGCGTGACTTACCGGTATGTACTGATTCATAATATTTACTTACGTGTTTCTAGAAACCTCATTTGCGATAGAACGCATGGCCTCCAGTGTACTCACAGTTTCCTTCGGCGTTACAACCAATTGCAATCGCTTTCTTGCTCCCTACCACTATAACCACCTTCTTTCCTCTCTTCGGTCTTTTACAAAAGATTTCATTCCAATAAGACATAATGTAGAATTGCTAGAGGCATTAAGACGCACGGATACTCGGAGCCATGAGACTTATGGATCGAAAAACTTAAGCTTGGACAATCACATTTCGTTTTGCGTTCAAACAAGAGACCCTGTCATGCTGGTCCAGGATAAAATCAAAGGACAGTTTATCGACGGATTGAATAACATACGCTCTAAGGTGTTTGTATTTAGATCCGTTGATGAATCAATGAATGAAAGGGAAACATTATATGCTAGAAGAAAAGGTTAATTGTGTAGTCGTAGGAAGTTGGAGGAATGATGGATACAAAATACAACCCTGAGGTCATCGAAAAGAAGTGGCAGGAATATTGGGAAAAGAAAAAGCTTTTCAAGGTCGAAATCGATACCTCTAAGGAAAAATACTATCTGCTCGAAATGTTTCCATATCCTTCTGGAAGAATTCACATGGGACATGTCCGAAATTATTGCATTGGAGATGTAGTTGCCCGGTTCAAAATGGCAAAAGGTTTCAATGTGCTTCATCCGATGGGTTGGGATGCGTTCGGTATGCCTGCAGAGAACGCCGCCATAAAAAACAAATCGCACCCAGCAACGTGGACCATAAATAACATAAACGAGATGCGTAGGCAGTTGAAGCGCCTAGGACTATCTTACGATTGGGATCGTGAAATCGCTACTTGCCACCCGGATTATTACAAATGGGAACAGTGGCTTTTTGTTAGAATGCTCGAAAAAGGGCTTGTGTATAGAAAGAAATCAGTAGTGAACTATTGTCGGCCTTGCGCTACGGTTTTGGCAAATGAGCAGGTAGAGGCAGGCTGTTGTTGGCGATGTGGCCAGCCAGTTGTACAGAGAGAGCAGGATGGGTGGTTTTTTAAGATCACTCAATACGCTGATGAACTTCTTGAATGGTGCGACCATCTGAAAGGCTGGCCTGAAAGAGTTTTGACGATGCAACGGAACTGGATAGGCCGTAGCGAGGGGGCGCGAATCTTTTTCAAAATAGAAAATTCAGATGAATCCATCGAAGTTTTTACCACAAGGCCTGATACAGTTTTTGGGGCCACTTTCATGAGCTTGGCGCCTGAACACCCTCTTTGTTTGTCAATTTCGAAGGGGACTTCCCAGGAATCGGTTGTTCAGGAATTCGTAAACCGGGCTCTTACCCAGGACTGGCAAAGTCGAGTGGGCGAGGGAGCGGAAAAGGAGGGTGTCTTTGTAGGGGCGTACTGCGTAAACCCTCTCACAGGTCGCAGAATGCCGATTTATTGCGCCAATTTTGTCCTTTTCGAGTATGGAACAGGGGCTGTAATGGCTGTTCCGGCACATGATCAGAGAGATTTTGATTTTGCGAGGAAATACGAACTAGATGTGATCGTTGTGGTTAACCCGCCTGATCAGTCGCTGGAGCCTGGAACAATGACAGACGCTTATGTTGAAAATGGATTTCTAGTAAATTCAAGTGAGTTTGATGGAATGGATAGTGTCGGGGCTAAAAAGTCGATTTCTGAGAAACTCGGATCTATGGGTATGGGCGGGCCCACAATAAATTATCGCCTGAGAGACTGGGGGATATCTCGTCAGAGGTACTGGGGCGCGCCGATTCCAATAATTCATTGTCCAGAATGCGGCCCAATACCAGTTCCAGATAAAGACTTGCCCGTGGTATTGCCCACAAACATAGACTTCCCGGAAAGTGGAAGATCTCCATTGCCCGACCTGGATTGGTGGGTTACAACTCCATGTCCAAAATGCGGGACAACCTCCCGCAGGGAAACGGACACCATGGACACTTTTGTAGAGTCCTCTTGGTATTTTGACCGATATACATGTCCTCGTTATGACAAAGGATTACTTGACCCTGAGCAGGATCACTACTGGTCACCCGTAGACCAATATATAGGAGGCATTGAACACGCAATCCTGCATTTGCTCTATTCACGCTTCTTTACCAAGGCGCTGAGAGATTTGGGAATCAAACAGGCTGGGGAACCTTTTGAGAATCTGTTGACTCAAGGAATGGTTATCAAGGACGGCGCAAAGATGTCAAAATCAAAAGGTAACGTCGTGGATCCTGAGGAATTGATAGATCGGTATGGCGCAGACACTGTGAGACTGTTCTGCCTTTTTGCGGCGCCGCCAGAAAGAGACCTTGAATGGACCGCTGAAGGAGTAGATGGAGCGTATAGGTTTTTGAATAGAATCTGGAGCTTGATCTTCCAATATAAGAATTTGAAAAAGGTCCGTAATTCGAACGTCGAAACCATCCAAAGCCGCTACATCCGCCGCGTTACCCACAGGACAATTAAAAAAGTGACGGAAGACGTCGGCGCCCGGTTTCGTTTCAACACGGCTATTGCAGCGATAATGGAAATGTCGAATGAACTTGGAAAAGTAACATCAGAAAGTATTTTCTCTGACGACGCTCTTTGCTGGGCCGTGAAAGAAGCTCTGGATTCGATGATCCTGTTGATGTCTCCGTTCGTTCCCCATATCTCTGAGGAATTGTGGGAAGCTTTCGGTAACAAATCCGGCCTCACGAAACGCGAATGGCCTCAATATGATCCTCAATTGATTATTGAAGAGGAATTGACTATCGTGGTTCAGGTAAACGGCAAGAAAAGAGCTGAAATAAGGGTCGCTTTAAAGGCTTCGGACGACGAAATTAAACAGGCCGCAATGGCCGAGCTTAATGTGCAGAAATTCCTCGAAGGACGAACAATTCGTAAGATGGTCGTCGTTCCAGGTAAACTCGTCAACATTGTCGCCGGTTAGTTACATATTCCCTGAGTGACCGTGTCATATCAACATCATCAACCGATTTTTTGCGTCAACCCCAATTCAGATCGGATTTGGCTTCATAAAGAGCTTGAACGTGAACGCTCCTTATAGTGGGTACATAAATCCAGCTTTCACTCACGGATTGCGACTTTCGTTTTTCATTGCGACTTTCTTGTTATTTCTTGGCGTCTCGGGATGTGGATACAAATTCGGCGAATCATCAAAACCCTCTATATTCCCCGCAGGCGCAAAAACAATATTAATCGAAAGCGCTGTAAACAACACTGTAATTACCGGAGTGGAGACTGAATTAACAAACGAACTCAGGCGTGAATTTGCGCTTGACAGCAAACTTACACAGACGTTTGATAAGGGAGATGTCATTCTGAAGCCTGTCATAGCGTCTTACGACGACACTCCCTCGGCCTACAGAGCTGACGGTAAAGAATTGACGCGTATAGGAACACTTCGCGTCAACTGTTCGCTTTTATTACCTAATAATAATAGAATTATCTGGAAAAATGATTTTGCGGCCTCTTACACCTACACTGTTACGGATTCAATTCAAGGGACTTTGTCGAATAGGCGGAGAGCAATATCTCAGATGATCAGAGACCTTACTCCCCGCATACAAAGATCTATTTATGATTCTTTCTAGAAGCGCCGGTAATTTTCTGTGATTATGTGTGACATAATTGACTTTGGGCTCAGATGTAATTCAAGTTAGAGAGTTTAAACCTTATAATTCACGGTTATTTTGTATAACAATCTGGAATCAAAGCTTATTATGAACCATTACTGGTAGGCCTTCCAACTCCGGTAAACCCATCATGGTGTGGAGGAAAGTCACTTCTAATCAACCGATTGGCTTCTTACTTGTCTTGATCGCGTTGGTCTTACGAATAATCTGTTGTAGCTATCAGGGAGGAAAAAATGTCTAAGAAAAAGTTGACTGTAATTGGTAGTGGTAATGTCGGAGCGTCAGTAGCGGCGTACGCTTCCGCTCAGGAATTGGGCGACATAGTCTTGCTGGATATCCTCGAGGGAGTCCCCCAAGGCAAAGGACTCGATCTTTATGAAGCCACACCGGTCCTTGGAGTGGACTCGAGAGTCATCGGCGCCAATGATTATGAAGCGACTTCTGGAAGTGATCTCGTCATAATCACCGCAGGCATCGCAAGGAAGCCCGGCATGAGTCGAGATGACCTTCTGTCGACCAATGTGAAAATCGTTGGAGAGGTTGCGGAAAAATCTTCGAAATATTCACCAAACGCCATCATCATAGTGGTGTCGAACCCCTTGGACGCAATGGTTTATACAGCATGGAAAAAGACAGGATTTGACCCCCGAAAAATAATCGGCATGGCTGGAATCCTTGATACAGCGCGTTTTAGAACTTTTATCGCAGAGGAAACTGGAATTTCCGTTGAAGATATCCAAGCTTTAGTTCTGGGCGGACATGGCGACACCATGGTACCATTGATTCGTTACTGCTTTATTGGAGGCGTTCCGGTAGACCGCTTCATTTCTTCTGAGCGATTGGATCAGATAGTTCAAAGGACCAGACAGGGTGGAGCGGAAATAGTTAGTCTGCTCAAAACGGGCAGCGCTTATTATGCTCCCGCCGCCTCCGCCATCCAAATGGCTCGCTCAGTCCTTTTGGACAAGAAAAGATTGTTGCCTGTTGCAGCTTATTTGGATGGAGAATACGGTCAAAAGGGGATTTTCGTAGGGGTTCCCGCCGTCCTAGGGGAAGCTGGAGTCGAAAAAGTTGTGGAAGTTGAACTGACCCAACTGGAGGCCAAAGCATTTGGAGAATCGGTTAAGGCTGTCAAAGATCTCGTTAAAGAAGTCGACAAATTTCTTTGATTTTCGCTATGATTTCCGAAATGTATCGCGGCATAACGCTTTGACTAATTCCTCAGGACTCTGGTGAACTTATAGCTGGTTCAGTCTATTTAACTGTCATAAGGCGCCTTGATTCGCATCGAGGCGCTTGTTATTTTCAAGACCATAATCAGGACTCAATCTAAGATCTTTCAATCAGGAACGAATATGCCAGTTAAGGGAAAATTTTTTGTAGAGACTTATGGCTGCCAGATGAATGAGCATGATTCTCAAAAAATGTGTGAATTGCTCCAAAGACAGGGATTCAGTAAGGCCGGCGCTATAGACCAGGCCGATGTGATAGTGATCAACACATGCGCTATCAGGGAAAAGGCGGAACACAAGGTGTACAGTTCATTGGGGAAACTTAGATCGGTAAAAATAGAGAAACCTGAAACGGTTATAGTAGTCGCCGGTTGCGTCGCCCAGCAACAAAAACATGAATTTCTCCGTAAATTTAGACATCTGGACTTAGTGCTGGGAACTCACCAAATTTCACAACTACCCAGCCTGGTTTCAAGAATACTCGAAAAGAGGGAAAGAATCTCCGCCGTTGAATTTGTAGATAACATTGAGTCCTTACACATGTCGGCGCCCAACTACTCATCAAGCCCAGTCTGTTCGTATGTAACTATCATGCAGGGATGTTCCAACTTCTGCTCATACTGTGTAGTTCCTTACACGAGAGGCAAGGAATCCAGCCGGAGCCTTGAAGAAATTCAGGAAGAAGTCTCAGGGCTTGCTACGAGAGGGATTCGGGAAATTACACTCTTGGGACAAAATGTGAATGCATATGGAAAGGATCTTTATAATTTCAGAAGGTTTGACGATCTGTTGCAGAGACTTTCGTCCGTAAGCGGGATAGAAAGGATTCGTTTCACTACTTCACATCCAAAAGATTTTGATTCTGCGCTCGTAGAAGCCATAGCCTCAATAGACAAAGTATGCGAACACATACATCTGCCTTTACAAAGCGGGTCCGACAAGGTCTTGAAGGAGATGAGGCGCGGTTATTGCCTTAACGACTATCTCAAGAAAGTAGAACTCTTGAGAACTCAGGTTCCAGAGTGCGCTATAACCGCAGACATAATAGTCGGTTTCCCCGGCGAATCAGAAGAAGACTTTGAGGACACCTTGAATGCTTTACAAAGAATCCGTTTTGACCAGATCTTCTCTTTCAAGTATTCCTCCCGTCCTGGAACTGTCGCTCAAGGAATGCCGGATCAAATTGGGGAAGAAACCAAAAAGGAGAGATTGGCGAAAGTTCATGCGTTGCAGGATTCAATTACAGAAGCATGGCATAGAGATATGGAAGGGTCTATCCAGGAGACGCTTGTCGAAGGAAGTGGCCGTTTACCAAACCAGTTTCACGGTAGGACAAGGACCAACAAAATAGTAAATTTTGATGACAATGGATCCTTATCGTTAGGTGATCTGGTAAACGTTAGAGTAACAAGAGGCCTAAAGCATTCGTTGCTCGGTTCAATAGTTTGACTCCTGAATATGCGTCTTTTTGAGACAAACGGTCTTGATATGTTCGTGTCAGACTGTTGGAGGTTTTTCTTTTGGTTTAAATTAGTTGACTAGCCCGTGGCTCCGCTGCTATGATTTTTTATTCTTACCTTGGAATTCAGTTTTTCTTAAATACGGCGGGCTAAAGAGAAAAAGAAGCCCGACCGGTGGGGTCGAGCTGGGAGACGCCGTTATACGGCCGGGCTCACAAAACTTAAAAGCCGATGAATGTTAGAGAATTGCGCGTCCCTTATTGATTCGATCCGGAATCGTTTCATCTTTGATCATTAGGAACCCCGGATCTTGTCATGTAGGTTCCCCTCATTCATCGGCTGCACAGAAAACTCTGATTTTTTTAATTAGAAGATGAAGCCCATCTCTACAAAACCACCGTCAAGAGCGGTCTTGATTGCGAAGTCGTTCTGGGACTTTTTAAGATCGATTAGCCTATATCCACCTTTCATGTAGCCCCATCTTCCGCAATTTACCGGGATGCTGTATCTCCCACCTACTTGAACATCCACTCCCGCTGCGTCATCGCCGAACATACCTACAGCTTTTGCCTCGCAGGAGAAAGTACCTCCATTGGGCGCAGTAGTCATGCATTTTTGTAATTCAAGGCCTACAGCAGCTGTATCTATGCTTTTACTAAGCGTGCTCTGCCAATTGCCGCAATTGAAACAATTTGCGTCGATTCTGCTGTCCGCGTGCGCCCATCCGCCAAATAGGCTTATGGATGCTTTACAGTTCTTTACGGCGTCGTAGACTAGGCCGACTTTTTGATATGAATATTGCCAACGACTTTGAACTTGCTGCCCGGGGCTCCAAAGTTGAGGAGACCCGCCTCCGCCCTGGAAACCGAAGATAAACCAGTTGTCTACCCATTTACCGCCTTTTATTTCGGTACCTAGCCCGGTGTATTGGAGGGCCCAATTGCATCGGAACTGATACTTGGCGTTGACTTCGGGGATTACCTGGTGGGCTGGCAGACCAAGGTTATTGGCAAAATCAGTCCACTCCGAGTAACCCCAGCCCCAGCCCCAATTCGTAGAATTTGGCGGCCACTGAACCTGAGCACGAATGTTTGCAAATATGGCTTGCACACCAATTTGCCACTGTCCAACTCTGGGTGTTGGCAAGAAACATCCTATCATGGGCGCAGCGGCGGGGAAGAACATTGGAGGCGGAGCCTTGACCTTTCTGATAGTCGAGGGTCCTTGAACATAGGGATTTCCAGTCCAAGGGGCCGGAAACCCAAAATTTGAACGCTTGGCGGACTTTGTTTGATGGACTACAGGATTAGCCGCCAGATGTGAGTTGTTGGGTTTAAGTAGAACGTCAAGCGAGTCATCGGGGTTTACGGCCCACGACGTGCTGACAAAACAAAGTGACACCAAAAGAACTAGACATACCAACAGCGTGTAAGGGATTCTTCTCAACATACCCTTCCTCCCAGCTCGAAATGTTGGAAATCCCTTTACATGACAACATTGATTACTGTCAAGAAAAAAATATAGTTTTTTATTAGATAGTTAAAAATAATATCTAATCTAAAATATCCTTAAGAATATATCTTATTAATATAACTGGTTTAATTTGATGCATTTAATTAGACATCGTGAAGTGAAAAATTTACGCGTCCTCCGTCTTTGTAGCGCGTATTGACTGCAGTGGTTAAATATTATAACGCTACATCTTTAATAAATAAGATGATTTTTAAAGAGGCTCCATTCCGGTAAAATCGCGGAGTCTTGCTCATTCGTGCCAACATTGTTCACATTAGTTAATTATAATAGGTGGTAATCTCATTATGCTCATTTATTTTATACGCAGGCGTTTTTTGAACCGACTGAAACGCGCGCAACTTCCTAATTCAGATCAAGGCCTTATTTTTGAAACCAGGGAGTTCAAATCAGGTTTTATCTCGATCCTATTCTTCGTTCTTTCGTCGCTATTATTGAATTCAGACGCAATAGCCCTTCCTGATATTCCTCCTGCACAGGGAACTCTCGAAGGTATACTCAAAGAAGAACTACCTCAGAGCTTCCAGGTCTCGTGTCAGGTCAAAGACCTGAACTCAGGTCGTATTCTCATGGAAAAAAATCCCGATCTACCTCTCACACCAGCCTCGACTCTTAAGATAGTTACATCATTGAGCGCGCTTGGTACACTTGGCCCTGATTACAGATTCTCAACCCAGGTTTTTACTGATTACAGTAGAGGGGGAGAAGTAGGTAACCTCTTTCTCAAAGGTCATGGGGATCCTCATCTCGTGACCGAAGAGCTTTTTGTCTTGGTGAGAGAGTTAGCGAACAAGGGATTAACGGAGATTCGCGGTTCCATTGTGGTGGACGATTCTTTTTTCAAACCCGATAAACCGCTTGATGAGGCGGAAGAGCTTGGATATAGATCATACCATGCTCCTTACAGCGCGCTTTCCTTGAATTTCAATTCTCTAAAAATAGTTGTTATTCCTGGGTCGACAGTTGGAACAAACGCTCGTGTTATTTCTGATCCTTTTTCTGATTACGTTCGCCTAACCGGCCATGTCCGAACGACTCCCGGGTCTGAAAACACGAAAATCGAACTGTCCAAGAAACTTTCTGAAAATGAACGTGAGCATGTTGTAGTTTCAGGGTCGATAGGAATTGAATCCTCCCCTAAGGGCAAGTATGTGAATGTTCAAAATCCGGCTCTTTATACCGGGTTAGTTTTCAAGGAACTTCTTCTACGTGAAGGAATCCAGGTCAGAGGGAATGTGATTGAGGGGATCACACCCGAAAATGTGAGCCTATTCTCGGAGCATCTGTCGAAGCCTCTGAGTCTGATCGTCTATTGGTTAGACAAATTGAGCAATAATTTCATGGCTGAACAAATCTGCTTGGCAATGGGGGCTTGCGTACACGGAGCGCCTGGAACAAGACAAAAGGGACTTGACGCAATGGGGAAATTTCTTGTCAAATCCGGAGTGCCGGAAACAAACTTCTCACTTGCCGACGCCAGTGGGCTCTCCAGAAGCAATAAAATAAGCTCGTCGGCGTTAGTAAAAATTTTGGCTGTAGGATCACAAAACTTCGACTTCAGCCCAGAATTTATTTCTTCATTAGGGATAGCGGGAGTGGATGGGACGCTTAAAGAAAAGTTTAAGGATGAAAACATAAAAAGGAGAATAAGAGCCAAAACAGGGACGCTGAGAGGAATCAACGCGTTGGCCGGGTTTGGGGCGCCCAAGAACGGGCGCCCGATTGTTTTTTCGGTCATAGTTAATAGCCCTCAAAAAGGAGTGGGTATTGTTGATTATGCCGACAGGATTGTGCGAGCTATTTTTAATTCATGCGCAAATACGCAGGTTCCCTGAAATTTCACAGAAGGGTTATCGCTCTTGGCGCTCTAAGAGTGCTTGTCAATGAGGTTGAAGGAATCTCTGAGCCGTGCCACGACCCTTTCTTTGCCCAGCATAACAAGCATTTCAAAAAGCCCTGGTCCTACTGAAGACCCTGAAACCGCGGTTCGAGCGGCATTTATCAAGAGTCCCGCTTTTACATCTTTTTCCACAGCAAATTCTCGAAAAACAGCTTCCACATTCTCTAAGTTGAATTCCTGGAGATGGTCCAGCAGTTGGGCAAATTCTGGAATGTACGCAACCAGTCTTGAGTCCTGACAGAGATTTTTTTTTACCGCTTTCGGGTCAAATTCAAAAACATCTGAAAAACAGTATCTTCCTTTTGATGAAAAATCCGTGATCAGGTGGTAACGAGTCCTGATAAGATCAACGGTGGCCCTGAACCACTCTTTTTTTGTCGATTCATAAGACGGATCCCAAAGACTGTTGTCCTCAAGTTCCTTCTTGGCGTAAACCTCTATTTCATCCAGAGGCATTGATCGAATGTATGTCGCGTTAAAATGAATGGCCTTAGGGTCAGTCCAGTTTTTAGCGTCGCCGGGAATATAATTAAATACTGAGTTGTGTCTGTTAATTCGGGAAAGATCAAAAGCTTCTATCAGCTCTTCGCGGGAAAAGAACTCCTGTCCATCTTGTGAAGACCATCCCAGCAGCGCAAGAAAATTACATAATGCCCAAGGCAAAAACCCTTTGCGTCTGTAATAGGAAACCGTTACTACTTCGCCATGGACTCGTTTGGAGAGTTTTGCCTTCTTGTTGTCGAGGGTAAGAGGCATGTGCGCAAATGTTGGTGGCGTTATTCCAAGCGCATTGTATATCAGGATCTGTTTAGGAGTGTTCGCAATTCCGTCGGCGCCTCGAATCACATGAGTAATCCGATCCAATGAATCATCAACGGCGTTCGAAAGAATATAGAGCGGGCTCTGGTCCGAGCGGAGTATTACAAAGTCCTCAATGTCCTTTGTTCGCTTTTCTATTTTGCCGTACACAACGTCCTCGAGCGTTACAGAAGGCAATTGGTCCCTAGGAACTTTAAATCTCAAGACGCTCGGAATATTATTTTCGATATTTTTCTGAACTTGGTCAGGAGTGAGATTCCGGCATCGTCCGTCGTACATGAAGGCCACTTTCTTGGATTCAGCCTCTTTCCTCTGATTGTCCAGATCCTCTTTAGAGCAGAAACAACGGTAGGCGTGTCCCTCATGCAAGAGCTTATCGGCCGCCTCTTTATGTTTTGAAAGGTTGCCTGTTTGAAAATATGGTCCTTCATCCCAATCAAGGCCCAACCATTTTAATCCTGCCAGTATTTCTTCAACCGAATCCTGGGTAGATCTTTCCACATCAGTGTCTTCAATCCTCAGAATAAAAATTCCACCGCGCTTGCGGGCCCAAAGCCAGTTATATAAAGCGGTTCGCGCTCCACCTAGATGCAGATAGCCCGTTGGCGACGGAGCAAAGCGGACTCTGACTGAATCAACATTCCGATCTGAATCAATTGTCATTTTGTGAAACTCATGCTCCTTTTGTTGGGTTCAGAATGATCACCGTATTGCCGGATTCTCTTTTGAATGTTTCACGATCTTTTAGATCACCCACTATGTCACCACAATGCATGGGAACAGTAACCTTGGCGTTAATGACCTTTGCCGCTTGGACAGCTTCACTTATAGTCATTGTGTATGTGCCTCCGACGGGCAACAAGGCCACATCAGCCCTTACCTGGTTCATTTCCGGAATCAGATCCGAATCACCCGAATGGTAAATCCTAAATCCGTCCAAAGAAATTATGAACCCTACCCAGTTATTGCTCTTGGGATGAAAATCCTTGTTTATGTTGTAACTGTGAACAGCCTCTATCTCAACGTCATCTATCTTCAGTGAACCACCGGGAGATATCTCTCTAAAAGATTTGCCGAAATCGGCTTTGCAATCCGGAGGCCCAACAATGACTGTGCTATCTTTTCGGATCAAGGCTATATCTTCAGGAGATAAATGGTCAAAGTGACTGTGAGTGATGCAAATGATGTCAGCCGGCGACGGATCTTTGAGTTTCCATGGGTCAATGTAGACTGTTTCTTTCTCTCCATCGATTCGGAAACTTGCGTGGCCTAACCATTTGATCCTTTCCCGAACGAAATCCTCCACGTTCATTGGCGACACCTCCAGATCATTTAAGATTCCTAAAACGTTTGATCAAGATGTATTCTAACAAATTGTGCGACGCTTTCAACCATGCTATATTTCTAATGGTCGAAAAGAGGCTCGAATGACTCAAAGAACTTCGAAACAGAAAAAGACCCTTCCGAGTCAAACCAGGACGGACAAAGATAAAACAATGATCGTTCTTGGGGTCCTTTTGATAGTTTTGTTCATTTTATTTATCTACTTCAGTGTGGGATCTCAAACATTCGAGCCTGGCAGGAAATCCAAAGGGCCCGTGAGGAATCCTCACGGTTCACTCAAGCGATTGCATCCCGAAATTAGTCTTTCGGAACATGCTTTCGGAGGAATTGAGAATCTCTTGAAGCGCCGGTACGTTTAGCACAAGACCGATCCAGTCATTGATAGGGAAATTTCTTTATCGTTAAGATGAGAAAGTTAACGAGTTTTATTCTTAGACTTTTCCTCACAGGTTTAGCTACACTTTTGCCTTTTGTGGTAACGGTGCTGGTCGTCGGCTGGCTTGTCAAGCTGGTCGACGCATATGTTGGCCCCAGTAGCTATTTTGGGATGTTGTTGGTGGGACTGTTTGGTGATGATTACAAGTACCCAGGATACTTGACCGGATACCTTATCGTAGTCATTTGCATCACATTGCTTGGTTTCCTGGTTACCAGGGCTACTGTCTCGAGATTTCAGAAAACTCTGGACCGAATGTTTGCGAGGATCCCCTTTTTTGGGAAAATTTATTCAAGCGTTGGTCAGGCTGTCGAACTTTTTGGTTCTACAAGTTCTGGCTCAGGAATAGACAAGTTTGGTGGCGTAGGTCTGGCAAAATTAGGGAATGTAACGGCTGTTGTCTTGCTGACATCATCTCAGCGATACACATTTTATGATGGTAAACCTCATCTGCTCGTTTTCGTGCCCAACTCCCCAATACCCGCAACAGGATTCAACATCCTTGTGCCTGAAGAAAACTTCCAGAAACTTGACATGCCCATGGAAGACCTTATTAAACTCTCCATGTCACTTGGTCTTCTAGGGCCTCAAACCCTTGGCGAAATAGAGAGTGTCGGCGACGACAAGAAACATAACGGTCATGTTCTGCCCTGATGGTTTCTTTGTAGGCTATTTTTACTCTTGGCGCTTTAACTTGCGCTGCATAATATTTGCTCTCATTTCATAAGTTTTTTTATTCGTGAATTCAGCAGGGTTTTCTCAATTCAGAAGCCACTTCAATCGCTCCTTATTTATGAATTCCAATCCCTAAATGTTATTACATTTCTTGTTATAATTTAATTATATATTACCAAGCGTTATGTTTATAATATCATTTAATAGTGTTTTTAAGTTGTATTTTTATGTTTAAAATATAAGTTTAACAAAGCTATTGAATTAATAATATTCATCATGCTGGAGAGTATGTTGAAGTCAAATCAAAAAATGATCCTGGTTTCTCTTCTATATTTCGCCGAGGGTTTCCCTTTTGGAATAATTGAACAAACGCTTCCAGTTTATTTTCGCATCCATGGTATGAATCTGCAAAATCTGGGGTTGATGACACTTGTCAGCTTACCGTATGCGTTAAAGTTCCTCTGGGCCCCTGCCGTCGATTTTATTGGCGCTAGGCGTCAGTGGATCGGTCTGGCGCAATTGATCATGGCCGGCGCAATTTTTGCCCTGCTGCCATTGGACCCATCACAGCCGGGATTTATGCTGTGGTCGATGATAGGTATTTTGTCGATCTTTTCAGCTACACAGGATATCGCTATAGACGCTTACACCATTGAGCTTCTCGATCCTTCGGAAATTGGAATGGCAAATGGTTTCCGCCAGGCGGCTTACCGTGGGGCGCTTGTGATTGCCGGCGGTTTTTTTGTGGCGCTTGGTGGATGGATAGGATGGAGGACAACATACTTTGTCGCCGGTGGGATTTTACTTATTTGCGCTTTGTTCTCACTCAAATTACCCCATGTAGAAGTGGATCGCCCTAGGTTCTCGTTTCATTCATTGCTGGCCCCTGCCAAAGACCTTCTGAATAGACAACAGGTTTTTCAGGTGGCCATGTTCATTATATTGTTCAAGTTGGGAGATATGGCCATTGGCCCTATGATACGACCCTTCTGGCTTGCGCGGGGTCTTGACACCACAGAAATAGGTCTCATTACCGGGACATTGGGTGTTCTGGCGTCAATAGTGGGGGGCCTGACTGGCGGACTGTTCATGGCCCGTTATGGAATTTACGTTGGATTATGGGTCCTGGGTATACTTCAGTCCATTAGTAATCTAGCTTATGTCATTGTTTCGGCTTATCCACAACTGGGAAACTACAGTATATACGCGGCGTCAACTATTGAATCCTTCTGTGGAGGACTGGGTTCAGCCGCATTCTTGGCTTTTCTAATGTGTATTTGCAGAAAAGAGTTTTCAGCCACGCAATACGCCTTGCTTTCGGCTCTGTTCAGAATATCTGGAATAATTGCAGGGTCCTTAAGTGGATGGGCTACCACTGACATGGGTTATACTTATTATTTTTTAATGACTTTTTTTCTTTCCTTGCCCTCCTTCCTTTTCATAAGGAGCGCACGAGGATGGATACACGAGGATGGAACCAATTTACAAAGATTGCCGGCCTGATTTGGGAACGTTCTTTCAATCGAAATGATTTTGTTTAAAGGCTTAAGTCAGTCTTCAATCAGCCTAAATGTCTCAGACCTTCGCCAATTGAGATTCGGGAGGACCGAATAGCCGGAGGAATCGCGGCAAAAAAGCCAAGGGCGCATGAGATGGCCATTATCAATAACAACGTTTCGACCGTGATATCAAATACAGGCAAAAAGGATTTCAGTTCCGCCTGAAACAACATGCCGCCAGGAAAAGTCATAATAGCCCCCAAGACTCCTCCCACCAGGGCCAAAACCAATGATTCCCCACAGATCAGAAAAAAGATGAAACCCGGCCCAAATCCAAGAGTTTTCAGCACGGCATATTCGGATGACCGCTCTCTGGCTGTCATAGACATGGTATTTGCGAGTACAATCAGGATTATCCCTATAACCACAATTGATATGACCTGGACCACGGTCAGAATAGCGTCAGTCATGGCGACAAATCCCATTTGAAAAGCTTTTTCGGTTTCAGTTAGTGTTTCAGCCAAGGAATTTGCGAATAAAGAGTCTATTTCTTCAGCTATCATAGGAGCCTGATCAGGATCTTTGATTCGGACCATAAAATAGCCAACTTTGTCTGCTTGGGCGGGAGAATCCTTCCTGAGTTTCTCGTTTAGATAATCGTAGTGGAAAAAGAAAGCTGTTTCGTCGGTGTTTTTCTGGCTTCCCTTGTAAATACCTTTCAAGACGAATTCCACATTTCCAGGGTATATGGTACCCTGCAAGGGGATAGTGTCCCCGATTTTCCAACCGAACCGTTTGGCCGTAGCCTGTCCCACTATTGCAGCCTGACGCTCCTTCTCGAAAGCCTTTTTCTCCTCAATGCCTAAGAGAAATTCCGGATATAGATTGAGATAATCAATGCCGCTGACTGCAAACTGAGGAAAAAAGTTCTTCTTGTCTCTGTAAATTCCACCATACCAGTTACCATAGCCAATTCCATTTACCCCACTAATTTGAAATAGTTTGTTCTTGTAAGCTAGAGGTAGTGGGTAGATCAACGATATTTTATTTCTGGTGACCAGCCTGTTGGCTGAAGATGATTCCACACCAATATACCAAGCCCCAACTAGAGTCCTGAGGATTCCAAACGCAAGCATTGCTATGGCTACGCCAAGCAGCGTCAAAATAGACCTGAGTCGGTGTCTAAAAACATTTCGTAGTATAAGTTTCAGCAAATATGATCACCGTTTAAATGTCGACTCGACATGAACTACTTGAGGCGAATAGCATTGCTTTCGGAGTTAATTTTGGACAGTGTTTCGATTCCTTCCTCTAGTTTTCTTCCCAATGACAAACTATTGTCAATTTCTCGCCTGATTGTTGTATTTAGGCACTTTGCAAGGCTTTTCGTCACTTCGCGTGAAATTCCAGTCGCCGACTTTTCTATTTTCTTTAGACGACGCAAGGCCATGAAAAATATTATCGCAATTTCCAGAATACCTAGTACAACCAGAGCGACCAAACCCTCAGAGGTAAAAACGGACATGAGAAGACGCAAGACATGATCCAGTGCATTTAACCAAGACTCTTTTTCAACAAGTTCCGACACTGAGCCGGAACCGGACAATTTTAGAACCATGATGAGAATCGGCAGAAATAACATCAACGACTGACAACGCTTACTGAGCCTTGCGATCAATTTCTTTGATGAAGCTATTTTATTTTCAACCATCATCTTTGAAAAATCGAAAGCGCTTACAGCGCAATCCTTTGAAACAGATTCAAGTAGAGATTCTTTCCTGTCGACGGCTTTGATCCCGGTAGAGAGCATCACAGTGGAAATCATGTCGCTCTGTATTTTTTCCGCCTCGAGCAAACGCTGTTGGGCTACGCTAATCGCGTGACCTCTCAAAACAGGTTCCAAGTCCCAAACGTCTGAACTCAGTGTATTGAGCTTTCGTAGAAAAATCTTGTTGATGATCATAGTGACAGATGATATTGACGCGTCTTTGTCCGCCAGAATTTTAGTTAAGCGATCGATCAAGAGAGCTCCCAAATGAAAGAAATCTTTTGGGGAAACGATTAGTTCAATTTTTGTTTCGCTTAAAGCCTTAACTGTCTGCAGTGCCTTCTTTTTCTGTTCAGGGCCGATATCTGAATCCAGATCCACCAACAGATCTTCCATTTCCCTAACAAGATTCGTCCGCTTGACCACCTTGATTTGCTTGGTGTTCCATTTTTCTGTAAGACACTCTCTAAATCTTACAAATTCCTGAGATAGAAATTCCTCATATGATCCATTTTGAACCTTGAACTCCAACAGCGATGAAATACAAAAAATCTTCGGATCTATTATACCGGTGTGGCGTCTTAGACGAAACGCCAAATCTCCAACAACCTCATTGATCCTTATTAATGGATCACGATAATCATCATCTATGAGCTGATCCATTTTATTGACTATAAAAATGAAATTGTCTTTGTGGATGCTGGAATCCTTGACCAATTCGTAGAAAGAAGAGTCTGCGTATTTCTCCGGACTAGCCACCCAGATTACAGCGTCCAAATACGGCAGAATTTGCATTACTACATTGCGGTTGGATAATTGATGACTATCTATGTCCGGCAAATCTAAAAGGGTAAGAGCCTTAAAGTCGTCGTGATCATGGACAGCGTCAGGACTCTTGAACAGCCCAGAAAGGTTGTTGAATTCGTGCGGGTTGTCAACGTGTCGGTATGCTACGATCTTGTCTGTAAACGGACGTCGATCTGAAGCATGCGAGATTTTGCGCCTTGCAATAGCATTGATAAGACTTGATTTGCCTACCCCTGACCCTCCAGCCAACCCCACATAAAGACATCCTGGATCTCGCAAAGATTTTTCCAGTAGTTTGTCTGTCCTGAGTCTAAAATACAGAAGTTTTTCACTAGTTAGAAGCAGTGGGCCGTAATCGTCCAAAAACTTGGAAATCATTCTGACAATGAGGGAGATTTGAGACAGATTCACTTTTACGACACTTAAATAACCGGGAAAGGTTGACCAATGGCGCTAGGAAGCAGGGGACTTCCATTATACACGTAGGTTGTTAGTTTGAGGAATCCTAGAGAACCATTATTCCTAAAAAGTTTAATGGTTACTGTATACGGCAGATTTCCGAGTCTTTGCATTCTACATCCAAAGGCCTCAACCAAGGAAACCAGACCGGAATAGGCTTCAATGACAGGCACGGGGCTCTAAATTCTATCGCTTTGCAACTCCCAGGTAGACAGACTGAAACTTTGCTCAAGCTAACCCATGGTAGAATATGAAATTCGGTCTTGACCATTGTAGGCCATATTGGCAAATCAAAAGGAATGCTAAGGCTACCTATGGTCTCCGGAGGAACCGGACGATCCGGCAGACACTGCCGTGGGGGGCAATTGTCACCACAATAGGCAAAAGCTGAAAAAACTAACGAAAGAATCAGCGTCAACACCACTTTTAATTTTGTATTGCTTGCCATAAATGATCCTCGATTGCCACTTTTATTCCAAAGCTTGTTTATAATATTCACGTAATATATTAACATTTCTTGATATAAACTGTCAACACCTGCTTTGTTTTTCCAAAAACGTCTTTAAAACAGAAAGACGGTTCACAAAGGGAACCGTCTTTCATGGGGATTGGATAAATTATTTTGGCTACATGATTCAGGCTTTTCCTTCCAGTAATGCGGCGTGCGCTGCGCCCAAACGAGCGATGGGAACTCTTGGCCCGGAACACGATACGTAGTTTAACCCTACCCTGTGACAGAATCTTATGGATTCAGGGTGGCCTCCGTGCTCCCCACAAATTCCTATCTTTAAGTCTGGTTTGGTGTTTCTACCATTTTTCACAGCCATGTCCATCATAGCTCCGACGCCTTCTGGATCTAGTGATTCAAACGGATTGTTCGGCAGAATTCCCATTTCCTGATAAAATGGTAGGAATTTATTTTCGGCGTCTTCCCTGCTAAAGGAGAACGTCGCCTGCGTCAGGTCATTGGTTCCGAAGGAGAAAAATTGAGCTACTTCAGCCAATTTGCCTGCCACGACACAAGCTCTTACAACTTCAATCATCGTCCCAAATTTGAACTTCAGTTGGACACCATATTGCGCTTCCACGTTCTTCTGAATTTCATCCACGTAGGCCTTCACCCATAATAACTCCGTGACGGAACAAACCTGAGGTATCATTATTTCAGGATTGTTTTCGACTCCATCTTTAACGCACTCAGCGGAAGCTTCAAGAATGGCTTGGATCTGCATCTTGTAAATCTCTGGATAAGTTATGCCGAGTCTAACGCCGCGGTGGCCCAACATCGGGTTTACTTCTCTAAGTGTTCTCACGCGTTGTAGCATCAATTCTCTTTTACCAATCGCAGCCTCAACCATAACAGGATCCAAAGATGACAGGTTTATAGGAAGTTTAGACAAACCTTCCACATAATTCATGTGCGCCTCTGAATCCACCATTTTGACCGCTTCAAGAAATTCTTCCGCGGATCTGAGTGTGGACCTGAGGCGTTTGAGTTCTTCAAGCTGCCTTATAAGCTCATTCTCGCTGGGCAAGAACTCATGGATCGGTGGATCAAGCAAACGAATTGTGACCGGGTAGGGAGACATCGCCTTTAAAATGGACTCAAAATCGGATTTCTGTATCGGTAAAAGCTTTCCTAAAGCAAGCTCCCGATCTTCAGGAGTCTCCGCAAGGATCATGTCCACGACCTTGGGGAGTCTATCTGCAGCGTTGAACATTCTTTCAGTTCTGCATAGACCAATACCGACAGCGCCATAATCGCGCGCTTTGGCGGCGTCTTCCGGTGTATCGGCGTTTGCCATCACGCCTAATCGTGCCTTTTCGTCGGCCCAACCGAGAAGAATATGCAGATATTCACTGAATTCAGGCTCAATTGTCGGTATTTCCCCCAAATACACATTACCCGTAGCTCCATCAATGGTTATTATGTCACCTTCGTGAATAACCTTGTCGCCAACTATAGCCAACCGATGTTCAGTTTGAACCGTGATGCCCTCTGCTCCCGCAACACATGGTTTCCCCATTCCTCTTGCAACAACAGCGGCGTGAGAAGTCTTCCCGCCTCGACTGGTCAAAATGCCCTGAGATGCGAAAAACCCATGAATATCTTCGGGCTTGGTTTCTTCACGAACTAGTATTACCTTTTCGCCCTTCTTGCCTTCGGTCTCAGCGCTGTCAGCGTCAAAAATGCATTTTCCGGAAGCGGCCCCTGGGGATGCGGGAAGCCCTGTCGCTAGAGGAACAGCTTCATAATTTGGGTCTAATCCCGGATAAAGAAGTTGTTCAAGATGCTCCGGATTAATCCTAAGCAATGCCTCTTCCTTTGTTACAAGTCCTTCCTCCACCATTGCCACGGAGGTTCTGACCATCGCCGTAGCGTTCATTTTTCCGTTGCGCGTCTGTAAGCAGTAAAGGATCCCTCGCTCTATAGTGAATTCAAAGTCTTGAACCTCTCTGTAATGTTTCTCGAGTTTGTTTCTTAGGTCTTCCAGTTGCTTGTAAAGGTTTGGCATCTCTTGAGCCATGGCTTGAATAGGCTTTGGAGTTCTAATACCAGCCACCACATCTTCACCCTGAGCATTGACCAGATACTCCCCGAACATCACGTTTTCACCTGTAGCGGGGTCGCGCGTAAAACCAACACCAGTCCCGCTATCGTTGCCCATGTTTCCAAAAACCATGGCCACTATATTTACGGCTGTGCCATTTGCCTTGTCCGGAGTGATGTTGAATTCACGACGATAGTCAACAGCACGTTTTCCGGACCATGACCCAAAAACCGCTTTTATTGCTATCTTTAGTTGATCATAAACATTTTCCGGAAAAGGTCTGAATGTCTGTTCCTCTACAACATTTAGAAACAATTCACTAATTTCTTTGAGGTCATCAGTGGTCAGGTCTATATCGGAGATAGCTCCTGTCCTGACCTTGACAGCCTCAAAAGTCTGATCGAAATACTGATCCTGGGCATCCATAGCAATTTTTCCGTAAAGCTGAATAAACCTTCTGTAGGCGTCGTATGCGAACCGCTCATTGCCGGTCTGAGCAATAAGTCCATGTAAAGTGGAAGAATTCAGTCCAAGGTTAAGGATCGTGTCCATCATTCCCGGCATCGAAAGTGCGGAACCGGACCTGACTGAAACCAGGAGCGGATTCTCTGGATCCCCGAATTTCTTTCCAGTCGCGGCTTCCAGCTCGGCCATGTACTTCTCAACTGTTTCCATGAGTCCATCAGGCAGTTCAGAATTACCGGAATTGAGATATGCTAGGCATGCTTCCGTGCTTATGACAAATCCCGGGGGAACGTTTAATCCTATTTGAGTCATCTCACAAAGACCTGCGCCCTTGCCTCCCAACAATTTCTTGTTCTTGCCATCCCCTTCTTTAAAGGAGTATACATACTTGTGGCTCATGTTACGCTCCATATAGTTATTTTTTGCAGCCAAATTAGGGAGTTACAAATCAGGAAAAAACGTCGAGGTTTTAGACGCTCCAATTTTCCCTAAAATATAAATTTCAATAGGTTCAAGTTGTTTGAAAGATAGATATTGTCAGATTATAAACTATAACAAAATTCTCACATTATGCCAACAAAACTCTGATCAAGAACCGCAAGATTTTCTATTCTAGCGAAACCCCTGCAAAGACGCTTTCACAGAAGGGAATAATTCCATTTTGGTGTGAGGTAAAAAAAGAGCCGCCATGAAATTGTCCATGTAGGCCGGATCCTCGGACAACTCAACATTCGTCATAGTCCTGGCTATTTCTCGAGACTTCTCAAGTAAGTTGCTATCCAGCACGGCTAAGCGCGATCCCTTGAGTGATGAATTGCCAATAAAGGAAAATTTTTCTCTCGGAATGTCTGGTAACAACCCTATTGTTATCGCATGGTCCAGGTTGATAAAACTACCGAACGCTCCCGCAATTATGACCCTCTCAAGATCTTCCACACTCAATCCAATTTTTTCCAGCAAACAGGTGTATCCGGAAAACATGGCGGCCTTTGCGCGCAAAATATTGTCAAGATCTACCTCACTAAGGATGATATCTTCATTCAACCCACTTTCCGCCGCTCGGCAAATTATGTATTCGAAACCACTGGGGCCCTTCCGTACCCGGTCCGTACCAAGATCCTGAGCAAACTTCCCGTTTTGGTTGAGCAGACCAATTCGAAGCATTTGTGAGATAATGTTGATAATACCGGAACCGCAAATTCCAATAGCGGGTTTCAAATCAATGGTCTTAATCATCGGTTCAAAAGTTTCCGGGTCAATTAGAACTCCTTCTATGGCCCCGGGCGCAGCTCGCATTCCATGTTGCAATCCTCCTCCCTCAAAAGCCGGGCCGGCGGAACAGGAAGCCGTCATGAGAAGATCCCTGTTTCCTGCGACTATTTCTCCGTTCGTTCCAATGTCTATGAACAGAGTCATTTTATCAGAACACCACATGCCATTGGCAAGCACTCCGCTGACAATGTCCCCTCCAACGTATGAGGCTACCCCTGGGAAAACACATACGAATGACTCGTTTGGCATGCCTAGTCCCAGAGATCTGGCAGGTACAGGCTCAATGTTCTGAGCCACAGGAACATATGGTGTTTGTCTCAGAAATTTGGGATACAAACCCATAAAAAGATGAGTCATTACAGTGTTACCCGCTGCAACCATGTAATCAATCGACTCCCGAGGTTTTCCACTCTTCCGAAGGACTTCATCAATTATCTCATTCAACCCCTGAACAACGCTTTGCTGTAACTTTTCCAAGCCCTCTCTTTTGAGGGCAAAAACAATTCTGCTTATGACATCGTCACCCATAGAGATCTGAGGATTATAACGCGAGGATCTGGCAATGACTTCTCCGGTATCTATGTTGACAAGCTCAGCCCAAAGAGATGTAGTGCCAATGTCCACGGCCAGAGCTGTCCTCAGGGACGCCCCGCCGATGGCGGATACCTTCAAGAGGCGATAAAAAGGTTTACATTCTGGTAAAGACTCAGGTTTCAAGGTAGCGGCAAACTTCCAGTCCTGTTCACGGACTATGTTCGGGATACCTTTTAGGATCTCTAGAGAGGACACGATCGGAGCAAGACCGTGGTCGACTTTTAATGTACGTATTATTCGTTCGTAATCACTTGTATTATCATCCAGCCTAGGACTTGGAGGATTCATCAAAGCCACCATAGTCATGGGGTTACGCTCAGGAACGACAGGAGATTCCATGGGGCGAGCCGTGGACTGCATGCGTTCCGCTTCGTCTCTAGGAATAACTTTTCTGCCAACTTTAGCTTTGGGCACTTCTATGGTGACATCGGATTTCATTTTTGTCTGGCACGCCAACACAAAACCCTGATCTCTTTCATTCTTTGCAATTTTTTCAGTCGATTCAGCTTCGACTTCCCCTGCGATTATTTTGACTTTGCATTGCCCACAAGCTCCAGTCCCTCCACATGCGGCAGGAATAAAGACGCCCGTATCCAGCGCCACATCCAGTAAAGATTGCCCTGACTCCGAACTCACAGATATATCGTCTGGAAGGAAACGGACTCTAATCTTTTCACTCATGATTCCTCCAACCACTGAGTTGTGGCGTTAAGAAATTAAAAAGGCGTTAATGTCACTTACCTGATGGCTCGACCACCATCCAAGACATATTTGAAAGCCCACCGGAATTGATTAAATGTTTAAGGGGCAACAGGCTCGGACGGCTTTTGAGTTAATTTGTTATTGGATTAGAATATGCCATATTACTCACATGAAACAATATAAGAATTTAACAGTTTGTGAAATCTTCAAATCCATACTGGGTGAGTCGTCTTTCGCCGGACTGCCTTTTACAATTGTTAGACTGACGGGATGCAATCTTCGCTGTTCGTACTGCGACACTCGTTACGCCTGGACCGAAGGAACCTGTATGACCACTAAAGGGGTTGAAGAGACAGTTCGGAAATTCGGACTGACAAACGTGTTACTGACTGGAGGTGAACCACTTCTTCAGGCTGGTTCAATAGAACTTCTGAACTTACTTATTAATGATGGCGATGTAATTCTAGTTGAGACCAACGGATCAATCGACATATCGGTTCTGCCCCATGGAGTAATAGCCATCGTTGATATAAAATCTCCAGGCAGTAAGCAGTGGCGGATGATGGACCTTGGTAATCTTGAAAGGCTAAAACCTAAGGATGAAATAAAATTTGTACTAACAGATCGGAATGATTACGATTGGGCCAGACAATTTTGTCTAGAAAAGTTCAAAGGTTCTCACAGAAACATCTTGATGTCCCCAGCATCCGGAAAATTGTCTCCAAAACAACTCGCTCACTGGATCCTCTCGGACAATCTGAATGTGCGATTGCAATTGCAATTACATAAGCAAATATGGCCGGATGAAGAAAGAGGCGTATAATAGTTTCGATCCCGGGTGATCAATGATTGTTGAATATATATAAAAAGTTGACTAGTTATGGCTCTTTGTTATATAATATTATTAAATTATTAGTCTCTTGGGGAGAGCCCATGAAACTATGGTTTAGACCTCGAAAGGAGTTTTTTCATGAAAAGGATAATCGGTTTGTTATTGGCGCTTTGCGTGGTCTTCTCTCCACTGACGTCCAGTTTTGCGGAAGAGGAGATATACTGGGGTCAGGCTCCCCCTACCGATTCCGAAATCACTGACCAGGATTTTTCAATTGATTTCGACAAACACCGAACGATTCAAACGTTTGGCGATCAAGAAATTTATGATACTTACAAAGCTAGGGACCTCCTTCAAGATCCTCAGTCAGGGTCTGAAGAGGATCTACAAACCCAAACTTCGGCTCCGGTTCAGTCTCAACCTTCAGAGAGAAGCGCTCCACCGATTAGAACCAACATCAGTTCTCCGTCGTCCCCGACCAGGTCTGTTCCTGCTAGTCCCGCTCCTGCCAGAGTTGTCCCGGCTACTCCAAAACCGGCGGAAACCACTCCGGGTTCTATTCAACCCGCCTCTAGCGCCGAGGCGACCCCAAACACTGGGGCCGTTCAATCTTCAGGTGACCAGGAGTTAGACAAACCGGCAACCAAGAAAATGAAATGGGGCCAGACGGAATCTGACAGCCAGGAATCTGCAAACAAATTTCAGTGGGGCAAAAAGGGGTTGACAGAATAGAATATATTTAAATTTGATGTTTTAGTTTGCTGTTTGAACTCTGCCGCTGATCTCATGATCGGCAGTATTAGCAGGACCCGGTGTTCTTTCTAGGACTCCGGTTTATTTTTTTTGATACTTGTGTGTTTTTCTAGACGCCTGAATCAATCTGCTACTTCTATGGGGATCAATATTATTTTTAAAGGACTTGTCAATAAAATAAGAACCCTTGCGGTTGACCCTCTCGTTAAATCTCAGAACCCTCCATGGTTTGACGCAAGAGGTGTCTCGGCGGGATTGCTTATTGGAACGGCTATCCCTCTAGGATTGCAAACCGCTTCTATGGTTTTTTTTAGATTATTTGTCCGTTTCAACGTACTTATTGCGTTTGCCTTCACCTGGATTAACAATCCTTTGACTTTGGCTCCGATGTATTACACATTTTACCTGATAGGCTCGATATGCTTGGGAAAACCACCGGCAACTAATTTCCAAGATTTTCAGGTCTTGTTTAAACCCATTTTTGAAGCGGGGGGGATCACTGAAGCGTGCGCACAAATTCTTACGCTGGGTGGCGATGTAGTTTTGCGTTGGTTTGTTGGGGCATTCGCTTCAGCTATCCCCTTAGGGCTGATGAGTTATTTTGTTAGCCTACGCTTTCTGAAATCCAGACAAGAAAAGAAAACGCTTTTGCAGAAAACCTCACAGGATCCAGCGACAGGAAAAGACTGAAACCGTTTTTGCGTCTGGCTCAATAAACATCTTATGAACTAAACGCCTATCGACTCCTAGTTACCCCCACCCTTTGGCAATACTGGCTGATGTCGCACTTAGAACATATTGGCGATATCGGCTTACAGACATTTTGTCCCCAGGTTACCAGAAGATCATTATACTGAATCCAGTATTGTTTCGGCAACTGCGCTCGCAAAGCCATTTCGGTTTGTTCTGGTGTTTTCGTTTTAACGTACCCAAGTCTGTTGCTGATTCGATGAACGTGAGTGTCCACACAAACTCCAAGTTTCCCGAATCCTAGTGTTATTACGAGGTTTGCGGTTTTTCGTCCCACCCCTTTCAAACACAGAAGATCATCAAGATTGTCTGGTACGCTTCCATCGTGATCCCTTATGAGCACTCTCGAAATTTCTAGGATTGTTTTTGATTTCGTCTTGTAAAAACCCACAGGATATATGAGCTTAGCTATTTCTGAATCATCTAAACTCAACATCTGGTGAGGTGTGTGAGCCCTTTCAAAAAGTCTTTTTGAAGCGAAGCGAGTAACTTCATCTTTTGTCCTAAGGGACAAAATAGTAGCGATGAGGACTTCAAAGGGCGACCGTCGATTCTGAGAAATTTCGGTCACGATTGGAAGTTCCATTGTAGCTACAGATTGGCGTAATATTTGAACAATCGCATCTATATTAATTTTGATTTGGTTTGGCCCTTCTTGCATGCAAAGAAATGTTCCTATTTTTTAGTATCTTACTCCGACTTTTTTCCTGACATCTTCTATAGTCGGAGTACCGGCGGCTCTAGCTTTTCTAGCCCCTTCTGCGAGGATGGCTCTAAGATATCCGTCATCTTTTAATAATTTTTCTCTCTCCAATCGAGGCCCACGAAAAGTTTCCCACAATATTTCGAATAATTCTTTCTTGATGACACCATAAGAGGCTCCTCCACGTACATACAGATTTCTAACATCCTCTACCCGGTCCAACGGAGCAAATTGCCTGTAGATTTGGAACAGATTGCAGGTTTCAGGGTCTTTCGGATCGTCAACAGCAATGGAGTCCGTCTTTATACTCATGACCTTTTTTTTAAGATTCTTTTCATCCAAAAATATCTCTATGGTATTGCCATAAGACTTGGACATCTTCTGTCCATCTAAGCCGGGGACGGTAGCAACTTGGTCATTAATTTCGCCTTCAGGAACTACAAAAGTATCTCCGTACGTGCTGTTGAACTTAATTGCTATATCTCTGGTCACTTCAATGTGCTGTTTCTGATCTTTCCCAACCGGGACAACATTTGCCTGATAGAGCAATATGTCGGCCGCCATCAACACCGGGTAAGCGAACAGCCCATGATTAGGCGAGATACCCCTGGAGATCTTGTCCTTGTACGAGTGGCAACGCTCCAACAGCCCCATCGGGGTAATGCAGGTAAGTATCCACGCAAGCTCCACAACTTCAGGAACATCGGATTGAACCCAGAAGATTGCGCGGTCGGGATTCAATCCCAAGGCCAGAAAATCCGAAGCTGCCTCCAACGTCCCGTAAGCAAGCCTAGCCGCGTCGGTTACACTTGTCATCGCATGGTAATTGACTATGAACACGAAAAGCTGACTGCGATCCATATAAGAGATCATCGGTTTCATCATTGCGAGGTAATTACCCAGATGCAGTGATCCACTTGGCTGAATACCCGACAAGACTCTCAAATTGATAACTCCTTTCAGTAAACCTGACAATCACCTGAACAAAAATATTGGGATTGAATTATCAGCCGTGTACTATAATTGTGAGTTTGGGTCAACAACAGCTCTGTCCAGGATGACTATAGACATAATTCCTGCTTGGGGGAATCGAGACAAGTGTTTTCTCAAATGATTTTTGATGAAAATTTGTTTGCCTTTTGTCTAGTTTTAGAATCATGTATTGGTAATCACTGAAAAGGGAGAACACAATCATGTACCTGCCTGAAATATTCAAACAGTTTCTAGAAGACCATGGGGACGTGGCGGACAAATTTAGAGAAGTTGGAGAACTGTGCTCTAAGTGCGGTGAACTTGATTTCAAGACCCAACAGTTGATTCAATTGGGCATAGCAATTGGAGCCGGCTCAAAGGGTGGAATCCGATCCCATGCGCGACGGGCCCTGGAAGCCGGGGCGTCTACCGGTGACTTGTCCCAAGTTACTCTTTTGTCCGCTACAATAATAGGTTTCCCTGCAATGATAGCCGCTTACGGCTCGGTTCAGGAAGTTGTTTCTCGTGTTGAATCCAAGTGATTTTCCCCGTTCTTGAATTTGAAATGATTCAGGTCTCAGCTCGGTCTAAAGGCCTTTCCATTCCGGAGCTTTCTTTTTAAGAAAGGCCTTGATGCCATTTTGAGCATCTTGTGTCATCAAGTTCAAGGACATTACTTCTACCGCATGTTCGTAGGCTTTGGTTTCAGGCATATCGATCTGGGTGTAAAAGGCTTTTTTACCTATGGCTAGTGTCAATGGGCTTGCCTCGGATATTGTTTCGGCCATCTTAATTGTAATCTCGTCTAGTTCAGAATCCGGCGCAACATGGTTGACCAAACCATATTCCTTGGCAACCCCTGCCGTAATTAGGCTACCGGTCAACAGCATTTCCAGGGCATGTTTTCTGCCCACGCATCTGCTAAGAGGAACCATGGGTGTAGTGCAAAACAGACCTATTTTTACTCCCGGAGTCCCAAAGCGAGCGGACTCGGCTGCTATCACCAGGTCACACTGCGCTGCCAGTTGGCACCCTGCGGCGGTTGCAACGCCGTGAATCCTGCCAATCACAATTTGCGGGATCTCGTGAATCAAAAGCATCATTTTGGAACATTGCTCAAATATAGACTTATATTCCGTGACTCCGCGATCAATCATTTCCTTGAGATCATGGCCTGAACAGAAATGTTTACCATTGCCTTTAATTATTATGACCTTTGCTGATGAATCTTCATGAAAAAATTTAAGGGCTGAAATAATTTCCGAAATCATGCTCTTCGAAAGCGCGTTGGCTGTCTTGGGGGAATTCAGTGTAATCGATCCAATTGAATTCGTACAGTCGAGTATGATGTCTTTGTACTCCATAAGATCTCCCCTTCGTTTGATGGTTCTCGGTTGCCGACGAACCGATCATGTTCATTGTCTTGAAATTTCGACCTTGAATACATGGGTATATTATCTTAAAGATCTTGACATTGTTGGATAACCGAATCAATTATTTTTTCGTGGCTTTCTGTCCAACGCTCCGGTTCATGATATTGGGATGGGTATGCTAAAAATTTCATTAACTTATTTTTGGGTCCCCTTTTTGACGTTGACGCTCTTCTCCTTCAATCTTTTCTCGTGCGATTCTCTCAGGTACTGTTTTGCGCAGTCAGATACCAGGTCGGATACCCCAAATAACGTCCAGGCGGGATCCTTGATTTCCAAAGCCAAGATTTACATAGAAAAAAACAATTTCCCAATGGCTGTGCGACACTTGAATGAAGCCTTGAAAAAGTCCCCCAGACAGGCTGAAGCATATCTTTTGAGAGGAGAAGCCTTGGACAGGATGGGTTTTCCGATGAAGGCCCTTCAGGATCTCAACAAATATGTAGAACTTAGGCCTCAAGATCCGGAGGGTTTTATTCAAAGAGCTGACACCAACAATTTCAATTCGGACCACAAAGCAGCGGTAGAGGATTATAATAGAGCGCTAAGAATTTTACCAAATTCCAGGGCGGCCTTACTAGGCAGAGGGTTGGCGTTCACCGCCATGGAAAATTATGAAATGGCAATTCAGGATTACAGTAGATTGTTATTGAGATATCCCCGAGATCATGAGGCCTGGGCGAATTTAGGAATGGCTTACCATCTGTCGGGAAACAATCAATCGGCGATCGAAAGTCTCCTTAAGGCCCTTGAATTCGAACCAGATCGCGAATGGAGAATAAAGATAGATCGGATCATACAGCAACTCTCTTCTGCGATAGTGTCGGAAAAACCTAGAAAAAAAGGTCCGACAAAATCTCATCGCAACCCAGATGGAGGACTGTGGTAATCAAGAGCTGGTAGCGTCTAAAAACATTTCAATGCGCCACAATTGGCGGTTTAATGAACCGACCAGTACGTAACCCTAAAAAACTATTCTCCGCTGATGGAAAGATTCTCAACTATCAGGGAGGGAGCGCCCACATTCCAGAAAAATTCCAGATCGTTTCCTATTCCGGAAAGTTGTCTGAAAACATCTATAAGGTTACCAGCAACTGCTATCCCTCTCACAGGATGACTCAATCGACCACCCGAAATCTTGAAACCTGACGCTCCCACTGAAAAGTCCCCACTTATCGGATTTGCGGTGTGCAATCCCATGACTTCCGTAATCATTATTCCGGACCCAACTTCTTTCAGCAAATCGGATTTGCCCATATTCCCGGGGCCAATAAAAAGATTCGTAATTCCATTAAAAGGAGGACTATCAAAAGAGGATCGCCGACAATTTCCGGTAGGCTCCGATCCAATCTTCTTTCCGTAATAACTATCTGCCAGAAGACTCTGAACTACTCCAGATCTGACTAAGGTGGTGTCCTGAGAAGGCGCTCCTTCTCCATCAAAAGGAAAGGCATGAGTCCCTCTTTGGTCCAGACCATTGTCAAATATCTCAAGAAGAGGAGAAAAGGATTTCAAACCGATCTGAACCTTGGGAGACGCTGTAGATTTGAAATGGCTCTCTGCCAAGAACGAATTTGAAAGTGTTTCGAGCAAACTTGCAGCCACCACATTTTCGATCAGGATACGACATTTGGTGGATGGAATCGTCTGTCCTCCAAGTTTGCTCAGAGCCCTCTCCGCTGCAGTCCTGCCAATCTTAATTGGATCGAGAGTCTTCGGGGTTCTCGACTGTTCACTCCAATACCCCATCTCCTGATGGTCTCCTTCCTGAACCATCACATCTACCCACATTTTTGACAACCCCGCTCTGCCGGCTACTCGTAGCCCATTGGAATTTCTAATTTCAACGTTCAAAGCTAAATCTGAATATCCTGATGAGCGCACTGCGGATATTCTTTTGTCATAGGAAAATACTGTTTCTTCTAGGACTCTGGCTAAACGTATTTTTTCCTGTTCGTCAGTCTCCATGATCCCAGGGTCAAAAAATGTTGTTGCGCCAACAGGCAAAATCTCAGGCCCGGGGAAACAATGATCCGGATCTTTGGAAGAGTATTTTGCAATTGATTCCGCCATGTCCACAGCATTTTTTACGCTCGGGTAAGTAAGGTTAGATGTAAAAGAAAAACCCAACTTTTGATCATATATTATTCTTATAGCTATCCCAGAAAGATTGGCTTTTTGCAAAAAATCAACTTCTAGATCCTTTGTTTCAGCGCGAAAACTTTCAGAATTCTGCAAAAAAATTTCCCAATGGTCTATTTTTCTTTTTCTCAGTATTTCTTCAGCCACGTTTACTGGTCCCTGCATTTTCAGCCCCTCTTTTGATGATATCTTTTATTAGTATTCCACAATTCTATATCGGCGCAATAGCTGGAATTCATTTCTCTTGCCGAATCTAATTACGAAGTTACAAGCGGAAAATTTACGAGCGAATTCTGACATAAGCCGCCAATTACTGTTGACAAAAATAGATTCAGACATTAAAAGACAATATACAGGTGAATATAATGATTAATATTTCCAAAATTTATTTTTACTTTTATTTTTACGGAAGGAATATGGCGCGTCTTCGCTAAGGGCTAAGATTATAAATAGATAAACCAAAGCGGAGCGCAAACTCCGCTTTTTTTATTTTTCAGACCCGTTTTTTTAAGAAAAACATGAACGGAATTCAAAAATGCTGGAAAAAACCGCTTTAGAAAAAAAATCGATAGACTGTGGTTCACTTGGGAAACTTAGTATCACCGACAGGTTGTCGCTCATCAATTTAATTCACGAAGGCATTCGGCACGGTGGTACAGACAACCCTGTTGCGTCAAATCTTTATGAAGAGCTGTGGAACTTGGTGGATGCGACTGTTTCGGGGGCCAAAATTGACAAGCTCAGAGGCACCAGGTCAACTAAGGGCTTCAAAACCTTTGAAATCAATTCAGAAACAGGTGAGAACCTGGGTCGAATGAATATGCTATATCTGAAGAAACCCGTTCCGTGCTTTTATCTTGTCTATGTCGAGGTTGGGGCCCCATTCCGAAACAAGGGACTTGGAAACCTTATTTTAAAAGAGTTTAGGAACTTTCTGGTTGAGAAATCGGCGATAGGAGTTCTTGACAATATAATACCAAGAGATGATCCAACTTTCAAAATTTATCGAAAACTCGACTGGGTCCCCTTAAAAGAAATCTCCGAATGTCCATCACTTTCAAACGACGCCGATGACGCCTACATGATTTATGTTCCCCCATCTTTCAGTGGTAAAGATTTAAAAGATTCAATAGTTAAGCTGGTCCATCACATAAAAAGAAAACGGCCGGCCATTGACATGAGAGACAATGAGTTCATGGTTCAAAGGACCATTGAAGAATTCAAGGAACTCTATCAGGCTCTTCTGACCTATTTTCAGACTCAAGTCGCTTCCGGTAATCATGATTCTCTGATGAGGTTTATGTTTACGCGTTACATCACTAAACTCTTGGGGTTCAGAAGGAGAATCTCCCAGTTGCTTGGATATACCGGTGGAGAGTCTATGGAACAAATCTCTCTGGACCCGGCGATCAGGGACATGCCGGCCCAATCATACGGCCCAATAGAACTCAAGAGTCGGACCTGCTTTGTCTCTGGAGACCGTGAACTTTGGCTACTTTTGCCGGAACAACTGAAATCTAACCCTGCGCGTTTCATTGAAGCGTTGCCAAACTATAACAGACCAAGCTTTGTTTCCTGGTTAAAACGAAACGGAAAAACGATCCACGATCCATTAACTCTGGGAGATATGATTGATCTAGGGTTTGATCCAACGAGACTCAAAGAGATAGAACTCAACGGGAAAAATTTCATTTTTGAACGGATTCAGTTAAGAACACTGAATTTCATGGAAAACAAAAGAGTGCTTTTGTCTAAAGCCTCCGATAAAGAACCAGTCGTAATTTTCCGCACTACCAAGATGCGATTCAACGCCCCACTACTTATAATTCGAGATAGGGGTAATGGTTATGTATTGAGGAAGAAGGTTCCAGGCATTCATTGGGAGGAAGCGATTGAACAGATGCAGACTAGTCGTTCTCTGAAACAACTCAACAACGAGCTTGGGATAGAAAGGATTATAACTCGCACAGTGGCAAGAGCTTTCGAGAAAATGAAGGAGGCTGTCGGTATGGAAAGTCAGAATTTTGCAGATCCTTCAGGTGTATTTGTTTCATGGGATATTTCATCCAATCAGCCTAAGTTGATAGTTGATATGGCGAGTTGCCATATTGAGACTGTATGGGTTTCCTGAGCCTAAACAGAAAATCTTCAAATTTTTTTATTCACGAAAGAAAGTCCGACCTAGGGCCGGACTTTGGAGGGCATTAAATTTGGGTTAGGTTTTATCGGGGGAATTTGGGACCTGCTTGCGGCTAAACCGACACTTTAGAAGAGGAAGCCAACCTGAACAAATGGTCCTCCGATTGCTGTGTTAAACATGTCCCTGTCGTTTTCCTTCTGAAAATAAGAGTACTTATATCCGCCTTTTACAAAACCGAATCGACCGGTTCTGATGGGTATCATGTAGTTCAATGCCGTCTCAGCGTCAAAGCCAAAACAATCATTCAGGAACATTACATCAGCTTTGCAGCTAAGATTCAAACTGTTGCCTCTAAAGTTCTTGAGACATTTGTCAAATTCGACGCCTACAACCGCCAGATTTCGAACGTCATCCCAGACTAGCGGTGTTATAGCGCCAACCCCACTACCGATTGAGAGCTTGTCCTGTAGATACATCCACTCGGCAAAAACACTCGCTCTAGAGCTCGTACTGTTGCTGAGATTGAACGTGACGCCCGCTCTATGTTCATAGCGTTCCCACTTCGACTGAACCTGGCTCCCGGCTGCAAACAGTTGGTTTGCGAATGTAAATGACGCCGGCGTGGTATAGCGGGATTCCATTTTAATTGGAGTGAAGGAATATCTTAGACCGAACCTAGGCCTTAGTTGATATTGAACGTCAACGCCCCAGATTGTTGAAGCACTCTGGCCAATTCCCAAATGGTCCCTGAAATTGACTGCGCTATCATTAATGGCTGTCGCTCCAATCGTCCTCCTGGCTTCTCCTGAAACTCTACCGAACCAAACTCTAGGCCCTGCTAGAAACTGCCCCGGCGCAGGCGCAGGAAGAATGCTTTCCTCTCCCCAGCGCATGGGATTTAACGTTGACAGCCCCTCGAACCTGGACATGATTCCCGGACGAACCTTAGTGGCTACCGGCTCAGATGGTTTCACCTTGGAAATTGCTTTGAAGTTGGGAGAGGCATCCAGGCTGGCTGCCGCATAAGAATCCAGCGCTCCAGGAACAGATTGAGCAAATGCGCCAGTGACCCCCACCACCAACAAAACAGTCAAAATACATAAATAATTTAGACACCTTCTTAGCATAACACCCTCCCTCAGGGTTCTGTTTATTGCAAGGTGGAGATTAGCTGGTTTTTTTATTTTGTCAACAAAAAACTTATGCTAAATCGAATTGATATCGTAATTTGCTAGAATTTGGTTCATAAATAGCCATGAATAGTCTTCTGTCAGACCTAAAACAGGTCAAATAACGCGCAGAACTCACTGCGCGTTATAAAAGATAACCCATTATAAGCTGGCAATAGTCTGTTATTTATATGGATTATGTGTGGACGAGAAAAGGCGATGATTTGCTGGACGCTTGGGAACATGACCGGGATGTAGCGTTGATTAGCTTTAATTCAGCCTTATAACTATTTAATATACCGTGGTTTTATGTGTCTTTTTCGGGTTGGTTATCTCCCGTAGATCCCGGAGACTATTTGACTTCTGAATAATAGCTTAGGTTAGGCTTAGCTGTAACGTCATCGAAAATACTGAAGTTTTTCACTCCAAGTCTTTGGAGTTTAAACCTGGTAGCTGTCCATAGAACTCCAAAACCATAAACAACTGAACGCTGAAAGTTTATCGACGATGCTTCCTCGAAATATTTTGTGGGGCAGGAAATTTCACCAACATTCAAATCAAAATATATCGCTTGGGCTAGCATTTCATTGTCAAATATGAAATCGTCTGAATTTTGATGAATTGGCAGAGTTTCCAGCGCTTCCCTGGAAAAAGCCCTGTATCCTGTGTGGAATTCAGATAACTTAGACCCCAGCGCAATGTTTTCAATGAATGTAAGGAATCGATTTGAAACATATTTATAAATTGGCATTCCTGATTTTCTAGCTGTCCCTCCCAGAATGCGCGAGCCAAGAACAACGTCATATTCTTCTGATACGATCATGGCAGCCATTGCTGGAACCAATCGAGGGGAGTACTGATAATCGGGATGGAGCATCACGATCACGTCAGCTCCCAATTTCAAGGCTTCGGAGTAACAGGTCTTTTGATTTCGCCCGTACCCATAATTTCTGTCATGAAGAAACGACCTAATACCCATTTTTTTAGCTAACTTGATCGTCTCGTCTCTGCTGAAATCGTCAACTAAAAGTATTTCATCGACCACGTCCCTGTCCAACTCTGACACGGTCTTCTCGAGAGTCTTTTCAGCGTTGTACGCAGGAAGTACAACTATTATCTTTTTTCTGTTAAGCATTTTTCTGATCGCGTTTTTGGTTCAGTTTGTTTGTTCGTGCCTGAATCAACTCAGCCACGATTGACACGGCTATTTCTTGCGGCGTTTCCCCTCCAATATTCAAACCTATTGGAGCGTGAACTCTTTCCAGATCGGATTCAGCAAATCCTTCATTGACTAATGAATCGAATATAAGTTTTGTCTTGCGTCGCGATCCTATCATTCCAATGTAACATGCTTTAGTTTTCAAAGCCTGAGCCAAAGTCGTCCTGTCATGAGCGTGTCCTTTGGTAACAATAACAATATAACTATCCTGGTCTACAGATATACTTGAGAATGCATTTTCAAAGTTCGTGACAATTGTCTCACTCGCGTCAGGCAAATTTTCTGGGGTTGCGTATTCATCACGATCGTCGATCATCACAACTTCAAAATCCACATAAGAAGCCAGGTGGCATAAAGCGGCCCCTACATGGCCTGCGCCAAAGATATAAACCACGTTCCTTGGAAAAACCCATTCCAGTAATATAGGGGAGGAGTTTTCTGAACTTTTGAGAAACTGAGCCGGCTTCATGAGTCGTCTAGGAGGGATTGAACCAACATATTCGTCAGCGTCAGGGAAATCTCCGAAGCGGGATCCTCGATCATCTACACATAAATGCTGAATTTCTCCTGAAATCGATTCCCCCTCGGCAAGATTAATTTTTTTTAGGAGAAATGAAGAAACTCTAGCATCAAGACTGCTGAGCAAATTCCTGTAAATCTTTTCCTTGATTTGGGAGTCTGCGCTTACGAATTCTATCAAGACTTCAACAGACCCACCGCAAATCATCTGATCGCTCTCAATATCTTTTCCAAGAAAAGCGAACCTGCGTCTGACCGATACGCCACTGTTCAGACAAACTCTGGCAACATCACACACATTCGCTTCAAATAATCCTCCGCCGATGGTTCCCACTAATTCACCGTTGTCTAGAGCCAGAATCTTTGCGCCAACCTTCCGGGGAGACGAGCCCTCTACAGACAATATAGTCGCAAGAGCAAAGTTTCTTTTCTCGTCAAATTGGCGCACCATGGTTTCCCATATTTGTCTCATGCGAATTGCCGCCTTAGATGAATTTACCAGTGTGTTGTTTCAATTTCTGAAACTGGAGCGATTTCCAATTTATTATCTTTTTAGCACATTTTTTGTCAAACAGGGTTTTCTCAAGACAAAAAACCGATTCCATTTTTATCCGGCACGCCGGGGTTGATTTTAGAACAGCTATCTGTTTCGAAACTTCGTGTCTCGAACTTGAACAAGTTTACCCATGATATCATTTCGCCCTGTGCTCAAAAAATTCGATGTGAAGGATTATTATCAAAAGTTCTTTGTTTGAACAATTGACAAAAAGAATACTCAGGATTCGTCAGAATGCGCTTATATGATGGCTAGACACTAAACAGGAATACACCACCAATAATGGTTAAATAATAAATGCATAGGCTGATGCAACGGACAGTCAAATGTCTTTTATTAAACTATCACTTTCATTAAACAAGACACCACCATTTTTTTATTTGATGTCTCAGTAACGGCTTTGGAACAAATTATGTTGAAATCAACTCTACATTTACATATATAGCCTTACGGACCTCATGGTTGGCGTATCACGCGTTCCAAAAATCTCATGAGGAGGATCAGCTTGAGTGAATCTGGACACAATTCTTTGCCGTCGGATCCTTTTCAGGACGTGCTTAAACCTTACAAGAAAGACAAAAATAGATGGTCATTGCTGGGGGGATTGACCCGTTTAGGTTTGTTAATCCTTATTGGAATGATGTCAGGGATGGCAGGGGTCGCGGCTCAAGGCTACATATACTTTACCCAGAGCGTTCCAAATGTCGAAAAGCTTCGTAAATATGAACCACCTGTAGTGAGCGCTGTATATGCGGACAAAGGAGAGTTGATAGGCGAATTTGCGTACCAAAAAAGGTTTTTGGTTCCTATGGAGCAAATTCCCAAAGAACTTCAAGACGCTTTTGTTGCGGCGGAAGACAAAAATTTCTGGAGACACTCCGGGGTTGATAAGGAAGCCATACTTAGAGCGATAAAGAAAAACCTTGTTTCGGGTTCTCTGAAAGAGGGAGCGAGCACTATAACCCAACAGGTGGCCAAAACTTTTCTTTTAACACCCGAGAGAAAATTCACAAGAAAGATCAAGGAGGCTATTCTATCCACAAGAATAGAACAATCACTCTCAAAGGAGCAGATTCTCTATTTGTACCTAAACCAGATCTATCTTGGAAGTTCCGCTTACGGGGTTGAAGCGGCGGCTCAGATATATTTCGACAAGCATGCCAAAGACCTGACGATCGCTGAATGCGCTTTGCTAGCAGGACTTGCAAAAGCGCCTACAACGCACTCTCCGAAACGAAACCTAAAAAAAGCTCTGGAAAGACGTTCTTACGTCCTCAAGCGTATGCTCGAGGACGGTTTCATCAATGAAGAACAATATGAACGAGCGAATCAGGAAGAACCTCAAATACATCAGGGTAGTAATCCAAATGCGCGAATTGCGGCAGATTTTGTTGAACATGTTAGAAGACACGTTGAGCGAAAATACGGCTCCGACGCTCTTTATAAAGAAGGGCTTCAGATCCATACCACCGTTGATCTTAACCTAACTGAAATGGCCAGAGAATCGATGGACATCGGTTTGAGGGAGTTGGACAAGAGACAGGGATACCGAGGTCCTATAAAGACGCTCAACGTTAAAGGTGTTTTGGAGTTTCTTGAAGAAAAATCTAGGAGTATGGAATTTCCTCTAAAATATGGCGCAATTACAGAAGGTGTAATCACACATTTGGACCGAGACAATGTCTATGTGCGGCTCGGAACTTACGAAAAAAATGGCGTCAAAAAAGAATATTTGGGGCAGATAAAGATTGACCCAGATCCTAAATGGTGGGGGCGCCAACCTTTCATAAGGACAGAACTCAGAACTAGAAGCTTCGCACCGGGCGAACTTCCTTTTCAGGTTGGAGACCTCATCCAGGTCCGAATCGTGGATCCAAATCCCAAACGCCGAGAGCTTTACCTGAAAAAGTTTGGTAAGACGGACCCTGAGATGAAGAATTACAAAGAATATTCTGAGGACATATCTCCCTATTTCCTACTTGAACCTGAACAGGAACCTGTGGTCCAGTCTGCACTGATGTTTCGGGAAAACCGGACAGGATTCGTAAGGGTACTTTTGGGAGGATACAGTTATTCCGAATCAAAATATAACCGGGCTGTTCAATCAAGGAGACAGGCCGGTTCCTCATTCAAGCCCGTAATCTATGCCGCTGCGCTTGAAAAGGGTTTCACAGCTTCTGACGTCATAATCGATTCCCCTCTCGCTCTAACTGTCCCAGGTACAGGGGAAGTGTGGCGGCCCAAGAATTATAGGGGTGGTTTTGCGGGACCAGTAACACTGAGGGATTGTCTCGTGAAGTCCAGAAACATCCCAACGATAAAAATCCTGCAGCAAATTGGGATAGATTATACCAAGAATTACGCAAGAAGACTTGGGTACACATCGACCCCAACAGAGAATCTCACAATGGCGCTTGGCTCAACGGGCGTCTCTCTTGAAGAACAATTGGCGGCTTATTCAGTGTTTCCAAATAGGGGTTATCTCGCTCCACATATTTATGTCAAAAAGATCGTTAACCGCTATGGTAAAGTTCTTGAAGAGAACTTTCCGGCAGTATTCCTTAACGACCCCGTAAAGGAAAACGAGGCCCCCGTTCAGAGGGTATCACTTGAAACGGACCGGCCCGAAAAAGGTTCAGGCCAGGCTCAACGGAGAATAGATCCGTCAACCGCGTATATCATGACGTCATTAATGCAAGGAGTCATTCAGGAGGGCACAGCGACAAACCTGAAAAAAATAGTCGGTAGGCCCGACATAGCGGGTAAAACCGGCACTACCAACGAGAATATAGACGCTTGGTTCGTAGGCTTTAGCCCTGACTACACTTGCGGGGTCTGGGTTGGGTTTGATGACGAAGTGACCATTGGAGAAGGAGAAACTGGCGGAAAGGCCGCAGCGCCAATCTGGGGATATTTTATGAAACAGGCTTTGAAAGACATACCTGTGAAGGAATTTCCGCCTCCCTCAAATGTGGAATTTAGGCGTGTTGACCCGAAAACCGGGATGGTATCCGGAGAGGGCATTCAGGAGATCTTCAAAGTCGGAAGTGGCCCCACTCCCGCCCTGGCAAAACCACTGCGCGGTTCCGCCTGGGATTATGCTGGTTCGGACCTCGATCAGTTTTGATCGCAGCAAGCTAACGTATATTTTCAATTATTTGCAGTCGAATTAAGGGATACGCTACCTCGGATAGCGTATCCTGTGTTCTGCCTCGAGATTTTCCTGTTCCCTAGAATTCAATTATTCAAGTTTATCCGGTTCACGCTTGACAGCGGCCACTGGTAACTATAACTATAGTATGTAGCTCTTTTCACAAGAAATGACCTCTTAGACGCGTGTTGAACAAAGATTCTGGATTTCATAAGCGCCTATAACACTATTTTCGTTGTCAAAAGGATTGAAATAATGACAGACGATATCGAAAAACGAGAAGATTTTGAAGATGACGCTCAAAATAAAGCACAACCAATAAATTTTGATGACATTCCTGACATCATGCCGATGCTTCCTGTACGGGATGTTGTCATATATTCATACATGATTTTGCCGCTAATGGTTGGACGAGAGAAGTCAATTCGCGCCGTGGAACAGGCGGTTTCCGGAAATAGACTCATTTTTCTGGCAACGCAGAAATCGTCGTCAGATGAAGACCCAAATCCCTCGGACATCTTTTCATTGGGAACAGTGGCAATGGTCGTCAAGATGTTAAAGCTGCCCGATGGTAGAATCAAGATACTGGTCCAGGGAGTAGCTAAGGGACGAGTCGTATCCTACCTATCGTCCGCAAACTATTTCATGGTTCAGATCGAGAAAATACAGGAACCGCCGGTAGACTCCATCACCATGGAAATTGAAGCCCTGATGCGTACAGTAAAGGAAAATTCTGAAAAGATCCTCCAGCTAAGAGGCATAGTGTCTCCGGACGCCGTAGCCATTCTGGACTCCATAGAAGAACCGGGTAGACTGGCGGACCTAGTGGCTTCCAATTTGAAACTCAGGGTGGAGGAGTCCCAGCAAATTCTGGAAATTATTGAATCTGTCCCCCGTTTGAAAAAGGTCAACGAACTCTTATCCAAGGAACTGGAACTGTCTGCAATGCAGGCAAAGATACAGACACAGGCCAAAGAAGAAATGGGAAAGACTCACAGAGAGTATTTCCTGAGGGAGCAACTCAAAGCAATCCAAAGCGAATTAGGTGAAATAGACGAAAAAACCAAGGAAATTGAAGAATTCAGGGCAAAAATAGTCAAGGCTAAAATCCCCTCTGAGGTACAGAAAGAGGCTGAAAAGCAGCTTAGCCGTTTGGGCCAGATGCACCCGGACGCGGCCGAGGCGTCGATCATCAGGACCTATCTGGATTGGATGGTAGAACTCCCGTGGTCTAAGGCCACTCGTGACAAACTGGATATCAAGAGGGCCAAACAGATTTTGGATGAGGACCATTATGACCTGGAAAAAATAAAAGACAGGATTCTGGAGTATCTTGGAGTCCGTAAATTGAACAAGCAGATGAAAGGCCCAATACTATGTTTCGTAGGCCCTCCAGGGGTAGGCAAAACATCTCTGGGTAAATCCATCGCCCGTGCGCTAGGAAGGAAATTCACACGAATATCTTTAGGAGGCTTACGAGATGAAGCCGAGATTAGAGGCCACAGGCGAACATATATTGGCGCCCTGCCAGGTCGAATAATCCAGGGCTTGAAAAACGCTGGTTCCAATAATCCTGTTTTCATGCTTGATGAAATAGACAAGGTTGGCGCAGACTTCCGAGGTGATCCGTCCGCCGCATTGCTGGAAGTTTTGGACCCGGAACAGAATCATGCTTTTAGTGATCATTACCTGAATGTTCCGTTCGATCTTTCCAAGGTCATGTTTATTGCCACAGCCAACGTGGCTGATCCGATAATCCCGGCTCTCAAAGACAGAATGGAAATAATTGAGCTGGCTGGATACATTGATGAGGAAAAACTCAAAATAGCCAGACAGTATCTCATCCCACGTCAGGTCAAGGAAAATGGGATCAAGGCATCTGACTTCGACATCACCGATGAATCGATCTTGAACATAATAAACTTGTACACCCGGGAAGCCGGACTTAGAAACCTTGAACGGGAAATTGCCAACGTATGCCGCAAGATCGCAAGGAAAATAGCCGAAGGAGAAAAAAAGATCCCCAGAATTACAGCAAAAAACCTCAACAAGTTTCTGGGAGTTCCACGTTTCCTGCCTGATCACGACAACCGCAAGGATGCCGTAGGGGTTGCTACAGGCCTTGCATGGACTCCATACGGAGGTGATGTTCTGCATATCGAAGCCACTCCTATGGAAGGAAAAGGGAATCTTCTGTTGACTGGGCAGCTGGGGGACGTCATGAAAGAGTCAGGCCAGGCAGCGATGTCATATTTCAGGTCTAGAGCCTCAAAATTCGGTCTTACAGACAATTTCTATTCGTCAAAAGATATTCATGTCCATGTACCGGCGGGAGCAATACCCAAAGATGGGCCATCGGCGGGCGTAACTATGGCATCGGCCCTTGTAAGCGCTCTCACAGGTATTCCTGTGAGATCCGATGTTGCCATGACGGGCGAAATCACACTCCGAGGTAGGGTCCTGCCAATAGGCGGATTGAGAGAGAAATCGCTCGCCGCCTTGAGGGCCAGAATTTACACCGTTATTGCGCCGGAACAAAACCAGAAAGATCTGGACGAGATACCAAAGCATATCCGAAGAAGACTTGAGTTCAAGTTTGTCAAACACATGGACGATGTTCTGAAGATCGCCCTGAGAGATTTTCCTGACTTCGACAAAACGTCCGGAGATGATGTGGACTCAGTTAAGAAGCCATCTGGGAATAAGAGCGCCAAGGGCGTCAAAAAAATTGTAAACGATACTCAGGAATCAGTTCAAACCAAATAGCGGGATTGCTAAAAGAGGGCCTCAATTTTTCTGAGGCCCTCTTTTTTTGACACCAACAATAACTTTCTTGCCTTATCTCCGCAGCATTGGAAAACTTAACTTTTTTAAGGTCTAATCACGGCTGTTCATGACGTTTGCGCAATGATATTGATTGATCAGCGTTTACCAGATGATATCTCCTTGATCTTTTCTTCAGCCTGTTCCTGAATTCGCAGCATTTCCTTTTCGATTTCAATTCTAAGATCTTCGTACTCTTCTTTGGAAAGTCCTTCCGGTACCATTGTAGGTTTTCCAAAAGCCATAACGATAGTACTAAAAGGAAGCGGCAGTATCATTGAATCCCATGAATGGAATTGTATCTTTTTGGTGGCCCAACTCACTAGAGGAACTACAGGCTGTCCGGTTTCCTTTGCCACAACAACTATACCGATCTTGACCTCTCTCGATGGGCCACGGGGAGCGTCTACCGCGAGCCCAGAACAATATTTATTTTCATTGATCATGTCTATCATTTCCCATAAGGCCTCTTTACCCCCTCTGGAGGACGATCCTCTTGTGGTGTCATAGCCCATCCTGCGAATCGACCTGTCTATAATCTCTCCATCCCATGAACGGCTTACCATAGCAACACCAGGGTATCTTCGGCAGTAATATACGGGAAACAGCATGGTTCCGTGGAAACATGCGCAAGCGAATGGCCTCTTTTTGCAGACATAATCTTCATGTTCACGATTTAGAAAGACTTTGCGTGAGGTCAGGTCAACTAATCGAAAATAACCGGTCACTAAGCGAGGCACAAGAAACAGGGCCATTTTGAACCACAGGCGCTTTCCTTTATCTCCCTTGTCGGTTTTCCGGGTCAACAAACCTCCTGTGGTGAGAAAACAGATCTTTTACCGGCGAATAATCGTATCATGGAGTGGTCTACAGTGGCTATAGAGCTTAGAATCATTAACTACGCGGATAATATCGGCAGAATGAGTTCATCACTCATGAGCCTGTATAAATAAGCCAATCAGGATTACTGCAAGTTTTCAAGAGCTTCAACCGCAGCATCCCGCACATCAGGATCCGGGTCATCTACAGCCATTTTCAGGGCCGATACGGCGTCTTCTGTTCCGATCCTACCCAAAATAGACGCCGTGTCGCCTCTCAGCCCAACGTCATCAGAACGCATTAGTTCCGTCAATTGGGTGACAATTGGGTCCAGGATACGGGGATTTCTATCAAGGGCTTCTTCCATGACGAGAAGGGCTCCCATACGTTGTGAGAATTCATTCGATCTGAACATCGGCAATATAGCGTCCGGCCTGTCCCGATCACACATAAGGTCCGCTGCGTCCTCAGCTCTACCGGAATCGATCATGGACCTCAGTATACCTGTCATCGCCGCTTCGCTTGACAGACCTAATAATCTTTCCACCAGATCGCTGGTTTTTATACCCCCAACCAGTGTGAGCCCGTCATTGATTATAAGCGTAGGGGTTGATTTCACTTTGTATTTAGCTGCTATATCATGAAAATACAAAGCGTCGATTATTGATACCTTTATTTGGGGGTTTTCACACGCAAGCATCAAGATAAATCTTACCGCTTCCGGGCAATGAGGACATCCCGTTGCCACAAACGTCAATATATCGCTCGGAAAGGCCAGAGCCCTAACGCTGTCCCTCCGAGGAAATTCGGGTGGATCGCTTCCTCTACCAAGCCAGGAAACAGCGTCCAGAAAGGGGCCGAGTTGAGGGCCCTCAGGAAAAACCATGTAAGCAATATTTGAACGACCCTCCACGCAAACGCCCAACGACGGTTTCCCCGGAAAGGGGCTTTCCCCGCTCTCCCGTATGTCGATCCGATTCAGAGAAACGCCTGAAAGTTGCCTCGCTATGTTTGCCAGGTTATTTTCAAAAAAATCACCATTCCCCGTAAGATTCACATTAAGTGTCACGGGTCGCTTCATGCTCTGGCTAACGCTCTGGACACGCATCAAGTCATTTTCAGAAAGCACAATAGCCTCAATGATTCAGTAATTTATATCTTCAAAGATCAACGGGTTCCCGGAACAAAACTCGTAGTCACCTGACCTGACCCTGGGGGAACGGCGTATGGAGACTGAACGCCTCTGACTGGAGCCGGCATGTAACTCCAGAGATATCCGCCGGCTTGCGACAGTCCGTCAGCAGCCATGGGAAGAAGCCCTTGACTGCTACTGGGAGACGAGTTCTGCCCTGGCTGGTTGGGAGGTACAATTAAAGCAGGCTGTCCATACATGTTCATTGGTCCCTGATAAGATCTGTCGTAGATCTCTGAAGATTGGACTACAGGGTTCATGCCTAGAGCAAGCGCCAAAACACTTATAACTATAAAGACTGTTTTCATGAACATCCTCCATGACAGTTTGTCTTATTATAATTATAACATGGGGGAACCTCGAAATAAAGAGGGTCAGAGACACGGTAACCCGTTTGAGTCGAATTTTCCTCGAACGGCTTGACATACGAGTGATAGCATGACAGACAGATTTAAATAAGTTGGAGCGCGGGAGATTTTCTAATGATTGGAAGAATTCTTAAATTCCTGAGTTTGGGTGCTCTATTATTTTTTTGCGTTGGAATTGTTGGGGAATCACTTGCTCTCGCAGGAAGATCCGGGGGTCGGAGTTTTGGTGGTTCCAGTTTTGGAAAAAGCTCTTCCTGGTCGTCATCCACACGTGGAACATGGAACCGAAGTGGTGGTGGTTTGTTTGGCGGAAAGGAATCATCTTCAGGTTACTCAAAACCTTCTTCAACCCCTGCAACATCCTCGGCGCCTTACTCCAAACCATCTGTAAAAGAACCATCGACCAATTCCAACTATTCAAAACCCGGGTTACAAGGTCAAACCGGCCCCGCTCCATCCGGGACAGGTTATTCAAAACCTTCCTTGACTGATCACGGTTCGACATCGGGTCAAAAAGCGGGATCTGAAAGCAAGACCTCGTCCGGTTACACAAAGCCGTCCGGCCCTTCGACCTCTTCCCCAGGTTTCTCGAGTGGTTCAAAATTTGACAAAAAAGTCATGCAGGAACAGCGGAAAAAAACTTCTCAGGAATCTTTGAAAGCGTATCAGGCCGAACAATCAAAATTCAAAGCGGCTCCCTTTAATGCGGATTCATCAAAATATGAATCAAATCCTCTTTATCAAAAAGGTAAGGTATATTCGGGGTTTGACTACAACACGCATTACGGAAACAGGGATGGTTATTATAAATCCCAAGGATATCAACCACCTCCTTATGTTTACAATACTGCCCCCAGCTTTGGAATGTTCGACACGCTCTTCCTTTTCTGGATGCTGGATCATTTAGGCAACAAGAATGTAGCTGCCACGGCTCACAATCATTCCGACGATCCGGGATATAAGAAGTGGCGTGAGGAAGCCGAGAACCTAGCCAAGGACAACTCAGAACTCAAGTCCAAGCTGAACGATCTGGACAACCAGGTAAAATCAATGGCTGGGACGCCAAAAGACCCGGGATATTTGCCCAAAGACATTCCTCCTGAGGTGGCGCTTGCGGCTGGAGCGCTTGCGGCAAAGAAACCCGAAAAACCTACATTGAAAATGGCGACAGGTCAGGAAGGGGGTTGGTATTATAAATTTGGTAAAATATTTAAAGAGTCCGCCTCAGGTATTGATGTGCGGCTTGTGCCGTCGTCCGGGTCAATGCAAAACCTGAAAATGCTGGCAAATGGACAGGCTGATATGGGCATTGTCCAGTCCGACGTCCTGGCCCTCATGGAAAAAAAACTTGCCGGCAAATCTGTGATTTCAGAACAGACTACCCTCTTCCTTGAATACGCTCAACTTATCGCCAACAGGGACGGTGGCGTCAAATCAATCGGGGATCTTGACCCTAAAAAACACACTGTTTACGTCGGTCCTTCCGGATCTGGAACAGCGCTTACATGGGAAGCGCTATGTGAACAAAGTCCTAACTACAGGAAAATACCGAGTGTTAACTCAGATTACCTGGTCGCTTTGAAAGCTGTCGAAAAAAATCCTCACGCTTTGATGCTTTTCGTCGGTGGTTTGAATAGTGATTTTCTGAAAAAGGCCGAAGAGATGGCCAAGAAGTCTGGAAATCTCATCCTGGTGGCGCTTGATGACAATAGTCTTGTAGACAAAAAGGATCCAAACGGCAATCCCATTTACGCAATGGTCAAAATCCCGAGCAACATCTACCCCTATCTTGAAAAGGGCTGGATTTTTAGTCATGACACAAAGACATTGGCAGTTCAGGCTGTGTTGGTTCTGAGAACTGAGTGGGCCTCTCAATTCGGCCCCACGGCCATGGATAATCTTACAACCTCGCTTAATGAAGCACGGCCAAAGATAGAGGGGTTGGTGAATGGAGTCAAATGAATTGACTTTTCAGTTTTAATCTTCTTGTTTTCACAGGAATGGCATCTCAAATACATATGGAGGAATGGTCTCGAAAGAGCGAGCACCACTATCAAAAATGGCATCTACTTGGAATCTTTTCAAAAAAATTGGGCAAAAGAAAGTTGATGACTTCAGACAATCATCAGGGAAAAGCTTTTCAGACAAAATTGACAAAGACTTGCCTCTCGGTCTGAGATTCAATTGCCTTATAGAATTTTCGGAAGTTGATTTTATTCTTGCCGGCGCTGATCTATTAATCAAATATCCTGGGTCTTCATGCTCGGTGGTTTCCTATGGAAAATTCCCGGTGGGAGACTCGATGCTTCACCGTTTTTATCTGGATACGTCAGAGGGTCCGTACATGCTCCAGATTGTAGCCGACAGCAAGAAAATAATTGAGGAATGCAAGCTGTTCATGCCTTACGATGAGATATATCCTGATGATTGGGGTTTTTGGCTGGCTGAACAGGATGGGTATATTGGGCTGAGCATTTTTGACACAAAATCCTCGGTTCGTTTTTTTAGAGTTTGGGAGAACCCGGAAGCCACTCGAATTGTCGAAAGTAATACGGATGGCGCGAAGATAGACAGGATACCGCCTGTGCGTTTTGTGGAGACAATTTATCTTGACCCATTTGGTGAAAAAACAGAAACGGTAACTTACGAAACCATGTTATACGGGCGCCATGTGAATGAAAGCGTCGACGAATATCTTATGATCTCGGCGGTCGATGAATCGGACGGGGCGTCGGTGCAGATAATGGTGGGCCTGGAATTGGCCTCACCATCAATAAAAGTCATTTGATCGAAAACTAGTTCAGGAGGAACATTTATGGGTGGTATGTTTGGATTTTTAAGAAGTTTTGGCATCGAAAAACTGGGGAAAGTTGGCGAGGGAATCACACAGAAAATAGTGGCATGGGACCCGGAAACCGCTTCGCAGGCTGAAATAGAAGAAATGATCCGCGAGTTGGACAAGATTACTACCGAGGCGGGAAAAGCCAGGGCGGAATACGACAGGGAAAAGGCTGAGGCTGAGGCGGCTCAAAAGAATTATGACAAATTCCTGTCCGCCGCGGAACTATTAAACAAGAGGCTTGAAGAAGCCAAGGCTATTGGCGATGAAGCCAAGGTCCATCAACTTGACAGCAGCCTCAACAAACTTCTGGAAGACCTGGAAGGATTGAAACCAGAGGTGGAAAGAGAAACCCAGGAAGCGAATGAGGCCAAGGCCTACTACGGGGAACTTAAGGAACTGGCTCAGGTAACAGCGGATAAACTCAAAAAGGCTAAGGACATGCTCGATAAGGGTCGAAGAGATATGCAGCGCGCAGAGATTGAACGTCAACGCGCAGTTGCACGCGCCGAAAAATCACAAAAAATGGCCGGCTTGAAGACTGAAACTTCTAGCCTCGGTGTGGCGCTTGCAGCTATGAACAGGCAGGCGGAACAGGCTAGAGCCCAAGCGGCTAGCTCTGACATGAAAGCAAGACTTCTTTCTACCGAACGTGATGGACATGATGAGATCATTAAGGCCGCTCTGTCAGAAGTAGCCGGTGAGACACCCAAGAACGCGGTGTCCATGTCTGAGCGTTTGGCCCAGCTTAAGAAAAAATAGTTTTTAAGGATTTCTTAACTTGAAATGTTGGCGAATCATTAAGGCTCGCCAACATTTTTATTGTGATGTATTGGTGGATTGAATCTTTACTCCTTGACGACCAGTGTCATTCCTGTAACTCCTTCTTTGGCTTTCAATTGCTTGGCAAACTCATCCGCATTTTTTTCCGAATTGAATTCTCCCAGAAAAAGCCTGTATTGAACCCCGGAACTAGGTCTCGCTATCGGTCTTAGGGTTGCCGGATATCCCTTGGACTTCCATTTCTCAGCCCACTCCTTAGCAATCCTTGGGTGACTGAAAACACCCACCTGTACTGAATAGACTTTTTGTCCAGCGCCACTTTTCGGCAAACCGACGTTGCTTTCAGAAAGAGCCGGTTTTGGTATTCCCGACAGGGCTGGAACTGAAAATCCGGTATCTTCCTTTTTCGAATTTGGATTCTGGCTGTTAGAGTCCTTCTCAGATCCGCCCACTTCGGCATTGGCTGTTTTGACTCTCTGACCGGAGTTCTCTGGATGAACCCTATCTTCTTGCGCTTTAAGCTTTTTATAAAAGGTTACTTCTGTTGGAGGAGCATGTTTTTTTGCTTCCTGGTCGGAATCGCTGGTAACCATCTCAGGAATCACGGTTAATGTTTGTTCCGGGAGAGCGTCCCTGACCGGTAGAGAGCGCATCGGGGCCTGCTCCCTGAGTAATCTCATATTGAAGACTGTCAGCGCCGCCATTACAAATATTGTTGTAATAATCCCGAGGATAAGAAAGCCATTCTTGGGCCCTTCGGGCTTGGAGAGAGTCTTGCGCGCCATTCTAGAGGGACGTCGCCCCGTAGACTTTCCCAATAAGTTTAGAAGCGCACGCATTAAGAATCTCACATCCTATCCGGCGCTGTGACTCCTAGAATGGTCAGTCCATTTTCGATGACCTGCCTCACAGCCTCAACAAGATATAATCGAGTTTTTCTGATTCGGTCATCCTCCGTCAGCACCTTATTGTCATGGTAATAGGCATGAAAGAGCTCTGAGAGCTCCAGGAGATAAAATGTTATGCGGTGAGGCTCCATTGTATCAGCCGCCTCGGCCAGCATGTCAGGGAAATCTCCCAGGCGCTTCATGATCTCTTTTTCTTCGGGAAGATCCAGGGCCGATAGATCGGGACCCGAAATGTCAACATCGACATTTCGCTCCTTTGCAATCCTGAAAATACCGGCGATCCTGGCATGAACGTATTGAACATAATAAACTGGGTTATCCCGTGATTGCCTCTTGGCAAGGTCAAGATCAAAATCCAGGTGGCTATCACTTCTTTTTGTGAGAAAAAAGAACCTGGCGGCGTCCGTTCCGACCTCATCCAACACGTCTCGAAGAGTTACAAATTCCCCTGATCTCGTTGACATCGAGATCTTTTTTCCATCCCGGATAAGGTTCACAAACTGTACTAGCATCACCCTAATTTGGTCAGGCTCGTACCCCAAGGCCTCCAGGCCCGCTTTGACCCTTGGCACATAACCGTGATGGTCAGATCCCCATATATCGACCAGTTTTTTATAGCCTCTGTCAAACTTGTTCTTGTGGTAGGCAATGTCAGCGGCAAAATATGTCGGCTCTCCAGACGCCCTCACCAGTACCCGGTCTTTTTCATCCTCTCCTCCTGACATCTTGAACCAGATAGCGCCTTCTCGGTCCTCAAGCTTTCCAAGTCTCCTCAATTCGTCTAAGGCTATTTTGACTGCATCTTCGGCATATAGACACTTTTCACTGAAATATCTGTCGAAGCTAACGCCAAAGACCCTTAAATCTTCCTGAATCCCTTCCAGGATCTTCCTGGCCGCGTAATTGGACGCCAGGGGTAAGGCTTCTTTTTGCGGAAGGGTTTTGAGTTGCTCGCCAAGCGGAGTACCTATCAATTCACGAGCCATATCTACAATGTAACCGCCCTGATAGTGATCACCCGGAAAATCAATTGACTTGCCGATGAGTTCCCAATATCTCAAGAGCAGTGACATGCCGAGAATTTTCATCTGGTTCCCGGCGTCATTGACATAGTATTCAGTTTCCACAGTATAGCCGCGATTCCGCAACAGACGCGCCAGGCTATCACCAACCGCAGCGCCGCGACCATGGCCCACATGCAAAGGCCCCGTCGGGTTGGCGCTCACAAATTCAATAAGGATTCGAGGCTTGTCAATGGGTTCAAAGCTACCATACATCTTTTTCCGACTATGAACACTATTGAGAGCGTCTATCCAGAAATTGAAGGACATTTTAAAGTTTATGAATCCAGGGCCGGCTATTTCAAATTCCTGAACTATGTTTGTGCCCTGAGGCATACCGCCGAGTAGGCGCTCAGCCAATTCCCTGGGTTTCAAACTGTGAATTTTGGACAGAATCAGCGCAATGTTTGTGGCGTAATCCCCAAAACGTGGGTCTTTTGATCTAGAGACTTCGATTTCTCTCTCAAAAGACCTGTCCTCTAAGCTGTAGCTTTCAGGAAAGACCTTCACTAGAGACTCATATATGATCCGTCGAATCGAATCTTTTACCAGATCAGTCATTTCTAATATCTTTCTTCGGCGCCTTCCCGTGGTCCTCAGTTTTCTCCGGGTGGCCCAACATGAGGTCTCTGGTATAATCAAGGCACCTGGTCGTCGTTGTTCCATCAACCTGAAATTTTTTGTTGCACGTTGCGCGCCATGCGCAAGTCACACACGTAGTTTTATGATTGTCCATTTAGACTCCACTTGACTTAGATTTCTTTTATCATTTTATATAATTAGCGTCAATCTTTTTGATTCTACTTTAGCTATTTGTTTGTCGATAAGGGGATAGACCGCTGACCATTTATCTGTTATGCGTTCTTTTTGAGGATAATGGTATGGAAATTCACAGTTCGGAGGACATTCGTCTGTTTCCGGGCCAAGGTATAAAAGCCCTTTACCGGGAGATGAATGACAACTTCCAGTCGATTGGTTTTTTTGCACGCCCTATTGAAGATAGCACGGACGTGTCCGTCCTAAAAGATGTTCTGCAGCGCGGAGGTCTTGTCCAGTTCAATAGAGTGCTACTTGTACTGACAATGCTTAAATTAAACAACAACGACAAGGATATATTCGACATTTGGTGGAACTATCATGCGCCGGATGGGCCGGCATTGTTTGAAAAGATGTCAAAACAGGAATACATAAAGGTTCATCTGTGTGATGAACGGACGACTCTATCGGCATTGAGGACCACTAACGGTTTCAAGAAATTTTTTGCCTCCCTGTTAAGGGTCCTGGATCGGTCAGGGTCTTGGACGGAAGTCGAGTTTGAAAGAGCCGTAGGTAAATTCTGCGCCGAGAATCATCCCAAAAAGTCCTTGTGGTCTATGGTCCAGAGAAGCTTCCTAAACCCGGAGATTGAAACCAATCGGCAGTTGAATCCGGAAGATTATCCGGGGTTCATCCCTTATGACCTTAGAGCTTTTTATGTCTACACCCCTGACATGGGACATTGTATAAAGGTAATCCCTTCAAATCTCGAAATTGAAGTCCAGACGGCTGATCCCCACCAGTTCCTGCTAGCGGCGCCTGTCCGAAGCGTTCTTAGGTGTGGATTCAGATGGCTTCGTGGTTTCCCTGTAGCTCCTATCCCGTTCATACCCGGACATGGTTTGGCTACTCCACCCGAGGACATTGAATTCTGATTTCAGCTTAACTTTTCAGTCGTTGTAGTGGGATGACTTGTAATAACTTGATTAATGTTTGCTTGACACTTGGTAGTCGCGTTGTTAAGACTTGATTCAATCTCAAATTTGTTTTACTCAGGGGTTGTTCGGCAATGTTGTCGACACAAAATTTTGTCTGAAAGTGAGTGTTAATCTAATTGGACGAATCGCAGTCCCAACCACCAGGTTTGGTCCGCTGGCTGAAAAACAAAATAGGGATAAATAAGATCCCCAAAGAAATTCAGCAAGTAATCGATGAAAGTGAAGAACGCGGTTTAATAGATGTAGAACAGGGGGAGATGATTGAGGGTATTTTTGACCTTAATCAGACTGTAGCGCGCGAAATCATGATCCCTCGCACCTATGTAGTCGCTGTTCCATTGGACTCAAACCTGGAATTTGTTCTAAATACTATCATTGAATCCGGGCATTCCAGAATTCCTGTATACAAAGAAAATGTAGACCAAATAGTAGGTATATTGAACTCCAAGGACCTCCTGCCCTATTGGTTAAACAGTTCTGAAGATTTTAACCTTTCCCGAATAATACGGGATCCTTTCTTCGTTCCGGAAACCAAGCGAATCAAGGATCTTCTTGACGATTTGAGAGGCAAAAAGTCTCATCTTGCGGTGATTGTTGACGAATATGGTGGAACATCAGGACTGGTGACCATTGAAGACATCGTTGAAGAAATCATCGGTGAAATTCGCGATGAACACGACGCAGAAGAAGACGACTTTGTTCTTCAGGAAGGTGGCTCCTACATGGTCAGTGGATGGGCCAACCTGGATGACTTTGAAGAGGTGTTTAAAGTCCGGGTCCCTCGCGAGGGCTATGATAGCTTGGCTGGATTCATCATACACCTGCTGGGAAAGGTCCCAAAAAAAGGTGAAGAAATAACTTTTGAGGGACTTAGCATGAAAATTCAGGTAAGTGACCCCAAGAGGATAACCCGGGTGCAGGTAACTCCTGAAAATTCAGGTCAACAAGTTAACGGTTTGGCGTCGGCCGAATCCTTATCATGACACCTTCTCTAATTTTGTCTCTCACTGGCGGGGCGCTTTTATCCTTGGCTTTTGCCCCCTGGAACCTGGGGTTTGTGGCATGGTTGGCATTCATTCCCTTGTTGCTGGCCCTTGAGAGAGAGAAGAAATTGCCTAGGGCCTCAGCCTGTGGCTTTTTTTTTGGCCTGGCCTTCTTCCTGGTAGACCTTAGATGGATTATCCAAACCATGGTTATCCACGGTAAGTTTGGGGCCTTTGACGCCACGATTATTTTCGTGTCGATGGTATGCGCACTGGCTTTAATACCCGCCTTATTCTCACTTTTTTGCGCATTTCTTTTTAACAGGGGTGTTGACGTTCTTGTTGCGGCTCCTACGGTATGGACCTCTCTTGAATTTGTCAGGACCTACGTCTTTACCGGTTTTCCCTGGGATTGCGTTGGCTATTCCCAGGCGCATTGGACAACGCTTATCCAGATTTCCGATTTCTCGGGCGTATACGGTCTGTCATTTCTTGTAATCATGATGAATGTCTCGGCTTTGGCGCTAATGAGAATTTTAAATGACAGAACCTGGGGATCCGTTGCCAGACTGTCGATTGGGATTGTGATTCTGGGGGTAGCGCTCGCTTACGGAACCTTCAGGCTGAATCAGTTCCCGAAAGACCATGTTGGCGCCCCGACCGTTGCGGGAGCCATACTACAGGGAAATATTCCCCAGGACATTAAGTGGGACCCGGCGTCGAGAGCTCAATCATTCGCGACTTACGAGAGCTTGGCAGAAAAGGCTCTTAAAAAAGGGGCGACTTTCATGATCTGGCCGGAAACTAGTGTGCCGGTAGTCATAGGAGGAACCGACATAACCTGGAAGTATGCCACTAACATATCCACTAAACTTGATGTTCCAATGCTCATAGGGGCCCCCTTCGAGAAGCGGATCGAAGACAAGATCCAGTTTTTCAACAGCGCGTTCCTGGTTGAAAACGGTGAATTGACGCAACGTTATGACAAAATTCACCTCGTTCCATTTGGTGAGTATATGCCGTTGTCGTGGATCCTTCCTTTAGGGCCCGGAATAGCTGCGAGGGAAGAGGATTATTTAGCTGGAAGCGTCATGACCGTGATGAATTTAAGCGGATTCCCACCTTTCAGCGTTCTGATATGTTATGAAGCCATATTCCCAGACCTATCCAGGTCAGCGGTGAGTTCCGGCGCCAAAGTTCTGGTCAACATCACCAACGATGGGTGGTTTGGGGATAGCGCTGCGCCATACCAGCATCTTGCGATGGCTGGGTTCAGGGCGGTTGAAAACAGGGTGTGGCTGTTCAGGGCTGCAAATACAGGTATAAGCGCGGTCTTTGACCCGGGAGGCCGTTTAGTGGCTTGGCTTCCTTTAATGGTTCAAAGTGAACTGGTTTACAATATACCCGCCAATCCAGATGCGGGATCATTTTATACTCGAAATGGTGACGTCTTTGCCTGGACAATTTCTGGTCTGTTGATAGTATTCACTTTGACTAGTTTAATGGGATCGCAGGTGTTTTCGAAGAGGAACTCATGAAACCCGTTACTGTAAAAACGCTGGTAAGGTTGGGAGCTGGGCTAGTTTTCTTTGTTTTCCTGATCTGGATGATGAGGGCTCTAGAATCTGTCACGACAACGTTATTGATATCATTTTTTATGGCTTATTCGCTGAATCCTCTTGTCACAGGAATGGAAAAATGGGGAATAGGAAGATCTACGGCGTCATTGCTGGCGCTCTGTCTGGTCTTTGCCGTTTGCGCTGGGATCGTTCTCTTGGTAGCTCCTGCGATTTTTACAGAACTCTCCGAATTTTCTAGGCGCGCCCCCCGCTATTTCTTGAAACTTAAGGAGGTTGGGCTGAATCTCCTCGAATCTTTTGAAGTGCAGTTGCCACAGGACTGGAACGAATTTCTACTTATGGCCTATGATCGCATAAGTCAGTCTTTACCAAGGGTTACATCTGTGGCGGGAACTGTCATGTCGACTATTTTCAGTTCGACTTTGAGCGTTCTTTCCGTATTTTTCCAGATGGTTCTTATTCCGATTATAGCTTATTACCTCATGGTTTCCTTTAATAACATCATAAATGGGGCGGTTGATCTCATACCTCCCTACACTAGGAACCCTATCGTGAACAAATTTCGTGAAATTGACGGTGTAATCGCGGCATTCGTGAGGGGGCAGCTCACAATAGCCCTAATTATGGCCGTTCTCTACAGTATCGGTTTCGTCATTATCGGAATAGAATTGTCACTTGTGCTTGGCGTTGTGGCGGGACTGCTTCAGATTGTCCCATATTTGGGGGCCCTGGTGGCGATTGTGGGGGGGTCGATCATGGCTTTTGTCAAATTCGGCGATCTCCTGCATGTAATTTACGTCCTTGCCTGGATCGGCATCGTCCAGGCGTTCGAATCTTATTTCCTGACTCCCAGGATTGTTGGGCAGGCTGTAGGTCTTAACCCTGTAGTGTACATTCTTGTGCTGATCGTAGGAGCCAACCTTTTTGGATTCGTGGGACTGTTGGTGGCTATTCCTTTGGCAGCGGTAGCGCGCGTGCTGCTTATGTCGGCAGTGGAAGCCTATCGTAAATCTTACCTGTATTCTGACACTGAGCCGAAACAAAAGCCGTAAACGGCGCATAAGAAAGAGCCATTGAAGTGGATATAGCCCCGGGAAAAGCATCTTCTGGTTCAAGTGTCCTTTTTATTGTAGCCACCCCGATTGGCAACCTAGAGGACATAACGGTGAGGGCGATCGACACGCTAAAGTCCGTGAACCTCATAGCATGTGAGGACACCCGGACCAGTCGTGTATTGCTCAACAGGTATAACATCTCGACACCTTTGATAAGCCTGCACCGCTTCAACGAAAACAGAAAGACTCAGACGATCTTTGAGCGTCTGGAAACTGGTCAGAGTATCGCTTTGATATCTGACGCCGGGACTCCAAACATATCGGACCCTGGATACCGACTCGTCAGGTCGGTAATGGAAGCCGGGTTTCGCGTCGTTCCTATCCCCGGGCCTTCGTCGGTCGTAGCAGCCCTATCGGTATCCGGGATTGATGGATCATCGTTTGTATTTTTAGGCTTTTCTCCCAAGAAGGCCTCTGCTCTGAATGACTTTTTTGGACACATCAGTCATGAGGAAAAAACGATCGTATTTCTGGAAACAGCGCGCCGAATTGTCAAAACAATGGGTGTCGCGAGAAAAGCCATCCCGTCCAGAAGGATGGTGTTGTGCAGGGAACTCACTAAGAAATTTGAGGAAATACTTTGCGGGAATCCTGAATCACTCTATGACAAACTGGACCAAAGAGAAAATATCAAGGGTGAGTTTGTTGTTGTGATAGAACCGTCTGGACACAGGCCGGCGGTTAATACGGACGGTGTCATCGAGGAACTTATCCAGGAAGGGTTGTCCGGAAAAAATTTAGCGGCTGAAGCTCACAGAAGATTCGGGATTTCCAGGACTCTGGCCTACAGCAAATTCCTCTCCATGGCCATTAAGGATGATTCCGACTAGGCGATCAGGTTTGCTCCATGGGTGTGTCGATCCTCCATGCCTATTTTCTACCACAGGGCGCTCACTTTCAATACAAACCCAATAACCCCGAATATATTAACCGCGTGTAAAATGGGGACATGCGTTCCTAATTTCTTTTAAGGTCGAAAACATTTTGGATCATTTGTTGTCTGGAAAGAAACCTGTCGAGAAGTGGGTCTGATAACTATATTTAAGGGAAGATGATTATCCGTTTTCCAGACCGTAGGTTGACAGTGTCAATATTCCTAAGCTCTAATGAAGAAGCCTGTGGAGTTTTGATAATGGAACCTCAGTTCCAACTTGACGCCGGCCGGATGTGGAAAATTGAACAGATGTCATTATAATTTCAGGTAGAGACTTTGCCTCATGGAAAGAAAGGTTAACAAATGGACAAATTTAAGATTCTTATGGTTCTGGTAACGGTCGTTGGGCTCATTTCGATAGCCCCACACTCCGGTTCCGCTGAAAAGACTGTGCTTCACACATTCGACCGTGAGGCCTGTTATTCGAGTTGTGGATGTGACGCTGTCGGCATGATCGCAGAATGTTTTGACTGCAAACAGGAGTGTGACCGTAAATACTGGGCGGAATTTGACAAGGAAATGGGAGAGAACAACAAAGGGTCGAATGATGATAGTAACTGAGAGCTGAACACATTCGGCGCCAAAATTACATCAAACCCATCCGATATTAATTTCAAACAGGAAACGAGCGCGCTCTTGGGCGTGATGAAATTGGCCACCACCTTGAAGGTCAAACCGCAAAAATCCTCTGCGGCGGTAAGTCTAATGCTTATCATTCGCTTCCCGCATTTCATCGATCGCAACCGATTTGGGAACTACCGTGATCTGTAATCAGTTCCAGTTCTAAGAAACACCGACTTTTTTTCCACATTTTTTTGTTGACGAGAAACAAGATCTGTTGAGAAACTATGAGGTTAGGATTCTAATTTGGAGACAACTATGGAAAAACCGTCAGATCAAGCCCCACAAGCCAATTCACAATCTCCCCCAAAAGATTGCTCAGGCGCCACTTCATTCGAATGGCCAGTCCAGGACAACCTCGCAAGCCTTCAAAAAATGCGGGATCAAGCCAGAGGCGGAGGAGGAACTAAGCGAGTTGAGCAGCAGCACGCCCGCGGCAAACTAACAGCTAGGGAAAGAGTCAACCTACTGCTCGACGAGGGCTCATTTGAGGAATTCGACGTTCTAAAAGCTGGAAGAGGCGGGCATCTGGGTGGTGAAAAAGAACACCTCAGCGATGGAGTCATAACCGGTCATGGGACGATCGACGGCAGAGAAATATTTCTTTTTAGCCAGGACTTCACAGTCATTGGCGGTTCGCTTGGGGAAGCTCACTCTGAAAAAATCGGCAAAGTCATGGATCACGCCGTACGTGTTGGCGCCCCTTTCATTGGACTTAACGATTCCGGAGGCGCGCGTATTCAAGAGGGCGTCGATTCATTGGCGGCATACGGGCAGATATTCAACCGAAATGTCATGTCAAGTGGAGTTATTCCACAGATATCAGCCATTATGGGGCCGTGCGCTGGAGGAGCGGTATATAGCCCTGCAATGACGGACTTCACTTTCATGGTCGGAAACTCCTCCTACATGTTTGTAACAGGTCCAAACGTGGTCAAGACAATTATTCATCAGGACATCTCCTTTGAAGATCTGGGGGGAGCTGGAGTTCACTCTTCCAAAAGTGGGGTGGCTCATTTTGTCCTGCCCAATGACATTTTGTGCATCCGTGAAATCAGGCGGCTCATCAACTACCTGCCATCTAATAACATGCAAAAACCACCTTTCTTGGATTTGCGGGACCCTTTGGACCGGAAAGATCCAGCGTTGAATTATCTGGTTCCGGTAAACCCTAACCAGCCTTATGACATGAAGGTCCTAATAAACAGCGTTCTTGATGGCGCCGAATTTCTTGAGGTTCAGTCTCATTTCGCACGGAACCTGATTGTCGGGTTTGGACGGTTGGGAGGCCAAACTATCGGGCTCATTGCCAACCAGCCTGCGGTCTTGGCCGGGGTGCTCGACAGTAACGCATCTGTTAAAGGCGCTCGTTTTGTGCGTTTCTGTGACGCTTTTAACGTTCCCTTGATATGTTTTGTGGATGTACCCGGATTCATGCCTGGCCCTGAACAGGAACACGGCGGAATTATCCGCCATGGGGCAAAACTCCTCTATGCTTTCATTGAAGCCAGTGTGCCCAGGATTACTGTTATAGTGCGCAAAGCCTATGGCGGCGCCTACATAGTGATGAATTCCAAGCATATTGGAGCTGACATCAATTACGCCTGGCCGACCGCTGAGATTGCCGTCCTTGGGCCAAGGGGGGCAGCGGAAGTTATCTACCGTAAGGAAATTCAGAGTTCAGCCGATCCAATGGCCGCTCTAACCGAAAAAGAGGACTATTACAGAAAAACATTTGCGAATCCTTTCCTTGCGGCCAAACGCGGCTACATCGACGACGTGATTTTTCCTCAGGATACCAGGGGTCGTCTCATCAGAAGCCTGCAGTTCCTTGAGGGCAAACATGTAAAAAAACCTACCCGCAAACATGGCAATATTCCACTTTGAGGACCAACAGAGTGATAGACAAAATCCTTATAGCCAACAGAGGTGAAATTGCAGTCCGAATCATAAAGACATGCAAGAAGATGGGACTTAAATCCGTCGCCGTATATTCCGAGGTAGACTTCAGATCACCGTACGTGCTTGCCGCTGATGAATCCTGCCTGATTGGGCCCGCTTCGGCTCGGGAATCGTACCTGAATGTTGAGAAGATCATACGGGCGGCTATCTCTCATGGCTGTCAGGCTATACATCCCGGCTATGGTTTTCTTTCCGAAAATGCGGAATTTGCCCGAGTGATTCAAGAATCGGGTTTGATATTCATCGGACCAACACCTGAGGCCATCAGCCTGCTTGGTGACAAAACAGCGTCAAAGGCGCTTGCAACAAAAATTGGGGTCCCAGTCGTTCCCGGACGGCAGGATCCAATCGCAGACATGGATGAGGCAATTGCCGCTGCTCACGAAATAGGCCTTCCTGTACTACTGAAACCAGCGGCTGGTGGCGGAGGAAGGGGGATGAGAATTGTTAATGATATGACGGAACTGCCCGCGGCGCTCGAAGCATGCCGAGCGGAAACCTTGAAAAGTTTCGGTGACGACAGGATATTCGTAGAGCGCTTTATCTCACGTCCACGCCACATTGAAATCCAGGTCATGGCGGACAACTATGGTAATATTGTTCATCTTGGGGAGAGGGAATGCTCAATCCAGCGCCGATACCAGAAAGTAATCGAAGAAACCCCGTCAAGGGTGATTCATGAATCTCTCCGCAACAAAATGGGAGAAACCGCCTGTAATCTTGCCAAAGCCGCCGCGTACACCGGAGCCGGAACGGTGGAATTCATTCTTGACGCTGAGAAAAACTTTTATTTCCTTGAAATGAATACCCGTCTTCAGGTCGAACATCCCGTGACAGAAATGGTTACAGGACTTGACCTAATCGAGTTACAAATCCGCGTTGCGGCTGGGGAACCCTTGGGCGTTAAGCAGGAAGATGCCCTCTTAAAAGGGTGGGCCATTGAAGCTCGAATATGCGCTGAGGACCCTACCCGAGGATTTCTACCGACAACCGGTATGGTCACCAGGTATGCGATACCTTCCGGTAAAAACATTCGCGTAGACAGTGGAATTGACGCCGGAAGCGTAATTTCGATTCATTATGACAGCCTACTTACCAAGTTGGCCGCATGGGGCGCAAATCGGGAGGAAGCCCGCAAGACACTTGTGAGGGCCTTGAATGGTTATCACATTGAAGGTGTTACGACTAATGTGGATTTTGTAAATGCCATCCTTTCACACCCGGCTTTTGCCGCCGGAGACCTCTCTACGAGTTTCATTGAAGATCATTTCGAAGATGGACAAAGCAGGATAGCGCCTTCGGACCAGGACCTTCATTATATGACGATGGCCGCTGTATTAGTTTCACATACCAGAAGGACACTTGTTCGAGATTCTTTAAGGCCGATGAGTCCTCACGTTGGAACAGCGGAACCTCCTCCACCTGTCCATAGATATGTAGTCCGATCTTCTCTCGATGTATTTGACGTTCAACTTGAAGGTTCTGAGCAAAGTAGACGATGGAACATAATAGTTAATGATAAGCCGTACAAAGTAGTTGCTCCTGAGTTTGAATATTACAGACGGCGGTTAAAGCTCTACATCGATGGCCTTGCCAACATGTTTCGCCTCCGTTACTCCGACAACCATATACAGGCTTATTTCTGCGGAATTGTTCGGACGTTCGAGATATATACCCCACTCGAATGGAGCCTTGCCCAGTATATGCTTGCAGATATAAAGACTGTTGAGGACAATGAGCTAAAATGTCCGATGCCCGGCCTGATTACTGCGGTCACTGTCGAGCAAGGGGCTCAGGTTCGTAAGGGACAGGAACTGTTGCGGATGGAATCAATGAAAATGGAAAGCGCTGTCGCATCGCCTCGAGATGGACAAATAGACAGAATTTTTGCGCGGCCTGGTCAGACCGTCGATACTGATGAAATATTGATTACCTACAAATGATCGGCCTTGCTCGGTCGCGTTAAACCGTCGCTCTAACGAATGAGCGCCACGAGGGAATGGCGGGTCATCTCTGTGAAATGATATCCCTAATTTTTACGACCAAATCCTTGATCGGGACCGGTTTCTTGAGTATGGCGTCAACTCCGGTCCTCAGTATTTTCTCCTTCTGGATCTGCCCAAAACCCCACGCTGTGAGTAAAATCAAAGGAGGCTTGCCCTTATTGGAATTCCGGTATCTGTCTTTAAGCAGTCTACCCAAGTCCCAACCACTGATGTCATGGGAGGCTGAGTCACTAACTATTATGTCCACATCAGTCTCATCCATCAATCTGAGACCCTCTTTAGCGCTTGATGCGGAATGAACTGAGTAGCCTTCGAGTTCAAGTCCGTCGCTAATCGATTCCAGGACTTTTTCTTCTTCGTCAATGACCAGGACCGAGATCATCTCTCCACTTGCCGTACCTGGTTCAGCAATTTTAGTCTCAGGCGTGAAATCAACCGGCTGGAATATAACCTCGAATGCTGCCCCACCTGCATCTGAGGACTCAACCTTAATTTTTCCGTTATTCTGTTTTACTATTCCCAAGGCGCCGGCTAAACCCAATCCGCTTTTTCTTGGGCCTTTTGTCGTCCAGAATGGGTCGAAAATTCTTCTAAGATCCTCATCTCTGATCCCCACTCCGGTATCTTTGACATAAAACACCACTTCGGGACCGCGATTCTCTACTCCGACGGTAACTGTACCTTTATCGGCGATAGATTCGACCCCATTTTTGATAAGATTAATCATTACTTCCAGTATACGTTCTTCGTTTAGCCGCGCATAACAGTCCTGACTCAGGTTCGTTTCTATTGAGACACCGGTCCCACTCCCCTCGGGCTGGGTCTTCCACCACAGCCTTCCAAGATTTACGGCTCTCTTGGCAAGGTTCTTTAAATTAACGACTTCCTGGGCCGCACATGACATTGGCTGACCACAACGCGCAAAATCCTGCAGGCTTCTTATGGCGTTTGCCGCTTCGTTTGAACTGGCAACTATTTGCTCCAATTTGGGTTTTATGCGGCCGGTCCTACCTGACTCCAATTCTAGTTGCGCCAAACCAGCGAATCCAATTATCACCTGAAGCATGTTGTTGAAGTGGTGGGCCACGCCGGCCGACAGTTCGGAGAATGAGTTCAGTCTCGCTGTTTCCAGACGGAGTTCCTCAAGTTGCTTTCGTTCGGAAGCTTCTCTCAAAACTACCAGTATGGCGGTTGACTCCGCTTCCATAGGAATAAGGGAAGCCGTAAGGTCCATGTATGAAATGCCTCCATCACCGCCAACAAATGTTTGCGTAACGAACACACCGTCAGCGCAGACTACCTCATTGAGAACATTTTTAGCCTCTATTTCTGAACCCGGAGGAAATAGATCCGAAAAGGGGCGTCCAGTAAAGCCGTCTCTATCGAATTTAAGACTCCTGGCAGCGTATGGGTTACTCCACAAAATAGTTCCGTTAGTGGAGTCGACTATCAGTATCGATTCGAGCATTTCAGAAAACACTGACCCCAAAGATCTCTCAGGTAAATCTCTGCCATTCAAGGACTGAGAGAAGGTTCCTTTTTGGCAAATTGTCAAAACTCTGAAATTGTCCCCATGAATGTTGAAGGATTCACAAGAAATTGTAATAGGCAGTGGAATCTTTTCTTTCTTGTCACAAGCATTTAATTCTGTGAGCCCTGATGCGGGTATGGGAATGTCCAGAGTCTCGCCCAATGATATTTCCATCAATCGTTCAGCTTTTTTGTTTGAGTAAATGACTTTGGCGTTTTGGTCCAGTATCATAAAACCGATGGTCGGGTCCATCGACGCATCGGTAGAACTTACAATGTTCATAACAGTATCCACTCCTTAATCCCGTGATGGCGGTATTTCACAAAATCGGACTTTGTCAGGTTCTTACGATCAATTTCGTTCCAATGTCACTATCCCGAGGAAACCGTCCACAGTTACGTAATCCCCTGTGTGAATGGCCGAAGCCGCGTCGGTGACCCCAGTTACACATGGAATTCCGTATTCCCTAGCTATGATGGCTCCATGTATCAGCATGCCTCCTCGACGTTCTACTATGCCTGCGCAAAGTGGGACAATAAACGTAATGTTGGGATCAACCGCATCGCATACCAGTATTTCACCCACCTTGAAACTGAAAAGATCTTCAGACGCATTTATCACACGGGCTAAACCGGAACTGAATCCCCCACCGGCGGGTTGACCCCGCAGTTGCCTCACCACTGAACGATAAGATTCTTTTGGCGCCGGCGTCTCAACTTTCGAAGATACCCAATCAACCTGTTTTCCCCTAAGAGCCTCGGCAATCTCTTCCGGCAAACGGGAACCCTTGATTGCTGCGCCTTTTGACGCCAATCGACTCTCTCCAAGCTTGAGAGCAGATCTCAATCGGCTTTCCAGACGTCCGAGATAGATGTTGTCATCATCACGCAGCCTGTAGCTGAATCGTGCCAGTTCAAGAAGTTCCGAGGCCTCTTCTAAGGCCGGTCCAGAAAAATGACTAAAGAAGACATATTCTTTAAGACTGCTAGAGGTCTCGACGCCCGTTTCTGATCTATCTGGGATTTTTGAAAATTCTGAAAAGAGTTCCAAGAGGTTTTCTTCAATATTTTCAAGTTCCATACCCACTGAAGAGAATTCCTGAAATTCTCTCGTGTAGACGTCAATCAATTCCCTGAATTCTGCATTCCTACCTGTTAGCCCAGGTATTCGGCTTTCATCGGCTTGGAAATTCGATATCTTTCTGGACGCTTCCTGCAAAAGAAGATTTCTCTGGACACTCAACATGTCCTTGGTAACAAGGAGCGAAACAAACTCAAAGGGATCTTTGGGCTTCAAAGCGTCATTGTAGAACTGGCCAAAAAGTCTAACAGCATGCGCAAAAGGAATGAATTCGGCCCAATAGATGTTCGTCCAGTTTTTCAATATTTGTGTTCGACGGGTTATTTCTCCCGCAAGATCTGAATCGGACATGCTGTCCAGGCCGATATCGGCAAGATCCTCCGCTGTCTTAATCATCTGTGGAATCAGGTCATTTTCGACTTTTTTTCGTAGTTTCCTAAGGTTTGTCAGACTTCTTTTCAGGCTTCGATACCATAAACGTTCATCTCCAGGATCGAGTGCATTGGTAGTAATTGGCCGTGACTGCAAAAATATGAATTCATCTCCGCTGAATGTCCATTCTACATCCTGAGAAAGACCGAACAGTTTTTCGGCTTCCGTTCCGTTCCGAAGGACAGTTTCTACTTCCGCTGAGTTCAGGGGCGGAGATAGAATTTCGTCTTCAGAGAGTTCTACTGTTGTTAGTCCTCCGTCCCTTGAGGGGGCCATTTTAATTGACCTTTTCGGCGCTAAATGGGATTCAACCGCTCCAGTTTCACGGTTGACCGTCCACCTGTCAGGTTCAACTGATCCATCGACCAAACCCTGGTTCAAACCGTATACCGCTTCAACTACTGCCAAATTCTGACTATTAGGAGAGACGCCAAAAAATATTCCGGACTTTTCCCCATCAATGAACTCCTGTATCAGGACCGCCATGGAGCTCTTGGTATAATCCAGTCTGAGTTCACGTCTGTACATCATTGCCCGGTCAGACCAGAGAGAAGCCCATACCAGTTTTATCGCATCCATGATGCTGTCAATACCGTTTCTGTTTACCAGAGACTCGTGAATACCAGCGAATGAATTTTTTGTGGAATCTTCATCAGGGGCTGAAGATCTTACTGTTACCTGAGAATCCTTAAACGATCCTGCGATGAATGTTTCCAGTCTCCGTCGTAAAGAGCTTGGCCAAGGTGTTGTCAGAAACAAATTTCTTATACGAAGAGCGGTGTCCCACATCTCCTCCCACCGCATGCCTTCAAGGTCTTTTCTGCCAAGTTCGAACAAGATCCTACCTCTCAAGCCAGTGACTTCTACAAAAAAATCGTAAACATCGCTTGTGATCACGATTGAACGCGGAAGATTGAAACCAGCTTTGGCCAATTTTGCTATGGCCGCTGATTTACCTCCCATCCTGTCCATTTCAATATGGACGGAGCTAGTTATTTCCATCAGGTCAGTCATTTTTTGGGTACAGCTCTATTACGTTCTGAAATCTAAAGACACAAACATACTTTTCGATCTCAACCTTGACCAGAGCGCAGCTTGGAGAAGAGACAAAATCCTTGAGATGAGGATGTTTATCAATGAATGACTGGAGCAATTTTTCTTTCTCTCCAGAATCCACTTCAAATGCTTTTCCCATAGCTGTCACAGCGACAGCGTTGATAAAATCGTCAATCTTGTTGGATCTGTTATCTATAACAAACGCTACAAGGGGATTCTCCAGCAGGTTGCCGAATTTTCTCGTGGCCTTTTGAGTTGCAAAAACGAGATATTTCAAATCAGGGCCAGCCATGAAAGCGACTAGATTGCCATATGGGCCGGTCTTCCCGGCCGTCGCAAGAACAGCCAGGTTCTGAGCTGAAAAGAGGCTATTTAGTTCACCAACAATGTCTGGAACGGATCTCACATGTCCGTGTTTTTCAAAATGCACGGATCCTTTATATTCGGCAAGGTGTTCAATTTCCATGGAAATCTTGCCCATACTCCAGAATTTATCCGATTGTTCGGAGGCGCCATTATTTGTTGTGTCTGTTGGAGACCCGCTCATGACTCCTCCACTTTGCAATCCGTAGCATTCATATTGACCTCGCAGTTCTTTCATGGCAATTGCTTAGAATATCCCAGAGCCAGAAGAAATCGTGTTTTTTGCTCTCCAGATTATCACTAGACCTTGCTCTCTAGGAAAGTTGGCATTATTGTAGCCGTGTCTTTGATAAGCTTCAACTGAATCAATTCCTGACCGCGAAAAAAGTGACCGGGTTTCAGACATAGTGATTAAACCTCGAGTTCGCCAATACAGATTGTTTAAAGGATAAAAACATGGTTCGAGCCCCAAGAATAAGACTCCAGAGAAAAAATGAAATCCTGAAGAACAAACTTGTCTCACTCGCCACTATGGTTGAGGAGAGTGTCAAGCTTGCTGTAAAGGCAATACGGGAAAGAGACTCGAAGTTGTCCGCAAGCGTAATTGACGGCGACAAGGATATTGACAGGATCGAAATAGAAATTGAAGAAGATTGTCTTGAGATTCTGGCATTGCATCAACCTGTTGCAATGGACCTACGGTTCATTACGGGTGTGTATCAGATAATAAACCAGCTTGAACGCATAGGAGATCTGGCGGTAAATATTGCGGAAACGGCTCTCTTGCTTGCATCAGAAACACCGTTGAACATTCCTTCAGATTATTACTTCATGGCTGAAAAGACCCAAAACATGCTCAAGAACGCTCTTGACTCATTCGTCAACATGGATGACGCTTTGGCTGCAAGAGTCTTGGCGGATGACGATGAAGTGGACATGATGAAACATAAATTGCACAGCAATTTTGAAGAAAGGTTGGTAACTGAACTGGAACGACGTCATGCTCTGACTCATTTATTTCTTGTTTCAAGGCACCTGGAAAGGATTTCAGATCATTCCACCAATATTGCTGAAGACGTGATCTACATGGTAACGGGGGAAATTGTAAGGCACGGACACGGCAACCTAAAATAAAATTTTACGCTCCTACTTAAAGACTGTTATCCGGGAAACTTCCTGAGAAAAACTTCGCAAAAGCCCTATGGGCGCTAATTCAAACACCGGTGCGCAGGCCTTTTTTGACCCTGTCCCGAATCTGAATGATTTCCTCTACAGCCTCAACCGGGTTATGGGCGTCATAAATAAAGGAACCCACAATAGCGGCTGACCGGGGGCCAACGATTCGTGCCCAGTCCTCCAATTGTACTGCCAATGATCTTCCCTGACGGTCCTGTCTCCCAAAACCAGGACACCATATAGGTTTTTCAGTTATCGACCGATATCGTTTCAAATCTGCAGGTCTTGTGGCTGGCCCAATATAGCCGGTTACTCCCGCTGCCTCACCCATCAGCAATATACCATCAGTTACATCCATCTCGGTAAACCTGGCTGATGGCACTAAGTTTACGCCACTTTTCCTGCAAGATTCATCGAAGACTGAGTATTTAATGTGTCCCGAGAAAAATGCTTCAGCTCCAACATGACTCATCATCGGCAGCAATAGGATTCCCAATCCCAAATGATTCCCAATTTCTACAGCTTCAGCCACGGATGCTGGTCCTGGGAAGCCGTGAACTGTGACATGGGTGGCCCCACTCCCCTCTAGTTTTGACATTATTTTGGCGTTGGTGCCGTTCCATGAGGTTGACGACCTGAAACCAATATCCGCTATTTTGAGATCAACCAGGATAGGCTTGTCTTCCAGGAGCGCCCTAATTTTTTGGAGGAACTTCACGCCTCGTTCCAGTAATGTGGGAACGCCTATTTTGATCCCATCGATATTAGGCGCAATTTTTGAGGCAACGTCAAAGACAGCGTCGGCTTTATCCAGATCGATGGAAGCAATTATGGCGAAGTCTTTCAAGGTTATGTCACACGTTTCCAATGAAGGCTCAGCAAAGACATACTGAGATCGATTTATTATTCCGATATCAGCCTTGGATGTTCAAACACAAAACCGACTGCGCTTCATTTCCAACCAGAAGCCCTACCAAGAGAGTCCCGGGTAATTTCATTTACAAAGACCACTTTTCGAGGGCACTTGTATCTGGATAAATATTCTTTACAAAATCTGATTATCTCGCGCTCGTCCGGTTTAGCGCCACTTTCCGGGACTACCATAGCCTCTATGACCTGTCCACGCATCAGATCCGGCACGCCAACCAGAGCCACGTCAGACACGCCAGGGTGCCTTATAAGGATCTCTTCTACTTCCTGGCAATAAACATTGAATCCTGAAGTTATTATCAGGTCTTTTTTCAGTCCGGTCAAAGTCAGATAACCATCTTCATCAAGAAATCCCAAATCTCCAGTATATAGCCATCCATTACGGATGACGGTCTTTGTTTCGTTTGGCCTTCCAAAATAACCCAGCATCACGTTCGGACCATTCAATACCACTTCACCCTCGACGCCTACAGGAAGGACTCCTCCGTCGTCATCATGGACCTGGATAGTGACGTCGGGAACCGGCAGACCAACAGTTCTAGGTTTATTCGCTATAAGAGGGGTGTTCCAGGAAACTACAGGAGAAGCCTCTGTCAATCCATAACCATGATAAATGTCGATCTTGTATTTGTCGCAGAACCTTTCGTAAATCTCCAAGGAAAGAGGGGCTCCACCGCTAATAGCTATTTCGATGCTGGAAAGGTCAAGATCCTTACAGGAAGGGTGATAAATCAGACCGTAATAGACCATTGGAACAAGCCCGGTGTAGGTAATACAGGCCTCTTTGAGCCAGGGAATCAATTTTGGAAAATCGACCTTTTCGACAAGGTATACTGTGCCGCCGGCCTTGATAGTACCTAGTAGATTCGTCGAAGCCCCAAAAGCGTGAAAAGCCGGTATCAGGGCTAGTCCATGGGTTTCAGGGCCCCGTCCACAAACGTCTCGTAACAAATTTGAATTTGTATCCAGATTGTGATGACTCAAGGTCGCCCCCAGAGCCCTACCAAGCAAACCAGCGGTGAAGATGATTACCGCTGGAGCGTTTTCGTCAAGATCAACAGCTTCAAAATCATCCGGGAAATTATTTTGGATCTCTGAAAAGCTCACCTCACCTTCCTGGGGTTCAAGAGCTATAATCAGTTTCACATAATCCGCACGTTCCAGAGCCTTTGCCAACTTGGCGGAATAATCCCCACCACTGACAATTACAGTAGGTTTACAATCACTGAAGTAATGACTCAATTCATATGATGTGGACATTGGATTCAAAGTTACGCAAATGGCTCCAACTCGCATCGCCGCAAAATAGGATATTACAAACTCTGGCCTATTGCCCATGAGGGTCACGACCCGATCTCCCTTTTGCACTCCGGCTTTTCCCAGCGCATTTGATAGCCTGTTGACGGACTTGAGAAGCTCTGAATAGGACATTCTCTGGTCTTCAAACACCAATGCGGTGTGATCGGGCATACTGCTGGCGGCTTTGTCCACCATCTGGCTAAGATTCATGAGGACTCCGAACTGGGATTTTTAGAATATGGAATAAACTCGGTAATCTTGTATAATTAACATTTGCAATTTTTTTTATCAACCTTTAGGAAACAAAAATGGTCCTTTGGGAAAGATTCATGGTGACAGCACGGTCACAACAAAGATAGTGTATAGACTAAATATTAAAGACCTTTAACTTTCCTGAAAATAAGTCAGAGCCATAGATGCGCGGCGCTACAGTCCACATAACAACAGAGGCGCCGGTGAATGGCTGCTTAGGGGAGATGGCGCCCAAATGGGTAACACATGCGTGGTTGTCGGTGGAAGACGAAGTGGTAAGAGTGAGTATGCTCAGGCTCTCGCGGAAAAACTTCCCGGACCGAGGGTGATTATAGCGACCTGTCCAGTCTTGGATGAAGAAATGTCGGTGCGAATCAAAAAACATCAGGATGCAAGAAAGGCCTCCGCATGGGAGACTATTGAAGAACCGCTGAACCTGGCGTCCTCCGTCCTTAATGCGTCAGAATATGGCGTGATCTTAATTGATTGCCTGACCCTGTGGATAAACAATCTTATGTATCAAACCCAACAAATTGGAGCTGCAATTTCAGAAGAATTCATTCAGGGAAAATGTTATGAATTGATTGGATCCTGCCGAGAGCATTCCGGAAAGATAATCATGGTAACCAATGAGGCCGGTATGGCTATTGTGCCGGACAATGAACAGGCAAGGCTCTTTCTGGACCTGGTCGGCCGTTGCAACCAAATTATGTGCGGAGTCGCAGACCATGTTGCGTTAGTAGTTTGCGGGCAACCCTTAATAATAAAGAAAGGCAACTTTTAATGGATTTTTTTTCACAAACATTAAAGGCTATAACGCCTCAAGATCAGGATTCAAGGAAAAAAGCTAAAAATAGACTCGACAATCTGACCATGCCTCACTGGGCTATGGGGAGGTTGATGGATCTTGCCTTGGACCTTGCGGGAATTTCAGGGTCCATGAAACCGCCTGTAGAGAAAAGGGTTGTGGTAGTAATGGCGGGGGATCATGGCGTTGTGTCCTCCGGAGTGAGCAAGTATCCCCAGGAAGTTACGAACCAGATGGTCAGGAATTTCGTAGCGGGAAGAGCTGTAATCAACGCAATGGCTAGAGTAGCTAGGGCCAGCGTTGTCGTGGTTGACATGGGAGTAAACGCATGTATGGAAGATCTTGTTGAAAAGGGATTAATTCTCGGCAGGAAAATGGGACAGGGCACAGGGGATATTTCACATGGTCCCGCCATGACAGCGGACGAAGCCCGCCGATGCATAGAGGTCGGAATTGAATTGGCTCTAGAGCTGTCCCAAAGATTCGATATCCTGGCCACAGGGGAGATGGGAATCGGAAATACTACCTCCAGCAGCGCCATAACTGCGGTCATCACCGCAAAGGCCCCTGATCATGTAACTGGAAGAGGAACCGGAATTGATGAAGTTCAATTTAGGCATAAAGTCTCTGTGATAAAAAAAATTATGGCTGTAAACCAGCCAAATCCAAAAGATGGTATAGATATTCTGGCCAAAGTAGGAGGTTATGAAATAGGCGGCCTTGCCGGTTTGATCTTAGGCGCCGCTTCACGGAAGAAGCCGGTAATAGTGGATGGTTTCATCTCTACCGCCGCTGCTCTTATAGCTCATTGCGTCTGCCCAATTTCGGCCGAATACATGATCTCAGCTCATAGAAGCGTTGAACGTGGCCATAAGGCGGCGCTTGCGTACCTCGGCAAGGAACCTCTTATTGATCTTGACCTGAGATTGGGTGAAGGTACCGGCGCTGCTTTGGCCTTCCCCCTCGTCGAAGCCTCAGCCCGAATTCTTAATGAAGTGGCCACTTTTAAGGAAGCGGCTGTTTCTGAAGCGACTGAATGATTTACTTCTTGTGAGCGAAAAAACCGCGGCTGTTTTCAAAAACCGCGGTTTACAAATTACTGGACAGTTGGTTGGCAATCACATAGGGAACAGAGAAGGGATGCGCTGCGCAGCCATTATATCCCCTGATGCTCGCAGTTTTCCCGTCATGAAGGCGGTCACTCCATTGAGCTTGCCATTACACATGTCCAGCCAGTCCGCTCCATCCATCGTTAGCGTAACGGTTGGCTCAGCATGGACTCCAGAGTTGACCTGACACGCCTGGTCCTTGATGCTTACGTTCCAATCACCAGACTGGTCTCCGGTGATGTGAAACTGGAAAACCATGTTAAGTCCTGATGCGGCTGCGGCATTAAAAACCTGAGGCATTTTTTCAAAAACTTCATTTACTGAGGTAAGGCCCATTTTTCACTCCTCTTTTCAATTTACTGTTTAACCGGCCTGGCGCCATTCATGAACACCTGTAACAAACCAACTGCTATCCGCAGTTTTTGGGCTTTGCTTCTTAACGGTTGGTTCTCCAGCACCATGGCTGATACGAAACTCTCAATAGCGCCCAAAAAAATGTATGTCAAATATCGAGCTTTTATATCAGTGCGCAGAATCTTGTTTGCCTGCCCAACGGACATGATCTTCTCAGTGCTGGACAGGAACATTTTGAACCAGTGAAGACGCGCCGGAGTAAGGTTAGCCGCCGATCTGGATATTTCAGTAATGAATATATGCACAAGATCAGGTTTCTTTTGATATTGCTCCAAAAAATAGGCGACAAGAGCGGCAAGCTGGTCTTCTACGCTTGTTTCACCATTATCCCATTTTTCCATCAGATTGAAAAGTCCTGTCCACCATTCCTTTAGGATTGCGTCAAACAGGTCAGATTTACTCTTGAAGTAGTGGTAGACTAGGCCATAGGAGATGCCGGCCGCCTGCGCTATATCGGTAATTCGAGCCTGGTGAAATCCTTTTTCCCTGAAAACTCTACAGGCGGCGTCCAGGATAACGGTTTCTTTATCTTTTCGGGAATCTACGGCGGAATGAGGAGTTAAAGACATGGGGACAGGCTATCATTAGTTGATTGACCTGTCAATCAATTTGCCCGATAGATTCCTTGATGGTCCCAAAATGAATTTGGAGCTTTTTCTTAAACATTATTTGCTCTACTTCCGATAAAAATTCGGCGCCACGAAAATCTTTTAACAAAGGTTGCCTTGACCGCAACCTTCAAGCCACTATAATTCATTTAACAGGCGAGCGCTATTATACGTTTGTCCGGGTGTTGGATCGTTTCAACCCCGGACTAACCGTTGGATAACTACCAGACGGTTTATTGCGTATTAACCTCTGGAAAGGGCCTTCCTACCGATGTCTTTTCTGAAGTGGGCGCCATTCCAATTGATTTGGGCAACAGCGTCATACGCCTTGATTATGGCCTCCGGTGTATTTTTCGCCAGAGATGTAACCCCAAGCACCCTTCCTCCTGACGTTACAACGCCATGAGGAGAGCTGGCGGCGCCTGCAATGAAAACTTTTACCCCCTCGATTTTTTCGGCGTTATCTATTCCCGAAATGACCATACCTCTGGAATATGGCCCCGGATAACCGGCGGAAGCCATTACAACGCAAACCGCCGTTCCTTCGTCCCATTTTATGGACTGAGTTCCGAGTCGGCCCTCAAGCGCCGCAATAATCAAAGGAATAGGGTCAGTCTTCATTCTGACCAGCAACGGTTGAGCTTCAGGATCGCCGAGTCTGACATTGAATTCCAGCGCCTTTGGCTTATCATTTTTGATCATCAGCCCCGCATATAAAAAACCAGTGTATGGCCGGCCTTCTGATTCCATGGCCTTGACCGTTGGAAGCATGATCTCCTTCATGATTCTGGCGTGCGCCTCTTTTGTCACAACTGGAGCCGGCGAGTAAGCCCCCATCCCACCAGTGTTAGGCCCTGTGTCATTATCAAAAACCGCCTTATGGTCCTGGGAACTTGCAAGCGGAATCACTGACACACCATCTGTAAATGCTATGAAAGACGCTTCTTCTCCTTCAAGACAATCTTCGACGATGACCCTTGCTCCCGCAGCCCCAAAAATCTTCTGTTTCATTATTGTATCTAGAGCATCCAGCGCCTGTTCCAAACGATTACAAACAAAAACCCCTTTTCCTGCGGCGAGGCCATCCGCTTTCACGACGACAGGAAATCTGGCCGCTTTGACAAAACCTACAGCTTTATCGTAATCGTCGAATGACTCAAAATCAGCGGATGGAATCCCATATTTCTTCATCAGGTCTTTTGCGAAAACCTTGCTGCCTTCAAGGATTGCGGCCTTGGAGGATGGACCAAAGACCTTCAGTCCATTGGCGACAAAAACATCAGCCAAACCAGCGACCAGCGGAGCTTCGGGACCAACAATCGTGAGGTCTACTTTTTCACTTACAGCCAGTTCCAGAAGACCCGAAATATCGTCGGAGGAAACCCTTATGGATTTGCATTTTAGCTCTCGATCTATGCCCACATTCCCTGGGGCCACCAGCAGTTCACTGACTAGGTCCGACTGTGCCATCTTCCAGGCTAGAGCGTGCTCGCGTCCACCTGATCCAATCAACAGAATCTTCATTTAGCAAGGCTCCCGATGTCGCTATTTGTTCCAAAGCCCTCTTTTGGACTTTTCAGCTTCTTGCTCAAGTTCTATATAGGGCCTAATGTCAAAACTTTTTTCATCGCGATCTATTTTGGCTAGACCCAACCGGATCATTCTCGCACTCACATCTTCTCCGGAAATGTAGACAAACCCTTCTTTGACTCCACTTGGAACTTCTTTTTCCAATTTGATCCTGACCCACTTGTCGTTCAGTGTCTTGGTCAAAAATTCCTTTGCGTTAGCTTCCTGTGATTGTGGGACATTTAATCCAGCGAGTTTTATATCGATGATTTTTCCGGACCCTCTAAGTGTTAACGTCGTTCCATCAACAATTTGGGTCACCCTCCAAAGCGGTTGCCCGCTTTCACTTGGCGGTCGACTAACCCAATAAAGATAACCGACCAATAGGAGGAACAATAGGCCGATTCCCACCCAGAGTTTCCATTCATTTTTCCATTTTAATTTGGCCATTTAGCGGTAAGCCTTTTCCTGTCAATCAATTAGTCGTAAAAGTGTTTGTGACTCCAGATTAAAAACTTCTTCAGCCTTGCTGGAATCAGGCCCCACATAACGGTGCTGTATCTTTCCATCGCCTGAAGACCTTACCAAAACAGTCAGATCATCCGTTCCCAGTCTTATGAGCCGAACAAAAGAACCTCTAATACCATCTGTCTGTTTCAATATTTCAAACATTATTCAACTATAACACACCATCGCAATCAAGGAGAACCTGTCTAAGCTAAAAATCCCTACGGCCCTTTGGTGGAGATTTGATTAAAGCCGTTTTCGATTAAACTTCAACTCAACGATATTTTAGTTTATCATTGGACTTAAATCTTCAAGGGATTGATTACAACAAAATGGAATCTGAAATTATTATTGAAACCAGGAATCTAGGGAAAGACTATTTTGATGGAGATCGCGTTATTCATGCGCTTCGAGACGTAAATATAAAAATAGCTCGCGGTGAAATGGTTGCGATAATGGGGCCCTCAGGTTCAGGCAAGTCGACTTTACTCTACGTTATAGGATTGCTTCATCCGCCCACTGCAGGCGAATATATTTTCAAGGGACAGAACATCCTGGAATTTTCCAAAGAGGAACAGGCTCACTTTCGCAACAGGGAATTGGGCTTCGTATTTCAAAGCTGTGATCTTCTGGCAAACTCGACAGTGTTCGAGAACCTTGAACTCCCATTGATTTATGGTGAAACTGACAGAAATGTCCGGCGTGGTAAAATTCTGAGGGCTCTCGAAAGGGTTGGATTGTCTCACCGGGTGGATCACTGGTCAAACAGACTTTCAGGAGGTGAGCGCCAGAGAGCGGCCATAGCCAGAGCGCTGGTAAACAATCCCTCGCTGATACTGGGGGATGAGCCAACCGGTCAGCTTGATCAAAAGAATACCGACATCGTTATTGAACAGCTCAGAAATATTGCGCGTCAAGGCTTCACTGTAGTACTCGTAACACACGAAGATGAGATCGGTCGGGCATGTGACAGAATCATAAAGATCAGGGATGGCCAAGTCGTTTCAGATGGCTTAGGAGTAATGTCTGTCAAGACTGTCTCCATGCCTGAAAATCCCAAACCCGGAGTTTCAATCACTTGAAACTCTTTTCATCCTTTGTCGCGTTCCATTCGGCGACAAAATAATTTAAAAGATTTGCTTAAGCCATGCAACCGCAGGATGTTTCGTTCGCTTCTAAACTCAGGGGATAATTCATAACAATAGATCCCGGTTTGACTGTTATCAATCCCTCCGACTCCAACTCGACCAGAATCTTTTCGCAATTCTCCCAGTCCATGGATAGGTAAATGGGAAGCACTGCTTTAACTTCTTCAAGACGCTTTTGGGAATCTAACGCGTACAGGGTCATGAGGACCTGCTTGTGAATGAGGTCCAGGCTAGGGCGAGCCATCAACGCCTGTATCGTCTCATCTTTAAAAATGATGTTCCCAACACTAACGGTGCACATGATTAATCTCCTGATCCACAGTCAATCCGTATTCATTTCTATTAGTTGATTTAGTCACATTTTGCCTTATGGCAATAGACGCGCCTTGTTCATGTCGATCTGGCCCTGACAAACTCTTGAAACTCATGGTAACTTTCTGGGGTGCCTATGTCAAAAAAGGGGCCCTTCTGTTCCAGTCCAAACATTCTTCCCGAATTCACCAAGTCAGGAAATATTTCAGACTCCATGGAGAAGGTTTTTTTATCCGGAAGCTTACTTATCAACGAACTGGATATAAGGGTGACCCCAGCGTTTATCAATCCAGAGTTTCCTGATATCTTACTCTTTTCCTTGAAACACGTCACCATGCCATTGTGATTCAAACTAATTGAACCGTACCTGCTGACGTCGGAAACTTTATACAGAGAGATTGTCACGTCCGCTTTTTTCGAGAGGTGGAAATCATACAGCCCCTTGATATCAGCGTCTAGATATGTGTCGCCATTGACGAGTAATGTAGGATCAGTGGCGAAATTTAGGGCGTTCTTCACGGCTCCACCCGTCCCTAGCGGTTCAGGTTCATAGGAAAAATTGATCTCAAGGTCTGGAAATTTTGATTTGGTGAAATATTCTTCAATTGCATGAGCTTTGTAACCGACCAGCATTACAAATTTTCTGACTCCCTTGCCTTCCAGAAGTCTGGTCAATATTTCGAGGAAAGGGACCCCTAGCACATCAGCCATGGGTTTGGGCCTGTCTGAAACTACCATCCGGAGCCTGTTTCCAAGACCACCTGCCAGAATGAATGTTTGAAAATTGAGTTCCACCTGTGACATGAGTAGAATTCTCGATCATCCGCCGGAAGGCTGTGAAGCGATTTTTGCGCACAAACATCCCGGCGTTGGGATTATTGGCACAACGTGAAATTGATTTTTCCAAATGTCAACAACCATTATACCGTGGATTATGCTTTCCAGATCCCCCACCAATACTTTGAAAGTCTCTGTGACTTGAATAGAAGCCACTAGAGAAGCAACCGACGACAGCACCCCAACCGTCGATGCTCGCGCATGTCCTAACACTTGCGAGGGATCAGGCCACAAGCATCTCAAACAGGGGGTTTTGCCTGGGACAATGGTCATCACGTTGCCCATTGTTTCTACGGCCCCCCCGAAAATGTAAGGGATCTTCCTATCCAAAATAGCGTCGTTAACAATAAATCGGGTTTCGGAATTGTCCAGAGCGTCTACTACTACATCCACGCCATCAAGAAGTTGATTTATGCTGTTATGATCAATTTCAATATTCACAGCGTCGATTTCAACGTTTGACGCCATGGTCAGTAGGTTGGCCCGGGCCGCCTCGGCCTTAGGCGCACCCATCAACACATCTTTCTCATTATATAGTATTTGGCGGTGAAGATTGCTCATTTCTGGAGCGTCCTTGTCCACTAATCTTAGGAACCCAATACCCGCTCTGGCCAATAGAATAGATATCAAAGAACCAAGAGCGCCAACTCCCGCCACTAATACACGAGCGCTTCTAATCTTTTCATTACCGGTCGAGCCAATCACTTTCAGGAGAGCATGGCGACTGTACCGATCAAATTCGTCCGACATTGGTTCCTCAATTAAGAATATGGTGGATTGGGAGGCTTTTCCAGATCTTCCCATACAATTCCCAGCCTATCCTTGAAATAACTTTCCAGACGTTCAAAAAGGCGTCTCCAGTGGGTGTGGCCGTGTTCCAGGCCTTGAAGGATCTCGGCGATGTATTCCGGTAATCTGATTAATTCATCCTTAGGTATAAACGATACAGCTCCTAATTGGATGGATCTGTTGAGTGATTCAACGTTTATCGCATGGGCAGTGAGCATGGTGGCAGGCATTCCCCGTTTCCTACAATGAACAAGCAATTCTAGACCATTTACCCCCATAATATCGAGAATAATCAAATCAAAACGCCTATCTCTGATCAAATTGAACGCCTCTTCAAAATTGCCGGCCACAGTGACCCTACTTTCAGGAAACTCCTCAACTATAACTTCCAGAATGTCAGGTTCATCGTCGACAGCAAGAAACTCTTTTTCCCTGAGGATTTCACCTTCCAGCATCAGGTTTCTCCGTTGATTTTAAAGAAAGGCTATATTTGGAACTCAATAAGGATCCTGGAGATCTCTAATAAAACAAACTAAAACGAAGAGGATAAAAATAGCTGAGCAAAAAAGTAATCAATCCATAAAATTATGTCAACAAATTGGTCAATACGGACTCCTGTGAATCTAATTGCTGGGTTGATAACGATTCAACCCGGTCACATTTATCGGTAACATTTGACAAGTGACACCCAGCAATAATTCCTTCGATCAGAGGAAGTTTCCGCATATGAATTGGAATGATCTGTCATCACCAATCCAAAAGATTGGATAGGATTTGTTTCGACAGCATACCCGTAATGAAAATTTTGCCGGATAGATTTTGCAAGAGCATTATGATATAAGATTTTCAGTCTGGAATTTGCGAGACCCTTAGCCGATGATTTTATGCTATCGTGTATTGATCTTTTTGTTCCTAACGCTATTGGGGGTCGGCGCATTTGATTACGTAGAATCACAGGACTTCCCATACCTCGTTCCAGTTGCCCCTGAAGTTGATAACGGCGGTCCCCAGATAAGAGGGCCGGGCAAATCCAATAATGACCAGAAGATAGGCCCCAGAATCACCCCTTTGGAGCCAGAGGCGATCAAGAATTTTGGGTTTGGCCCACCAACTCAAGATTATGAAGATCCGATTGTTTCAAAACCCCCTTCCACTAAACAAGGGACCCCTTCGCAGTCCCAACCCAGACCGGCGATGCGTCAGGACACTTATCCGCCTTCCCCGGGCTCGAAGCAGAATCGTGTTCCGACGCAGCAACCTAAGAGAGTCGATTGCTCACAGTATCCGGTCATGATCGCTCAAGCCCGCTCAGAAGCCGAGATGCAGATTACCGCCAGATATTACCTGACTTGCCTGATGCAGAACGGGGTGCCCATGGAAAACGCCAAAGCCCAGGTAATTCAAACTGTCGAGGCTGTGCTCAGGGCCAATCGTTAAGAAAATAAAACGCTAAGGCCTATTTGAGCCTTTTCTCCCCATCTTGAAATTCATCCATACGTAATATAGGGTGACACCAACAAGTATAAGCCACACGAGTACAAGCCCTGTCAATTCTCTCTGGCTGAATATGTCGGTATAAATGAACCAGATAATGCCGGCAGTCCATATAAGAATCCATACAATGCCATAATATGGACTCTTAATTTTTTTCATTCGACGTTTCCTCCGAAGGAATTTAGTTGTAGTAGAGTCAAATTTTCTGCAAATTATGACCACGTTCTTGTGGTATTCATGATCATGGTTTTACAAATATAAAATCTTGGCGGTCTTCAGGTCAACCAAGCAATTGATGGATGGAATTTTACAGCTGCCCAAGAATTAAGCTCACCGCCTGTTAAATATGGAGCCAAAGTGAATCTTATCCTAATTAACGTTAATCATGATGTAGGATTTGAATCCTCAGAGACCATACCTATTTCCCTCGGATATATCATGGCCTTCGTAGAAAAAGAAGGTTCCCGGGGGATAATTTTGGACGACTTGCTTGACAGACCTTTGAGTTTTTCTGACCTAGAATCGTGGATTCAGAAAACTGAACCCAGATTAATAGGATTTACCGCTTATCAGAGCACTATGGAAAGAATTCGTTTCCTTTCACGGTATATCAAGTCAAGACATCCTGAGATTACTATTGCGTTAGGAGGACCACAGGTAGTCGGGATGCCCTCAGAAGCCCTTGATCATTTGCCGGATATAGATTTGCTGGTCCATGGCGAAGGCGAGATTGTTTTCTCCGAAATCATCAGGTGTATTGAAAACAATGATTCTATGGCAGAGATATCGGGACTGAGTTATAGGAGGGACGGACACCTTGAACGTAATGGCGGAGGTCCTATTCCACCCGACGATCTGGATGTATATCCTTCGCCATATCTTGGTGGCATCTTGAATCTTCAGGGAAAAGACACTGCAATTTTACTGTCCTCACGTGGCTGCAAACACTCTTGCCTTTTTTGTATGACTCCAAGCGTATGCAACGGTCGTATCAGGTATCATTCAATTGATCGTGTAGTTGAAGAAATGGATTTCCTGAGCCAGCGTGGAATTCAAAGATTCTGGTTCGCCGATCCGAATTTTACCGAAAACAGGAATAGAACAATTAAGCTTCTGGAGGAAAAAATTAAACGCGGCATCTCGACGCCGTTTTGGTTTCAGACTCGTTCAGACCTGGTGGACAGTGATCTTCTAAAATATTTGAAAGAGGCGGGCGCTGATACCGTAGCTTTTGGGCTGGAGTCTGGTAGTCCAGAGGTTCTTAGGAGAACTCGCAAAGGTATATCTCTGGAAAAAGTTAGGGAGAACATAGCATATGCCCAATCAATTGACCTTCAGACTGAACTCTTTACGATCTTTGGACTTCCGGGTGAAACGGTAGATGATGCAAGGGATACAATTGAATTGATAAAATCACTAAATATTCCTGTCGAATCAAATTCGGGTTCACAACAGATGCAACTTTATTTCGGCTCCTCCTATGAGAAAAACCATTCAAAATATGGTTTCTATCCCATCGCAAAATGGAGGCCAAATTATCTTTCAACGGGAGACCAATATGAGACCGATAAAATGAACTTTGGGGGGATCAGAAAAGTCAGAAACCTCTGGGCGCTGGCAAACGAACAACTTGGTCGGGACGTATATTACAAACAAAGAATTTTTGAAATTCTGGACTTTCTGTTGACTTCGAGGGAGGACCTGATTGAAGAGCCAGAATATTATGTTTATGGGATCCTGGCTTCAAACGCCATTGAGGAATTTGATCTATTGAAGGACTTTGTGCTTGGATATATGGATTTAGAGGTGGACCCTGAGTCAGTAGGGGAACTTGTATCAGGCCTGACCTTCTTCCATGAGACTGATGAACCTTCCGGGCCGGCCGACAGAATAATTTTCGATTCCAGAAGCTATATGGGTAAAGTTCCCTTTACTGGAATATCCGGGAAGTATTGGGACATCCTTCTAGGACGAGGTTTGTTGCTGCCTTCTTTTGAGAAGGGTTTATTGGGAGTCGAGGCTGGACAGGAGGCCAAGTTTGAGTTTAGTTTTCCCGCTGATTATCATCAGGTCGAGTTGCAGGGGAAAACAGTCGAAATTCACGCAAAGATCCATAAAATCTTTAAGACCTTTCAGCCTCAAAAAATTGAGGATGTTCTTTCCTTGTCGGTCGAAAATCACTATAACTTTCCTGATCTGGATTTCCTCAAAACAGAAAATGAGATTCTCTACTATCTTTGTCTCAGAGACGCTAATCCTCAAATACTGTTAAGAACTCCTGGTCATTTTCTGGCCTTGGCGCATATGTTCGCCAAACTTGGCAAGCTTGAAAGAGTAAAGGAGTTGGCGAGTTTGATCAGCGGAAAACCTCACGCATTGAACGCCATAGCCGATACCCTTTCGGCATCAGGCAAGTACGATCTTGCTCTTAAATATTACGAGGCGATATCTTCAGCGGCGCCTTCGAGCCTTCTAAAGAGGGTACGTATTCTCTTGAAACTGATGAAGCCGGAAGAGGCTTATGAACTGCTTAAGAAAGCTCCACCCTCGCAGGAACTGGACTACCAGGAAGCCATGTTGGAATGTCTGAAATATATCGATTCCGAATCTTCAGACCTTTCTTCTCTTGCCGACCATGTGATGAATTTGAAGGTTCTAGCTGGAATAGACAGGGAATCAATACCAAAGCCGGGAAAACGTCATCCTAAACCTATAGTTCACGGAGGATCACGTTTTGGCCAGTAAAGGCACGGTTGGCCCGGAGGCTTGATTTGCCGACAACTGGCTATTGAGTAATTGTTCCGTCGATAATTCTCTAATGCCCCTTGGATTTTTGCCTTGGGACAGTCTTCATCTAAACCAAAAACTTTTTGTCTTGGAGTAGAAAAGCATGGGCGAAAACAATCAAAACTGGAAAAGCCTGGTGACCTATCAACGAGAAGGTCATGTTGGTTTTATAACCCTTAATAGAGCTGAAAAACGTAACGCCATGAGCTTGCGACTCTGGGACAGCTTGAACGAGGCGATCTCCAGCGCGGAGGAAGATCCTGAAAGTCGGGTAGTCGTGCTCAGGGGAGAGGGAAAGTCTTTTTGTGCGGGTCTCGACCTAAGTCCGGAAAATGATCTTATACCGATGGTCACGGGAACCCCATCGGCAAACCAAAAGATAGCCTTCTACAAAGTCGTAAAGCGTATACAAGGGTACCACACCAGACTGGAAAAACTCTCTCAACCGAGTATAGCTTTCCTTCATGGACACTGTCTAGGAGCAGGCCTTGAACTAGCGCTGTGTTGTGACTTCCGGATTTGTTCCGCTGAGACTGTTTTTGGGCTACCTGAAGCTACTTTGGCGATAATTACAGATGTCGGAGGATTGCAACGCCTTCCCAGAGTGGTGGGACAGGGACACGCCAGGGAAATAGCTTTTAGGGGTCACAGATTTGAAGCCCAGCATGCGCTCGCCATTAATCTGGTTAATCACGTTTTCCCTGATCAGGAGACCATGAATATTGAAGGCATGAAAATGGCCCTGGAAATAGCGGCTAACCCTCCTCTGGCGGTTCAAGGCGCAAAGGACGTATTCCTTTATAATCAAGGAGTTCCAATTGATCGCGCTCTGGACTTCAATGCGGCGAGATCATCAATGATAATGCCGTCAGAAGACATTTTTGAGGCTTTCTCCGCATACATGCAAAAGAAAAAAGGAAACTTCAAGGGAGCCTAGGAGCTCCACTTATAGACTTTACGGCTTTTAAATCCAGATAGAAAATTAGGAGAATGTATTGATAACCAAACTCTTGGAACCGATTTTTCTAGGCCCTGTTGAACTAAAAAACCGCGTCGTGATGACTGCGATGCACTTAAATTACACGCCAAATGGTCTAGTCAGCGACCAGTTCATAGATTTTTATGTTGAGCGCGCCCGTGGAGGGGCCGGTCTTATCGTTGTGGGTGGCGCCGAAATAAATGATCAGTCATCCGGCATCGATCTGATGCTGAGCATTAAAGATGATTCCTTTCTACCTGGTTTAAAGAAGTTTACAGATGCGATTCATGAAACAGAAACCAAGGTCGCTGTGCAATTGTACATGGCTGGAGCATACTCATTCTGCACTCTCAAAGGATTGCCGGCTCTGGCTCCGTCGGAATTTACAAGTTACTTCACCCGTCAAAAAACCAAGGCCATGACGATCGACGACATTCGGAAAGTTCAGGATGATTTTGTTCAGGCGGCCAGGAGGGCTGAAAAGACCGGTTTTGACGCCGTAGAAATCCTGGGATCAGCGGGATATTTGATCTGCCAGTTTCTCTCACCAAAAACCAACAAGAGAGAAGACCAGTATGGGGGATCTTTAGAGAACAGGATGCGCTTTGGATTGGAAACAATTGCCGCTGTTCGCAACGCCGTGGGAAAAAACACCGCGCTCTTGGTCAGGGTGGCCGGTAATGACTTTGTGCCCGGAAGCCACACCAATATAGAATCCAAAATATTTGCGGCTGAGGCTGAGAAAGCCGGCGCAGACTGCATTAATGTTACAGGTGGATGGCATGAAAGTCGTGTGCCTCAAATTACCATGGATTTACCTCAGGCGGGCTTTGTCTATCTTGCTAGAGGAATTAAGGAAAGCGTCACCGTCCCGGTTGTAGGATGCAACAGGATCAATGACCCATTAATAGCTGAGGAAGTAATTAAAGAAGGGGTTGCAGACCTAGTCGGAATTGCAAGAGGTCTGATTGCTGATCCCGAGTTTGTGAAAAAGACGAGGGAAGGACGAGTTTCGGAGATCAGACGTTGCATAGCCTGCAACCAGAGATGTTTCGACCATGTGTTTATGCTTCAGCCCGTAGGCTGTATGGTTAATCCTAGAGCAGGCAAGGAAAAATCGACAATATACGGCCCGGCAGTGGAAAGAAAGAAGTTACTTGTAGTGGGGGCTGGTCCGGCGGGTTGTGAATTTGCGTCTATCGCCGCTGAAAGAGGCCACCAAGTTATCCTGTGTGAAAGGGAATCAACTATAGGGGGACAGGTACTTTGGGCTGCCGAGCCTACAGGAAAACATGATTTCCATTATCTGTTTGACTATTACCAAGCTGCTCTTTCGAAATTTGGTGTAGATGTCAGGCTTGACACTGAGGTCACCCCGGAGTTGGTAAGCAGGGAAAAACCTGACCTTGTAGTGGTCGCGACCGGAGCCGTTCCCTTTAAACCACCTATAGAAGCTGTTGAAGCTCCTAATGTTTATCAAGCTTGGGATGTTCTAAAGGGCAAGACGCAGACGGGTAAAGATGTAGTGGTCGTAGGAGGAGGTTCCGTTGGCCTTGAAACAGCTATATGGCTGGCCACAAAAGGTACTCTTTCTCCTGAACAGCTCTATTTTCTAACTCTTCACCAGGCCGAAACTACCGAAACGCTCAGAGAGCTTATGCTCAATGGCGTCAAAGATGTGACGGTGATCGAAATGGCTCGCAAAATGGGGCAAGACGTTGGGGCGTCTACCAGATGGGTTCTCATGAAAGAGCTTGATATGAGACACATTAAACTAATAACTCAGGCAAAGATGAAAGAAATAGGTGAGAACTTTGTCGTCTACACAGACACTGATGGCAATGACGTAACCATAAAGAGTGATTCGGTCGTTCTTGCAATGGGATCACGTCCAGAAAATTCGCTCGGGAAAACCCTTGAGGAAGCGGGATTCAATGTGAGAATAATTGGTGACGCCAACAGGTGCGGTAAAGTAGGCAATGCTTTGGATGACGGTTTCGCATTGGCGTGTCAGGTTTGACCTTTTTGTTCTTCAATAATTAAGCGAGTTCCAGGTTTGTAAATGGGTCAACGTTTACAATCACAGTCCGGTTGAACATCTCAACTGTAATAGCAAATTGGCCTTTTTTCGAACGGCCTACCACTATTCCTTCAGCGCCCTTCAATGGACCAGATGTGATCTGAACTCGACGACCCTTCATGATTCCGGGCATCACGAAAAGATCCTGCCCGGTTTCTATTGCTCTTGAGACTAACTCGAGTTCGTGGACAAACTTATCCTGGTCATTGACATTTATTGTTCTGACAAAATCGTGGGTCTCATAAAGAAGGTGGTGAGCGTTTCTGTCCAGGGCAAAGCATATATATCCCCTGAAAAGAGGGGTCGGTATTATTTTTTCACGGCGAAAATAACCGATTCTGGTTTTTCGTTCATAGATGGGAAGATAATAGCTGATTTCATGTTTCAGAAGGAATTTGGCAAGCTTCCATTCTCGGTTTGGTTTGCAATGAAGGATCCACCATGATCCTGTGTCATGATCGAGGGGTCTACCTTCAGGGAAACGCGATGGTATGTTGTCGTGAAAGGCCATTTAGTATTAGATTACCGGGCCCTATGGTTCCGCCAAGGGCTATAATCATACATAATTAAATTTCGTATCAATTATATAGCAGGATCACCCAAAAAGAAAGTTGCTAACATTGCTCTACTTTGTTATTCACAATTCTGACCTTTTATTCATAAGAGTGTAATCAAATTATATGGAATACTTGTGGTTTTTTATTAAAAAAACACTCAGCGTCGCAATCTATCCTGTAGGCCTCACTCTAACTTTCTTAATTATAGGCCTTGCTATGGCATGGAAGAAGCGACGTAAAGCTGCAAAGATTTTCTCAGTAGCGGCAGCGCTGACGCTTTTTGTGTTTTCGCTCGGCTGGACAGGTTTTACGCTTATAAAATCCCTTGAAGATGAAGCGGGACCCTATGCTGATCCAGCGAAACTTCAGAATCACGGTATAAAATTTATAGTGGTCTTGGGAGGGACATCATTCGAAAATGGGATGAGCGCCTCAGACGCGTGGAATCGATCTGTGCTGCGATTGCTTGAGGGCGTGAGGCTGTGGCGAGAAATACCACATGCCAAACTTGCCTTGTCCGGTGGCGCTCCGAGTTCTGCGGAAGTCATGGCCGCATTGCCCGTGTTTTTAGGTATCCCTAAGGAATCGTTGATCCTTGAGACAAGGGCGCTGGATACCGATGACGAGGCGAATTTGTTCAAACCTATAGTTGGCGACAAACCCTTCGCTTTGGTGACTTCCGCCAGCCATATGCCGAGGGCTCTTAGCCTTTTCAGATCAAAGGGAATGGATCCCATCCCATGTCCGTGCGATTTTAGGGCGAAACGACGTCTACCGCCTTTCGAATTGCTCTCTCCAGGACTAGGTATGGAGAATTCACAAATCGCTCTTCACGAATATTATGGAAGGTTATTCTATTGGTTTAAGGGCTTGTTGTTATGGAAAAACCCTTAAGCTCATCTTTCTTTTTAGACTTTTTGATTCTTAAACCTTCACAGGCCAGCCTGTAGAATATTTCAGATCGAGCAAATTTTAATTTAGGAAGAACATCATGACAAAAACAATAATTAGTGTGGTGGGCGCTCGGCCCAATTTCATGAAAGTGGGGCCACTCGAAAGGCAGTTTAAAGATTTCCCGGATATAAACCATATGATTGTTCACACTGGGCAGCATTATGATGACCTGATGAGTGGGGTTTTCTTCGATGACCTGGGCCTGTCGGCGCCTGAGCGGCATCTCGGCGTAGGGTCAGGGCGTCATGGTGAAATGACCGGAAAAATCATGATTGAATTTGAAAAGGTCTGTCTCGACATCAAACCTGACCTGGTAATCGTCGTCGGTGATGTGAATTCGACGGTAGCAGCCGCTTTAGTCGCAAGAAAGCTGTTCATCCCCGTAGCCCATGTTGAAGCCGGGTTGAGGTCATTTGATGAAACCATGCCTGAAGAATGGAACCGCCGCCTTACCGATTGCCTCTCGAACCTCCTGTATGTCTCAGAACCGGCCGGGATGAAGAACCTCGAACGTGAGGGTGTACAAATGGCCGGCGCCCTCCTTGTTGGCGATATCATGCTGGAAACTCTAGGTCTGTTTTTACCTGGTATAGAGTCAAGGAAACGTTGGGTTGATTTTAAGCTTACGCCAAAGAATTATGTCCTAGTCACGATACATCGACCTGCCAATGTTGATAAGCCTGAAGCGCTGGAACAGGTGATGGAAATCCTCGAATCATTGCCACAGAGGGTGATCTTCCCTATTCATCCACGCACCAGAAAGAGGCTGGAGGAATTTGGTCTAAAGGAACGGATCAACAGGATGGAAAATCTGTTGGTGGTGGAACCTCAATCATACATAGATTTTCTATCACTTCTCGAGGGTTGTTCGATAATACTCTCGGATTCTGGGTCAGTGCAGGCTGAGGCGAGCTTTTTTGACATCCCGTGCCTCGTCTGCCGGGAAAATACTGAAAGGCCGATCTACTGCGAACAGGGATCGTGTCGTCTGGTCGGGCTAGAACCGAAACTCATTAAAACATCCGTTGAGGAAGCGCTTGCCGGTAAGTTTCCACTTTCTACTGATTATGTGAAGAATCTGGGTAAAGATGTAGCAAAGAGGATAACAAAATCTATACATGATTTTCTAAAATAGCTCTCGGACGACACACTTTTTACAAAAAGGTAAGCTATTGTTTGCCCTCAGCATCTTGATAGGCTAATATTCAGAGACTTTTTAGGGATCAACAAATATTGAGTTGGAAAGGCTGTACATGTCGAAGTTCTATAATATAGCTGTAATTGCAGGAGATGGAACCGGACCGGAAGTTATACGCGAAGGCAGAAAAATCCTAGACACCGTGGCTTCTAAATTCGATTTTTCAGTGAATTACGTCGATTATGATCTTGGTGGCGAGCGTTATTTGCGGACGGGTGAGATACTGCCCGATTCGGTGGTCAAGGAATTGAGAACGTTTGATGGAATTTACCTGGGAGCTATAGGTCACCCGGATGTCACTCCTGGAACACTCGAGAAAGGAATTCTCCTTAGATTAAGATTTGAACTTGACCAATATGTAAATTTGCGACCAGTCAAGCTTTATCCGAATGTTGAAACGCCCATAAAAAACAAAGGGCCAGAAGATGTGGACTTTGTAGTGGTTAGAGAGAACACAGAGGGATTTTACGTAGGAGCTGGCGGACTTTTCAAGAAAGGAACGCCGGATGAAATAGCCATTCAGGAATCGATCAACACTCGCAAAGGAATTGAGCGTTTGCTTCGGTACGCGTTTGATACGGCTCGGGGAAGGGGTAAAAGAAAAAAACTTACTCTGTGTGGTAAAACGAACGTGCTTACCTACGCATGGGATCTCTGGATGCGGACATTTCAGGAGGTCTCGAAAGAATATCCCGATGTTCAGACCGACTATGCTCATGTTGACGCTATATGTATGTGGTTTGTGAAAAATCCTGAGTGGTTTGACGTAATAGCCACAGACAACATGTTCGGGGACATTATAACTGACCTTGGCGCCATGATCCAGGGAGGAATGGGGATTGCCGCCGGAGGAAACATAAATCCGGAAGGTGTTTCGATGTTCGAACCGATAGGTGGTTCTGCTCCGAAATATACCGGCAAGAACATGATCAACCCACTTGCGGGAATATTGGCGGGGGCATTGATGATTGAGACACTGGGTGAAAAAGCTGCGGCCAAATCCATTGAGGAAGCGGTGGTAAAGACGCTCACTAAAAACATCAAAAGTCTCGAGGCTGGAAAAATGGGGTATTCGACATCAGAAATTGGTGATCTTGTAGCGGCATACATTTCCTAAGGTCACTAACTTTGTGATCTATGCGGTGTCAACTAGATTGAATAGTCTTTCATCCTTTATTTTATAAATTTTCTGCGCTGACACAATTTACCGGAAAGTCCATGGAAAACGACCAAAAGCCAAGTATCAAAGTGATCCCACTGGGAGGGCTTGGGGAAATCGGCCTCAACATGATGCTGATTATCTGGAAAGATAGCGCGTTTATTCTGGACGCCGGGCTGATGTTTCCTGACGACTCAATGCCAGGCGTTGACTACGTCATCCAAGACCTTGATGTGCTCACTCGGATTAAACAAAACATACTGGGGATTGTTATTACCCACGCTCACGAAGATCATATAGGGGCGCTTCCCTATCTTTTGAAAAAGGTGAACGCGCCGATCTACGCTACCTCGCTCACTATGGGGTTTATTGAAAACAAATTCGAAGAGTTCGATCTTTTAACCAGCTCAGACCGAAATGTAGTCACCACTGCCTCACCGATTCAACTGGGACCATTTCTTATTGATTTTTTCGCTATGTGTCATTCTGTGCCTGACGCCGTGGGGGTGGCCGTAGAAACCCCAATAGGAATGTTGATTTTTACTGGAGATTTCAAGATAGACCTAAATCCTATTGACGGAAAAGTATGTGACTTTGAAAAATTGCGAAGATACGCCCAAGAAGGCGTGCTTGTCCTGTTCTCCGACAGCACGAATGTTGAAGTTTCGGGGCGCACACGGTCTGAAATCTCACTGAGACCCTCGTTTGAAAACATATTTTCCAAGGCAAGAGGTAGAATCTTGATAGCGACGTTCGCCTCGAACATTCACCGTCTGCAACAGGTCCTCACAGTAGCCAAGCAGTTTAATCGCAAGGTGGCGCTTGTGGGCCGATCAATGGCGGCAAATGCCAGGATAGCTGTAGATCGTGGCTATTTGAAAGTCCCGGAAAATATTCTTGTGGACATGAAAGAACTCGAACACATACCGGACGAAAAGGTCACAGTTCTATCCACAGGATCACAGGGCGAGCCAATGTCGGCGTTATCTCTTATGGCTTCAGAACGTCACAAGTACTTGAAAGTAAAATCAGGGGACACGGTGATCTTTTCCTCCCGATTTATTCCCGGTAATGAAAAGGCCATAAACAATATAATAAATGAGTTGTTTCGTCGGGGAGCCAACGTAATGTACGAGAAAATCTCCGATGTTCATGTGTCGGGACATGGTAGGCAGGAAGAATTGCTCGATCTACTAAGGCTTGTTAGCCCCAAGTATTTCATCCCCATTCACGGTGAGTATAGGCATCTTTCAAGGCATGCCAGGCTTGCGATCGATGAAGGAATACCCAGGGAAAACGTCCTGGTAGCTACCAATGGCGATGTAATTGAGATAACCCCAGATGGTATAGCTGTCCGAGAACAAATAGACGCCGGCAAAGTTTACGTGCATGGAAAAGGTGTTGGCGATATCGGTCGCGACGTTTTACGCGATCGTAGGACGATCTCAGAAATGGGTATGATCACAATATTTTTGGTGGTTTCCAGTCATGATGGGCGACTGTTGAGCGGTCCGGAACTTAGTTCGATCGGCGTAACTTATGATGAGATTGAGCCGGAATTAATGGAAGGAGTGAAAAAAGCTATATTGGAGAGGATTTCAGCTTTGCATCCGACTGGTCCAAATGATTGGGAGAATGTTCGTGATGACATCCGACTAGCAGCACGCAGGCACGTAAACCGGTTGCTCGGACGCAAACCGGTTGTTCAAACGATAATAGCGCAAGTATAAAAATCCCCCGGAATTAAAATTGCAGAATTCTCTTGCTTTTTATGAATTGTTAGCTTAATTCGTGATATACAGAGTTAGGTAATGTGGCCTCTGTGAAATTTTAAGCGCTGAGGACACGAACTGAGCTGATTAAAAGCCAGGATTTTTCTTGACAAAAACCTTGAACGCGTGATACGGTGCGTCAAATCTATGGTATAACAGCTCTGAAATTGGAGTATGCTTTATTTAAGGAGGGTTTAGGATGAAGAAGTCGTTGGTTCTTATGGTAGTTTTAGTAGGGTCGCTTGCGCTGGTTGGTTCCGTATTTGCCGGCGGAATGGCCAAGGCGCCTGCTCCTCAGTGTGGTGGGGGCTGGGACTGCTATTCCACTCCGACCTGCCAACCGGCTCCCTGCAAAGACAGGGTTTTGTGCAAAGGCCAGGCTAAAGGCGTAGAGAAGATGTGTGGTCCTTGCGCGCCGACAATCAAGTGGGCCGGCAAATGGATGACCATTGAAAAATGCCCCGCCGCTCCAAAGGTCGCAAAAAAGGTTGTAAAAAAGGGCAAATTCGTAAAGTAGATCAAATCAATATACAGCGTTGGCGCTCTCAAACTGCGCCTAAACTGGATCCCAAATATTTTTTGGAAAGACCCTTCCTATCATGGAGGGGTTTTTTATTTGCAGAGGATCGAACATGAAAGCGCCATTACTTGACTTGGAACCTATTCACGCCCCAATACGCGATGAATTGCGCCAAGCTGTCTTGAGAGTGCTGGATAGCAATCAGTACATCGGCGGTCCTGAATTAGAAAATTTCGAGCGGGAAATCTGCGCCTATTGCGGAGTTAAACATGCAGCGGGAGTTTCATCCGGAACTGATGCGCTGTTGATATCGCTTATGGCCTTGAACATTGGACCTGGAGATGAAGTCATAGTTCCCAGTTATACTTTTTTCTCCACTGCGGGATCAGTCAGTCGTCTTGGCGCTAAGCCGATCTTCTGTGACATCGATCCCACAACCTTTAATATCAACCTAGAAAAGGTTTCGGAGCTGATATCATCTCGAACAAAGGCCATTATTCCGGTGCATTTGTTTGGGCAGACTGTAGCTATGCGGGAAATCATCCAGATCTCTCAAGATCACGGACTGCATGTAGTAGAAGACGCCGCTCAAGCCATAGGAGCCAAATACACGAACAAAATGGCTGGATCTATTGGAACCTTCGGCTGCCTGTCTTTCTTTCCCTCCAAGAACTTGGGTGGCATCGGAGATGGAGGGTTGGTCATGACTAATGACGGTAATCTCTACGAATTACTTCTCAGTTTGAGACAACATGGCGCAACTCAAAGATATTATCATAGCCGGATCGGTGGAAACTTCCGTATGGACGCGATCCAGGCGGCGGCTCTCAGGATCAAACTCCAGCATCTTGATGAATGGACTAAAATCAGGCGGGCAAACGCGGCTTACTATCTTGATCGTCTCAAGGATTTACAAATTCAAGGGTACATTCAACTTCCGGTTGAAGTCCCGGAGAATTTTCACGTCTACAATCAATTTGTAATAAGAGCTGTTAACCGAGACGCGTTACAGCAATACATGGGTGACCATGGCATAGGAACCGCAATATATTATCCCCTTCCCCTTCATCTCCAGGAATGCTTTAAGGAATCAGGATTGAAAAGAGGAGATCTACCGGAGAGTGAAAAAGCCGCCGAACAAACTCTGGCGTTACCTATCTTCCCGGGGTTGACTGATGAACAGATGAATCTTGTTGTAGAGATTATCCGCCAATTCTACGCAAGCGCCTAAGAAGATCTTTAAGAAGTGTGTGTTTCTAAGACGAATGCTTTCTTTAAAGGCCCCAAAGCCACAAGATAAAGCATACTGGACCCTGATCGCAAACTAAGGAGGCTCTTGGCTTCCTTGTCATAAAAAGCCCCTATTCCGCAGCAGCCATATTTTATTGACTCTGCGGCCAAGTACAAACGCTGCCCAAGACGGCCAGCTTCCAACATTGCGTAGCGATAACCACGCGACCCCCATTTGTTCTCTGTGGCTTCGAGGTTGCTCAGAAAAAGAAAATGTAAAGAACATCTACCCAACCACTCCTGATCAAGACATATATGAGCCATTTCCTCAATCAGCAACCCAGGACGAATAAGACTCAAAGCATGCTGGCCGCCTTGGAACAGATAAAATCCGGGATCAATCGTTTCAACATCCCCAATCAAAACACCAACTGACACACAACCTTGCCAGTGTGGGGTCTCTCCAAATGAATCGCCAAGATTTAGAAGTCCCATCAGCCACGAGAAAATCCCCAAGGGTATAGGTTTTCTCACGAAGTTACGTCTGGATCGCCTTTGGAAGAGAGCTTCGGCGAATGTTATGGCCTCCGGCGCATTTTCGACGCTGGGTAGCTTAACCAACCCCATGTCTGAGTCAACCACTGAAACCTGATTTTGAATACTGGGTGTCGGACCAAATTTAGAGGTTTTTGAGGTTATTGAGTAGATTTCATTAATGGCCGGATAGCGAATTTCATTACTCGAACATTTGCTGAAACTTTTCAAATCCACGATCGGTGAAATGTCCTTGCCCGGTTCTATTTTAGTCGAGTCCTCCTGTAAGAGGATGCCCACAGCCGCTAGGCAAGCTTCCCTATTTGTATCTACACCAATTAATTCATTAATCCGCGCATCATCGAAATCGTAAGAAATTTCAAAGCTTAATTTCTCAGATTTCAGCGCAAGAGTAAGATTTTCAATCAGATGTCCGGTATCAAGCAGATGATAGCGAAACGCCCTGTCTCTATATTTCCACGAGCTTCTGAAAAAAATGGCGGTGAACAAGAACACCATTCTTATGGATTTGTGAGCTTGGTAATTGATTGAGTGCAGCAAAGGCTCGAGACAGTTACCGTCCCTTAACATTACAATGGACTGAGTGGCTGGTGAATGATGATACAATCCCTGTTCAAGGCCTTCTGTCCCACTGGAGCAGAAATACATTTCTGAAGGGTACAATGCTCCCGCTGAGGCGACATTTCTAAAATAGAAATAACCACCAGCAACTCTTTCCTTTCGAGTCAGACAGTGGCTGAGCTTCAGTACACGAATCAGGGTGTCAAAATTCATCGAAACTGGCGTTAAGGCCGCTTTGGTGTGAAGAAGTTCGTCAAGATTTTGCGATGACGAGTCTCTTTCGTTTCCGGCTAGCTCTATGTGTTTGAGCTCATGATAAGTCTTGAATGTTACAGGCTGGTTTGACCAGTCAAGGGAATGGCTACTCATCCTGTTACGATCATAGCTCGTGAGGTCGTGGTAATCGGCGGCGGTCAATAACATCCTAAGTTTTCCCATGCCGTTATTGTCGAAATTGAATTATGTCACCCACCCCAAGGCATCTGGGCATATACTTCTGATAACTTATCTCGATAATTTCGAAAAAATTTCTCGTGTTCTTTTTCCCACTTTGAAAGCATGGTTAAAGCGCTTGAGGCCGCACCCTGAGTTTTTTCGGCCATGGCGGAGTAGAAATCGCTTAAATCTTTTTCTATCAACCAGGCTGTGTTGAACACCGTAACGTCCGGGACCATCGACCCCTGGACACACTGCTCCAGGAATTCACTACGGGCCCGCGCGTCGAAGTAGTCTGTGGGTACCAGGTTTGGATCTTCGGCTATGGTCAAGTCGATTTCTTTGCCCTGACCGATATCTCTGAGTATGCTCTCAATAAACAGAATGTGTTTCTTTTCTTCTTCCACCAATTTTCTCAACGCCGTCACCGCAGAGCCTATCCCCATACGATCGATTGAGTTCTGAAAGAAACTCATCCCTGTCCTCTCCTGATTCAAAGCGTATTCAAAAATCTTTTGAACATTAGGGTCGTTTGACATGTTGCCGCTCCCTATTCTTTTTAAAAGAATATTTATTTAAAACTGGTAGGTCAATCACAATTCATGCCTAAAAATCCGCCGTTATGATAATTCCGTCAGCGAGGATAGTTGATCGTCCCTGGTTAAGGGTGATTTGTCTGCGTAGCTTTGCGGCAGCGAAAGCCCCTCGCCAAAAATGATTTTCTAGTGAGGTTTTCCCTTTTTATCAATGAGAGACTGTTACTGGTTACCCGGCCTGCCTTCAGCGAATGGATCAAAAAGAGTTACATCCTTCATCGCACCGAATGGACAGACGAGGCCACACATGCCGCACGCTACGCATTTCTCCACGTCGAAAGAAACCTTCATCTCAGGACGCGCTATGCTAAGCGCTCCTGTAGGGCAAAGCCCAGTACAAGCCCCGCAGTGAACACATTTTTCTTCTTCTCTCCAGACTTTGTCAGCTAAGAGCTCGACCAGAACCCGGTGTTCTTGGAGGAATCTGATTCCTTTTTCAATGACGTCTTCAGACCCTCTAAGTTCCAGTAATATTCTGCCCTCTCTGCGAGGCAGTATTTTAGCCTCCAGGATATTAAAGACCAGGTCAAAATCACGCGCAAGCCTATATATTACAGGCTTATACATTATATTAGACTTAAATATTAATAGAACATTTTTTGAAGCCATTTTAAATCCTCTCTATTTGAGACTTCACGACAAGCGTTTACAATCAAGTCTCATTTATTGGAGTCAGTTCGATGTCTCCCGAAATGGCCATCTTGTCTTCCATAATTGCGAGAGCTCCCAAGACTCCATCTATGTTCGTGGCCCACGAAACAGCGGGCTCTAGATCACTATTCTTCATGACCCGGTTACCCAAACCAGTGGCCACGGCGTCTGCAAGACTGGAATCAAAAGATACAACCGTAGCGGCTTCCGCCCTTCCAAGGCTTGTAGATGGACCCACCTTGGCTGAAGACGTGCATACACCTACTGGCAAAGATGTTGGACCGATTTTAATTCCAATTTTGCCGGTAAAAAAAGAAGTCCCGGCAAAAACACCTACAGTGACCCCTCTTTTGACATGGATAAAGACATCTCCTCCATTTTCAACAATAACCTCATCAGACAGCCTCAAGAGGCTCCGGCCTACGAATTCGGCTACGGCGCCCGCCACTGAAGCCATTGGTCCTACGCCGACTTTTCTCGCTGCGTTAATCATCCGCAGGACTACTGGAGAGTCCATCTCATCTGGTTTTAGTGGCTTATAACTTGTCAGGAATTCCGGCCTCCTACGAATGGCGTCTTCTATTTGAGCCCGACATTCAACCGTTGAGGCCCTAGCCTGATCCGAGAGATCCTTAAGGGCCATGATGAAAAGATCCGAAGTCTCTACAACTACTCTGAACGTTGTGAAACCATCTCTATCTTCGGGTGACCTGTAGGTTCTGGGTTGACAGATAATGATGTCATTACAATGAGTCATCAGAAATTCGTAAAACCGCCAAAAGGAATGCTGGGCAATATTTCCTGCGGCTCACCCAAGGTAAACGAGCCTGTTTTGATCCACTCTTTGAGTGTGGTCGCAATTTCCAGGGCGATTGAATAACTGGCAAGCGGAGCGGTAGTGACTTTTTTTCCGTCGAACGTCATTTCTCCTGTCTTCAATTGAGCGTAAGTGACATATCCAAGCGGCTTTCCCTCTCCTTCAGGATAGTCATAGCCATAGTCAACAATCGGAGCAAATATGTCTTCGTCTGAAACAGATGTGAACATGGCCATTTCTTCGTTCAATACAGGTATGGGCACTCCTATTCCTACCTTTAGTGAACACCCATAACCGGTTAGGGAAGCGCCTCTAAGAAATTTCGGAGACATGTGTTTCAAATCTCCCTTAACCGACAGAGTCCCAGCTCCTCCCATCACTACCCCGTTTTCTGATCTTTTTACGTTGGGGGCGTGCTGCGTGCCATTTCCGATTACGTATCCGATTCCGCCACCCAGGAAAATGCGAGTGCCTAGCCCGATAGTCCTGTAATAAGGATCATTCAATAAAGGGCTTAGTTGTCCTGACGTCGAATAGTTTGCGTTAGCGCCATCTGGTCTCAGAATTCCCATGTAAGTGTAAATTGTTTTATTCGACAGATTGATAGCGCAATTGTAATTCTGATACCCGTTGCGGGGATTAAGGAGCCATGCGTCCGGAAAATCCTTCAAGGACATTTCTGATTCGTGCTGGCGATTTGGGTAACAGTCTGTTCCATAAGCAAATGCTTCAAGCCTGATTGTTTTACCTGAGACCAGATCTTCAATTACATGGCCGCCCCCATAGCGAAATCTTCCGGGAAAGACCTTGTTCAAAGGATCATCCTCACTGGTCTGCGCCGCGCCGACGTAGCAATCTACCGCTGCCAGTCCAGCGTAAGCCTCTACGCCGTTCAAATAAACCTTGTTCGCCTTTATGCGAGGCTTGGCATGGCCAAAATTTAAAATTGCCCCAGAAGAGCACATTATCCCGAAGGTCCCTGTAGTTACTACATCCACTTTGCGCGCGGCTTCGACAGGTCCCAAATCCTTGGTTGCCTCTATCATTTCCGCCGCTGTCAATACTACTACGGAGCCATCTCGAATCTTTTTATTGATTTCAGCGAAAGACTTGTTAATTTTAAACTCACCCATTACTAACCTCCGGGGCGTTTCCTAAAATGACACTATCCAAATTTATGACTCTAATTATTTCGACAATTCTAATCAAGAAACTTTGACCTGTGCGTACAAAAAGTGAGACTAGTTTTTATAGTAATCCTAGCCGAAGATCATCACAAGTCCAAGACAAGGAATTAGAATTGCATGTATAATTAGAAACATCTTTCATCAAGTTCACGGGTTAGGCCAATGATTGCAAAGAAATTAGATCTTGAGTCCGTAAAGAGCGCTACGGAAGCTATTGATTCCATAGGTTCCAACAATAGCGAATTGATGGCTTCCAGGGCAATTCACATTAACCTGATCATGCTTCAGATACTGGGTAAAGACGCTAAATCGATAAAAAAGGTCTACAACGAAATTGGGGCGGAAGCAGCGATAAGCCGTCAGGCTTATTATGAAGAGGACTGTGTCACAACAGACATGATAATTATGGGCACGGTTTACCAACACCGCGAAGCGAGGCGCATCCTCAGCGACATGCAGGACTTGAAGCCATATATTGAGGCGATATCCGTGGCTATCGAGAGTTCAAAAGAAGTTACAAGCTAATTTGTATAAACAAAACAAGCGAACAGGACAGGCCGAAAATAGTCGCTATTGGTTGCTTTTCGCGGAATGACTGCGATTGTTTGAAGCAAATTTTATTACAATTTTGTTGTCCTGAACTTCAACAGTCCGGTTAGACTCAACAAACTTCTTGGAAGGTTCAATATTTAGTCCGTGCTGCGCGTTAAACAGTTCCAGGACTTTGTCCCGCCCTAATATTTCCCGCATCTGAAGACTGATCTCGACCAACTGGCCTTGAGAATCAAATTTGTAAATTGCAAATCGGAAGAGATTGTCGTTCCTGATTATTTCCCCAATCTCATCTCCCATTTCTTCAAAAGAGTCATTCCCGGGTTCTTTTTTTAGAATATCTATAATTTGAGGCTTGGTCATGCCTAGTTTAACGTTGCGATATCCCTCCGGCGCTTTTGGACCGGCAAAACAAATTGTTGTTACGGAGATACAGAACAAAAAAACAATGGCGCCAAAAAGAGCATGCCCCCAGTACTTATTCATAAAATCCTCCACGGGAATAATACTTTGAATTATACTAAATAATTGAAACAATTTGAAAAATAAAATAACATTTTATCAATAAAATTCTTTAAAAATTTTCTCGAACTTCAAATACCATCGTTTCTCATGAAAATTTAATCCTTTATTAGACTCTAAATTCCGTGCCTACTCCCGGGAAGCGGCGGAAAACCGCGGTCAAATTTATCAGGATTTTCGTTTAACCTCTCAGATGGACGAGAGTTTTTAGGAGACTTAGCCTTTTGGTCGCCTTGGTCAGCGCGTTTTGACATGATCCTGTTGACAACCTGTTTTATAACATTTACCGGTATGGCAAAACCTATTCCCATGTATCCACCACTACGGGACAGAATAGCGGTGTTCATTCCTATAACCTGTCCGTCAATGTTTACCAATGGGCCTCCCGAGTTTCCGGGGTTGATCGCGGCGTCGGTCTGGATGAAATCTTCATAATCCAGAATTCCCATATCCGATCGACCTTTTGCGCTGACTATTCCAGCCGTTATGGTTTGCGTTAAACCAAACGGGTTTCCTATTGCGAGGACCCAATCCCCAACCTCAAGGGATGATGAATTACCAAGCGCCGCATGCGGAAAATCGTTCCCATCTATCTTCAATATAGCAATATCTGTCTTTGAATCCGACGCTACCAGGTGGGCTTTGTATTTCTTCTTTCCATCCAGAGTCACAGTTATTTGATCTGCGCCATTTACCACATGTCGGTTGGTCAGTACATAACCCCGACGGTCATAAATAAATCCCGACCCTAATCCTTGTTGTTTAGCTCCCGGCTGCCCCATTTGAGGACCAAAGAATCGCCTAAAAAAATCATCGCCAAAAAATTCCCGGAACGGGTGGTTTTCAAAGGATGGGTCCATTTCATACATTGGGTTTTGAGACCTGACGGTTTTTACTGATGATATGTTAACAACAGCGGGCCGAACATTCTTCGCCACGGCCCTGAAGGATTCCTGTAAATCTTTTGCGCCTTTCCCGTTTGACGGTTGGGCGTATGAATTAATAGTGAATAAACAGATCAGAACGCACAGCGCCGATACAATTACGGAATTAAACAAATTCAACGGCATAAATTTACTGAATTTATGCACCGGAAAGATTTTTCGCATAAAAACTCCTTTACAAACGGTGAGTCCATATCATTGAATAAACGCGCAAAACTAATAGGTCAAGTTTTCACGGAAACACAACAGTGGAAATCTCCAGACTCGAGAATATCCTATCGTGATTAGTCAGCCCAAACGCTTAAACTGTTTCATCGGAGATCAATATGAAACATGGTTTCAGATTCATCAGCTCATTGATACTATTTGCCCTACCGGTCATATTCGCTGTGCCATCATTATATGGGGGGGAGTTTGAAAAAGCCAAAGAAGGGCCGATCCTCTCTTTTCCCCAGGACCACGGCAAACACCCCGGATTTGAGACCGAATGGTGGTATTTTACCGGAAACCTAAAGTCGGAAGACCGCAAATGGGGAACTCAACTAACGTTTTTTAGAAGAAGCTTGTTCGATAAAAGCGCAAAAGGTAGCTCAAAGTGGTTGATTCGAGACCTTTACCCGGGACATTTCGCTATCACTGACATTACCGGCGGAAAATTTTTTCACTCCGAAATCATTTCAAGGGAAGGACCAGGATTAGCGGGAGCCGCAAATGATCATCTCGACGTCCGCCTCAAGGACTGGCGCGCATCCATGGAAGGAGAAACCATAACTTTAAAAGCGATTGATGGCCCATACGAGATAGACCTGTCTTTGACACCTGAAAAACCAATAATATTGCACGGAGAGAACGGCTTCAGCGTTAAAGGCAATGATCCAGATCAGGCCTCCTATTATTATTCTTTTACACGGTTAAAGGCCGAGGGCGCGTTGGTTTTCAACGGGTCCAGATACGAAGTCACAGGTTCCATGTGGATGGATCATGAATTTGGATCGTCCATCCTGAATCAAGACCAGGTCGGTTGGGATTGGTTCAGCCTTCAATTCGACAATGGAACTGAACTCGTGGCGTTTTACTTGCGCCGAAGCGACGGGACCCATGAGAAGCCTTTTGCTACTTTTGTGGATCAGTCGGGTAAATCGGCCCATCTATCGGGATCTTCAGTGAGTATAGAGGCCGGTGGATCGTGGGTAAGTCCTCGCACCAAAGCAAAATATCCCAATGAATGGACCATCGAGATCCCTGAGAAAAAACTTCGTATTGTCGTTACTCCCGCAATTAAAGACCAGGAACTGTCAAACCTAAAGAGCACACAGACGAGTTACTGGGAAGGCTCTGTAGTAGCCAAAGGCACATTCGACGGAGAGGCAGTTCAAGGGACAGGGTACGTTGAGTTGACGGGTTACTCGAAATCCATGGGCGGACAGTTGTAGAAAATTTGTAAGTTTCTGAAAACGCGCCGATTTTCCTATTGACATAAATTTAAAGCTGCGTATATTTTGTGCTGTTGTGGAGGTGAGGGAAATGGAGATACTATTTCTAGTATCCGTAGGAACGGCAGTATTGTGGCTTGCATTTGGGAACAAGAAACATTGGACTGGTATGTAAGCCTATAACCGATTATCAATAGAACAAAATGACCGGGAGTTTTCTTTGAAAGCTCCCGGTTTTAATTTCAGATCTTCAGGATCGTTATCCACAAATGCCTGTTTTCTTCAGCTCTTCTGACTTGGGTTTTTCTATCAGGCTCCTAACCAGGGCCGAATAATAATCCCCTATCTTTGGCCACGAAAAATTTTCTTCAGCCATCTTCCACGATCTTAGCCCCATTTGCACCAGGGTTTTCTTTGAAGTTGAAGCCGCTTGTTCCATAGTGTGGGCGAGATCTTGCACATTTGAGGGGCCGACACGAATCCACAATCGTAATTCCGAACAAAATCCGCTGTTTCATCAACTTCGTTTACAAGGATAGGTTTCCCTAACGCCGCGTACTCTGCAAACTTGACTGGGAAGGCTGCTCTGGAAGCAATATGATTCGGCCTTGGTGAAATCAGGATAGATGACAAACTTAACAAATTAAGCATGGTTTTTCGATCCGTTCGATCAACCAGTTTAACTCTAGGCCCAAACTTTTCTTGAAAGATCTTCTTGATTTCACGGTCATACTTTCTAAAACCCATCATCAATATCGAGATTTCTGGATTGGAGCCTTTTTAGGTTAAAGGCTATACAAACAAGATCCCATTCACCTTTGTACTCATCACTTTCAAAAGAATCAGAACAAACGAAATAAACTATCGCCGAAATCAAGACATTAAAAATTATATTATTATCACTAAAAAAGTAAGTCACCATAGCCATTCCCAGAGTTGCTAAAAGAGGTCTTTTTATAAGTTGGACGAGGTGTAGGGAGAATAGATTTCTTGTGATAGACACCACCTGAAGCGCCAAAAAAGATGTTATCGTGGAGTTCCTTGTCAGACGGCGTAACTATTTCTCAGCTTCCGCATATATTGATTCAAAATCTCTCCAGTCTAGATCCAGATTGGGGTTGAATCCCCTTAAATGAACATTTCTAAACCCCGCTTCCTGCAGTATATAAATAAGATTTTCTTCATCAAACATATACTTGTGATCGCCATTCATATAGGCCATATAATTTACATAGTCTATTTTTGTTGTTTCATTATATGCCTTTTTGTACTGAAATAAATATTTTCTATCTACGGAGTCAGCTTCTAAATAGGCTTCAATATATATTCTTGCGTTCGGAACACAAATGGAAAAGATTCCACCCGGAGCGAGTACTCTGCGACAATCATTCAGAAGCATCTGACTCTCTTTAAAAGAAAGATGTTCCCAAAAATGAGATGAATATATCTTTGCAATACTCTCGTTGGGAAAAGGTAGTCCTTTTCTTAGATCCCAATAAATATCGCAATCCTTTGTCTGATCTATCGTAATCCATTCATTTTCTCCCTTTTTATCCCCAGCGCCAAGCTCTATGAATATATTTTGTCTTTTTAGAATCTGTTTTATACGGAGCCCGAACAATTTATGTTTCGCTATATTCCTAATATCTTTTAAGATGTTTTCTATAGCTGGAAATTTCTTAATAACTTTCTTGATTTTAAAAACCATATTTCTTGCCTTACTGTTTTGTACCTTTCAAAATTATGCAATGGTATCGGTTTGGGACAGTCGAACTCGGAGGTTCATTCTCAAGTGGCTCATGGTATATTAATTTATTGGATCATGCCTTTAGCCCAAAGTTGTTAGGCATGCCGTAACCGTACGATTGGAAAGATCTGATCGCTGTCAATGGATGGAACACGCTCCTTCTCAGCGAATCCCGCATGCTTGTCTCGGCCTTCAACGGCAATCACAACTTAGATTTCGCCCTGGCTCCGCTACCAGGAGGTCCCTGTTTTCGAGGACCAATTAACGCATCGTCCATTTCCACAAGACCAGTAAGCTATTTCCAGTGTCCGTAGTATACATTAGTTTTTTGGCTTGCATTTGGGAACAAGAAACATTAGAAACAACGACCGGGAGTTTTCTTTGAAAGCTTCCGGTTTTAGTTTTTTAAATCCAGGATCTCTTTTCCCAAATACCAGTTTTCTTGAGTTTCTCTAACATGGGTTTTTCTATCAGGCTGCTAACCAGGGCGGCGTAATCGTCTCCTATCTTTGGCCATGAAAAATTCTCTTCAGCCATCTTTCTCGATCTAGCACCCATTTTAATTAACGTCACAGGTGAAGTGGATGCCGCAATCTCCATTGTCCTGGCCAGATTTTCAGGGTTTGGTGGTGAAGAGACAAACCCGCAATCATATTTTCGGATGAAATCAGCAGTTTCATCAACATCATTCACAAGAATCGGTCGCCCAAGAGCAGCGTATTCTGCAAACTTGACAGGAAACGCAGCCCTGGAGGCTATATGATTCGGCCTTGGCGAAATCAAAACGGATGTTGCGCTTAACAGATTGAGCATGGTTTTTTGATCCGTCCTATCAACTAGTTTGACTCTCGGTCCGAACTTTTCTTGAAAGATCTTCTTGATTTCACGATCATACTCTCTAAAACCAATCATCAACATCGAGATTTCTGGATTGGAGACTTTTTCAAAAGCCGAGGCTAGGTCATAAATTCCCTGCCAGGTTTGGAACTCACCCGCATAACCAAATGTAAATTGAGGATTTTCAGCTGGCAACAAAGGTTGAAACAACTCCAGATCTACACCGTTTCTGACGACACTAATTCGGTCAGGTTTTACGCTGGCCTTAATCAGATCAGATTTGTGCCATTCCGATTGGGTCAGGATATAATCCGCCGAATGTAATGCCATCGAATACTGTAATTTAACCCTAAGAGAAGGACCGGAAGCCAGGTCTCCCGTGTGAAGCTGATTAGCTTGGGCCGACTGACCTATGTCATCCCCGTGCATGTCAAGGGCAACAACACCCGGCAGTAGCTTGTGACAAAAATAAAGGGCCTGTCCAACGAATGGGGCTCCACAGTATATGAATCTGTATTTCCGAAGCTGGCCCAGGAAGAGAGGCATAAAAAGTGGCGACGTTGTAACTTTACGGATAGGTAGAGTTTTCTGAATGTAAAAAAATTCGCATCGGAAAGCGTGTTCTTCCAAAAGTTCAGCAAATTTCTTGACCCTATACTGATAAGCGGAATCATATTCAGAACCGGAAATAATTAGAGCGGTCTTGTTCAATTTAATCTCAACAAAAATGAGTTGTGAAATCGTTTGACGTTTGTTTAATGAATGACCCTTCAGTATAGCTTCATGAAATTGCATGATCGTTTAATGAAACTTTTGATCATATCTATTTCTTCAGGATATATTCCCTTCAATAGAAACACAAGAGCGAAATAAACTATTGCCGAAATCAAGATATTAAAAAAAAGATTACTATCACGAAAAAAATAGGTCACAATAGCCATTCCCAATGTTGCTAAAATAGGCTTTTTTATATGTTGGATCAGGCGCAGTGGGAATAGATTTTTGGCAATAAACACGAGCTGGAGAATTAAGAACGCTATAATAGTGATCAAACTTGCTATTACTGCCCCTATTTCAGCGAAAGGCTTGATTAGAACATACCCGAGAACAGTAACCATAAAGGCCGCCACCATATTAATTTTTAAATCAAGGCTTTGATAGTTAGCCGCGATAAGAGTTGGCGCAAGGATTAATACAAGGCTGTATGGGATCAAATAAGGCGCCATAAGTTGGAGAATGAAAACCGACTGAGCAAATTTTTGGCCGTAGATTAGAAAAATGATTTTATCCGCTAGAAGAATTAATCCTAAAGTCATAGGCAAACAAACGATAAGGATATAGCGAATGCAAAGTTCAGTTTTCTCACGTAGGTTTTCTGAGCCGTAACCGAAATGTCGAGACAGAGTCGGCAATATTGCCATAGAAAATGCTGTGGGAAGAATAATGCACATTTGGTTGATTCTGGTTGCTGCTCCGTAAATCCCGACTGAAGAAACGCTAGCGAGTTTCGAAAGTAAAATAGTGTCTACATTTAGCTGTATAGTGGAGAAAATAGCAATTCCTATGAACGTTGGTGATTCTTTCATCAACATTGTCCAGACATCTTTTCTTAGTCTCACGGAAAAAACGCCTATAACCTTCAAATAGAAAAAAAGTAACAAACCAAGCGCAAAGAACTTTGTTAGGACTGTCATAGCCGATATGGCTACAATTCCGTATCCAGTCAAAACCACAGCAACACACAAAATCACTTTTGAGACATTTTCGAGAAATTGGCCAATAGCGATGAATTCGGACTTTTCTACGGCTCTAAACGTTGATTCCAAAAACCGCGAACAACTACCTGGAATGAGAGAGACGGATCCTACAAAAAAAGCCAATTGTAATTCATTGTCATAACGCAGGAATGTGACGCCGAAATCCATCAAGATCATGGCAAGGCCGCTGGAAACAAGACCAAAGAAGAGAGAATTACATGTCAGCGCATGGATATCATTGGGTCTCCGCGCGACCTCTCGAACTATAAGGCTACCCAACCCTAATGACGCGACAGTTGTAAAGATATTCAAGTAGGAATATAATAAGGAATATTGCCCCATTCCTTCCACACCCAACCTTCTCGATATGACATACACTAGGACTAGAGAGAAAAATGGATTAAGAGCGCTCGGAATAGACAAGAAAACCGTATTCTTGAGCAAGCGTTTACGGGATTCAATAGACATTCATCCTCAAAATACATTGCTAATAGGTTACTTCCCGGTGGGGATACGATAAACAACAGAGATGTCTATACCCAAAGGTCGCTGAACCACATTTATTCCGAGCGACAATTGTGGTGGTTGGAGAGGGATGTTGCCAAAAGAATAGAGATCAAGACCTCCTCCAAGTTCTCTATATTTCAAATTTTCGGTGTAAGGTCTGCCTCCCAAAGCGGCTATGAAAACGCCTCTATAAACACTATCTTTAAAGTAGAAAAGGTATTGCCTATAATCTTCATACCAGATGTCCACCCTTTCATGTTTGATAAATTGTTGGCCAATTGTAGCTTGCATAAATCCTCGGTACTCATTATGAAGATTAAATATGGTGTAACGCCTGTTAATTTTATCCCACCGGGCATAACCCACGGTTTTGTTATCTTCTATCCTCGCTACCCAGTACATCTCAGGATAGGTAATGTTACGTACCAGACGAAAATGGGTGCTTTCAGTAATGTCCTTTTCATCTATGGGACGCAAGGCGTCAATATAAGCAACTTCCTGACCATAAACCCCGGATACCACAATTAACATCAACAAAACAGAAATAATGAGGATTTTTTTCATGTACGACACACTGCTATAGTTAGTCCTATCAAATTCTTCATAACCTGGAGTGATCAGCCATTTCAAGCAAAATCTGCAGCGCCTTAAGGCGCTTTTTGATACTGCGTTTTGTCTATGGTCATTTCAAAAGCCCCAATGTCAGGCGATGGCCCTTGAGGTCTAGGTGTGCCACGAAAATCATCGACCACATAATCAATGGGCTTTGCTGCGTTAATTAGAGGTGAAGTTGGTAAAGGAACAAAATCATTCTGTGCCACATTTCTAAGTTTGGGATCAACCCCCACCAACGGATCAACGTCTAGTCTGTCGATTCCTAGCGCTAGACTTTTCTCAAGGAAACCTTGTGCGGATTGCCTTAAATTTGAGGTTAGCTGATTGTCTGATTGAGGGCAGACAAACCATGCGTTTTTCTCAAAAGTGGCTACTATGGCTTGTGGTTTCAACAGCATACCCCGGCATGTGGAGAAAAGATTATTCACGAACAGATTTAATTCATCAGGTTTTACAGGTTGACTTGGCTCCGCAACCGCAACAGGAGCAGCGCACTGCCACACGGTGTTAAATGCGATCAAGTTTCCTACTGACTGAGTTGGAGCGCCTTCTAGACTGTGACTAATCACAAAAGCCGCAGTCAGACGCCAAAAGTTCTTTGGGGCTATGTCAATGAGGACATTGTTGATTACTCTGTTGAAGGATGAGCCATAAAACCCGATACCAGCATGGGTACTGCCTTCTATAAAATTTTTTTCCACGACATTTCTTTTTGAACGACCCTCCAAATAGATCGCACAGCCATATCCATTAGAATATCCATTGTCCTTAAAGGCGTTTCCACGAACTTCACAGGAATGTGCCTGGTCATCGGGGCCAATGAGCAAACCCATTCCTCCATACTCGGATTGTCCAAACCATTCATTTTCATCGGACGCATTGTTGATAAATTTCACTCTTGCCCCGTTGATCTGACAACCGTGACACCGATTACGCAAAAACAAACAATTGTGAATGAACCAGTCGTCTAAAGCGGAAAAGACGCCGCATTCCTGATTGTACTGAACTTTAAGGTTGTCAAGTTCCCAGTGGGAATTTTCTTGATGCTGGTCAGGGGCGGCCGAAACACCCATGGCCCCATATTTTTCTAATGTCATATTCCTCAATACAATATGCTTCTTTGCAGTTCCTCCCCAGCGGAGACCGGCGTTGAACGCCAGATCAAGTTCGTACACGTCAATGAGGTGGTCATCATTAGGATTGGCGTCTCCAGACAACCTTATGTAGTAGACGTTATTGAGATCGAGACAAAAGGTATTCTCTTGAATTTCTTGTGGGCGTTCAACCTGTTTCAGTTTGTGTTTTTCATCAACCATCACAAAAGCATTTATTCTAGTGATAGGCCTTAGCCCTACCTTAATCCACATGTTGCCAACTTTTTTCCAATCCTTAACAGTTACGGACCCCCTCAAAATTACTCTGTCGCGATTCACACCCTCATAAATTATAGGTCTATCGGGAAGTCCCGATTTACCTCCTATTATTTGTTCATGGTAGACCCCTTCATGAATTAGAAGTTTGTCGCCGGGTTCAAGAACATTCGAGCCGTGCTTTATCGTCTTGAAAGGCTGTTCCAATGTCCCTGGGTAAGAATCATCCCCTAAATTTATGTCCACATGGTATACTGTTGCGTGAGTGAACGACATCATTAGGATTGAAAAAGAAACCACCAACAGGATTGAAATTTTCAAAAAATTGTCACCTCATAGGCGTGAAAAGTTACCTGTGTTGGAGGAAGATATTCATGACTTGTGCTGTTCTCTCAGCAAATCCAACAATGCGCAAAAGCGCTTGGCTTTGTCCGAATTGTGAACAAAAAGTGAACAGACTCGTTTGGCCATTTTGTCGAGTAGGTCGAATCTGCTCAGGAGTCTGGTCTTGGGATTGACATCTACCCTTTCCTCGACATTGATTTTGTTGTAACCCATGGACTCCTTGAATCGGAGGAGAGACGCTGACTCTCCAAAAGTCGCTCGAATTCCGTACGATACACAATCTACATTTGGCCTCCTGATAACCTCTCGAGTGGAAACAAATATCAGGGCGTTCATAACTTGATATTTTAACAAACTGGCATGATTAAATAATATATCGCCATAGAATCCTCCCCGATAAGTAAAATCAACGCGGAACGCCCCCAATTGTTTACCTACGAATGCGCCCCAAGCCTCGAACAGAGGGTTATTAGCCGACAATTCCAGGTTTTTTTTCCACCTGTCCAGAATTGCATCATCAAGATACCTTCTTTGTCTATGATAGGTATCAATTATTAGTTCAATGCCATGTTTAAGCAAATATCCGATTTCAATTCTACGAACGTCACAAAGTCTCAAAGCTCGGCGCGTTTCTTTTCTCTGGTTGCCGCGCAAGAAATCAAGGTCATAATTTTTGTCATCTACGATGAAAATATAGCTTGGCGCATAGCCACTGCCTACCGAAACGGGATATCGCAGGAACAGTGCGCCACCATCCCACAATCTCTGCCTTGATGTATCCGAAATGTCAGTAGGACCTTTCATTGTTACAGGTTCAACTACGCGGATACCTCTTGAATACCAGAGACCTGTTGCCAATGGAATTACACGAGCGCCTGTTTTTAACAGAAAATCAGTAAGGCTCTTATCCTCAAAATCATTTTGTTTGTTTAGATCAAGTTGGTCTATAGTCACGATTTCGCCGCACAGAACTGGCCATTATAATAGAACATCTTATTTCTAACGCAAGAAAGTCTAGTTGTTTGTATACATTGCTCTGTAAACAAACGCCAGTTTTTCTATGCTTGCAACTCTTCATTTCAATGAGAACATTCTGAATTGAGATCAATAATACACCGCCAGTTACTTTTGCACTGTCTTCATAGATGTTTCACGGTTCTCTGTTCTAGGAGTTGATCAATTGCCCAACACATCATCCTGGCAAAGTTTGACTTATTAAACCGTTTTCTAGCTAACTTTCCCACTAACCGGCAAACGTGATTACTCTGAAAAAACAGTTTCAGTTTGGGGCAGACCTCTATTCTTTCTCTAAAGTCTATCCTCGTGAAGCCCATAGATTCCTTAAATCTGTACAGAGACGGCACATTGGCAAGCCTCCATCGAACGCCTAGAGAAATGAAATCGATTTCGGGTCGTCGAATTATTTCTCTGGATGAAACGTAAGTTAGAGCATCCATGACATGGAATCTTAGTGAGTCTGATCGATTGAAAATAACTTGAGCGAAACACCCCCCCCTATAGGTCATGTCAACTCGGTAAGCTCCTAGACGATTTCCTTCAAAAGCAGCCCACGCTTCGAACAAAGGATTTTGGGACGCTACCTCGAAAAACCGTTTCCACTCTTCGGTAATCTTGGGTTCCCACTGACGTCCTTGGCGTAACATGGTGTCTGGAATAAGGTCCAAGCCGTTTTTCAGGATCTCCCTCACTGGTATTTGCTCTACAACGCACAATTTAAGAGAGCGACGAATATCCCTCCTCCGATAATGAGAGGTTAGTTTGTCTAAATCATAGTTCTTGTCATCAAGTAGGTGCACAAAACTCGGGGTGCCAATGGAGTCAGCATGAACCGGATATCTAATAAAAAAACTTCCTTTATCCCAAAGTTCATTGATATCCCGCTCTGACATCTCCATGGGACCACTCACCTTAACGGGAAAATAGAACCTTGCTCCTCGGGATTGCCAGATGCCTGTTTTTGATCTGATTGGCCTAGAACCAATTTCTCGTAGGAAATCTTCGAGACGGTCATCATCAAGGTCGTAATTTCTTATTTGAGAAAGTTCCGATGAAAGCATGAGACATTCTTTCGTGTTATGAACATTTTTTGGTTATCAGGTTTTCCTGCTTGCCCATTGTCACTGTAGAGCAGCGCGCCCACAAACGTCAAGTGATAGTCTTATGGTTTCAGATATTTGAGTGCGAGTTCTAAGTGGAAGCCACTTCTTCGTGCTGCTGCCCTCTGTTTGGATAGATTGCTCCAGTAAACTTCTCATAAGAAGGTCTTCTGTCAAGGCTCCTGGAATCCCTTGGAATTTCAATTGACATCCACATCGCGGACACATGGTAATTCGGTTTTGGTCACAAACGATCTTGCCATAGTTGCAATCTGAAGGACTGTTCTTATTAACAATGCGCATCTGAGCTTTTGGGGGGAAGCTTCTCAACGTGAACAATCGTCAAAATAGATGCAAGCCGCTTTTCTTTCTTGATCAAAGGAGTCTCCCGGCATTCCTCCAATTTAAGAAACATAAATTGTTGCAGTATTCGCATCAACAGTGATATTTTATTTGAACACTTTTGGGTTCTTTCGTGCTGATAAATACTTGTTGATTAATCGTCGAAATTTATACTTGTGGAAGAGGCCATTTGATATTCGTAATGGTTCAGAAAGCTTACCGTTAGATAGATCAATTTGGAGGGGTGTGTGTAGCTAGAGTAAATGAATTTTCCCTATTAAATGAGGCGCTAGATAATACTTCAGAGGATGATCAGCTTGCTGATTTTTTTCGACGGATTGGCGGGCGCGTCGTTCTACTGAAAAGCGGCCTATGGACTTCACGAGGGTGTAGACTTTTTGAACCTGTATTACTGAGAGCTCCGGTAGAACTATCGGCGCATGACCGCAGTTCACTATGGGCTGGTGGTAGTATGTTCCTGAGATATACAGTTTCTTCCGACCAAATCGGGAGACCAAGCTATATCCATTTGGTTGAAGACAAGAACTATGATCTCGATTCGTTGTTAGGGAACAAAAGAAGGGAAACTCGGCGGTCTTTAAAATTTTGCCATGTTGAAAGGATTCCTATCAGCTACGTGATTAAACATGGATTAGATTTGGTTTCAGACACATACCTTAGACAAAAAAGATATATTGATGAGCGCGTCTTGGCTTGTTGGAAGAAATATTTTGAAGCCAGCGCCGAAAATCCCTTGTTTGAAGCCTGGGGGGCCTTTGTTGGAGAGCAATTAGGGGCTTTCAGAGTTAATTTTACATATCGGGGAGGTTTTTATGGAGAAGCTATTTTTAATCGTCAAGATCTTCTAAAATATCAGGTCATGAGCGCCTTAATGTTCGTCTCCACCCGTGAAGTCATAAGGAGACAGGAAATTGATCATGTGTCATACGGAATACGACCCATGTTCAACGACATGCCAGCTCTTGATCGTTTTAAAGAGTCAATAGGGTACAAAAAAATTGAGGTTTTGGAAAAAATAGAATGCGCCACCTGGTTACGTTTTTTTTGCTCTGACGTTACATGTAAGTTGGGATGCAAAGTATTAGAAAAATACTGCGACAAATCTGACAAAGCAAAAAGAATCTACTCCGTTTTTAGGGACATCACTCACCAAAGAAAGATAGAGGGTTTGTGCGGAATGAAAAAATCAAGAAAATAAAGCTGGGTTGGCTTTTTCTATCCCACAGATCCTGTCCAAATTGAACTGAAACATTATATATCGTGCACGGTTGTCAGGTTAAGATTAACTAGTCGTCACGATGATCTCAGAGTGTCTAGTTTTCAAAAGTGGTCCCTGGCGCTGATGTGCATCGCAATTTTAGGATGTTACGCCTATTAGTCTGCGCATATCTTACTGTAAATAGATGCAAGTTCACTGATACATGCGTGAACTTCGTATTTTTTTTCAAATACGTTTCGAGCGCTTTTGGCCAACTCTTGTCGTAAAACATCATCTCGTGAAAGGTTTATTACCGCCTGAGCTATAGAGTCAGAGGCGCCAGGTTCGATCAGTAGTCCCGATTGCCAGTCCTCAATCATTTCCGGTATAGCGCCTACATTAGAAACTATTACTGGAAGCCCGGCACGCATTGCCTCCAAAATAGAAATTGGCATACCTTCACGTCGCGACGGAAGAAGAAAAACATCAGCAGCGGCCAAATATGCCGGGACCTTGGACCTCTCCATCTCCCTGGTGACCAAAACCCAATTATCCAGATTTTCACTCTTGATTCGAGATATAACTTGATCACTCTCGCCAGGATATTCCTCACCCCCTATAAAAATGAATCTTACCGACGGATTCTCTTTTACAACCTGAGGAACTGCGTCAAGAATGTCGAGATGGCCTTTCCTCCAACCCACGAACCCCACTGTAAGGACGACAAAATTGTTTTGGTCCAGTCCCAACTCAGGTCTTATGCTTTGGACCAAAGTTGATTCAGGGGGATGAATATCTTCCAGGCAATTGGCTAGAGCCACAACATTGGTGTTTGGGGCCAGCCTGTTTATGTTGATGCGCCAAGTCTCATAGAGCACTATTATCAGCTTCGGTATTCGAAGGCCTATTTTGTAAAGAACTTTCCGCCATGCCGGTTCTCTCGTATAGAACGTGTCCCAGTCTGTCCCGTGAACATGTAATAGAGTTCTCGTACCGGCTAGCCAAGCAATTATCATAAAAATTACGGTCCCTGGAAAACTATCACCGAAAGGTATGTGCATGTGAACAAAATCATAATGTCCCTGGCGCAGCTTTGTAAAAAACCTTATGAAACGCTTGGCCCTGAAGATATTTCGTTTCACAGGCCCTGAGACTTCCGAGGGAATGCTATGCTCTCTCTCAAAAACCTCAAAAGAGTAATCCTTTGCTAGAGCCGAATGTATAATAGTCTGCATAACCGAGGCAATTCCACCAAAGGGCGGTGGAACCGGGCCAAGCATCAAAACTTTTTTCAAGATTGCGCCTCGCTTTATCTTACTACCAGAGGACATTCATTGCCAACTCAAACACCGCCTGTATTAATCTTGCAAGGATGCTGAAGGTCAAGGATCTCACGCAATTCAGGTGGCGCAGATTTCAAGTAATTACTCCATTCTTCCAAGAATTCGCTGTGTCGTCTCCAAAGCTCATCGGATTTTAGCATGGAGAACGGGTACTTGGCAATCTGTCTATAATTCACAGCCCACAGAAAGAAAAGAAACATTTGTTTGGCCCCGCCTTTCCTGATCCTTGGGAGCCAACCATGACTGAAGTTATTTTTGAGGATTTGTCTGCTCGCGTGTGACAAGTAATAGAAATAACTTTGCAAAGATGAAAACGACAGGTACTTATCCAGAAGCCCGTCAATATCTTTGAAATAATGATCGATCGAATCCAAAGTTAGGGGGACCGGACTACCAAACTTGTCAATCATGTAATAGCGCCTCTCCCAAACAGGAGGCAGTGCGCCTGCCTTTAGTGACAGCATGTAACCCAATCTTGGTAATATCCATCCAGGTGGGTCAAGCCAGAGGGAACTGGGGAAGTTAAAATTCCCAAGCGAATATGCGGTGACGCATCCATCAGGATAAATTGCCATCCCCTGCGCCGAATGTGAGTGGTGCCCCACTATGGCCCGGAACCCCATCGCGCGAAGCCTGGCAGCCGTCTTAACGACTTTTGGGTTGGGTATAAGCACGTATTCGTCACCCCAGTGGCAAAAAGCTATAGAAAACTCGTTAACCGGGAGAAATCTATTAGGTGAAGCTTGTGAGCCATTGAAAGATTTTTGGAAGTCATTTTCAATTTCTTTATACAGGGCGTAGACTGTTACTTTTGTACCAGAGACGGTTATAGAAAAAGGGCTGTCCAGAGGACAGAACATGATTCCTGCTTCACTAAGTTGTCTCATTGTTTCTTGGTAGCCAGAAATCCCACAGTCAAAAATGTGATTGTTTGCAAAACACACTATAAGTTTGTCTCTGAATCGTTCCAGCCACTTTACCGCAGAAGGAGCCGTAAAAAGTAACGCGGCTTTCACTTCCAGTGGCTGGCATATCTCGGTTATGGGGTTTTCAAGATTGATTATTATCAGGTCGTGCTGATTCCAGATCTCTTCAATGTGCGTAAAGGGATCAGACCCGTCACGCGTCTCCAACAATGTATCTCCAACAAAAAGAATCCGACAAGACATTCTAACCACTTTCACAAAAGCTGAATACTGTAATCAAACCTAGTTTCGTTCTAGCAACAAACTTGAGCCTTGAGGTTAAAGGCTTTGCCTATTTTTCAGCTGACAGGGGGCGTCTCATTGATGTCGATTCAGAATTTTTTTATTGAAATGATCAGCCAGCGCCTTGGCAAAAATCCGCTGCGCTCGACTGTTCGGATGAGAGTCTATGGCTGAAACCCAACAATCCATAAAATGTTGTCCCTTGAAATATGGTAAAACATGAACATAATCTATATCATTCTTTTGACAAAAACTCATCGTAACCTCATCTATTTTCTCAAAAGGGTAATTTCCAAAATCCTGCATAGCCGGTAAGATAGCAACTGTAAAACCCACCCCTTTGGATTGACAATCGGCCTTCATGTCTTGCAACAACTTGGACACCCTTGACCAACCGGCATCCGGCTTTAAGTATTGATCCAAATTATCTTGAATATAAGTTGAAGCGTACCAATTGGGATTGAAGATTCTAATCAAGTTGCCAAGCCGTTGCTTAACAACTTGGGTTATCATGAGATCATTTATAATAAAAGCTTTGAGCTGTTTCATTAAAGGCTCGTCACTTGACTGTTCTTTCTTGACCAAGTTTGCGTCAGCAGTAGGTTCCCAGTCATTAATATTGTAACCAACGACCACCCAATCCGGTTTTCTTGGCAAGACAAAGGATTTCAATAGATAGCTTTCCTGAGCAGTATTATACCCACACACACCGAGATTCCAGACACGGAATTTCCCGATGTTTTGTGACCCGTTAAGCAGATTCTGAAGTATAACAGGAAAGGTTTTAGACTGTGCAACCCCTTGTCCGAAAGTAAAAGAGTCCCCCAACACGGCGATTACAAACTGACCGGATTGGGGTTCACCTGAGAAATCGGCGTCTCTAAAACCATCCGGATTAGTGGAAATTTCAACCCCTTCCCGAGTGATTCTGATATTGGGCAACATCTCATACGTGATGGGATTTGATGTCAATTTTACGAGGCCCGAATGGTCAATACTGGGGATCAAGAATCGAAGCCCCAATTCACCAATTACGATTAGCAGAAAGAGCAGGATTACAACTATCATGAAATTGAAAAACAGGACTCTTGGTAATGATTCGCTTGGTTTTCGGTGTTCACTCATTTCCACAGCCAATCCAAGAAATTTCGTAGTAAAGACCAAAACATACTCATCCTGGCGATAAAAACCGCTAAACAATCTAAAGGCGGACTAAATAGATAAAATGAATAGTAACTTTGGCTACGGATTGGTTTTTGGCTCTTGAAAAAATGTTTTAGTGTCTTCTCGGAATAACATTGTAATGCTCCACCCAATATTGATCAAGCGCTTCGTTCCATTCCGTTAGAAAAATCAAAATGATTATAAACTCGGCAAATGAGTAAGACAATAGCGCCTCTTGCAAAAGTATAATTATCGGCCATTAATCAGGAGAAAAATGAGCTTCACATGCAAGTCCGTAATCTAGTGTTTTAACAAAAGAACGCTTTGTCACAGGAGACACTGGTGAAGTTTAGAAAAAGAATATCAAGGCTGATGGGAAAACTGCAACGAACTCTACTTGCAAGAGGCTCACTTGTTTGGAATTGCAAATTAATTTCCTCAAAATTATCGGGGTCCCGCCATAGGCGGCTTGGGGAAAGCCGGCGGCGCAACACCAGGGGGACAATCTAGACCTGGCAGAGCGTTAACGCTCGTTGGTGGCATGTTGACGTGCATTATCGCACTACGCATAAGTGCCACAATATCAGATTTTTATTAGTGTTAACGGTCTCTGGTGAGCGATATCGCTCGTAATCTCGGGTGCGCCCCAGTTTCTCATATATAATCTGTGACTTTATTTACAACCTATATTGATCTGACATTATAGGACATGTTTTATTGCTCTATATCAGGAGCCAAAGATGGTACCCTTCTTGCTTGGCCAAGATTTAGTCAATGATGGACAGATTTGTCCCGCAGCCTAGAGATGGAGAGCCAGGGGGTCAACCCGGAAGCCTTTTGGCGTCAACGCTAGTATGGCTTCGGAGAATGGAAAGCTGCCATCAGACGGAATTTCAGCTACCAGATAGAAAAAGCCGCCGATGACTCTTGAAATTACCTCATATGCATTTACTAAATCTAGTCATCAAGATCGGCTCTAAGAGGCTTCACACCCATAGGCTTACAGCATCACTGAAGGACCTTTGCAGAGGAGGCTATCATGTATAGTCAGCACCGGAAATATAAAATGGCGCTAATCGTGGCCGACTTTTGTGTCACCGTGACCACGTTGATCATCGCCGAGCATGTTAGACCATTTTTACCAGGAGAGCACATTGGAGATTTTGGTATAATTCCACACTATTCAATATATCTTTTCGCGCCTCTTTTGCTCTTGGTGCTTTTTGCCTCAACAGGAGCCTATGATTTCAAGAGAATACCTGGTCTGTCCTCGCAAATCAAGGTGCTCTCCTTTGCCTACTCCCTCTGGATATGGATATTTGCCGGAATCCTATTTTTCACGTTTAGAGAAACATCACGTCTTCTAGTAATATATTTCGTAGCTCTAAATTATTTAGCGATAGTCGTGACCCGCTTCGCTATTCGTTGGTTCATTAAGAAGAAGCTCTTTTTTGCCTCCCGAGTTGGCGTCTTGGTTGTTGGAACCGGTGGTAGCGCAATTCTAGCTGCCAAAACCATTATTGATGAATTGGGATCAGTCTACCAGCATTCAGGTTTCGTAGACTTTGAAGCCCCTGAAAATGACGAGTTGCCGGCCCCGTTTTTCGGTCTTATCGAAGAGTTGCCGCACATAATTCAACAGCACAGGATTGAAGTCATAATTATAGCTCAACCAAAAAGTTCAGATTCCAAGGTGAATGAATTGATCAATCTACTGTTGGGCCTTCCTATTAGAATATATGTTGTTTCGCATAATGCGCAACTTGCGTTGTGGTTGCCGCAAGTTGAACAATTAGGCAATATGGTTTTCATAGACATCAATGCTCCAATAATCCAGGGAATAAATCGACTTACCAAGAGAATATTGGATATTACTGTCTCATTGGTTGTTTTGTTTATAACCTGGCCAATTCTGGTTGTGATATGGATCGCTATCAGAATTGACTCCAGAGGCCCCGCTATTTTTGTGGCCCCAAGGATTGGAGAAGGCGCGAAGCTTTTCAAAATGTACAAATTCAGGACCATGGTTATGGACGCTGAGAAAATACAGAGTCAAGTGACTCAAAATACCAAGCAAGGTGAAAAGATCTATAAGGTTAAGGACGATCCGCGTGTAACCAGAGTTGGAAGAGTGCTCAGGCGAACTTCTCTTGATGAATTGCCCCAGTTGTTCAATGTCTTAATCGGTGAAATGTCCTTGGTAGGGCCTCGACCTGAACAACCGTTCATAACCAAAGAATACGACCGTTGGCAATGGCAAAGGATCCTTGTTCCTCCAGGAGTTACAGGTTGGTGGCAGATTTCGGGTCGTAGTGATTTGCCTATGCATTTGAACACCGATCATGATGTCTATTACATGAGAAACTATTCTATAGCTCTTGATTTAAAGATACTCTTCTTAACATTTTTCGAAGTCATGAAAGGCAGAGGAGCCTATTAGACGCTGGTCTGGATAAGTTGGACAATGACATAAGTGGTTGAGCTGTTCTAAAAGTGAAGCGAAAGAAGGCAAAGAGACCAGGAAAGAACCACAGAACGGTAGTCACGGCAAGTTAGCGTTGGCAGCCGTCAAGGAATGTCGGACACTTACCGAATTGGCTGATTGTTTTCAGTCTCGCAATAAAAGAAAACGATCCAGTGGTTCTCAAATTATATGATTGACCAGCTGGAACTAAAACATTGTTAACCCAAATGGATAACAACCAAATGAAAAAAAATAGGTTTGAAGAGCACTCTAGGAAAATCTTGGTTGGTGTTTTGGTTGTATCCCTGTTTTTTGCTGTTTTTGGGGTTGAATTACTTTTACCCCTAATAACACGGGATGAAAAAACAAGTAATGAGACGAGATATATCAGACTACGAGAACATAAACCTTCAACTATTACATATGAATTTCCCGGTGGTCCAGTTTGGAGCGAATCAGATAGTTTAGTTAAAAAGGAATATAGGATTGAAATTGACAAAGATGGTTACATATATCCATCAAGAATTCACGAGCAACCAGACATAACTATTATTTTCCTTGGCGGTTCTACAACTGAGTGCATGTTTGTTGATGAGAAAAATAGATTTCCATATTTGGTTGGCCGGTTGTTGGAAGAGGAGGGGAAGAAAGTAAACTCATTCAATAGCGGCGTTGCCGGCAACCATTCAATGCACTCGATTGATATCCTCTTGAATAAGGGGTTAGAATTAAGACCTGATGTCGCTATTTTGATGCAGAACATTAATGACTTAAATATATTACTATACGAAACGAATTATTGGAACAAAAATCCGGATCGGTCTTTATTGGCGCCGGTATCAAATAATTTATGGAAGAATATGAAGGGTGCTGTTGAAGCTAGAATTCCAAGATTATATAAGAGGTTAGCAACATTAAAGAAAACATTTCACGGACAGGAGGATGAGTTTGCACTCTTGCGTGGCAAAAAATTACACATAAATAAACAAGAAATAATTAAAAAGTTTGAAAGAAGTTTACTAACATTTATAGCCATTTGTAAGGCAAATGGAATCGTCCCAGTATTAATGACTCAGGCAAACAGATTCAAGGAAAAACCAGACACAATAATAATCAACAGTATCAAAGCCCTGATGGATTTCGGGATTACGTATGATGAATATAAAGATATCTATGATGCAATGAATGATTTAATAAGGAAGGTAGGAACATCCAACATGGTGTTAGTTATAGATTTAGCGAAGTCAGTTCCACAAGAGAATGTTTATATGTCCGACGCTGTTCATTTTAACGACAATGGTTCAAAGTATGTCGCCAGGTTAATAGCTGATCGACTTAATGAAATGTTCAACAAATCTCACAACTATTCAGATTAATACGATTGCTAAACAGAAGACCACTCAACGTGTTAAGAGTCGGCTAGAGTTTTGTTCAAGTAGATTATCTTGTTGAATTCTTCCTTCGCTTCCAGTATATTTTCCTCCATTCAGGACCTCCTTGCTCAATGGATTCTTGTCCAAAACCATTAAGCACAAAATGACCTCGGAGAACATTTTGTTTTTGCTGAGCTAGAACGGAAAAGCGTTGCACTAATGAAAGACCAATTCTTATTTTCCAATAAAAATGTAAAACTGTTCCTAGCAATTTCCATGTTTGCCTTGATTGGTGGATATTTCTATGTCATGGCTTTGGGATTAGGCTACCGGGCTTACATATTCATCCACGGGAGCGTTTTGTTCTTTCTTGGGCTTTCGATGTTTTTAAGAAACATCAAGGTTTATCTTATTTTTACAATGATGGTGGGAATCAGCTTAGGACTTGGACGTCATTTTATACATGACAAGGTACCCTTTGAAGCGTCACTTTTCAGCCAGGGAGTGCGCATTGACTCTGTAGAAGTTGTTTTAATAGTTTGTTATGTGAATTGGGGACTTACACTCATTAGGAATCCTAATTCACAGCGGGAAATAACTGTAGGAGGTAACGTTGGTAGGGCGTTTTTAGCCTGGATATTGTATGTGTTTGTTTCCAGCCTGTTCAGTGCCCAGAGATTAGATTTCAGTATTTATGAAGTGATCGTATATGTTAAAGGCTTCCTTTTTTATTTCTATCTCATAAACAACATCAACAACAACAACGAATTAAAAATAATGATTTACGGCTTATGTGGCTCCGGAATGTTACTGGCAATATATATGATTGTTCAATATTTAACCAAAACAAGTTACACACTTAGTGGTGAACTTTCCGGCGTAATAGGCCCGGAAGGTTTTCGATCCAGAGGATTTACAGGTACCCCCGATGGATCCGTAGCCATGCTCGTAATCGTTTTTCAGCTTCTTTTTGCTGGCCTACTTTTTTCAAAAAACATGCTTAAGAAATCCATAATTGTCACCTCCATTTTTTTAATTGTTTTGGGAATGATCTTTAGTAAGGTCAGAATTATTTTTGCGTCTCTCAGTCTTGGGGTGTTTACAACATTGTTTTTCACCTATCTAAGAGGCTGGATATCAAAAGGTCAGGCGTTAATCGCCGTAATGGCTATTGTGTTAGCTGCTCTCGCTGTCACACCAGTGGTATACGAAAGGTTTGCCACCGGAGTGTATGGGGAGGACCGCTGGCCTCTCATGGTCACGGCATATCAGATGTTCAGTAATAACACTCTCCTCGGCGTTGGAACTAACAATTACAATTTTGAAGTGTCGAAATACATCCCACCGCTTCTCTCTCGAGAATGGCTATTTACGGTTCACAACGAATATCTTTTGAGGCTATCTGAAACTGGGATCTTCGGATTCGTACTCTATTATTATCTTATCATAATCGTCACAGTCCGGCTTTATAAGTCTACTTTCATAAAAACTCCTTTGATTTTTCTGGTGTCTTGTGGACTTCTCGCTTCTATGGTTGGGTCTTTTGTTCAGAGACTAGTATCAATTTATGACCATGAGCCGTTGTTCATGATTTACTGTTCAATTTACGCATTGTCTGTTATCGTTGGATCTCTGGATCAAGAGAACAATTTAGAAACTATTCCGCAAAATAAAATCTGAAGGATCAGAAACACCGGAGCAATTAGGTCCTCTCGAAAATCAAAAGATGTTGAGAGTCTTCGGAAATCAGATGCCATAGTTTGGAAATAAAAATCATGATGCAGGGGCTTATTAGCTTTTACACGAAGTTACCTGTTTTTGCGCAACACCTAGGGTGCAGCGTTCATGGCGCATACATGAACCATCGGTTTTTTGGAATCGAGTATCGAAAAATTCTCGACCAAAATATTCGACGATCTTTTCAATCCTCGACGGAAGCAAGGGAATATAGAGACCAACACCTAAGGGCTTTTATAAAATATGCCTTAACGACAACTCAATATTACAGGAGGATTTTTGCTGAATCCGGGGTTTCACCCGATGACATAAGGGGTCTCGATGATTTGGCCAAGATCCCGATTCTCAAAAAGAGTGATGTTCAAGACTTTCAACAAGAATTGTCGTCGAGTGGCGTGGAAGAAAATCAAAAAATAGCTATCCATACAAGTGGTACCACTGGCGCTCCTCTAGAGATTTACACAACACATATCGCATTGATGAAACTATACGCTGTTTGGGGTAGATATTACAATTGGCACGGGATAATGCCGGGCAAAGAATGGTGCGCCGTCTTTGCAGCGCGTCCCTGGGTGGATGTCTCCCAGAAGCAGCCGCCGTTCTGGAGATACAATTGTTTCGGTAGACAAATTCTTTTTAGTGGGTTTCACCTGACTCAGGAAAATATCAAGTATTACATTGATGAACTTCGAAAAAGACAGCCACCCTGGATCCAAGGCTTTCCTTCATTAATAGTCTTGTTAGCGAATCATCTCATAGAAAATAATGAAGATCTGGGTTACCCCGTGAAACATGTTACTTTCGGATCAGAAAATGTTTTTTCCTATCAAATTGAAGCGGTCAAGCGGGCTTTTGGGGTCAAACCAAGTCAACTTTATGGACTTAACGAAGCGGTGGCGAATATCTCCGAATGTGAATTAGGTAAACTTCACGTCGATGAAGATTTTTCCGCTGTAGAATTTGTTCCGCAGGCCGATGGAACCACCAGGATTGTGGGCACGAACTTCATGAATCCCGCCATGCCGCTCATACGGTACGACACCAACGACATTATAACCTTCGGAGAAGAAGGATGCCAATGTGGGAGACCTGGTCGAGTTGTGAAAGAAATTGATGGCCGGGTAGAAGATTATATCGTACTCAAGAATGGCTCAAAAATTGCTCAAATGGATAGCATATTTAAGAAATTAACCAATCTTAGGGCTGCGCAATTTTACCAGGATCGTCCTGGCGCATTGACATTGAGAATCGTGAAAGGTCACGACTATTGTAAGGCTAATGAAGAAGAACTGTTGAAAAGGATCATTGGAAGGGTAGGTCCTGAAACGGAAGTTACTTTCGATTATGTTGATGAACTTGAAAGATCTAAAGGCGGAAAAATACGCTTATTCATAAATAAACTTTCACGAAAGACTTAATAGAAAAGAAGTCAATAAATCCTGAAAGCGCTTCCACAAGTTCCTCATCCACACGACTTTCAAAAATTATTTTATGAACCTTCATAAACCAGAAAAATGTTGACACTTGTTATAGTTTCTGACAAAATTCGGTCCATCGAAATATAGATTGAGATCGTGTTTAGATCTTTCGGTAAATAAAAATATAAAGAGGCTGAATTAATGAGGGAGGATCAAGGACTCACCGTACGAGATATCCTCAATATCATATATAAGAGGATCTTAATATTAAAACTCGTAGTAATCCTAGTCCCTGTAGGGGTTCTAATCGCATGCCTCGTCGTCACCCCGGTATACCAGGCAAAGGCGAAAGTAATCGTAACAGCCAAAAAAGACGAATCCTCTATACTGACGCCTACAGGTCCAGGCCCCGCTAGAGTTGTCAATCTGAACGTAGATGAAATCGACCAAAACAGCGAAATGGAAATTCTGAAAGGCCCCGACCTGTGGACAAAGACGGTCCAAGCTCTTGGTCCAGACTTTTTTGAAGGCAAGACAGATTGGATAATGGGGAAAATCAGTGGGTTATTTGAATCATGGAAAGATCCAAAGAAAGAAGAAAACTCTAAGCTGTTGAGGGAAAGAACCAAAGCAACATCGTTAATGAGCAACTTTGAAGTAACTCCTGTCCCTCGCTCAAAAGTTCTAGACTTGACTTTCAAGGGTTCGGATCCGGATAGAGTTCAGAAGATTCTTTCTAAATTGTTGGATGTTTACATACCATATCATGCCCAGGTTTATTCAGTGCCTGGCGCACACCTTTTCTTTTCTGAACAGCTAGTAGTGGCTAAAGAAAGATTTGACCTTGCCAGAAAAACCCTAACTGAATTCAAAAAGAAATGGAACTTGTCAATCACCGAGCGACAAGAAATTGAATTGATTACCAGCCTAAAGATGATTGATGATGCGATAATAGAAGTCAATTCCAACCTAGCTCAATTCCAGGAGATGCTCGCCCTTCTAAAAAAGGGGATTATGCCGACCGGTCAATTAGCGCCAGGCACTCAACGGAGTCTCGAAAACACGCTTATCAATGTAATGGGTGTACAACTACTGCAGGCAGGTCAGAAACAGTTGCAGACTGGAGAGAACTTCGCAGCTATAAGCCGTGATTACAGGTCAGCTGAAGATCAATTTGATCAAGTCTATTCAAAGTTTAGGTCTGCTATGGTTGGCGAATCCGCAATACTAGAAATAAAGAAAACGAGCCTGGAAGGGAGCAAGAAACTCATTTTAGATCAGATGCAAGTAATGCTTCAGAGAGGAGAAGAGCTCAGAGCGCTACAACTTGACCTTTCAATAGCCCGGGAACAATACTTGCAATTTGTAGCCAAAGAACAAGACGCTCGTATTGAAGGCGCCGAAGGTCGGCAAAAACTTGTAGATATAAAAATTCTAGGTCGACCCTGGGTTCCCCAAATTCCAATCTTTCCTAAAACCGGTCTTTACGTTTTCTTATCCTTTATTTTTTCATTTCCGCTTGGCATAGGGATAATATTCGTAGCCTCGTTCATTGACCACTCTTTTGACGGGCCTTCAGGACTTGAAGCTGCAACTGGTTACAAAGTGCTTGCGACGTTTGGGGGGAAAAATGGCGAAGAAGCTCCAACCGCTCGGGGATATGAAGCCTAACCGTCAATGAAGAGATTACCCTTAATAACGGTTTGCTTATTATTCATCCTTGTCGGAATAAGTTTTGCTCAAATTTATTATGAGCAAACCGACGCAGGGCGTATTGAGGAAATGTTTGGAGACAAGATATATGTGCAAGGAAACATGGGACTTCACGTTTTTGAAATGATAAGCCCCTGCTCCTGGTGCGAGCCTGGATCAAGGGTGACAATAAGATTTGACAGCTTTACCAAGGCCTCCGTAGGTCCAGATCCCAATATCCTCCGAACTGCTCCGATTCGCGCGTTTATCATTAAGGATGGTAGAGAAGAGAATCAATAGAGTCATCGGCAGAGTGAAAGTTCTTGGTACACGGAGATATATTGATCAATCAACACATTCCAATCTCTATTGTTTTCAACCCAGATCCTGGATCTTTCGCCGAGCCTCAATCTGTTCGTTTCATCTGATATCAGGGTCTCACATTTTTCTACAAGACCGTCAATTTTTTCATAGGGGAAGAGGACACCGTTTACACTATCTATCACTATTTCTTTATGACCGCCAACGTCACTAGCCACCAAAGGTTTTGCCATGGACATTATTTCCAAAGGTTTTAGAGGGGTTACGAGGTTAGCTTCTCTGGCGTTTCTCCGGGGTAAGACTAACAAATCAAAAAGCTTGTAGTAGGCTGCAATCAAATCATTTTTTATCCTTCCTGTGAAAATGATTCTGTTAGAATAAGCCGATCTTCTCGCAAATTCCTTTAATTTTGGCATGAGTTCTCCATCACCGACTAACATCAGGGTCAACGATGGGAAATTAGACGCAAGGATTTCGAAGGCTTCTAGCAATAAATCTAAACCTTCATAGTGAAAAAAAGTCCCTATATAACCCATCACGAATTTGCCTCTGAGTCCAAGGGCGTCTACGAGTTCGTCGGAAGCCGGCCCAGGGGTGAATTTCCTTGTGTCCACACCGTTTGGAGCAACGACAATTTTATCCGGGTTGATCCCTCTGGAGATAATTTCTTCTTTGAGAGCTTCAGATATTGGGAAACACATGTCGGCGCGTTTCAACGCAAGGTTTTCAAGAGAAACGTACGGCTCTATATCTAAGAGAGGTTGTCGCCATACCATAACGACTCGTATGCGAGTCCTCCCAGATACCCCTCATCTCATAGATTACTGGTAAACCCGTGAGTGAGCCGACTAGTGAACCCACCAGGCCACAGGTGAACGGTGAGTGAGCATGAATCAAATTTGGCTTGAATTCCCTAGCAATGTGAAAGGCCATTCTAAAAAGATTAGCGTTCTGCAGAACCCGTAAACTGGCTCTCGCGTATTTTCCATCTCGCACTTCCATTGTTGGTTTAAGCAACTTTCCACAACTCCTGAAATATCTTACTCCATCAATTATTTCACTGTGTTCTGAATCCAGTGTCCCCAAGGGCGCCTGAGATGGAGATGTCACGACAAGAGTTTCGACCCCTTTGGCCATCAAATTGGACACGATTTCTTTGCTTCGTATAGCGTACCCGTGAGTCCCGGGTACTGATCTGTGAAGTATGTGAAGCGCTTTCATGGTCACCTCCCAGGTCTCTTGGAGAATCGCGAATTCAAAGAGAACATTTGACCCCAAGAAAAAACTAAACCACAGGCTAGAACTTAACAAATTCCTCCGGCCACTCAAGAGAGAAGCCGGGGTATTTTGTTGTCGTCATAAACTCCAGATGTCCTACGCCATTGCCACAAAATTTAAGACAGTTAGTTGGAACCATTTCTCCATAATTTTTCGAATACCACCCCAGCATAGGATCTGTTGACCCCTTGAAAATTTGAGCGCAGATCAATCCTGACTCTGGGAAAATGATTTCGATAACTTCATTTTCGAGTGTTGCAAGGAAGTTATTTTTTCGCGAAGCTTCAACTGTAACATCTGGGGCAAAATGATAAAATCCTTCAATTGAAATGGTCCCGTCAGTCTGAAGCCTATCCCGGATTATAAAACCCTTTTCTAAAAAATGTACTATTATTCTCTCGTGAACAAACGAATCCGTTCGAAGTACCCCCGAAAAAAGTCTAAATTCATCTCTTGCTATTGTGGCGTTCCATTGAATTGTGTAACTGGAAGCCCATTTGAAAGTGTCGAGAACTTCAGCCTGCCCCTTACCATTGACCATCAGGGCATTATGACTTTGAGTCTTACGAAAATGACTGCGTATAGCAGGATCAGCATTATAATGCATCGTCCCGGTGTCTGCGATCACTGACTTATTGCCTACACTTAACAAAACAGATAAGGCGTCGGCGTGTCCGTGTCCAAAGCCGGGGTAAATGCCCAGAGGCCCAGAGTCGAAAACAAGTCTAAAATGTGAATCCCGACTGATGTGATATCCACCAACAGGGAAATCTATATACTCCTTGCGGTCTTGTTTCGATTTGGGAATGTTTATGGCATATCTGGCAGATCGATGAACAGCATCGTTGAAGTTATTCAATCCTTCTAGGCCAATATTTAGAAAGGCCTCCGCTGGAAGTTTGTCTATTCCTCTAGCCAAATGGGGCGCATTCAGCAGTGTCGATCCTGTCGCCAAGAGCCATGAAAAATCCCAGTAATCAGACAACCTCCAACCTATTGCGGACCCTGAATCCGCATCCCCAATCATTGGAGTTTCTGTCCCTTCATCAGATAAGGCTTGAATGAACTCCAGAGAGGCTTTGACCCGCTCCAGGGTTGAAGAGGAAAAACCTTTGTCTCTTGAATCATTAAGAACAATGATCGGGAGCATGAACTCCAGGACAAATTTCAGATAGCCTGTAGATTGTTCGGCATACACACCGTCAGCAAAGATAAGCCTGGGAATTATTCTGTTAATTTCTTTGAATGCATAGCCCTTCCAGACGAGGGACTCCCTCAATGTTGGAATTAATGAGGCAAACAACAGAAGGGCAGCGGCTTCGCCAAGTGGATGATTGCCCAGCGTATGGTGTAAGGTCAATTCCTCTCTAATATGAATAGCGTGGAGGCGTTCCCATGTTATGAGGCCGGACAAAAAATCAGGGTCCCACGAAGGGCTATCCATACACATGATATGACATCGCAAAATTGAAAGAAGTCGCAATCCAACTTCGAGGTTACTACTCCATTCGACGCCGAATGGATATTTGAGGTTCTTCATCCATATATTTAGAATTTCGTTAGCAGTGGAAGCAAATTTATTATCCCGAGTTAATTTCCAGGCTGCTCCTAGCCAGAGGAGAAACTGGAAACGCTGTAATTCCCAGAGCAACTTAACATCAAAGCCAGGGTCATCTTTACTGTGATAAAAGTTGATATCCCAGTAATAGGCGGACCCCCAATCCTTAATTATTCTAACAATGTCTTTGTTATGGAACTCAAGATTAGGAATAGAAACAGAAACGGATTTCCATCCGAAAAGTTCAATTCGTCCTTCAACAACGCCGAGGGCAAGTTCTATTAACTGCTCTTTTTCTTTCGGATATAATTCTGCAAATGTTTTCCAGAATTCGTGATCAGTTAAAAATCCTCTAGGAATTGAGTTTGCAAGGTCTTGGTTAACTTGTTCCAAATCAAGGTTTGCTGCGTCAAACGAGGTGAGCCGTAAATTTATCCATTTACCTAGGGTCTGGCTCGTAATAGGAGTGGATTCATCGTTAACAAATTTTATGAGATTCTTACGCCATGAGCGTATTTCCAATCGTCGGGTTAGATCATTAAGACTCAAGCTTCTAAAACGTCTATAACGATATTTCCACACATCCATACTCATGTTTCTCGGGGGGAAACCCTTTCCCTCAAGATCCGCCACAGGAACAGGCAATTGCCAATCAGATATCTTTTCCACATTCTACCTGGTTCCTGAACGAGGCGATATAGCCACTCCATACCTATTTCTCTCATCCACAACGGAGCGCGAGGAACGCGACCTGAATAAAAATCAAACAGACCGCCTACTCCCATTGCTACCCTTACCCCGGTTTCGTTAAGGTGTTCGTGAATCCACATGTCCTGCTTGGGTACCCCGAAAGCCACAAGTAGGAGTTGAGCGCCCGTGTCTTTGATGCGCTGAATTATAGCCGGTTCTTCTTCAGGTTGAAAATAGCCATTTTGATATCCGCCGACATGGACCCCTGGATGACGCTCATGAATCCACTGAGCCACCCCTTTCACCGCCTCGGGTCTCGCTCCCAATAAAAATAATTTTACGTCCGTCCCGGAGACGCTTTCGCAAAGCCTAGGGAACATATCGGTCCCGCACAAATTCTGGGCTATTTCCTGACCCAGAATTTTGCCGGCCAATTTAAGCCCAATACCATCGGCCAGACAAAGATCGGCACATTGGAGGACCTTGAGGTAGGAGCGATCCTTGCACGCTATGTTCACACAGTCAGCGTTTACGAAACATACTTGTCTGGACTCGTCAGAATTCAATGACTCCATAATATAATCAAGCGCTTCAGCCATGGAGAGATTATTAATCCGGATTCCTAGTATCTGCAAATTATTCGATGTAATGGGACTCCTATCACCATAAAGGATTGCAGGGATGGCCCGAAGACAAATGCCTATGTCGCTTATAAAACTTTGAGTTTCTATGTACTCGATGTCAGCGCTGAACTCTGTTTCAAAATCTATGTTTGCTCGGCGTCTGATCCACCAGAGCGAAACCAATCCTGGCCGAACACTCCACCTTTTACTCCGGGCCTCGTCATGCAACTCCTGTGGAGATTTAGGCAGGGGGCCAACAATAGACATGTCGCCCTTGAAGATGTTGATCCACGCCGGCAGTCTCGCCAGGTGCAGTCGTTTCAATATCTTGCCCGCCAACCCCTTATCAGTCTCGAAAGAAAATTCGTGAAAGATAACCAAAAATTTTCCAAGTCGTCGGGTTCGATTGAAAGAGAGGCCTGAGAAGAAATATCCTATTACAAGAATCGGTGAAAGAAATGACAACACCAACAGGCTAATAGTTAGATCGAATCCGCGTTTGCATAATGCTGAAGTGTTTTCTGACAGTTTCTGATATATATATTCGAAACACGGGATCATTTTGGAGTTCCGTCAATTAGATCTCCGCTGTTCTCTTTGGCAAGCTATGGGATTTGCTAAAGACCGTCTACATCACAAGTGATTCCTGCTTGTCTGGGAAGTGCGCCTGGGCCCTCAAAAATCATTACACAAACTTGTACAACCACTTCGGGATATAAAAAACTCGTTTGTTCAGAATTAGTCCGACGATTGGAGCGTTTATAGACTTGAGACGGCTGATTGCGACATCAAGCACTTCAGATGGCGTGGAATTGGCTTCTACAACAATTGCAACACCGTCAACGAAGCCAGCCATAATGTCACTATCAACATAAGGCACGATAGGTGGGCTGTCTATAAGTATATATTTGAACTTACCTCTAAACCGGTCAATAAGTCTGCCGATTCTCTCAACGTAGAATTCCGGGCCCTGCATTGCGCGAACAGTGTGTGACGAATCAGCGGAAATGAATGAGAAGCCTAGCCCTTCCATCTTTGTTGCCGCAGTTAAAGCTAGCTCATCATTTTCCAATGCTTCCTGAATTGAAGTTGGGGACCTGGTTCCTAGCGTTTCGTGAAATGAAGGTTTTCTGAGGTTTGCCTCCAGTACAAGAGTTGAGTCTTCTCCAAAAAGACGAGCCAAAGAGCCGGCAAGAGCAAGAGTGATTGTTGAGACCCCTTCTGAGAATCGCGCGGCCGTGATCTGAATTGCCCTGGTCCCTGAGGAATTTCCCTGTGGAAACAATTCCCACTGTAACCTGTGTAGCTGGTCAGAGTAGTCAGCTGTGAGTGTCTTGATCATTTGATGCTCTCCACAGAAGTTGAAGTAAAAACAAATTTAACTTACAACATAACACTGTGTCAATTAATCTTAGTTTCAATAAGTTAATTTCAATAAATTACCCTCAATAACAATTGCTTATAATTAATTTAAACAAAATATATAATAATTAATTATATATAGTATTAATTTTTATGAAAATAAACTTATATCAAATATTATATTATTAAAAATAAACTTATATCAAATTTACTTAAACAGTATTAATGCTATGATACTTTAAACACTGATATAATGAAATTTATTTTAAGACTATTTTTCTGTTAATCATTCCCACAACTAAACCATTTCTTCAGATCTAAATAGAGCTTCCGTTGCGATTGGAAAAGTCGGTTTTTCATGACGATTATTGTGGACACTTTTTTCATTTTTTGTTAACGTCACGTCTATATCTTTAGGATTCCGATAGCAATGAGTTTAGTTCTTAATGGGGTGACAGATAGTCTTGCGGAGAGGGAAAATGATGGCAGGAAAAAAGACTTTCGAGATGGCCGGTTCGAGGTCCACTGGCGACGAGGAAAAGGTTAAAGCCACGCAATGGGAAAAACTTTGCAGCGAACCTTTCAAATCTTACCTTCTAGTCGCTCTCGTCCTCACAACGGTGTTTGTTGACTTTTATCTTCTCGTTGTTCAGCCATACGCTGTTCAAACAAAGGTGGTTTTTGTCATTACTGACGGCAAGAATGTAGATGGAGACGGATCGTTGACTGTACGTGAACTATCGACCCAGCAAAATCCTGGAGTAGCCTCCCTGGTCTCAAATAGGGTCGCCCAGAAAGGGGATTCCTTATCGTTCGCCGCTACATCTATTGACTCGTCGACACTCAAGAAGAACCTCTTGAAAAACCCTAAGGACTTCGAATCATGGGTTTCAAAATTGGTGTCCTTCGATCCGGACCTGAGACAGGCTATCGATGGCCATGCGAGAGCAAAATCCACTGTAGCCGTCCTGCAGCGAACTGACAACTCTGTTAAAGAAAAATCGGATCAGCGCCTTGATGAAAAGATCAAACAACTTGATGCTCTCCGGTATGAATACCAAATGGCCTTGAATCGCATGAATTCCGGAGGGGGTTCATTCAGCCCGTTGGCTCTGGATAGTAACAACCCCGCCTCTGCAACTCTCACGCGATTCCAGTACAAAATAATTCAGCTCGAGATAGAGCGTGGTGAGCTCAATAGTCGCTATACGCCGAAGAGCAGAGAAATGAGGACAATAGATTCCCAGATCAAGGAAGTTAAGAACCTCATGAAAAAGTACCTGGTCGAGCAAATTGAATTCGTCGAAAAGGACAGAGCTTTTGTTGTTGCCCAGAAAATTGATCTCGAAAGCGCAGATACACGAAAGGCCGAACAACCGAAGAGTCTTGTCAAGCCGATAGGATTGCCGGTTAATGAGGCCGAATTGTATTTGCTCAATGGTGGCTTGTCCGTAATCAACGACCCGCCGTCGGATGCGGAAAGGTCTTTTCTGGAAAAATTGAACGAGGCCAAAGAATCCTTTGTTTCGAGGTTTTTTTTCTTTATTCACCAGGCCTCGGCCTATTCAATATGATGACAAGACGTCAAGCCAGTCCCTCGTTCGACATGCGGGCCTGCGCAGTCAATCGAAATGTGTCGTAAAGCGGACTCTGATCCAGGGCGCTGAGCCGCTACCAAAAGATGTCTGTAGCGGTTCCAATACGTATAGAGAACGTTGCTAGCTAGTTACGATAGAGAGTATCATTATGGGTTCTCAACATAAAATGAAAAAGAAACTAGGGCCGGCTCCGATTGCTCACAGATCAAGAATTGTTTTCTGGATTGCGCTTGCGAGCATATTCTTTATGACCATAGGCAACGGAAGCGCCAAGGCCGACATGCTGGATTATCTTGCGCCCTGGTCTGTCGGTGGTGAATTTATGTATAGCTGGATCGGGGGACAGATGGGATTTGACCAGCAGAATGCTGGTTTTGGCACCATCAACCAGCTTGGAGATGACCTTGGGTTGCCTCAGACCAACCAGACTTACCGCATGTTTGCAACGATTAGACCCCTGCCACACCACATGTTAAGGATTTTTGGCAGCATCCCGGAATTATATCAAGCAGAAAATAGACCCCAAAAAGAAATGAGGTTCACTCAACTTCCCGGAATAGATTACGCGTACCAATAATGTGACCAATAATCGGGTTGTAGTTTTTCCAGCGGGGACTCTCGTCAAATCCGAGATGCGAGCGGCGCAGTTCGGCTTTGGTTACGATCTTGATTTTCTGGTAGGGCCGGGACACGCGGCGGGCATGAACAGCGAGTTGCGATACATAGATTTACGTGTCAGCCTCAGTAACAAGGACGCTCAGATCATCGGATGGGATTTTGGTACTAGCTCGGACTCTTATCGGATACCAGTACTATAACATAAGCCTGGATGAGTTGGTTCCTACTCTTGGGGCTCACGCTCAGGCAGTGCTTCCATTTGGTATTGGAAACATTTTTCCAGACCTCACGCTGGGGGCTTATGCCCGCATGAATTTTGGCCTCTGGCCTAACTACCTGAATTATGTAGATATCCAGGCAGGATTACAGTTGAATACATGCCCGAGAAGTGGCAGCAGAAGGTTTATGGTCTTTAAGTTAGGTGTAGAGCATGAGAGTATTTTTCATGATGGACAATTGCGTTCAGGTCGTATGCTGGAATTGAAAAGAGATGGCTTGACCAGCTCAATTGAGTTGGTTTTCTAGGTAGAATTATGTACCTGTTTCCCCCTTATATTAGACCCAGGTCAGAGGGTGTGGTGGCGCCAATATGAGAACAAATTGGAATATTCAAAGTAGAATAGTCATAAGGAGGACCTTGAGGCTATTGACAATATCTGTCGGCTTGATTTCACTGATCCTCGGTGGTTGCGTGACGGCCAAACAAAGGGGGGTGGGGCCAATGGATCAGCCGCTTCACGCTATGGCTAACTTTGTAACCGACCATTTTCCATCGAACCTCTATCAACTCTCTGAGGGAGATTCCATGGAAATCATGTATCTCACTCGACCACAGGAGTCTACAACCCCGTATAAAATTGCTGTAAAAGACGCTTTAGACATTGAATTTACCAATCATCCCGAGTTGAACCGGACTGTCCGTGTTCGCCCGGACGCAAGGATAAGCATCCCACGTAAAAAAGACGTTATCGTGGGTGGCCTGACAGCCGATCAGGCCAGCGCCATGCTGAGAAAGGTATATTCAGATTTGCTGAAAGAACCAGAAATAACGGTTTCAGTCCGGGAATTTGGAGCGAAACTCGACGAACTTCAGAAAGCCTTAGCCACAGCGCCTTATGGGCAGGCCAGATTGGTCACCATCCGTCCGGACGGTAGGATATCAGTTCCATTGATCTCGGATGTGCAGGCGGCTGGACTGACCGTACCACAACTGACTCGAAATCTTAATAGGTCTTACACTAATCTGATATCAGACGTGAGTATCTCTGTGCTGTTGCGCGATGTTGCGGGTAATCTGGTGTTTGTAGATGGCGAAGTTGAGAAACCTGGAGTTTTCAATATTAAGGGCCCCACATCTGTGCAGCATGCGATTGCAATGGCCGGAGGCACGAAAACAACGGCTGAACCGAGATCGGTTTTGGTCCTGAAAAAAGACGAGAACGGGCAGATTATCCCGAAAACTGTCGACCTGTCGAGGATTTCTGGGGCGACCGATTATTACCTCACCAAAAACGATCTGGTTTACGTTCCAAGAAGTTTGATTTCAAGAGCTGATGTTTGGGTGGATCAGAATGTAAAACAACTGTTGCTGTTTAATGGCTGGTCACTCGGAATGTCAACGCAAGCCGGCAGACAGTCCACTCGATAATGCAAAAGACCAAAGATGTTCGGTGAACATCTTTGGTCTTTTTAAGTCTGCAAATGTAAATATCTGGAGACCTAAATCGTATAGGTCCTAAAAATCCTGTTCAAATAAATATCTCGTGGACCGATAGCCACCTCAGAAGCTGGAACTACAAACTTCTAGTCCAGGCCGACAAACTCTAATCCCAACCTGTTGAGATATGTCCACACAATCTTCGCGTCAACGTTAAAGGGCTCTCGCGATGCCTCGGGGTCTTCGCTTTCCTCTTTTGACTCACCTTTATTTTTCTGTATTGATTTGAGAATATCCGTCGCTGTTTTCTCTCCAACGTGTTCCGGTTTCAACAGAAACTCAAGTTTGACTATGTCTCCCTCGGAAAAAATTAGCACGTCAAAGAGGTCAAAGAATTCCACTCCAGCGCCACTCTGGCTGATATCTAACAGGTCAGCCAGGCAATCCCCTTCCTTGACTCTAATCCGAAGAGAGTTGGGGACTCTGACCCTTATTCTGGGATGCCTTCGAGCATCACGAGCTTCTGTCATTTTTAAACTCCTTGTAGTGCGGACCTAAAAGCGATTCCAATTTTAACCGGCGTTATGTTCACATGCCCAAGCATAAATTATCCACAATTAATCATGAAAACTCAACAATCCTGACATGTAAAACACTGGAACATCAATCTGATATTAGAATATCTGTTCAAATCTCAATTCTTGAGGTTAATTTCTAACCGATAGACCACCGCGCGTCAAGTCCAACATGTTTCATTGTGATCAAAAAATCCCATCATTTTAGAATCACCATTGAATTAAACTCAGCCTGAATATTTATTCGGGCATCTCTAAACTTAGCGATTCAAATTCGCGTTGACTTTTTGGACTGAACAAGTTAATTTAATAACTGTAAGGCCGTCTTCTTTTGTATCATGACTCCCCCCCCTTGATACTTTCCCGGAGACGGTCTTCTTTTTCAGGCTGTTGAAACTGCTTGCCATTGACCTAAATCTCCCCTTGGAATCATACATGTTTCAGTTTGTAGGGCCGTTGAATGTGGGGCTTTTCGTGAAGGACAGACACTGAATATTATCCGGATGATGACTATAACATGTCAATATCCTTAGATATTAAAATTGGCAGCCAGTGACATAATTCAATGGATTTCGGTTGACATTCTGAACCGGTTGGACTATCAGAGGGTTCAATTAATCAGATCCGGATAGAAAAATTGATCAATAGGAGACCTTCCAATGCAAATGCTAGAAACGTCGGTCCAGGAGACTAAGCCCACGCCATACAAACCATTAAGGGATGATCCCAAGTTTGATAGGATAAGGGCTCTAATAAAAGAGTTTCCATCGGAAAAGCTTGTCGATCTCAAAAAATACATAAAGAATCTTGAAGAAACATCCTAGCGATGATTCACACGAGACTCGGATTGTGTTTGCCCCCTTCCCGTTTATTACATCCGGCGAGCTTTCAAATCATTTTAGGGGCAATGTTCTCCTTCAAACGTTAAATTCACTTCTTATTCCCATTCAATGGTGCTGGGCGGCTTCGAAGATATATCGTAAACTATACGATTTATGCCTCTAACTTCATTGATGATTCTGTTTGAGATCAATGCCAGGGTTTCGTGGGGTACCCTAAACCAGTCGGCAGTCATGCCATCCGTAGAATCGACAGCCCTGAACGCCGCAACATGCTCGTAGGTCCTTTCATCGCCCATGACCCCAACCGACCTGATCGGCAACAGTACGACAAAGGCCTGCCAGATGTCTCTGTAAAGCCGGGCCTTTCTGATTTCTTCGATGGCTATGGCATCAGCTTCTCTCAGTAATTCGAGCCTTTCCCTTGTCACTTCTCCAAGAATTCTAACCGCAAGCCCAGGTCCTGGAAACGGGTGCCGCCATACTAGAGTTTCATCCAGACCCAGGGCAATCCCCAGTTCTCTGACCTCATCCTTAAACAGTTCTCGCAGGGGCTCTATGAGCTCCAATCTCATGATCTCAGGGAGTCCTCCAACATTGTGATGGCTCTTAATGGTAACGGATGGACCACCCTTGAACGAAATACTCTCAATGACATCGGGATATAAAGTTCCTTGGGCAAGAAAGTGGACATTCGGAAACATTTGAGCTTCTTCTTCGAACACCTGGATAAACTCAGCGCCTATGATCTTTCTCTTTTCTTCAGGGTCAATGACTCCTTGAAGCTTTTCCAGGAAGCGTTCGGACGCGTCAACTCTGTCAACCTTTATCCCAAGCCGTTCTTCCAAAGAGAGATGGACCTCCTGGGCTTCGCCCTTCCTCAAAAGACCATTATCAACGAAAATCGGATGTAGCTGGGCGCCAATTGCCCTATGGACAAGGGCAACCATTACAGAAGAATCAACTCCACCCGAAAGCGCAGCCACAACGTGCCCGTCCCCTACTCGCCTCCGAATGTCGTCTATGGAGCTTTCGATGAAAGATGACATGGACCAGGAAGGCGCAATCCCAGCCACCTTAAAGAGAAAGTTCTCCAACATTTGTTTTCCATTGGGCGTGTGCGCGACTTCAGGGTGGAACTGGACGCCGCAGATGGAGCCGTCCACTTTCTCGATAGCGGCCACGGGTGTGTCCGAAGTGGAAGCGATGACTCTGAAACCGGGAGGTGGCTCAATCACCTTGTCTCCATGACTCATCCAGACAGGGGTTTCATCGAGGGGAATTTCATGAAATAAACGAGAATTAGGATCTATGTAAGACAGTACGGCGCGTCCATACTCCCTCTCTGTGGCCCTATCAACCTTACCTCCAAGGATATGAGCCAGCGCCTGGAGGCCGTAGCAAATTCCCAGCACGGGTATGTTGGAATCAAGTATAGCCCTTTCGAGCTTAGGAGAATCTGGATCATATATGCTGGCCGGACCACCCGATAGAATGATTCCAGCCGGCGGCCTGGCGGCAAGTATTTCCAAAGAGCGATAGTAAGGGTGGATTTCAGAATATATTCCGGCTTCTCTTACTCGTCTTGCGATAAGTTGAGTGTACTGGGAACCATAATCCAATATCAAAACATACGAATCATGAATCACGGAGATACCTCGGTAGTGAACTAGTATAAGACTATCATGAGAAACTTCATTCCCCAAGCATGTCATTGCCACAGAAACTTGGGAACAGTCGCATGAGCCTATCTGGATTAGCCAGACCGTTTTGTGGCCTAGCTTTTATAAACCAGAACGAAAAAGACCGGAGAAGCCTCCGGTCTTTAAAAACAATCTAGTGTCTGACTCGGTTCTACTTAACTTCCTGCTTCTTCACCATTTCGTAGCCCAATCCAGGTGTTACACAGGGATTGCAACCGGGGGACTTAACAGTGTATTTCTCGACGTTGCTGACGAGCTTTGAATTCGGAGGAAGGACCGGGGGAGCGCCCCAAGCGACTGGTCCACCGTATGCGGGAGCAACACACTTCGGAGGGATAACCTGAACTTTTTCTGTGCAGGTTGTGCCTCTCCATACGCCCCAGGGACGGAATCCAGCTGTATACTGCTCACAGCCACCCAACATCAGGGTGCTGTCGCCACCGGCTGTGCCTGAAGTCGCTTTTGAAAAAGTGGTCTTAACTTTCATAGGGATCATGATCATGTCCCCAGTGTTCGACATGATAGGCATACCTGAAACCTGCGCCTCAGCTACGACCACCAAACTTGCCATAAAGGCCATTGCGCTTAGCAGAACAATCATTCTTTTAACCATACCCAAATCCTCCTTTTATTAGGCTCCACAAAAAGAAAAGAGCGGAACCAAATGTGGAATTATAGACGAAGAAAAGTTATTTGATACTCTGATTATCAGAATGGTTTCGAGAAGTCAAGACATTTTTTCCCGATCCACTCTGCCCTTAAGCTACTATGATGATGTTAACACAAAAAATTATGCTGAAAAAGTTTTTTTTTGTCCATGTCATTTTTTACTATCTTATGATGAAAAATCTTATCCCACCAACTGTAAAATTTCAACCATGGAATTTCAATAAAACATCCGAATCAAGATTTCCAATATTTATCTTACAAATTCCTAGGGTCCGTAACAATACCGGTAACCGCTGTAGCCGCCGCAACGGCAGGGGAGCCAAGAATTACCTCGCTTTCGGGATGTCCCATACGTCCCACGAAATTCCTGTTGGTGGTCGATAAGGCGCGTTCCCCACGCGCCAGTATACCCATGTGCCCGCCCAAACACGGTCCGCAAGTCGGGGTAGAAACAGCTCCACCAGCTTCGATGAGAATCTCGACAATTCCCTCACGGATCGCCTGTAGCATGATATTCTGTGTGGCGGGGATCACTATTAGTCTCAAATGTTTGGCGGCCTTCCTTCCTTTTAGGATCGACGCCGCAATTCGAAGATCTTCAATTCGACCGTTGGTGCAAGAACCGATAACCACCTGATCAATTTTCATATTCTTGATCTCCGACGCTGGTCTAACATTTTCAGGCGAGAATGGCATTGCGACCAATGGTTCAAGAGCGTCAAGCGATACATCGAGTTCAGACAAATACTGTGCGTCATCATCAGCCTGGTAAATGGAATAAGGACGCGTCCCATGTTCATCAGCATATAGTTTGGTTGATACGTCGAACGGGAAAATTCCGTTCTTGGCTCCGGCCTCTATCGCCATGTTTGCAACAGTAAACCTGTCCGCCATGCCTAAACTTGAGACTCCCTCTCCTGAAAATTCCATTGCCTTGTACAAGGCCCCATCAACTCCAATATTTCCAATAATTCTTAAAATGAGATCCTTTCCACCAACCCATTGGCCGAATGTTCCCGAGAGCCTTATTCTCATGGACTCCGGGACCTTGAACCAGCATTTTCCCGTGAGCATAGCAGCGGCGAAATCGGTACTACCAACGCCGGTCGAGAAAGCGGACAGGGCTCCATATGTGCACGTATGGCTATCAGCGCCAATCACAAGGTCGCCCGGCCGAACTATTCCAAGTTCCGGAAGCAACGCGTGCTCAATCCCCATAGATCCCACATCGAAAAAATTGACCAATTGCATTTCTTCAGCGAATTCACGCGATTTTAGATGCATCATCGCAGAATCTATGTTTTGAGCAGGGTTAAAATGGTCCATCACGACAACGACTTTTTCCCTGTCAAAAACTTGCGCCCCCCCTGCCTCTTTGAATGGTTTCAGGGCCAAAGGTAAGGTGATGTCATTGGCTAACGCAATATCAACATTCGCCTCGATTAGTTGTCCGGGTCGAACTTGATCCAGACCCGCGTGTGAAGCTAGAATCTTCTCGGTTATTGTCATTCCCATTTCTCAGAAATTCCTTTTGGATAAATATTCTTGAAGCGCCTTCTCCCAACAGCGGAGTTTCATGCCTGTCAATCTCTCAAATTTCGAGGTGTCAAGAACAGAATTCAGAGGACGTGGAGCAGGCCTGCCAAGCTCCTCCGTATTGATCTCCTCGATTTCTACATCAGTCAAACCGACCATCCCGAGTATTCTCGACGCAAAACCACTCCAGGTAGTATTTTCGGAATTTGTGCAATGAACAATTCCGGAAAGTCTTAGGCGGCCAAGTTCAATAATGGCCTCGGCCAGATCAACGGTGTAAGTCGGTGCGCCATGCTGGTCGTTAACTATTCTCAATTTCTTATTCTGCATGCCTGCCTTGATTATGGTGTCTACAAAATTCTTTCCGTGCTCTCCGTACAGCCACTGGGTTCTAACAATAAGATGATTCATCGGGAGGGCTTCTTGAATTCTTATTTCTCCTTCAAATTTGGTTTTACCGTAAACTCCGAGCGGATTAGGCGAATCGTCCTCTCTATAAGGCTTGTCGCTTGAACCATCGAATACATAATCAGTGCTCATGTGAATCAGAAATGACCCAAATTCTCTGGAAGCTATCGCGAGATTTTCAGCCCCCAGAGCGTTGACACTGAAGGCCAGGTCCTGCTTGGACTCGCACCCGTCAACGTCTGTCACCGCTGCGAGATTAATTACCATCTGGGGCTTTGCTTTGCGAAAAACCCCCAAGACGGAAGGCATACTTGAAATGTCAATTTCGTCAATATCCATTTCAACAATTCGGATTTTCGCCAGCCTCATTGCAGAGCACAAATCCATACCAAGCATTCCCTTCGCTCCTAACACAAGGCAGGGAGCAGCAAACTCATCCATCAACTCCTCCAAGATTTTTCACAACCAATTTTCCATTTCATCCCGAGCGAATTTACTCAAGAGTTTGTCCCTGCGTCCTGCATATCAGACGCCTGACGATATAGAAAATATTTCTTGATTAAACTGTCGGGATTATTCAAATATGATGAAATTATTATCCTGCTTGTTTAACCTTCCCACTGATTATGACATTCTTCCCGTCTTACGGGCAAGGAAACAGATGAGAACCGTTATCAGACCGGCAACCGAGAGAGACCTCACTCAAATTGAGGTCATGCTGCGGAATTGGACCTTGGAAAACCTGCCAATAAAAACCGCCCTGGGTTCCAACAGATTTCATCTATCAGTCCTGGAAACTCAGGGAGCATTAGAAGGAGTTTCATTATGGGAGGTTGTTTCCTCAGATGAGATAAAATTGCTTGGCTTTACGTTGTCTCACGATGCTACTCAGTCCGGATTTGGAGTTGAATTGTTAAAACGAGAATTGATGGCTTGGGCAAGGCTCAAGGTGTCCAAAATCAGTCTAACTATTCCCGAATCCGAATCTGGCGGTCCGGCAAATATATTCAGAACATGCGGATTTATAAGTGACGGCGCGTGCTGGCCGGGAAATCGAAATGGCGAAATAGGTTTGAGGTTTTACAAGAAACTGGTTTATGAAACTATCAACTATGAAGACTCAATCCAGTTTCTGGGAAACCTGTTCATCTCATGGGGATACGAGGTCAGAAAAGAGCAAGATGGGTTAACTTATAGACTGAAATCCGAATATATGTCGCCATTTTTTTCCGTTGTATGGCACAGGATCAACTTACTTGGGGACCAAATTATTATCAGTCCACCGGCGCGCCCTCTGGAAGCTTATGAGTTGGAAACACTCTTTTTTCCACTTGTAGTAAGATGTCGGGCTGAGACCCCCCTACTCATCACTATCGACAGGAAAAGGGCCTCAGCAATGATAGAATTGCCTCAGACGGAAACAACTTATGACGACTTGTTCAACAGGGAAAACCTTGGTTCCACATGGCTAGGCAGGGACCTGGCTTACACGTTTCCAACCGGGTTTCAGAAAATTCGTCGTGGCTTACCGATTCTATTTTACGTTAACCGGCTTGGGGCAGTTGGTGAGGCTCGCATAAAAAGCTGGTCTTTTGAGGACCCCACGTACTTGTGCAGGGCCCTGTACAATGATGAAAAATTTGATCTTGAACATGTTCGGGAACATGCTGAGACATCGGGTTCAATAGCGGGAAAAGTATTAGTTTTGAGATACGAATTCTACCGAGTTTTCAATAGCCCTGTTTCGCTCGAAAAGATGAGACTGATAGATACAGATTTCAATCCTCAACGACAGAGGTCGATCTCATACGACTTCTTCAGGGAAGTTTCGGAAACGGGGACTCTGTAGCTGAAAATTGTCAATCACACAATCAGCCCCCGGCTAACCGCAAGGAGATCAAGATGATCATAGAATACAGAGGGATAAAGGCTAGATTGGGAGAACACGTATTTCTTGCGCCTGGAGTGGTCCTATTGGGTGACATAGAAATAGGCGATTACAGCAATATATGGTTTTACACTGTTGCTCGGGCGGACGTTAATTTTATTAGGATCGGAAGACAGACTAACATTCAGGACCACTGCGCGTTGCACGTGACCACCGGCAAATTCCCACTGATTATCGGAAACGAAGTTATAGTAGGCCATCGAGCCGTTCTCCACGGATGCTCAATTCACGATAAAGCCCTGGTAGGGATAGGAGCTCTGGTCCTTGACGGCAGTGTAGTAGAGGAAGGGGCCATAGTTGCGGCTGGTTCAGTCGTCAGTCCGGGAAGCGTCATTCCGGCCAACAAGGTGGCGATTGGGGCGCCGGCTCGTCCTGTAAGAGATTGCACCCAGGCAGAGCGAGAATTCCATTTGATTAATTCAGCCAGATACCGGGATTACGGCGAGAGTTTTTCAGAAATCACCAAGATAGAATTATAGGACACGGATAGTTGGGAGGGACCAGACCTCATGGGGTAGAAAGTTGTGACTCCTGGCGTTTTTATTAATGTATCACTTTAATTATTGACAATATCTCGTTGTTATGCTTTATTTATTTCAGTTGCGTTGCAACGGTATTTATCGAAGCCGGGAGGATCAAGCATGCCTCATTCCCACAATATTGATTATTACATCGGCAGAGTGAAAGAAGAATCACTTGCCGAAGCGCTTGCCGATTTTGAAGATCCCCTAGAGGGTGGTCCAGTGGACCTATTATCCTCCCTTGAAGCCGACGGAGAATTTCTCGATGATGAATTGACGATAGACTTCGACGACTTCTGATATCATATATTGCAGACAAAAAACGACCGGACACCTGAGTGAACCGGTCGTTTTGGTTTTATGAGGCTTCTTGGACTTAAAGGCCTAGCGTAGCGCTTCAGCTAACTGAATGAGTGTTTTTACCAGAAATTGCTGTAGAAATACGATGGCCAGCAAGACAATCAAAGGAGACAAATCTAATCCCATTGGAAGTATTGGGAGGTAACGCCGCACGAAGGCAAAAACTGGCTCTGTGATCCCATAAAGAAATCTAACGATTGGATTGTAGGGATCCGGATTAACCCATGAGATCAAAGCTGATATAATGACTACCCACATATAAATTGACAAAGTGATGTCGACCACATGAGCCAGGGCATAAACCAGATTTCCGACTATGAACATGTTTTTCCTCTTCTAGTGATCAAGATCCCTGACACTACCGTATCCTAGACTCGAAACTGAGTCCATCGGGACTTTCACTGCCAATATTTTCGCATAGCCCACAAAATCAAAAGCGCCCAAGGGCGCTATGAAATCAAAGCTATGAGGCGTTACATATCGCCAATAGCAAAAAATATCGCGTTTCATCAAGATGCGCAATACAAACCACTTAAATTATAAAAAATATAACATTTACAATAATTATTTTATGGATTCTTTCAAAGCCTTCGCTGGTGAAAACTTCGGAGCCTTGGCCTCTTTGATGCTTATTTTCTCTTTGGTGCGTGGGTTTATCCCGGAACGCGCCTTCCTCAGCACCACAGAGAACTTGCCGAAACCAGGGACTGATACGTCCTGTCCCGCGACCAACGCGTCGGCGATTGTGGAAAAAATCAACTCGATGGCTTCTGACGCATGCTTCTTGGTAGTTTGGCCCTTATCGGCCAGTTTGTCCACAAATTCCGCTTTTGTCATTTCCGCTCCTCCCTCTCAATCAACTCACAATTTAGTACATAAATATCAATGTTGATTCTATACGACCGGAAAACGTCAAGTGTCAAGCAAATAGTAACTTTATTGGCTCTCAAGATACCTGTTCCTAGCTCTTATTAAACTATTTGTGGACATTCCGACTTACTTTGGAGACCATCAAAATCCGGCGTGATTATGCAAGAATGCTTAATTCACCACGTTGCTTATTTTACCTAACCTATCGTTTAGGTTATTTTTAATACGTAGTTAATGTGAAAAAATAGGCGGAAACATATTGGCCGGCCGACAAAAATATCAGATTCAGAAGGAATTCAATCACAATAACGGTTGACTGAAAAAACGCGTACATGTAAAGGTCAGGTATTGAATGTTTCCAAACCTATCAAATCATATCCTGACAGACAAAGGAGGAAAAATGGCTAAAACTTTAGTTATCGATCAAGAGACTTGCAGTGGCTGCGGAACTTGCGCGGCTATTGCGGAAGATTGTTTTGCTGTAAGCGATGAGACCGATAAGGCTTATGTGGTTGATCAGAGCGCGTGTTCTGAGGACGAAATTCAAGAAGCCATCGATACTTGCCCTGAAGAGGCGATTTCCTGGCAGGAATAATTTCCAGACGCGCATTTGATCGTGTAAGTAGTTTATGCTGAAAGCTACAGATTATTAGGCGCCACAAAATGGATTCCGTAAATGATGTCGGTTTTCAACCGGGAATTGATATTAGCGCCCGTCTCAAAGAGCTTTACGAACAAATAGATTATATTTACAGAAAGGCGGCCGTTCAATCTGCGTTTAGCTGCAATGGTTGTGATGGGGCTAAATGCTGTACTGTGGATTTGATTGTTCACACCTTTGCTGAGATGCTTTACATGAGACGGGGGCTAGGCGCCCTGAATCGGCCAACAAGGCTGGAAATTAAGAAACGAAGCAAACAAGTCGTTGAACTGAAAAGGCTCGATTCTCTTGGAGAATACAGAAATACCATTTGCGCCGCTAATTTTGATGGAAAATGCAAAATATACGATTATCGGCCCATGATATGCAGACTGGCCGGAATTCCACACTTCATAGACAAACCCAATTCTACGAGGGTCTTTGGACCGGGTTGCGATCGTTTCGAACTTAACGCTTGTGACAGCATTTCTGTTGAAAAGATTGACCGAACACCATTTTATAGAAAACTGGCCGAATTGGAAATCGAGACAATCAATACGCAAGGCAGAAGAACACAGAGCCTTACCATAGCTGAAATCCTGGCAGGCTAACACAAGAGACACTTCTCCGCTTTTTCCTTGGATATTCCCCGAATCAAGAGATTTTTGTCCCTCGAGCGTTGTCCTCTGGTAATAGTCACATCTGATTGACGAATTCTCAATTTTTTTGAAATAAGCTTTATGAGTTCTTTGTTGGCTTTCCCTTCCACCGGGGGGCATGTCAGTCTAAAATTTATCCTGCCGTCCTCTCCACGAAGGATTGAATTGGAAGAACAACCAGGCGTCACTCTGCAGGTAAGCGAAAATGTCTCGTCCGGCATTGGTTGTTTCAGGTTGATTCCCTGTTCGCAAGAAGGATTCTGACGCAGAAAATAATGGCCCCCAGTGTAAGGGCCGCATCGGCTACATTAAAGGCAGGCCAGTGTAATCCTTGAAATTGTATGTCGATAAAATCCGTCACTTCTCCATAAATAATTCTGTCCAGGAAATTCCCCGCCGCTCCCCCAAAAAATAACGCAAACCCGAGCAGAGCATACCTTTCCAAACGCTGAGAAATGACTATCCACAGAATCGCCAACAACGCAAGAAATGAAATAGCCGATAAAATTGCGCGGCTGGTTAAATTACCTCTATCTGCAAACACACCAAACGCCGCTCCGGAATTTCGAACGTGAACGAGATTCAAAAATCCCGGCAAGACAGTTTCTGAAGTGTTGAGGGGAATGAATTCTATAACCAGAAATTTTGTTATCTGGTCGGCCATGATAACAATGGCCGACACAATAAAGAAGAAAAGTAAAATCCTTTTTTTGTTCTCATACATCAGGACACAACCAAGAGTGGGCTCACTTGTCAGTCCGCGCTTTTAAGGACTCCGGCGCACCGCGGACAAACTTCCGGAAATTCCAAATCAGAACCAATGGCCGAACTCCATATCCAGCATCTGGGACATTTATGGCCTTGAGCGCGCTCGACTTCGATTTTTACCCCCGACAACGGATTGACCTCGTCGTTGGATCCACATTCCACGGGAATATCATTAAGTTGTAGCTGAGAAACGATAAAGAAACCTTCGGGATCTTCCATGTCCTTAATGTTTTGAATGAATTCAGGAGGCCCATTTACGATCAACCTCGCTTCGAGAGATGAACCAATCAACTTTGTCCCTCTGGCCTCCTCAAGAACTTTGGAAGCCTCCTGCCTGAGAGCCAGAACGCTGGTCCAGGCCGACTTCTCTTCGTCGGTCAATTCCACACCTCGCACGGTTTCAGGAAAAGAAGTCAGGTGAACGCTAGGTTCGTTGTTTTCTCGGCTATTGAACTCACCCCAGACTTCCTCTGCTGTGAATGCCAGCACGGGCGCCATGAGCCTGATCAAGGACGAGACTATATGGTATAAGGCTGTCTGAGCCGATCTTCTCAGCTTTCCGTTGGCCTTTTCCACATAAAGACGGTCTTTAAGAATGTCCAGATACAAAGAAGACAAATCCACCGTGCAATAGTTGTATAGTGTATGGAAAACGACGTGAAAATCAAAGTCCTCGTAGGCTTTTCTAACCCTTAATATAATGCCGTTGAGTCTATTCAAGGCAAACCGGTCCAGCGCCGTCATATCTTGTGGCGAGACCTGTTCGCTTACATTAAAATCGGCAAGGTTTCCCAAGAGAAAACGGCAAGTATTGCGGATCCTACGATACGCCTCGGAGAGCCTGTCTAAAATTTCGGTTGAGATCCTGATGTCGTCACGATAATCCTCGGCGGATACCCATAGGCGGAGAATATCAGCGCCATATTTATCAACAATTTGAGATGGTTGAATAACGTTCCCCAGCGACTTGGACATCTTCTTACCCTGGCCATCCACTACAAACCCATGAGTAAGGACATTTGCATAAGGCGCCTTCCGCCTTGTCCCGACAGAAGTTAGCATAGCGCTGTGAAACCAGCCTCTGTGCTGGTCACTCCCTTCAAGGTACATGTCAGCAGGATAGGCAAGCGACTGTCTGGCCTCTAGCACAGCGGCCCAACTAACGCCTGAGTCAAACCAAACGTCCAGAATATCTCGCTCCTTTATAAACGAGGAACTTCCACATTTTGGACATTTGAGACCTTCGGGCGCCAGATCTGACGCCTCGGATTCAAACCAGACGTCAGCGCCTTTTTCTTCGAAAAGCTTTGCGGTCTTTTCAAACAATTCAGGAGGCGCAACCACCGAATCACAATCCAAGCACCTGAGGGCTGTAATGGGAACACCCCAACTGCGCTGCCTTGAAATACACCAATCAGGTCTGTGCTCAATCATTCCATAAATTCTGTCTCTTCCCCACTTGGGAATCCACTTCACCGTATCTATGGCTTTTAAAGCCGACTCTCTAAGCCCCGTCCGATCCATGGAAATGAACCATTGGTGTGTGGCTCTAAAAATTACCGGTTTCTTGCAACGCCAACAATGCGGATAACTATGGTTCATTTCCTCTGAGGCCATTAGAGCCCCAAGCTCCGAGAGTTTGGCAATGATTTCATGATTGGCGCTAAAAACAAATTTACCGGCGAAAAAATCCACTTCTTCAGTGAATCGACCTCGATCATCGACAGGCGCGTAGACATCTATGTTGTAAAGACGACTGACTTCATAATCTTCCTGGCCATGACCGGGCGCTATGTGGACACAGCCTGTTCCGGTATCCAGCGTTACAAAATCGGCAAGAATTAGCTGTGAAGTCCTTTCATAGATTGGGTGAGCGCATTTCATGCCCTCTAGTGTTTTCCCAGGAAATTCGGCCAACACCCGGAAATCGTTTTTACCAAATATTTCCATGGTGATTGGGACCAACCTTTGAGCGAGAATATAGACTTCATCGCCCGCCTTTACAGCCGCATAACGCTCTGAGGGGTGTGCTGCGATGGCCAGGTTTGCGGGAATGGTCCAGGGTGTTGTGGTCCAAATCACTACATTGACTTTTTCACCTTTAAGCTCTGGAATCCTTAACGAAAAGTCATCTACAGCGGCAAACTTGACGTAAATCGAAGGAGTGGAAGAATCAGCGTATTCAACCTCAGCCTCAGCCAAGGCTGTGACACATGATGAACACCAGTAAACCGGCTTCTTTCCCCTATAAACAGCCCCGGATTCGAAAAAGTGTCCCAGTTCTCTCACAATGGACGCCTGATATTTGTAATTCATCGTAAGATATGGGTCTTGCCATTCACCGAAGACGCCAAGTCTCTGGAATTCCTTACGCTGAATATCGATGAACCCTGTAGCGTATTCCCTGCATTTCTTTCTAACCTCAACCTCCGTCATTTGGGTCTTTGCTTTACCTAATTCCTTGTCGACCTGGTGCTCTATCGGTAAACCATGACAATCCCAGCCGGGAACATAATCCGAATTATACCCTGCCATAAACCTCGACTTGACAATCATGTCCTTGAGTATCTTATTAAGCGCTGTTCCAAGGTGAATGTGCCCATTTGCATATGGGGGACCATCATGTAGGATGTATTTTGGTCTACCTTGGGCCGTTTGAATGATCTTGTCGTATATGCCTGTTTCTTCCCAATGCCGTAACGTTTCAGGTTCCTTTTTTGGTAGATTGGCGCGCATGGGAAAATTGGTTTTCGGGAGATTGAGAGTATCCTTGTAATCCATGAACATGTCCTCCGCGGGTTAGGGCTTCAAACTGCCAATCACCTAACCAGTAATGATACAATCTTTTAAAATCAATGATCCGGCTTTTAAAGTCAATTAAAAATCACCGGAAGATAGTTGAGTAATTAGATCACAATTAGTATAATTCAAAACAGGGTGTTAACTAATAATAATGATAATACGATTTATATTATATCTACTATGTGTTCAATTAACGCTTGTTAGCAGTGGCTGTATAGTCAAGTCCTTCAATCCGGATTCAGAACATTCCGCGGATTCGGCCGAAGGTTACCAGTCCCTATCAGATTTTCCATTCAAGGAAGCCTGGTATGGAATTTATTTTCAGGAAGACAAAATAGGATATAGCCATTTTAAGATATTGCCATCCGGAAAGAATTTTATCATTGAAAGTGACTCAATCATGAGGCTCACTGCGATGAGAAAAACCAATGAGATCAAGATGACGGAAAAAATCACCGTGGCTCCCGATCTATCTCTAATCTCCTTTGATTCCAACGTAAAAATGAATCAAAAAGACCTCAGAGTTGAAGGTAATGTGAACTCAACAAAACTTGTGTTGAAAATGAACGCTGAAGACGAGAAAATTGACCGGGATTTTCCTATAGACGGAAAAATATTCCACACTAGCGCGATTTCGTTGATGCCTGCCCTAAAAGGGTTGCGAGAAGGGGCAAAATATTCGTTCGATGTGTTCAACGTTGAACGTCAATCGGTAGAGAACGTTGAGCAGGAAATTTCTCAAGTCAAAGGTTCTCCAGGTCCTTCAGATGCGGTTTGGAAGATCACAAACAATTATGGACAATCTTTGGTAAACTCATGGGCAAATTCTAAGGGGCTGGTTGTTCTCGAGAAAGGGCTGGACGGTTCGTTGATAACCATACTGGAGGATGAGGAATCAGCAAGACAGTTCATGGAAAAAAAGGCAAAGCAAAAAGACCTCATCCTGGACTTCAGTCTGGTTAAGACCCCAACAAAAATTGTCAAACCTGGCCAAGCTAAATTTCTCAAAGTTAGACTTGAAGGGATTCATCCAGACCTAATCGCTAAAGATAATCGTCAAAAAGTCTATGTTCCAGAAAGTGGACGGCCAGAGGAAGGTTTTGATGTCGAGGTAAACACAGAAAACATACAACGCATTTCTGACGGCCTGGGATCAACTTCGCATGAAGACCGCGACGGCTTGAGCAAATATCTGCTCTCAACACCGTCTATCCAGGCTGGGCACACCGAGATAAGGGACCAGGCTCAGAAGATTGTGACAAAAGAATCGTCGGACATGGATAAAGTCATAAAACTTGTTAACTGGACTGCGGACAATATCAAAGGCGAAATGAAAGATTCCTTTTCCGCCCTGGAGGTATTGCGATCAAAACAGGGAGAATGTCAATCCCATTCCCAGTTGTATACAGCTCTGGCCAGATCGCTTGGGATTCCTACACGTATAGTCACAGGACTTGTTTATTCGGAAAATCTCGGATTTTTGTACCACGCATGGGCCGAATCTTACGTTAAGGGGTGGCTGTCTGTCGATCCAACCTTGAGACAAGCGCCATCGGACGCCACTCACATCAAACTGGCCTCAATGCGAGAAGATGATCAAAGTTCCGTTCTCAAAATGATGGGTAAAGTTAGGATCAAATCTTTAGATTACAGATGAATTTCTGTCTGACTTGCAATCGCGAATTGAGGTAATATAATTGGCTTCGGCATGTTCGAACTTGTTAAATGGAGGAAACTCGAATGTCAAAAAAATGCAGGATAACTTATTGCGGTAGTTGAAACTATCGCCCAAAAGCCGCTAGTCTGGCGGAAGAAATCCATGGGGAACTCGCCATCGAACCTGAACTTGTAATGTCCAGTGGCGGGGTCTTTGAAGTTGAATATGAAAACGAACTGATTTTTTCAAAGAAAGAAGTCGGACGCTTTCCAGATATTGGGGAAATCTTGAATTTAATCAAGGGTAAAAAATAGGTGGCTTACAAAAATGGTAGTTAAATGTTCTGATTGCAAAACCTTATTGAGATTGGACGCAGAGAAGATGACTGAAGGGTCCAACTCAAGCGTTCGCTGTCCAAAATGCGGGGCCGAGGGTTTGCTGGAGATGACTAAAATTGAGTATGATGGCAGCGCCGGCTTGCTGTCGGATCAGCAGCAGGTTTTGCCCACTTCGGCCGATAATGGCGTAACTAATATTAAACCCGCCGGTCCTTCCGCAGTGAATTTGCTTTCAGGAAACCCTCATGAAATGACGATGCCCGAGGATGCTTTTCGGGAGTTTCGTTTTCCAGTCGAGGGGGATTCACCGTCAGACCGCGGACCAACATGGAGCTTCAGGCCCAGAATGATAGTAATGGGGGCGGTCTCCATTCTGGTCATCGTTGTTTTCGCGACTTTGGTCAATATCATTCTTCCAGGGCCTCCACCAGCCACGGTGGAACATATATCCGATTCTACAGGTCAGAAATATAATTGAACAAAAGAGATTCTACAGAATACTGGGGGTTTAATTTCTTCGTTTTCAAAACAGACATTGTGTGATGTGAGGATTCCCCAACATATCCTCACTCGCCGCAGGATGTTGTAATAACCCAAGAGAGTTGCAATGATAATTGATAGAAATATCCAGGAAAAGAGAGAGCGTGAATACTTAGCTCCCTATGCTTTTCTTTCACAGAATAGCGCAGGGCGTAAATGGAAAGAAACGGAATGTAAATACAGGACCGCTTTCCAGAGAGATCGAGATAGAATTATTCATTCTAAGGCATTCCGTAGACTGGAGTACAAGACACAAGTCTTCGCATACTACGAAGGAGACCATTATAGGACAAGGTTGACACACACGCTGGAAGTAGCGCAAATCGCCAGGAGTATTGCTCAATATATTGGAGCCAATGAAGACTTGACTCATGCCATTGCCTTGGCTCACGACCTGGGACATACGCCGTTCGGCCATGCGGGTGAGAAGTCATTACACAGGCTGATGGAAGATTCTGGAGGATTTGAACATAACCGACAATCATTGAGAGTTGTTGACTTACTGGAAACCCGATATCCCGACTTTCCGGGACTTAATCTGACCTTTGAAACAAGAGCCGGGATTATCAGGCATACGACGCGGTATGATCAGGCCCCTGAAGAAATGCTTTCGGAATTCATGACTACCCCGCAACCGTCTTTAGAAGCGCAAATAGTAAATATTGCCGACGAAGTGGCCTACAGTTGCCACGATATCGAAGATGGACTGAGATCAGGTTTTTTTAATGAACATGATCTTGCTGAACTTGGTATGTGGGAAGAGGTAACAAGGCTTGTAAAAGAGAAACTCAATTTAATTGATAAAGACACTTTCATTTATCAATGCATACGGTTTCTTATAGATCTTTTCATCAGAGATCTTGTTGATCAGACTGAACAAATGTTGGAAATGCAAGATGTTATTGGTTCGAAACAGGTCATGGAAGCCGATCAGGCGACGGTATCTTTTTCGAGGCGTATGAATGACTTGAAGGCCCAGTTGGATGTTTTTTTGTACAACAAGTTTTACACTCACTACAAAATAATGAGGATGCAGTATAAAGCAGACAGGTTGTTATCAGATCTCTTCGCTGAATATTCGCATAGGCCTTTTCAGTTGCCCCCCGGGGTTCAGCGTCGTATTGAGAAGGGAGAGGACTGTCTGGAACGGATCGTCTGCGATTACATAGCCGGCATGACGGACCGGTTTGCATTGAATGAACACCGCAAGCTTTTTCTGCCATATGAGTACTAGGGTCGGGTTGTTTCTGTGGTCAACACACGGATAAAACGGTTTTAGCTATACTTATAGCTGAAGTAAAATCAGTTGGAGAATTTACGTTAAGAGTAAAATTGAGCTTAGGGTCTATTATCCTTAGCTCTTCCTCCTGAATCTCCAGGACATCCACATCATTAAAAAAATCAAATATTCTGAGTTTTCCACGACTCATAAGAGCTTCCATGTGGGGAACGCACCGACGGGAATAGACCGCATGCAACGGTTCATAGTGTACGCCTATCTTGGGTACGGTCACATCATGGCCAAAGCTCCTCTGACAAACATAATTAATTACTCTGTCATTTAGGAAAGGCATGTCGCAGGGCAAGACAAAACCGTATTCATTAGAACAATTGACAAGCCCGGTATAAAGTCCGCCTAGGGACCCATATCCGGGTCTGACATCTGAAAACATGGGTTTTACCAGAAAATCGTACTGGTCAAAAGTATTCGTAATAACGATTATTTCTTCGAACAAGCCCTCGAGTATTTCCACTTCCCTCTGGATTATTTTCTTGCCGTCTATTTCCAATAGAGCCTTGTTTTGTCCGCCCATTCGACTCGACGTGCCACCAGCCAACAATATAGCGGTAATATCAGATAAATAATTTCCCATTCCAGTTAAACCCCTGAAAGCTATTTAATGGTTTTTCCCGGTTTTATCGCAGTTCTTGCGAACCTTGGAAATTGTTAGTAAAATGTTCGGTAACAGTCCAACCTCTTTTTCGATAGAGTATACTGAGTTAGCATAAATATACACAATCAGGAGGCATTGACCATGAAGTGGTCTTTTAAAATCGGGTCGATATTTGGCATACCTGTCAACCTTCACATAACATTCATCCTTCTGTTAATATTAATTTATTTTGTTGGGGGATCAGTAATAGGGGTGGGGGGTATTTCCGGCGTAATATTTGTGCTGCTTGTTTTTGCCTCGGTTGTTTTTCACGAACTTAGCCACTCAATGGTAGCCAGACATTTTGGAATCAATGTCACAGATATTACCCTTCTTCCCATTGGCGGAGTGGCCAGAATGACGGAGACTCCTGAAAAACCTCTGCAAGAAGTCCTGATTGCCATAGCCGGGCCTGCCGCAAGTTTTTTGCTCGCGTTTCTGCTCTGGTTTATAGCCGATCTTTTTGGAACAGGAGTCACAATAAGTGATTTCTCGGTGAAGGGAGGGATACTTGCCGAATTGACAGCGGTCAATCTGATACTGGGGATATTCAACCTGATTCCTGCATTTCCCATGGATGGGGGACGCGTTCTGCGTGGCGCGTTAGCGATGTATCTAGATGCTTATAAAGCCACAAGAATAGCTGTTGGGATCGGACAGGGATTTGCCATTTTCATGTTCTTCTGGGGGTTTTTCTCAGGAAACATCTTTTTGCTTCTCATTGCCCTCTTTGTTTATCTCGGGGCTGAAGCTGAAGAACGCCAGATGGGCTTGATGGTTGCGCTCGGTGGAGTTGCAGCCGAAGCTGCAATGATTAGCGACATTGAAACCCTAACACCTCACCAGACGGTTGGGGACGCTGCAGAACACTTCTGTCGGAGTTTTCAGGGAGATTTCCCTGTTATGGACGGTCGTAGACTTGTAGGATTGATAACCAGAGATGCCATCGTTGAAACACTCCACAAAAAGGGACCGACTACGCTGATATCTGAATCAATGATCCGTGATTTTCCTACGGCCAGTGAACAAACTCCTCTGACCGATATTCTTCAGAAAATGCAAGCCAGCGGCAGCAAGGCGATACCTATTATGAACGGCGCAGACCTGAAAGGGCTTATCACCTTAGAACAAATAGGGCGTTATAATATGCTTTGCAGCGGTTACTCGTGTGAATTCATGGGGACCAGCAAGGCTTGACCTTTGACAATTTAAGGAGGTTTCTCACGGATAGGCGCTTCGTCCTGGAACCAAAAAGAGGAAGAATCGGTGAATCGATATTTAGTTACAGCGGAAGAAATGCGGGAATTTGATTCGGTAACCATTCAAGAGTTTGGAATACCGGGGATAGTCCTGATGGAGAATGCTGGACGATCCACTTTTGAGATCCTTAACGAGATCCTTGATGATGATCAAGGTGATGTCAATATTTCGGTTGTGGCGGGGCCCGGCAACAATGGGGGAGATGGTTATGTGATTGCTCGCCACCTTTTGAATCACGGCGTTGAAGTGGACACTTTTATTTTGAGCCCTCGGGAAAAAATACGCGGAGACGCAAAAGCAAACCTGGATATCCTGGAGAAAATCGGAGCCAGAATATGGGAGATCGAAACTGTCGATGAGCTCGATCAAGCTGAAGAAATCTGGGCTGATAGTTCAATAATTATTGACGCTATTCTTGGCACGGGTCTTAGACAGGACGTGAGGTCTCCGTACAGAGAAGCCATTGAAAAAATCAACTCACTTGATGCTTTTGTATTAGCGGTGGATGTTCCATCCGGACTTGACTCTGACACAGGCAACATCCGTGGCGTAGCCATTGAAGCCGATCTTACTGTTACTTATGGGTTTCAAAAGCTTGGTATGGCAATGTATCCCGGCCGCAGCCTATGCGGTCAGATAAAGGTGGTTGACATAAGTATCCCCCAAATTGCCGTAGATAGGCGCACGCCCCTGGTAAAGCTATACAAGGATCCGGATTTAACGGATTATTTTCTCTTGCGGTCTGACCCAATGGCCTACAAGGGTACTTTCGGTAAAATCTTGATTATCGGAGGAACTCGCGGTAAAACAGGCGCTGCCGCCATGTCCGCTCGAGCCGCATCGCGAATTGGGGCTGGACTTGTTACGGTTGCGGTTCCAGAATCTCTCAATCCTGTTTTGGAAAACAAGCTTACTGAAGAAATGACCGAACCGGTTCCTGATGTCTCAGGATATTTTGATGAGTCTGCGGCCGCCAATATTCTGGAATTGTGCAGTGGCATGAGTTGCGTTGCGATAGGGCCTGGACTTTCAACTCAAGCGGGTTCAATCAAAATCGTCGAGACTTTGCTTCGTAATTACTCAGGAGTACTGGTCATTGACGCCGATGGCCTGAACTGTCTTGCCCGGGATTTAAGCCTATTGCTGCAAACTCAAGCCAGGGTTGTGTTAACCCCACATCCTGGAGAAATGGCTAACCTGTTGGGTGTTTCAGTTCCGGAAGTTCAGGGAAACCGGTTTGCATTAGGGCGTGAGTTTTCTGATGAATTCCAATGTTGGCTGGTGTTAAAAGGCGCGGCAACGATCACATTCAGCCCCTATGGAGGATCTTTCATTAACACCACAGGCAATCCGTGGATGTCTTCTGGGGGACAGGGAGACGTACTCACTGGCATTCTGGCGGGTTTGATAGGACAGAAGTTTCCTCTCGATGACGCCATACCGTTAGGCGTCTGGTTACATGGATTCGTGGCTGACGGCATCATCGAGAAAAAAGGCGAAAGTCCAATTTTGGCTACAGACATAATATCGGAGATCCCCACAGCTTTGAGGAATCTGGCTGAAGTATGACATTAGTCATACGGTCCCTTATCCAATGAATCGGGAGGAAACAAATTGCCGGTAATTGACAGGGAAACTCTTATGGAACGGGTTGGTAACAGTCCAGAACTCCTTCTGGAACTTATTGAACTGTTTATGGACATTGGGCCTGGAATGTTGGAGGACATCAAAGATTCCATAAGACGTGGGTCAGCCGATGAACTGCAAAGATCGGCGCATACCTTTAAAGGATCCGTGGGTAACTTTGCCGCTCACAATGTTTTTCAAGCCGCGTTGTCTCTTGAAAATATGGGGAGAAACCTCGAAATTAGCGGAGCGCAGGATGCTGTGAATCTATTGGAAAAAGAGATGAACATTCTGACTGAAGAGCTGAAGGCCATAGAAAATGAATTTTCAAATCCCCGATAAAGATTTCTCAATACCCAGAGCGCCAGATTTATCAGAATATTATCCGCCAGGCAGCTACAAGGTTGACTCAAGTCTTTTCAGTGTCATCGTCTGATGAAGTTTCGGATGTCACTACCTGAAGACGGGGTTTGCCTTCGGTTCGCTTGGGCCTAGAAAAATTAAGTCTTGCTTTTGCTATAAGGTCGGACAATTTTTCAAAGTCAGATGGAGTAAGTTTGAGTGTCAAGTGAAGCAGATTGACGTGAACTATTCCTCCCGGGCAAACTGACACAGCGCCAAAATTCTCTTCAGTCGCAATTATCGTATGATCTTCCAAGCCCGGGTCCTCTCTGTATGATATTGCTTGCATAGTATTGCAACTTCATAAGATTGGCAATAAAAGTTTTTAGCGCCAAACGCTGTGGCAAGCCAGTTGGAGCCATAAATGAAACAAGTTTTACAGAATTTGGGAAATGGACGGGCTGAGCTGATTGATGTTCCCGCTCAAAAAGTTAAGCCAAATCATTTGCTGATCAAAACCGTGGTGAGCCTTGTATCTTCCGGTACTGAGCGAAGCGTAGTTGAGTTGGGACAGGCCAGCTTGCTGCAAAAAGCTCGCAAGCAACCGGAGAAAGTGTTTGAAGTCCTGGAAAAGGTCCGTAATGAGGGGCTGTTTCAAACAATTGACGCTGTTCGTGACAAACTGGATCATCCTATTGTGATGGGATACAGCAACGTGGGTAGTGTCCTGGAAGTCGGATCAGGCGCGGAAAAATTCAAGCCAGGCGACCGGGTGGTTTCCAACGGGCCTCATAAGGATGCCATTTTGTAGATCTGCTGTTCTTCCTCACAGGATCAAGGCCGGTCTCCTTTTGCGCAGCCAAAATGGGAGAGGCCCCAGGTGTCTTCGTCACAGATGACAAGATGAGTTTCACAATCAAATTTGAGAATGGATCTGTTGGAACTGTTCACTACCTTGCCAACGGGTCCAAATCTTTTCCGAAGGAGAGAATCGAGATCTTTAGTGAAGGTCGCATTCTTCAGTTGGACAATTTTCAAAACCTTAGAGGATATGATTGGCCTGGATTCAAAAAGATGAATCTTTGGAGGCAGGATAAAGGTCACAAGGAATCCATAAGAAGATTTTTGGAAGCAGTTGAAAACCGGGAAAAACCACCAATTCCTTTCGAAGAAATTCTTGAAATCACAAAGGTGACATTCGACAGAGTAAAATGTGCGTCGGACGTTACGATCAAAAATGACCGTAATTTATAAACCTGGCTCATACGATGAACAGTTGGATTTGGAAAAATTATGGTTCTAGCTGACACAAGGGTAACAAGATATTGAACACAATTTACAAACACGCGATGTGTATCCATCCTTATTTGAGTGATAGCCATGCCGGATCTTTAGGGCTGGCAATTTTCCCGCCTATTGGCCTCGAGTACATTGTGGCGTCATTGAAGCCTCATGTCCAAGAGATCACATTTGTGGATTTACGTCTTCCAGGCCCCTTTCGAGACATGAAAAAACTTCGTCATTTTATAGACGAGAAAGTGGACCTCCTGTGCATAAGCATAAATTGGGAATATCACTTCAAGGAAGTCTGTGAACTTGTAAACAGTTTGCCACAGCACATTACAACGGTAGTCGGCGGACAACAGGCAACTGACAGTGTTGAGGAAATTTTCGAACTTTGTCCGGGAGTGGACATTCTTGTAAGAGGAGAAGGAGAGGACGCTATTGCCGAAATAGCGCAAGGTATTCCTCTGAAAGATATTGCGGGCGTATCTTTTAGGCAGGGAGTCCAGGTCATTCACAACACCAATAGGTCTCTAAGTGATATAGATCATTACGCTCCTCCTGATCGAAGACTCAGGAATCAGCAATATAATATGAACGTAGCGGGATATGCGCTTCCCGTAGAGTCCTTTGATATGATTTTAACATCCAGAGGCTGCCCCTATAATTGTAAATTCTGCACGTTTAGCCTGAATCCGTGGACACAGAAGCGTCGCTATTCAGTCCGATCTGTTGACGCAGTCATGAAAGAACTTGACCAAATTGAAGCTGGAATCATCCTGATAGCCGACGAAAACTTTTTTGTGAATCCGAATAGGGCCAAAGAGATTTGTGAGAGGTTGATAGCGAAAGGTAGTAAAAAAAGATTTCTGGTTCAGGCCCGTATTGAAATTTTTGAACGGCCTGATGTACTGGACGCCGCCGCCAAGGCGGGCATAAAAATATTTCTTCTCGGAATAGAATCACCTACTGACAGAATACTCGAACAACTGAACAAGGGCTTTGACACAAATAGGTTGAGAAAAGCGTTTCAGGAGTTCCGAAAACATCCTTTTTATTACCACGGCTATTTCATTTATGGGAATGTGACGGAGTCTGAAGAGGAGATGCTTAAGATTCCGGTGTTTGCAAGAGAATTAGGTCTGCACTCTATAACCTATCAGAAATTACGAGTCGACAGATATTCGCCGCTAAGGGAATTGGTGGAATCTACTCCGGGGTACTATGTAGGAGACGACAGAATAGTATACAGGGAAGGCGTTGGCCGTCCCGGACTAAAACGGATGAGTAACAAGATAACCCGTAATTTTTACACGCCAAAGCAATTGATCACTATCATGAAAAAACTATTTTCAATAGAATTATTTACTTCCAAGAATGTTCCCGCTCTTTTGACAAGTGTGCCATTCGTCCTGACGAACATGATTGGAAGAAAGATAAATAAGAAAGCCAGACGGCTTGCCGCTCGTTTCAATCTTTAAATTTCTATCCGGAGTGACAACAGAAGATGTCAAAATCTCATGACTATGATCTGCTGGTTATAGGAGCGGGGATCGCCGGTTTTGTCGCCGCAGTTACAGCTAACGGTATTGGTAAGAAGGTGGCTGTGATCGAGAAGAAGAAGGTCGGCGGTAACTGTACAAATTTCACATGCATACCGAGTAAGTCCCTGATTCGACTCGCCCACGTTAGTAGAGATGTGGCGCATTTTCACCGTATGGGTATTTTTTCAGGTCCCGCCCCCGAGATCGACGGCAAGATGGTAATGCCCCACATCCGTTCCATCGTCCAAAAAGCCTATGAAAAGGATCTACCTGAAACATTCGAACGGATCGGAATAAATGTACTGTCAGGAGTCGCTTCTTTTGTGGATCGCCACAGGATAGAAGTGGGCGCTAGAGTAATTTCAGCCGAAAAAATTATCATAGCTTCAGGTACTTGTCCTTTGGTTCCCCCGATCAAAGGCCTTCAGGATATCGACTACGTTACAAATGAAAATCTCTACGAACTCGGGGAACTGCCCAAGTCAATCATCATCTTGGGTGGAGGGGTAGACGGCTTGGAATACGCTTCGGCTTTTGGCAGGCTGGGGGTTGAAACCACCATAGTGGAAATGGGCTCAAGGCTTCTACCTATGGCTGACCCTGAACTCACAAGCCTCCTGGTAGCCACGCTGGAAGCGGATGGTATTCAGATTCTTACAGGAACAAAAGCAATCGGACTGGCCCACAAAAATAGAAAGGTAATTTTAGAATATGAACGAACGTCAGACAAGCATGTAGGAAAGATCCAGGCAGACAAGGTTCTGGTGGCTATTGGCAGAAAACCCGATCTTGAGGATCTTGCCTTGGAAAAAGCTGGTGTCGATTTTAACGCGAGAGGAATTTTAGCAAATAGTAAGCTGCAAACTTCCGCTCCGAACATATACGCATGTGGGGATATAATTGGGCCTTATCAACTGGCGTCAATGGCTGAGTATCAAGGCATAATCGCTGCATCCAACGCCTTTTCGCCGTTCAAGCAAAAGGTAAATTACAGTAACAATGTGTACGTTATATTTACAGAACCAACGCTGGCTTTCATCGGATTGACAGAGGGAAGCGCGTTGAAGAAGTACGGCCATGGTCTGAGAACCTATAGGTTCAGTTACTCAAATATGCGCAGAGCAATGATAGACGGACACACTACAGGGATGGCCAAATTCCTGTGTGATCGACGCGGCCGGATTGTTGGCGCCCACATTCTCGGGGAAGCCGCGGCCGAAGTCATTCATGAAGTTCAAGTTCTAAAAGCCCTGAACAAACCCTTGAGTCGATTTCATTCTGTCACCCACGCTTACCCGACGTATGCCCAAGCACTTGTTGGACGGGCTTCCCAGTTGGTCTTCCTTGACAAAATGAGGGAATCGATTTTTGTGAGATTAGGACTGGCGCTGCTACCCGGATTTTCAAATCGCCTGAATCTTGCCCGCGATAGGCTTGCTGAAACAGAACATGAATTATCTTCTGTCAAAAAGGCCACACTTGATGTGGTCGTTGAACCTCAAGCGCCAGGTTGTGGGAGTATCCATTCCAAAGCCTCTTTCTTGAGCTCTACCGTATGTGTGGTCGATTTACCTGAGGAACTTACGGATTTTGATGAAACCCCATTTCTATGGGTTTGTGGACACAAGGGAAAGGCGGATTTACGGAGCTACATACTAAATTTCTCACAAGTCCGGATAATGAATGGACTGGGCGTTTCGATGCTCGCCAAAGTGAGCGCCATTGCAACCAGAAAGAGACAGGCGCTTCTTGGTTATGGATTGGCCCCAGGATTCCATGATGTCATGAAATTGACTGAACTTGATCGAGTAGTACAATTGTTTGCGACCCGGAAAGAGGCTCTTGCCGCAGCTCAATCAGATGAACAGCCTGCAGGGGCTATAAATGAAGGTGAGTCGGAACCTGCAGAAGTTGACTCTTCCAACTGGGCCAATCTGAAGCCTTACCTGACTGTGGCTTTTCACCCTGAGGGCGCTCGCAACCTTAATGTTGACGGATTAAAAACAGGTAGCCCTGTAAGTGGTTTCGGTCAAATGTGGGAGAAAACTTACAGGTTATTTATAAAGGACTCTAGTTACAGTCCCGAATATTTGGTCTCGAGACTTAAATCTAAATTCCCGGATTTCCAGCCGTCGTTCAATCATTTCTTCCCGTCTTCAGCGGGCATCAAACCTGGAGAAATAGTCCTAATTGATTCTATAACTCCAGGTGGACCGGTATCTACCGGGGTCATGATAATGTACGCCGATGAGCTGTCATACACTTTCGCTACCCCACAAGGACATCCCGAAGCTGGTTGGGTAACTTTCAGCTCCTACAGGGAAGACGGCAGAACAGTTGTACAAATTTATGGCCTCACCAGATCAAACGATCCAGTTTTTGAGCTTGCATTCCACCTTGTAGGTTCCAGGATACAGATAGGGATATGGACGCACGTCCTGAAATCATTGGCCGCTGATTTGGGTATACCCCCAGAGATAGCTATCAATTCAAACTGTGTTGACAACAATATGCAATGGGCGTTTGCAAGTAACATCTGGCTCAATTCCCAAATACGAACATTAATCAATGAACCCAGGTGGTTGTATGGGAGAGCTCGAAAGAGATTTGGTCAAAAAAGCGCCAATGGCGATTAGAACAAAATATGACGCAGTCATCGTAGGATCAGGCCCTAATGGGCTGGCAGCCGCATTAACTATAGCGCAAAAGAAACGTTCGGTTCTCGTCCTCGAAGAAAAACCAACTTTGGGCGGAGGCACCCGCACTAAGGAACTAACTCTCCCCGGTTTTAGGCATGACGTCTGCTCCGCCATACATCCACTGGCGCTTGCCTCGCCTTTTTTCAGATCAGTTGATCTTTCAGATCGAGGCCTTGAATGGATTCATTCGCCTGTTCCACTGGCTCACCCACTCGACAACGAAGGGGCTGTACTGCTTGACAGATCCATTAACGCGACAGCGGAAGGCCTAGGTGTTGACTCCAGACGGTACCATAAACTCTATTCTTCTCTGTTGAAAGACTGGCGCAAACTGGTCGACGACCTCCTAAAACCTCTTGGGGTTCCAAAACACCCTCTTGCCCTCATGAGATTTGGGCCAAAGGCGATACAGTCCGCTAAACATTTGGCGCTGGGAAAATTTAAAACCATGAGAGCGCAGGCTCTGTTTGCGGGTAACGCCGCTCATTCGATACTCCCACTGGAACATTGGTCAAGCGCAGCGTTTGGCTTGCTGCTACCTACTCTAGGACATGCCGTTGGATGGCCGATGGCAAAAGGTGGGTCTCAGACTATCGCTGATTCCATGGCGAATCTTTTGGGGAGTCTTGGGTGTGAAATCAATCTTGGGAAAACAGTTTCGTCGTTGAATGATCTCCCTGATGCGCACGCCATACTGTTCGACGTAACACCGAGACAGTTGGCCAGGATTGCCGGGTCAAAATTGCCAAGCTCTTATCAAAAGCGACTTATTTCTCACATTCACGGTCCGGGAGTCTTCAAGATGGATTGGGCTTTGTCTGGCCCGATACCCTGGAAAGACCCAGCGTGTTATCTCGCTGGAACTCTTCACCTCGGGGGTAGTTTGGAGGAAATAGCAAGCGCGGAGAGTGACGTGGGGAAAGGAATAATTCCGGAAAAACCGTTCGTGTTATTGTCACAACCGAGTCTTTTTGATCCATCCCGTGCCCCCGAAGGAATGCAAACGGCTTGGGCCTACTGCCATGTTCCCAATGGATGTCCCGTGGACATGAGCAATGCAATTGAAAGTCAGATCGAAAGATTTGCCCCAGGGTTTCGGGATCTAATTCTTTCCAGACATTCGATGTCAACTAAGGACATGGAGTCATACAACCCAAATTACATCGGGGGAGATATTGCCGGTGGATCTCAAAGCTTCGAGCGACTCTTCATACGACCGCTGGGTCGCTGGCAAGCCTACTCCACTCCAGCAAAAGGCATATACATTTGTTCATCCTCAATGCCACCAGGAGCGGGAGTACACGGGATGTGCGGACATCTTGCAGCCAAACGCGCCCTCCGTGATGTGCTGTGATTTAATCGAGTTGGGATGGTAGCTGATGGTTTTGCTAAATTTTGTCCAGATCCTGGCGCCTCAATAATATCCCCTTGCTCAAGACGCTCCTTTACGAAATTAAAAACCACCTTGTCCTTTGCCTTGGTTGATCCGGGTCTTTTCTCGAGGCTTTTCATTACTATGCTAAGTCTTGGATTACCGAAAAGAGTCTTTTTATGCCTCTCCCAAAAAGCCCAATACATCGGAGTTATACGGACATGTCTTTGACGGATCAAATCGGCAACTGTCGCAGAAATTACCCATTCTGTTGATATAATTGGCCCCGGATATGTATGGCTTAGTGGTCATAAGAGGACCCACCGCATAGGTTCCCATGCCAAGGACATTTGGCTCCACCACCCAGTCATAGGCGTCTGAGTAGGCAATCCAAAACCAATCGGTCAGCTCTCTGGGATTTACATCCAAAAGGGTGGCGATGTTCGCCAGAATCATAAGACGTGTAATGTGATGACTGTATCCCTCTCTCCAAACGTCATTTACAACTGTGTCCAGACAAGCCAAGCCGGATGGAACTCCCCAGTAGGCTCGCGGTAGAGGCGTATTTGCTCCCAAACAGTTTGGACAAGCGCCGCCGGGAGAATTAGATTCCGTCAATTTGGCAGGCCACTCTTTTCCAGACCAGACTTTGTAGCCTCCATCTCCTGGAAAAGGCATGCATAGTGAAGCGGTATCTCCGATGACTCGAAAACCATTGGTAATTTCGTGGACGTGGTGTACGAACTCTCTCCATCCTAATACCTGGCGTATGAAACCTTCTTTGCTCTGTAATGGTATCTCCAAAGACTCCACTTCGGCCACTACCCTTGATGGCAAAAGACGATGGATGTTGATCAGTGAAGAGACTCTTGTATGGAAAAGCCCCGAAGAGATTGAAGACATGGCGTCTTCATATGGGCCAAACCATTCCAGGCACGAGGTTTTCGCCCACAACCACAAGTTTTCAACGTCCAATTTCGTAGAAGGGATAGCGTCCAGGTTCAGACGTCCCGGATGATGGGGGAAGATTTCCTCGATAAGTCTACCAACTTCTTCTTTTACCGGATTTCTGGGGAAACTTGGCGGTTCAGGCGCAACCGGAGAGCCTCTCCATGGTAATCTGTTTGCAGGATCCTGGCTATATTTGCCGCCAAGGGGTTTGCCTTTTGACATCAGAACACCCGATGCCTTGCGAGCTTCCCGGTAAAAAGCGTCCATCCGCCACTGCGGCCCTGGTTTTTCGACTCCTTCAAATAGTTTCGAATCCGTGAGCCAGCCGTCGTGTCGGACCATACTCACCAAACCGGAACGGACTAGAGGTTCCAGATCATGGCGCAATTCCCATTCAGCAGGTGTCATGACTCTGATTGGGCCAACTTCTTTCGCCAGTGGTTCTATTGTTTCTCGATAAGGACCATTCGCCACATCATATCTCACGGCGACACCCCTTTTCGCCTGTTCAAGGGCAAAATGCCTCATGTTGGATAAAATCAGCGCCAACTTTTGCTTATGGTAGGGTCTCCTCTCAGCCTTCCACGGATTCTCAATCATTAGAATGCCAAGAGTTCTAGGATTTTCCATACTCAAAGGCCCTATGGAGTCCGTGAGCTGATCGTAAGGAACGAAAATCCATTTGCGACCTGAGAAATCAGACTCAAGACCCTGAAGCAATTTTGAAAATACGCTCACAAAAATTCCTTGATCAAGTGACTTTAAACCTGAACTATTCTAAGTCTCATTTGATCGAGCTGCAACCCCAGAACAGTAAACGATTCAGCGCCTTTTTTCTCTGCGAGCTAAAAAATGCATCTGGGGAAGGGATTCAATACCGCCATTTCTTAAAGAAATTCTGTTACATTGAATTGTCTTGAAATCTTGCATGGAGCGCTGAGCTAATTAAATGAGTAAAACCAAACAAATACTGGGACTTATTGTAAGCTTGGGATTAGTCTACTCAGTGGCCTGGCTGGGCGGTTTTTTTACCAGCATGTCCCTGGGAGATTGGTACCCTTCCCTCAACAAACCACCCTGGACTCCTTCCGGGGCCACAATAGCATTGGTGTGGACAATTTTGTACGCATCAATGGCAGTAGCAGCTTGGACGGTATGGTTAAGTGGCGGCCTAATTGAACAGCGACGTCCAATGGGGATATATGTTGTGCAACTTTTTTTGAACGCAGGATGGTCGTTTCTATTTTTTGGTTTACGAAGCCCGGGCCTTGCCCTTGTTGAAATCATCGTCCTGTGGGTAGCAATTCTTATGACATTGATTAGTTTCTGGAGAGTGTCACTAACCGCAGGTGTGTTGATGATCCCCTATTTGCTTTGGGCAAGCTTCGCAGCGGTTCTGAACTTCATGGTCTGGCGACTGAATTGATTGCCCATCCACCAGAATAATAGCGCATGAAGACAGATTATGCCTCGCCGATGATGACCTTTTTCAGAAAATAATCGTCTTTCCGACGACTGCAGTCGAGCCACCACAAAACTCTCACAAAATATCTCTGAGAGCTGCGTCAATATTAGTGAATTCAAATTTAAACCCATTGTCCAGGAGGGCTTTGGGAATCGCTCTCTGACCTTCAAGTATTACCGAACCGAATTCTCCCAGAATCAGTCTTATCATGAATGCCGGCACCGGCATAAAAGACGGCCTGCCCAGCGCCTTGCCTATAGCTTTTGCCAGGTCCGCGTTTCTAACTGGGTTTGGAGCGACACAATTGATGGGACCTGACATAGTCGAGTTCTCGATTGAAAACAGAATTGCTCGGCAGAGGTCCCTTACGTGAATCCACGGAAACCATTGCTTCCCGTCTCCAAGAGGACCGCCAACGAAGAAGCGGAAAGGTTTTGTCATTTCAGCAAGTGCGCCGCCATCCTTTCCGAGGACTATACCAATTCTGGCTATTACCAATCTGACTCCATAGTCCTTGGCCTTAATGGCTTCATTCTCCCAATCCTGAGCCAGTTTCGACAGAAAATCAGATCTACCGGGAGGAGCGTTTTCTGAAAGTTGTTCGTCTTTTGTATATCCGTAAATCCCAACGCCTGAAGCGTTGACTAACGTTGTTATGCGGTTCTTTTCGCTGGATAATGCGTTGACAACATTGCATGTCGTCATAATCCGGCTATCTCGCAACATTTTCTTGTGGTTTTCATCCCATCGCTTGTTTATTGAAACTCCGGCAAGGTTTACAACAGCGTCATGGAGCGCCAATTCAGACTGCCATGGTCCGGGCTTCATCGCGTCCGCTGCAAGAGTTTTAACTTGAGGAGGCAAACTTGACCCTTTTGTCGGGTTACGGGCCATGACGGTAACCTCGTAACCTTTTTCGAGAAGAAGTTTTGTGAGGTTTGACCCTACAAATCCGCTGCCGCCACTTATCAAAATCTTCATCTCTTGATCTCCTGTTAGAATAAAAGATTACAGATCAGTTCAGATTACTGTCTCTGGATCCGTACTGAGTTGCAATTCCAATAACCGAATCATGTTTTGGACCGTACAAGCGATTCGCCTTCTTGATTATCTGGTCTGGTTTCAATTCAACAAAAAACCGATGGTTCAGTTCAAATGAATCAGGATTCATTGATATAGCCTTGGAAATTTCTTTAGCCTGCAACCAGTTCTTAAGGTCTTTGGAAAGAAACTTGCCCACATAATAGTTAAAAAGGTTACTTATGCATATTGCTGAGTAGATGTTAGCCTGATCTCCCTTAAAAACGTAAAAACGTCCTCCGTCTGAATCGAAAGCGTGACTCACAGAAAGCCCGCTGTCTGATATAGTGTTGTCCACTATTTCTTTATTAAAACCACCGGTGGAGATTCCGGCTATGCTCACGTTGCAACTTCTGCTGATACCATCCTCCAATGATTGTCTGGCCAAAGCGACCTTGGCCACCTCTTTGCTTAATGGTCCCGGATATTCTGTTGAACTTAGTTTTTTTGTGAGATCTTTGAGGTATGTGTCAAAATATTCCTGGTGATTTGTGGCGGAACAAACGGTAGGGATGACCATCAGAATTAATATCTTTAATAATCGCATAAAACTCCAATCTTTGATAAAAGTTGTTTGGCGCCATAGGCCGAGTCCTTTGAAAGATTGAGGGTTACTGATCCCTCTTCGCTAAAATGTCGATGACATCACAGCGAAAAGCCCTTTTAAACTTTTGAGAAATATATGTCAAGCTTTCTAAGAAATTATGGTTACGATTTATACATGTAACTATGTAAAATATATAAATGTTATTATGTTATGATAGCAGTTATTTAATTTCACGATATTTATGGTGGTCACTATTTCCTGATCTAAACAATTTTCACTTTTTTAAATACCTGTAGCGTTTGAAAAGGAGAACGATATTGATGGCTTTTGACGATAATTTTAAAGGTTTTCCCGTAGAAAGCGTGGAGTTCTATAACCAATTGCGAGACGATAATTCCAAGTCATGGTTCGAAGAACACAAAACTGATTTTGAGAAATATGTTATGGAACCGACGCGCCTATTCGTGAAAGAAATGGGCCAGGAACTCAGGAAAATATCCCCGGCCATAGTTGCTGACACCAGATATAACCGATCAATATTTCGTCCATTTCGCGACATAAGGTTCAGTAAAGACAAGACTCCTTACAAGTCTCATCTGGGTGTCTTTTTTTGGGAGGGGCATCTGCCCAAAATGGATTGTCCCGGTTATTACTTCCATCTGGAGCCTCCAAATCTGATGTTGGGAGTTGGGAACCACTGTTTTTCAAAAGAACTTTTGGAACTTTACAGGGACTGCGTTGTTGAGCCTAGGCTTGGCGAAGACTTGAGGAAAGCCCTGGAGGAAATTCAGGTCAAAGGAAAGTATGAAATCGGAGTGAAAAAATACAAAAAAACTCCAAGGGGATTCGAAAAAGATCACAAAAACTCGGACCTATTACTGTATGGGGGGCTGGTAGCTTTTTATGAAACAGCGATACCAGAAGCTTTTTACTCAAAGGATATCATCGATTATTGTTTCAAGAGCTTTGAGGATATGGCGCCTATTCACAGATGGCTACTTGCGATGCTGGGAAAGCTGAAAAGGTGATTGCTCGGACGTTTCGAGGGGATCTGCCCACAGGTTGCGCAAAATAATATTAAATCACTCGTGTCTTAGCGCTTCTATTGGGTGAAGCCTAGACGCCTTGTACGCCGGATAAAAACCGAAGAATACCCCTACTGCGGCAGAAAACAAAATTGCGGTTATGACGGTAAAGGGATCTATTGCCGCCGGCCAGCCACTTGTTCGGGCAAAAATATAGGCGCCTAGAACGCCTATGGCGGTCCCAATTAAACCTCCATTCACCGTTAAAACGACCGCTTCTATGAGGAACTGCCGCATGATGTCCGTTGATCTTGCTCCCACAGCCATTCGGATACCTATTTCCCGTGTTCTTTCAGTGACGGAAACCATCATGATGTTCATGATCCCAATTCCTCCCACAAGGAGAGATATCGCCGCAATGGCCCCCAGAAGTGTGGTCATTATGTTGAGACTTCTTTGGGCGGTTTCCAGGATTTCAGTCAAATTCCTGACAGTGAAGTCCTTTTCCTGGTTTCGTCCAATCTTGTGACGGCGAGTCAAAAGCTCATCAATTTGTTTCTGCGCTTCATGTATCAGTGAAATATCCTTAGCCTGTACAATGATCGCTTGAACTTCATCAGCGAAAGGTGTTCCAAAAAGCCTGTATTGAGAAGTTTTAAGAGGGACAAAAACAGCGTCGTCCTGATCGTCGCCTCTCGGTGACTGGCCTTTTCGTTCCAACACGCCAATTATTGTAAATGGAACACTTTTAATCCTTATAACCTTTCCCAGGGGATAAGTGTCTCCAAAAATATTTTCAACAACTGTCTGACCTACTATCGCGACTTTGGCGGCCCTTTTTTCTTCTTCCCGGGTGAACATTCTTCCGTAGCGTATAGGCCAATCCCTAATCAAAAAGCTGTTTTCATTGGTCCCGCTGACTCGGGTTTTCCAGTTCTTGTTGCCATGAACCACCTGTGTTACTTCTCCCCAATTTGGAGCGGTGATCTTCACTGCTGGGCATTCTTTGGCTATGGCCTCGGCGTCGGACGCTTTAAGAGTGTGAACAGATCCTGACCCCAAACGAACCCCGCTCGAAATGGTGGCGCCGGGTACGACGAGTATGAGGTTGCTGCCTATGGAGCGGATTTGATCTCCAATCATTTCCCTAGCTCCTGCGCCCACTGCAACCATTACAATGACCGCTCCGACACCAATGACGATACCCAGCATTGTCAGCAGTGAACGCATTACGTTCACCTTCAAAGCTCCAACCGCTATTTTTACCCCATCAACAAAGTTGATCATGGAATAACCCGACAATTTTTGTCAAAATCTGAACTTAAGGGCTGAAGATCGCTGAGCATCCTTTTTTGTAGATACTTCTTCGACCACAACTTTATCGCCTGGTTTGAGTTGGTCGGAAACGATCTGAGTACGTTTCTGTCCCAACAACTCCAATTCCTACATTGACAGGAATCATTTGATCCCCTCGTTCAAGTTTCCATAAACGACGTTGACCTGTTTTCAGAGACGCCAGTTCAGAGGTGCCTTTTGTCCTGTCCTTCGGCGAAAAGTGAAAAGCCTGTTCCGGGACAGTGATGGCATTATGAATTTCACTGATCAAGATTTGGACAGTGGTGGTCATTCCAGGTCTAAGCTTCAGATCGTCGTTATCAACATCCAGAATGACATTGTAAGTGACTACATTCTGCTGAATTTGCGGATCGTTTCTAATCTGTGTAACCGAGGCGTTGAAATAATCATCGGGAAACGCAGGAACCGTAAATGTAGCCGATTGGCCTTTCCGAATCCGACCTATGTCGGCCTCATCCACGCTTGTGTAAACTTGCATTCTGGTAAGATCCTCGGCTATTCTGAACAACACAGGGGTCTGAAAGCTTGCTGTGACGGTTTGTCCTACATCCATGTTTCTTGCTGACACAACTCCATTAACAGGCGCCATTATCTTCGTATATTTCAACTGGAGGTCCGCTTCTTGAAGATTGGCCTTCATTTGAGCGACTGAAGCCTTGTCTACCTCGACCTGAGCCTTTGCGGCGTCAAGATTCGTTTCCGCCGTGTCATAATCCTGCTGGCTGATCGCGTTGGATTTCATGAGTTCAATTTTCCGGTTAAGGGTCCTGACCTGATCAATTACCGCAACTTCCGACTTTAGAAGCCTCGCGTCGGCTGATTGAAGATTGGCCTTGGCCTGGTTGACTTTGGCCGAATATGTGTCCGGGTCGATAAGCGCTATCAATTCTCCGGCTTTGACTACTGATTCAAAATCAGCGTACAATTGCTTAATGGTCCCAGAAACCTGGCTTCCCACCTGAACTTCCACCCTTGGTTTTATAGTTCCGGTTGAATTTATCTCCGCCCTTAACGTCCCCTCTTCAACTGGTACGGTCACATAAGTTGATTGAGGTTTGTTGTCAGGCGAACGCAAGAAAATCAGGTAAACAGACGCGATGGCAAAAATAACGACCAGTCCGACTCCGATTTTTTTCAAGGTTGGTGTCTCCGGGAACATCTATTACTAGGTTAGTCACACTTTCTAAACGCAAGTTTCGTATCCGGCGCTTAAAAGATAGTAGCAGGACGTTCTACTGAATTCAAACCAACCTTTTTTGAGTGGTCAAAATAACCAGACCTACTCGTAGATAAGGAAAGGACTGTTTTACAGCGCGGCTGGATTAACGACGTTTGAGTTTCTTTCTGGTTTTGTCTTCAAACATAGCCATGTCGGATTGAGCCAGGAGTTCGTTTAGTGAACATGGCGCTTCCGGTCTGCGAACAGCAATCCCAATACTTGTTGAAAGCTCATAATTCAATTCAGACTGGGAGTTAAAATTCTTCAGATTTTCCTCAAGCCGCTCGCGCACAGATTTTTGACCAAAATCATCATCGTCAGTTATGAGAGCTACAAACTCATCGCCTCCCATCCGTCCAAGAATATCGGACTGTCGAAATGTGTCTCTTAAAATATCGGCCGCAAGGACAAGGACCCTGTCTCCCTCTGCGTGACCGAGAGTGTCATTAATGGTCTTGAAGTTGTCCAGATCAAAATAGACTAACGTGAGGGCTGTCTTATTTCTATTCGCTATCTTGACTTGCTGTTCAGCCAATGTCATGAATCCGCGGCGGTTGTTAAGTCCTGTCAATTCATCCACCAGGGCGAGTTCCTTCAATTGATCCGCCTGCATCTTAAGCAGGTCATGAGCTTTATTAAGAGCCTGCTGAGTTTTGAAGAGAATCTCATAATCTAGTCCCTGTTCTCTGCAACTTTGTAAAATATTTCTTTTTTCTTGATAGGCCTCTCCAAGAAGCTGTAGAAGGAGTATCTTTCTTCCGTTAAGACTGACAGCGCATAACTCCAGGTGGCGTTCATTACCTACGGAATCAGTTTCAGTCCATGGACCTGATTTCAAAGTTCCGTCCCGTTTTTCGGCCCACAATGATTCCGCCAAGGGGATGAAACCTTCTGCAAAATGGTAGAGTTCTTCCAAAATTATAAACGGACCAGAATTAGCACGTTTCTCAACAATTCCCGTGAACCAGTTCGGGATTTGCCCCAGAATCCTGAATTGCATGCCATCGTCGGGTTCCATGACCACAAAGTCTAGAACTCTGATAAGATCACAGAATACCGGATCAACAGGGTCGTCTCCTGAAAGTAACTTGTGAAATGCTGAGTCACGCTGTGTTGAGTCCAATTTCTTGCCGCCCCTTAAGTTGGTTTGATCAAAAGATTCGGTCGATTTTTACTGGTTCGTTTCTTCATCAAGATAAAATGAGGGCCTTGAGATATTAAGCTGTTTGTCAGTCCTTAACTTTCCATTGTTTCCAGACTTGACCAACCAAATCAGGGCTAGGTTTGAGAGTTGGTTCGCCGGGTACCCATCCGGCCGGAGTGGCTTCATTGGTCGCTCTAACATGTTGAAAAGCCATTATCTGTCTTAGAAGCTCGGAAAAGTTTCTTCCTACTGGTGGTGTCATAACTTCCATGGCCTGAATTATTCCGTCTGGGTCAATCAGGAACCTGCCACGGATGTCCACTCCAGCTTCTTCATCGTACACACCATAGACCTGGCCGATCCTGCCCCCAGCGTCCGACACCAAGGCAAAAGGCATTCCCTTTGGAACCATTTTGGATAATTCTTCTTCATCCCAGATTTTATGGGAGAATCGGCTATCTGTACTTAGAGCAAGAACCGTTACGCCTAATTTTTTTATTTCATCGTGTTTTGCGGCAACTGTCGCTATTTCGGTAGGTCAGACAAACGTAAAATCACCCGGGTAGAAGCATAGAACTACCCAACCACCTTTCAGGTCCGATAACCTGACATTTTTAAATGCGCCGCCCTGATACGCGGCGGCTTCAAAATCAGGGGCCGGCTTTCCGACTTTAGCAATCATTTTTCTCTCCTCAACAATTTTAGATTCGAGGTTTTGGGCAGAATCATCTGAAGGCATCGGGCTAATAGGCCCCTTAGCTGGTTTCACGCAAGATTCGGTTGGTTCGGTCATTCACTGGATTCCTTTCCGACACTTTTCTATAAGTGTCTGAAACAATTTCATAACCTTTCACAAATGCGTTTCTGACTTAATACAGGCCCTCTAAGTAATTATGGAGATTATAGTACTTCAAGGCAATACATTTATACCGTGACTATTGCGGTTTTATGAAATCCCTATGGCACCTTATCTTATACCATTTCGCTATTTAACTTAGCACGTTGAGATATTCGAAGTTGGTCATTGAGCGAAGCTTTTCTGGATTGTCGTGCAATTTGCATAATCCGTCGCAAAGAGCACGCTCTACCGCATCAAGGGACCGAAAGACCTTGTTGGGAAGATGCTTTTCTCTCAACTCCTCCCACACATGTTCCACTGGATTGAGCTCCGGACTGTGCGAAGGTTGATATATGAGCCTTATGTTTTCAGGGATTTTGAGTCCTCCTGATCTATGCCAACCGGCGCCGTATACCAACATGATCACAAAATAGTCTTTGAAGTCCTTCGAGACTTCTTCCAGGAATAAGTTCATCATTCCTGTGTTTGCGTAAGGAAGTATCAGGCGATGTCATTTTCCCGAGCGCCATGCATACTGCCGCGTATACGTAAACAAATGTTCTCACAATTTGTTTAGGGATCTTGGGCCTAATGCCTTTTGGAGCCCAGCAGGTAAGAAGATCACTTATTCTTCCAAATCTTCCCTCGTCTTGAGTCATGATCACTACGGACCGGGTATCCGATAAATCTCTTTCTGCTACAACCTCATCTACTAGCAAGAGTCTCTGACATCCAACGATCCGTCCAAGATTTTGAAAGAGGCCCGCAAAATTATCGAGGAGATCCGAGATAAATGTCGCGAAAATGGCCATACAACGCTGTTCATTAAATCATCGGGGTTAAAATCTAAGCCCAAATTTTACATCGAGGACTTTCACTATCATATTGAATCAAAATGGCTCCACGATATGGAGGGAAGATACAGTTTGATTCCATGTGTCTTCGAATTACTTCGATTCACCAGAGATGAGCCAAATCTCTCACGGGAAAAGAATTACTATTTAGAGGGAATCACTGCCGATGAGAAAAAATTTAAGGTGATGGTACGGAAAAAAAGGTCCGGATACGTCCGACAATAAAAGCCCCTGTGCCTTTATGCCGTGCCTTTCGGCTATCGGGCGTGCAACCAGTGAGACGATCTCCCGGATTTACGCTAACCCTCGAACTGCAATGTATTGGAGTTCTTATGTCTCCGCACGACGGGGCGTTAATACAATTGAATAATGACTCTTTTTAAAGGTTTGTCAATTCATTTGGAGCAATATTCATTCATGGAAAATGGCGGCTACAATAAGTGTTGATCACCTAGGAATATTGACTTTTAAAAGTCTTGGTGAACAGATACAAAAATAGTATAAATCAGACTCAGGATATTTATCAAATTTACTTTGCAACTTGTGTTTTTGGGGTCAAATAGGGCAAAAATGCCTTAACGCTTAACCGATTTAATTAAATCAGTCAGTTACGTGGAAAAATACCCTTGTTGGCCGTTTCTCCAAAGCGTTCAGCGATTATAGCATTGACTGATTTGCCTGTGAGGCTCTGGAGTTGTCGTAGCTTTGTAAGGGCGTCAAGCAGCGCATGTACAAAAGGCCCCTGAAAAAGAAAAGCTTCGATGTGCATCGAAGCTGTAACTAATTGAAACATTATTGATTCTATTGGTCGGGACGACTGGATTTGAACCAGCGACCCCTGCGTCCCGAACGCATTGAAAAAGAGCCTGCCTGTAAGAAATCCTGAACTGTTTCAAGCACTTTCAAAACACCACGAACCAAAATACAACGAAGATGTGAGCAAAAATGTTAGCATTGTCTCTGAGGGAAAGGGAGTCCTACGTGAACTCGAACTCAGTTACTTTCAGTCGAAAAAGGTAACGAAGTAACAAAGGTAACAAAAGCCTAGTTGTTACTCTCTAACAAGGTAAATATGTCTTATTATTATTTAACTTGATTAAAGTAACAAAGTAACACCGATTCTGAAGCTTGAAGTCTCTTTTGCTGTTCTTCATGCGAAATTCGGACAATTATTTTGAAGGGGAAAGGGCTGGTGTGTCTCATAAATTCTGAACCAAATACAGGTAGGTAGGTCAGAAACGTATCCACCGCGCGCATGTAGGCAAGCCGACCTCAATCGGACCAGTGGCCAAAAAATAATCCTGGACAGTAATCGAAGGGAAGACGAGAGGGGGGGGATCGGACAATCTCATCGGGCAAATCCTATCCTCGATTACGCCATGACCTGGACAATTATGGGATCACAATTCATTCCTTTTCCCGGTTACGGAAAAGACTGGCGGTCCTAATGTTTTCAGCAAGGGGATTTACAAATCGACGAATTACGACCATCTTGATGTTTCGGACATCGGGAAATCTCGAAGCCCGTATATTTACCCATCACGCCGCCGCGCCCTCCTGGCCTTCAACATGCAATTACTCTATTTAATACTCGTTTTGGTTCCGCATGTTGCTGGCCAGGGCAGGCGTCGTGCCGCCAGACACCTATTACGTTTTTCCCAGTCCCCGATTGCGGCGTCGTTCCCTGGGTTACGGACTAAATCACGCCTCTTGCAAATCCTCCGTCACGTCCCATGCAATCTGATAATCTGTGTAACGCATGTTCCTTGCCGGGCAACAGGCGTGCCCGCAGTAGCTTTCTCGCCCATTCCTCGGCCATCTCGGGCGGTCCAACCATCCTGTTTCGCTGTGGATTATTCTATTGTCGTTGCGGCCCAGGTACCTGGTCGGCTCCAAGCGGGCGCTCGAACATAACATCGCATTACCGTCCGCAAGCGGTTCAGTCGCTGCCGCTCCCCCGGTAATTGAAATTATGTAATCGCTTTTATCTGTCTATAAGCTTTGGTTTTGTGGATTGTCTCAATGGCTGTCTCTGGCCAGATTCCAGCCATAGCCTCGCCCACCCACCTGTAACGGCTCTGGCCTGCGGCCGCCTCCATCCCTCTGAACAGTTTTCTTGATACAACACATCAAAAACATTATAGTTCACTCGTGCGAGTCATTTCGATGAAAAAACTGAGGGAATTTTGGCAGCATGGCCACGCAGAGGCTGAAAAGCCGTTGCGGTCCTGGTATGAAGAAGCTAAAAAAGCTTTATGGCAAGGCCCTGCAGATATAAAGGCCCGATATCAACACGCAAGTGTGCTTGCTAAAAACAGAGTTATTTTTAATATTAGCGGCAATAAGTACCGTCTTGTCGTCTGGATTAGATACGACAAGCAAATTGTCTTCATTCGATTCGTGGGTACTCACGCTGAATATGACCGGATTGACGCCCAGGAGATCTAGAAATGGAAATTAGGCCAATTAAAACTGAATCTGATTATGAGGTTACACTAGCTGAAATCGAAAAACTCTGGGAATCGGGACCGGACACGCCAGAATCCGACAGGCTCGACATACTCGTTACTCTGGTTGAAGCTTATGAAACCAAGCACTATCCGATCGATCCGCCTGATCCGGTAGACGCTATTAAATTCCGAATGGAGCAAATGGGTTTAACCGACAAAGACTTGGGTCAATACATGGGCGGTCGTGGAAGAGTTACCAAAATACTTAACCGTCAACTCCCCTTGAGCCTGGATATGATCAGGAAACTGCACAAAAATCTTGGCATACCGGCCGAAGTTCTTATTTCTGAACCGTCTATTCCTGAAGGAACAGCCACGCCCAGGGTATAGGGTTAATCGGTCTAGCTTGTTGCGCCCACCCGCCTGTGACGGCTCTGGTCTGCGGCCGCCTCCACCCCTTGTTCGGTGGTTGGACCTGGTTCCAATTTCTAACATTGGACGTATCCATTTTCTTGACATCGACACAAGATCATCGCATTTTGAATTACATGGAGTGACCAAGAAATTTCAGCCGGTCTGAGATCAATCACAATAATTTCACAATTAATAAAAGGAGAATTACAATGGCTGCCCCAATTGGAGCCACACCCATTCTTGAGGGTAAAGAAGCCACTGAGTGGTGGGAAAAGGTCGAAAAAGAACAGGATCAAAAACTTTCATTGGTTCTAACCCCGAAATTAGAGGATCTGAGAAGAGAAATTGTAGCCAGTGCCAACAAAAAACCGAAGAAATAGTATCGACATTGATAATTGGCGGCTCGCCCCTTACATTACGGCAATGCGAAAATATCCTTTTGATTGCGGCGTAGAGGACCTAAACTCCTTTTTCGAACGTGACATTGAGAAATACGATAGGGAACTTATAGCAAAAACATTTATCTTGACTCCAGTTGGTGTTCGCTTTTCCCGTTCCAATCCTCCTCAACCTGAAAAAGAGAGATGTTTTAAAAAACTCAAAGCCTCCCCTCAGACCATCTCTGGTGAACCAGAAACTGTTGCGATGTATTATGACTTGCGCAGGACAATGACAGCGTCGTAGAGCCATTTCTATTATCCCGGCTATCCTCGGGAAGCCATGACCACACCCACCCTCCTGCAACGGCTTTGCCCTGCGGCCGCCTACACCCAGTCATTCAAGATCAACTTTGATCGGCGCAAAAACATTTTAGAAAAGAGTTGAATTAGCTACTGGGGAAAATCAGGCAGTGGAATCATTCGTATGCGATGTTCTTCAATTACTGAGAAATGACCAGTCCAATCATTACGAGTTCTAAAAGCTTTCACGGCGAGGTTGGCCACAAATCCGGGGGATCGTGGCGTTACACGAAAAAGGATCACCCCACATGATATCCGTAGTCCTGATCTAAACGCCAACTCTCCGAAGTCTTTGTCAAAAGTTACCACAATTCGATTCTCAGCTTCGGCATGAGCCAATACTTCTCTATCGCTAGCTCCTGGGATTTCTATGCGAACCCAAATAACATCATGCCCATCTTTTCGGAGCGCCTCAACAGCTTCTCCAGGAAAATTTTCGTTCGCCAGAAGCTTCACGTCCTTAGTTCCAGTGGATAAACCTTCTCTGCTTGTAACACCGAACTGGCATAGCTCAAACAAGCCAGAATATCTTCCGTGGTCAATCCGGGATAATTTCTTAGAATATCCTCATGAGACCACCCATTGGCCAGCAGGCCTATGATGAACTCAACAGCAATTCTAGACCCCTTTATAATCGGCTTTCCAACGAGCACGCCGGCATCGACAGTTATTCGGTCCTCAGAATTCATGGATTCCTCCTATATTGCTCAAAAGAAAAAGCTGAGAACTCTTAAAGAGTTTTCCAAAGATGTCCCAAAGACTATCTGGTCTCGTATTCGCCCTGTTCAGGCCTGGTTAGGGCTTCTCCTTTCCATGCCCCAAGGAACTCATAAGACAATTTTTGTTTTTTCCGCTTCTTGTCCGGCTTGACGGGGGCTTCGTCCAACGGCAACAGAATTACCTCGACCGGTCGATTCTTTAGAGAATCCGGCATGTCTAGCGTTTCCGGGAGGCTTTCGTAAATTTGTCGAACAACGTCCATAATTTGTCTCCCATTTTAATCGGGTCTATGACACATCTATCTTACATCAATATAGTATCTGTTTCCAGAAATCAGTTTTTTGCAGGTAATCCTCTACGTCAACTGTTTGGAACCTGATTGGCCCGAAATCTCAACAGTTGTTTCCAGATGATTTCTTGAAACCTGTCTCTGAACAGATCATAGCCACGTCCTCGTCCTCCCTCCTGTGACAGCCCTGGCCTGCGGCCACCTCCATCCCTGAAAATCCAAAACTTATCGCGTTCTCTATGATTCAACTAATCCCTGGGGAAAAATGAGATTATTCTGAATCATCCATCTCTTGTCATAGGGCCCTCGCCGTGGCCGTTTTGGATCCAGTAATCTGAATCCTTTTATCGGTATTTTTTCAAGATGATCGACAAACTCTTGAGGAGCGTTTAATCGTTCCAAGGACCATCCTAGCCTCTTTATAGCAGAGGCTTTACCATATCGCACGGCATACCCGACCAGTTTTTCCAGGTTCAATTCATGGATGTGCTCTTCGAGAGTTGCCAGCGCCTCTCCTATTCCTCCAAATAGCCTTGGGGAAACAAAAGCCTCAAGAATAGTCCGTTCCTTGTCTGTAATTGGAATCCGGAAACGCTCATCAACCCATACGTCTTCTATTCCAAAGAAATGGGCCGGAATCACGGTTACGTACTCATACCTTGCGCCCCAGATATCCCAAGCGTGTTTCCTGCCTATTTTGGGATTAGATTTTCTCATCGTCGGCGTAACGACCTTTTGAGGTGTAAATGCAGTAACGATATGGGGTATCTGATCGGTAAGACCATGATAACTCATTGCGGACCAATGACTAATGGCTGAAGGCTCCACAAGCCTAGTGGCGACGGCGAATGAGTGTACTTGGACACCACCACCTGGCAAGGAGCCGGTCCCGGCGTAAAGACCCCGCCTCAGTCTGATAATCCACCCGGCCTGTGAAAGATGTGAGAGAACTTGCGACAGGTAATTGTCGGAAATTCCCATCTTCGCCGCAACGGTTTTAGTTTCTCCGACAGTAAAAATAAACAAACCCTGGTTTGCCAATTCCTGAAGAAGGCTCAATCCCTTAGTATTTCCATAAACCGACATCGCCCGACACCTTGGGAACTTATTAATATATATCTTACTGCATAATTATTATTTAAGGAAGGGTTGGTAGGTAATTTTGTAATAATGAATGATTAAATTGCCCCGTTCGCGAGGTAGATAATCAAATTGATTCAAAACGAATTATGATTCGTCAGAGAAACAGGGTATTCGGAAAAAAGTTTCTATAAAACAAAAAGGCCCTTCCGGGCCTCGATGGCGTTCGCCACATCATGGCTAACCAACTTCGCATTACCTACACGAATTTTTAGTTTCGGAAAGCCTCGCTCTTGGCTGGTTTTGTTCCAGACTGCGATTTATCGCTTAATCAAGGTTTTCAGGCGGACATAAACTAACATCCTATTTGTTTTTCTCTTTTTTGCTTGACCACTCCCCAAACTATTTCAGGATGATCCGCAGCTATCTGAAGCAATACTCTAGCTGGGCCTCTGGGCGTTCGACGCCTTTGTTCCCAGTTCTCTAACGTGCGGACACTGATCCCAAGCATAGTTGCAAAGTCGGATTGGGTGGCCCCCAGCTTGGATCTGATCGATTTAACGTCGGGTTTTTCAACCACAAATCTCCGACCGGGTTCCATTTCTCCACGCATTATTGCACCGGCCTGTTGGACGCTTTCAAGAAGCTCATGGAACATTTTTTCCTTCATGGTAACTCCGTTTCCACAATTTTTCGTAAAGCCTTGAGTTGGCGTGAAGTCAGATCGTCTTGATCAGTCTTGGAGTAAACGTAGATGATATAAATAAGGTCTAGATTTACAACCCAGTAGTATATTACCCTTACTCCGCCTCTCTTGCCCTGTTTCTTAGCAGCCCATCTTATCTTTCTAAGACCTCCCGAGTCTTGAATTATGGCTCCGTCATCAGGGTGTTCGGTCAGATGGGCCTGTAACTTACGGTAATTCTCGTCCGGGAGCAGGTCCAGGGCCGCCTTAGTGAAAATAGGGGTTTCGATGAATTCCATAATATCCTGACTGAAATGTACGCCATTGGCGTGTCCTTGTCAACCTCGCCAACACCTTGCCAGCGTTTCAATAGCAGATTGTCCAAGTCTCCCAAGCTGATATGGTCACTCACTGCACGGTTTTCTTGCGATTCACTTTCTCTATTCTGAGAAAGCGCGCCCACTGCCGGTTTGAACGATTGAGCTCAATGACATCATCAGGAACCAGCGGCGGTAGGATTGTCCAAACGAGTCTCACGTTCAGCCATCGGATTCACATCTGCGTCCACATATTTTGATCGAAAAAAGCCAAGTTTTTCGACATTCCTCGGAAGCACCAGACTCTTCTTTTTTGTTGATGTTTGGCTTCTAACACGCCAAAATCAGTTAAACTTACTTCTGGCGTAGACTTACTGTAATGATCGTATACGGTTTGGGCTTGTGGAAGAACTTTTTCTCCGAGGAAAATGACGTCTTCTTTATCGCTATTATCTTCATTCTCTTTCAGATGTTTCTGCCCACAAGACAGTATGCGTGCAGCCTCATTCATCCCAACTCCGAAGCAGTTTTTTTGGCTATTGAGATCATAAAAGAAGTCGGTCTCGCCCAGTTCGCAGCCAACACGTAAATAGATTTCGTTATTTTCGTCGTTTGGGCAACGGCTGAATTGATTGAACTTTTTCTGGATAACCTTGAAGTTACCAAGAATTCCGAAAACTATATTAAAAAATCGATCATTCAACTTTTCATTAAAAATTATGTAACAACCATCGCCGGTCGGAATAATCTGTTCAACGTCCTTGCGATTCACGTTTGGGTAGCTTAACGCCTTTACAATCGCACAATTGAAAACGGTCAAAAAAACAGACTGAACTGGGGTCGATCACAAGGAATAGCCGACCATGTCAACTAACACTATTCCCCTCTCTCGCGGACTATAAATTGCTCCCTGAACAAGGTCGTGAGAAAAAAAATCTTTCGCCTCATCAGTAATAGGTATTCTAATCCCTGCCGGAATTGCCTCGCGTTTTCTCGGTATTCCGTCTAGTCCCATGATAATTTCCACCAAGATTTCACTATCGTTCTCGGTTTTTTTGGAAATTTTCGCTCCTCGTTCCAACAGCCAAGTGAGTCTATTTAATCCAGACTTTTCCATCTTACTCTCCGCATTTGGTGCAAAAAATTCTTAACAGCTTTTTTTAAATCTTGATTCATTACCCACAAAAACTTCTCTCAACTTCTTCTGAATTTCGGTAGTTCGTTCTCAGCAAGCCAATCCCTGCATAATTCTAACGTGTTTTCCCATTCCCCTAAATGAAGGTACTCGTTGGAGCAATGCTCATTGTAGTAGCCAATACTGAGATTCACTCCGGTGATGACCTTGCACAATTTACGTATGTCTGTCGTACGATCATCACCGGCGTCAACATAACCGGTACGGCGCTGAATATAGTCTTTGAATTCAGGTGTTCCCACATTGTAACACTTGTAATCCTGGCCATTGCAGCGATCCAATTGGACTATAAATTGGTGTTCATTATTTATTTCATTGGCAATATCGGAATTCTCGGTATCCTGCATTAGCCAGGCGCTTCCTAGTTGCTTGTGTTCTTCACCATCCGTAATAAGCAGGGAATGTCCCATATCCTTGAGAAGCCATAGGATAGCGCATCCAGCCCTGTCATCTGCTCCAATACCGCAGCCTTTAGTGCCCGACTTGACAATCCCGTCATTAAATAAAACCTCCTGTTTGGAATCAAAATGCTTTTTGTAATGTTTGTCCCATACCGTGTCAGCGTGAGCCACCAACAGGACTTTGTTTTGACGAGACCCTCTGACATAGAGGAAACGTTTTTGTTTTTCACCTCTGAAGTCCGCATTAGGAATTTGCTTAAATCGCTCAAACACCCCGTCTGAACTTCCGACCGGTATTTCCAGGAATTGCTTTAATACTTTCAGATCGTCGTTCATCTCTTCAGATTCGGGGCTCTCAACAGCACCCAGGTTAGAATAATTACCAATTATCCCCTCCACATCGCCCGGATCTCTCGATACAGCAAAGGCCCATTCACCAAAACCGCCGTGGTTATTAACGGCCTAGGAGTCTGTCGGATTCAAAAATCAAATCATTCACAAATTCCGACCGGATTTTTTATAAAACTGCCGCAATGGACTGGTTCGTGTCAATTGATAGTTGAACAAGCCCAAATCCGAACTTAAAAGAGCTTACACAGATCCATATTTGTCCCTTTTGGTTGTTTCTGTTCTTTCTCAAGCTATTTGGCCAGGGCGTATAGCCTTTTTAGGTTAAAGGCTATACAAACGAGATCCCATTCACCCTTCACTGCGTCCAATCCGCGTAACAGGAATTGGCGAAAACCCATAACGGACTTTATGATCCCAAAGACAGGCTCGATAGTGCTTTTTCGCTTTGCATAGACAGTTTTACCCAATAGTGTTTTGAGGCGATGCTTCAAGGTGTCCACCGCATTGGCGTCATTAGGCAAGGGTGGCGGTTCCTGGAACCGGTCCATGATTGGTGGATGGTGTTTTTCACGATTGACGGCTATGTAAGAGGTGAGCTTGTTCTCTTCGCAGAGCATTACGTTGTTTTCGCTGAAATAGCCGTTATCCGCAAGGATATCGGTAACGGTTCCGATTTCTTTTGGTAACTGTCTCAGATTGTTCAGGGCCGGTTCCATCTCTTTTTTGTCATTGGGAGCTTGGGTAACGTGGGTCGTGACAATCAGCATGGTTTCCGTGTCCACACCGGCCTGAACGTTGTAGGCCTGTTCGAACCCACTCCCGGATGTCGGCATTATGCGTGATTCCTTATCGTTCAGGTTAACCTGGTCCTTTTCCGTTGGACCGGCCGTTGGTGGCTGCGGTGTTTTACCCCGAACCTTTTTGCCGGTGTCTTGTTCCTTTCTGGCTCGCTCGGCTACTTTGGTCTCATAAACCTTTTGCTCTTCGGCGTGCCGTTCCGACGCACGCCGCTCTATTTCAGCCTTGGCTTGCCTGATTGCCTTAACACGCTCCTGGCGAATCGAAAGTTCAGTCGGAATGTCCATTCCATCAGGAATGTCTGCGTTGTCCACTGATTCAGCCTTTTGTAGCAATTCAGCCACCTCTGCTTCAAGCTGCTTTTCCAGCTTACAGGCATGGCCATAACTTAAGGCCTTGTGTTTGGACGCATTGGCTTTAACCTTGGTGCCATCGATACTAACCTTGCCCAGTTTTAGAACTTTCATCTCGTGGGCAACAGAGAGTATCTCAACAAATATCTTCGTCAGTTCAGGTAAAAAACGCCTACGGAAAGTAGCAATCGTATCATGGTCGGGATGACTGTTGGCTGCGATGTATCGGAAAGCCACAGAGTCATAGGTGCTGCGCTCCAGCTTACGACTAGAAAAAACTCCCGTGGCGTACCCGTAAAATAAAAGCGCCACCAGCATCTCCGGGTTGTACGGCTGCGATCCCCGGCCACAGTACGATGACTTGAGGGGTTGTAGGTTGATTTGCTCTACAATTTCCACCACAAAACGGGCCAGATGCTGTTCCGGCAACCACTCCTGAATAGACGGCGGCAACAGGTAAAGACTATCTCTATCAACGTCAACAAATCTTACATTCATGTATATGTCCCCTTGATCAAGCATCTGATCTGTTGGAGAATATACCCCACAATCGCTGCGCCATGCAAGACCAAATGCTGTTAAATAGCCTAATATCAAGATGTTGCGCCAATCAGGATCTCTATAAATTGGGGTCGGTCACGCTAAGTCCGACAGACTCCTAGCACAGTTAACTGGGAAGTGGGAACGCTATCTAAGCTGTTCGGAGTCATGCAGGAATTGGGGCATGTATCACAGAATCCTTGTAGAAGCGTTAAGAGCCTGTCACAGAAATCAGGTGAGCGAGAAGCATACGTTGGTTATTCAGACTTTCAGTTGATGCTCACGAAGGTCTCAGACTGGTTTAAACCAATAATCAAGACCGCATATTACACAGGTATGAGACGGGGCGAGATTGTTGACCTAAAACGCAATCAGGTCAACCTCGAACGAAGGATGATAATTATCGCGCCACCCGGGACAAAAGAGAAAAACTGGAAACGAATCCCAATATCAAGAGATTTTCACCAACTCCTTGTTGAAATTATATCGATCCCGATATTGAGATGCGATTATGTCTTCACTATTGACGGGCGCAAGACCAACCCCGAGAGTTTTAAACGTCAATGGAAAAACGCCGTTAAAGGTTTAGACCCTGCCCCAAAATTCCACGATTTGAGAGCAACCTTTAAGGTCAATATGCGAAATTCGGGCGTTGACCCAGAAATAACGGAAACCATAATGGGACACAGCACACGCGTCAAAAACGTTAAAGAAAGATATGGACGTATATTGGACGCTGAATTAATCCAGGCAATCGACAAACTTCAGTTCGACTTCGGACCTACTGTTATTCTCACCGCAAAATAAAAACTCTTTCGTATAAAAACCGTGTTACTTTTGTTACTTGTAATGCAAGATTCTGAAATAACTATCATTTTAGCCCAACAAAAGTAACAAGCCCAAATGTTACCAATGTTACATTATTACTTTGTGGTTACAACGGGTGAGAAGCATTCATGATTTTGGCTTGGGAAGAGATCTATGTTAGCAAACGTGTTAGCAAAATGTTAGCATTGGCAATAAAAAACGGTCGCCGGGCAATTCCGACAACCGTAACTTATTGAAATCATGGTCGGGACGACTGGATTTGAACCAGCGACCCCTGCGTCCCGAATACAGAGTTTTATTAAGACGGAAACGGGTTACGCCACGATATCCTTGACGAAATTGAGCACTATAAGGCATTATTAGACACTATTAATCATTATTGTGACGTCAAAAGCGACGCCAAATTGACGCCAAATTCTTATGATTGATTCTGAAGATAAGTCAGGTCGATTTCCTAATCAAAGACCAATGGGGGAACTCCACCTTACTTGAGAAAGAATTCTTGCTTAGGAGAACTCTTCCTTGAGGATATCAACAAAATGAGGCTCAAGGATGTCTAGGAACTCAATCATAACTTCTGGAGGTTCACGAAGATATTCTTTTTCAAACAGAAAGGTATAAAAAAGTCTGAGCGCCGATGGGCACAGTGTATATTCCCAAGGGTCAATAGTGACCTTTCTCAATAGAAAGTCCACTGCGAACTCAGCTAAATATTCCCCAGGTCCGTCCTTCAATGTCAATGGTTGTTCATGTTCATAACCATATATGAAGTCGAGATACATTCCGACAATTAAAGCGAATTTTTTCTGGTGATTACTGACTCCCTTTTTCGTAAGCCAAATCTGAAATCTATTGAAGATAGCGTCTTGTACCTTCTCAAAAATTTTTTCACATTTTTCATAGTCTGTAGACACTCTGATTTGCTGGTCCAACCAGTCGAGATCTTCAACTAGTTCCATGTCAGCTTTAGTCGGACGAATGACTTCCTTAGAAAGATTTGATTCTTCATTATCGAATTTACTTATCAGGTAACTCACTTGTTTTCTTAGAAACATGAAGGGAGTTCCTTTTTGCTGAACCTCATCGGGAAAAAGAAAATGCTTCCTTTCTACCATCATGGAAAGGAATTCTCTGGAGTTGTTTTCATCTAATCCGAGCCTTTCAGAAATCAGAGACAACATTTCATTCTCAGATTTTTTGGTTTTTTTTGAAATAGATTCATCAATCGTATAATTCCAAATTTCCATGCCTACGCTAAAGATTTCATTGGTTCTTCCTATGTCATTATTCGGTAGCGGGACTATTTTCGTTATAGGACTCGCATACTCCATTAGAGCCTGAGTCATGGATACGGACCGAAACCCGTCTGGTGGTTCAATATCGTCATATGAAACATGTGGTGGGAACAAACCATGCTGAGTTTGATTGTTTGATTTATCAAGTTTGAGAGGTTTTTTAGTTTGTTTTTTTGATTTAGATTTTTTCTGGTTCTTTGGTCCAGGTTTACTCGGTTTTTTCTCTGTCATAATAAGTCTTCCTTCTTTTTATAAAGGTTTTAGACTTCATGGAGTTGACGATTCTATCATGAGATTTTTTCTTTTAATGAAGATTAAGATGCGTCACCCTCTATTACTTCTTTGAGAATACTTAAAACTTCCTCTAACCACTCTATTACTTCTGTCGGGACTGAATCAACATTGCAGAGGTTTTGAATTAGAAGCAAGGTTTTCCTCATTTGAGTCAGGTCACGTACGCTTTCCCAACTCATTCCCTCATTCACATGAAATAATAACCGCTCCGATTCTGGGAAGGGATGATGTTCGACTACTGTACCTCGTAAATTCTCCCAGGCTCCCTGCAAATCAGAAATGATAGTCTTTTCACAATGAGTTGGCTCTTCATAAAAGGTCATTATGGACTCCAAGATTGTAATCGAATCAGTTTATGATACTAACCGACACAAATGAAGGAAAGTTAATCTGGAATCGGACAATAAGAATCGGTGAAAATCAAATACCCAATCGGTCCCTATATGAATCTATCCATCCAGTCACCTTAATATAATCATCAACCCAGTCCCAGTCTTGATTTAGTAGATTTTTCAAAAATACTTTTTCCTTACCAGCCATCTTTCCTACAAAAGATTCTAAAAAATCTGACCCCATCATTTCATAGTCTCCATCTTTTCTCTTTTCAGCATGTCCTTTTAGAAAATCCAATGAGTCAAAGGAGTCATCAAGTTTCAACGCAATACTTACATCGCCATGACGTCCTGAGTTGAAATTCCAGACGTAAAGATTTTTATCTTTGTTGTTGGCTGTGAACCTTACTAAGGAGCCAATCTCTGATAATTCAGGAAGAGATGGGTTTGTATAAACTCTAAAAGATTTACCATTAGCAGTAACTAATATCGGTTCACTGGTCATTTGGATTACTCCTGAATACAGGTCAAAGATGATAGCTGTTATAATTGACCATTGTATATTACGATACACATTAATCTGGGCACTAATACAGCTAATTCTAAAGTTACAATATATCATATTTACAGCTATATTTGTAACAGCGATTATTTCGCGTCTAAGTCGCGTTTTAACCGTGTATTGTGTAATGTGAGAGGAAACTATAGGATATTAAATAAAATCGCGTGGCGTTGATTTGGGACGGTAAAAAATGGATGTGGTGGAATAATTACTGTAGTCCATAAAAAAAGTTTGACCCGTCGGTTGAACGGGCCAAAGGAAGGATTAGGTTTGGTTTGTCGCTAAAGTGGAAATAATCATTGTATTAATAGATTGTCAAGTTTTATTAATGTATTGAATTATATAAAGTGAAGGTCTTACATGATTATAAATATTATATCTATTTGTGTTAATACATCATTTTATAGTAAATTACCTATCTGCTGAATTCATTTTCAGTTGAGCATTTTGGTTAATAACTGATTAAATTGGACGAAATTTAAATTATTAGTTTTGATACGGGTAGCTTTTTTAATAAAATTTCGGAATTATGCACTTGACAACAGTTACTTATTAACAACCTCTCCCCACTCGATTAGTTGCTTAATATTTTTCTTACTCGCATACCATTTTTTACCAACCGCATCTCGCACCCAGATAGCATTCAGGTCCGATTTTAGAATATTACGCCACACATGCTTCTCATAAATTTCTTGGTGTGATTCTCCTGGTTTAAGCAGTTTTGGTAGGTCATTAGGAACAAAGGTAAACTGGTCGCCAGTTTCTCTTGCCTGTTTCCAAGCTCCTACAATAACACTAGCCATAATAGGACGGCGACCAACATTTGTAACTGATATGAATAAATATTCTTCTGACTCTCCAGTAAGCATAGCTACTCTTAGACCAAAACTAGCATCTACCTGAAATCGGCCTCTATCAATATAGCGTAGGTAAAAATTCCAGAGAATTCCTGCCGTAGCAACTATTGCACCATACAAAGCAATGATTTCTGTCTTGGTCATTGTGTTTCAACCTAATCCAAATTTAAGGGGAATATTTTTTCTCATTTTCTTTCTATAATCTTTCTGACCTTTGTTTTTCACGGTTTTTCTCTATTTGCTCTATCCACTTTAAATACCCTCAATCATTATACGGCAGTATGAACCTATTCAATTCTTCTTTATAAAATCTCCAATTGGGCATAAAATTATCCATTAATGATTTAAAATGCTCATTATGATGGCGTTCCAATAGATGTGTTAATTCATGTACAATTATAAATTCCAAGCAGTGTAATGGCTTTTTAGCTAATTCCAGATTAAGCCAAATTCTTTTATTTTTCCTATTACAGGACCCCCATCTGGTTTTCGTTTTTTTAACAGACCAACCATCTATTTCAACGCCTAAAATATATTTCCATTTATCAATTAAATTAGGTATTTGTTCTTTTAATTGATACCGATACCATTCAGTCATTACTTTTTGGCGTTGTAATTGGTTACTTCCCAATCTCACATATAGGTCAATATGGGTCTTATTACGTATTTCTACTTTTGGTTTGGCATCATGATATATGACATTAAGTAAATAGCGGTTCCCAAAATAATAATGACTTTCACCTGATACAAATTCCCTTTCAGACTGACGTTCCTGATTATCAAATTTTGATTGATGTTTCTTAATCCAATGTATTTTTGAAACAATAAAAAGTCTTATGGCATCATCATTTACTCTTAGTGGGGCTGC
>CAWEPY010000016.1:0-180000 GCA_963811075.1 uncultured delta proteobacterium
CAGTTGATGGCGCGTCGACAGTGAAAAGGGGCTATTGAGGCGCCCATGGACTTGAACAAAGATTTTACGGCTCCGAAGAGTTCCACATAAGGGGTCTCCGCCATCCAAATGCTTGCAAGTTACCTTGTGATCGAAAAACGTGAATTCAAAAATTTGGGCCGCCCAGGGAAGACGCGAAAGACTAGTTTGGACGGATATTGCGGATTAGGCGGCCCACAATTAATAATACGAACAATATGTTCAGTAAATGATTTGATCAGGTTAGAAATCTGTTAGCCGGCTTTATCTTGAGAAGGAGCCTTGCGCCGAGTATCCTTAAAGATAGCCAACAATCTCATCCACAATCATTTCTTTATTTCTTCCCAAGCGGCGTCGACAGCGCGGTCAATCTTGTTACCGGTTTTTTGCATTGTATCCCAGACCACATCCCACTGGCCTTTTACGGACGTCGCCATGTAGCCTATCTGATCCTGAGCGTATTTTACCTGGTTTTCGCCAACCCTACCGAACGATGTCCACTGCTTGTCAAGCGTTTCTGCGGCCTGGTCTACGCAAAGATCGAAGGTGTCTTTACTGACATTTCCTAGCGCGGCAAGGCGATTTTTCAGTTCAGTGAAAAACGCGTCCCAGTCCAGGCCCTTCTCTTGAATCAGGAGGTCCCATGACTGTTTAATCTTGTCGGCCGCCCTGTCAACGTCATCCACCGCCATCTTACCTGACTGCTTCATAGTTCGGGATACTTGATCAACCGCCGTGTAAAATTCTTCTCGTGAAGCTCCCCAACTCTTTGTAAGGAAAGCCCTCGCCTCACCCAACATAAATACACCGATGGTACCGAGATTGTCGGTGAGTTCGACAATTGCTTCGCGGACTCCCTGATCGTTTTTTTCCATAGCTCCTCCTTTGTTTTATTAACTTAGAGTCAAGGCTGAATATAAAGGTTTCCGAGGTTAAAGACTTTTGCGCGCTAATATCCGGCCTAATTGAAATCAGTTGTCCTAAAATTAACACGCTCCTCTTTTTAAGAGGAGCGTGCGTCCTGGCTCATCGTTATTTACATGACCCCCGAGTTGAATTTTGCGTTTCACCCAATAGCAGGGGTCTTGGAGCTAGAAATTGATCAGAAGTTTAGTTTCAGCCGCAAAAAGCGGGTCAATATCCCTTCCGATGTTGTATACAGCGTTTGTTCCCTGGTTATTAGGGGCAGTGTCAGTACTCGCTGGAATTGATAGTCCATTCGTCGTGCGATATATATACGCTGTGTTAGGGAAAGCGTGAGCCCACCAGTTGCCTGGTTTCCACAGGGCAAAAGTCGTGCTCCAGGTTAGGCCTTCCAGGATCTTCCAGTCATGCCCGAAATCGAGTTCCCAGCCGATGTCGTTGGCGCTCTCCGGCACCGCCACACGAATGTCCCCGGCTCCACTATTTGGTCCGAACCCTTTCGCTGCCGCAATGTCATTATTGGTGAAGGGGCGACCGCCAACACGATAATCCCCTCCAAGCGTGTATGCGCAAGCCTGATCGCGCCAGGCCTTTGAAAATACGACAAAAGTGTTGAGGTTGGCGGCTATCGCATAGTCCAATCGACCACCCACATGATGGAAGTTTGTAGGCTGGCCATTGCCGGAGGCGTCCCATCCGTCGCCGGTTCCATACATGTAATACATAAGATAGCCCCATGGCTTCATGTACGGGGCCGAAATGCTCTGTTCAGCAATTGCAGCGTCTTCACTGGTGTTTCTTGTGCTCGTGTCATCACCGGTGGCGCGCACGTAATTAAATGTAACCTTGGAAGGCCCGCAAAGCGCCCCGATTTCTGCGCCGTACAGCCATGCCTGGTCATCCTCATTCTGATTGACGAGGGTGGGCGGAGTATTGGGCGGAGTACCGCTTCCTGTAGTCCCATTTGCGGTGCCTCTACCCGAGCGCCAGCGATTGAACCAGTCGGCCTCACCGTTGAAAAAGAATTTGCCGTTGTTATATTTTGCAGCCATGGCGATCCTATAACGTAAAATGTCATCTGAAGGCAGGCCAGCAATGATATTTCCCCCGCGAAAGGGAGCGGCCACTGTAGTTACTGTAGAATTGTTTGTAGTAGTCGGCGCGCTCGGCTGATGGTACGAGTCGGAGACAAGTTGCAATTCCATTGGGCCATTTCTGTAAACTATTTCTCCCATCACCGCCTTGAAGTAATCGCGGCGGTCTTCCTGTCTCTGCTTTGAATTATCTCCGGTATTACGGGAAGTGGCATTACCCATCGACCACGCTGACTGTTCCCGTCCGAAATAGGGGCTGAATCCGATTTTGAAAGGCCCATAATGGGCTGTAACGCTGAATGAAGAGGATGAACGATTATCCGCATGCTTCCACAGTCCCATGCCGATCGCGCTGGTTTTGTACCCTAAACTGAAATCCAGCATCGGGGTGTGAATCGAAGCCTTTAGCCATTGAATGGTGACGAATGTGTTCGGCACGTTGCTGGCTACCGGTCGATCGTTGATTGGCACATACATTGAATTATAGAATCCCACATTTCTAGGATTGGTACTGATGTTGTAAGGATCACCATCAGACCATATCCCAAGAGATGTAAGGTTTACGGAACCTTCCACAGAGATGGCCTTGTTGACTTTGATCTTTGGGTAAATAGTCGCCCTGTTGTCGGTTAGGCTCATGTCGCAGCCATAATTGTTTTGACCGGCCAGGACGCCGAAAGTGCTGGACATTCTGTTCGTGGTACCGGCTGTCGGCCAGAGATACAGGTGGTTAAGCCCAAGGTTGACCTGCGTGGCGTTCATCTCACCGAAAATGTCATTTTGACCGGTTCTGGTCCAGTAACGGTAACGCCATTCCCAGTCGCCTTTCATGGAATATTCCCAGGCGAATGCCGGAGCGGCTGCGCAGACAGCCAATAAGGCTATCAAGCCTATGATTCCAAACCGTTTCATCTTTCCTCCCATTTAAAAACGAAATTTGAGGCATCCCAAATCGTCAAAAGCTCCAGACTCGGCCAAGCCTGAGACTTTGACTGTTTACGCCCAAGGACGATACTGGGGACCCCCACCGTTTAACGAAATATTCGGTGATTGAATTGTCGCTATGAATTGTTAGCTGTTGATTAGAGAAAAGTTAAAAAACGGTGAGCTATTTGTTAGGATTTGGTTAGGACGTCCAATTGAAAGAACGATGGTGTTCGGATTTAAATAATGCTGGTTGACAGGGTCACTGCCTGGAGATATGCTCCAACATGGCTGAAATTAAAGTATTTCCGGCCAATGCGTTTGTATTGGTCCATTAAGCGAACCGATAACACACCATTTAAAATTAAAAACTGTCCCTAAAAGACGCCGTGGTTGTTCAATACGAATAGGAGATAAAGCGATGACAGAGCAAGAACTGCTCGAACGCATTGTGTTGAATCCCAAAGTGATGATGGGAAAACCGGTGATAAAGGGAACGCGTCTTACGGTAGAATATATACTAAATCTACTAGCTCATGGCGCTACAACTACCGAGATTCTTGAAGAATACAAAGGACTCGTTCAGGAAGATATTCAGGCGTGTCTGCTGTTTGCGACAAACTCGTTGGCAAGCACGTCTTTCATGCCGTTGTTAGCGGAATCAGCATAAATGCGTTGTTTTTCTTCGTCTCAGAAATGAACGTGGCACAAATAAGATTGCCTCCCTCCGACGGCTGTTAAAAGGTTATTCAAATCATTTGGAAGATCGATTTGTGGTTGTTACAGAAAGCCAGGTTCGTTTCTCTAAATCTTCCGACTAAAGGGATATAGATCGTGAACTGGAGCCCCATTCCTGGTTTATTTTCGCAGACGATGCAGCCACTATGCCGATTCAGTATAACCTGAACTACAGAAAGTACAAGCCACATTTCTTATGCAGAGTCTTTTCCTGCTACGGGAAAAAGGCTCGCTATTCGTCAGAGGGTCAACCGGAACATTCCGCTCCCGGTATCGGAAACAAGTAATTCCGGAATCTTTGCCGGGTTAAATCCCACCTTGGCTGTCACAGTATTTTCGACACAAAAGACATCTTGTATGTAAACCCTAAAAATACCCAAACAAAAACCTTGGAATTGCCTGTAATTTAAAGAAGCGCATATCGAGCGGATAGAAAATACCAAGCCTGTCTGGTCAACAAAAAAGATGACGAGGCTAAGAGAGTGTAAATATGAATGATTCATTACTCGAAAGAGATAAATTGAGTGACGAGGAATGGGAAAAGATATGCCGAAAGTGCGCAAAGTGCTGTTACGAGAAAATAGACATCGGGGATGGGCAAATCATTTACACGGATGTGCCCTGTGAGTATCTGGACACGGTCACAAGAATGTGCAAGATTTATGACAAGCGCCATGAAATTGAACCAGACTGCATAAAATTGACAGAAAACTTTATTCGTCAAATAAACTGGATGCCCAGGAGTTGCGCTTACGTAGAGTATCTCAGCCAGAAAGACACTCTACAGACGGTAAGGGCGGTTGAAAGCCCAAAGAAACGGAAACGGAGCAAGACAAGGAGAAAATAATGTCCGTGAAGACAATTAACGTTAACAAAGATATTCTGGGAGTCAACGAATCTTTAGCTTTGAATCTTCGGAAAGTATTTGAGAGTAACAAAACATTCGTCATAAACTTGATGGCCGCCCCAGGGGCGGGGAAAACATCCACAATCCTGAGGCTGATTGAAGACTTGTCTGGAAAATTCAGTATCGGCGTCATAGAGGGTGATATAGCCTCTGATGTGGATTCCAGGAAAATTCAGGAAAAAAATATCGAGGTCGTTCAAATAAACACGGACGGAGCATGTCACCTTGACGCCAACATGATTACGGCTGCGTGTTCCGGTCTTGGAATAGAAGGCAAGGACCTTATCATCATAGAGAACGTGGGCAATCTGGTTTGTCCTGCGGAATTCAATCTCGGGGAAAACCTGAAAGTCATGATACTTTCGGTCCCTGAAGGACATGACAAGCCTCTTAAATACCCGTTGATGTTCACTGAATCTCAGGCGTTGCTCATCAACAAGGTGGACTTGGCGCCTTACACAGACTTTGACATGGAACAGTTTCAGAAAACTGTTAAAGCCATGAATCCCTCAATAGAGATGTTCCCTGTGTCGGCAAAAACAGGGGAAGGATTTGGACAACTCACGGCGTGGATCGGTGAGCAGATCCACGCGTTCAAGAAAACACAGGGTTAATTCCTATGAGCCTTGGCAAGTATTTGGCGGTTATTTTTTTAGCAATCATGGGCGCCACTGCGACTGAATATTGTTTTGCTCCCGTAGCTTTTTGCGATGAACCACCGAACGCGGTGGTAGCCCGTGAAATAGTCCAGGAAGGCAACAGGTCAATTATTGAGGCTTTTCTCAAATTTGAGCTGGAAGAGGTCAACCGAAACGTTACCGAAAAGCTTATTGACCGACACCCATCTCTGGTTTTTTTCATAAAACAGGCTGATCGAGGACCACTCAAAAACTTGCTGTTTCTTGAAGAGCAAGTTCACAAACTACAGGATGCGCAGAAAAATATAGAGTCGTTGCCGTATTCAATAGCCTTTTCCTCGGCTGAGAAAAAGAAGATCTTGGGTTTACGCCCTACCGCCGACAAGATAATTTCCTATGGCATACCGCTGATGAAACGTGATTTTTACAGGGTCATTCAGGCGGCTAAGCATCTGGCGGACCAGAAAAGGAAACACCCGATCGAGTTGATGCGTGATCCATCATTCAGAGACGCTGTGTACAGACACTGTGAGCCAACAGCGAAAGAACTGAATGAGGCGATGGGCGAACTTTCTGAGGGCGAGTTAATATGCATGAGACTCGGGTTTGTTCTCGAGCAGGTAACAGTAACCAATTTGTGGTTGATGTTAAATGATAACAAACTCCCCGTGGAGTCCGACTACATGCTGTTTCGCAAAAAGAGAAGTGAGAATTTCGAAAAACGTCTAAAAAGGATTTACGGAACATCTGACAATTCAAAGAACGTAGGTCCGAAGAATAATTCCAAATAACTGGATTTGCTTAAAATGTAAAACTGGAGTCTTTTGGGCAAATAAAAATGGATCCTTTGTTACGACTGGTCGATGTGAAAAAATGTTATTCCAGCGGCCCCACATGTGAAATCTATCCGCTTGCGGGCGTATGTCTGGATATGTTTCAGGGTGATAGGGTTATATTACTCGGGAAAAGCGGTTCAGGTAAAAGTACCTTTCTAAACATCGTGGGAGGGGTAGACTCTCCGACCGACGGCAGGGTATTTTTTGACGGGCGAGAGATTACAAGGATGTCTAGCCAAGATATGGCCTTTTTCAGACGAAAGGAAGTAGGTTTCATCTTTCAGTCGTTCAATTTGTTCCCCACTCTTACTGTAGGCGAGAATGTCACCCTTCCTCTTGATCTTCTGGGAATCAGAGATTACTCACGGGCTCATGAACTTCTAAACGAAACAGGCCTAAATGGTTACTGGAAGAAATTTCCCGAGGCGCTTTCCGGCGGTGAGCAGCAACGGGTGGCCATCGCGCGGGCCCTGGTGAAGGGGCCGAGATTGATACTGGCTGATGAACCCACAGGAAATCTTGATCAGGAAACAGGCAACGGAATTTTGAACTTGATAGACAAAATATGTCGTGAATCGGACGCCACCCTGATTATGGTGACTCACAGCCCGGATGCGCTATGGATGGCTCCGAGACGTTACCGGCTGAAATCAGGAATCTTACTGGAAGAGCATTATACCAACTGACTTTTGAGTCGGGAAACGCTGGAGTCCTTTTCTGCGGTTGTAATGGGGAACAACGGCGCAAAGCGCCATCCAATGAACTATTTTCAAGGTTTTGGGGACTGAATTGATACGATCCTAAGGAACCAGGTCATTCCTAAGCCTCTACCATGACAATTCGAACGCTTTTGCAATTTAACTTCAAGTATTACCAGAGGCATACGCTTCTTGCCCTGCTTTGTCTGACGGGCATCTCTCTGGGTGTGGGCATTGTCGTCGCTGTAGAATTGATAAACGATTCAGCTCTTTCATCTTTTGAGTCATCAGTGGATTTTTTATCAGGCCGTGCCACTAATTCAATCATCTCAACCTTCGGCAGAATAGATGAAAAGCATTTCCCGGAGATCTGGACAAACAGGAAAGTTAGAGCCGCTAGTCCCGTCGTGGACGTTATAGCCAACACTCTGGAAACAGACTCAGAGCCGATTCGCTTCCTGGGGGTGGACCCTTTTCTAGATGCCCCTTTTCGCGGATGGACCCCACAATTGTCAGGCAAAGATGACCTAGCCGGTTTCTTTACAGGCGATCCTCCAGGGGCTTTTTTGTCCAGTGACTTGATGAAACGTTACAACCTGAAGGCGGGCGAGTACCTAACCGCTCTTGACGCAGGTCTGGAGAAAAAGATACGCATTTTGGGTCCATTGACTGAAGACTCGTCTGGAGGTCTTGGTGAGAATCTTGCCGTCATGGATATTTCCTCGGCGCAAGAGGTGTTTGGCCGTGTCGGTAGACTCGATCGAATAGACCTGATAGTTGAAGGAGCTGTTTCTGACGCCTTCCCCGTCTTACCACCCGGCTTGAAGATTACCGACGCAAACTCAAGAAAATCTACACTGACGGCTATGCTCTATTCCTTTCAGCTCAATCTTGCTGCAATGAGCTTAATAGCCTTATTTGTGGGTGTGTTTCTGATATACAATTTTTCCATGTTTTCGGTCCTGTCGCGACGACAGGACATGTCGTTACTGCTGACGTTGGGTTGTGACAGTCGCAGCCTAGTTGTGGCGTTCATGATTGAATCAGTTGTTCTTGGAGCGCTTGGCAGTCTCGCCGGAGTAATATTCGGGTACTCGATTGCAGCCTACAGCGTGGGCAAAGTTTCTTCCACGATCAGTCAACTATACTTTTTGGTAAATAACCTGAACGTCGGGTTGTCATTGAGAATCCTTGGAATTGGTGTCGCTGTTGGGTTTGTGGCCACTGCGGTGGGTGTCACCCTACCGGCCCTAGAGGTTGCTGTTACGCCGCCGGTACTTGGCTTGAAGAGACAGAGCATAGAAGATAGGACTAAGAGTGTTAGAGGCTACCTTTTTATGGGCGGCGTGGCTTTTTTCATTTTTTCCTGTTTGTCGGCGTTGGCTTCAAGAAATTCAATTTTCTGGGGATTTGCCTCAGCCTTCGGGATGACCACCGCATTCGCTCTTTTCACACCCGGTCTTTTGAGTCCTTTCACCCACTATCTGGGCATAGTTTTTAAGAAATCCCACAGGTTGCTCGACGCATTCCTTGCGGCGAGGAACATAGGGGCCTCACTCAGCCGTACAAGTATAGCCGTAGCAGCCCTTGCGGTAGCTCTTTCTATGACCATAGGCGTTGACACGATGATTTTCAGTTTCAGGACTTCTGTGTATTCATGGCTTGAAGACGCTCTGAAAGGAGACCTGTATATATCTCCGGATACGACCAAGTGGGACCATCCTCTCCCTGAAACTCTGATAAAGAAGGTGGAAGCTGATCCCAGGCTCGATTCCATAGAACGATATCTGGCGCTCGATGTCTATCTGCAGGGAAGACCGGTTAAACTAAGAGTCATAGAGCCTGAGATACTTGAGAAGAAGGCTAGGTTTAAATTTATGGGTGGAGAAAGCCTCAAAGCCTGGAGCCAAATGATAAAGGGGGGAGTATTCATCTCCGAGTCCCTTGCTTTCAAATTTAATCTTAAAGTCGGTGATTCCTTAACCCTGGATTCCCCTGACGGACCTAAGGATTTTCCGGTTGTTGCGATAACCAGAGACTATTCATCAGACCAGGGGACGATACAGATGGACCGAGGCGTTTACATAAGTATATGGAAAGATGACAGAGTTCAGTCCATAGCCCTGTTTCTGAAACCGGGAGCTTCTATTGAGGATGTCAGAAAATCTGTGGCGGCCCTTTTCAAAGGTCTTGAAAGAACTATTGTTTCCAACCACGAAATGAGAGAGCGAGTTCTGTCGATTTTTGACAAGACATTCGCTCCAACAGCAACATTGAAAGGAGTTTCACTACTTGTCGCCTTGCTGGGAGTCGCAACAGCCATGATGGCGATATTACTGGAACGTTCAAAAGAAATTCGAGTCCTGGGCTACCTCGGACTGACTCCTAACGAGATAGGTAAGATGAACGTCTATCAGGGGCTTATCATGGGCCTTGCTTCCTTTCTGATAGCCACCGTGTGTGGTCTTTTACTTACTTATATTATAGTCTACGCTATAAATTACAGGTCTTTCGGATGGACTATAGATATAAGCGTCAACAAGTGGATTTTTGTTGAGACCTTGGGGTTGACTCTGGCAGCCTGTTTCGTCTCGTCATTATATCCTTCTTTCAAGCTTATGAGAGCCTCTTCCGCTGCTTCGATCAAGGAGGAATAGGTCTTTGGGCAAAGAAGGGCGCCTTTTGCGTTTGTTAGAGGGCCTTAGAGATATACCAAAAAGGGGTAAAATATGAATAAGTCAGAAATCCTGAAAGCCCTTGAATGGGTGGACCAAACCGCTCGTGATGGAGACGCCTTACGGCTGGTTAAGGCGAAGAAGGCGCTGGAAAGCGCGTTGTCTGAAGCGCTGACAGCGGAAGGCTCCGACCAGGCTTACAAGGTGGCTCAGGAAAGTTTTGTTCGCAAACACGGGAGGGAACCTCTCGAAGAACTCGAGATTGATGGCTGAAAAGCATTCCGAAAGGAAGAGTCTGGCGTAATGTCTGAGATATGTGAAGCGAGTGACATCGGGCAGGGTTTAGCAGTCCTTGAACGGGTTATAATCAGTGTCAAGGTTGGATTCGATGGCTTTTCGCGTCTGTTCCATAAGCATAGGCACGTCATTTTCGGTCAATCCCTCTGTTATTATGGGTTTTGCGATGGTGACCCTCATATGTCCCGGGCGGAAAGCGATTTTCTTTTTGGGCAGGATGCGGAATGCCCCATTCGTAGTAACTGGTAAGATTGGAAGCCCGGTTTGAACGGCCACCATGAATGGTCCTTTCTTAAACGGAAGAAGTTTTCCATCGGGAGTTCTAGTGCCTTCAGGATAGATAAGCATGCACCAGCCGTTTGAAAGTTTGTGCTTGGCCTTTTTGAGGCTTTCTATGGAGGCTTCCCTGTTCGATCTATCTAAAGCTATTGCGCCTGTTGCTCCAAGAGCCCATCCAAAGATTGGGATTCGCAGAAGTTCTTTTTTAATGACCCAGCGAAAACGGACTGGAAGATTCAAAACCAGGGCCAGAATGTCGGCATTGCCCTGATGATTCGGAGTGACAACGTATGATTGTCCCGGCTCAACATTCTCCGCTCCGTGAAGTGAATACTTATAGCCCATTGAGAATGATACGGCCCATGCCCACCACCGCATCATGACATAAGTTGGAACGCCGGAAGAGGTCAGCAGGCTCGCCAGAATGATCGGGAATGCAAGAATACCAGTAGCAATTACGAGGGTTACCACAGCGAACAAGAAACGAACCATATACCGGATTTTTGACCACATGGTTATAGCTGATTCCTTTGACGGAGTAATCATTTAAAGTTTGTATCACGACTATGAATCATTGAGAATATATATCGTTAGCCGATGAGGGCCTGCTGGTCCACATCGTTTGACTTGCGGGATGGGAACATCCTTGTGAAACGCTGAAAAGCTTTCTATCCGGCAAGTCTGGACATTCAATAATATGTCTTCTGATCTACTCACAAAACTAAGAATAGGTTCTGGATCAAAGAATGCGACGAATGGCCCGCTATCAAAATCCAGAATAATTTTGCTCTCAGGCCTGTTCATAACGCTGGCCGCCATTGCCGGATACACAATATGGATTTACTGGTTGAGGCCGCCTCTCAAAGTTCACGTGGTAAAAGCCTCAATGACATTCCCTTCGCGGGCGCTTACAATGCTTAACGCCAGTGGTTATGTGGTCGCGCAAAGAAAGGCGGCCGTTTCATCCAAGGCAACTGGTCGTATTGAGCGACTTTATGTTGAAGAGGGCAAATCCGTAAAGAAAGGCGATATTGTGGCGGAACTGGAAAACGACGACCTCGAAGCCACCCTGGCGGAAGCCAAGGCTGGCCTGAAGGTAGCCAGTGCGGACCTTAACAACGCGGACGCTGAATTGGAAGACGCCACCCTCAATTACAACCGCCAGAAATCTCTTAAAGAATCAGGAGCGGTCTCTGAGCAGGCCCTTGATTCGTCAGAAGCCCGTTTTAAGAAAGCCTCAGCCGCCGTTAGATCGTCAAAATTTCGGGTTGATAAAGCGGAGGCATCGGTAAAAGTAGCCGAAGTGAATTTGGAACAGTCTTTTATCCGAGCGCCTTTTGACGGTGTAGTCCTAACCAAGAGCGCAGAGGAAGGGGAGGTTGTTGCGCCATTGGGAGCTTCCGTAAACGCGAAGGCGTCAGTTGTTTCTATGGCTGATATGAATTCTTTGATGGTTGAGGTGGATGTCTCTGAATCCAGTCTGGAGAAGGTTAAAGTGGGCGCTCCGGCGGAAATTCGTCTGGACGCTCTGCCAAACGACAGATTCAGCGGCCTGGTTCACATGATCGTTCCTACCGCCGACCGATCCAAGGCTACAGTCCTGACGAAAGTAAGGTTTAACAACATCAACGAGAAAGTACTCCCGGAGATGAGCGCCAAGGTAGCTTTTCTGTCCAGGCCTTTGGATGAAAATGAAAATATAGCTTTCCTGGGAATTCCAACGGGGTCTATAGACAATAAGGCCAGTCCGCCTTTTGTGCTTAAAGTTCATGAAAACAGGGCAGTCATGACTTCGGTAAGGATTGGACGTGTATGGGGAGAAACAACAGAAGTCCTTGACGGTTTGAAGGATGGAGATCTCATCGTAATTAACCCCGGCAACTACTAATCGACGGACGAAGAATCAACATCAAGGAGTAGTTGTATTTCCTGTGACACAATCTGTTCTGGTAACAATTGAAAACCTGTCGAAATCTTACAGACGCGGAACGCAGGAAATAAAAGTGTTGAACGATGTGAGTCTAACCGTCAGGCGCAGTGAGTTTCTATCTCTAATGGGCCCTTCAGGCTCAGGGAAAACTACCCTATTGAATCTTATAGCGGGAATTGACCGTCCGAACAGCGGCAGAATTGTTGTTGGCGATACGAATATTGTGACATTAAGTGAGGCGGAACTTAGTAAATGGAGAGCCTCCAATGTTGGATTCATATTCCAGTTTTACAATCTAATTCCTGTTCTCGACGCATTGGAAAATGTTGAGCTTCCGTTGTTGCTGACGTCCCTTTCCAAGTCTGAGCGCCGTAATCACGCGACAGCGGCATTGGAGGCCGTTGGTCTGGCTGACCGCCTGGATCACTATCCAGGAGAGCTTTCCGGGGGTCAGCAGCAGCGGGTAGCCATAGCTCGGGCAATTGTAACTGATCCCCTTCTGATAGTAGCAGACGAACCAACCGGGGACCTCGACAAGAAATCAGCCACTGATGTTCTAGATTTGCTGGGCCAACTCAATGGTGAATTTGAAAAGACAATAATAATGGTAACGCACGATCCAAGAGCGGCCAGAAAATCAGAAACAGTCCTGTTCCTTGATAAAGGAGTCCTAACGGACTCGATGAAAAACGGCTTTTAGAACCCGATCCAACGGACGGATTCATTAAGACTGGCTCTTTCGGACTTGAACCGGTTGATAGGCGCATGCGGATCCGGGTAACCCATAGCTACGGAAATAACCAGTTTCTTGGCTTCAGGAATGTTCAAGGCATCCTTGATCTCATCTTCATAAGATGTGACGAGTCCGATTGGACAGGTCCCAATCCCATGGGCGTGAGCGGTTAGCGCCAGATAGCCAAGAAAGATCCCAATATCGGTCATCCTTTCAGAAGGGAAACTTTCGTCGATAAAGATAAGCATCACCGTAGGCGCTCCATAAAACTTGAGACTACCCGTGTTCACAAACGTTTTGAAATCCATACCCATTTCCTCTACAAGAGGCGTCATGCCGTCGGCGGCCATTCTGGCCCTGTCTATGAAAATTTCCGGGATCTTCCCCGTAGCGCCCGGACCACAGGTAATTTGACGTTCCTTGAAGCTTTTTAACAACTTACGGGAAAGCCTTTCTCTCTCTTTGTCCGACAATAAGTGGATCTCCCAGGGCTGCATGTTTATTGCTGAAGGGGCGTTGGCCGCGTCCATCAGGACTTTTTCCAGTGTTGATTTATCGAGCGGTCTGCCATCAAAACTTCTGACGCTTCGGCGTTGTCTCACCGTTTCAAGTAGATCCATGTCAAATCACTCCAATGTAAATTTATGTGGCTGCCTTATAGGCCAACGAATCAGCCGACTTGCCCAATCCAATCAAAATGGGTATAAATCGATAAACTTATCTGAAAGCCATTATGCAAGTTTAAAATCCAGCATAACGAATGATAACACTAAAGGCGTATTTAGGAGCAACCATTCCAGTGAAAAGAAATTTCTTTTGGATTTTCGGATCGATGGCGCTAATTGTCGCGTCAGTGACAACATTTACGTGGGCCGATGATTTCGTCGATGTATTCAGAGCGGGCCAGCAGGCTGAAGATTCAGGTTCCGTGGACCAGGCCCTAACTTATTACTCGGATGCTGTCAAGATGGCTCCGCAGTCAGCTCGAGCATGGGCAAAAAAGGGGGAGGCCTATCTCAAAAAGGGGGAGCCGAGATCGGCTATCAAGGACCTGACTCACGCTATCAAGCTTGATCCTGCTTACGCTCCTGCGTTTGTACGTCTTGGCTTCGCACACAATGCGGTGAATGAATACGCAAGAGCAGTAGAAGCCCTGGACGCGGCCATAAGATTGGAGCCCACATCATCTGAGGCTTTGAACACAAGAGGGTTCGCTTTTAACGGACTTAACGATTACGATAGGGCCATTAAAGATTTCGACGGCGCCATAGCGCTGAACTCAAGTGACGCTAGATACTATAACAACAGGGGATTTGCTCTAAACGGCAAGAACCGTTTCGAACAGGCGATTCAGGATTTCGATAAAGCTATAGAACTCGATGCTTCTAACGCCATGGTCTACAACAACCGGGGGGTGGCTCTTATGAGACTCAAGAAATTCGACCTGGCCCTGGATGATTTCAACAAGGCGATAGAAATGAATTCCAGGTTTGCTTCAGCTTACCACAATCGTGGGATGGCCTTTAGCGGAAAAGGTAGACATGAAAAGGCGATTGAAGAATTCAGCAAAGTCATCGAGATGAATCCTAATTCCCCCGTTCTGTACAAGGATAGGGGAACGGCCTATGCCAGGCTTGGGGAATACGAACTCGCAAAAAAGGATTTCGAGAAATCTGTAGAATTTGACAAACGATTCGCTCCAGGTTATTCGGCTTTGGGATTATTGATGGCCACGGCCAAGGACGATAGAATTCGCAACCCTGTTCTGGCAAAGAAATTCGCCGAAAAGGCCGTGTCCTTGGGAGACGCTACCGCCCCAGAGTTGACCAGGAATCTGGCGGAGGTCCTGAAAGGAATACATGAAGACGCCGCCGCAATCCTGACTTTACGCAAAGCCATCGCAATGGATCCATCGAACAGGGAATTCCTGGAATTGCTTCAGGAATGGGACAAAGCTTCCCCAACAGCCGTCTCGAGCAGGGTTCATCAAACCCGCGCACGGGTTTTTATGAACCTATGGTGACGCACGGGTTTTTAATTTAAGAGAGGAAACTTTGACAGAACCCAACGACCGTATTTCAGAATACCTGAACTTGCGAATAGACTTTGGAGAAATGGCATCCGGTCCAAGGAGAGAAACCACGAGGTCAAGAATCGCCAAGGGTTTTGAGAGTCTCCCGGGAGAGATAGGGGATATCTTCCTCAACGGGACAAGGAATCTGCAAATCAAGCTCATACCTGACCCGATTCTGCCTTTTGGAATGAAAACAAGATCTGAGTCTTATTTGGGACAACTTATTTATACCATAACCGTTTGTGACGAAGCTCAACACTGGGAGGAAGACCGCTTCCTAGGGTCCTTTCTACGCGAATTGGGACATGTGGTGGCAATGCTTCCGCCGGAATGCGAATGGCCTACTGGCAGGGGAGAAAGGGCGAGATTCCGTGAACTGGCGGAATGCAAAGCTGACGCATTGGTCTGGAAATGGGGTCTCCGACACTATGACATAATCTATCTGAGCGCTACTTATCCTTCCCACTGGGTAGATAAGATTGTCAATGATATTAGCTTGATGCTAATTTATGACGAGAAGTCTGACTAATCTACGGCTTCAAGTGTCAGAGACGCAGGCATAAGTTTTCTCGTTTTTGTTGAACCCTTAAGCTTCTATATACCCAACAGGGCGAACGCTGTTCGGAGTACATTGTCTTCATTAAATCCATAAAGAGACAAGACCTGTGAACCTGGGGCCGAAGCTCCAAATTTGTCTATTGAAAGGATCTCTCCCTCGGTTCCAACCCATCTTTCCCAGCCGAGTGAAGATCCCGCTTCAATAGCCAGCCGTTTCTTGATCGAAGGTGGTAAAACCTCATTTTTGTAGTCCTGGGACTGTTTTTGGAACAAGTCCCAACTCGGCATGGAAACGACTCTGGAAGAAATTCTATGTTTGCTGTAAAGTCCGTCTTGCGTTTTCAGAGCTAGTTGTATCTCTGATCCGGAAGCAATTATAATTATTTGAGGTTTATCCTGGCCAAGGTCTGAAAGCACATAGGCCCCTCTCTCCAGGAGTTTGGCCGGGGCCAGTTTGCTTCTGTCCAGAATGGGAAGATTCTGCCTTGTGAGAATTAACGCCACCGGTCCGTTGGATTTCAGCGCCAGCCGCCAGGCCTCCGCAGTCTCATTCGCATCAGCCGGCCTTATGGACGTTAAATTGGGAATCGCCCTGAGAGCGGCCAATTGTTCTATTGGCTGATGGGTCGGACCGTCCTCACCGACCGCAACACTGTCATGCGTGAAAACAAATATAGAATGGATGTCCATCAGTGCCGCCAGCCTAATGGCGGGCTTGAGGTAATCGCTGAAAATGAAGAAAGTAGCGGAGTAAGGAATAACTCCGCCGTGCAGCGCCATTCCGTTAACAATTGCGCCCATGGCGAATTCCCTGACTCCAAAGTGAATATTTCGACCAGCGGAATTCTGAGGGCCTTGAGCTGATTCACCCGAGATCATTGTCTTGGTTGATGGAGCGAGATCCGCCGAACCACCCAAAATGTTGGGAACTCTCTTAGCTATTGCGTTAAGGACCTTCCCTGAAGAAACTCTGGTAGCCTCGGGTTTGTCTTTTGGGTTGAATACCGGGATTCCAGAATCCCAATTCTGTGCAAGCTCTCCTCGTATTTGGCGGAAAAATCTTATAGCGTTTTCGGGAAACTTTGATTCATAGTCCCTGACGAGTCTCTTCCAATTTTCTTCCGCGGTTCTTCCAATAACCATACGGGATTTAAAATGGTCCAGGACTTCCGAGGGAACATAAAATAGTTTGTCGGAAGGCCAGCCTAGATTTTCCTTGGTAGCCTTGAGCGCTTCTTCTCCAAGTGGTTCCCCATGTGCGGAAGCGCTATCCTGTTTTGGACTTCCATAGCCAATATGGGTCTTGACCATGACCAGAGAAGGGCGCTCTGTTTCCTCACGGGCTTCCTGAACGGCAGCGTGAATAGCGTCGAGATTGTTACCATCAGAAATCCGAACGACATGCCAACCATAGGCTTGGAACCGTTCTCCCACGTTCTCTGAAAAAGCCAGGGCAGTGCTACCTTCAATTGAAATCGCATTATCATCATAAAGATATATAACTTTGCCAAGCTTCAGATGGCCGGCCAGTGAGGCAGCTTCTGACGCTACTCCCTCCATGAGGTCTCCATCGGATACGATAGCGTAAACATGATGATCAACCAGAGGTAGTTCAGGCTTGTTGAAATCAGACGCCAGAAAGCGTTCGGCAATCGCCATCCCGATTCCCATGGCAAAACCCTGTCCAAGAGGGCCGGTGGTCGCTTCTACCCCCGGTGTCAAGCCATATTCGGGATGTCCTGGGGTTTTGCTCTTCCATTGGCGGAAATTCTTAATGTCATCGAGTGAAAGGTCATAGCCTGACAAATGGAGCAGGGCGTATTGCAAAGCCGATCCGTGGCCGGCCGAGAGTATGAAACGGTCTCTGTTGGGCCAAGCCGGATTGGAGGGATTAAATTTCAAGAAACGGGTCCAGATTACGTACGCCATAGCCGCGGCCCCCAAAGGCAGTCCCGGATGGCCTGAATTGGCCTGCTGAACCATATCTATCGATAAGGTCCTTATCGTGTTGACACATAACTGATCTAAAGAATCCCCTGACAAACTCATATCACCATTCCTTAAGATTGAAAGTATGACTTTGAGATGATAACCGATTAGAAAGTCATTTCTCAATCAATTTGTGGCCAAAAGAGACAGCATTCTGTCCGGATCATTTGTCGGGATCTCACAAGCGAAATTACGGCAAACATATATCGTGGCCTTATCATTGATCATTTCAAAGTTCGCCAGATACGGGGCAAGTCCTAATATTTCACGGGATTCTGGATCACACGGTTTGAATATCATTACCTTATTGGGCGCATAGATCCTATTGAGACTTATCATGATATTTTTAACGTCATTTGAATCACGATGTCCGACGAGGGCTATTTCAAAAGCCGGCCCGAGCATGAAATCGACAAAAAGCAGGAATTGGGTATAGGCTGATGGGAATTTCTTGACAGTCGAAGAGAAAGCGCTGGCCACTTTGGAAGCCATTGACTCGAGTTCAGAAGAACCCGTGAACCTGGAAAGTTTAAGGATGTTCATCGCCGCAACCGAATTTCCTGAAGGTGTAGCGCCGTCATAGACTTCCTTCTGACGCACCGGCAGTTTCTCTCCATCGCTAGCCGTAAAAAAGAACCCACCGGTTTTGTCATCCCAAAACCTTTTTATGAAGTCAGAATTCAACTCCAGCGCTATTTTTAGATACTTGGGGTCAAAAGAAGCCTCATAAAGTTCCAGGAGTCCCCAAATAAAGAAAGAGTAATCATCGATATGCGCGGATAGTCCTGATTCCCCAAGACGATGACGGTGAAGAAGTCTTCCAGTATCGTCGCGCATTCGGGAAAGTATAAAATCCGCCGCTCTTGCCGCCGCATGATAATATTGTGGATTATCAAAAACCAACGAGGCTTTGGCCAACGCAGCAATCATAAGCCCATTCCAGTCGGTGAGGATTTTATCATCCATGTGAGGTCGTATGCGATCTTCGCGGATTTTCAAAAGCTTTCTTCTAGCCGCATCCCAGACATTTTCAATTTGTTGGGAGGAAACTCCAAGCTGTTCCGAAAGATTCGACAAGGGACGTTTCAGGTGCAGTATGTTAGTTCCTGTGAGTGACTGAGTGGCTTCTTCCCTAAAATTGCCCATTGGATATACATTAAACGCCTTTTCGACGAGTTCCGCCTCATCCTTTTCTAATGACCCCCTAATTTCGTCCAGAGTCCACAAATAGAATTTCCCCTCAACCCCTTCACTGTCTGCGTCTTCCGCTGAATAAAAAGCTCCCTCCGGCGATGTTAGGTCTCTGAGGACGTACTCAAATATTTCGTCGGTTGTTTTCATGTAATCTGGATTGCCCGTAGCCTGGTAAGCTTCGGTGTAGGCAATGGCAAGCATGGCTTGGTCGTAAAGCATCTTTTCAAAATGGGGAACCAACCATTTAGCGTCTGTAGAATATCGGTGAAACCCGAATCCAACATGGTCATAAATTCCTCCAAGCCTCATCTCGTCAAGAGTTCTTGTGACCATCTGAAGGGCCGTGTCCTCCCCAGATCGTTTCCAGTATCTCAGTAGGAACAGAAGATTGTGAGGTGTTGGAAATTTTGGCGCGTCACTGAATCCCCCCTGTTTATGGTCGAATCTCTGTGAGAGATGCTCGTGGCAAGTTCTTAATACGACGGAGTCCAAAATATCGCCGCTGGAATCTTCCATGCTCTGGGACAGCGCTGAGAGAATATTGCCGGTAGTTTCTTCAATTTTGGGGCGTTCATTGCGCCAGATGAATTCAATCCTTTCAGAAAGATCAATCAAGCCTATCCTGCCAGGCTGAGTGTGCTTTGGAAAATAGGAGCCTGCAAAAAAGGGTTGCCTTTCGTGCGTCATTATTATCGTCAAAGGCCATCCCCCACTCCCCGTCATCATCTGACATGCAGTCATGTATATATGGTCTATGTCCGGCCGCTCTTCCCTGTCAACTTTGATTGACACAAATATCCTGTTCATGATTTCAGCGACTTCCATATCTTCAAAAGATTCCTTTTCCATCACATGGCACCAGTGACAGGTGGAATAACCCACTGAGAGAAAGATAGGCTTGTCTTCCAGCCTGGCTTTTTCGAAAGCTTCTTCTCCCCATGCGTGCCATTGAACAGGATTATAAGCATGCTGAAGAAGATAAGGACTTTTCTCTTTTATCAAAAGGTTTGGTTTATGTTCTCTCTCCTCGCATGATGTAGACATTGCATCTTTGTCACAAGAACCGGAATGATCTGACATTAGCTTTTCTCCTGCCTGGCAAAATGAGCGAAATACCTGATGTGAATTTTGTCGAGACTTTTGATGAATTTGTTTGGAACAGATATTTCAGAAAAAGATTTTTCTTCTTAGCTACAGTCCCCTAAAGAAAATAGGGTCAATTCCCAGAAATGCAACTTTCATCCGAGGTTTAACAAAACAGGGGGGAGCAACTCAATGACCAATGAACAATTTTTCTGCAAAGAGTTTGAGTGTAAAGGTCATCCGTCCTTGATTGTTGCGAAATACTCGTCTAGAATTCAAGAAACTACCTGATTTATGTCCGTCTTCTGTCATCTTTCTTCATTTCTTGCCTCTCTCGGAGGTGTTCTCTTGCAGGATCACGAAAAAACTAAGGAACAACTCATGGTCGAACTGGCCACTTTTCGACTTAGAGTTTCCGAGTTTGAAAAGATTACAGCGAATTTTGGAAGCCCGCCTTCTGATGGAATAAACCAACTGAGAAAGATGGAGTCAAAGGTTGAAGAAGGTGAAAAAAGATTCCGACTCCTGTTCGAAAATTCCCTGGATGCAGTGATCATAACGGATTTGAAAGGCAACATCCTGGAACATAACCAATCTTTCCTTCTACTTCTCGGATATCCGGCCGGAGATGCTCTTGGTAAGAAGAGAATTCAGGATTTCTTTTGTAATAAAGAAACCGGACTGAGAATAAGGAGGGAGCTAGAATCCAACGAACTTATTAGAGATTTCGAAATGGCTCTCATTTCCAAGGATGGTAGGCCTGTCGACACTATCAATGCGATAAGTGTTTTCAAAGACCCAAACGGTAAGGTCATAGGCTATCAGGGTATTCTTCATGATGTTAGCGACCGAAAGAAAACAGAACGGGAACTTCAGGATGTGCTGCAATTACAAGAGCAACTTCTTAGGACGGCGGCCACTGCAATATTTCGGGTTGATAGCGAAAGAAGGATTCAAGACGTAAATGATGAATTTTGCAATATAACGGGATTTACCAGAGAAGCGATTCTGGGATGCGACTGTCTGGTTGTGTGCGATGAACCCTGCACGACTAGTTGCGGATTATTAAATCCAGACCGTAAGGAGAGAATTTTCAGGAAAAGGAGCAAGATTCGCACTAAAGACAACAGAATTCTGACCGTATTAAAAAACGCCGATCTCCTAAAGGACAAGGACGGCACTATCAAAGGAGGCCTGGAATCTTTCGTCAATGTTACGGACCTTATTGAAGCCGTTGAATCAGAAGCCGCTGAAGCGCAGAAACTAAGATCCATGATCGAAGGCATGGAGGAAGGGATCGTGGTAGCGGACGCATCGGGTCTGGTGACGGAAGTGAATAGCTGGTTTCTGAACAAAACAGGTTACAGGAGAGATCAACTTCTTGGGGAAAGTATGTGGTCATTTCATCCTGATAACGAAGCTACAGAAAGGGTAAGAAAGATTTTCGCGGAATATTCGCAAGGACTGCGGAAAGAAGCCCTAGCGATAAATCGTCAATTGTTAGGTTTGCACGTTTGCCTCAGGGTTCAACCCTTTCTTGTAAATGACGTCTTTCAGGGAATCATCCTCAATGTTGTGGATATGACTGAACAGGTTGAAGCCAGGATGGCCGCTGAGTCGGCAAGTGAAGCTAAAAGTCAGTTCCTTGCCAATATGAGTCATGAAATACGGACCCCGATGAATGGTATCATAGGCATGACCGAATTGATGATTTGCACTGATCTGACCGCAGAACAGAAGGAATATCTCCAGGCGGTGAAAATTTCCGCAGACGCGCTTCTATCGCTGATCAACGATATCCTTGATTTTTCGAAGATGGAGTCGGGAAAGTTTGAATTAATAACTTCCGATTTTAGCCTCAGGGACTGCGTAGGCAACACCATGAGCACACTGGCCGGTCAGGCCCACAGCAAGAACCTTGAACTGGCTTTTCATGTGCCTCCGGAGACACCGGACAACCTGACCGGAGACCCGGGAAGACTGCGCCAGATTCTGGTGAACCTAGTCGGAAATTCGATCAAGTTCACCGGCAAAGGTGAAGTAGTAGTTAACGTTGAAACCCAAAATGAGACTGACAGGGAAATAGAGCTTCATTTCACGGTCAGTGACACAGGCATAGGAATTCCTTCAGACAAGATTGAACGAATATTCAGAGCCTTCGAACAGGTTGATGGGTCCACAACAAGAGAATATGGGGGCACCGGGTTAGGGCTCGCGATCGCTGCGCAACTCGTAGAAATGATGCACGGGAAGATCTGGGTGGAGAGTGAGATTTGCAGGGGGAGCGTCTTCCATTTTACCGCTCGTTTTGGCTTTTCAGCCCAGCCTGTCCGGAGGGTACTTTCTACGGAAAAATCAAACTTGAAAGGTGTAAGAGTACTAGTTGTCGATGATAACGCCACCAATAGAAAAATTTTGCACGAAACGCTTCTGTCATGGGGGATGACACCCACAACCGTGGCTGACAGCAAGATGGCGGTAGAGGCCATACTGCAGGCTAGTAGGGAACAAAGACCTTTCTCTCTCGCTCTACTTGATTTCATGATGCCGGACATGAACGGGTTTGAGCTTGCGGGAGAAATCAGTCGTACGCCGGACACTAACATTGAAAAGATTGTAATGCTGACATCTGGCGGACAAAGGGGGGACGCGGCCAAATGTAAGGAATTGGGGATCTCCGCATACCTAATGAAGCCAATCAAGCAATCTGATCTTATGGACGCTATCCTCATGACAATGACCAAAGTTTCTCCTGACAGCGATCAAAGGTCTTCGCTGATAACTCGTCATTCTGTTCGTGAAGCCCGCAAACGCCTAAACATCCTCTTGGCTGAAGATAACTCCGTGAACCAGAAATTAGCGGTAAGGATCCTTGAGAAAATGGGCCATTCGGTCTGTGTGGCCCCTAATGGCAGGGAGGTTCTGAACATGCTGGGGATGCAAGACTTTCAGATGGTGCTGATGGATGTTCAGATGCCGGAAATGGATGGCCTGGACGCAACTCGGGAAATTCGTAAGAAAGAGGCTGTTTCAGGCGCCCACATGCCGATAATAGCCATGACGGCTCATGCCATGATCGGTGATAGGGAAAGGTGCATTGCTTCGGGTATGGATGATTATATTTCAAAACCGATAACTCCAAAGGAACTCTCACAGGTAATTGAAAAAGTCTTGAAAACTCTGGAAGATGAATCAGGCCCTTTATTAAGTGAGGTGGAACCCAAAAACGTGATTGACGAAGCGGAATTACTTCTGAGGACAGGGGGTGATTTTCATCTTTTAAGGGAACTGACAAGTATGTTTATGAAAGAATATCCAGAAGCTCTCAATATGATACATAAAGCGATATTAAATGGAGACATGAATGAATTCCGTATCGCATGTCACTCCTTGAAAGGATCGATAGCAACCTTCGCCAGTAGTTCAGCAACTACCGCAATAGTAAGGCTGGAGACACTAAAAGACGTGAGTCAGTCCGAAGAATTAATAATCAAACTTGAAAACGAGTTAAGAGCTTTGACAGACGCTTTGATGAACTTGGTTTCCTTAAAACCGTAAGAAGAAAATTCTGTGGTGTGAAGCATTAATAACATCTCAAAGCGGAGTAGAAATTCCCCCATCCTTTCGAATTTTCCAAAAATGGAGAGCCATGACAAAGATCAATATGACGGGTAGAATAAAAACGTGCCAAGCGTAAAGTCTTATGAGACAGAGGTCCTCTAATTCTAAAGGCCCCAAAAAAGCCAGCGCCAATCCATCTCCTATAAGAGGAATCCTTTCCGTCAAGTGTCGGGCAATCGTCCATGCCCAGAGAGCCCGGTCGTCCCATACCAAAAGGTAACCGGTAAAATCCAGAAAGAACACCAGCGCCAAAAGAATTATCCCTATGACCCAGTTCAGACGCCTGGGAGCAAGGTATGACCTAGTCCAAAAGACTCGAACCATGTGAAACACAACCAGGATGACCATGAATTGTCCTCCCCAGTAATGGAGATTACGGAAGAGAAATCCGAACGGAGTCTGATAGGTTATTCTCTGGACAGACTGATAGGCGCTGGAAAGGGAAGGCGCATAATAAAGTAACAGAAGGCTTCCCGTAAATATTTCCACTAAAAACATCAGTGTGGCCAAGCCCCCCAGGCAAAATGTAAAACCTACCCGTGATGACGCCTCAGGAACGAAGCGAGGGTGAATGTGCTCGATGAACGCCGCCAGTGAGTCTTTGTTCATGAAAACAGATTTACGCGTCGACATCATCAGACAAGGCTGAAATGTAGGAGCATTGATCATTTTCCAGCCGATTGTTCCACTGTAAACAAGATTTGATCACGGCTTTCTGTTAGGAACATGCGAGGCAAAGACCTGGATGCCGGCCCGCGAATCACATCGCCCCGGATATCAAACTCGCTACCATGGCATGGACATTCAAAAAGTCGCTTTTCCTGATTCCACTTGTACCTGCACCCGAGGTGTGTGCATCTGTCATCAAGCGCCACAGAACCGGGAATGTCCTTACCTTTGACAACCCAGGCTTCGGCCTGAGGAATAAAACACGGTTCTCCCTCCTTGATGGCGTCAAAAGTTGCCAAAGTGAGGAGCCTATGTTTTTTTTGTTTTGTATTGAAAAAGGCGAACCGTGAGACTGCCAAAGAGGTTATCGACACGACCAGCCCACTCAGTATGAGAATCGGTAGTTTTAGGAATAATCGTCTACCTTTAGTATCTGATGATACATTTACCATTGTGATCAAGTGGTCGCCTGATAGGGTTCTTGATGGAAAAGACGCAGCGCTCCTTTGCAAGAGCGCCGCAAATTAAATATCTTCGCTAATGCGTCATCAACAGCCCGTCGTGGGCGGTTTTGGTTTTGTAGTTGCGGTGGCCGCTTTGAGAGCCGCTTCTGCTTCAGCTTTAGTCTTGAAAGGTCCCTTTACCACGTTTTTTACATCTGCAGGTTTTTTATCTGTCACAGCCATCTTTCCTGCGTCCTTGACCACGAAAAATTCATCGGCGAGCGCAGATGTCGCGAACGCGAAAGCAGTTAGTGAGAGAACAACCAACACCACTCGAAACGCCTTTTTCATAAATCAAACCTCCTCAAGATATTATTAATATATCCTACTAACATACAATATCATGTGTCCACAATCATTTGTCATAGGGGGCCCATTTTTCGGCCACCCAGGCCAGAACAAAAGCGCCTAGAGCGGCAAAAGTGATAATGAGCGCCATTGTCTCCATTGAAGTCCCAAAATACTGCCATAAGGTAATTCGTCCCATATCTGAACTCTTATAAAAAGATCCCCAAATAGGCATTCCAAAAGCGAAGATGTCTATGCCGAAGACCATGCCGATCAAAAAAACAAGACTGTCTATCTTTCCTGAAGCAACCCCTACGATGGCGGTTCCGGGGCAATATCCCCCCACCAAAAATCCAAGGCCAAAAAGCACTCCACCAACGAGTTGAGGCCAAAAATAAGTTTGGAGCAAGGAATATTCCAATAATAAGGCGTAGTCAAACAGGCCAAACCGGTTAAGGATGACTAAGCCCAACATAGCGGTAACTAAGGCTGAGAACATTACCCTAAGCACTCGCATGTCACGGAAATAAAAAATGGATGTCAGATTGCGGGAATCTCCAAACCCCGCTCTCTCGAGTACAAATCCGAAAAGAAAACCAATACCAATCGCTACAAAAAGACTGGTAGTGAAACTTATAACCTCATATAGGTACAGAGGCCCGGTCATTCCCATTCCTTTCTGACAAAATAAGCGGCGACAAACGCAGTCGCGAAAACCGTCATCATAAAAACCCAGCTGCCAACTGCCATGGTCGCTCCTCCACTCAATGCCTGTCCACTTGTGCATCCCATGGCGAAACGGGTCCCGATTCCTCCAACGATTCCGCCTAAAAATGCCAGAATCAATCTGCGGGATGCCGGAAACGACTTGCCTTTTCCAACCGATAGCTTAAATCTTCTTGCGGTGAGTACCGCGACTAGTCCACCAAAAAAAGCTCCAATGACTTCAAAGACAATCCAGTCAACAAAAACGCCACTTGACCCAGGTTTGTAAAAACTGCTGAAATACTGGTTCTGTTCCACCGCCTGGGGATCAATAGCATGTGTAATAGCTGCTGCCGTCCTGGCTACGGCTCCGGATGCTCCTAGCCCCGTTCCCATGATGAAGAACGTCAGAAGTAAAACGAGTCCGAGGGCAATTCCCGCAACAAAGGGGTTCCAATAACCTTCAGCGTAATCAGGTTTGCTCATTTGTTTTCATTCCTTAGTATCGAGTCATGCATTCCATGAAATATAAAATCAGTTTGAAACATTGGTTGAAGCTTTCAAAGCCGTTTCCTGTTTCAATTTGTCAGGGACCCCCAGAGCTGCGGTCACTGGTTTATCTGAAGTAGTGTCGTTCCAAAGAACCGGCGACGGGTCATTCACGGGTAATTCGGCAGGACAGATTCTCATGAACATTCCCGTCAATTGAAACACCCCAGCCACCGCCACAGCGATCAAAGTCATTATTATAGTAGCCATGAGAGCTGAAGTTATTATTCTGCTTCTTTTCTCGCTTGCGTCATCCCGATACTTGGATTCACCTCGGTTCAAAGATGTTGAATCAGACTCATTATCTTCTTGTTTAATTCCGTGCCCATTCGTTTTGGAGTTCATAGTAATATCTCCTAATTTAATAGATGATCCTGTTCCGTAATTCAATTGCTGTTCTAACTGGACGCTGAACAGTTTCGGCCAAACCGAGCGCTTTGGTGTTTTCGAGTAGCTGCTCCAGCCAATCCAGATGGTCCATAGCAAACAAGCGAGCCTCCTCACTTCTATCGGTTTCCAACAGAAAACCCAAGAATTCCAGTATGACTGCCAAGTGATCGGGCGAGGAGGATCTAGTGCGGTCAAAGTCCACACCATATCTTTTCAATGTATCCAACACATGAATTGCGCTGTCTCCCCACACTAGTCCTTTAACACCTCGTAAAGGGTGCCCTTTTTCATCTGTCCATGACTTGTAAACGGATTCCTCGAGAGACACCGCTGGATTGGGGCCGAAGAAGCAACCGCGCGCAATATTCCAATTTTGAGAAAACGCTTGAAACAACAAATCAATTGATTGTTCCTGTTTCCCCAGAAGATTCTTCGCAAGGTTGAACATACGCCGGGTCTCTTCCTCATCGACGTCGGTATCGTCTCCAAATAGACTCGATAACGCGTAAGCAAGATCCGACATGTCTTTCTCAGAAGAAGCCAACTTTGTCCTCTACCTTTAAATGATTTGCGGCGGAGTCCCCGAAAACACTATCAGGGCCCTCAGACTCATGCCACCTATTAGAACCAGTATGTCGGCCCCAACAACGAGGGCTTTGGGCATCTCTCCGTATTCCAAGTACTCAATTACGCTGAGGAAAAAAGGCACGACGATTCCCAATATTACTACAAGGCCCCAGAAATATGGACTCAAAAGTCCTGATATAAGGAGGTTTGCCGAATAAGCGGCTTCAGTTGATCTGGTAAGTGACATAAAAACCAGCAGCATTAACACCAGAGCTTCCACGGACAGAAATATCACGTGTCCGAGAGCAAAATTAGATAGTGTCTTGATGGTTGCGACGTCAATTATAGCGGCGACGATCATCGCTGCGGCCAAACCGGTAGATATAGCTGACGCCAGAAATAGTACGGGCATCAATGGAGTGTTCCAGAACGGCACGCCATTCACTACCGCAATAAGGACTCCAGTATACGTGGCGGTGCCTATAGCAAATAAGCTTCCTACTATCTCGAGCGGTCTGAGATATTTGTTGGCGAATTTACCTATAAAACCGATTTCATTAAGGGCCGCCGCGTAAAGTAAAGCAATAGGTATGAAAATCGATAGGACTATAACTCCCCAGGCGATCATGCTGCTCAAATTGTTAGCAAGATAGATCTGGCGCCAAGGTTCCCATAAACCCGCTTCCAAGTCTAAAACAAGACATACGGTCCCAATAGCCACCAATGGTCCGGAAACCAAAGAACCTGCTTTGGCCAAAGCTTTTGACCAGTCAGGCGCCAAAAGGTCGCATGCCACTGCAGCGAGGAAAGCTCCGGATCCAGCGCCAGCAAGGAAAAGATAGGTAATGATCAGCCAACCCCAAGCGCTTTCTTGCATGATCAGCTCCTTTTATAAAAAATCTTGGGACTTGTGCCCAGATCAGGCCTTAACGGCAGTGCCCCGGTTTGGGCTATGAATTTCGATATTTCGCTGTTTGGATCATTCAAATCCCCGAAAATACGGACCTGAGTCGGGCATGTGGTAACACAGGCTGGCGTTCCTCCAGCTCGAACAAGCTCAATGCAAAAACGGCATTTTTCCACAATACCCAAGTGATGATCTACAACCCTCATTTTGTATGGACAAGCTTCCATGCAATACTTGCAGCCGACGCAAGTATTTGGATTGACTAGCACGACCCCCTCTTTGGATGTAAAAGTTGCGCCAGTCGGACAAACGCGCTGACAGGGAGCATTTTCACAATGGTTACATTGTAAAGGAATGTATTCCTTGGCGAAGGAGGGATATACACCCCGTTCCCGGTTCTTGATCCAATTGAACGTCTCTTTGTAATCCAGGCCATTTTGATTCTGACAGGCGACCCGGCAAGAATGACATCCTATGCATTTCGTTGTGTCAATTGCCATTCCGTAACGTGGCATATCAATCTCCTCGCATTTGCTCAGCACATGGTGAGGCTGCAATAGAATTGCTCATAATTTTACCCTCCCAGGTGGGTGGGAGATGTTTACCCGACAAGCGGCTAAGGATTTTCATGTAACGGTCTTCTCAACACGCACAATGATTTCATTTGACATGCAGTGGCCTAGCATCGGTTCAAAATATGTGGGAAGAAAATCGTTGTAGGATATGCCGTATCCAAACGCTGTCCGAAGGTTTCTAGAGAACACTCCGTAGCCGCTTGGCAGAAACACGCAGTCTTTGTGAATACCCTCCGTGACCATAGCTCTTGCCCTGCCTTTGCCGACAGCGTTGCTTATGGTCATGCATTCGCCATCCTTTATGCCGAGGGCTTTTGCTCTGACAGGATGAATCCAGACCTTCGTCATATCATTTAGTTCGCTGATTTCTTTAAGATACTTCTGGTTGATGCTGCGAGTGTGGGTCAAATGAGCCTGTTTGCCGTGAACTAGACGAAACGAATGAGGATCTTTGGGATCGGGATGGACCAGGGCTTCCTCCCAATCCGGCATGGCAGGCATGTTGTTATCCTTTAAAGTCGACGAAACAAATTCAAGTTTTTCACTTGGCGTACTGAAATTTGGGTTCCCCCGGTTCCCATTTGCCCCCAAGATCTATGACCCCTTCCTTTTTTAGACGGTCAAGAGTCACTCCAAGAGGAGCAAGAGCAGCCTGATTATATTCTTCCAATGTCCAGTTGAAATATTCGCCGATACCCAAATGCTGGGAAAGTTCATTCAAAATTACCACCATGGGTTTGGTGTCATACAGCGGTTTGACTACAGCTTGCCTGATGGAGACCTGCTTCGACTGATAGCTCAGATGGGTGTGAACCACATCATCGCGTTCAAGATAATAAGACTCAGGCAAAATGTAGTGAGACAGGGTCGCTGTTTCCGAAAGCACATAGTCAAAACTCACTAAAAGATCGAGTTTTCTATAACCTTCAATAACTCTAGCCGGATTAGGGCATGTTCGAAGTGGGTTATTATGGTAGACGAAACCAGCTTTGAGTTTTCCCTGTATTGCCAGCTCAGGAATAGCGTGTGTCAGCCCCAGTCCCACTGGAGTAAGCGGGTATCTTTCAGGGTCGCCGCTACCATCAACCATTGGTCCTTCTGGAACAGTAGGGGCAGGATGCTTTTGTGGATCGAGTTTTCCTAGTTGGACCTTTGGGGCAAAAAACATCCCACCCCTCTGATTAAAGGTTCCCAGGAGACCGTTCACACAGCCGATGGTTCTGACGAGCTGAAAGCTGTTTTTGTACTGAGTTCCCATCGCCCCATGATAACCGCGATGCACAAAAGCCCTCGGAGCAGCCTCTGCAATATCATGAGCGAGCTTTCGGATGACAGCTTTCTGTACGTCCGTCCTTTGTTCTGCCCATTCGGGGGTGTACTCCTTTACCTTCTCAGCCCACTCATCGAATCCTTCTGTGTACTTTTCCACGAAGTCTTTTTGATAAAGGTTCTCTGTAATAATGACATTGGCTAAGGCCAGCATAAGCGCCAAGTCTGCGCCAGGTCTGATTCGTATCCATTGGTTAGCGAACGCCGCTATCTCACTAAAACGAGGATCAACAACTACGAATTTTGCTCCACGATCCCTGGCCTTCGACATGTCGCTCAATTGCCGAAGTTGAAGCCCTGCGCCGAGGTTTCTTCCGATAAAAAGACCAAACCTGGTGTGCTCTATATCCTGCTCAGGCTTGGCCTTGCCTGTCGTTATCCACCATCCGATGTTTCGAGGCAGGAAACAAGTACTAGCGTGGGAGAAGGAATTCTGAGAACCTAAAGCGTTGATGAAACGATTGGTCAAGCCTGCGTTCCCCTCCGGATACTGAACAAGAAAAAATGATTCAGGCCCATATTTTTCTTTTATTGTTTGAAGTCTTTCGCCGATTTCTTTGTATGCCTGTTCCCACGATATTGGTTCAAACTTGTTAGGCCCAACGCGCTTCAATGGTGATTTTACACGATCCTTGTTGTAGACTTCGTGTAGAAGGGCGTGGCCCTTGGCGCAAACCCTTCCGTGGTTAATCCCTGCAATAGGAATTCCTTCGGCTTTCCAAATACGCCCACCTTTGGTGTAGACATTTATGGCGCACCAGTTGCCGCAACCGTCGCATAGAGTTGGAGTAACCTTGACATCTTCGACAGGTTTTTCACTAGCGGCCCACGCCTCAAAATTCAGGTAGCTGGATGCTACAACTGAAGCTCCACCAACTGCGGAGCCTATGAGGAATTTTCTTCGGCTCATACCGGGTTTTTTCATGACGCCTCCGTTGAGGAGAATGTTTCTATAGATTGTTATATATAAATATCAATATATCGTCAACGGTTTTTATGGAAGGGGGGAACCAATTTCTAAAAATATTTATTAGGTTCTAAAATGATCCCAGCCTTTGGGGACAATATCAAAGACCACTCCAGATTTTTTTATCAGTTTCATCTCTGAGCCGGAGACAAATCTACCTATTTCAATCAGGTCAGCCCCTGCTTCAGTCGCTACAAGTTTTACCTTAGCAAATTCTTCCGATCTGATGGCGGCCAGGAGGACGTAATCCTCTCCTCCATTAAGAATCCATTCCATAGGATCCGCAGATAGTTCGAGAGCCGCCTGAGTTAAGGCCTCCGACAATGGAAGCATTTCTTCAAAGATTGTGGCTCCCAGTCCTGATTGTTTGCAAACATGGCCCAAATCGGAACTTAAACCGTCGGAAATGTCTATAGCTGCGTTGCAAGCTTGGGATCTCGCGAGAATTCGTCCAACTTTAACATGAGGTTTTGGTTTGAGATGCGCGTCAATGAGAGGGGCGTAGATCTGATCGGAAGAATTACTTGAGTTCCGAAGCAATTCCAAGCCAGCGGCCGAGTAGCCCAGATGACCGGAAACCGCAATAATATCACCATTATGGGCCCCATTTCGAAAAAGGGTTTCGTTATTCTTAGTAAGACCAGTGACCAGAATATTTATGACCATGTCGGCGAGTGATCTGGTTGTATCACCACCGAGTATGTCCACTTCGAATTCTGCGGCAAGTTCCGAAATGCCTCGGTAAAGATCTTCCAGCCAGATAACGTCAAAACAATCAGGTACGGCGATGCTTACAAAAGCTTGTTTTGGTGTTCCCCCACAAGCGGCTATGTCCGACAAGTTCACCGCCAGAGCTTTTGCTCCAATGCTTTGAGCGGTTTGTAGGTTCACGAGAAAATGGACTCTTTCTACCATCATGTCGGTTGTGATTAGCAAATTCTCATCAGGAGAGATTTTTATTATCGCACAGTCATCACCTATTCCACGGATGACGTCATTGCCATGTATTTTGCACAATGACGATATGCGATCTATGAAACCGAATTCGCCAAGATCTTTTAACATTATTTTCAACGCAAATTATTGTTTGTTACAGGCGCCCTAAATATCATCATTCAAGAATCCACGCGTCAGGATTTGAATTCAATGATTTGCGCGTTTTCGCTTTGCGCTTCTCACCATCCGTATGAGATCTTCAGTTGCTGAAAATGGATCCGATTCCGAAACTATGGCGCTCACCACCGCTATGCAGTCAAGTCCAGCCGCAACCACTTCACATGCGTTATTCCGACTGATGCCACCAATGCCTACAAGGGGAATGGATGTGGACAGTCTCGCCTTGCGCACGCCATCTAGTCCCCACGGCAGGGTGATGTCTTCTTTGGTCGAGGTAAAGAACACCGGACTTATAGCGAAATAATCCGCCAAAGATGAGGATGCGGAGTCAATGTGGCTCAAATCATTCACAGATAATCCAATGATCTTGTCGGGTCCCAGAATCTTGCGAGCGTTTTCTAATGACGTGTCGGACTGTCCAACGTGAACGCCTTCAGCGTCCAGCGCCATCGCGACATCTATCCTGTCATTGATAATAAGAGGAACGCCATAGTCAGCCAGAAGTTTCTTGATTCTTGAACCTTCCTTTAAAAAGTCTCCAGCGCTGAGATATTTTTCCCTCAATTGCACGACTGAAACGCCTGCCCTAACAGATTCACGAATGATTTCCTCGTTGGATCTGCCTCGCGAAAGAGTTCTGTCAGTTACAAGGTACACATCCCAGGATGAGACGTCTTTCATGCCGGCTCAATTCTAGCGGAATTCTGAAGTTCCTCAGGGGTAATGTTGTGAAGCAGGTCAAGCACGTTGACCCAGAATGAACCGGGACCTTGCGATTTGGAAGAGGCTTGCTCCGCCACGACCTTGAACAATGCCAGGGCACTAACTGTAGCCAGCAGGGTGTCTTTTTCCACTGCCAGAAAGGCTGCCACCATGACACTCGCCGAGCAGCCGGTTCCCGTCACACTCGTCATCATAGGGGAGCCACCGGAAATAAAGATAGATCGCGTCCCGTTGGTTACGAAATCCTTCTTCCCTGTTACCGCTAAGACATTACCCCGTTCTCCAGCAAGCTTTTTGGCCGCTTCCATGGCTTCCTCTGTAGTGTTTACCGAGTCCACTCCACGGGTTTTTCCTTCTACGGCCGTAAGCGAGAGGATCTCGGAAGCATTTCCCCTTATAGCGGTTGGCGCGGAAAATCTTGCTATCTCACAAGCCGTGTCTGTTCTTAATTTAGTGGCTCCAGAACCTACCGGATCCAGCACTAGGGGTTTACCTGCAATTCTAGCCAGACGAGCCGCATAGGTCATTGATTCTACCCAGGTTTTTGAAAGTGTCCCGATGTTTATGACCAAAGCGCTGGAGATACCTGATATATCGTCCATTTCCTCAATCGCGTGAGCCATTATTGGGGCTGCTCCCAAAGCCAGCAGGACATTTGCAGTAGTATTCATAACTACGAAATTGGTTATGTTATGAATTACAGGGCGAGATTCCCGGATACGCCCCAAAATATCTCCGGCTGCTTTGGCGAATTCATTCATTGTTTGCCGACCTCCTGAAACACGTTTGAAAAGCCGCATGGCGCCGATATGGGCTCACCAAAAATTCTTAAATCAATCTAATTTCTGTTTAGCCGCCTGTCTTTTGTGAAACAGTTTGAGCCTTTTTTCATAGTATGACCATATTGGGCTGTACGCTCCGGGAATAGAGCCCTTCTCCTGAAATCCCTCAATGATCTTGGCTGCGCGGTCGGTTTTTTCTAAGTAGCTCATCCTTGGTCTGTCTTTTTGGTATTCTCTTATTTCCGGATACATGACCATGGGAATACACCCAGTGGAACACCTGGAAAATGATTTTGAAATTCTTTGAATAAATTGTCGGAAATAGTTCTTCCTTGATGTTTCCAAAGGTAACTTGACTCACTTCACAAGGCTGAACGTCTCCAGTTGAAGTGATGAAAAGATATTCGAACCTGCACTGGCAGCCAAGCGCCTGGTCTTTTTCCAGCCATGTAGAAAGTCCACTTAGTGGGGGATGATTTGCGTAACATGGGTCTGCGTAAAGTTTCTTTTGCAAGTTTGCCAATACTGGACTGTGCGCCAAGACACCTCTGTCGGCTTCCCGTCCGGACGGTTTCTTTTCCATCACCCTGATCTCGGCAACACCAAGACTCTTTGCAAAATCATAGTATTTTATGAAATTTTCCGGTTTCAGTAAATCATCGGGAGGCACTAGGGACAGGCAGGTGTAAACACCTGCGCGTTTGAAAATCTCAACGGCTTTGCAGGCTCTTTCGAAAGCTTTGGGAGAACCCCTGAAGCTGTTGTGAACATCTGGTTCAAAATGATCAAGACTCACCCATACTCCAAAAAGCCCATTCTGTTTTAGCTCGTCAGCGCGTTCCTGTGTAACCCCATAACCGCTCGTAAACATCCAGAGACATGTGTCAAAATTTACATGTTTGACTAATCGAAGAAAACGGTCGTACCGATACATTGGTTCGCCACCATGGAGGATAATGCTGGGAACTCCCATTTCTTCGACAGCAGTGATGGTGACCTTCAACAGTTCTTCGTCAAGATCAGTGCTTGTGACTTTCCGGGCGTTGGTGGAGCAGAATGGACATGAATAGGGGCAACAATTTGTTGTAGATATGGAAACAATACCCGTAGGGACTTCTTTCATGTCCAGATTGTTTACATAATTCATTATACGTTTATCAAACGCAACGGAGGGAAAGGGTGGGAAAGTACTGTCCAGAACAACTTGGTCGCCAAATTGAACCATCCTTCGATACTTGAGGACCGCATTCTCTAGAAATGTCAATTTCACAAAGTTGAAAAGGGAATCGTTAATATTCAAACCTTTGTTGCGTCGTTTGGCGATGTTTTCTCTGTCCATGAGTGTTTTAAAAGCCGAAACAAAGAATCTACCCAACATTCTTACGTTATCAACCCCAGCTATATTAGACGTCAATTTCGATTCAAGCATAAATAAACTCCGTTCCAAAAGTTAATTCTTATTCTAAGGCCTTACATCCGCTAAAATTCGATACCGTCATCTATTACAAGAAATGTCTCATAAAACAGGAAGACTTATTGTCCACGGGCGTTACAAAATGTCATCTGATCCGAGGTAACTCTGTAAGCATGTTTTGAGACTACAATTTAGGTGGTTGGCTCATTCAATGTCCTTGAACGCCGTTTCATCCTCTTGCGCCGTGAACCACCACCGATTTTATAACTTGGCTCGCATTCTTCAGATCATCCAAAGTGTGATCACTCATGACTGTTAGCCTGAGTCTCCCGGCGCCTGCCTTTACTGACGGGAACCTTATCCCCTGCACGAACAGCCCTTTATTCAGACAAGCTTTGCTGGCGATCATTGTGAGATCAGAGCGTCCTATCGGTATTGGATTAATATGACATGCAAAGTTCCTCTGAGGGAACATTTCATTTATCATTCCGCCCATGATCTCCACATTCATTTGCAACCGCAACCTAAGTTTTTCGCCCTCCTCTGACGCAATGATCTCTAAGGCTCTGAGAGCGGCTACGGATATGGCGGGAGGCTGAGCGGTTGTAAAAATAAAAGATCTAGCGCGATTAACAAGTAATTCTATGAAGGACCGACTGCCGGCTACATAAGCCCCACTAACGCCAACCGCTTTGCCCAAAGTTCCCATTTGCACGTCTGGAATTATTCCCAGTTCTGCGCATAATCCTTCACCCTTGGGGCCATAAACACCAGTGGCATGAGCTTCGTCGACAACCATTGCAGCCCCGTAATGCCGACAAAGATCAGAAAGTTCCATTAAAGGAGCATGGTCACCATCCATCGAGAATACCGATTCGGTTATGACTATTTTACGTCTTGGCGCCGAATTTTTCAGCGCGTCCTCTACAGCGTTGAGATCCAGATGCGGATAAACAGAGATGTTCGCCCTGGAAAGACGACAGCCATCTATTATGCTGGCATGATTGAGTTCATCGGAAATGACCAGATCGTTCGCATTGGTTAATGAGGTTATGATCCCAATGTTTGCCTGGTAACCACTTCCGAAAACCAGAGCCGCCTCTGAGCATTTCCAGACCGCAATGAACTCCTCAAGTTCACGATGAGTGGCGCAATTTCCAGCGATCAAACGGGAGGCTGTGGATCCGGCGCCGTGCGTCCAGACTGCATTAGAAAAGGCTTCCAATACCTTGGGATGTCCGGCCATGCCAAGATAGTTGTTACTGGAAAAGTTTAGTGCGATCCGATCTTCCACGTATATAATTCTACCGGGCGACCCAGACACCAGTGGCATGCTGCGGTAGAGTCCCCTGTCGCGCAGTTCTCTAATCTCAGCGTTCAGATCCCAATTTTTTGAAAGCTCTTTTATCATATCGTGGACTCAATGAGTCCTTATATATATAATATAAACTAAGGATACTCTAAAAAATATTAGAATGTCCCCCGGATCATGATGGAGTCAAAATTGTAACATGAACATCAAATTTTGGGGAACTCGCGGTTCAATAGCTTCGCCGGGACCGGAAACAGTTGTGTTCGGAGGTAACACAACTTGTGTTCAGATAACAACCGATTCTGGTCTTGTAGCGGTGATTGACGCAGGAACGGGCATTAGAAATCTGGGCGATTTTTTGCTCCACAGATCTGAGCAGAAAATGATTCATTTTTTTGTTACCCACGTTCACTGGGATCATTTAATCGGACTACCATTTTTTGCGCCTCTTTTCAGACCAGATTATCATGTTGTCTTCAATGGATGCAGGAAATGCTTTGAAGGTGTAAAAAGAATTTTTTGCAGTGATGCCATAGACGGAACATGGCCAGTGCGTTTTCAGGATCTAAAGGCGCAAATCGATCCTCCTGCCGAGGCGCCCATGGGGAATTTTTCTTTGGGAGACGTTTTAGTTGAATCTCACGGGTTGCAACATCCCCAGGGAGGGCTCGGTTTTAAATTCACTGAGGGTAAGAAGAAATTTGTTTTCCTGACCGATAACGAACTCACCGAAGAAGGATGGAAAGGAACATGTTTCAAAGATTTCGTTAATTTTTGTCAGGGCACGGATGTTTTGGTCCATGACTGTCAGTATTCACCCGAGGAGATGATAAGCCGCAAGGGATGGGGGCATTCCGATACTACTATTGTAGCTAGGCTTGCGGTGGAAACAGGGGCCAAAAAATTAATACTGTTTCACCACGATCCATGGCGAAACGATGACGGGGTTCGGGAGATCATTACTAAATGCAGAGAAAGTCTTGATCGTCTCAATTCAAATATCTTCGTGGACGCTGCCCGAGAAGGAGTCACAATAGCTTTATAATTGATTGTTTTTCATTTTTTCAGGACGGACTTGATTGATCTCATTTGCTCACATTTCAAGAAGTGAGCGCAAACTCCGTAAACTCCTATCCCTACAATTACGCATGTCAGAAGGACAACAAGGTTTTTCCAGCTGATCCCGTGAGACCACAGGCCAAATCCTCGTATTGAGAATAAGAAAACGCCCATTATGAATGAAGCGGCGGTAATTCTAGCTATCGAAGCTAAGAATCCTGCAATATCAAACCATTTTATCCGCCTGATGAGGATAAGGAAAAGAATCAGGAAATTGAACGCCGCAGCCAGCGTCGTTGCCAGAGCGAGGCCACCATGCTTCATAGGATGCATCAACAGTATTCCGGCTCCAAGGTTGACAACTACAGCGAACAGAGATACCCACAGGGGAGTCTTGGTGTCCTTCAACGAAAAGAAAGCCTGAGTCACTACCTTTAGCCCCGAGAAAGCCCACAATCCGGCGGTGTACCACAAAAGAGCGTATGAGGTTTCGATCGTGTCGGTACAAGTAAAGCGTCCATGCTGAAAAAGAACCGAAATAATGGGTTCTCGGAGGACAATCAGTCCTACCGACGCTGGAATAATGAAAAAGGCTATCAGCCTTAACGAAAAAGACACAGACTCTCCGAGACCCTTATAATCACCGGAGGAAGCCAATCTGGACATCGAGGGAAGCGCTGCCGACCCGAGAGCGATCGCAAATACGCCCAACGGCATTTCGACAAGTCGGTCAGCGTAGTAAAGCCATGAAACGGAGCCGACAGGCAGTAGAGAAGCCAGCATCGTCCCAACCAGGACGTTGATTTGGTACACAGCTCCGCCAATAGCCGCCGGGACAAACAATCTTCCCATACGCCTCAAAGGAGGATAACCAAAATGGAAGTCGGGTTTGATAGTAACCCCTTCGGCCATCAGGAACGGGACCTGTAATAACAATTGAAGGAGTCCCGCAAGCGCCACAGCCCACGATAAAGAATAACCCGGGGGCCAATCCAATCCTTTTGTAAAAATGAGAATTCCACCGATCATGGAAATGTTGAGGAGAATCGGGGCCGCCGCAGGAGCGGCAAACCGGCCCAGGCTGTTCAAGGCCCCTGAAACAAGAGCGACAAGAGAAATAAAAAAGATGTAAGGAAACATGATTCGGGTCAACTGCGTGGTGAGCCCAAATTTCTCAGGGTCATCAAAGAAACCCGGAGCGATAACCCTAACTATTTGAGGGGTAAAAACAATTCCAAGAAGAGTTATGAAGCAAAGGACAATAGTTGAAAATGTCACGGCGATTCGCGCCAGCCTGACTCCCTCTTCTTTGCCGTCTGTCTGTAGGGTCTCTATGAATGTTGGAACAAATGCGGCTGATAGAGCCCCCTCGGCAAATAGCCGACGAAGAAGGTTTGGTATCCGGAACGCAACGAAAAAGGAGTCGGATCCCACGCCGGCTCCCAGAAAAATAGCAATTATCAGGTCCCGGATGAATCCGGAAATACGGCTGAGGCTCGTCCAGAAACCAACAACTCCAGCCGCTTTTGTAATAAGTTTTTTCTCGGACTTCACTGAGTGGTCTGTTTTGATTGGTAACAAAAGGAACAATTCCTCCAGCGAACGAAATGTAAGGAACAAGATTCAAATGACTCGTAAAATTATGTCCTTGGCTGACACCATGAACTCTACTTCGGCGCCTACCGGAAAAGGTATGTTTGGCAATTCATGCCCATGGGGGTATCGGGAAATAACGGGAATTCGACTGGCAGCGACATAATCAAGGATTATTTCTTCTACGGTAGATCGAGCGCTATCTGAATAATTTCCTGAAAAGTGAGCGATTATGACACCTCGAATTTTGCTGAAAATGCCTGCAAGTTTCATCTGAGTCAGCATGCGATCAATTTTATAGGGAGGTTCATTCACTTCTTCAATAAATAAAACACTCCTAGAAAAATTTGGTAAAAAAGAGGTTCCCAATAGAGAAACAATTAAGGAAAGACACCCACCCAAAAGCTTGCCTCTTGTCTTGCCCTGTCGTAGTTTCAATATCTGGGAATGAAATCCGCCCACCATTTCATATTTTTCTAACGGTTGGGTAAGGGCTCTGACCAGATGATCCGAAGTGAGCTCATCCAAATCATTCGCCATTTGCCCGGCCAGCATCGGTCCTGCTATAGTGATCAGCCCAGAGCGTTGGAAAGCGGCCATGGCAAGAGCGGTAAGATCGCTCATGCCAAGCATGATCTTTGGGTCTGTTTTCATTGCCTCGAAATTGATTTTGGGAAGTATCCGCATGACTCCATAGCCGCCCCTGGCAAAAATGATTCCTCTTATTTCGGGATCAATCAAAAAGTCATTGAGACTTTTCACTCTGTGCTCGTCGGACCCAGCCAGATAATCTTCACTCATGTAAATATTATCGCTGAGTTTAAACCTCAGTCCCAGCGTCTCGATGAACGCGATTCCCTTTTCCAAATCAGTGGGATTGACAGGGCCGGAAACCGCTGCTATTCCAACCAGATCTCCCTTTTTTAAAGGAGTGGGAATTATAGGATTAGATCTCACGATGAACCACCGATGTCATTAGGATTACAAGACTCCTAAAAGTTGTTAAACAAGCCCTGGAGTGATAATATTACCATTAGAGGCTAAAATGGCAGTTATTTTTCACATCGAAGACGAAAGTTCAGTGAGGCTACTTTACAAGGAAGTCTTTGAAGAACAGGGTTTTCAGGTTATTCAAGCCTCTGATGCGGAGGAAGCGCTGAAAATGCTGAAGGGGCAAAAACCGGACATTATAGTTTTGGATCTCAAAATGCCGGGAATGGGAGGCAGGGGTTTTCTGGAGAGATTCTATCGAATGAAGTTGAGAATTCCACTGGTAATAAGCTCCGCATATCCCTATTATAATGCCGACCCGTCAATTCCTCCTGTTGACGCATTTATAATTAAGTCTGGGGACCTTACAGAGCTTGTCGAAAAGGTTCGAGAATTATTACACAAAAAAAGTTTTTTTGAGCGTTAGCCTGGAACGTGCTTCAACTGTCTCAAACCTTCAAAAACTATTATTCCAGCCGCTGTAGACAAATTTAAACTTCGTGTTTTGCTTAGATCTATCGGAATTCGGGCTATTCGGAGAGGAAATCGTTCGAACAAATTTTTCGCCAAGCCGGCTGTCTCAGGACCGAAAAGAATGTGGTCCCAAGGTTGAAATACGATATTATAATAAATTTCCCCCCTTTTGGAACCTGTAAGCACAATTTGGGCCGGCCCAACAGACTGAAAATAGTGGTCTAAACTATCCCAAACGACCAGATCAAGTTTCTTCCAGTAATCGAGACCGGCTCGCTTTACACGTTTGTCCCCGATATCAAAGCCCAGAGGTTTTATGAGGTGCAGACGGGCTCCCACTGCAACGCACAGGCGTCCAATGTTTCCTGTATTAGGAGGAATTTCAGGATTGACAAGCACTACGTTGAACATTAGGCATGGCTCAATAATTCCGGATCGTGGCGTTTGGGATAAATTATCCTTTTCATACGGTGTAAAGATACTACCCTATCCGAAAATGCCAGTGTTCCAGGGTATCAAGCCGGCAACTTTCGAAATTTCGAAGTTCGACATATCTGCGTCAGGTTGTTTGTCTCCAACTATTATAAAGGCGTCGTCATAAGTATGCGTACCTGTAAAAATGTCATGATGGCACAATGCCTTGGCGTTTACTGACGCTTTGATGTCGTATCCGCGGCTTGGAATAACAATAATATCGGGAGCTAGCTCTGAACACGGTCCTTGATAGACCTCTTCCTTAAGTTTTACCTGTTCAAACACTGGTTCACTCAAGTAACTATAACTGTTCATGAAAGCAGGCCCCAAGTCGGATGTCATGAATCTTGAAAGTTCATTTTTTATCCTGACCGCTTTTTCAGAGGCCTGAATTCTAGAGAGTTTTCCATTCCTGAATCTTGTTCTGGAATTCAGGTAAATTCGAGTTGGATCCATTGCAAACGCGTCTGATTCTCTACTCACATTGGAAATGTCTTGGGGGTCAGACGAATCAAAGCTTAAGTAGCCCAATGATTGCAACAGGCGATTCAAGTTTACGTGGATTTTGAGATCCGTAAACCCATGATCAGACAAAATTACCTGTCGAGTTCCAATATCCAACCTTTTCAGAAAACCGGTCACAAAGTTGTCGACTCTGCGGTAGTAAGAAATAGCCTCCTCGTAAAGAGGGTGGTCTGTGTTCCTCAACGCGTCAAAAAGAAAATGATTGAGACGATCAGTTCCTGTGACCACTAAAATAAAAATGTCCCATGGTTCTGAAAACAAGCTGAAAACAACTTCTTCTAAAGGTCTCAAGGTTGAGAAAAGGTCATTTATCAAGAAGTTTCTGTCCTGACGGGCCCTGACGTTGTCTGTATCAATCTTGTAATTTTTCGATTTGAGCCAAGGAATCAGCGACATCGGTTGAACGGCGCGTTCAAATATGGGGGAAACAAAGCCAGAAATCAAAACGCCATTCAAAGGACGGGCCGGATAGGTAAAAGGTAGATTCACCACTATAGTTTTTTTCTCTGGAAATCTTTTCCAAAGAACCGGCGCCTTAATGTCATCAAAAGACGGAAGCTTGAGCTTCACCTGATCTTTTTCGAGGTCGGTGAAACCGAATATGCCATGGCGCCCCGGGTCAACGCCAGTCATGAAAGAAGTCCACGCCACACTTGAGATCGGTGGCAGACTTGAGTTCATGGGGACGAATGTTCCTACGGCTGCAACCTCTTTCAACCCCGGCATCACCGACAATTCGAAAAAATGTTTCAGCAGGGAATAGGGAACGCCATCCAACCCCACAAAAGCTATTCTGTTAAAGTCTGACATTCTTAAAATAGATCCTATCGAATATTATCCAATCTCTTCTTCATTTCTTCGAGCAGAGAATAAGGCAAAGGGGGCCTGTCAGGAAACTCTCCCAGCTTAACCCCAGGCTTATTGGCGCCATGGAAATCGGTTCCTCCAGTAACTACGAGGTCAAATTTCGAGGCCAACCTCACATACATTCTGGTTTGATCTTTTGTATGCTTCGGATAATAGGCCTCGATTCCTTGCAGTCCCTTGTCGATGAGAGAGAGGAGCGCTTCCTCAAAACGATCCGGGTCCTCCTGATTCAAGGAATAAGGATGAGCCACTACCGGTATTCCTCCAGCTGATAAGATCAACTGTAAAGCTTTGGACGCCGGTAACTTGACCTTTGGCACATAGGCGCAAGCCCCTTTCCTGAGGTATCTGTCAAAGGCGTCCTGCATAGTCTTTACATACCCTTTTCTGAACATAAGACCGGCAAGGTGTGGGCGCCCGGGAACTCCTCCAATTGCAACTTTCCTAACCTCTTCTTCCCTAATGAAAACATTTTGAGCCGAGAGCTTGGAAAGAATCTTAGTGATTCTGGATTGCCTCTGAATTCTTAAGAAGTTGAGAGATTTTTGTAATTCAGAATCATCAGATCGAATGAAGAATCCAAGAATATGCAGAATTCCATAATCGTATTCTGCGCTAATTTCAACACCCGGGACAACTTCCAGATCAAGTTCAAATTCCTTTACGGCTAATGTCGCCGGTTCCAGGCCATCCAGCGTATCGTGATCAGTCAGCGCTATAGCTTTTAAACCAATCGTAGCTGCGTGCCGGACAAGTTCCGACGGACTCATGGTTCCATCCGACATATTGCTGTGAGTATGAAGGTCTATAGAAGGTCCAGGAGCGAATCTGGCAAGTGATTTCAATTGTCTGATGAGATTTCTCCTTTCGATTGTCTACTTAGATTAAGCGCTTTATCGACAGTTTTAGAAAGGATATCCCAGATCATGTCCAAAAAATTGAGCGAATCTGACTTCATCAAAACGCTTCTTAAGCACGTGACATAATCCTGATCCCAAGTAAAATCCTTCCAGGCTCCTTTAAAGAGACTCATTGGTAAATTTGCTTTCGCAAGATGTAGGTCTGAGAGTGAGGCCATCTCAAAAACTTCGTCGGCTAATCTGGAAGATTCGGACGATGACTCGCTTTTTATAGTCCATACAACTATGTCCAATTCTGGACGCAAGCCGGTCAAAAACCTAGAATCAGTAGTGATTCGATTGAACAACTTCAAAGCGGCGCTACGGCAATCGCCCAAATCTCGGGCAAAAGCTCCTCCACGAACCATGGGTAACAACCTCTGTGTTGCCCACAGCGCCACTGCGGAAGATCCGGGTCTGGAACACTCAAGGCTGATCTCCCCAAGATGAAGTTCTGATGACGAAAAATATGTGTAGGGCGAATCATGCCTGTAAAAAGTTCCGACAGATGGATCTCGGAAAATTACACATCCACAACCATAAGGTTGAAGCCCATGTTTGTGTGGATCAACGACTATTGAATCAACTTGACTCATGACATCGTAAATCGCACGGGTCTGAACCCCCAAGTTGTCGGCGAGTATGAAATAGCCTCCATAGGCTGCATCCGCGTGAATCCTGAATCCATACGACTCCCGGAGCCTAAGAATTTCCGGCAATGGGTCAACCGATCCTGTGGCGGTTGTGCCGATTGTGACTACGACGGCGCCCACATTCCCTTTATCCAGAGCCTTTCTCAATGACGTTAAGTCCATACAGGCGTTGGTGTCTACCTCAGTAGATTCAAAAGGGATGTTCAACACGGAACAGATTCTGTTGTGGGTATAGTGAGCCTGTTGGGAAGCCAGTATTTTTTGGCCGGGTCTCAAACACCTGGAAATCCAAAGCGCTTCAAGATTTGCCATCGTACCGCCACCACAAAGATGGCCGAGAAACGTTTCCCACCCAAACATTCTTGCAATTTCGGCCACCGCTTCTTTTTCCATGGCGGAACTGGCCCGGCCCCCATCCAAAGCATGATTATTCGGGTTTATCCATAATGATAAGGTATATGCCAGACGGGCTATAGGATGAGGTGGCTTTAGCATCTGGCCAATATAGTATGGATGATGGTAAGGATAATTGTCTTGCATTCGTAAGAGCTACTTCGTTCAGAACTTCTCTAATCGCATCGAGATCTATGGAATGGGAGATTTGGGGTAAGCTTTTGAATCCGTCTTCAAGAATCTCAAGCGCTTCAGGAAGGAGATTCAGAGTTCTTTTTTCCAGAGTCATGTCGATTCCCCAACAATTTAAGAGTATTGGTTAAACCCTCATTCGACAGAATTTCTCAACCTTACCCAATTGGAGGTTTTCTTATATCGAATGAGCCTCAAGTTAGCGATAATCTTTAACAGACGCTTCTATACCTGTCAAACAGCCCGGAGGCGCTTAGTAGGATAGTGATTCTGTATGGTCAAGAATGATTGAAAGAGGTGAAAAAATTCATATGGATCTTGCCATGATGAAGGAAATTACCCGAGAGTTGAACCAGGAACTTCACGGCGGGATAATTTCAAAAGTTTTTCAGCCTCTTCCTCGAGAAATAGGACTGAAAATATTTCAACCCGGATTTGGTGAAAAAAGGCTTATTCTAAGCTCCGATCCAAAGTTTGGAAGGATACATCTCACAAAACTCCGTTTGATCAATCCGCCCAGACCGCCAAGATTCTGTTCATATCTCAGGGCTCATTTGACGAACGCTCGTATAAGAAGGATTTGGCGCCACGACAGTGATCGTATAGTCTACATCTTATGTGAGGTGACGAATTTCAGATTCGATTGTCGAACGAAGTCTCATCCTCGAGCTCTTGGGACGAGATTCCAACATCTTGCTGGTCGACGTAACCACAAATTTGATTATGGACAGTTTGCATCATATTCGTCACAAAGACTTCGGAAACAGGGTCGTAATACCGGGCATTGAATATCAGGACCCACCGGGAAACCCTAATCAGTCTCGATCAAAACCGAGAGAGGTAGATCGTTATTCATTTATAGGAATTCGAACAGAATCAGGCGACCAAAAACTCGAGACTCCGGTTGTCGATTCTAAAGAGGATTCGAATGGTAAAAGAAATCAATGATCTTGCCGATGCTTTCTTCAGCCACAGACTGGTTGACACGTTAATCGAAAATCTTAGACGACAGGTCTCCAAGCCGATACAGACGAGAATCAGATCAATCGCTAATCGAATAACAAAGATAAAAAATGATATCGATAAATTGGAGAATTTTATAGATAAATGCCGACAAGGAGAGCTGTTGAAAACTGTTTTGAAGAAAATAAGAAAAGGACAATCTTCAGTTGAAGCTCCAGACTGGGAGACAGGCAAGACTGAAATCATCATGCTGGAACCAGCGCTAGATCCTGTATCGAACATGCGGAAACTTTTTGCTAAATCGGCTAAGGGGAAAAGGGGAATAGAAATAGCCAGATCAAGATTGACTCAAGCTATCGAAGAAAATAAATGTCTGGAAGAAATGCTGTTCTTTGTACAAGAGGCAAATAGCCCAGAAGATCTGGCATCATTGTCGAAAGAATTTGAATTGAGTGGCAAGTCAGTGAAAGCAGCGCCAAGGAAAAACTCACGTAAAAACGACCTCGATTCGCGAAGTGGTAAAAATTACCGCGAATTAGTCAGCCCTTCCGGTTACCCAATCCTTGTTGGGAAGAGCGCCCAAGGTAATGATTTTATTACCAAGAACAAGGCCAGGAAAGGGGATATATGGTTTCACGCAAAGGACACTCCGGGGTCTCACGTCATTCTTGTCTGCAGAGATTCCCGGGAAGTTTCAGATCTGGATATAATACATTGCTCAACTATAGCGGCCAAAAGTTCAAAGTTGAAAGATACCGGCAAAGTCGAGGTCATGTTTGCTGACGCTGTTAATGTGGCCAAAGTTAAGGGAGGATTTCCCGGACTGGTCACTGTAACAAGACACAAGACAATGGTGGTGGATCTGGACGAAAATTGCGACCCTTGTTGACAAAGAATGCGGGGCCTCAGACGGCATCGACCGTGCGAGCCGTCCCAGACCCTGGAATTGCAAAGTTATTTTTTCATGACGTCTTGTTTTGTAACGTTCATGATTCTTATCGCCTTGTTTTTACCATCCACAACTTTGTAGGCAATCCTGACGATGTCTCCGGGAACCGCCTCGGCGCCGATCAAGGCGTCCGACAGGTCAAAAACCGCCGTTTTGCCTGTTGGATTGCCATACTTATTCTCAGGAGTAAACTTCAGGCCATACTCCTCAATGGTTATCAATTTCGTCTTTATGTCATTTGTTATAGTTTTGCCCTGCGCGACTTCCGCTGCGATTGCGGGAGTCACCAGAAAAATTAGAGTCAGGATGCAACCGATATAATATAAACAAAGTCTCTTTTTCATCGTTAACTCACCTCACAAGAAATATAGTCTATTTAACCTAGTGAGAAGCCGCTTTCTTTTCCCGCAATTCTTTGGCTGCGCCGCTAAACATTATCCAGCAAATGTAGACACAAATGGATCCCACGGCCCCTAATATCAGTACTGTCGCCGATGTATTGAACCCGTACTGCTTTAAGACTATGGAAATCATACATGCTAAGACTGCCAATCCAAAAGCGATACGAATGCCATATCCCTTGGCGTATTTTGTGGCAACGGTTCCGATTTGGGCCCCAATAGCGGCTCCCATCAGCATTACGAACACTGCGTAAATCTCAATTCGACCTTTGGCGCCGAACGTGAAAGTTCCATAAAGCCCGGATATCATAACTTCGAAAAGATCGGTTCCAACCGCTATATGGGTCGGGCAACCAATCAGGTAAACGAGGGCGGGCATACGAATCAAACCACCGCCGATGCCAAGGAAACCTGCCAGAATACCTGTGAGGAAACTCACCATAATAGGTAACCATGCCGAGCAGGTAAACCCAGCGGTTTTGAAATGAACCATCGGAGGGATCTTGATCCGATGAAGCGTTTTATACCAAGTTATGCCCTCTGCCCCGCGTTCTCCAACTTCTCCGGCCTTCTTCTTTTTGTTCGCTTTATAGTAATCATAGAAAACCATCAAAGCTATCAATGCAAGGAGCACAACGTATACCCATCGGACAATGGGACCGATCCGGCCTATACGTTCAAGCCACATGACTACCTGAGCGCCGATTTCTATACCAATGACCGTTCCGATGATCATTATACATCCGAGTTTGTAATCGACATTCCCAAATTTGGCGTGCCGGAATGTTGAAATCATGGATTTACCAGCTATGTGGGCTATGTCTGTGCCTATTGCGAATGCCATTGGGAAGCCCAGGATGTTTAGACCGGGAGTGACCATCCAAGCGCCGCCCATGCCAAAGAATCCGCCGATACATCCCACAGAGAAGCCTATCAAGACCAATCCAGGCCAGAATATGTCGACGCCTGAGATGGGCATGTACATGGTGTACCATTCCAACATGTTAATCCTCCTAAAAGATGTTTTTCAGTGAAATTCGTTATCAATGCTCGATGATTTTTCTGGATGTCAGGTCTATCCCAACATGTCTCATGATTTGATCCGTTATTAACCCAAGGGTAACTCCCATCAAAGCGGTTATTATCGTAACCTCAACTCCGAACCACAGGGGGTTTGTATTGTATGAATCGACGAAATATCGCGCCCAGCCGCTGTCCACTCTGCGACTGTCCGCTACGACGATGAGCATTTCGGCAGATCCGCCGGCGGCTCTGACAAGCTCAGGTAAAAACACGGTGAAAACTGTTGCGCCTAACGTGAGCAACGTGAGTAAATGTTTTCTCATTATCTAGACCTCCTTGGAGATTACTGATCACATAGCGTTACAAATGTTTGTGATCGGTCACGAAAATAACTTGCAACCCTTGTGCCAGTATTGTTGACTCCTGCTGAGAGTAGCTGATGACTAAACAGGTAATATTATCAAGCAACTTTTCAAATTGATTGGGCGAATGGCTAAAACGGTGTCCAATTTCTTTACAACGTGTAAAGCGTCAAAACCTTTTCACTTCGGCGTCACGTCCATAGATCGCTGGGTTGGAAGAAATACTTCCTTTTTAGGGGGTTTTTGAGGTTGATAGAAGCAGACTTCAGGGGCATATTTATTGCTCAAGATGCTTTAGAATTCGAATAGTGATATGTCAGCAAGACCCTGAGAAAGGTACGTAATATGGCAGGCATCCTGAACAGAATTATTGACCGCATAAAAGTCTGGCAAAGAAATGACAAGACCCGATCGAATGACAAGATTTCGCGGGTTTTTAGATTCAAATACTCATGTTTCAAGGATTTGCTGGCTTCTAACACCGAGATGCTGGATATAATCACCGATATCGAGGAAAGGCTTCGCGGACAGAACATATTTGGAATGTCTTATGTGAAGACACAAGCTACAAGGTCAGTCTTTCACACTTTGAGAATGGTCAAAAGTCTGGACGATCTTTCCGGGCACCATTATCCGATGCTTTTCAAGACCCTCGACGACATTAATAATTCTATAAACGAAGAGCTTAACAGGCGGCAGGAAATCAGGATCGCCGATTACACGCTGCCGTATTCTCAGATAAATAAAAACATGTCGGACTGGGTGGGGGGAAAGAACGCAAATCTTGGGGAAATCAAAAACAATGTTGGGTTAATTATCCCAGAGGGCTTTGCGATCACGACCAGCGCGTGCGATTACTTTCTGGGGGCTAATGACCTTCTAGATCAAATAACTCGACTGAGGGTAAATCTCAACCCGGATGATCCAACTTCGATCAATATCGCCAGCGAAAAAATTCAGGGCCTGATATTGGGCTCCGAGCCGCCAAAGGACTTGGTAGATAAGATCCTTTCGGCCTATTCTGAACTAAGCAAAATGGTTGGCGCCCGCAACTGTCCTGCCGAGAGAAATAAGCCGCTAGTGGCGTTAAGGAGCAGCGCCATAGGTGAAGACAGTTCACTTTCTTTCGCGGGGCAATATTTAACGTTATTAAATGTTGAGGAAGAAGGCATCATTGAGGCTTACAAATCAGTTGTAGCGAGTCTATACAACACCCGCGCTCTGACTTACCGACTGGAGAAAGGAATAAGGGACGAAGACATCTCAATGAGTGTGGCATGCATTGAGATGATAGATTCTGAGGCAAGTGGTGTCATGTACTCCAGACACCCATTCGACATGGTCAAAGACGAAGTGTTGATCAACGCGGTATGGGGACTCGGCCCATATGCGGTTGATGGGGTAGTAAACCCTGACGCGTACCTGATATCCAAAGACGGGGATCTTACAATCATCAGTAAAATAGTATCAGCAAAACCTGTTGAGCTAAGACTTAAACAGGGTGGTGGGGTTGAGGAGGCTATAATCCCGGAAGCTAAAAGGAACGAAGCCTGTCTCACAGATGAACAGGTCAGAACCCTGGCCGGTTATGCATTAAGGCTTGAAAACCATTATCAGTGCCCTCAGGATGTCGAGTGGGCCCTTGACAGGGCCGGCCGGCTGCTGATTCTCCAGTCAAGACCACTGCGTATAGAGGATATACTTGATAAGGCAGGTATTTCGGCTTTCCCTGCCGTTGAGGGCTACGATGTGATCCTCCAGGGAGGCTCAGCTGCGTTTCCTGGAATAGGATGCGGTTTGGCTCACCATGTAAGAAACGATGAGGATTTACTCGATTTTCCAGTCGGAGGAGTCCTGATAGCGCCACACTCGACGCCTCAGTTTGTTGTAGTCATGAAAAAGGCTTCGGCTATTGTCACTGATGCTGGAAGTGTCACGGGCCATATGGCTTCTCTGGCGCGTGAATTTGGCACGCCAACTTTACTCGGAGTAGTTGGGGCGACCAAGACTATTGCGCAGGGAGCAGAAATCACTGTAGACGCATACTCGGGGAGAATTTACAGTGGCAGAGTTCCCGAACTTCTTTCAATCCAGAGGACTAAAGATTCGAGCATCAAGGATACACCGGTCTATCAGGCTCTAAAAAAAGTTTCAGATCTAATAATCCCCCTGCGCCTGGTCAATCCAAGAGCATCCAATTTTGCGCCGGAATACTGTTCTACGCTTCACGACATTATGCGGCTGGTTCACGAACTGTCCTACAGGGAAATGTTCAAGATAAGCGACATAGTCTCGGATACGGATGGGGCCGGAGCCAAGCAACTTAGGGCTCCTATCCCATTGGATTTGCACATAATTGACTTGGGAGGAGGCTTTACGCATGTTTCCGAGAAAGCAAGATTTGTCTCGGTCGAAGATATAACATCAATACCTTTCAAAGCAGTTCTTGCAGGCATGTTACGAGAGGATTTGAGGCATCATGGAGGCAAACCGATTGATCTCGGAGGTTTTTTTTCCGTAATGAGAGAGCAGATGTTTGCTCCAAACGTGCCTTCTGAACGTTTTGGTGACAGAAGTTACGCAATAGTCTCGGACAAATATCTCAATTTTAGCTCAAGGATAGGTTATCATTACAGCGTGCTCGACGCGTTTTGCAGCGAATCTACGAATAAAAATTTTGTGACGTTTTCCTTTAAAGGCGGGGCTGCGGACGACATACGTAAAAACAGGAGGGCTCGCTGTATTGGATTGATTTTTCAGGAACTCGGTTTTCAGGTTGAAGTAAGAGAAGACAGAGTGGACGCTCGCTATTACAAATATGATGAACAGGCAATCCAGGAAAAGTTGGATCTAGTAGGAAGGCTGCTCCAGTTTACAAGACAAATGGATATGCTTATGCAAAGTGAAGCTAGTGTGCAGGCTATAGCCCAAAGTTTTCTTGACGGAAATTATAGTTTGGACGCGGAGTTCTGGCAGGGATTAACTTCTCACGATCGATAAGTAATAGGTTTTGAATAGACCATCAGTCTCGGCAAAAGGATAATTCAGAGGACCAACTTTCTCCTTGCCATTTTTCTGTCATATGCGTTTTCAATCTTTTCCAGCAGGGTTTCAATAGAATAGGGTTTTAGCAGATAGTCATAGGCCCCGTTTCTGATAATACTTTTGGCGGTTTCAACAGAAGCGTGACCAGTCAAGACGATAACCTCTATGTCAGGATCAATTTCCTTGATTTTGGGAAGGGCTTCAACTCCACTCATTTCAGGCATTCGCACGTCGAGGATAACAACATCGTAGTGATTTTTTCTAAGTTCATCCAAAGCTTGAGTAGCGGAACTGCACGTTGAAGCCTCTAAACCCTCTGCTGTCAGAAGCTTGCGCATGGTAGAGCGAAAGCGATCTTCATCATCAACAATCAAGACACTAGGTTTATTGGTCATGGTTATTGGTACCTCATAGTTAGGATTTCACTGGTAGCCTGACCGTGAAAAGGGTTCCTGTATTGGGCCTGCTTTTGACAGTGATGGAACCGCCAAGTTTTTCGATGATTCCTCGGCAAATCGCCAAACCTAGTCCTGTTCCATTTTTATCGTGTTTGGTTGAAAAGAAAGGGAGAAAAATTTTTTCAAAGTTTTCTTCAGGAATTCCGCAACCGTCATCCTGAATCTCAATATCCACCCACAGGTTGTAGATGAATTTGGTCCTTAGATCTATTGTCCCGTGTTCCCCGATAGCCTGTCTGGCGTTCATGACAATGTTTAGAAGGACCTGCTGAATTAGTGGGGCGTCCGAATTTATGATCGGCGCTCCGGGATCCAGTTCAAGATTGACTTTTATGTCATCAGAACGGCCCTCTCTAATAATTATTTCGTAGACGACTTTTACAATCTCGTTAATGTCGATGTTCTGAATCACGACATTCAATTCTCTAGCCATACTCAGCAGTTTCTGGACAATCTGATTGCATCGATGAACCTGATTTTCAATCTCAACAAGAGAATCCGTGCAGTCCTGAATATCTTTCATGTTGTCAGGAGCCGATAAAATCTTATTTAACAGTCTTTTGGCCCAGTGGGCTTCTTGAGCAATTATGGCAAGAGGATTGTTTATCTCGTGGGCAATACCTGAAGCCAACTCATCAAGGGAAGAAAATATCTTTGGCCTGTTAGAGGTCAGGTCTCTTGCCGGGTCGGCGTCCCCGCCTTGGGAGACATTCAATAGAGTTCTAATTTGAAAAAACACACAACAAGACAAAATTATGACGATGGATGCAGATAGGATATTGCCTGACGCGAAGAATAAAAAGCCTGTCACGGCTAATAGAGCTGGCGCTAAATAGTTAATTCTCCTATCCATGTTTATAACCAACTAATAATCATAGAGAACCAGACAACTTCGTTTATCGACAAATTAACAAATTTAAATGCTGTCAGACGCCTCTTTCCTGTTCAATCAATTTTCTGTCATAAGCCTGAACGATAAGATTCAGCAATTCATTGAAGGGAACAGGTTTCATCACATAATTGTAGGCTCCTAATTGCAACCCCTGTATGCCGGCTTCCACCGACCCATGTCCCGTTAGCATGATTACTTCAGTCAATGGTTTCTTCTTCTTGATTTCCCTTAGAACCTCGATCCCACTCATCTTGGGCATTTTAACGTCGAGCACGACCACGTCCGGATCCTTTGACTCTACCAGTTCCAGACCCTCGGGCCCGTTCATGGCTCCGTAGGATTCAAGCCCCTTGTCTTTTAGTCGCTTGACCATCGTGTCTACAAAATCAACCTCATCATCTATCACTATTACTTTGAACCGGTCCATGTCTTGCCTCCTGACTTAGAAGCTGGCTATAATGCAACAGTAGAATCAGTTCTCACGTGGAACTCGAACCCTGCGGGAGACTAATAATGAATGTGGTCCCTTTCCCTTCCTCGCTCTCTACAGCAATATGTCCCCCGAGTTTTTCCATTATTCCGTAGCTGATTGAGAGTCCAAGTCCGGTTCCCTCATCGGGTCTCTTCGTAGTGAAAAAAGGATCGAAAATTTTGGATATCAACTCTCTTGAAATTCCCGGGCCATTGTCCGATATCTTTACCATAATCTGTTTATGGTTCTGTTTGTCTGTAAAGGTTTCAACCCTAATTTGGCCTGATTGTCCTACGGCGTCAATGGCATTATCTATAATGTTTAAAAAGACCTGCTGAAGTTGGTTCGGGTCTGTAGAGATTTTTGGAAGATTGTCATCGTAATTGGTTTGTATTTGTATGTCCCTGAAATGCGCTTCATTCTCAAGAAACGTCAATGTTTCCATCAATATTTGATTAATATCCACAAGTTCCTGGGTTGTTTCCATCCTTCTGCCAAACCTGAGCAATCGATGCGTTATTTCTCGGGATCGATTAACCTGACGTTCAATCTTTTTTATGCATTGGTCAAATTCCTCAAAATTCTCAGTCTGTTTCATGTCCTCAGAGTCGAGGAGATCTTTCATCCATCCTGCTTGGTCGCCGATGATTTGAAGAGGGTTATTGATTTCGTGGGCTATCCCTGCCGCCATCTTACCTAGCGCAGCCATCTTGCTTGACTGTATGATCAAGTCTTCGCTCTTCGATTTTTCTTTCTCGATTTCCTTCAATCTTCGAGTCATGACTCGTGTGGTTAATACAGTTCCAATGACGACAAGGAAGACGCCAAAAGCCAATATCACCGCTTCAATATAGTGGGCCCTGAAGAGCAACGCCATCTCTTCTTGGGGATCCTCTGAAACCACCAGGACCCAATTCGGATTCACGATCGGAACGGCCGCGTATAGAGTTTCATTCCCTTGAAAACTCACCGTCTCAACTATTAGTCCACGTGATGATGAAAAATCAGGGGAACTTGGATGGGTCAGCAATTTTCCAGAGAATCGAGGCGCCGTCTGAAGGATGTTGCTCCTGTTAACTATAAAAGCGTCTCCACGTTTTCCAATCTGGGCTCCAGCGACTATTTCGTCTATAATTGCAGAATTGATGGTCGCTCTAAGGATCCAGACCCGATTATTCTGAACCGTGGTAACCGCGATTATGAAGTGAGGCGCTTTTCTGAACCCGAGAAATACATCGCTCACATAGGCGCCGGTTGATTGAACCGCATGAAACCAATCTTCATGGGCATAGTTAACGGACATGAGTTTGTCGTGATAAGGGCCTACGTAAGCAAGATGATTCCCTTCCGAGTCAATTATCCCCAAATCGATAAATGACTTTGACCTCGACTGCATAGCATTAAAAACCTTGGTCAGAAATTGTTCATCTGCAAGTTTTTCGAAAGAATGAGTTTGGGCAATCGTATTTAGCTGAGATATTCTCTCATCAATAAAGAGTTCGAGGGAGCTTTTTCTATTCTGGGCTAGGTTTCGTAAAGACTCAATCATCTTATTTTGAAAAGTGCTGTTAAACTGATAATAAATTGTCGCTCCCAATGCGAACAGAGGGATTAGTGAGAAGCTAAGTGTTACAGCTATGATTTTAAGACCTAGCTTTTCGAAATACTTTTGGGACATGAAAATCCTCCGACACTGGTCGGTCAGTATTTAGATAGGGCTCATTTGCGGATCGCAACGCCGGCTAAAAATGGACATCATGTTTTTCGCAACAATACCAGGACGCTACTTGGCGCAAAACGCTACGGGAAACAAACATCGAATAGGATTAGAGCAAACCCCGTGCCACAAGCTGAATAACTCTCCAACCTCAAAGGAATCTCGTGTAATTCAAATTCCACGACAATCCATGATGTGGAGAATACCCTTTATTTTTTTAGCTGGAAGGAATATTTATGGTGGTATGTCAGTAATTTTTACATCATGTAAAGGGATTAAAGCTTGAACAAGAAAACGATGCGGGTAATTTTATAAAACTTCAACAAACGGACAATCTCAGTTGTTTTTTTTGTTCTAATGTGGTAACTATTTAATTTAATAAGAAAAAGTTAATTGACTTTTGTTCGGCGCAACTATGAATCATGGACAAAGCTGAAATGAACAGATCTAAAGTCTTGGTCGTAGAAGATCATCCCATGAGCCGACGCATCTTGGAAAACATGTTAACCAAGAACTACAACGTTATCTCGGCCGAATCGGGGAAAGAGGCTATTGAGAAGGCTCAGGTAGAACCACCTGATCTGGTATTGCTGGACATAGAAATGCCGGGACTGAATGGATTTGAGACGCTTGAAATATTGAAATCCGGGATCATACAACCTGCTGTGCCAGTAATATTCCTTACTGCCCTGGAAGATTCAAAAAGCCGGGAAACTGGCCTTGAAGCAGGCGCTGTTGACTATATTACCAAGCCCTATGACAGACAGGAACTTCGGATAAAGGTCAAGAATCACCTCGCCCTTTATGAGGCTCGCAAGGAAATCGAGGCTAGAAACAGGGTAATGGCTAGAGAAATGGAGATGGCCTCCCAATTACAGAGGTCTTTATTGCCTGAAGAATTCCCTGTGGTCGATAGGATTAAGTTTGCGGCTTTGTACAAGCCAGTATCCCCGGCCGGTGGAGACTTTTATGACGTCATTGAACTCGGATCATCCATTATAGGATTTGCTGAAGTTGATGTATCCGGACATGGGGTTGCTTCGGCGATGGTGGGGGCAATGTTTAAGATGGCCTTTCAGTCATTCGCAAACACAACTCGGTCCCCTGCAGAGCTAATGAGGGTTATAAACGACCAGATGTTTGGAATTCTTCCGGATTCTGACTTTCTTACGGTCTTCTATGGCATAATAGATCTTCAAACTCTTGAGTTGGTCTACACCAACGCAGGGCACCCCAAACCCATGCTTTTTAGGAGTAGAAACGAAGAAATTGAGGAACTTGGCGTGGGTGGACCCTTAGTAGGAGCCCTAATGGGGATGGATTACGAAGAAGACAAAATTCAACTGAATTCCGGTGACAGGATCCTCATTTTCACTGACGGGGTTACAGAAGCGTCTCCGGTAATTGAGCAGGAAGGTTCAGATGAATTCTACGGAATAGAAAGGCTCAAGGAAAAATTTCTAGCGAACTCAAAACTTGAGTCGAAGGACATCCTGAAAGTGGTCATGGATGATCTTGTAGCATACCACGGTTCGCAATTATTTGATGATGATATAACTATTTTCCTAGCTTCAATAGTCTAATCGGAATGGCCCTATTCGGGGAAATTCTGATTAAATGTGTGTATTCCAAAGTATAGCTAAATGGGATCATACCTTTTACGAATTGTGATGTCAGTCGAAGGTTAGGACAGTCGTTTGCGTTGAGACCGCAGGCGATTTCAAACTAGTCGTGTCAACAAAGAAATGAGTTTGAGAAAAGTATGCCCGATAGAGACCACAAATTTCAACGTGACCATGAATTAGTGGAAAAATTGTACCGAAAATATGCTCGAGACGGCATCAGGATCTCGCGCTGGAAACAATGGCTACGGTACAAGAGCAAACAAATGGTTTGGAAACTCGTAGTGGGGGGGACTAAAATTATTAAAAGGTCTCTGGACATTCTGGGAGCGCTCATTGGCCTCATCATTCTATCCCCAATTCTTGGAATTACAGCATTTCTCATAAAACTAGAAGACGGCGGGCCCATATTTTTCGTGTCCGACCGAGCTGGCAAGTGGGGGAAGACATTCAAAATGTACAAATTCCGCTCTATGATTACAAGCGCGGAACAAATGAAGGAAGATCTTCTGGAACAGAATGAGACAGGGGGAGTGATTTTTAAGATAAAACAGGATCCTAGAATCACCAGGGTCGGCAGGGTAATACGGAAGTCGAGCATAGATGAGCTTCCTCAGTTATTCAATGTGCTGAAAGGCGACATGTCGTTGGTTGGGCCGCGACCACATCCCCCTAAGGAAGTTGAATTGTACAACTTGAATGATCGACGAAGACTGGATGTAACCCCTGGGCTCACCTGTTTCTGGCAGGTTGGTGGGAGGAGTGAGATCAACTTTGCGCATCAGGTTAATCTGGATGTTCAATATATAGAGAGTCAATCGCTTTGGCTTGACTTGAAACTTCTACTAAGGACGATACCGGCGGTTCTGACAGGCAAGGGGGCATATTAGTTTAAGGTATTAAAGACAATGGGTTTGTTTTGGATTTCTTGATCAAGAAATCCTGCACGCTGCGCCCTCATGAACATTAAACAATTTCCAGTTTACCTGAACTATTGGCGGTCTTGAATGCAGGCTGTTCTTACCCTTTTTAAGGATTCAAAAAGCTTTCAACCTATCACACGAAAGCGTCCGATTGGTATGCTCCCAATTCTCAACAGGCCTTTGATTGAGTGGCATATCATGAACTGCGTAAATAGTAGGATAAAAGAGATAATAGTAATTGCTGTTGAAAATCCTCTCACTGTGGGGGAGTTTGTGAGGCCTGACACCCGTTGGGGCGTTTCAATAGAAATGCTGGTCTACAAGGATCCATATTCTTCCCTGGATGTACTGAAACGAATCTCGGGGATGGTGCATGAAACTACGGTTCTTATTCCGGTAGAAACTGTAGCGAGCCTTTCTTATGAGAGGCTCGCCGATATTCACGGTGAAGGACATGGACATATCACTAAAATAGTATCGAAGAATATGATTGACTTCCGATGCGATAATGACTCGATAAATGAATGTGTTCAAGTAAAAAGGCCTGAATCTTTGGAAACAGGAATATACATTTCAGACGCGGTTGATCCCGAATCTGCGGTTGTTGTCGACTATCTCTGGAACGGAAATTTCATGAAGGTTGAAGCTCCTCAGGATCTCTGGAGCGCCAACACCGCATGCGTCGGAGGACTCTTTCCAGATTTCTTGGGTCCCGAGTATGCTGATTTGAACGGCGGCAAACCGAGAATAGGACACCACTGTAACATTGATTCTACCGCTATTATTGAAGGGCCATCACTCATAGGGAATTATTCAAGAATCAATGCGGGCGCAAGGATCTCTAAATTCTCGGTTCTCGGGGAAGGGGTCATAGTAGACCAGGCCGCCAACGTAAGCGCCAGCGTGATTTTTGCTGATACATACGTCGGGACTGACGCAAGTATCTTCAAGAGCATAGTTGTGTCGAATGTCATAATGAATCTTGACGTGGGGGTATGGACGTCTGTTGGTGACCCTTTCTTATTATCAGGCGTAAACAAAAAGATAATATACTCTGTTTCTCAAAAGGTCGTGGACAAAAGCTTGGCCTTCATTCTCATGCTTATTACCTCGCCTGTATGGGTTGGAAAAGGATTGATCAACCTTATCAACAGCAAGCCATTCTTCGACGTTCGCATCTTAATGATCAGAGATTTATATTTTGATCCTGCGTCCAAAGATGCGGCCAAACCTTGTAGATTCTTTTGTTTCAATCATTCTGGTCCCTTTATAGAGCGACTCCCCTGTTTGATAGACGTTTTACTGGGCAAAATGCGTCTTGTAGGTGTTCGACCTCTAAAAGAAGAGGACTTTGAAAAATATCAGGAGGAGTGGGCACTGCAACGTTTCGAATCGCTTGATGGCTTATTTACCCCTGTAGACGCAGAATGCTCTGAAGATGCGCTTGAAGAGGAAAAAATAGCTGTCGAAAACTATTATACGGCCACCAGGAACTTGCAAGAGGACATCAAAATACTTTGGAAAGCCATCAAAAGGCTTTTGATAGGAGACAAGTAGGAAAAGTTTCTAGGAGATTATTGGCCCACAGGAAAATAAGCCCAAATTGTTTTGGCAAGGGGGAGATGACAAATTCAGAGACCCTATGTCTAGGGCGATGACAGGAGAATCAAATATGGAGATTGAAAAACTTGAAGGGGTTACTGTTATCAGTACAGATGAAAGACTAGACGCAATGATTGCCCCGAAGTTGAAAGAGATGGTTAAAAAATTGTCTGAAGACGCCTCCACCAAGCTTGTTATAGATTTAGGCAAAACAAAGTTTATAGACAGTTCAGGTTGTGGCGCCTTGGTGGCAGCCTTACGCACTCTACTGAAGAACCACGGAGATCTGAAGATAGCGCGACCATCTCCCCAAGCCAAAACTCTTTTCCAGTTGACGAGGTTGCACAGAGTTTTTGAGATCCATGATAATTTGGACGACGCTATAAAGTCGTTTGACAAATAGGAGATTCCAGACCTTTTCTAGTAGCTGCGCCTGGATGAGCTTAGAACGAGGGAATTGTAGATGGGGCAGGAACTGTATATCAAAATTGAGGTAAAAGCGGAAATATTTCTGCTCAGACCTTTAGACATATTTGTTCGCAATTTGGTAAAACAATTGCCTGCGTTCTCAAACGACCAAGACACTGTTGACAGCATAGAATTGGCCTTCAACGAAGCCTATGCGAATATCAGCCGTCATGCCTACAAATCAGGAGTCAAAGGCCCCGTTCAGATAGAAATATTTGTAAAAGACAAAATGTTTGAAATCAGGCTTGAAGATTATGGAGAGAACTTTAATCCCGCTGAAGTAAAGGAACCGGACTTTCAGAATCTTGGTGAAAGTGGATTGGGCATATGGCTCATGAAACAGTTCATGGATGACTTGGTTTATGAGTCTGGAGAATGCGGACAGAATGTGCTTCGATTGATTAAGAGAATCCCCGATCAAAATATGTCTTGGTCTGTAGGGTGTTCCGGATAGACCGTGGCGGTGATCATAGAGTTAAGAAAATATCCTTCAAGAAATTAAAGAATTAGAAGAATCGATTCAATTGAGATTTTCGGACAGAGGACTATGATGATTACAATTGACAAGTTGGTAGAGGAACTTGGGATGGAACCTGATGAAGTTGGGGAATTTATCTCAGTATTCTTGGATTACACTGAAAACGAAGATTTACCAGCGCTTCTTGAAGGAGTAAATTCCAGAAACCCTGAAATTGTTAGACAGCGAGCCCATTCCATAAAAGGCGCAGCGCTCAACTTGATGCTGACAGAGATCTCATCTCTGGCGGACCAAATGGAGAAGAACGCAGCTTCTGGAAACCTTGATCAAAGCGAGGCTCATTACAATGCAATTGTTGAGAAGGTGAAAATGGTTAGAGATTTGTTGACTTGAAAATCTTAAAAGGGCATCAGATTTTAAGAATTTTGTATTAAAAATCAGAATATTGACAGAAACGTCCAGTTGATGATAGTTTGAAAAATTATTGCGGCGGTGTAGCTCAGAAGGTTAGAGCATGCGGCTCATATCCGCAGTGTCCGGGGTTCGAGTCCCTGCACCGCCACCACGCTAAAGTGCCCACCTGCTCAGAATGTCGACTCCTTCAATCAGTTGTGTTATAGCGTCAACGTCGGGAACTTTATTTCAAGAGGAACCAAACAAGAGTCTTGGCAAAGTTATAGTTTTTTGTGTAAGGTCGTGACGACACTAAATTTGAATTTACCGTTTCCGGCTCGGAGAGGTTCTGAAATTCTACAATGTCTACCACGGAAAGAAATCATTTGTTAGGGTCATCAATAACAATCGTCATGCCGGCCTACAATGAAGAAAAGACGGTAAGCGATGTTATCAGAGGGGTTAAGGCCAGTGTTCCCAATGCCCGTATACTGGTCATCGACGACGGTTCAACCGACAACACCCGTCGGATTGCAGAAGCCGCGGGCGCAGAAGTTGTCAGGCATCCCAACAACAAAGGAAACGGGGCGTGCCTAAAGACTGCGTTGAGGTCGATAGATGGTGGAATAATAGGAGTATTGGATGCTGATGGACAGCATGACCCAGGGCAGTTACCGGAGATGTTGGAATTGCTAAGGGATTACGATCTGGTGGTTGGGGCAAGGAATTTTGCGCCTCAAGAAGGGTCTCCGCTGAGGAACCTTGGTAACAGGATCCTCCGTAAATTGGCTTCATTTCTTGTAGAAAGGGATATTCCAGACCTCACGTCAGGTTTTCGAGTTTTTCGTCACGATATTGCGATCAAGTTCCTGCATCTTTACCCGAATGGCTATTCGTTCCCTTCCACTAGCACTTTGTCGTTTATGACCGCAGGATATAATGTGACGTTTATGCCAGTTTCCGTAAGTTCGAGACCTGAAGGGACAGAAAGCAAATTGCGTCCATTCCGAGATGGGTTCAGGTTCATAATGTTTATTCTCAGGATCATCACAATGACAAATCCGAACAAAATATTTTTGCCTTCCGGATTAACGATGATATTGATTGGCGTCGTATTGACAATCAGAAATCTTATATTGTTTCAACAATTTTCAGAAGGCGTGGTTCTTTTCCTTGCGGGGGGGATCAACATTATATTCTTTGGTCTCATTCTTGACCAGTTTGCATTACTTCGACTTCAAGCACGAGACTAAAATTGAAATGTAAGTCAAGCTGACAATGTGTGGAATCTGCGGAATTCTTTCCATAGGAGATTCTAGCCCTGTATCAATGCAATTGCTGCAGGAAATGAACCGAACCATGGTTCACAGGGGGCCTGACGACGAAGGTTACCATATCGATGGTCCTGCCGGCCTGGCAATGAGGAGGTTGAGCATAATAGACGTCGAGGGCGGACACCAGCCGTTGGATAATGAAGATTCTTCGATATGGATAGTTTTTAATGGGGAGATCTATAATTATCTGGAACTTAGAACACATCTCACAAGAAAGGGACACAGATTTCGGACAGACTCCGATACTGAGGCAATCGTTCATTTGTACGAGGATTATGGCGCCGAATGCGTAACTTATCTAAATGGGATGTTTGCTTTTGCGATATGGGATTCCAGGAGCAAACGGATTTTCGCCGCAAGAGATCGAATGGGAATAAAACCCTTTTTTTATTGCTTCGACGCCAACGGCAATTTCTGTTTCGCCAGTGAAATTAAAGCCCTGTTAAAAACATCTGTAGACAGATCACCAAACCTGCAGGCGCTCTATGATTACAGTTCTCTAATGTACACTCCTACTCCCGACACCGCATTCAGGGAGATAACAAAACTTGAGCCTGCTTCATCCCTAGTGTGCTCATTCAATGGTTTGGTCAAGAAATCCTATTGGGACATTCCAACCCCGGCAGCGGGAGAAGAGGAACACAAAAAATCATCCTACGACGAAGAGATTGTTGACCTGATTGAAACTGCTGTAAAAAGGCAAATGGTATCTGATGTTCCCATCGGGGCTCTGCTTAGTGGAGGTCTGGATTCTACCACGATAGCGGCTGTCATGGCACGCAGGCTGAATTCTCCTCTGAAGACTTTCACTATAGGTTTTCGCCACAAATCATATAATGAATCTGCTGAAGCGCGCTTTGTCGCCAGCCAAATAGGGTCAGAACACTTCGAAAAAATTGTAGATCCCTTCATGGTAGGATCCATAGAAGATCTGCTGGCTATTTTTGACGAACCCTTCGCAGATTATTCCGCTATTCCAACCTTCCTGGTTTCAAAAATTGCTTCAGAGATGGTTCGAGTGGTTCTTACGGGGGACGGAGGAGACGAGGTCTTTGCGGGCTACCCTACACATTTTGCTTTCAAGTTGAGTAAAATCTTCAGACTTGTCCCGAGTTGGATCAGAACAAACATCGTCAACAGGATGGTGTTGTCCCTGCCAACTTCATTCGAGAGAGTCAGCTTTGACTACAAAGCTAAGAGGTTCGTGACAGGCGCTGACTTGCCGTTTGAAAGAGCCCATTATTGGTGGAAAGTCATATTTGACGAAAAAGATAAGGAACTCCTTTTTACAAGAGATTTCCTCAACGCAGGTTTTCAGGATACCTTTAGAATTTTTGACAAACATTTCGAGCGCGTCAGAAAATGTCATCCATTGAATCAGGTTCTATACGTTGACGCAAAAACGTTCCTGGTTGATGATAATCTTACAAAAGTTGATAGGATGACTATGGCTAACTCACTCGAGGCTCGAGTTCCATTCCTGGATCACGAGCTGGTTGAAAGAATAGCCGTCATACCTCCGGGGGTTAAATCGAGAGGTTTCCAAACCAAGAGCTTATTGAGGAGCGCGGTAAAACGCCTGCTGCCGGCATCCATCAGAAAGGGAAAGAAAAAGGGGTTCACTCCACCACTGCCTTTTTGGATAAGAAGTGAACTCAAAGCCTTTGTTGGTGATGTCTTCTCGTACAAACGCCTAGCTAAATCAGGGGCAATTAATCCGAATTACTGCAAGACCCTACTGGATGAGCATCTCAATGGAGTCAGAGACAATAACAGGCAAATATGGACAGTGATAAGCTTGGTATTGTGGCTCGAGAAAAATCCACTCTAAGCTTCGTGCCCACATGAAGATCAATCACCGGGGTGAACTTGGGACGAAAAAACTTCTATAGAAAAAATCTTATCCTCCCAACGTCAAACAAACTAATGTGACGACGTCTCCATCCTTCAGGTTATAGTCTTCCATTTGTCTTTTCCGATCCACCAATCCAATAGCTCTTAATTCCTTGGGAAGGTCGAATGCGTGAATAAGATCCTGAATCGTTGAATTGCTCTTCAACTCCACAACGGTTGCTTCAAAATGATTCTTCAGCAAACCAACTGGTTGGACATATACCCTCAAGGGAGATCTCCCATGACACGGGACTTTTCGATCGCCAAGTCATGATCCAGGATAACTTGCCGAGAAGGCGATCCGGAAATAGAATCCAAATCCATCAACTCATAGAAAAGTCTTTTCATTTCCTCAAAGTTTATTTCTATACCTTCAGGAGCTCCATCCGTGGCAGGCGCCAACAAACGGCGGGAAACGACATCATCTTTTGCGCAGATTCCAAACCTATGGTTGATAAGCCTTTGCAAATAGAATATTCTTCGACCTGTTTTCATCATGTCTTCAATGTCCCAGTTCATGCCTGCAACGTAATTAAACAGTTCAACCCATTCCGGTATTGTGATCTCGCGGTCCGCAAACTGACACATGCATGCGCTGTTTTCCAACGCGCCCAGAGTAACGGCTACAACAGCCGCCTCTGGTTTGTTATCCGATGACAGCGGATCGAGCTCAAGATCAAAACCAATTTCAGGGTAATAACAAGCGCCCATTTCCATGAACAACATTGGGGAAAACACGTGACACGCGCCTCTATGACTGATGGCATACGTCAAGGCAAGGCCGTGCCCTCCTCCGCGCGGGTCGTGCATGGGCGCTTCCAGACCTTTTGCATGGACTGTATAGCTATCTGAATCACCGCCTGTCCTTTTCGCCGCAGAGACTGATCCTTCCGCGAGTAACCGGCCAAGCTTTCGTTTTCTAAGGGCTATGAGCGGGATTAGATTTTCAATTATGGTCCTCATGTCACCCCATTTGAGCTTCAAGCCTTCCGTGTCGGACAGCCCCAGGTCTCCTTTTTCAAAAGCCTCAATAGCCCATGCTATGGTGGATCCGCAAGATATGGTATCCAGGCCCAGATCGTTGCATACCCGCCCAGCCTTACACGTGGCGGCCAAGTCCATCGATCCCAGGAGCGAACCAAAAGCCGCTATGGTCTCGTACTCTGGTCCCGGGCCTTTCGATAAAGCAAATGGTCCGTCATCTATTTGTACAACCCTTTTACAAGCAACATTGCAGAAAGCGCAGTTAGCTCTTCTAATCAAATATTTCTCCGATAGTGTTGATCCGGTGAGAGCCTCGGCCATTTCCTCCCAGAAATTGGAAGTGAAATTTCTTATGGGAACGTCTCCCAAATGAACCCCACCTTCAAGATTTGCCGCTGTTCCATTTTCCCTCATTACTCCAAGTGTCACAGATTCTCTAATACGATTGTTCAAATCACTTACAAGTCTTTTACAATTCTCCGGGTCTTGTACATAAAAAGTCTTTTTGGAAGCTTTCAACACTATGGCTTTAAGTTTCTTTGACCCCATGACAGCGCCTAATCCGGTTCTGCCAAAAGCGCTGTGCCCGTCATTCATTATGCATGCGAACTTTACCAGATTTTCACCGGCTGGTCCTATCGCAAGTGTCTTGAATGATTGGCCAAACCGGTGCTTCAAGATAGAAGTGGTAGACTCTATTCCTTGTCCCCACAATTCTTGACACGATTCAATCTTGACTGACAGGTCCTTGATTACCAAAAGGGATGGGTGGTCGGCTGCGCCAGAAACAATGATTCCATCGAAACCCGCGTATCTCAACTCAGGAGCAAAATTTCCTCCACAAGAAGAATCAGCCCAGTGGCCTGTCAACGGAGAACGAGCCGCTGCACAGAAACGACTTGATCCGGAAAGGCGTAAACCGGCGAACGGTCCAAGCGAGAAGATCAATAAAGATTCAGGCGCAAGCGGATCAGCCTCGAAGTCTCCCTTTTCGACAAATATTCTAGCCGCAAGTCCAGCGCCTCCTATAAAACTGCGGTAATGATCATCTGGAGGTTCATAAAAACGGGTTGATCCGCTGGTAAGATCTACTTTCAGAAATCTACCTGAATATCCTTTCATGGATTACCCCTGACGTGGGTTAGGCAATTATCTTGTCTTCCCAACCCATTTCTCTGAGAGTGTCCCCGTAAATTGAAGCCACCCTTTTAAGTTTTGGAGCCAACTTCAGCAAGCCTGTAGCAGATCCCTTCACTCTTATCTTTTTCCTGGTAATCGCCATAACCGGATTAAGCTTGTTTGACCAAGACCTGTGAGCGTCATCAGCCGACAGACTCATTGTGAGATCAGGCTGCTCCTCAGGCTTGCCCACTCGGGCCTTTATCTCTCCGTTTCTGCAATCAACGTGGAATGAGCAGTTTCGGCCGTTTTCAGTATAGTCAAACCAAATCAGTTGATTCACTTTCTTTAGTCCCTCAGACAGTTCCGGGTCTTTTTTGGCGTTTTCAAAAAGCGCCAGAAAAGCCTTGATAGGCTCCGTTTCATCTTTCCAAAATTCCATTTCAGCCTCCTTGGTTTCTAGAATGCTTTTATGAACAAGTTGAATATATCTGTATCTTCAAGAACTCTTGGATTGTAACTTATCTGGCTGTCTCCAGCCGCAAGTTCTACCAGACCTGCGAGTTCTCCGGGATCAGTTGGAAGACCGAAGTCTTTTAGCGTGTCTGTGAGACCTATATCCATTTTGAGCTTCTTGATGGCGTCCACACAAGCCATAGAGTTAACCTGGTCTGGTTCATTCTCTTTTGAAACGCCCAGCGCCTTTGAAATCATAGAATATCTCTCGGGAGCTTCCGTTGCGTTGAACTCCATGACCAGAGGCAGCATAATGGCATTCGCTAGACCATGAGGGATCGAATAAAGAGCGCCCAAGGCGTGCGCCAGCGCATGCCCAGCTCCTGTCATTGCGTTGCAGAAACACATGCCCGCTAGTGTCGCCGCTATCAACATTTGTCCTCTGGCTTCGATGTTCTCTGGATCCTGAACCGCAAGCGGAAGGGCCTGATGAATCATTCGAATTGCGTGTAATCCCAGCGCGTCCGAAATCGGCTGCGCCGCAGTTGAAGTAGTACCTTCGATAGCGTGAGTAAGGGCGTCCATTCCAGTGAATGCCGTTATTTTTGCCGGGAGTAGGATGGTAAGTTCCGGATCCAGAATTGCTATATCAGCATTGCAATATGGGTGTGTGACTGAAAGTTTCGCCTGTGATGAGTTGTCCATCACGACTAGAACGTTGGTAACTTCGCATCCTGTTCCAGCGGTGGTAGGTATCGCTATATGAGGCGCTAAAGGCGCTGCGTCTTCCCAAAGGGCAGCTTGATCGGCCAAAGGTTTGAAATCACTCAACCCTTTTCCTAGAAGGATATTGACAGCTTTTGCCGTATCAAGAACACTCCCACCACCTACAGCAATCAAAGAATCGGCACGAGAGTCATTGTACATCTGAGTCGCTTCATTGATATTTTCAATCCTGGCGTCTTGAACGATATTATCAAAGAGTCCTACAGGTTTAACTCCCGACTTTTCTAGCGCTTCAACAACCTGTTGGGCTACGCCGGCCTTGACCAGGCCTTTATCAGTTAAGATCAGTGGTCTGTCTGCGTTCATTTGTCCTAGCTCAAAAGCTATTTCGGACCTTGCGCCAGGTGAATAAAGTATTCTTCCTCTGTTGACCCAAGTGAAGAATGGATCAAATTGTGGCAGGTGGAAAGCCATAGGATTTATGCGACCTCCTAACCCAATGACGTGAATCCCCGGTTGTTGGCGGGGAGATTTCCCAATATTTTACCTCATGGTGGAATGAGAGCAAACCTTCCAGAACCAGTCAAAATAATTTCTGGAAAGTTACGACTAAAGACCGCGTGAGCCTAAACTAGACGATCTAGGATTGCAAGTATCATATTGCTCTCATTCTGAGACACCCAGTAAAGTAAATTTGCAAAGCCATGATTAAATGTATGTGCGATGGGTTTTTCAGGCCAGGAGAAACTAGAGACTCATGTCCGGACAGCCAAATCTATTCAGTGAGGAGGCGTCGCTTCAAACGTTTACTGATGAAGTAAGATCTTGAGGCTAAAAGGAATTTTCTATTCAATTATGTAAAGCGCCAGTCGAGATGATTGCTTACTCCTCATCCTTTTCCAGCCTGGCAGTGCCGGAGTTCTTCGATTTGAGCTCAAACTCTTGAAGTCTGAAGGGGTTTGAATTAACTGAGCCGGGCGCAACATTAGTGACTTCTTGTTTTGTCTTACTATCAGAGCCCCATGAGTATTTCTGGGCAGGGACTTTTGAGGCTTCCCCTGGAACAACGGATCTTCTAGGACCGACCGAGGAAGATTCGTCATTTCTCCGAGCGCTCGACACATGTGTCGAATCATTTTGATCGGATTCCACGAGCTTGAATTTCTTTATGATTCCATTGGAACCGCTTATTGAAGCGTTTTGAACTGTAAGATCGTTGAGGTTCAAGCCCACCACTATTCGGAATGTTTGGGATGGAACCTTCTTGTTCTGAAGCTCGACCAAAAGGAGGCTATTGGTGACCAGTGATTGTTTGACCTCAAAGCTGGAATTCTCGATTTTGTCCTCTGTGGCCGGTCGACCCGTCACGGGAGATTCAACAGGAACCGGAGCAGAAACAGCCTTGTTAACGGGGTCCTTTTTGTTTACTGTAGGTTGTTTTGGGCGTGAAGCTTGAGGGACATTAGGTTTCGGTGTTGGTTCACGACTGGCGTTTCCCTGAATTGTTCTGAGATCCGTGGGAACGTTGCCTAAAGCCACGACTGCCAGATTTCCGCGTCTTTCTACCATAAATGGAGGAACCGGGTATTCTCCAAAATCTATGACTAATCTTGCCCTTCGATCATTCTTGCCCAATCGGATTTCATTTATTGGGGGCTTATCGACTTTGATTCTCAGAGGAACTTTCCCTAGCCCCGTGGTCTCAAAATCTATTACCAAACGATAGGGATTCTGGAACGCAAACGCCGTATGATTCCCCAAAGCCTTGTCGCCCTCTATGGTAATCTGTTTCTGATCCGGTGAAACCTGGACCCGGTTTATAACGGCCGTATCCAAATCTTGGGCCTTAGCGAAACCAATCATCAATGGCAGAGCAGTAATCACAAGAAGGATGTTTTTTAAAATGGGAGAAGCTCTAAAAAACATGTTCGTAAATCCTTTTAAACTCGAAATGAATTTTTTCGTAAGAATCATCAGGCTTTTTATGAAACACACTTGACATTATGTTCCGGGTCGGATTTTATACAGATTCACACTATCACAAGATAGCAGCTGTGTCAAAAAATAACATCAAAATAAGATAATAGCAAATATATATGATTAAGACATTTAATTATAATATATAATATATTAATATTTAATAGGAATATATAATGGTAAATTTAAGTTTGCTGATTCTAAGGGCCGCAATGATCGCTTCAGCGTGTTTAATAATTGGGTTGGGTTCGAATCTGATTCGAGCAAGACACATTCCATGGTTCTACGCCCAGGCGTCGGAGGTTACTGTATCAGGCCAGAAAATTCCTTTCGTAACGATTGAAGAAGCTGAAAATTCTATTAATGACCCATTAGCCGTATTTATCGACACTAGGGAAGAAAAGGATTACATGCTCGGGCATATTTCAGGGGCGTTGTTTCTCTCTCCAGAGGAGAAAGAAAACAGGTTTCCTAGCATTGAACCTTTGATCACTCCTAACATGAAACTTATTTTGTACTGTTACGGACCAGAGTGTGACATGGCTGAAAAAGTTTCCGCTTTTCTGATCAACTTTGGGTATACAAACATTGTGATCATGAAGGAAGGTTACACCGCATGGGAAAAAAGGGGACTTGCAACTGAGAAGTCAAACCGGTCAAAGAGGTAGGAAGGGTATGATGAAATGAGGTGGATCACGTTAATATCCAGACTTGTTGTAGGCTTCCTGTTTATATACGCCAGCGCTTATAAAATATTGGATCCTGGAGAATTTGCCGGCTCAATCCGAAATTATGGTCTTATCCCGCCAGTGTTCAGCAATCTGGTTGCGTTGACTCTTCCGTGGTTGGAATTGGTAAGCGGGGCCTTTTTGATATTGGGAATACAGACGAGAGCGTCGGCGTTGCTGACGTCGTTAATGATGCTGGTTTTTCTTGGGGTTATTATCTATGCTTACGCTATAGGTCTTGATATAGATTGCGGATGTTTTTCTTCCTCAACGGAATCAACTGGACGGATTGGGCTGTTCCATATATTCAGAGACATAGCTGTGGCGTTATTGTCGTTTTGGGTCCTGGTGTTTGACAAAGGGGAGTTTAGAATTGCTTCTGCGTTTCGCCTATGAGGTGGGTCGATATGAATGTTGAGCAATTAATCGGAAAATTTGAAAGATTTGTCAGTTATGCTCTCATGATCATGATGGGTATTGTAATATTGCTGGCGCTCCTGGATGTTGGTTGGCTTATCATTATGGATATTGTCACCCCTCCGGTTCTGATTCTGGATATCCATGAACTCCTTGATTTGTTCGGTATGTTTTTATTGGTCCTTATTGGACTGGAATTGCTGGAGACTATATACTCGTTCCACGAAAAACGAGTCATAAGAGCTGAAATCATACTCGTAGTAGCCCTGATCGCATTGGCCAGGAAAATAATTATTCTTGACGAAACCAAACTTTCCAGCCTGACTTTCCTTGACATTGGGATCCTGATGTTGGCTTTGGCTGGGGCTTACTTTCTGTTGAATCTTGCCGGGAACGCTTTCAAGCCAAGAATTTCATCACGGCCAATCCTCCTAATGAACCGAAAATCAAATGAAATTGTTAGTGACCATAGATGTTGAAGAAGAAGGTTTGTTTAGCGGGAATTACCCTAGGGAAGAATCCTCAGCTTCCAATGTGTTTGAGTTGGACGCTCTCGATTCGGTGTTTCTTGAACTAACGTTAGGCCAACCCTTATGGTTTCATATCAAGTGGCAAACAAGGACAAATCCCTGAAAAAGATTGTTAGTCTTAAGGAAAAATGGAAGGCCGAAATAGGGGCGCACCTTCACCATTGGAACACTCCTCCAATTGTCTTTGATGAAGTTCCGCAGCCGACACCCTCAGAATTGATGTCTGTAGATCTTTTGGAGGCGAAGGCCAGTTCATTGTTCGAGTCACTGTCCAATGGAAAATCGAAACCCACTTCTTTTCGGATGGGTCGTTTTAATCTGGGCCCGAAAATGTTCCAGGTTCTGGAACGAATGGGAGTGAAAGTTGACAGTAGTATTTCGCCGTTAAGAAAATCGTATGGTGGAGCCGATCACTTGATGGCTTCGTCGGACCCATACTTTCCAAACCCACTGGATCCAACGGAAAAAGGAAAATCGTTGGTGCTGGAAGCCCCCGTCACAATACTGCCAATATTCAGGGGAGTTGGTAAGTATCTGGATTTGTTATCGAGAACCGGATTTTTCCCGGAAAAGGCTACCGAATGGCTGGCCATGAATGTCGCGTCAATTGCGATTCAGCCGGCATGGGTCAACCTAAATGTTGTAAAAACGGGAGTTAGGCTGCACAGGGCAAGAGGAGGAGAATGTCTGACAATTTTCTTCCATTCATCCGAACTTGTACCTGGCATGAATCCTCTCAATCCCACTAAAGAAGCTGTTCACAATTTTATAAAGAATTTAAAAACGTTCATACGGTGGTTACAGACTCGATATGAAGCGAAATCCTACACTCTTTCCGAACTGTATCCTGTTTACGAAGGTCAAAGAGTCATATCGGAATAATAACAATAAGATTCACCGACTTTTCAATCTGAAGCGCTTTCCTGGATTCGCGCGAGATCGGCTTCCCTCCCAATCATGACAAGTATGTCGCTAGGTTTCACAATAAAATCCGGGCCTGGCAGGAAGACGAATTTGGTCGGGACAAGTTCCTTTACCGCTATGACAAAAACGCCGAAACGTTCCCTTAACTTGAGTTCCTTCAGATTCTTCCCATGAAATGAGTCAGGAACCCCAACGTCCATGACTTCAAAATCTTCAGCAAGCGGTATGAAATCGAGTAAATTTGGGTTAATGATCTGCGCAGCTACTCGTTTTGCTGTTTCTCTCTCTGGAAAGATAGTCTCGGTGGCTCCTACGGCTCTCAGAATAGTGGCGTGATCTTCACTGACCGCTTTCGCCCGTATCTTCTTGATTCCAATTTTCCTGAGATGGAGAGTGCAGAGAATGCTGGCTTCCATGCTTTCTCCAAGGCTTACAATAGCTTCATCGAAATCCGGAGTAATTACCGAATTCAACCCGGCAAAATCTTTTGCGTCCAGAATTCTGGCTCGTTGAACTTCATCCACTATTGAATTCACTCGAATTTCATCATTATCCAATGCGATAACTTCAGCGAATTTTGCCAGTTCTCTGGCGAGTTCGCTGCCAAACTGGCCCAGGCCAATGACACATATAAGTTTGGTAGACCTTTTCATCCAATCATTACTGTCCCTTCAGGATATCTAACTCTAACCGTAGTTTTTGGAACCATCCAGAGAGCAATACTTAAAGGCCCAAGTCTACCAATAAACATGGTGCTTACCAACCACAATTTTCCGTAGATAGAAAGGTTTGGCGTGAGTCCTGTAGAGAGGCCCACTGTTCCAAATGCCGACACCTGCTCGAAGATCAGACTTAAAGAATCGACCTTGAGTTTGGACTCTGTAGTCAATAATATCAATACGCCGATTATATTCCAGAACAAAGCCAAAGCCATCAGGATGTCAGTTTTACTCACAAGTTCGTGTGACAACCGCCTGTCTCCGAGTCGGACATCACTCTTTCCGCGTAAACCAGCCACCAGCCTGGCGCAATATATGGCCACTGATGAAGTCTTGACACCCCCTGCGCACGATCCAGGGGACCCACCAATGAACATTAGAATAATGAGAATAAATATAGAGGCGGAAGGAAGTCTTACCAATGTCGACAGAGTTGAAACCCGCAGTGCGCGCAGTAACTGACTGAAACAGTCCTCCTACGATCTTTTCTACCCAGGAATTTTCATCAGGGGTCAGACCGAATCCGATCAACAGAAAGGTCCCGCCGACAACCAAAACTGTTGATACCCACAACACAACCCGGGAATGAAGTGAAAAAGCTCTGCGCTTAGAGTTAGTCTGACCAATTGAGGAACCCCTGAGACGCAGACCAGATTTCATGTAATACTGAAAAACCAAGTCCACCCAGTGTAATGAGCGTCATTATTACAAAAAGCACTCCATAGTTATCTCTTAATCCGACTAGATTGTCGCTCCTAAGCGAAAAACCGGCATTGCAAAAAGCCGAGACGGAATGGAATATAGCAGAGAAAATAGCTTGGGTAGGGTCCATAGATTGGGATAGAAAAAAGACTAGAAAAATCACACCAAATCCTTCTATGGCTAAAGTCAACGCAATAATGGTCTTAAAAGCTTGGTGAAACTGGCTTGCCAGGTCCTTCTGGAACAGTGTTTCCTGAAGCGCCGCTCGAGATTGCAATGACATTCTTCGACCCAACATTTGAAAAGCCAGGGCGGCAAAGGTCATGATTCCAAGTCCCCCCAACTGGATCAAAATCACGATTATCACCTGACCCAGAAAAGTAAAATCAGACCCGGTGTCAACAACCGTGAGCCCTGTAACGCAAACTGCGGAAGTTGACGTGAAAAGCGCATCCACGAAACTTACTCTGCCCGGATGAGCGGCCCATGGGGTTGTCAGCAAGATAGCGCCGATCAGTATGAACAAAAGCAAATCCTCCGAATAACATAGTCTCTGGAGTCCGCAACCTCGAGGCCAATGATATCAATTTTGAGTTGAGTCCCATTTATTGTCCTGTAAATGAAAAGCAAATATAGATCAAGAACCATGCGATTGAAAACGATATTGTAACAAATCCCGAGTCAATGAGGTTCATATTAGTTTGTCCGAATCAATCACAAATTGACACTTCAAGATTTAGATTTTAATGTGCATTTAATGATTCCAAGAATAACAAGCGCACTGGGAATAATGTTGATACTGGGTTTCTGTTATGTAATTTCCAGTAACCGCCGGGCGATCGTTTGGCCGCAGATCTTCTGGGGGATCTTTCTGCAGCTCATGTTTGGAATACTCATTTTGAAAACTTATCCTGATATAGTGTTTCAATTCGGTCAGAGTGTTTTTGAGGGATTAAATTGGTACGCCTCAACCGGAGCAAAGTTCCTGTTTGGCGCCCTCACCAGCAATGTCGATTTCACTATATTGTCCATGGGCGCAGTCATAATATTTGTCAGTTCTATTATGGGAATGCTTAATTACCTGCGGATATTGCCTGCAATGATGTACATTCTCGCGAGTAATGCAGAAAACCATGCGTACATCAGGCGCGGAAACAATGGCCGCAGCAATGTTCGTCATGATGGGTGTTGAGGTTGTGACTGCCCTCAAAAATGTTTTGGGAAGACTGACAAAGTCAGAGTTGTTCACAGTGATGACCTGTTTCATGTCTACCATAGCAGGCTCCGTAATGGCGGTATACGTGGGGGTTTTCGGCGCCAAGGCCGGACACATCCTTGCCGCAAGCGTGATGAACGCTCCAGCCGGTCTAGTCATATCCAAAATGCTCTTGCCGGAGACTTCGACGCCGGAAACTCAGGGCGCATGGAGTTGGAGAAACATTACCTCCGGGGATCACAGTCTAGTCGAATCAGCGGCGAATGGAGCAATAGACGGCCTGAAACTGACCGCCACCATTGCAGCCGTTTTGTTGGCGTTTGTTTCGTGCATCAACATGATCAATGGGGGTCTTGGGTATCTAGGAACCTCTTTCGAGAATCTGGGAGGGCACCTTTTCGCACCGGTGGCATTTCTGCTCGGGACCCCATGGGAAGACTGCGCCAAGGCTGGAGAACTTCTGGCTTTGAAGACTTTTTTCAATGAATGGATAGCATACAGCCGTCTAAAAATTATGGTTTCCGAGGGAGCGATCTCACCTCGCGGTACGATGATCCTCACTTACGCCCTGTGTTCCTTTGCCAACTTTGGAAGTCTTGCCATTTTGATCGGAGGACTGTCAGCTCTTGCCCCCGAAAGAAGATCCGAAATAGCGGGCTTGGGACTCAAATCTCTCTTGGCGGGTTTGCTTGCCGGATTCATGACGGCTGCTATGGCCGGCTTCTTGCTGCAATCCTAGTTTCCAACTCCTATCAACATCTTGCCCAGGATTACTTTCTTGAAAATGATTCAAGCGCCTCCGACCATTTTGAACCTCGGGAATGCGATCTATGAAAATTTCCTGAATTCGGAATGGTTGGGTTTTATTCATCTGTGGAACAAACATAAGGAGAACATGTCATTATTATTAATAAATTTATCTGGCTGGAAGTTCTTTTAGCGCAAAAAACCTTGCGGCGAAAAAAGGTAATAAATGAATAAATAACTTTAAAATAGACAACTATCTATTTAGTATGATAATATTAATGGTGTTATAATTTAATTGTAAACACAAATGAAAGCTTTTAAGAAATTTGCACTTTTTGTCGGCTTGATGCTTGTGTTCGTAATCCTTCCTGGGGAGATACGATCACAATACGCTGAGGATTTTTACGAAAATGCCAAGCTGGCTTATAGAGCGGGGGAGTATTCAAAATCTCTGGACTATTTCACCAAAGCCATAAAGGCGGGGATATCTTCAGCAGAGGTATATTTCAGAAGGGGACTGAGTCTGGAGAAATTAGGAGATACCGCACGTGCGATAGATGACTACACTAAAGCCATTCAACTCGACCCACAGATGGAGACAGCCTACAACAACAGGGGCAGCGCATATTACAGGCAGGGTTCGTTTGACCAGGCCATCAAAGACTATTCGAAAGCCCTCCAACTGAATCCATCATACTCTCTGGCCTACTACAATCGCGGCAACGCATATTATGGAAAAGGAGACCTGGATCAATCTATAGGTGATTTCACCAAGTCATTGGAACTCGATCCTACGGACCCTGACTCTTACAACAATAGAGGATGGGCGCTTGTGCAGAAAGGACAGGTTTCAAAGGCCATACCGGATTTTAATCGTTCCATCGAGTTAAATTCTGACTATTCCCTTGCCTATTATAACAGGGGAGCGGCCCTGTTAAAGCTAGATGATAAGCATGGCGCAATTTCTGACTTGACCAAGGCCATAGAACTCAACCCAAAATACGAATTGGCCTTCTTCCAGAGGGGGAATGCGCATTTCAGGAACAAGGATCTTGATAAGGCATTGGAAGACTATAATCAAGCAGCCAAGCTGAATCCAAATCATCCGGATGTTTACAACAACCGTGGGTGGCTTTTCTTTTCAAAGGGGGACATAAATCAAGGAATTAGAGACGCTTCAAAGGCGATAACTCTGAATCCTGATTTGGCTAGGGCTTACGCCAATCGCGGGTGGATGTTGAGGTCTTCCAAAGATTGTATCAAGGCAATTGGCGACTTTTCAAAAGCCTTGGAACTTGAAGGTCCGTCGGCGACAGTTCTGGCGTATCGAGGACGATGTTATCTCGAAACTGGAGACAAAAAAAAGGCTGTATCGGATTTTCAGGAGGCCTACAATCTAGATCCAAACAATCCTGAAATCATCGTTGTTTTGGCGGAGATGAACCAGGAATGGGGTGATTATGATTCGGCGATCAATTTTTTAAAAAAATTAGTTTCGATAAAACCGGATGACGCTTTGGCCTATATGAAATTGGGAGTGGTTTTGGGAAAGCAGGGAAGATTTCTCGATGCGACCCATGCGTTATCCAAGAGCATAGAACTGGACCCAAAGAATGGCGATTCATATTTTAACCGAGGGATTGTTTATGAATTCTTGGGGGATACGTTCAGGGCGTCGGCGGATTTCTCCAAGGCTAAGAAATTATCCTCTGAAAAGAATAGCGTATCGTGACCAACCCATGACAACACCGCCACATTTGGATATTCTTATACGCCCATCAGAGCAAAAATCGTCGGAAACCAATACCCTTTTGAGAAAATTATTGAGCCAAGGATCATCACTGATTTTTTTCTTAATCATTATTCTTTTTATCTTTGGGTCTTCTGTTTGCCTCTGCATAGCTGCTACGCAGGATGATAAGTCAGTTTTTACTCAGGGGGTAGAGGCTCAGTGGAAAAGAAACGTCGATGAAGCAGTAAAGTTGTACAGTAGTTATCTGGAACGAGCGCCGAAGGACGCGCGAGCTTTCTTCTACAGAGGAGTGGCGTATAGATCAAAGGGACTTGAAGACCGAGCGCTGGCGGATTTTACCAAGGCTATAGAACTCAATGCTGATCTGATCGAACCACTTTATGGTCGAGGCCTCATATATGTACATCAAAAGATTTATGACAAAGCGCTTGATGACCTGAATCAGGTGGAGAAAAAATCTCCTGAATATCCCGGTCTGATGCGCGCCAAAGGAGAAGCTGAACTATACCTCGGAAAATCTGAAGCGGCAATCAGAGACCTAACAGAAGCATTTGAGAATAACCCTGAAGACGGGGAGATCTACTTCTTGAGGGGAATGGCCTATCTCAAAGCAGGTATGAAAGAGAAAGCCGAATCTGATTTTCAAAGGAGCTTGCAATTTAATAGTCAGAATGGGCCAGCCTGGCTCAATCTAGGGAACCTAGCCCTAGGATCTTCAAAACCTGAAAAGGCTATCGAATTTTACGACCATGTCCTTGAACTAGACCCTGGAAATGTAACAGCTCTGAAGAACAGGGGTTATTCAAGATTTCTGGTCGGAGATTGGCAAAATGCATTGAAGGATCTGGATCCTGCCATCAAGTCAAATCCCGAAGACGAAAAGTCTTTATCCACACGGGCCGACGTCAATCTAAAGCTGGGGAAAAAAGAAGCGGCCTTGACCGATTACAACTCATTGATCGAAATTAGGACCACAGACCCAAAATTATTTCACAGGAGAGCGATTCTTTTCTCTGAACTAGGCAAAGATGACGAAGCCCTTAGAGATTTCTCCAAAACGATCGAAATGAATCCCAATGATTCTGATTCACTCCTCGACAGAGCAAGAATATACACGGCTAAGGGTGATTACCAAAGATCCATCGATGACTTGACCAAGGCTTTGCAGATAAATCCAGCCAGCTTGAACGCAGTCCAGAAAAGGGCTGACCTATACCGGAAACTTAACAAGCACGGCCAGGCTGCGAAGGATTACGCTCAAGCCATAAACCTGGATCCATCAGCCACCAATATAGCCGATCTCTATTATAATTTGGGGGAGTCGTTATTGCAGGTCAAAGAATTTGACTATGCTATAAAAGCCTTCACCAAGACGATACAACTTGACCCCAAAAAGGGCCTAGCTTACGCAAACAGAGGGGTGGCTTTCAAGGATAGAGGTGATCCAAGAGCTGCATCGGCTGATTTTAAAGCCTCGATTAGTCTTCTGGAAAAGAAGACGAGTAGGGATTATGTATCTAAGCTACTGGGCGAGGTCGAGAATCGGCTGAAAGCCGATGCTCCTATAGGTCTAATTGATCAGGTCTTGGAGATATTCCCACAGGCCCAATCACCTAAGCGTTGGCCGGAGAATTTGTGGTAACGAGACTTTGAACTTCTCATGTCCGAAGGCTGGCCCTTGAGCGAACCGATAACTCCATCCGTAGAGAACATATCATGCTGGCCTTCAAAAATTTAACTAAAAATAGAATGTTGGTTATGTAATTGAAATTATGGGGGATCTTTAAATGTTGGAAGTCACATTTACGCATAAAACATTTGACACACAAAATAGTACGGTGTAATCTCTCGCTCCCATTGGTAAGCGCGGCTAGTAATTTTCCAGCGTTTCCAAGTTGACTGGCGTTAAAGTATTTTTTGTGGTAGCGACGCGTAAAGAACGCATGGGCGCGTCACTCTTTTCAAGTTGTTGGTTCAGTTCAAACCTAAAGATATGCCGCTTGCCGATCAAGCTGGAATTACTACGGAAAGATCGAATGATTGTTTAATGGTCCCGGAATAGACAAAAAAAGGAGTAAACCACAATGTGGATGACTCGTGAAGAAATCTCCGCGTATCTGTGTATTGTTCCAAATAGTGTCAGAGGTAAGGTTCAAAAAGGCCAGATTGAGAGAAAGATAGAAGATGGCAAAAATTTTTACAGAATTCTCGAACCTGGATTAAAAAAGGGAACTGCAGGCCGAAAAAGACAGCGCCCGCCGGAGCCGGCTTCTTATGAACATCCGGTTCCCACTCCCGCGCCGACTCCACAACCTATGGCTATCGCACAACCAATCCCGGAACCTGAACAACCAAAAGAACCGACTAAGCCAAAAGCTTTTCAACCTAAGCAGGTTCTGCTGGATATGCTGGCGTCCATAAAAGTTGGCAGAAACATTGACGCAATTGAAAAGGGAGATGAAATTGACCTTGCTACAGGTGAAATATCACGGGAGCTTGACGCAAAGATTTCCATGCGTCAGCACAGGCAACTTAAAGAGATAGGAGACGCGCTTGAAAGGATAAGGCTGGGGGAATATGGTCTTTGCGAGGAGTGTGGCGAACCTATTCCAGAACAGCGTCTCAAATTATTCCCGGCTGCGCCGAACTGTGTTCGCTGTCAGGAAGAAATGGATAACTACAAAAAAATTCAAGAAACCCAGGGATTAAGAATAGGCATGTGGAGAGAAGAAACTACAGAGGGTCCTTATGGTCGTTCTGGGGAAGAATAGGGTTGAGATCCGTGTTAGATCCGGCGCCTCGATGGAAGGCGCCGGTTTAGATAATCGATCCTTGTAACAAAGTGGCGAACCATCTTTCTTAAATCATCTTTGATATTTTTCAAATATTCCTTCAAAAAAACCTTTTAACTTTAATCTTAACTTTGTTTTGAACCATTGACCGAATATAATCCAGCATATCTTTGGGGTAGAGGCATAACGCATTTTCATGCCGAGTTGAAAAGAAGATTATTCGCCCAGGTTTTTACCAAAGGCCCAATTTCCAGATTTGTTCGGGAGAAAAAATCACATGATTCCGCTGAAAATTTGGTCGAGATTTGTAATGGCTTCAATTATTGGAGTCTTGCTGGTTGCATCAAGCCTGCCTGTTTTGGCGGATCAGCTCACTGCATACGCTTACCGTGATTTCTCAAGCCAGGGAATGTCGGCCGGCAGTTGGGGGGCACGGGTCAATTTCAGCGCGCCGGTATTCTTGGCCAACCTGAAGCAGGCTATCAAGGTCTTGGCGGATGGAAGGGAGATTGACTGTGATATTTCCATGGATGGTGATCAGAACCAAGGGAAATCATCAAGAACATTTATCATAACGCCAAAAAAAATAAATCCCTTGCCGAGCACGATATCACTAACGATCAACAAAGGTTTGACTGATCTCCTGGGGAGCAAGACATTAGTGAAACCTTTCGTCTATGAATTTCAATCAGTGGAACAAATTTCTGTTAATGGGCTTGAGACTTATTTCAGGTCAACAAGCGATAGAGGCATCAAGATGCTCCTATCCGGCGGTTCCGTCACTGACAAAGATCTAAGGAATGCCATCAAGATTGATCCTGGCGTGCCTGACCTGAAGATCCGTCGCAACGATGAAGGCGCCTATGAAATATCCGGGAATTTCGTAAAGGACCAGAAATACACGATTCAAATATTGCAGATTCCCACCAAGGAAGGAACTGCTGTTTTCGCTCAGAATGAGTTTCAATTTTTGGGACCTGGTCTGAGCCGAGAAATAGCTTTTCAATCGGAGAATTCAATCGTGGAATTGAGAAGTCGACAATTCGTGCCTGTGAGACTTTCCGGAGTTCCACAAATGAGATGCGAACTCAGTAAAATTCCGCCGATATTGATTGCGCAACTTGCCAGAGATCTCAATGATGAGATAGACAACCTGGAAGGCTATTTGGATTCCTGGCGAACCGCAATTGAAAAATCCGGATTTGATTCAAAAAATAACTGTTTCGCAATCTCAAAGGTCCAAGAAGATAAGGAGGTTTTCTTTGCTCCTGACGCATCTGACAAGTCCGTCATTTTTTCCGCCCCAATGTCTTTTAGAAAGTTTCCAGAAAAGGGCGGCGCATGGATTGTGAAGTTAGGCGCGCCTGATAATTCGGATGTTCCCCCCGCAACAAGGTTGATCCAGATAACCGATTTGGCGATAAGTTACAAGCTTTCAACAAAGTCGCTACTATTGTGGGTTACTTCACTTCAGACAGGCGAACCTGTCCCCGGGGTGGATCTTGCGGTAGTCACCAAGGATGGGGAAGCCTTTGACGTCGGCAAGTCAGACGAAAACGGCCTGATTATGACCAAGGACAGAAGTGAATTCGTTAATTTTAAGCTGGATTTGGATAAGACGCCATCCATGAAATCGTCGCCGCTATATCTGGAAAACATTTCCTGGCTGATCGCAGCAAATACTGATGACTACTGCGCTGTAGACATAGAATCTTTCAAGATTAAACCAACGACACGAGTCCCAGAAGACAAGACTGAGAAAGCCGATGGAGCGAAAACAGGTTTGGTTTTTACCGACAGAGCCATCTATAGACCCGGAGATGAAGTCCATTTCAAATTCATTTCCAGGATTTTCAAGGACAACAAAATAGAAGCCCCTCAAAAAACAGGCGTGAAGATCCAGGTGATCGGTCCCAGAGGGGATGTCTATTATAGCCGTGAACAGCCGTTGAATGAATTCGGCTCATGCTGGGATACATTAAAGCTTGAAACCTACTGGCCTGTCGGGAGTTATACAATACAAACAGTATTCTCGGACCAGGCGGCGGATAAGAATGTTTTCACAAAGAACTTTTCAGTTCAGGAATACAGAGAAAGCAGACACCACGTTTCATTAACCTTTCATAGAGAACAAAAACCACTGCCGAAATATGTTGGCGTCAAGGGTGAGGAGGAGTTTCTGCTGACAGAGATAACCTCCACATATTTTGCAGGTGGTCCGGTTCGTCACGGTAAAGTAAGATGGAAAGCGGATTTGGCTCCGGTAACTAATTCGGTCGTCGGCCATGAAACATATTTCTTCGGAAACCAGGAGGAACAAACCCTCTTCCTGGAATCGGGAGAATCAATTCTGGATGAACAAGGCAAGCTTTCTGTCAAGATTCCTTTGGATGTTAGGCTGTTAACAGGAATTTATGGTGTCAGGCTGTCTGCGACTGTTGTTGATATAGACGGTCAACCCGCCACAGAAGTAAAGTTCTTCAATCCCGCCCCTCGCTTTCTTGTGGGGATCCTGGCTAATCAGAAGCAGGTTCAAGTAGGCTATTCAAGTCCTTTGCGTTTCGTACTGGTGGATTCTGAAGGAAAAAGGGTCCCGAAAGCCTTAATGGAAATGGCCGTGTTACAGAAACGCTACCTGAATGTTAAGAAGAGAGACAGGGACGGAAACATCAATGATAACTGGGAAGAGGGGTGGATGAAAACTTTTTCGACCACCCAGACGATTATTGACGGAGAGGGGAGCTTTCAACCCGAGTTCGTGGACCCGGGAGATTATCTTGTTTCAATAACTTTTCTGGACACCACAGGAAGATACTCAAGCCAGGTAATTTTCAAGGTCGGTTGGGATGACTATGACCAATGGCTTCAGGGACAGAAAAAGGCAGAAAAGGGATCGACCCCGGATATTATGATTTCACTTAACCAGAAAGAATACTCTCCGGGTTCAACAATCGAAGCAAGTTTTCACGCTCCACGAGCAATCAGAAGATGCTTGATGACACTTGAGAGATCAGACATTCTTGACCATCAGGTGGTAGAAGTTAATGGCCGAGATGGTGGAGCTAAATTCTTGATACAGAATGGCTTTCAGCCAAACATTTTTGTATCGCTTCTGGCTCCCACCGGTAGATCGGATTTCCCGGTTTATTCGAGTCAGACAGACTCCGACATACCGACCATGTTCTCAGGATATGCCAAGGCTTCGGTTAAGACGGAACTCAAGAAATTGAATTTGGACATTGACAAGGGATTGACGGAAATAAAGGCCAAGCCTGGAGAAAAAGTTAAAATAAATCTGGCTGTTTCCGACCAATCCGGCTCAGGTGTGGTCGCTGAAATGGCAGTGTGTGTGGTCAATGAAGCGGTACTCGCAATGGCTGATTTTAACATTCCGGACCTGTCGCCATTGGCTAATTTTGATCTGCCACTCTCCGTGAAGACAGGGGACCTCAGACTGGGATTGATAAGTCAGGACCTCTTTCGGATGCTGAATACACGTCCATTGACTGGTGGGGGCGCAGGGAAGGCCCTGATGGGGCCAAGTTTCAGGAAGGATTTCAGACCGGTTGCATATTTCAATCCATCAGTGGTCACAAATGAAAAAGGCCAGGCTTCGATAACTTTTGTTGCGCCGGATTCACTGACTGTCTACAGGGTTTATGCTGTGGCCACAGACAGATCATCCGGATTTGTGTCAGCAGACAGGCCGATGACAGTGAACAAGGATTTTTACGCGGAACCTTCCATTCCGCGATTTCTGTGTCCAGGCGACGAAGCAATTTTGCCGGTGAGGGTTTTCAACAATACTAAAGAAAACGGGAAAATTGCCCTTGAGCTGAACGTCTCCCCAAACATGAGGATCGAACCCAAATCATTCAAATCGGATCTGTCAGGCAATTCATCTGTCGATGTAGGCATTCACACCAAGATTGGGGAACAATCAGATAAGACCTGGTTGGAAATCACTGCCGCCTTTGATTCAAAAATCCAAAAACTAGATGACGCCGTCAGGAAAACCATTCCTACTAAGGGGCGTTATTCTCCACTCACAAAGATTATTCAGGGAGGATTCGCCGGTAACATAGAATTGCCGGTTGTCTTTCCCACATACGTTGAAAAATTCATCTCCCCCCAAGCCGGTTCTAAAGACGTGGCCATTTCTCTCACGCTGAGTTTGCATGACTGGTCAAGAATTACGCCGGGCTTAAAGTATCTTATGCATTATCCGTTCGGATGCATTGAGCAAATTAGTTCATCCGTTATTCCCCTCGTGGGGTTACGGGACCTGATAGCCTCAGGACAGATCTCGGAACTTTCTGGATACAATGTCGAAGATTTTCTAAAAACTGGAATTGATAAGATTCTCGGTTCCCAACAGCTTACGGGAGGTTTTTCATATTGGCCGGGACAGCTTGACACAACCTTGTGGGCTTCCTCTTACGCTACTTTTGCCTTGATCACGGCTTCCAAGGCAGGAATGAAAGTCCCTGAATCGAGCCTCAATCTGGCCTCCAAATTTCTGAAAGAATCGGCGTTCAAAAAGGATAGTTCCAGTAATAGTTACCGAAGCAAGTCGGATTTGTATTGGATGTTGTTCACTCTGGCTGAACTGGGGGCTATCGTTCCTCAGGATTTGCAGCCCTTTTTCAATGATTACCGAAACCTTTCCGAGGAGTCTAAATCTCTTCTTCTCATGGCCTCGAAAAAGATCAACTACCTTAACTCGGCCCGTCAGAAGGAACTGGCAAGAAAACTGGCCCCTAGTGAACCCAACGACGAAAAAGACGCCCTGGACTCTCCCTGGCGTGAACTGGCGGCTTGCTTGATGGCCACCTTGGAGATTGAGGGACATTCTAAGAAAGCGGACGAATTTGCGGGAAAATTATTGAAAGGCCTGCGACCTGATGGCGCCTGGATTTCCACCGCTGACACTGGGTGGTGCCTGCTTGCGCTAAGCAGGTATTTCAGAGAAAAGGGCAATACTTCCAGGGAAGACAAATCGATAAACCTCACTTTGGATTTGGGGGAAAAAGAGCTACTTAAACTGAATCTCAAAGAAGCTGCCCGAACGCTTGAAATCAACCCTTCAGCTCTGTTCAACAGCCGGAAGATAATCCTGAAGGCCGATTCATCCCAATTTGTTAACTACAACTTGTCCCTTAAGTATCCAGAAGACCCGACTGAAGAAGAAACCAAATCTAGAGGACTTAGCCTATCCAAGAAAATCTCTAACCTAAATGGGAACAAAGAAATCAAGGTCGGTGACATGGTTAGAATATCACTGGAAATAGGGTTTCAGGATAGTTCATATAAACCGGCTACCGGTAAACTGGATTTTCTTGCGCTTGAAGATTTTACACCGGCGGGTCTTACCCCAATAAACTCTGAACTCAAGACAGAAGGAATGAATGGAGAAGGGTCGATTAATGATACTGAAGGCAGAGGAGCGGCTCTAGGATTTTATCCGTCGTATGTTGAGATTCGCGACGACGGCGTCAGGGTCTTCAAGAACCGGATTTACGGTGGAACCTACAAGTTTTCGTATCTGGCAAGGGCCGTAACGGCTGGGAATTTCTGGATGCGGGGATCGAGGATCTCGGCTATGTACGATCCGAGGATTAAGGCCTCGACCCCTGGCAAAAAAATCAGAATTCTTGGCCCCAGCCAATAGAAGCTGATTATTCAGCTCCAAGATAGGTTAGCACCACCGCCATAGCTGTCGCTGTTACAACGAAGCAGACTGCAATGGCAACTCCTAGAAGTCCGATCATGAGATTGACTCGGTTCACAAGAAATTACCCCGTGTTACATGAATTATTTGACTGATTTTATTATATCATAGGAGAGTTATTGATGGCTACAAAAAATATAGTAGGTAGTTAGATGGTTAACATGTTGTATGGCTTTAGATTACGTCCGTATAATTTAGCTTTACAGCATTAGATGAAGATATATACCGTTTTATGCATAAACTATAACTGAAAATAGACTTAATGGCATGTTATTGAACGTTTATATGGCTGGTTAAAATAGAAGAGAGGGGCAATCTTTAGCGTTGGGTATCCGGCTTTAGCTTCTTCCGTCACTAATTTGATGACTCACAAGAAAGGCTATTTCACAATCTTCAAAATCTGCTTGAACTTGTCGCCCTCGGCAACCTTCAGCAATTCAAAAAGGGCCATTTCAGCGCTCGTGGAGATTGCCCCAGCCTGCTTTGAACGCTCAATACCAATCAGCTTGTTTTCAGTAGTTCTGGAAGCTACAGCGTCACAGATGATGTGCGTCTCATAACCCAATTCCAGTAGATCGAGTATTGTCTGGCAGACGCAAACATGACTTTCAATACCCAACACCAGCGCCTGTTTCCTTCCAATCGCATTCAGTTTATCCAGAAAAGCCGGCTCTGCGCAGCAACTGAAACTCAACTTAATAACAGGCTCTGAATCCGCAGGTATATGATCCCTTATTTCACGGAGTGTGGGCCCTAATCCCGCCGGATTTTGTTCCGTCCATATTACAGGAAGCCCGAGAACTTTTGCGCCATGAATAATTTTTGCGGCGTTTGTCACGAGATTTTCCCGGTCGTGCATGGCCCTGGATAGTTTTTCCTGCATGTCAATTACGACCAGGACTGAGTTCTTTACTGACAGCATGATTCTCGCATCCTCAAGTTTCTACATAAAATGCTACGCTAGTCGTTGGCTGCTGTATGTCCCGGATCAGATCCAAGTATGTTCAATGGAGATTTGCCTTCACCTGTGGCGCCGGTAACGTATGAAAATTCATCCGCTATAATTTCCGCAACCCTTTTGTACAATGTTCTGAGGGGAATCTCGGCCGGACAAGCTTCAGTGCACAAGTTACAATCAATGCACCTACCAGCCATATGGACCGCCCTGGTGAGATGGAACATGGGATTTTCAGGGGGAATATTGCCGGTCTTGATGAGGGCGTCCTCCTCAAGCGTGCAGACGTTACAGAAACAGACCGGGCAGATATTCCTGCACCCGTAACACTTGATGCAACGGTCAAATTCCGCGGACCAAAAGGCTAAACGGGAATCCAGGTCTTTGGCTAAAACTTGCTGAACACTGTTATTCGGTTGAGGATCAACCTTTTCTCCGGCTACAAACTCATCCGGGAATGGTTTACGGCACTCGTGTTCTTCCGCAAGTCCCAAGGTACACGCCACTCCTACTTGAACTATTCGATCAGGCTTTCCCAACTGGTTCCAGCGTTTAAGCTCGTTTAAGGCCCTTTCGTCACATCCACGCACCAGTACCCCATACGTGGAGTCATCATCGCAATTCTGAATTAAATGGAGGGCCAACTTGGCCATTGGGTAACGCATCGTTCCCTGCGACTCCACTTCTCCCAACGAAAATGAGGAATCAAGTTGCTCCTCTTGCTTAAAGAGAAACGGCGTTACTACACCGGCGTCATTTCTCAGTCCAAGAAAACCAGCTATTTTCCCACTTGCCAGTAGGCCTTTGACATGTTCTTTCACTTGTTCAATCATCGGGTTATCCCAAAGAAACAAAAAATGGATTAATAAAATTAAATCTTAAGAGGCTTTTTCTGTCGAAACCGCTTCCATTAACACCTTGGGTCTTAACGGAGAAGGACCAATTTCACGAATCTTGTCGACAAACTCCGTAATTACCTTTGCAAATCTGGGTCCTTCCGCCGAGGAAACCCACTTGAGAGACAGACGCTCGGGATCTATTCCATAAAACTCAATCAGTTTCTTCATAAATCCCATTCTCTTGACCGTCATGTAATTACCGTACAGGTAATGGCAATCCCCGATGTGTCAGCCGCCTACAAAGACACCATCCGCTCCCTTCTGGAAAGCCTTGAGTATCTGATGCGGCCCTACAGTGGCGGAACACAACGTTCGGATGGTCCTCATATTGGGAGGATACTGAAGCCTGCTTACCCCAGCCAGGTCTGCCCCGGCGTAAGCGCACCAGTTGCACAGAAAACCAACAATTTTAGGCTCGAATTGACTATCGGACATTTCTAATCCTCAACGTGGACGGCAGGTCAACATAGACGGCATAACCGCTCGTCTAAACCGCCATCGCCTGTTCTATTTGGGCATATATCTGCTGATTGGAAAAACCATCAAGTCTGGCGCTGCCGGAAGGACAAGTAGCGGCGCATCCGCCGCATCCTTTACAAAGCACTTTGTTGACCTGACATACGCCTCTGTTTTCAATAAAATTGATCGCCCCATACGGGCAAACCGCCACACACCCAAGACAACCGCAGCATGTGTCAGGATTTATGTCTGCTACAATACCGCTTGTGAAAAGAGCTTCTTTGGAGAGAACGCCGGCTGCCCTCGAGGCTGCGCCCAGGCCCTGGGATATTGCCTCTCTTATTGTCGATGGAAATCTTGCGTTACCGCAAAGATATACTCCATCTGTCGCAAAATCCAGCGGTTTGAGTTTCACATGGCCTTCGAGGAAAAAACCATTTTCATTTATGGGAACCTTGAGCATTGTCGATATTTCCGACGCGTCATCCTGGGCCACGAGCGGCGTGGACAATACGAGAAGGTCGGTAGGAACAATCATGTCGCGTCCCATTCTCAAGTGATACACACTTACAGATTCCCCGTCGAATCTGGGAGGACGATCTGGATCATAAGTAACATATCGGACACCGAGTCTTTTTGATTTTCGAAACAACTGTTCATTTTCCACGCCGTACATCTGCATGTCGCGATAAAATATCGTAATTTTCGTGTCCGGCGAAGCCTCCTTGAAGAGAATGGCATTCTTTACCGCCGTCATGCAGCATATTCGGGAACAGTATGTGCGCTCTTTGGACCTTGAACCGACACACTGAATTATCGAAATGTTTTTTGCCTGAACATCTCCCTGTTTGAGCTTGGACTCCAATTCGATGTGAGTGATAACCTTATTACCGTCGTAATTGTAAAGACCATCTGGTTTAAGCGGCTGAGCTCCTATGGCAACTATAACAGCCCCACATTTGATCTTATTTTCGGTATCATTCTGCTGGATTGTAGCAACATAATTCCCGACGTATCCTTCTGTCTTTGTAACAACCGCCGCAGTGTGGATGGCCACTTTGGGATGATCTTGCAATCTGCCCACCAGATTGTTCACCAGCTTGTCCGGTGGTTCGTGTGTCGGAAGGATCATGTTCAAGTCGTTGAGTATTCCGCCAAGCCTGTCTCGCTTTTCCACGAGATCAACTTCATAACCCATGTTAGCAAGAGCCAGGGCTGCTGACATACCCGCGACGCCACCACCTATAACCATGGCCCGATGCGAAAGGCTCAACTGGATCCTGTTCAGTTCCCGCAGTTTGGCCGCTTTGGCCACAGCCATGGCTATCTGAACCTTGGCTCTGTTGGTCCCGGCTTCTCGTTCGCGCATATGCACCCAGGAGCACTGGTCACGTATATTGGCCATTTCAAAAAGATAGGGGTTCAGACCGGCTTCTTCACATGCGCTCATGAAGAGAGGCTCATGAGTCCTTGGCGTACATGAGGCTACTACCACCCGGTTAAGATTTTCTCGAGGAATCGCAACCTTTATTTCGTTTATTCCGCCTTCTGAGCAGGTGTAGAGATTCTCCTGGACAAAAACTACGTTGGGGAGGGTTTTCGCGAATTCCACGAGTTCCTTCATCTCCAGATAGCCTGCTATATTGGATCCGCAATCGCAAATGAAAACGCCTACACGAACATCATCTTGAGCCGAGTTTTTCACGCTTAAATCTCCCTATACCGCAATGGGCAGCCCCTCTGTCATTACCACCTCAGCCGCTCTAGCCGCAGCGCTGCTCGCCTGAGCCACGGATTCAGGTATGTCGAGAGGCCCCTGGGCGCAACCGCAGCTAAAAATTCCAGGCACGTTGGTATCCAAAGGATTGTTTGGGCTCGTCTTTACAAATTGATTCTCGTCCAGCTCCAAGCCCAGCAATTCTGATATATTCTTGATTCCTTTTGACGGGGAGCATGCGTTTGCGAGGATGACCATATCAAACGTCATTCCGACAACCTGTCTCTTTTCTGTGTCTTCATAATAGACAACCGGGTTCATTTCTTCATCCTGAAGGATTTCCGCCACCCTGCCTCTAATATACTTCAGACCAGAGACCTCTGCGCCACGGACTTTGTATTCTTCAAATCCTTTGCCGACGGTTCTCAGATCCATGTAGAAAATGTATGACTCGGTTCCATGTTCATGTTCACGAGCAATGATGGCTTCCTTGATGGAATGCATGCAACAATAGTTTGAACAGTACTTGTGGAACCTGAAATCCCTAGATCCGACGCATTGTATGAAGGCGAGTTTCTTGGCCGTGTGATATTTGTGAACCTGCTCCTCAATTCGTTTCATTTCCTGCTCAAGTATCTGTTTCTGGTCGTCTTTTTGATCTTTTTCAGCCTTCTTGATCAGTTTGGGCAGTTCCTTGAGCCGTTTCTCTCCGTATATTACTGAAGGTCTCGACAGATGACCCCTTGTAGGGCCTCCGGCGCTAAGAAGCCTTTCCATTTCCAGAGATGATATGACATTTGGCATCCTTCCGTAACCATACTCTGGTATCTGAGTAGCGTCGAACAGTTCATATCCGGTTGACACTATGACTGAAGCCACATTGAGATCAACGAAGGATTCTTTCTGTTCGTAATCAACGGCCTTAGCCTGACACACCTTCTGACAGACACCGCACTTTCCGCCCAGTATAACTTTGCAATGATCGGGATCAATCGTGAAAACAGAAGGGATCCCTTGGGCATAATCCTTGTATATGGCTTTTCTGTCATCAAACCCAAAATTGAACTCATTAGGGACCTTGGTAGGGCACTTCTCTGCGCAGGCTCCACACGCTGTGCATCTTGAAGCGTCTATATATCGAGGTTTTCGACGCACCTTGACGTTAAAATTACCTATTTCACCATTGAAATCCACGACTTCGCTATAGGCCAGCACATTAATTTTGGGATGTCGACCGACATCCAGCAATTTGGGTGACAGAATTCATATAGTGCAGTCGTTGGTTGGGAAAGTCTTGTCCAACTGAGCCATTTTCCCACCAATACTGGGATTCTTCTCCACAAGATGAACTTGAATTCCCATTTCGCCCAGATCTAGAGCGGCCTGCATGCCTGCTATTCCGCCACCTATTATTAGCACTTCCTTGGAAGCCATAATTTCACCATCCCCGAGCTACAATTTAATTGCCTGTGCAAGTATTTCATTCAAATCACGGATCTGAAGAGGTGTTTCCATATCCCGCAAAGCGCAACTCAAATGCGCCCTGCATTTTGGGCAAGCTGTTACAAGAGTTTCAGCTCCAACGGAAATGGCCTCTTCTATCCTTTTCTTTTGAATGGATTTAGAACACGCTGAGCAGTTCATCCATGCGCTAGTGCCGCAACAGATTCCACTTTGCCGGTTATGTTCCATTTCCGTAAGTTCCACTCCAGGAATCGCCTTTAACAGTTCCCTGGGTTCTTCCAGAATCCCGGCCTGCCTGCCAAGCCTGCACGGGTCATGGTATGTCAGTCTGGTTTCAAGCGGCTCGAACTTGATTTTCCCTGAGTTGGCTTCCCGAGTCAGAAGTTCATACAGGTGAATCGGTTCAAATCCCAACTCACCAACGAATTCGGGATACCTATTCTTAAAAGTCATGTACCCCTCAGGACATGAGAAAACAACCTGCTTACAACCGAGACTCCTAATTAACTCAACATTTTTCCGGGCAAGCTTGACAAAATTCTCGGTGTCTCCATTCCAGAAAAGATCATGCCCGCAGCAACGCTCGTCATCATGTATCACCGGGTCAATTCCCACGGCGTTCAAAAGTTTAAGTGAGCCACGCGGGCTGTCCATCATGTCAAGGCCCCAGTCATCGTGAAACTCTACATCAAAGAAAGGAGCGCACCCTACAAAAAAGTATACGTCGCCCGACGTCGAAATATTGCCTATTTCCCTAGCCCATTCGGTCTTGGACTGTTTGACATCCATTGTCTGCATGCGCATGATTGTCTGAAACAAGCCCCTGTGCGCCGGAGTGCCTGTCTTACCCTGAAGGACGGCCTCTTCTCTAATCAAACGCACGAACTCAGGATAGTCTATCTCTGATGGGCAGCGGACACTACATTGACCGCAAGAAAGGCACGCCCACACATTTATGTCTTCCAGGGGGTTTTCTTCCTGATCCACGAGTACCTTTTCAACCATCAGGCGAGGCGAAAAATCAGGAAAGACCCTAGAAACCGGACAACTGCCCGTGCATATTCCGCAATCCAGGCAATAATAGGCCCCGGTACGGTCAACGATATCCGGTAGGTTCATGCCGCAGTCTCCCTTTTGACAAGAGGATTTCCTCCGAGCTTTCTGACATCTTCAGTGAAGGTCCTGATGGTTTCAGCGAACCTTGAACCTTCAGAAGCTGAAATCCATTCTTTCCTCAGCCTGCCGTCCTCTAGTCCGAGCAGCTTCATCAATTTTCTGGTTTTTTCTATTACTTTTGTCGCCTTTTCATTACCATCCAGGTAATGGCATTCACCGATGTGTCAACCGGTGACCAGAACGCCGTCAGCCCCTTTTTCAAAGGCCCGCAGAATATATGACGGAACCAACATTCCGGAACACATTAAACGGATCAGACGAATACTTGGTGGGTACTGCATACGTCCAACGCCAGCCAGGTCCGCTCCGGCGTACGAACACCAATTGCATGCGAAAGCCACAATTTTTGGATCAAATTCTTCAGACATTTTGACTCCGAAAAATCACACGATTCTTACAGTTAACTCTAACAAGATTTCAGGCCACCTAACTCCGAGAACCATCACGCCACCGCCACATCGATCATTGTAGAAATCTGATCATCTTTGAAGTGCCTGATTGAAGCCGCTCCGGTAGGACAGGCCACAGCGCACGCCCCGCATCCCTTGCAAAGAGCGGGATTGATTTCGGACTTGAACACTCCAGGGCTTGTTTCCTTGAGTTCAGGGGCGTGGAACGGGCAAACTTCTACGCAGCGACCGCAACCGCGGCAGAGGTAAGAGTCTACAACCGAGACCATCCCTGGCGCTTCAACATAGCCGCGTGCAAGAATCTGAGCGGCATGGGAAGCGGCCGCCTCAGCCTGCCCTATAGCCTCATCCAGAGGCTTGGGATAGTGGGCAAGCCCTGCCAGGAAAACCCCATCAGTCGAGAAATCGACCGGCCTTAATTTCATGTGGGCTTCCAGGAAATAACCATCTTCATTTGTGGATATTTTAAAAAGCTTGGCCAGTTCTCTGTTATTCTGGTCAGGTACGATCGCTGACGCCAACACAAGATTGTCAGCCTGGATCTCCAACATACCGCCCAATACCAGATCCTTAAGTTTTATCTTAAGTTTTGCGCCTAACTGAACTTGAGGAGGTTCCTCGTATTCGTATCTGGCGAATATTACACCCAGGCCCCTGGCTTTTTCATAATATGATTCATTAAGGCCGAAAGTCCGAATATCCCGGTATAATACCCAAATCTTGGCCAACGGATTTCGTTCCTTGAGTTCGATAGCGTCCATCACCGTATGGTTACAACAGACTTTGCTGCACCACGGGCGATCCGGACTTCTGGACCCAACACATTGTATAAAAACGGTCGTGTCAGCGTTCCAGACTTGAGGATCACCTTCTTTCATTGCCCTTGTCATGTCAAGGTGAGTTCGTATACGTGGGTCCTCGCCGTAGGAATACAAATTCGGTTTCCATTCCGAGGCTCCAGTCGCAATTACGGCCACACCGTGATCAATTACCACGGACGTTCCATCATCGCCGGCAATCTCTGTCTTAAATGCCCCGACGAAACCTTGAACGTCCTTAACACTGGATTTAAAATAAGTGGTTATCCCTGGTTCGTCTTGAACTCTTTTCGTGAGATCGTTGAGGTATGAGGGAATGTCTTCCCCCTTTAAAGTGTGTGACAGTTTCCAAGCGTTTCCCCCGAGTTTGTCGGTCGTTTCGACCAAATGCGTTGGGAAACCCTGCGCCGCAAGATTAAGCGCCGCTACCATGCCTGCCACACCGCCTCCTATGACAAGAGCGGATTGAACCATGGGGAGTTGCTGGTCCTGAACCTGTTCGAGTTTCGATGTCCTGGCTACGGCCATTCTGATCAAATCCACAGCTTTATCCGTAGCCTTTTCCTTTTCAGTCATGTGGACCCATGAACAGTGTTCCCTGATGTTGGCCATCTCGACCAGGTACTTATTAAGACCCGCTTCTCTGGCGGTTTCCTGGAAAAGGGGAAGGTGGGTTCTGGGGGTGCAGGACGCGACAATCATCCTGTTCAGGTTATTTTCCTCAATAACTTTTTTGATCTGGCCCTGGGTATCCTGAGAACATGTGAACAGGTTTTCACCTGCGTAAACCACGCCCGGGAGTTCACGAATTCTGTCGACAACGCCGGGAACGTCAACCGTCGAGGCAATGTTAATACCGCATCGGCAAACGAAAACCCCGATTCTGGGATCCTGTCCTGAAACGTCCTTCTCAGGCGGCAATTCCTTCTTCAAGGTCAGGGTATTCCTCTGGTCCACGAGCATCCTGATAGCCACGCCGGCAGCGGCCGACGCTTCGACAACAGTTTGCGGTATGTCCTTCGGGGCCTGAAAAGCTCCTGCCACGAAAATACCCGGACTTGAAGTATTAACCGGTTCAAAGGATCCGGTAACACAGAATTGCTCGGCGTCGACATCGACATTAAGGATTCGCGCTGTCTCGACGGCTGCTTCAGATGGTTTGATGCCGACGGCCAGGACAACCAGGTCAAAGGTTTCTGTTTGCAGTTTCCCTTCGGAATCCAGAAAAGTGATGTCGAGATCGTGAGTAACCGGATCTTCCACCACGCGGCTTACCATTGACCTGACAAATCTTACTCCACCCTCTGATTTGGCTTTTTCATAGTACTTGTCGAAATCTTTGCCGTAAGCGCGGATATCCATATAAAAAATGGTAGGTTCAATTGAAGCGTCATGTTCCTTGGCTATGACGGCCTGTTTGATCGAGGCCATGCAACAGACCGAACTGCAGTGAGGCATGCCCTTTCTTCGGTCACGCGAAGCCACGCACTGGATCCATGCAATTTTCTTGGGATGCCGGCCATCGGATGGTCGGGTAACCACGCCGGTAAAAGGGCCTGAAGCGCTCAGGATTCGTTCCATCTCAAGGTTGACAACGACGTTTGGCGCAATGCCATGACCATATTCGGACACCTTTGAGGTGTCGAAAAGCTCAAACCCAGGGGCCAAAATAACCGCCCCTACTTCGAACTCCTCAATGACGTCCTGCTGCTCGTAATCAATTGCTCCCGATGGGCATACCTTAGCGCAAACGCCGCACTTCTTGCCTTTGAATATACGGCAATGGGAGGGATCAATCGTGTAAACGGAAGGAATACCCTGAGCGTAATCCTTATAAATGGCCTTCCTGATGTCATGCCCGAAGTTGTACTCATTAGGGACTTTAGTCGGGCATTTCTGGGCGCAGGCGCCGCATGATGTGCACTTTTCTGGGTCTACATATCTGGCTTTGCGCCTAACCTTGACTCGAAAATCGCCGGCGGTCCCTTCGATTCCCTCAATGTGGCTGTACGCCACTATTTCGATATTGGGGTTCTGTGCGAGAGTTTGAAGCTTGGGGGAGAATATACACGCGGAGCAATCGTTGGTCGGAAAAGTCTTGTCGAGCTGAGCCATGACGCCCCCGATGCAAGGCTTTTCGTCCACCAGATATACTCTGAAACCGGATTCAGCCAGGTCTAGTGACGCCTGGACCCCTCCGATTCCTCCTCCTATCGTCATTACTGCGCCAATTCTTTTGCTGCTCACCTTAAACTCCGGGTCGTGACTCGCTCTGTGTGTCATTTTGCGAGTCGGACTTGGGCCACTATTCTACAAGCCCGAGTCTGTGGAAAATATTTCTCAGGCCAGGCCACGTTTGGCCAATGCCGGCACTGGAGAGACGATGTGTCTTTCGAACCAGCTTTTTGTCTTAGGATCATTGAAAGCGACACCGATCAATTCTGTTAGATACATGACGGGCATGTGATACACTTTGCCAGCGGCTTTTGATATATCGGCCTGCCTTGTGTCAAGGTTGGCCTGGCACATCGGGCACATGGTTACCATTACGTCAGCTCCGACTGTGACAGCCATATCTATAAGCTTGCGGGAAAGCTTCACAACCATTTCGGTTTTTGTCAGGGCCAATGAACCGCCGCAACAGTCTGTCTTATAAGGCCAACTCAACACTTCAGCTCCAAGGGCTGAAAGAATATCGTCCATCTGGGTGGGATTCTCTGAATTCTCAGGCTCAACCACCTCTACCGGACGAACCGCCAGACAGCCGTAATAAGGAACCACACGCAACCCTTCCAGTGGTCTGGACTTCTTCTCCTTGATCAGCTTGAGAAGCTCCGGCTTATGAAACATGTCCATGCCGGATATAATGTCTATCTCTCCCTTGAAAGGAAACTGCCTCTGCAGTTCACTGTCCTTGAGTATATGCTGTGACGCCGCACGCATGCGTACGTGGCAGCCTGCGCATGGCGCCACCACATCCTTGCCCATACGCTCAGCCGTTATAAGGTCCCGAGCCGGAAGCGCGGTCTCAAGATACGCATCCACCATGTGAGCCGAAGACGCCCCGCAACATGTCCAGTCAGGGATCTCAGTCAATACTACGCCGATCTTCTCAGAACAGTTCCTGAAAGACTCATCAAGCTCCTGGGCCGAACCCTTTAGCGAACATCCGGGATAATAACTGAATTCCATTGTATTTCCTCTTTATAAGGATAAACCCTTACTTCATTGCCGATTTCCGGAACACCTCTTTAACTTCACTAAGGTTCCCCGTCTTCTGTGGCAAAAGATGAAGCTTGCCCTTGCGAAACATGTTCCATCCAAGCTCCATGTCATCCATGAAAGTCTTGGTCCTGAACTTGTACATCCCAACAAGGAACAACTCATATACCCTGCCGAATCTCTTGACGGTATCCATGAACGTCTTGTGGAAAATGGCCACCTTCGGGTCCGTCACCATGGCCTTGCTCCTCAGGATGTTATGTCTTATCGGGTCAAGTAGCGCCGGCACGTCAATCCCGTTGGGACACCTCGCCCCACATGTGTGGCAGGTCAAACACAGCCATATACTCTTGGACGCCACTATCTTGTCTACTTCTCCCAATACAGCCAGACGCACAAGCTGGTGAGGCATAAGATCCATCTCGGACGCGACCGGACACCCCGCTGAACACTTGCCGCATTGGTAACACTGATTGATCACCGACATCAGATCTCCCGACATGGGCTCTGATCCAACTTTCTGCGAAACTGAAGTTTGAGGATTCATTCTGATTTCCCAGTATCAAATTAGGAGTTTGAAACTGTTGGCCCTAAAACGAATGGGAAACATCGGGGACTTGTAAATCACAAAACAGGACTTAATTTCTTGTCGGAAGCCCCCAGACAGGCCAACTAACATAACTTCGTAAGGATACGCTTGCTAAAAATGAATTTCAATCGAAGAAATTCACCGGAACAAAATATCTCATCAATCGGACGACATCAGGAAATTTCGACAGATTTTAAACTTGAGACCAATACATGTCAAGCCAAGAATCCTTGGAACCGAGGCCCTTCATGATGATTCGCGTTTGAACGCATAACCTTGCAGGCGCCGTCATGACTGAAGCCCTTAATTACAGCCGACGCGTGGCCGTTAAATCCGCATTCAGGGCCCGTTATGACTTAATCTTAAAATGTTTATCATCGAGGTCGTGGCAAAACTATTGCAGGAGTAGCACACTTGACCTTGACGCTTCTTGAAAGTATAACATTACAGAAGGTCACACTTCATGAGTAATGGAGACGGAGATGAAGTTTTTTAATGTTAAGCGACTAGCTAAGGAACAGGGTGGGGAGTATGTGCTTGGAATGAAGGACCTCCACACTCACGCTTGCTATTTGATTTTTGGGATGTTGGCGCCCGACGAAAGAGACCGCCTTGTGAAACCAGGGGAAGGGCACGAAGAGATACTTCTGGCGGTTGACGGCCGACTGATAATTGAAAATGAAAAGGGAAAACTGGTCCTGGAAGCGGGTCACGCAACACATGTCAAGGAGGATGAGGCATTTTTTATTTCTAATCCGTCGGATAAAAATGTAATATATGTAATGGCTGGAGGACATTCCAGACCGCATCATTAGAATTGACCAACAGCTTTTTTCCTGCCCGGGAGTCCTACTCCCATAAGCCTGAGTGGTGGAATTGGTAGACACAAGGGACTTAAAATCCCTTGGGGCATGTCCCCGTGACGGTTCGAGTCCGTCCTCAGGCACCACAAATCATTAGGGTTTTTTAAAAGACTCCATCATGAAGTTGACTCATCATTCAGGATTCCGGATGAAATGAGTCATCTTTTTACATAATAAGGCGCTCTATCTGACGGGCAGTTCCGTCCCCTGATTCATGATCTCTAAATACCCAGCATAACTGAACACCCTATTACGTTTCTGAGCAGTGATCTCGTTCACGACGCCAAGGCGTTCCAGGTGCCCAAGGGCCTTGTTGACCGTGGCCGGGGAGATACCGCACTTGTCCACCAAGCGGCCCGAAGTGGCAATAGGGTGCTCCATCAATTCCCTATGCAGTGCCAGACATGAGGCCGTTGCCCTTCCAAGGGTTCTGATCTTGTCACGGTCCCTTTTAGATAAATCGAGAAGCTGCTGAGCCGTTTCCAGAGCTTGTCCTGCGGTCACAATTACTGCCTCGGCAAAAAAATCAAGCCAAGCCTCCCAGTCTCCGGTCAGGCGCAGACTGTTCAACAGATCGTAATAATGCCGGCGATGAATCTTGAAATACAGGCTAAGGTAAAGTATTGGCTCACGCAGCGCTGATTGGGCGCATAGCAACAAAGTGATCAATAAGCGGCCAACACGACCATTACCATCCAGGAATGGGTGAATAGTTTCGAACTGAACATGAGACAAGGCTGCTTTGAGCAAAATCGGTGTCGATTTAGGTTGATCGTGGAGGAACAATTCGAGCTTACCCATGCACGCCGGAACATCCTTTGCCGGTGGTGGAACGAACGTTGCGTTACCGGGTCGTGTGCCGCCAATCCAGTTCTGAGTGCGACGGAATTCCCCTGGAGTCTGATTACTGCCGCGTCCCCTGGACAAAAGGACACCATGGATCTCCCTGATCAGTCGAGCCGACAACGGAAACCCTTTTTTCAAACGGTCCAGACCGTGATTCAGGGCGGAAACATAATTGCTGACTTCCAGCACATCACTGACAGGAACACCCGGCGCCTGATCCAGCTCAAATAGCAGCAGGTCCGAAAGAGACGACTGTGTCCCTTCAATCATTGAAGAGAGCACAGCTTCCTTGCGGATGTACATATAGAGAAAAAGGGATGTTTCAGGAAGGAGCGTGGAGACGCTATCCAAACGGCCCAGCGCTAAAAGCGCCTCGTCGTATTTGTCGCGTAGTCGCGGTTCCCACACTATGGAAGGAATCGGCGGTAGAGGGGCAGGGATGAAGGCCTGAGCTATCTCACCTGTCGTAGAGATGGTTTCGTAACGGCCTTGGAGTCCTCGTTTCATCGGTCCGCATCAAACCTAAAATAAGGTTTACTTTATTTTAACTTTAGCTCTTATCCTAAAATAACATCAAGATGCGCTAAAGGCAAGGTGATTTTGACACATGGTCGAATCAGGATGGCAGGCCAGGATTATTGAGCGAGAAAATCATTCAGCAAAGTTGTCAGATATGTCAAGGAATCCCTTTCAGTTTGAGAAGACGTGAATGGGCAAACAACATGAAACAAAACTTGTGCGCCACGGGATATATGTTGCCGAGGTTGATGTTGAGCTTGTTTACACGAATGACGGGTGGTCGCCATACCTTACCGGGATGACAAGGAAGGCTTGACGAGGCTAGGGACGCTCTGCGGCGAGGGGACTTGAATGGGGCTTCACAGTACGGGCAAGTCTATATTCTGACCCCGGTGGCTTCACTAACGGATTCGCGCGATCACGTCACGCCCTGAACCCCTCTCACGTTATTTCAGCAATGCTTTTTGACGCTTTCCCATGTCCTATCTGGTGTCATTTCAACCGTCGCGGGAGAAATTTTTTCCCTTTGAGAAAAATTTTTGCTTAGAAAAAAATAATTCCATTACGTGTGTCCTTATTTGACACATATCGGAATTAGAATCGAAAACCAAGGTGATTCCGTGAGCGAAAATGGCTCAAGAGGGCCTCTTGTGAGTAATAAAAATATGTTGATCGGAGCGTCTTTGTTATATCATCAGCTATAATTCATTTTTGTAAAACAATAACTGGTTGAAACTGTAACAAGGAGCGGGCATAAACTACCGTTTTTGATCGGCACGAAAACATCATTCGGACAGAGACTTACGACGGGCAGGGTCAAAAACCGATCCGGGATCATAACGGAAATCTAATAGGGACAGAAGACGCCGATTGAGAAGCAAGGACGATACAGTAATAATTTCTTTATCGGAATCTATTCAACAGGAAACCGGAAACTCCTGTGGTAGAACCGTTACAAACATTTGACTTAAACGTTTGAGAGATATAGCCATGGCTAAAATCGATGTATTGGAAAAGGAAATCACTGTCCATACATGGAATGAAGAAGATTATATCTGCATAACCGATATAGCAAAGTATAAGAGTTCGGACAGGACAGACGATTTAATTAGAAACTGGCTTAGAAACCGTAATACCATTGAGTTCTTAGGTATCTGGGAGCACCTGAACAACCCTGATTTTAATCCCGTCGAATTCGACGGGTTTAGAACAGAATTTTTTAAAATCAATTCCTGTGTCCACGGTTTTTCCCGTTTTAGGTAGGAAAAACTATACGATGAATATTCTTGAAATGCTAGACAGGCTTAGTCAAACCGACGGTGCTCTATTCATTGATAGGAACCTAGTACCTAAGTTTGCTGGCGTTATTCTGCCTATGACCCGAAATGAGAATCCAAATGATGGTGGTGCACGTCACAACTCAGCTAAAAGTTTCAGCAAGAACCATAATTGTCTTGGTTTGGTAGTGTCTCATGATGGACCAATTACCGTTTTTAAAAATGGTGATACAGTTTGTACCTTATAATTCTTTGAGTGGTCTGAATCTTTTGTGATCCCGCAACTCTCAGGACTGCTTAGACAGCGTTACATTTTGTAGAGCGTTGGTATAGCCGAAAAGACTGACCGGAAGTGGTTCATACGACATTCAACCTGATCGATGAAAATTAGTTGCGAGCAAAACCATGAAAATAGAATCCATTAAGTTGAAGAACTTTAAGGCCTTCAAAGACGTGGAAATGAAAAGTATCCCAAACTTCTGCGTAGTTGTGGGAGCTAACGGGAGTGGTAAGTCTACGTTATTCTCTTTATTTGGGTTTCTGCGTGACGCACTGCAATCTAATGTAACGACCGCCCTCGCCAAATTGGGTGGAAGTAGAGGCTTTCAGGAAGTTCGCAGCCGTAACTCAAGTGGGCCAATCGGGATAGAATTGAAATATCGTCGGGAGCAGCAAACTCCTTTGGCAACATACATCCTCGAAATCGATGAGCAAAATGGTCGCGCAATAATAACAAAGGAAGTTCTTCAATACCGTAGAGGTAGCAAAGGCAAGCCGTGGCATTTTCTTAATTTTTCGTCAGGAGCTGGCACTGCGGTCACAAACGAGATGGAAAGCGTCGAGAAAGAAAGTGATTTAAAACGGGAAGAACAAAAACTCAAGTCTCCCGATATCCTGGCCATCAAGGGTCTGGCTCAGTTTGAACGTTTCCCTGCTGTGGTAGCGTTAGGTGATCTTATTGAAAACTGGCATATTTCAGATTTTCACATCAGCAAAGCCAGACCAGAGCAGGAAGCTGGCTATGCGGAACATCTGTCTCGTGAAGGCGAGAACCTCTCACTGGTGATTCAGTATCTATACAACCAGCACAAAGAAATCTTTGATAACATTCTTGAAAAACTCAAAGATCGAGTTCCAGGAATAACAAACGTTGAATCAAAAACTACCGAAGAAGGACGTGTATTGCTCAAATTTCAGGATGGCTCTTTTGAGGACCCTTTTCTTGCCCGCTACGTCTCGGACGGTACCATAAAAATGTTGGCCTACATGACTTTGCTGTATGATCCGAACCCACACCCGCTTCTGTGTGTAGAAGAACCTGAAAACCAGTTATACCCTAAACTCCTTTGCGAACTAGCCGAAGAATTCAGGACGTATGCGAACCGTGGCGGTCAGGTTTTTGTTTCGACGCATTCTCCTGATTTTTTAAACGCAGTTGAACTTGACGAAGTATTCTGGTTGATCAAACGAGATGGCTACACCAAGGTTAAGCGTGCCCGTGACGATTTGCAAATTGCCACATACATGGCTGATGGGGCCGAGAAGATGGGTTATCTCTGGCAGGAAGGCCTGTTTGAAGGAGTTAATCCGTGACAAAACCTTGGTTTTTCTTGTGGAAGAACCTTCTGCGGAACAAATGCTCGATGCTCTAATGCCGCGACTTTTGGAGGCGACGGGAAACTCCGATAATGTGGCTTACCAGATCCTACCCTTCCAAGGCAAAAGCGACCTTGAAAAAAGACTCAGCAAAAGAATTAGAGGCTGGAAAAGACCGGCCAGCGCTTTTGTGGTTATCCGAGATCAGGACTCTGGTGATTGCCGGGTGATTAAAGAAAAGTTGCTACAGCTATGTCAGGAAGCCGAGAAACCTGATTGCTTGGTCCGTATAGCTTGCCATGAACTGGAAAGCTTCTACTTGGGTGACCTGGCTGCAGTTGAGGCCGGTCTTTCCCTAAATGGTTTGAGCCAGCGACAACGTCAGAAGAAATATAGGGCGCCGGATAGTGTCGCAAGTCCTTCCCAGGAATTGATACGAATTACCGGAAAGCGTTATCAGAAGGTCGCAGGGTCTCGGGCTATTTCGCGTCATCTGGATCTGGATAACAATAAGTCTAACAGTTTTAATGTTCTGATTGAAGGGATAAAGTGTCTGATCGAGGATAAATGATTGGGTACAGCGTAGATCGGGCACCGTAGTTTGAAGATCAGTGGCGACTGGTTTTTCGTTTATTGCACCAGTTTTCCATTCCATTGAATCCTGTGGACGATGGCGCAATGAGCTTTGACACTGGTGCAATAGAAACATGAAAAAGATGGTCCGGAAAAAATAGAAAGCTACATAGATTTTTCGCCCGAAAATAGAGTTTACCTGGTCAAAAACATTTTCTACAAACTAATCAGGGAATGTATCGCTCAAGCGCATATTCTTTCCATGACTTGCTGAATTGAGGGGTTCTTGTTGTCTGAGAAAATAAACATAGCAATAATAGGTGGCGGAATTGTAGGTTGCTGGATAGCCCTGGAACTTTCCAGGAGCGAGAAAGACGTCTTCCTCTTTGAAAAAAACCCTGGAATCACAACTGGAGAAAACCAGTCATCGCGTAACTCCGGGGTCAATCATGCGGGTATCAACTATGATTCCGACACTCGCCCTCTGAAAGCTAGGCTGTGTGTCGAAGGAAACCGAATATGGGAGGATTTCTGCGCTCAATATTCCCTGCCATTCATAAAAGTCGGCAAACTAATGGTTGCGCTAACTGAGGAGGAAGACAGGGAACTTGACCTTTATGAAAAACGGGCCTTCCAAAACAATGTTCCTGACGTAAGAAAGATAACAGCGGAAGAGGCCAGAGAAATTGAACCGAATGTCAAGGCTGGGTCAGCGCTCCTGATTCCATCATCCGGTGTCTTTGAACCTACTTCTCTACTTCGACAAGTCTATTTTCTGGCATCCAATCAGGGTGTGCAGTTTATGACAGGGACCGAAGTTGTGGCCATAGATGCGCAACAGGGAAAATTAAGGATCGAGATACGCTATCGGGATGGTTCCGAGGATTGGGTGGAAACTCAAAAGATCATTAACGCCGGGGGTGTTAAAGCTGTGTCGTTGGCCAGGATGGTAGACATTGATTTTCCACTTAAGACAGCTTTGATTCGGGGAGATTCCATGAAGTTCAACCGAAAAGCGCGCGGTGATCTCTATTTGAAGGGCACAAATGTCTATCCCACTCCCAGGACCGTCAAGACTCCATTTGGTTTTCAGAGCACTGTCGGAGTTCATTTGACTCCGATGTTTGATATCATTGACGGTAATTTCGTCATAGGTGACACCGTGATGGTCGGTCCCCGGTTGACAGTCGTCAATAGTGATGACGATTTCCAGACCCCTATGCCTGAACCTGAGAGCTTTGTTCATGACACGGGTTGTTTCTTTCCTGGTCTGAAAGCTGTTGACCTGACGCCAAATTTTGGAGGTATACAGGCCAGACTTGATGGTTACCCAGACTTCTATATTTCCAGGGACAGATTATACGACGATATTGTTCATCTTGCAGGAATAGACAGCCCTGGATTCACCTCAGCCCCCGCAATAGCGCGTCATGTGGTAAACAGATTTTTAAAATCACCGAGATGAAGTAATTCGGTGAGAACCTAAATCCGTTTTGCTTGTCGTTAGCTAAGACAGGCCTGAATATTGGGAATGTTGTTTTTGTGGAGCCTGTTAATGCATTAAACTGGTTACGAAAGGGGACAACTTTATGACATCAAGAAGGCTTTGGCTGTACATCCCGCTGATTTGCGCAAGTGTCCTATGTTCTAGCGTTCTTAGCGTTGAGCAAGCTTTGGCTGATGAAACCATTACTTCCGATATCAAGATTGCACCGAAGAAAAAACTTACCGACAATGAATTCAGGGCCTTATCCGAGGCTGCCGGTCGAATCCTGACTCACGTGCATTTGGCTAGGCGCGATATCAGAAAAAAGGACATTGACGCTGCAAAGGGGCACGTCGAAAAAAGCTTGACCCTCGTTAAGATAATTGAGAACTCAGCCCCTACCTATGAAGTTGTCGCCAAAATAAAATCCGGAGACATTACCTACGAAGACAAACGTGTCGTGGAACAATTGGTAGTCCCTATTTTTGCTGAACTTGATCAAACAGAGTATGTGCTTCAGCCCATTAAACAGGCCAAAAAAGAATCCGCAGCGCAGGCAACGGCAAAGAACTCTTCTGTTCCCGTAGATATGGATTTTGTTTTCACCAAAGCGTCACTTGATGTTGGAGAAACGAAACTGGATCTTCTGAAGGCTGCTCAGGCTCTAGAAACCAAGGACGCTGAAGCCGCAAACCAGTCGCTTGCCGATATACAGAACAGGCTCGTCATTTTTGAATATGATGAATGGGACGCTCCAGTCGTGAGAGCACGGTCGTATGTGTGGGAGGCTCTCAAGAGCATCGAAAACAAAGAATGGGGTGGAGCTAAAAATTATGTAACGGAGGCTAGTGAGGCCATAAAATCTCTTACAGAAAGAGGCGGCAAGGAAGTTTCAGAAAAAGTTAATATTTTATCAGAGCAGATGTCAGCCTTGACCAAGAAAATAGATGAAAAGAAGGATAGCGCCAAGACTGATATTATTTCCATCTGGGACAAACTTACCAAGGGAATGTAACCCTTAATCTCCGTCAATGGCTTAGATTCTCGGGACCGCCAAGGTCCCGAGACTGCTTTGTATATTCTTTCCTGTAGCATATTCGCCTGCAATCCTAATCAATAATCCTTTCCTGAAAGTTTAAATATTCACTACTGTAGTTTCTCACAACCAGCGTGCCGCTTCGGTGATTTGGGCGGCCTTCTTGATTTGAATTGAGGATTTTTTAGGAATAGCAATCTTTTCAGTAGACAGAATTCCATATCTTTCATTAAGCTCTATAATCAAGATTGAAAGGACGTAACATGACAGACAAATTTGTCAGTATGCGGAACTTGAGGTTCTTACTGCATGAAGTTCTGAACATAGAAAACCTGACGCAGTTTGATCACTATTCCGAACACTCCAGGGATACTTTTGATCTTGCTTTGGATACGGCTCACAAGATCGCAAGGAATTTACTCCTGCCAAGTCTGCAGGAAATGGACAAGAATCAGCCCACTTTTGAGAATGGGATTGTTCATGTTCACCCTGTAGTCAAAGAATTCATCCAGGAGTGCGGAAAAGGTGGCTGGATAGCCGCAAACGCGTCCTATGAAGCTGATGGGCAGCAATTGCCTTTTTCGGTTACCTCGGCATGCCATTTTATCTTTGGAGCGGCCAATTATTCCGCATCTGTTTATCCACTACTTATGTACGGAGCCGCCCACCTGATCGAGTCATTCGGTTCAGATCAACTCAAACGGGAATTCATTCCCAGTATATTCTCAGGGAAGTGGCAGGGCACAATGGCTCTGACAGAGCCTCAGGCCGGCAGTTCACTTGGGGATATTCAGACTCAGGCTATCCTGACTGATGAAAACCACTTTCTTATCAAAGGGCAAAAGATATTCATTTCAGCCGGGGATCATGATGCGGTGGAAAACGTTGTTCATTTGATGCTGGCTCGAATTAAGGGCGCCCCTTCGGGTGTTAAAGGCGTGTCACTTTTCGTCGTTCCGAAAAAACGCCGGTATGAATCCGGTAATCTCTCTCCAAACGACGTTAATGTCTCGGCCCTGTATCATAAGCTGGGTTATCGCGGAGCGCCGATAGTGCAGTTGAGCATGGGCGAGAACAATGACTGTCACGGATACCTTGTTGGAGAGGCCAATAAGGGCCTGTCATACATGTTCCAGATGATGAATGAAGCCAGGCTGGCGGTTGGAATTGGCGCAGCGGCTATAGCCTCGGCCGCCTACTATGCGTCACTAGAGTATACCAAGGAAAGAAGGCAGGGGCGAAGATTGTCGGACAAAAATCCCGATTCAGAGCCGATTCGCATAATTGAACACAGCGACGTGCGGCGAATGCTCCTATTCCAGCGGTCGATTGTTGAAGGATCGTTGTCACTGGTTTTGCAGTGTTGTCTTTACTCAGACATGGCCGGAGTTACCACTGGCGATCAAAAAAAGAAATTTAGCCTCTTGCTTGACTTGCTGACTCCTGCGGCGAAAACATATCCGTCCGAGATGGGGGTCATGTCAGTGAGTCAAGGTTTGCAGTGTTTGGGAGGGTACGGTTTTTGTGACGAATTTCCCCTGGAACAATTTTACCGGGATATTCGTATCCACCCAATTCATGAAGGTTCAACCGGAATACAGGGGCTGGACCTGTTGGGCCGAAAAGTTGTAATGCATGACAGCAAAGCATTCATGCTTTTTCTGGAAGAAGTTTGCTCTACAATAAGTGTAGCATGCGAAATACCTGATCTTAAACCATACGCCGAAAAACTTCAGCATGAAATCAACGCATTGCGAGAAGTAACCTACGGATTAATGATGCTCGCATCTTCAGGGCACAACGAGGATTACCTCGAGGATTCAACTCTATATATTGAATTTTTCGGGATAATTGCAGTAGCCTGGCAGTGGCTGAAGCAGGGGATTGCGGCTTCGAAGCAATTAGAGAGGAAGTTGAGCCAATCTGACCAGGATTTTTATATCGGCAAGATAATGACGATGAAATATTTTTTCCTTTACGAATTAATCAAGACCTATGGTTTGATAGAAAGGCTTTCTGAAGAGGACGGGTTGACTGCGAATTTTGACGACAAATTTTTTGCTGACTAGATTTCAGAGAATTTGGCGTAGCGGAACCATTTGCTCATAAGGAGTTTTTTATGGGGATGAATGTTGTAGGAGTGGCCAGGTACGACGCTACTGTTGATTCTGTCCGAGAAGTCATTGAACTTGCTGGTGGCTTAAATCGGATTTCGAAGTCGGATCGGGTTTTTATCAAACCTAATATTGTTTTCTGGAGTAGAGGTGTTGCTTTTCCAAAGTGGGGGGTAATTACCACCTCCAGGGTTGTGGCTGATATTGTCAGGCTTCTGAAAGAACATGGAGTAAATGAAATAACTCTGGGCGAAGGAACAGTAGTTCTTGATCCCAAGGACAGGGAAACTCAAGAGGACGCCTACCGGTATCTGGGATACAGGTCACTCGAAAAACAATATGGCATAAAGTGCGTGAAAGTTTTTGAACGTCCGTTTGAAAAAGTGGATGTGGGGGATGGAGTAACTCTGAATTTCAACACGGATATACTCAACAGTGATGTGGTAATAAATCTGCCGGTGTTGAAAACACACGCCCAGGCGGTTGTAAGTCTCGGAGTCAAAAATCTTAAGGGAACCATAGATATCAAATCGCGCAAGAAATGCCACAATGTGGACGGAGACAAAGATTTGCATTTCTATGTTTCCAGACTCATTCAGAAATTTCCCCGAATGCTCACAGTGATTGATGGAATATATTCGAATGAAAGAGGCCCGGGATTTGATGGAAAGGCAAGGAGGACCAATCTTCTTATAGCTTCCTGGGATGTTTTGTCGGCGGATTTTGTCGGGGCAAAGATCCTCGGATATACGCCGGAACAGGTTCCACATCTGGCGCACGCCGCCCAATTCTATTCAAAACCTTTGGATATGTCGGATATACAAACTACAGGCGTGGACGTTGAATCTGTGGTGTCCTTTCATGATTACACATTCCCCTACAACGAGGACAACACTCTTCCCATGCCTCTTGTTAAAATGGGTATAAGCGGAATCTCATATCCTAAATATGACACGAGCCTCTGTACCTATTGTTCTTTATTGACGGGGGCGGTGTTGACCTCCATCGCCATGTCTTGGAAGGGGTCTTCCTGGCCAAATGTTGAGGTGCTGACCGGCAAATTGATGAAACCAACCCCGAGCAAGAAGTCAATAATGATTGGAAAATGTCTTTTTGAGGCTAACAAGAAGAACCCTGAACTCAAAGACACCATTTTTGTCAAGACTTGTCCTCCATCTCCAGACAAAATAATAGAAGCTTTGGCTCAGAGTGGAATCGAAATCAAACCTGACATACTAATGAATCTCGACAAGTTCCCCGCGTTTTTTATGAAAAAATATGTGAACAATCCGGAATTCGAAGAATCATTTTTTCAAATCTAATCGGTCGAACATCCCTATTTTTTTGGTAAAAATGTAGATTGATTTCGTTTTGAATTTCGTTGACATCTCAATCAATCTCGTTAGGATAAAACCTTTGGCGCACAGACTTTGCGCTAAAGGTTTTTTTGATTCCTTTAGGGAACAATTTGAGGACAAGAACGAAGGAATCGCTTGTTTAAGAAAATCCAAGGAGTTTCACGATGGCAAATCAGCCAAGATTAATTCAGAGGACACCTAGCGCGTATGACTATCCACTTTTGATCAAGAATATTTTGATCACTCCAATCCTGTATTCGCCGGATGAGGAAATTGTCTACAGAGACAAGTTCAGAATGACATACAGGGACCTGTACCAACGAATAAATAAACTGGCGTCAGCCTTGACCAAGATGGGGGTAGGGCCTGATGACACTATAGGGGTAATGGACTGGGATTCGCATCGTTACCTCGAGTGTTATTTTGCCGTTCCAATGATGGGAGCGGTGCTTCACACCATCAATGTTCGACTTTCCACTGAACAGATAATCTACACTGTCAACCACGCCGAAGATACAGTGCTAATGGTCAATGAAGAGTTCATGCCAATAGTTGAGTCCATAATCGGTGAACTGAAGACCGTCAAAAAGATCATATTACTCAAAGACAGCGACGAAAGCCCAAAAACAACAGTGGCGCTTGCGGGCGAATATGAGGATTTACTGGCAAGAGCGTCCGCAGATTTTGAGTTCCCTGATTTTGATGAAAACACCATGGCTACGTTGTTCTACACTACTGGAACAACCGGTGATCCCAAAGGCGTCTATTACAGTCATAGGCAGCTAGTGCTGCATACTTTCGACATGTCAATGGCGCTCTCCGGGTTCTCGTCCATAGTGAGGTTCCAGTCGGCCGATGTCTACATGCCCATAACGCCGATGTTCCATGTTCACGCTTGGGGTATTCCATATCTAGCCACACTTTTGGGATGCAAGCAGGTCTACCCGGGAAGATACGAGCCCGCAATGTTGCTCAAACTACTTCTGAGCGAGAAAGTCACTTTTTCACACTGTGTTCCGACAATTCTTCACATGCTTGTGACCAGCCCCGTAGCGAAACAGGTTGATTTAAGCAATTGGAAAGTCGTCATCGGTGGTTCGGCCCTTCCAATAGGCCTGGCAAAAGCGGCGATGGATTTGGGAATAGAAATTATAGCCGCTTACGGCATGTCGGAAACCTGTCCGCTTCTAACGGCCGCAAACCTGAAGCCAAAGATGGCGGGATGGAGCCCTGAGCAGAAATTGGATATAATCACAAAAACTGGCTTACCCACTCCTTTCGTGAACTTGAAGGTTGTGGACGCGGAGGGTAAAGAGGTCCCGCATGATGGAGTCACTACAGGAGAAATAGTGGTTCGTACTCCGTGGTTGACTCAGGGATATTTCAAATCACCGGAAAAGTCGGAAGAACTTTGGAAGGGTGGATGGTTACACACAGGGGATGTGGCCAATATAGATTCAGAGGGCTATGTCCGAATAACCGATAGATTTAAGGATGTCATCAAGACCGGCGGTGAATGGATTTCATCTCTTGAGCTTGAAAGTCTTATAAGCCAGCATCCAACTGTTTCCGAGGTAGCGGTGATTGGCGTTGCTGACGAGAAGTGGGGTGAGCGCCCGGTAGCTCTCGTAGTAATCAAGCCTGACCAGACTTTTTCAGAGGACACTCTACGAGATTTCATGAAGGGGCTGGCCGACAAAGGCGCCATATCAAAATGGGCCATTCCTGATCAGTTCTTTCACGTTCAGGAGATTCCAAAGACGAGTGTCGGCAAGTTGAACAAAAAGGTGATACGTCAGCAGGTAGTGGAAGGCGTTTACAAATAATTGCCTTGATTGCTTAAAAGTCAAATTTTTCGTAATTGAAAAATTTCTTATGAGTTTGAACCAACAGGACACGGGACAATATCCGTGTCCTTTCCTGTTTTGACAAATGTGTTTTCAGAAGTCTAAAGCCTCGACATAGGTGGCCTCCCTATGCGGTGAACCGAAAAACCTATCTGGTAAAGTGCTTTGTGATCAAGCAGATTTCTCCCGTCAAAAATGAAGGCGGGTTTTTCCATGGTCTCAAAAATTCTAGCATAATCCAATGAAGCGAATTGGGACCAATCTGTGGCAATTACAATGGCGTGGGCTCTCGATGCGGCGCTGTAGGGGTCTGATTCAAGAGTAAATTGGCCTGCGTATTCTTCAAGGTCTTTAGCTGCGCCGTATAGAGCTTTTGGATCATGAATCGCCAACTGGGCCCTTTCATCCAAAAGCCCCCGGCAGACATTTATAGCCGGAGATTCTCGCGTATCACCGGTGTCAGCCTTAAATGCGAATCCAAATATCGCAATTTTCTTGCCGACTATGGTATTGAACATTTGCTTAATTATGATGTCCACAAACCTTCGTTGCTGGTAAGAATTAATTTCTACGACCTGTTCCCAATATCTCGCGATCTCCGTCAGGCCATAATTTTCCGCAATATACGTAAGATTTAAAATATCTTTTTTAAAACACGATCCGCCAAAACCTAGACCGGCCTTGAGAAATTTTGGACCAATTCTGGAATCCATTCCTACTGCTTTGGCGACTTCTTCTATATCAGCGTTTGTCTTTTCGCAAAGAGCTGATATGGAATTTATGGATGACACTCTCTGTGCGAGAAACGCATTGGCCACAAGTTTGGAAAGTTCACTCGACCAGACGCTTGAAGTAAGGATTCTTTCCTCTGGTACCCAATGTTTGTAAATATCTACGACTTCTTTCAGAGCAGCCTGTCCCGAGTCAGTTTCTCTAGCGCCGATAAGGACTCTATCCGGGGTTTCAAGGTCCCGGATAGCCGACCCTTCAGCAAGGAATTCGGGGTTTGAGACAATCTCGAAATGAATTTTTTTCTCATTTGAATCCAGGATGCGTCCTATCGCCGCTGCGGTCCTTACCGGGAGAGTACTTTTTTCAACGACTATTTTGGGTTTGGAACTATTTTTCAAAATCTGTCTGGCCGTTATTTCCCAAAATTGAAGATCCGCCGCTTTTCCAGCGCCTAGACCAAAAGTCTTGGTAGGTGTGTTGACACTGACAAATATTATATCGGCGCCATCTATCTGCTCATCAACATCTGTCCTGAAAAATAGGTTTCTACCACGAACCGCCGACACTATCTCATCAAGTCCCGGCTCAAATATCGGGAGATTATCCGAGTTCCACCGCATGATTCGGTCATGATTTATGTCGACCACCACAACTCGGTATTCAGGACAATGGCGAGCTATGACCGCCATTGTTGGTCCACCTACATAACCTGCCCCTATGCACAGAATATTCTTTTTGAACACCATTCGCCTCCAATCAGGCCCTATCAGCGATCATGCGCTGAAAAAACCTGAGCCCTAACTATTCACAATGCTTTTTGAAATGACTTTAATAATTTACCGGTGGGAATTATTTATTCTTAATCTTGTCGAGAATTTTTTTTGCGTCATCATCCAGCCCAAGTTTTGAATATTCGTCAATTACCCTTTGAGCGGCTATCCTTGCGGCTTTATAGTTTCCAAGGCTAATATATGATCGTGATTTGTACAGTTCTTTTTCAGCCAATTTTCTCTGACATTCGCGAGATTTTTCTTCGGCCTTTTTGCCCCATTCCCCTGGGTCTGCAGCGTCAGAAACTGCCTTGAAGGCGCGAATGGCCTGTTTAACCACTGAGTTGTCAAGGTCGGTGTTCTTTATCTGATTAAAATAGGACATTGCAATTTGGTACCGAGCCCTTGAAGCCTCTTTGTCCCCTGGGTACAACTCCATAAATTGGAGATAGCGGGCAATGGCCTTGTCATGTGAACCCTCATCGTAAAAGGAATCAGCAATGGCCAAATAAACCTCGGGCATTTGTTTGAATTCCGGATGAGCGGATTTTAATCTCTCCAGAATGTTTATGCCCTCCTGGTAATGTTTATCCTTGATCTTTTCTTTGCCCTGTTTGAAGAGTTCTTCCGCCGATACATTCTTCTCTTTGACATCGGCCGTCCACAAGGACACACAACCCGTCGCCAACCCTACCAATGCCGCCAGTAAAAGCAAACGGACTACTAAAACCACAATAGAATTTCCTCTCAAATGACTTACCGACGAAATGTTTATCAATCTAGCACATTTGTGTCAATAAATCCTCAATATGTTCGATGCAGGATTCTGTCTGAGATCTTTATTAGCGCTCTCTTTTCTTCAGAATCCTCAAATATTGAAAGGCCATCAACTGCCTTGACCAGATATTTTTGGCTGCGAGCAAGTGTTTCGGCTATTCCGTTTCGGCGATCAATGAATTTTTTGACCCACATGAAATCATCGGAAGAGACACATCCACTGGTAACTATTTCTTTGACGACTTTCTTTTCATCGTGAGTGGCGAGTTTCAATGCAGTTATTAGAGGAAGCGTTAATTTCCCTTCCTCCAGGTCTTTACCGGGATTCTTGCCCATGGTTTCCTTGTCTGATCGGTAATCGATGAGGTCATCGGTTATCTGGAACGCCACGCCCAAATTGAACCCGAACCTTGACAGGGCTTCCTCCTTTTCGGAATCAAGCCCTCCAAGGATCGACCCACATCGGCACGCGGCCTCCATCAGGACCGCAGTCTTGTCGGTTATCACCTGCACATAATCTTCTTCAGAAAAATCGATATTTCCGATGTTTGCCATCTGAAACAATTCACCTTCACTCAACCTTGCTGTAGTATTTGACATTATTTCCAGAATTCTTAGGTTTTTTAGAGAAGTGAGAGCTGAAAAAGCTTTGGCCAGTATAAAGTCTCCTCCGAGGACGCACATCTCATTGGACCACAGAGTATTGGCGGCTGGTCTTCCACGTCTGGTTTCAGCGTAATCAACCACGTCGTCATGTAAAAGAGTTGCGGTGTGTATGCATTCTATGGCCCCGGATAGCTTGATGGCGTCCATTCCCGTGTATCCACCCATTCTAGCCGAGATCACTGTCAACTGCGGTCTAATCCTCTTACCGCCGCTATTCATTATATGAGCCCCGATTTCAAAAGCTACGGGGACTCGGCTTGTAAGCTGCTGAATAAGCTCAGACTCCAACCTGTCCATTGTTGATTGAATTGATTCTAAAAGATCCAAGTTTGTTCTCCGGAATATTCTGGAACCCTGAAAAGTTGTTTCATGTCAGTTTTAACGCCGAAAGTGGAGCAACAATTACTGACAACATTGAAAGACACATATACAAAATTATTGTGGTTTACTCTATGAATAAGGGATGATTCAATGCACGGCGTAAAAGAAGGCATCGATGGCCTTAACCATTAGAGCGGAGATTATAATCGCTACAAAGGCGTGTGGAGCCACACCCTGAATTTTCTTCGTCCATTCTTTCTCACTCCATTGTCCAAGTTTAAATTGGGTCAATAGAGTCCAGAACAACCCGATAAATATGATAACATACTGGATGGCTTGAGTGGTTTCGGGATCGACCGTGATTACTAAACTTCTTAGCGCCTCGATGTCTAGATACTTGCTCATGATAATCGGGATGTGGACCCCCAGGTTAATAAAATAGTAGACGTGAAACGCAGTGAAACAGCACAATGTAAGGGGCAATAAAGCGAGGCCGAAGCGAGCATAGTTCTGTCGAAGCGTGTCACCAAAAACTTGAGACGATATCTTGGCTGAGGCCAAAGTCATGATGTTCAGGCTGATTATGACAGCCAAGAAAACAAAACTGAAAAAAAGAACCGGAGGCAACGAGGCGGCTGATGATATGGCCTTATATTCGGGCATCTTGCTAACCATTTCACTGAACAACCCACCTATCATGCCTAGCACAAGAAACGCCGTTCCTGCGTGTCTCTGGCTAAGTTGCCACAATTCTTCTCCAGGAGGCCGTAAATTAAGGTTTATGGCCCCGTGAGGACAGTTCTTGATACACTGACCGCAAAGTCTACACACCCTGTTACTTCTCAGTCGTGGTCCAGCGTGCCCGAATTGACATCCTTCGCTTTCCGAAGTTCCCAGGTAGCACTCATTCGAGGAACACTCCGAGATGCAGACATTACTGTTGGTGCGAAGTTCGATAATGGAAGTCTTGGACAAAACCCCCACCATTCCACCCAAACCGCATAAATATAAACACCAGGACTGACGCTCATATACCATGGAAATAAGTATGGCTGAAAGTAACATCGCGATAAGAAGCATACCGAGCATCATCGGAGAATTCCTGATATTTGTGGCGGTTTCAAACCATATGATAAAAAGAACGGCGCCTGCTATCAAGAAATCTGAATGCTTTTTCAGAAACGCAGGAAAAGGTCTTTCAAGTGACACAAGTTTCTTGGCAAGGTTTGCAATAACACCTATCGGGCATAGTGAGCACCAGAATCGGGCCCAGAAAAGGGATCCAACAATCAATATAGGCCATCCTAAAGCCCAACTAACAAGCGCTGCAGGGTTTTGCATCGGATCAGACGGACCTAGAAACAAGAGTAACAGTATCAGGAAAAAGAATGGAGTTACGGCGCTTTGCAGCATAGCGGGATAAAGTGGACTCAAGATGGCTTTCTTGATAAAAGAAAATCTAAGTAGATTAAACTTCCATTTGCCTTGAATCCTTTGCAGGTCGAAATAGATATCCTGAGGTCGGAGCACGCTCCGCTCACATACCAAGATAGCCCTTTTCAATGTATTGGAGAGTTCCAGATCATTTCCCGGCCAGGAATAATTGAGAAGAGTCTTCAAAGTTTCTTTTGGCAGTTCGCCTAAATTTCGCCCGAGTTCCGTCTGATATTTCTTGAGATAATGACGGATGAGGACAGGGATTTCCCTTCTTCGATTCCTCAGAGGAGGTATTGTTATAGATCGTTCCAAAAGACCAAAGATAAGCGGGTGATTTTCGAGCGCTATGTCAACGGGAGCCAGTCTGGTTGTTGCTATTAATCTGACCTTAGCCCGCAATTGAGTCATCCCCCCGCACCTTTTATAGGTTTCTGTTATAATTGCCTCCATCAATTTCATCTGGCAAACGGGTGTCAGTTTTTCAATTCCTCGGATAAGGAGTGTCCCGTCCTCACTCAACTCAAAATAACCGGCGGTTTCCTTAATGGATCCATCTCTACCCGGTTCCTCTGTCCCAAAGAGCAACCTCATTTGCTTATCTGTGAGTGCTTTTTCATCCAATTTGTCCGAGCCACTATCGAATGGACTTATTATCCGATTCTCTGAGGTCCGGTGTAAATCGAGCACAAGAAAAACCTCCTTACAATGGCGGCTCTTCTTGAATATCTGGTGGGCGATGACTTCTTTGCCGACTCCACTTTCTCCTATGATCATGGCTGGTCCGTCACAGTTGGCCAAGTTGTCTATCTGGGAACTGAGGTTGCGTTTGACATATTCCCCAATGACGTAATCAGGGAATATATGATTTTCCTGGCTGATCAATGAATGCAAGGAACGTCTCTTGAGTTTATTTTTAAGCATGATTCGGTCAAGAGACATTATTTTGCGGACGAGATTCTTTATGAGGCCGACTATAAAATCAGGACTTTCTCTTAGGAGTTTTTCGAAATCTTCCACAGACATGTCCAGAGCTTTTACCTGTTCATCGGCTATAAGCTCCGCGTCAGATTGCCACGGGACCCCTGTAAAAAACTCAATTCCTCCGAAGATGTCCCCCGGCCCTCGAGAATCAACTACTATTCTTTCGTTGTCGTCGTTCTTCAGAACTACCCCGGCGGTTCCTGAAATTAAATAAACCACCCTTACAGCGGACGAGCCCCTGTCCAGGATAAGATCGCCCTGTTGAAAATGTCGAATGATGTCCTTTTCACAGGCTAGGTGTCTCAAAGGAGCTGGAATAAGTTCCATTAAGTCAGTGCTGCCGGACAAACCTGCAGCGAGATTTGATCTGGGAGACAATCGGCAAACTCCAAAGCAGCAGTCAGAGATACTGGCTAGCTGAACAAAATAAGAATGTCCTCAACCCTTCCCGGCGGTCGGTTCATCATGTCCTGATTATGTAACAAAGCGTCCTAGAAAACAATTCTATTCACAGCATGAGCGTGGTCAATTCAAATAACCTATCTCCTTATCAATGCCCGGGCCACCACTAGGTCGTCTACATCTTCAACACGCGCTTCAATTTCTGGGAGCCCATTATCCTGAATATATTTTTCAACTTCGTTTTGAAATAACATTTCAGCTCTTCCGAATTTATTCATCGATATCACAGAAACGTCCTTCAGGTCATATCGTAAACCAACCCCTAAAGCCTTGAGACAAGCTTCTTTGAGACTCCACATTCGAGTCAGTTGACGTGAGCTGTTGGGCGAATCGTAGGCCATGTTAATCTCGGTTTCAGTGAAGTAGTCTTCTGACCATGATTGCGTTCGATTCTCAACCTTTTCTACATCCACTCCGATTCCCTGAAATGCGTCGGATTTTCCAACTGACACCATCACAAAACCATTTGAATGACTAAGAGCTAGTTCGGCAAACTCTTCATCGGGATTGTCGGAGAAACGCGCCGTAGGTTTACCCAATGTGGTGGAAAAGATGTTGATAGTGTTACCGTTTTTATGATTGTTTCCATTGTTGGACAATAGGCGATTCAAAGCTTTCTTGATTACCATCCGACCCGCTGACCATTCTTTTCTCCTTTTGGGAGAAGCTTTGGCAAGCCTGGTTTCCAAATCAATGTCGATAAAAGTTTTCAGGTTCTCATCGTCCTCTTCCGGTCGGTCCAAAAGCTCATCGATAATGGAAAATTCTTCAAAAATCCTGTTCGCAAAAGAGCTACTTTTCTCAAGTTCGATCATCTCGACACCCCGCAAGAAAAGTAGAGGGGTCCCTTCCGCTGTATTTACAGAACAATCAAATTTGATCTTGGTCCTGCCCTGATCTGATTCTCCGGTTACTATCTCAGAGGGTATCACTGTTCCACAGCCAGGAAGACCTTCTGGATCAAGGATTACGACTTCCCCGACCGCTACCGGTAGAGGCATGATACCCAAGGTCTCGAGCGACATAGCCGCCCCCGCCTGAAACGCAGCCTCAATGACTGGTGGAATAAGGTCAGGGAATATTTCGGGTCTTCGCTCAGTGTCCCTGAATCTAAACCGTGCGCCACTCCCATTGTTTTCAACCGAAACATAATCTAAAAACTGAAAAGCCGGGCCGTGGAAGAACTTCGAGTAAATCTCTTTCTCAGGAACAAAAACAGTCTGCTTCGAATTAAGATCCAATTGAGGCAAATCAAACGACGATGCCTCTCCCAAGTACAACTCATGGTGAATTCTTGATTCTCCAAAAGGTTGCCCCTGTTTGTCCAGCATCCGGCTCGATATCCGAGCCCTGAATTTGTTGAGGCCGGTGGAAATTCTCTCTACAGTGATTTCTGCCGTAAATTTTTCAGACTTGAATATTTTCAACGGCTTTAGAAAACGTACATTCTGAATTACAAGTTTAGAAGATTCGGGATCGAGAATCTCCGCCGCTTTTCTCATGATCTCGATTCCCCCAACGCCGGGCAGCACGGCAGCCCTATCTATTCTGTGATCATTCAGTAGAGGATGCCCCGGGTCCAGGTCGATTCTAAATGTAGCATTTTCACGAGGAATAAGTTTCTCCACTGTGACTTTTTGTCCAGCCAGAATATAAGCTTCACGGGATTGCCGGCAAGGAGTGCAAAAGGCGTCTTTTTCAAAAGGCCCTAATCTACCGGAAACAAGTACTTCCGCTGAACCCAATGATCTGGCAAGTTCCTGAAGAAAGGCGTCCACTCCCTTATGTGGAGGTATGAAATCTATTCCAGCCTGTTCGAGGGTCTTCTGAACGCTTCCCCTTGTCGCCATACCTATTTCTGCCCATGGGGCCCAGTCTATGACTGAAGCTCGGATGTCCCCACCGTTTGAGTTGATCCATCTGAATAAGTGCGCAATCGAGTCATTGGCGGCTGAATAGTCGATCTGGGCTACGTTGCCAAAACGTCCGGCGACGCTTCCAAAGCTGATTAGTCTCCTAGGGGGAAGCTCATTCTTTTCCAAGGCCTGCAAGACATTTCTGGCCCCTTCAACCTTGACATCAAAAACAGAGCGTATCTGCTCAATGGTCTTGGATCGTAGGGATTTACTTATGTCGATTCCCGCTCCATGCACAAATACGTCGACACGTCGGCAGAGCCTGGCAACCTCTTCTATCACTTTATCTACGGCGGAGGGATTGGTGATGTCAACGCTTCGATATATGACTTCAGAACCCAAACTCCTAAATTTTCTAAGGTTATTAAAAACTTCGACCTGGTTACGTAGTTCCGCCAATTCCTTTTCCACCCGAACAGGTGTAGGAATCGTGCTCTCCCTTTTGTACCTGTCGATTATTCTATCTTTTTCCAATTCCCATTCCGTATCGCCGAATGTCGACATGGTTTCAGCTCTATTCGACAGGGATGACCGACCAAGAATTACAAAAGTCGCAGGGACCTGTTCGGCGATGCGGTTTACGCATGCCGCTGTTATCCCTCGGGCTCCACCGGTAACCAGAACTACTTCATCCGGGCTGATTGCGGTTGACGTGTCCATTCGAGGTAGTGGTTTAGAAAATCGCACACATTGAAGTTGGAGATTTTTCCCAACGCCTGTTTCGAGTGGAAAATCCTCGGTGAGGCTCCTAATGAAAATTCCCGGCGCATGTTCATCCATGGCTTCCGGATGAATATCCATGCATCGGCAAATTGTCCGGGGATACTCTCTGGAAAATGATTTGGCGGCCCCTGAGATTGCCCCGAACAAGTAACCGGCAGAATCCGGGCTCTGAAATCCGAAAGCGCCGTCCTCTGATACTATGTTTACAATAAAAACCGGCCCATCATCGTAAGTTGCCGCCAGTTGGAGAAACAGCTCAAAGGATTTGTCGAGAGCCATTCCGATATTTGACCGAGTTGAGATATTTATGACTCCAAGAAGCCTATCTCGCCTAGTCCTTATCTCCTTGGGATCTTCCAACGCGGTGACGGGAACAGGTCCCATAACTTTCTGAAATCCATCCACCAAGCGATTATGTCCCCCAAATATGATAAGTTCATCTATTGACGGAATAATTGAGATCTTTTCTGTGTCAAAGGTTATCAACGCAGCCTCGCGTAAATCCACCGGCGCCGAATCAACAACCACATCCATTGAATGAATAGGTTTTTCCGTCACATCGACTACGTTGGAGGATTGAGCTTTTTTCTCCAGTACAAAGCCGATGATGTGTTTAATTGTGGGGAAGTCGGCTATTTTCAAACCATCGATACGTGGTATTCCAAAAGTTTCCCTGATTTCCGTAATAAATTCAGCCTGTTTCACCGTATCAATGCCCAAATCGGCTTCAAGGTCAAGATCAACGTCAAGCATCTCCGTTGGATAACCTGTCTTAGCCGAAAGTAGATCGAGTATTTTCGAGTTCACTTCAAACCGATCGCCTGAGGTCAAGACATCTTGATCAGCCCCCCCGCCAGAATGATCCTTCTCCTCAGTGATTTCTGAAACCGAATGTTCCATGACGAAGTTAATGATGTGTTCAATGGTTGGGAACTCAGCTATCTTGAGCCCTTCAATGCGGGGTATGTTAAATTTATCCCGTACGTCGGAAATGAATTCGGCCTGTTTCACCGTGTCTATTCCCAGGTCAGCCTCAAGGTCAAGTCCAGTGTCCAGCATGCTTGGCGGATAGCCTGTTTTTTCAGACAGCAGTTGAAGGATAGCATTTTTGATTTCTTCAATCCCTGTCATGGAAGGAGCGGCAGCCACCCTTTTCGGCTGTTCTTGCGCAGGATCGACAAGTTTGACTTCATCAACTCCAGGTTTTTCTATCAGTTCGCGATCTTTTACTCTCATGATCCTGTTTTCAATTGTGATCACAGGATCTTTGAAATTTGTAATTTCCTTTAGCCATTCACGGTTTGCTCCGAAATCAGTAACTCGATTCTCTTCGCGTGCCATCACTTTATAAAGCGACATAACAATTTGCGATCCGAATCCAGCAGCCAGTCTGAAAGCGTACTGAGCCTCACAAGGTCCGCCGGCGCTTAAATTCATGTCCTGAAATTCCGGATCTGGAACTTTGAGATTCGGAATAGGAGGAAGAAACTTCTTTTGTAGGCACCTTAGCGCTACAATGTCTTCGACGCCGACCCCCATGGTGTGGCCAGTAAAACCTTTGGTATTTGCAATGGGGATAATTTTAGCGCTTTCTCCGAAAATCGATCTCAATGCCCTGACCTCGGAAGAAGAACTCCCCCCCCGTTTTGGCGAATAAGTTTCGTGTGACATGAAGAACATCTTCTTTGCCAAGTCGTGCCGTGACGCATCCGATTGCCGCTCCCATTTTGAGATCATTTTTTCCATTACAAAGGATATGTGATCTACATCGAGACGCGTGCCGTGAAAACCACTATTTGCTACTATTCCAGCCTCAATTGAAGCAAGGGGCTCTATGCCTCGACGTCTTGCCAGATCCTCACTTTCCAGCACCACGGCGGCAGCGGCCGACCCCAGTATCAAGCCATGTCTGCGGTCGTCGAATGGCAGGGCGGCGTCGGTTATGGCGCCGTTGGTGGTCGCCGCTCCCATTGCCAGAAATCCGGAACCAATCCAAGGGAAAAGCTGTTTCCCAGCTACATCGTCCGCAGCGACCACTAGGACCCTCTTGGCCTGACCTGTTCTAATCCAATCCCTTCCCAGGAGTATGGCCTGAGTAGTTCCTGCGCAAGCGGCGTCAACGTGAGTGTTAGGTCCTTGAGCCTTAATAATTTGCGCTAGCTGTCCGTGCCCCATGCTCATAACTCGAAGAAGGAAATTACGATTAAACGAATAAAGTTCACTGGAACTTGACAAACTTAGTCCATCAAATTCCTCTGTGAACCATTTTGTCAAAAGTTCCTTTTCTTTATCATCTCTGATTCTTTGTACGACTCCTGTGTAAAAATCGATCAGCCTTTTTTTTGCTCCTGCCCCAAAGCGGGCGCTGGTCTCCCTGGTGACTTCATCTACCAGCGACGCCATGCCAGGAAAGGCCGAAGCGAATATGATCCCTGTTTCATCTCGTAGATCAGGAGGCAAAGCCCAGGCTTCGGGCAGCTCGACTCCCGAACTGGTTGTCTTAATTTGCCTCATTAAGGGGATACCGGCGTCTTTAAGAGCCTCCAGTCCAGCAGCGACAGCGAGACGAGTCGTGACGTCCATCGCTTCTGTCAGGCGTTTGTCCAAACCAAATTCTTCAATGAAGGAATCTTGATCATCAAAAAAGCCTGCCAGTTTGATCACTCCAGACATATCGTCGACATGTTGCAATTCAACTTCACCGGATGGCCCTTTGAAAAGCCTTTCGACGTTCTTTTCGAGCATTTCTCTTCGACTGTTTTCCGGGACCCTTTTAATAAAATTCTTGCCAAAAATGAGATCATCAAGATTTGCCTTGTCGAACACAAACCTCGTGTCAGAAGGCAATCCTGCAGCCATTCCGGAAATCACCACCGGCTTGAAATTCATTCCTTCGGTTTTAACCAATGTGACGGTTTTTTCCAGGGGCAAGATGTTCTTGACAAAAGAACTAAAGCTTGACTTAATGAGTGTCCTTATGGGGTTAACTTGGAGTTCGACAAATTTTTTAAACTCCTTTCTGGACACTATTTCTTTTAATTCCTCGTCTAAAAGCCAGTCCAAAGATGAAGGTGGGTCATGTTCTAAGTTGGTTTCGTAACCTAGTCTCTGGATCGAATCATGCCCCTTGGAGACCAAAGTCAAACTTGACTTCTTTCTCTTTGAGGGAGCCTCATCGGATAGTGAGGGGATTTCCGCTGCGTCAATATCAATTTCGAATCCCTCAACAATGAGGGCCGCAAACGATTCCAGCAGTTGAGTGATTCCACCCTTTTTAGGATGATTGGTCGGCAATGCGAGGGTGTCTTTGGTCAAAGTATCCATGGTCAGGTTGGTCATGACCCGTTTGGGCCCGCATTCCAAAAACACCCTTATTCCATCGCTGTGAAGCCTTCGTAAGGTTTTGACCCACTCAACCGGCGCTGCGAACTGTTTCCCAAGTAGATCTCTGATACGCGAGGGAGCCCCGGGACCAACTGGATAGTAATCTCCGGTAACATTTGACACGATCGCTATTTCTGGTGACGACACCTCAAGTTTTTCCAACGTCTTCATAAATGGTTCTCTTGCGGGCGCCACGACTCCGGAGTGAAATGCCGCTGAGACGGGAAGGATTACTCCTTCAAGGCCTCTTTCCTTAAAGACTTCCCCTGCCTTAATGACGGCCGCTGTTTCTCCGGATATAACCGTCTGTTTCGGAGAATTCTTGTTTGCGGCCACAACATAACCATCAATTCGTGAGATAACTTCTTCGACCAAACGAGCGTCAGCGGGAATACTCATCATTAGCCCAGGGTCAGCCAGACTTACCCTTGCCATTTCTCGCCCTCGAACAGCGACGGCCTCAAGAGCGTCACGAAAACTGAACACTCCCGAAGCCACACACGCTGCGTATTCACCCAGCGAATGGCCTGCGCAAGCTACCGGCTTGAGACCAACCCGCCGAAGAAGTCTAAAGATGGCAGTGTCAGCCGTCAGAATCATTGGCTGAAGGACCTGGGTGTCTTTCAATGCGTCGCTAGATCCTGATTCTTCAAGTCTGGAGGCCTCTGGAAACACTAAAGAAGTGATCTTCCCCTGGCCTAGTTCGTCCATTATTTTATCAGCTTCCCGAAACGTTTCCGCGACTATTGGGAACCTTTCACACAAATCTCTCAGCATGTATGGATATTGAGATCCCTGGCCAGGGAAAAGGAATGCCGCTCCAGGCGTGCTTCTCTTAGGCTTGCCCTCTGAGAAATAGACCCCTCTGGCGACGAGAAAACCTATTTTCGAACGGTCCAGCAAAGCTTCAAGTATGGATTCCATTTTCTTGGAAGTTGTTTTAACATCGGGGGATGCAAAACCAACTCTCATATTAAACTTGAGACATTCATCTCTGTGAGACTGAGCCAGATTTGTGTGGTTCAATGGTGTGGCGGTTTTGAGAATTGTCGCTATTTTAATTGTCAGTTCCTCTAAATTATCTGCGCCTAATACCCAGACAGATCCTTTCGTGTCAAATTTCTCCGGCTTAGGCCAATCAGGCGGTACGAATTTCACAATCGATGTTGGCGATGTTTTATTCGAAGACACAAGCCGGAGCTGAGGCGAATACTCTTGAAGAACTACATGAAAGTTGGTTCCTCCAAATCCAAAGGCGCTTACTCCTGCTCGACGTGGCGTCCCGTTAAAAGTGTTCCAATGTTTAGCTTCCGTCAGGAGAGTTAGCGGGGAAGATTTCCAGTCGATGCATGGATTCGGTTGTTGAATGTTGGCGGTCGGAGGCAATGTCCTGTGATGCAGGCTCAGGATGGCTTTTATTATTCCGGCCGCGCCTGAGGCGGCCTTAAGATGACCGATCTGTGACTTGACTGAACCAATTCCCACTGAACCCAATTGGGCTCCTTCTTTTCTAAAGAATGAATCCAGCATCATCAATTCGGTTTTGTCGCCGACGGCCGTGGACGTTCCATGAGCCTCGACAAGCCCTATGGTTGATGGAGCGATGCCCGAGCGCTCCATTGAGGCCCGTATAGCACGTTCCTGACCAGCGGCGTTAGGGGCTGTAATACCCTTGCCACGCCCGTCAGACGATGATCCTACGTCCAAGATTACCGCATAAATTCTGTCTCCATCGGTTACAGCGTCGGAAAGACGTTTCATTAATATTATCCCTGCGCCTTCGCCCATTACAAAACCATTCGCGGACGCGTCAAATGGACGGCTGCCGTCTGCCGAAAGGGCCCCTATTTTGGAAAATTTCACAAACGAAGACGGCTGCATGGATGCGTCCACCCCTCCAGCGATGGCATAATCCATGGAACGTGATCGAAGTCCGGAAACAGCGTTCATCATTGCGGCCATGGACGAAGCGCACGCTGCGTCCACGGTAAAATTAGGTCCTTCCAGATTGAAGACATTGGCCACCCTTCCAGAAATTACATTGGCCAATTCTCCGGGCAAAGAATCCTCGGTTATTTCAGGAAGCCCCTTTAGGAAACGATAGCGAAAATCTTCAGCAACCTTCTCTATCGTAGCTTTATCGACATCTGCGGCTGTGAGCGCTTCTCGTATCTTTGAGATTGTCTTGGGGAATCCTATTCGTTCAGCGTAAAGATCTGTCGTCTCACCGCCCATGCTGTTGCCAATAACTATTCCTACCTTCTTCCCTTTAAGGGCCTCCGGGGTAAGACCGGCGTCGGTCAATGCGTCGGCGACACAGGCGACCGCCATCTTCTGAGTCCTGTCCATCTTCTGGGCTACAGTAGGCGGAATCCTGTATTTGAGTGGATCAAATTCGAAATCAGTGATGAAGCCACCAATCTTAGAATAAGTTTTATCCGGAATTTTGGGATCCGGATGATAATACATTTCTACGTCGCCCCATCTTTCGACCGGCGCTGAAACAATTCCACTTCTACGATCCATGATTTGCCGCCAAAATTTTTCGACGGTATCCGACCCGGGGAGTCGCAACCCTATCCCTACAAGCGCTATAGGCTCTCTGTCGGAATCGAACTCCAAACCTTGAGTCGAGAACTCGAGAAGCTCGCTCAAATCACAATTCCCTGACATGGCCTCTGGGCCTTTGGAATCCGTCTGAATTTCTCCTACTAGGTGTTTTGATTCGAAAGAGCCCGCTGGTGGGGCGTAATCAAGTCTGCCTGATGTCTCTCGGTACACCGCAAGTCCACCGAAGATAAGATCAGAATGAAGTCTCTCAATGGTAGTCGGTTCATTGAAAAGACATGCCGCCTGTCCTAATAGATAAAGGCCTCTTTCAACCTGTTCGTCCGGGCTCAATTCAGAAAACTTGGGGCACTCGGATTGAGCTGTTTCCGGGTCAATCGCGCAACCTTTTGAAGCAAGACGTAGAGCGCCAAGATTATCCCGTTCATAAAGTTCCTTCCGCTCGTTTAGGGCTATCCCAGCCCTGAGGCGCTCAAGCTCTTTGTCGATCAATGTTCTCGCCATAGTGGAACAGGCGGCCCTGGCCATGGTGTTTACTGTTCGACCTATTACTACTGTGTCACTGGCCTCTATAGTTAATCTCTGGTAACACTCGGTGATGGCCTTGCATCTGACAGCTTCCCGAGTTGTGAGGTATGAGGTGCCCATCTGAAGGCCAATCTTTAATCCTTTTTCCACAAGTTGAGCTGCCATGCCAGCTATGAACGCGACTCCTATCGGTGAACCAATCCCCCCGGCGAACAAAACTCGAACATCCTTAAGATCCAGTCCTTCCTGGTGAGCCTTTTCCAAATAATTCAAGTTGGCGTTCCAAAGATTAAGACTCGTAAGATTTGCAATGTGTCCTCCGGATTCGCCACCTTCAAAAACGAATCGCCTAAGTCCTGATTTCAAGGCTTCTCCCAAAATACCTGGCGATGGGCAATGCAGGTAGCAAGACGTTCCCATCTTTTCGATGGTCAACGCTAGATCCGGCCCACTGGCGGCGAGAATAGCGAATTTGGGGGGATTGCCCCTCATTATTTCAAGATGCTCCTCATAGCGACTACGGTTAACTTCAAGCCCTATCAATCCTACTCCGAAGAATTGTCCGATTTCCCGACGGGTCTGGTCCATCGCTTCTCGAGCTATTGAGCCCGGCATGTTGCCAAGAGCCAGGAAAGGAAGTGCCCCAGCTTCGCTGACCGCTTTTAGAAAGTCGGAATTGTCGCTGACATGAGCCATGGGCCCCTGAACAAACGGGTATTTTGATCCATGTTCAGCACACAAGGTTGAGCCTTCTGAAAAAGGCCATTCGACGGCTCTAGGTCTCATTGCGTCCACAAATGATGAAATCACCTCTAAAGTGGTTCTTTTTTTCTTGAAAAGTTCACTGTTGATTACGAGATCTTCGGAGAACGGGAATATGGAATCGTCCAAATCGGGTTTAGAAGAAGGATAACCAATCGATTCAGTTATGATCTTTTTATAGTTGTCAAACTCTTCGACCAGGAATTGATTCTTCGTTTTTTTTGAGTTCCCGGACCTTTTTGGTTCCAATTCTGGAATATGCCCTGAAGGGATGGCCGGAAACATTGTTGAGGCACATGGAAGCCGGCATATCCAAACCACCTAGGAAATTTTTCAAATCTTCATCCAATGCCGATTCCGTGGTAAGCAGGAGGTGATAATCAATGACAATTCCTGAGGCGCCAGCTCTAATGGCGCCCGCCGCAGAGCAGGGCCCAATGCCCCCCTGTAGGAAGACCGGCAATACTGATGATTGAAGGATCTGTTGCAAGAGCACAAAACCATGGGTCTTGGAAGTCCATCCTCCACATTCCGCTCCTTTGGCTATTACACCACAAGCCCCCGCTCTCTCCGCATGTCTGGTATCCTCGATATTTGCGACCTCCACCATGACAGGGAACGGCAACCGAGACAATTCTCCATCCGCAGAATCAGCAAGCGCGACAGAATCCTCAACAGGAATTATAGCCAGTCTCACAATATCGTTTCCAGCTTTGAGCATTGGGTCCGACATGCGGCAGCGAATGCCATAAGGGGTTTTTCCATCCGGAGATATACGTGATGGACCTGCTGTTACATGGTCAATTACGCCAATGGCTCCAAGCCGGTACACATTGGCGATCAGATTAAAACTGACGTTGAAGAACGGATTAACAAAAATTATGGGAATGCTCAGATTCAGTTTGTCGCTTGCATTCATGAGATCACCTTAAGAGAATTCGTTTTGGAAATTTCGTTGGAGGTTGTTGCAAAACCGTAAAACAGGACTTCTCGAACCGTGTCGACATCATCCAGCAAAGAGCATTCGGCTCCTTCCATGAGCCACTTCTGTATAACGCCGTTAAGGAATCCGATGATTCCATAAAACACCGTGAAATAATTCATTTGTTTGAGACTGCCGGCCCGTGAAGCCTTCCAGCATCGGCGTTTGAGTCCTGGCAGGGCCAGTATCAGTTCATGGATGAACTTTTCAGAAAACTCTCGTGCCGAAATCCTTGTGTTCTTGTATAATTACCTTAAAAAAAGAAGAATTCTGCTCAAAGAAACTTAAATACATTTTGATAATACTTTCTATAATCTTTAAAACGTCTTCCTCAATGCTCAAGTCTCTTCGAGCGAGGTCCACGAACTCTGACATGGTGTCTTCTTTAAGCGCTGTGAAAATGCTCTCCTTTGTTTTGAAATAGCGGTACACGGTCCCCTTCGCTATGTCGGCTCTTTCAGCGATGGAGTCTATCGTTGAGGTATGAAACCCTTTATCGGAGAATTCTGTTAAGGCAGCGTGCAGTATTCTTTTCCTCACGTCTTTCTGTTTTTTTCTTTTCGAGGTTTCTCCTTCGGTCGATCTTCTGAGGCTTTGGAACAGCAAATCTTCGAGTATAAGAGGTCTGGCGACCCCACCGGCTTCAGCGGCGTCTATTGCGGACCGGTAGAATTCTCGAATAAGCGTGTCTGAATAAATTGGAGACGCAGCCAGCGCCCTTGCCGCAACATCCACAAAGTTGAGTGTGGCGTCAGCCCTAGCGCCCTCATCATCTGGGGTTTCCTGGAGGTATTTTTCCAGTATTTTGATCAGTTCGGGGATAGCGAATGCGTCTCGGTGGGTTTTAGTGGTGCGAACAACATTGTTGATAGCGTTGCTGAGTGAAGCGTCCATGATTGTGCTCCATCGTGTAAAATCGACTTTGTCCAGTCAGTTTAATAATGACTGACCAGTGCGTCATTAATTACTTGTAACGAACATGGACGGGAGTTGTCAAGGCCTTATAGGGCTATCCCCTCAAAAATGTAATGATCTCAATATGCAGAAACACGCGCGTGAAAATGTCAAAACGTCTGATGTTCAAATGTGAATCGGCATGAATCCAATGCGGTGGAAGGTGTTTTATTGAAATATCAGAGGAAAATCATCTGTTGAATTAAAGAATAAAAATATATATTATAAATAACTTAATCTTAGAAGACTGGTCCAATCAAATTTACTATCTGAAACGCTTACACACGACTGTTTTACCAGTATGTCTCAAAGCTGGTCTCTCATCGCAACCTTATATTGGAGTAAACCTTGCAGCATTCTAAGAAGTCCACGTTCAGGCTAATTATCACTGCTGTTGGAATAGTGGTTTTGACCCCTATTCTAACAATTCCTATGCTCCTGTCAGCTTTGTTGGTTAAACCAGGTAAGTTTTCGTATCTTATGATGAAAACATGGAACCGAGCTGTTGCAAAGCTAATGGGGCTTAGATTTTCCTTAAGTGGCGTCGAAAACCTTGACACTAATACGTCTTACATCATAACTCCCAATCATCAGGGACTTGCAGACATACTTGCAATTGTGTCTACCTTGCCAGTTCGTTTTAGATGGGTCGTTAAGAGAGAATTGTTCAAAATACCAGTTTGGGGATTGGCTTTATGGGCTACGGGCGCAATTCCAATTGACAGATCGAACTCTGCAACCGCAATAAAGCGGCTCAATAAAGAAAAGGATGAGAAACTAAAAGGTGGATGGTCAGTTGTTATTTATCCTGAGGGAACACGCACTCCTGATGGAAATTTAAAAGATTTTAAAAAAGGGGCTTTCATGATGGCCGTTCAGACTGGAATTCCTATTTTGCCCGTTGTTTGTAATGGCGCATTCAAAGTCTTACCAAAAAAGACGTTAGTTTTTCGTCCCGGACACATTAAATTGAACATTTGCCCCCCTATCCCAACCCAAGGACTGTCCGAAAAAGATGTTCCTGAATTAATGTCAAGAACTCGTCAGGTTATTCTCGCTAAACTACAGCTAGATTATGACCCTTTTTTGAACGGAGAACCCTGCACGGCTAATGTTCTGTAACAGGCTGGGCTTAGAAATATAATTTTTGAAATCAGCAGTTTGAAGAATCACATGGGTAACAAGACTTCGTCATAAACAGGGTATGCTGATTCTATGTATTGCTCCGGCGAAACCATTTTATTTGACTTTACACAACATGATTAAGTAATCTAAAAATATTATAAGGTGTGCCTTCAAGGCCAGCCAGACTTCTGAATTCCTCAGAATTTCTATTTAATTTTGAATTAATTCGATGGGAGTGACATGGCTCACTACAGGTTGTTAATTTATATAAAACCAGTATTCCTTGTATCAATTCTTTTAATTGCGTCAAATGTGGTTCCTGCCGATTACATCAAGTCGTCCCCTGACAAAGTCGCCAGTGTTGAATCAAAAGAGCGCAACGGGAATCTTGAAAAAGCTTCGAGTGAATACACGCCTGTTCCGGACTGGCTCTCGTCGGTGCTCAACTGGCTGCCGACTGAAAATCGTGAAAACAGAACGGCAGCGCTCAAAGACGAAGATCTGGACAAAGATGTAGAGGAAAATTTCATCAGCCCCAAAAAAACGGAACGTTCTTTTAACGACGGAAACGTATTGTCGTTGAAAGACATGTCCCCACTATATAAGTCGCCCAAGATTTACGGTGAGGGGATTTGGGTAAGCACGGGCGCCCCGGTAGGCGGAGATGGACGACCACTTGCGTACAAAACACTTTTCCGTCCCAGCGTGGAATTTCCAAATACTATAGTTTATATGGCCACCTTTGATATGAACCGTCTCAAACCCCGATTATTTATTGGTCGAACTGAACCAGGTATTCACAATATTTCACATACGGAATCACAGGAATCTCTCTCAAAAATCGTGGCCATTACCAATGCAATGTGGATGCAAAGACACGCGAGAGGAGCTGGAGCGATATTCAGAGGCGCAGTTATCTATCCAATGGTTCCAGGGATGGCTACTCTGGTCGTATACCAGGATGACTCGGTTGATGTGCTTGAATGGAGCGATGAGATTCCGCTTTCAACGGTTAAAGACGCTCGCCAATTGAGCCATTTGATTTTGAAAAACGGGAAAGTCGTTGACAAAGTAATAACAAAAGGAAAGATTACTGATTCTGAAATAGGCCTAGGCGGCTCATTAGTCGACCATGACGGTGCCAGCACGATGGACAGAGAATATTGGTATCTGGCAAATAGGACGGCGTTTGGTATCCGGGATGATGGTAACCTTGTGTTTGCCATAGGTCATCATGTTAGCACCAAAGACCTTGCCAGGGCCTTGGCCCTCGCAGAGTGCAAACGGGCTATTCACGGTGACGCAAATATTCATAACGTTGTATGCAATTTTTATTTCCGGGATGAAGAGAATAAAATTGTAAAATATGACAAACTCTCTCCGGAGCAACTTGATTACACTTTAAAGCGATATGATAAAGGATATACTAAAGATTTCTTTGCCTTTTACGAAAAATAGGATCTAGCTGCTCAGGTAAGGGTGTCAATCCACCAGTTAATGGTCTGAGCTGATTTACTTTTGTTTGTCAATCGAAGAGTAGTCAAGAAAATGAAGGTCAAAAAAATAAATGGTGTTACTGTTTTAGTAATAGGGGAGCGACTTGATGCCGTTGACGGTCCAAAAATTAAAGATGTAGTAAAGGAACTCGCTAAGGAAAGTGGTCTCAATTTGGTTATAGATATGGACAAGACTTTGCTTTTAGATAGCGCTGGTTGCGGGGGGCTTGTCTCATCACTGAAAACCTTATCAAATAATAACGGACAAATGAGAATTGCCAGACCTAACCCAAAATGTCTTGAGATTCTACGTATGACTCGGCTTCATAGGATCTTTGAAATTCACGATTCCCTAGTGAGCGCTGTCCAATCATTCCATTGATCATTAACAACATTTATGTCGTTAGATACGAAACAGAATTTCGCCAGCGTTACCGGATATGAAAGGGTGTTCTTTAAACGACCTGGATTGTTGCTAACACCGACATGGTTGCGGAGACAGGGTTATACAAGACTCAATAAATTCTCGCACCTCTTGTTTTGTCTCGATGACGCCAAAATGGCCTTCAAGAAGAAGATCTGCCTTCAAGTTTAGAAGTTTTGTCAAAGAAGCCAGATACTGTTTTTCATCAGACAGCAAATCCGAATGGATCGGACCATGGATGTCCTGTCCGAAAAGAATAAGTTGACCGTCAATGTCCGAAGTATACACGACGGAACCCGGCGAGTGACCTGGACAGTGAATGGCTGTCACGGCTCCACTACCTATAGCAAGTTTCGATTCTTGGCCCTGCAATTTGATATCGATGGAGAACCTTTCGAGGCGGGTCCCATACCAGGAGGCTGCCGTTACACGGTTGTCGCCTGATTCGAGATAAATCGCATCCAACTCATGAGCAACGATTCGGCAGCCATATGCGTCTCTTACCGCCTGGGCTCCGCCGGTATGATCGTAGTGGCAGTGAGTCAGCAGAAGGTATTCGAGTTGCACGTGCGATTCCAGACATTCGTCAATGTTTTTTCTCAATTGCAGTTGACCTCGACCACTTCCCGCATCAACAAGGGCTGCTTTGTCGTCGAAGCTTACAAGGTAAACGGCGGCGTCCGAGGGATCAGTCAGCTCCCTTCCTCCCACTTGCCAGAGGTTATTCCTTATTCTCACGCTCACTCCGTCCCCTTTTCAAACAAACGTCAAACTGCGAACCGTGTTACCATCTTCTTGACACCGACATCCTGGAAAAGGTATCAATGACCTTCTGCATGCTATACTTGTCGATCATTGATTCCAGTCCTATTTCGACGTCTTCCAGCCTCATTTAAAGAAACGGTCATGATTCGTCAGTGTGAATTGGTTTTAATCCCAGGGACATGACCGCCCCGATAATGGACACAGCGCATGCAACCAGAAAAGGGCCTGAGAAGGACTTTGTCGCGTCCGCAAGATATCCCCCGATCCACGGGCCCAACGCCTGGCCAATCCCAAAAAATAGGGTGATGAAACCTAAACCAGCGGGGGCCAGCCTCGGCCCTACATAATCACCCGCTGTTGCGGCCATAATAGTGGGAATACTCCATGCCGTTAGTCCGAACACTACAGCGGATAGATAGAATCCAAGCTTCACTTGAAACAATGCGAAGATTCCGTAAGATAACGCCAGCGCAACGTATGCGAACGCTGCCCCTCTCGCTCGTCCCAACTTGTCGGACAAGCCTCCCCAGATGACTCCGCAAAATATACTCAAACCTCCAACCAGAGCCCAAAGCCTACCGGCTTCGCTGGCTGAAACGCCCATTTCCCGACACAGGTACGCTGCAAAAAAAGTCATGTAGATAATGTAAGAGAAGCCATATAGGAAATAAACCGTGCCAAGATACCAGACTGCCTTCATTTTGTAGATTCTACCCCAATCCAGGGCGGCGACTGTGGGTTTAGCAGGACCGTTTCCCGCATTGGTTTTTACGCCAATCTGTCGAAGCCCGATATTTTCGGGTCTGTTTCTTATAACCAATCCTGCCACACATGCAATGACCAGCACCGCCACTCCCAGATAGTACCATGCGAAACGCCACCCCTCTGTTCCATAAGCGCCCAGAATCATCGGGACCATAAGCCCAGCAATCATTGTGCCACCACCTATCCCGCCGGACACTATCCCTGTGGCGAAGCCCCGACGCTCAACGGCAAACCATGCGGAGCCCAGGGCCATGGCAGGCACAAAGGCGGCTCCATTTCCCAGACCGGTGAGTAATCTCGCGCCAAAGGCGAATCCAAAGCTTTCCGCAAAACCGGTCAAAATCATTGTGACGCCCATCATGAGCAAAGCTAGCGTAATAACAATTCGGGGCCCAAAACGGGCGGATAGAAACCCTCCCACTATTGCCATCAAGAGGTATCCAATGAAATTGCCTGTGCCCAACAATCCGAGTTCGGTATAGCTGAAATGCAGCCCGTCCTTCATCGCCGGCAATATTAATGTATAGGACATTCGTCCGAACCCGTGAGCTCCGATAGTTACCAGGAGACCTGCCAGGATAACAAACCATCCATAGTGAATACTCTTTTTATTCATTGGTTCGTTTTAGCCTTTCTCTTGATGCTTGATATCTATTCAGGCCTTTCACTCGACTCTAAGCGCATTTTTTTGATAAAACTCAAAAGGGGTCATCCTTTCTTCGATACAAACCTTCCAGAAAGAATTCGCCATATCGGCGAAGGAATCAAGATCTTGCACTATGGGCTCGGTAATCTTATCCATAGTTTCTTCGGAGATTTTCATCGATTGAATCAGTTCCCGGCCCCCTTGCGTCGCAGCGTCCAGAATGGCCTGCGCTTGTTCGTGAAAAAGTGGAAGCGTCATCAGTTCGGACGCAGGTCGGTAGATCTCAGCCAGAAGACCTTTACCAAACAGCATGTTTGCATAAGTGGACAAGTAATTGAACACCGACGCCTCCGGGAACCCCGCGACTGATAGAATAACGGCCTTGGGAGGTTTTTGGCGTACCGGGTGATGTGTCTTGCCGTCGTGTCTGACCATGAACGGTTCCAGGACCGGCAACGTTCGTTCAATGAAGGTCTTCATCTTCGCGTTTACCGTGAAATGATACAACGGAGTAGCATACACAACAATGTCGGATTCCATCCATTTTGGAAACAGTTCCCTGGTCATGTCATCGTTGTGAGTGCAAACTCCAGGGGTTTTGGTCCAACAAGTGTAACATCCAATACAATTCCTGACCGATTTCTTGCGTAGTTGGACACTTTCCGTTTCGGCCCCGGCTTCTGTGATCCCTTTTAGCAGAGCATCCAGCAAGATCCCTGTCTTGCTGATTCCGTGACTTCTGGGACTTGAATTAATAGCGAGAACCTTCATGGTGATTTCCTTTCTCTTATGTGTGGGCCGAAATTAACAGCGTTATCACATTTGGAGATTTTTGGGCTCAAACAGATTTTCTAAGTATGTCTAAGGCTTGTGGAGAGACAGAGGTGAAATGGACCAGAATGAGATACATTTGATCTTTTTTCTCCGCTGATACAACTTTTGCGTAGACGATGGCTTCAGAGGTTTCTCCACCTGGTCCATGAAGAGTGAATCGGAGATTTTCCCACTGTTTGATGGCAGTTTCGAATTCAAACTTCGCTTCCCGGTTAGACACAGCAGTCAGTACTGCCGCTGTGCCCTCGCATGAGACGGTCTTCTCTTCCAACCTGTAACAGGTAACTGGTAAAGGTTTTTCGAGTGTTCGCATACTTTCTTCTTCATCTTTAAGTGTGACCGCATATTTCCCTTTGATGCCAATAACGTCGTAAAGCGTCACTGCTCCTGAAAAGCCTTTCATTTCAACCTGCAGGGTTTTTCTAACTTCCAGAATATTAGCCAGTCTTTCGTAGGTAGATTGCGTTATAAGCACCTGGCCTCCAACCGTGTATGATTCGACTCGACCCGTAAAATTGACATCTGGTCCAACCGCTCCATATTTGACCCTTTGATCTGAGCCTATATTTCCCACTACCGGCCTTCCTGTGTTAACAGCGATACCCATTTCCAGCCTGGGTAATCCGTCCTTTACATTCCGGGCATTCAGTTCGTTCATGGCCTGCTGCATCTTTAAAGCACAAGCCACGGCCGCTTCAGGGTGATCTTCAAGCGGTTCCGGAGCCCCAAAAAAAGCCAGAATGCCATCTCCTATAATTTCATCTATGATACCCCTGTGGTCCAGCAATATCTCGACCATTTTCCCCAGATACCGATTGAGGAGAGTGATGATTGCTTCTGGTTTCATCTTTGCTGTAAGCGCCGTAAATCCGCGAATGTCGGACATCATCATGGATATTTCACGAATCTCCCCACCGAGTTTAAGGCCGTCGTGGGTGTCCAGAAGTCGATTCACAACTTCCTGAGTCACATATCTACCGAAAGCGTCTCTTATGAAATCTCTTTCTTTAAGTCCATTTGCCATATCAGTAAAAGATTTAGCGAGCGTGCCCACTTCATCAGTGCGATTTGCCGCCTTGAGCGATATATTGAGGTCACCATGGCTTATCTGAGTTGTTGCTTTGGCCATTTCTTTAAGAGGTTTTGATATGGATCGGGCTACGAGGATGCTCATAAGCGCAAGCAATCCAAACCCGACGAGACTGAGCAGGAATGTTGTGTGGTGAAGGCTTTCAACTTCCCAGAAAAGTTCACTCTTTGGGAAAACAGCCCCAAACCGCCAACCAGTAGATAAAATGCGGGAATATGCAAGGTACGAATCTCTAGAATCAAAGCTTGTGCCGATATCAATAAATCCTTTGTCGGATTTGAGAATTTCTTTGCCGATCTCACGCAGTCTTGAATCACCACGTGATTCGGCGAGGCTGAACAAAGACTCCTTCATCACATAATCAAAATTTGGATGGGAAACGAACACTCCGGTACCGGTTACTACAAAGGAAAATCCCTTTTTACTTTCGTTGATGTCGGCAACAAGTCTGGTCAACCAGTGAAGTTCAACGTCGGCGGTTATTATCCCTCGCAGAGCGAGACTTTTTCCTTCTTCCGAGCGTTCGAAGAATGGATAGGAATATGTGACCATCAACACATTGCCGGCCCCTTGGTCAAAATACGGTTCACTAAGAACAGGCGCTTTCAATTCTAAAGGAATGTGATACCAGTCCTGCTGAAAATAGTTGTATTCCGGAGCCGCCAAATCACAGAACTCAATTCCCTTGGATGATTTGTAATAATAGGGGGCGTACGAGCGGAGCTCTTTTTTGAAAGTGTATGGCTGGAACGCTACGGCCATACCGTAAATCTCCGAATTTTCCTGGACCATTTTTCTGATGAGCGCCAGGAGTGTCTTTTCATCCCAATCCGAATTTTCAAGAAAGCCTGCGAGACTCATGGGAAGTTTCGCCACGGCCCGAAAGTCCTGCTCAATTCTGCGAGACATTGAAAGCGCCAGATTAAGAGCGTTGTCTTTTGCTTGATCCAATATGATCTGCCTCGAAGACGTGTAGCTGTATGCCAGGATGAGCGAGAAGACTGCGACAGATCCACCCATCACCAGGAGCGCAAGTTTAATGGCAATGCTGCTTCGCAATCCGGGGGTCATCTTTTTCCCCTGTAAAATTCTTCAAAGCTCGGTTTGTTACTGATTAAACCCAGTTCATGGAGCGTGTCTACCACTAACTCGTATTGCTTGAGATCTAGCTTTCCGATCAAGCTTTCGTCACCGCTCGGAACGATCAGTTCCTTCATGCGGGCCAACATCCACGCTTGTTGGGCCCTGTTTGTTCCAGTATACGATTCCTCCGCGTATTTCATGACTACATCAAGAGTCTCCTCACGATTTTCAAAGGCGTAAAGCCAACCCCTCAGCGAGGCGTGAACAAAACTTTCGCAAGTTTTTGGATGGTTTTCCATGGTTTCTTCGAGACAATAGACGCCGTCCTCAGGAAAATTGAGTCCGTAGTCGCTGAAGAAAAATGTCGCCAGTTCATCGGGCTCGAACCCTTGGTTCAACAATAAATGGTATTCGTTGTACCACATGGCGGTGGCTGCATCGACAGCTCCCCTAAGGAGAAGATTTATTGACCCATACATTGGGACTTGAATCACATTGAGATTACGAAGCCTGAACAATGCGAGAGGCTGTATTTTGAAATCTCCCTGCCAAAGACCAATACGTTTACCGTCAAGGTCCTGCAGCGTTTTGATGCCGGTAGATTTCTTGGCGACGAGCATCAGGGCCGACCGTTGTATGATTTGGGCCAGATTGACGAGTTTTACACCCGACGAGCGCATCTGAACGGCGCTTGTAACCCAACTGGAACAAAAAGTAGTCCGCCGATCGATCATCCCCTCCAGCGGTGGATTGGAAGGCCCACCCACAAGAATTTCCACCTTGAGTCCAGCTTCTCTATAGAAACCCTTCTCAAACGCCATCAGATAACCCGCAAACTGGGCCTGAGGGAACCACTGGGGAAGAAAAGTTACGTGGACTGGGCTTGTTGTTGCGTCAGCCGCCATCAGAGTGGTGGCAAAAAGGGCCCAGGACAACGCAATGATCACTGCAACCTTTTTCATTGTCACCATAAAATAAAATTGGCAAGAATCGAATTATACTATCATACTGGTTTTCGTGGAGTCACGACAAATAAATCCTCGGAGTTTTGCCTTTTGTCTAGGGATGTTTCCAAAATAATGAAAAGAGTCAGATCTCGGGATACGCAACCCGAACTGCTTTTTCGTAAAACTCTCTGGAAGGCTGGGGTCAGATACAGAGTCTGTGACAAGGATATTCCGGGCAAACCGGACGTGACGCTTTCGGCTAGAAAGCTGGCAATCTTCATCGATGGAGAATTCTGGCACGGAGCCCAATGGATGAGAAGAAAACTGGATTCGCTCGAAGAGCAATTCAAGAGCGGGGAATCAAAAGAATACTGGTTACGAAAGATTAGAATGAACATGCAGAGAGACTGTAATTCGACTGCTGCTTTGCTATCACAGGGGTGGACGGTGTTACGTTTTTGGGACAGTCAGATCAGGAAGAATCTGGATGGTTGTATTGGGCTAACCTTGGATGTAATCCACGGACGAGTCCAATCAAGTCCTTACTCTCTTCTTCCTCAAAAAACATTTTCTGAGTTCTTCGCCGGAATAGGTCTTATGCGAATAGCACTGGAACGTCATGGTTGGAAAATATCAAGCGCCAACGACATAGACCCGAAAAAATACCAAATGTACGCTGGGCAGTTCAGAGGAAGTGAAGAAATTTTCAACTTAGTCGATATTCACAAACTTTCCGAGGGCCAGGTACCCTCATGTGCATTGGCGACGGCTTCTTTTCCATGTAACGACCTGTCTCTCGCTGGATCCAGAAAGGGCCTGAAAGGCAAATCTTCATCAGCCTTCTGGGGGTTCCTGAGATTGCTGCGGGACATGGATGGCAGACGTCCACCTTTAGTGCTAGTGGAAAATGTAATGGGTTTTATAACTTCCAACAACGGGACAGACCTGAAAGACGCCCTGGTTGGACTCAATGAGCTTGGCTATTCTGTTGATATCTTAATGGTCGATGCGTCGTGGTTCGTTCCGCAAAGCCGACGAAGATTGTTCATAATAGCACAGATTGAGGGTCCGCAATGTGAGGGAAATCCCACGGCGACAGCAAAAATTGGTGAGAGTCAATTTAGAACCAAAAAAATAATGGACTTTATCAAAACCCACGGACAGATTCATTGGTGTCTCAAGGAACTACCGAAAGTGAGCGCTGCGGCGGTCAATCTGGAACAGCTTCTTGAGGACATTCCGGAAGAAGCTTCAGAGTGGTGGGACAGCGCCAGGACTCAATATCTTTTAAATCAGGTTACACCCCGACAAAGAGAAATGCTCGACTCGATCATTGCAGGAGAGGACTGGACATACCGAACGGCTTTCAGGAGGACAAGGAAAGAAGGATCGGTGGCTGAAATAAGGTCCGATGGAATTGCAGGTTGCCTTCGCACGCCTCGAGGAGGCAGCGCCCGGCAAATACTTGTGAAAGCCGGAAAAGGAAAATTTTTTGTCCGTCTCTTAACCCCAAGGGAGTGCGCCCGACTCATGGGAGTGGATGATTACAATGTCAAAGTTTCGCCAAGCCAGGCGTTCATGGGATTTGGAGACGGTGTTTGTGTCCCTGTCATTGAATGGATTACCTTGCATAGACTGAATCCTTTAGTTACGGAACTTATTAGAGGACGACCGTTGAGCCTCGTGGAAGGTGATAAGCCTCATGTTGAAAAGAAGTCCGTGAGTGATGAAAAATGATCGATCCTGAAGCCTGGCTGTTCATTTATGAAATAGAAAATGAATTGCCAAATCCCCTCCCGGATGCTCCGAAGTCTCTTATCGGAGTGTGGAATGAGGAGAACTTTTCCTATGTGTTTTTTCTTGAACCGGAAGATCGGTATGTGGCCGACATTTGTTCTCGTCTTGAGATGATCGTAAGTTCCAGACACGACATGAAATATCGTGACTGGCAGGAGGGATTGCCTGAGGGGGGATTGAATATCTGCGGGATAAGGTTCGTGCCTGACCATGAACATGATTACGACTCCAACTCGATCATTCTTGATCCCTCGGTTGTTTTTGGGGATGGTAATCATCCTACTACCCGTACATGCGTCGAATTCATGGTCGAAATCATCAACACTGGTGGTGTCAAATCGGCGATAGATTTTGGCTCGGGATCGGGAATTCTTTCATTGGTCGGCGGAAAACTGGGATTAGAGAGAGTTGTTGCTGTGGACAGGAACCTGCTGGCCGTTCAGTCCACTCGAAAAAATGTCTCGTTGAACGGAATGACGGAGATCATAAAGACGTATGAGGGGGAAGCGCGTATCTTCATGGAGGACCGATACGATTTGGTCCTTGCAAATCTTCCCTTCACTGTGCTTAGAGATCTAGCGGTTCTTAAAGAGGCCACCAAAAACAGAATCTGGATAGTGTCAGGGATTAACCAGGAGCAGTCAGAGGTCCTGAAGACGCTTTTTATTGAACAGGAATTTGTGATAACCCGGGAACGGGCTAATCCGCCGTGGATTACCTTTGTTGCGGCGGAAAAAAATATTTGGAGCGAACTATTTGATGAAACCTAAATTTGAAAAATCCCGGGAGGGTCAATGGATTGGCAATGAATCGACCAGTTTGAAATTTTCGGTTCCCCCAAACCCAATCATTGGGTTTATCGAGGGGGATGGAGTCGGGCCTGATCTATGGTCGGCCTCTCGGCCGGTGTTTGAGGCCGTTGTTGAAAAGGCGTACGCCGGAGATCGAAAGATATCCTGGTTGAAAATATATGCTGGAGAGGAAAGTTTCAGACAATTCGGCTCTTATTTTCCTGAAGAGTCTTTCGATTTGATCACCAAGTGTGGAATTGCGATAAAGGGGCCTCTTACTACCCCTGTTGGGGGTGGTTTTCGAAGCCTCAACGTGACTCTGAGGCGGAAGCTGGATTTGTACGCATGTTTGAGGCCGGTGAAATATGTAGCTGGAACACCGTCTCCAATGATCAGGCCCCAAGATGTAGACATGGTCGTTTTCAGGGAAAACACCGAGGACGTCTACGCGGGAATAGAGTGGAAATCAGGTTCGGACCAGGCGCTCAAGGTGATCAATTTCCTTGAAACGGAGATGAACGTCAAATTACCGCTGGACGCCGGTATCGGCGTCAAGCCCATGAGTCCTTTCGCCACCAAGAGGCTTGTAAGGATGGCCATGAAATTTGCCATCGATAACGGCAGGAACAGGGTCACGCTGATTCACAAAGGCAATATTATGAAGTACACGGAAGGAGCGTTCCGTGACTGGGGGTATGAACTGGTGCGGGAAGAATTTGAGGACGTAGCGTTATTCGAAGATGAGCTGGAAAGGAATTATGGCGGAAAAATTCCCCACGGAAAAATCCTCGTAAACGACAGGATCGCCGACGCCATGTTTCAACAAGCCCTTCTTCGCCCCAAAGAATACAGCGTGCTTGCAATGCCGAATCTAAACGGAGACTACATGTCGGACGCCTTGGCGGCGCAGGTCGGGGGGCTGGGTATGGCCCCTGGGGCAAACGTAGGGGATAGCTGCGCAGTTTTCGAGGCCACACATGGCAGCGCTCCCAAGTACGCCGGTTTGGACAAGGTCAATCCAGGATCTATGTTGCTCTCAGGAGCAATGATGTTCCGTCGAATGGGCTGGAATGAAGCGGCGGATCTCATCGAACGCGGATTATCCGGGACCATTCAGTCCGGAGTGGTCACATACGATCTGGCTCGACTATTGCCGGGATCCATAGAGGTTTCATGTTCAGGATTTGCGAAAGCCATTATCGACTGGATCAAAAAAGTGTGATAGCGAAGATCTATGGCGGGTGGAAAAAATAGGGCGAGTATACACTTTTTTGCGGAAACTCAATCTGGTTGTTTTTTAGAATGTTATGTTTTATCCATGATGCGTATGTTGAAGTCATTGAACCGGTCATGGAAATAAAAGGCTTGACTCAACAGTCAAGGTTCCAATATTTTCGTTAACCGCCGCTTCCGGTTTTAATTTTTGTTGTTTCTGGTTGTGAATGGAGGGTGAAATATACCCCGTCCTGGAGAAACTTTTACCGGAAAGCGGATCTTCAGGACGGGGCATATATAAACCTCAAGGTGAAAATCAGACAATTCCAGCCGCTTTGCCGTTCCCCCCGATAGGCGCGATACAACCATTCTAGTTAGTTAAATGATATCTAAGGGTGTCAGTTGTAAAACTTAATTACAGGGAAAGCAGGATCCTATGATAATCACACGCACTCCTTTCCGAATAAGTTTTTGTGGGGGAGGGACCGATCTACGGTCTTATTATCATTTCGATGGCGGCGCTGTCGTTAGTTCGACCATAGACAAGTATATTTACATAACTGTTAACCGCTTGACTCGATATTTTGAGCACAGCCTTTCGCTAAAATATTCTAAGACTGAGCTCGTCAATTCAGTGGAGGAAGTACGTCACCCTATAATCAGGGAGGCGCTAAAACTTACCGGTGTGACGGAAAGGGTAGAGATAGCCTCTATGGCGGACATCCCATCAGGCACAGGCCTTGGGTCTTCCAGCGCGTACGCGGTAAGCCTACTGCACGCTCTATACACGTTCAAGGGTGAATCGGTTTCCGCGAGGAAGCTCGCTGAACAGGCTTGCGATATTGAAATAGAAATACTTAAAGATCCAATTGGCAAACAGGATCAATTCATAGCCGCGTATGGGGGGATTTGCCATATTGTCTTCAATACGGACGAAAGCGTTTTTATTGACCCGGTAGTCTGTTCCCCGGCAACCAAGAAGACCCTTCAGGAAAACTTGCTGATTTTCTACACGGGCATGACCCGGCGCGCTGGAGACATATTGGAAGTTCAAAAGGCGCAAACCGGCAACAAAATGGAAGTTCTCAACGGCATGAAGGGTTTGTGTTTCGATTTGATCCAAGTCCTACGATCAGCAAGATCGCTCAGCGCTTTTGGAGAGATACTGCATCAGGGATGGCTGTTAAAGAAGAGCCTGGTTCAGGAAATTTCAAATAATTCCATAGACGAATACTACGATAGGGCTCGAGTCGCAGGTGCGATAGGCGGCAAACTACTTGGGGCTGGAGGAGGAGGCTTTCTTCTCTTTTATGTGGAACCTCAAAACCAGTCTAAGGTTAGAAACGCATTGGCTGATTTGACTGAGTTGACGTTTCAGTTTGAGCCTCAAGGCAGCAAGGTCATCTACATATCAGACTGAGAGAAGCCTTGTGTATAAGTTTTTAAACCCTATTGAATCTTTTCGTCGTTATCTGGATTGTGAAATGTCTCGGGGTCAGACTTGGATTCCCAGCAGCAGATAAAGCTTTCAGTGACTAAGTGTCGCGGACCAAGAAAACTGATTAGAAATTCGCTGGTGGTTTTCTTCCAGTGGGCTAAAGCGCGGTTGTCGAACTCGGAGTCCAGCACGTACCAACCGGCCTCAATTAGGCGATCGATTTTTGTATCGATGTTCATGGCCGTACATTTTCCCAACTCTAAATAAAAAACAGGTTGCCAAATAGTTAATCTGATACCCCAAATAGCAATATAATAAAAGATAAAATGAAAGTCAAGAAAAAAATATGACCAAACAAAACTGGACCTCCAAAGAGATCTTGGCCTAAGATTTGTTGGGTCATTAAGCATGGGGAACTTCGGCAAAGCCACGCGCTCTGCGCGTGGTCGTTTACTTTGACCCAAGATGATAACGCAGGAGTAGAGGTAATGGCAAAAGAAGATTTGATTCGTGAAATAGAAGCGCTGCGAAATCAAGTGGCGGAACTGCAATCTGAGCTTCGAGAGAGTGAAGACCCGCCAATTTCAGGCAAGTCGGAGAAACCGATGGAGGGTGAAGAAAGGCTTGCAGGAGAGGAGTTTCCTGACTTCACAGGACTTCAATCGAAACTGGAGGAATTGTTAGAATCTCTGGGACACGACCTTAAGAAGGTCCCAGCTATGACTGCGGTAGCCCTTTTTGGGCTCGGCGTCATTTTTGGAAGGTTAGTATCAAAGTAGGGAGGAAAATATGGAATCGTTTTTACTTAAAGCGCGACTTCTGACAAGAGCGGAATTAGTTTTGTTGCGACTACACATTCGTAGAGCCGCCCGTCAGGCGACATTCATCGCTATGGGTGTCGTGGCGATATTGCTTGCGGTAGCTATGGCAAATGTGGCCGCATACTTTTATCTCACTGATGGGCTTGGTAGAATCACGGCAGGACTCACGCTCGCCGTTATGAATGGCCTTGCGGCTGCAGCCATGTTTGTGGTGGCGGGTCGCTTGGGATTGGGGCCGGAAGCGAAAATGGCCGGAGAGATTCGTGATCTCGCCGTTGCGCAACTCTCGGCGGAAACTCAGCGTATCAAAGATGATGTCGACACGGTCAGGGCAGACGTGGCTCAAATGCGCTCAGCAATATCTTCCCTCAGACGTGGGGAGTTTTTAAGCCTAACTGTATTGGCGCCTATGGTTAAGATTCTCAGTCGAGCGCTGCAGACTAAACGACCACCTTCAGGATGAAATACAACTTTGCCGGTCAATAAATGGTATAGAATTTTCTGAAGGTCGATTTTGATTCCCCTCATCGATAGGATTGACCTATATTTTATATAGTGACAGTGAATGACATTAATTGGGAAATGGTCTATTGTCATACTTTTAATACATGGGAGCGCGCATGGAAGACATTGAAATCAAACTGACGAGCCTTTCCAAAACATCGGGTTGAGCTGCCAAAATAGGTCCGGGTGACCTTAGTAAAGCGCTCTGCGGGCTCGATATCCCCGCGGACCCCAATGTACTAACCGGCCTCGACGGATCGGAAGACGCCGGTGTGTATAAGCTCAACGAAGAGATTGCGCTGGTTCAAACAATTGATTTCTTTACTCCTATTGTCGATGACCCGCGTATTTTCGGCAGGGCGGCGGCGGCAAATTCATTGAGTGATGTCTACGCGATGGGGGCGCGTCCGATTACGGCTATGAATGTGGTCTGTTTTCCAACTCGGAAACTGGGTGTTGATGTGCTTCGACGGGTGCTTGAAGGAGGTATGGACGTGTTGAGGCAGGCCGGTGTTTCCCTAATAGGGGGACACAGCGTCGAAGATGATGAGCCGAAGTATGGCATGTCTGTGCTTGGTCTTGTTCACCCTCAAAAGATAATGAAGAACTCTTCTCTCAAGCCAGGAGACGCGATTGTCCTTACAAAACCTGTGGGAGCGGGGATAATAGCCACTCAGATCAAGGCCGGAATGGAGACGGAAAATGTCCGGGAACATTTTGAAAGAACCATCTGCGCTCTTAACGATGTCGCCTCCCAGATAGCTGTAAAATGGAATGTACAAGCCTGTACCGATGTTACCGGTTTTGGGCTTGCCGGCCACCTAACGGAGATGGCGGTTGCGAGCAAATGCAGAATCCGGATCAACAGCGATTCTGTTCCTTTGCTCGAGGGAGCTTTTGACGCTGCGTCAATGGGATTGGTGCCGGCGGGGGCATACGCCAACCGTGACCATTACGGAGCATGGGTGAGAACAGATGGGCATGTGTCTGAAACGATCAAGGACCTCATGTTTGATCCTCAAACTTCCGGCGGCCTGCTAATGGGAGTTCCCGATCAGTTAGCGCGCTCCGTGGTACATGAACTCAAACAGGCAGGAATATTGGCCGCGTCAATTATTGGGGCCGTCATTGATTATGATCCCGATGGCTTAGTCGAGATATGTTGAAAAAATTCATCCAATCCGAAAAATATTATTGTGATGAGATCATTTAGGTTCCTCAAATCTCATCTTTAATTGTTTAGTAATGCTCTCCATTCTATTGCGATTGACTCCAAAATCGTAGTAACCTATCCTTGAAGAGGATTTAAAATTCAGAATTTTTTCTCTATCGTCAAATAAAAACTCAACATCATCCTTAAATCTAAATATTCTTGAAGTAAAAACGGCTTTTACGTAACCCTCTTTTGCCACGACCACTTCACAACTTGGAATGGATTCCAACAGGTCAACTAGAATGGCCTTAGTGTCTTCCAGAGGCCCGGAATATTTTATGGCTGGCATTTTTCTGGAGTTGGGTTCATCCAGAGTGCTGACGCAATTCGGTTTGTCGGGGCACGGGTTTAACGAAGGACGAGGGTACGAGGCGTTCATGTTAATTTCAGGCTCCTGTATAAACATTATCAAACTTACCAGTATGATGGCGATTTTCATCTATGGGCCGATATCAGTATACAAACTCGCTGCAGTTTACAGTAATTGGCTATTTGAAGGGCAAGATAAATAAAAAGACTGCAACTTTCTTCTACTGGTGATAATTCTTGAGTATAATGATAGTATATGTTCAGCATCGACTATCCACTGTTATCAATACAAGACCATCATAAGGAGGTAGGCATGAATGACTCGACTACGATGAAAGCCGTAACAATGGTTGTCGACGACGAAGAAATTGTCCAGGAAAGTGTCCGGCGGATTCTAGAAGAACAGGGTTTTAGTGTGGATGCAGTTCCACGAGTTGATCAGGCTTTGGAACTTCTCAAAAAGAAAACATACGATTTGATTCTGACTGACCTGATGATGCCGGAACGAAATGGAATGGAATTGGTGGAAGCTGTGGCCCTCGAATACCCTGAAACTGGAATAATCATGTTTACAGGCTATCCAACGGTGAGTTCCGCTGTAGAATCCATCAAATTAGGGGCGTTGGACTATTTGCCGAAGCCGTTCACTCCTGACGAACTGATTGAAGTTACTCAAAGGGCTTTGGGCAAAGTTGCCATAGCAAAGAGAGACAAAGAGGCTTACCGTGTGTATGAAGATGCGGAGAAAGCGCTGAGATCCAGTCTGGACGTTCGAAATATACTGGATCTAGTTTGTTCTTCAGCCAGAGATTTGCTGAAGGTCAAGGCGGCTTCGGTTCTTATCCGTCAAAAGGATGGCCCTTTCTTTGATTTGGCCGCTTCGTGCGGGCTGAGCCAAGATTATTTAAGCAAGGGAAACCTCGACGCTACGAGGAGCATTTCGGAAGTACAGTCCAATGGGCAGTGCTATTTGGTGGACCAAACCAACTTTGATAGTTGTCTCCAATACCCGGATGCGGCTCGGCTGGAAGGCGTAAAGACTATTTTATCAATGCCGATGTCCATTCGTGACGCAGTCACCGGATGCCTTCGGATTTATTCCGCTGATGAACGAAACTATGATGACAAGGAAATGGACCTTATAGCCAAATTTTCTAAACAAGCCGCCCTTGCCATAGAAAACGCAATTATTTACGAAACGATGCGTAAGGATATAGAAGGAATGAAAAAATACGTTTCCTGAAATCCGTTTTGACCATTGGAAGTAGAGTTCATGGTCTCCGTTTGATTACCGGGGACCTCTCCACAAATTTTTAAATCAATAGGTGTAAAGGCTTATTACAGAAAGTGGAGTAATAACGAATGAATACCGAAAAAGGAAAAATTCTGGCGGTTGACGGTGATGAATCTGTTCTCTCAAGTGTTTCACGCCTACTTGGGAGTAAATATGAAGTTGAGACATGTTCCAAGAATACCGAAGCCTTACGGGGCCTGGAATCCCTGAAATCCGACATCCTTATAATGGACGCCGGAAGGGTCAATGACGAAATCAATTTACTGTCGTCATCATTGGATTTTGACCCGAACCTTAGAGTTATCGTTACAGACTTTGCGCCATCTGTCGAGACCGCCGTAAAGGTTATGAGGGCCGGGGCTTTCGATTACCTGTTTAAACCGATCAGCGCCGAATCGCTCTCAGACAGTGTGGCAAAGGCATTCGAAGATCGCAGAAATCGGTTGGAGAAGAAATACCTGGAAGACGTTTTTTATGAAGTAAAAACCTCTGTAGCATCCTCTCTGAATCTCGAAAAGGTCCTGGATTCCATCGTTCAGGGGGTCGCGAAAGCCATGAAAGTCAAAGGCTCATCCTTGAGTCTGTTAGATAAGAGTCACAAGAGGCTAATGGTAGTCGGGACTCATGGCCTGAGCCGGAAATACGTTTCGAAAGGACCCATCGACGCTTCCAGGAGCATTGGGGAGACGATTCTTAAGGGACAGGTCGTCTGGGTCAAGAACGCTGCGGACGATCCTCGAACACAATATCCTGAGGATGCCATGAGAGAAGGGATAGTATCCATCCTTAGCGTACCACTCAAGGTTCCAGGAAAAGTAATCGGGGCGCTTAGGGTCTATTCCAGCGAAGAAAGAACTTTCCTGCCGCAAGAATCACGAGTATTGAAAGAATTCTCCGATCAGGCAGCTATGGCCATTCAAAATGCCCGTTTGTATGAGGATGTCAAAAACGAATACGACAACCTCAGGGAAGATCTCAGGATGTATTTTGATGAGATAGGCTGGGACTGACCGGCGAGAATACGTTCAGAAAGTCGATCATCGAGAGGACCGGTTCCACGGGGAAGTCAAGATGGACGAATTTGGCAGAACTCAGGATCATCCTCACGTGGGGCATGGCCACACTCGAGACACACAATCTTCCGCCGCCGGTTTGGAGACTGCGGTCCCTATTGTCCACCACGGACCGGACCTCATTGAAAAATTTCTTCAGAAAATTGAACCTCTTCTTCCTGACAGGGTAAAACGATGGGCGTTGTCCTTGGTATCTTTCAGGAACAGGATACTGGCCAGCGCTCTCCTGATTTTTGCCGGCGTAGTTGTTACAATAGGCGCTATCCTGGGAATTGCAATATTCCCGCGTTTAAGCCAGGACCATGATGTAATTCAGCATCTTAAGTTTATTCACCTTTTCGCAAGCCTGATCGTCGTCGCGATTGGATGGTTGTTCATTGACCGTATTTCACGGAAAATTGCTGAACCGCTCAAGGAACTTACTGAGAAGGCCGATCAAATCAGTAGGGACAGTTCATCTATAGCTGACAATCACATCATAGACAAAGCTGAAGCCTCGAATGTTAATTGCCGGCAAATCTCGATAGAGTTCGACGTTAGTGGCGGGGACGAGATACACCAACTGACGACCTCGTTTAACCGTATGCTAATGAATTTAAAGGCGTCGGAATCGAGATTGATCGAATCTGAAAAACGCTACAGGTTTCTTTTCGACAATGGGCCGACTCCTCTGTTTGTAATTGACAGAGAGACCATGAAAATTCTTGATGTCAATGCTCGCGCCGAGGAGGAATATGGATTTGTCAGAGGAGAGTTTCTGCTGATGAATTTTGACGACTTGGCCCCGGAGACTGATCGTGAGCCTACCCGGTCTCTTTTGCGAAATCTTGATCTGAGCGAGATTGCCCCGCTCCCGATATTGAGGAGAAGGCGGAAAAGCGGGTCAGTCTTTGTCGTCAATTTTAATGTAGCGGCCGGCAATTATGAAAACCGCCCGGTTCTTATGATAGCCGCATGGGACGCGACAGAAAAACTTGAAAAACAGGCAAAACTGATCCACGCAGGCAAAATGGCTACTCTTGGCGAGATGGCCACTGGAATTGCCCATGAACTCAATCAACCTCTTTACGTGATCCGCATAGGGGTTGATTTCCTGTCAAAAAAACTGAGAACCACCGGCGACATTTCTACGGAAGAGTTCATTAAAGTGGCCCAGGAGATCAATGATGGTGTAAGTCGGGCGACAGGGATTATTAATCATCTGAGAGAGTTTGGACGAAAAACAGACGAAACCACCGGGCTCCTGGACATAAATGAGCCCATCAGAAAAAGCGCCTCACTTTTGAGGAACCAACTGGAAACTCACAAAATAGAGTTTGCGCTCGAACTCCAGGACGAACTGCCACCCATCAGGGGCAACGCAAACAGGTTGGAGCAGGTCTTTATGAATTTGATCGTGAACGCTCGCGACGCCATACTGTCGAAACGCCAAGGTGATGAAGAGCACGAACCGCTGGTTTCCGGCGATCGCGTGATAGTGAGATCAGGAATTGAAGAGGATAGGGTAAAAGCCACAATATCGGATACTGGACCGGGAATTCCCAAGAGTCTAAGATCCAAAATATTTGAGCCGTTTTTCACTACAAAGCAATCTGGCCATGGGACAGGACTCGGTTTGGCGATATGTTACAGCATTGTAAAAGATCATAACGGCTCTATTGAGATAGTGGACACCCAAATGCCCGGGACGGTTTTCAAGATCACTTTCCCTAAAACATCGCAGGGGCGAAAAATATGACAAAAATTCTGCTTGTTGATGATGAAGCCGGCATACTCAATCTTTTAAAGATGAGTCTGGAACTTGATGGCTATGATGTGTTCACGGCTGAAAACGGCTATTCGGCTTTGACGCTGTTCCAGCAAGAGACGCCCGACATCGCGATAATTGACGCCCGGATGCCGGGGATGGATGGAATAGAATTGCTGGGAAAGATCAAGTCATTGAAACCCGAGACGGAAGTCATAATGATCACCGGGCATGGTGACATGGATATGGCGGTAGAATGTTTGAGAAAGGAAGCGTCAAATTTTCTTACAAAGCCGGTTAGTGAAGAGCTTCTATCTCTTTCGATCAAACATTCCCTGGAGAAATTGGGATTGAAAAGGAAGCTGAAAAAGTACACCAAGAATCTAGAAATACTTGTGCGGGAAGCCAATGATGAACTCGAGAGGGCCTACAAATTTAGGGAGAACCTTATAGAGAATTCTCCAGACGCGATAGTGTCTGTGAAAAAGGGTGGAGACATCGTAATCTTCAACTCGGCGGCCGAGAGATTGCTTGGATACTCAAAGGAGAATGTTGTCCGCGCTATGAACATAGTGAACCTGTACCCGCCTGGAGTAGCCAAACAAATTATGAAAGATCTTAGATCGGAAGACTATGGAGGAAAGGGTGTTCTCCAAAAACGGGAGGTTGAGATCCTGCATAAAGATGGTCGTCCAATACCCGTTTATATTTCCGCGTCAATTTTGTATGAGGGATCCCAGGAGTCCGGGTCTGTGGGAATTTTCACTGACCTGACAGAAAGAAAGAAACTTGAGAAACAGCTGATACGGTCGGAAAAACTTTCCGCCTTGGGTCAACTATCCGCAGGAATAGCTCATGAGATAAACCAGCCTCTTACAGGTGTCCTGACCTTCGCAAGTCTTCTGTTGAAAAAGTTCAGGGATGATGAGCAAACTAGGAAAGACCTTGAAGTCATAGTTTCTGAAACCCAAAGAATAAGAAACATTGTTCACGGAGTTCTCGATTTTGCGAGAGAAACCCCTATTCAAAAGAAACCTTGCTCAATCAATGAAGTAATAGAGAAAACCCTGGGAATCATTGTTCATCAGGAACGTTTCCTTGGAATCCATGTGACCACTGAACTGGAATCCACATTGCCTTTAGCCCTTATTGACGAAAACCTCATGCGCCAAGTCTTTATGAATCTCGCTTTGAACGCCGTTGACTCCATGAAAGGCAAAGGTACCCTGACGGTAAGGACTCGACTGATGAACAACCGTGTGGAAGTGGATTTCTGTGATACAGGAGCAGGGATATCCGAAGACATAATGGAAAATATATTCGATCCATTCTTTTCCACAAAGACTTCATCCGAGGGATCAGGAGTAGGCCTGGGGTTGTCCGTGAGCTACGGCATTGTGCGCAATCACGATGGAGAAATAATCGTAGCCTCGGTCCCGGGGCAAGGGGCGACATTCACTGTGCGAATCCCTTTTCGCGACTAATATAAGCTTTTACATTCAGTTCATCCAATTATTCAGGACCCAATCCGGAGGATCATTTGATTGAGAGCAAGAAAATAGAAATTTCCTGCGGACAAATAAAGCTCGAAGGAGTTTTCGAGTTCCCGGAGAGCGTCGATGAGCGTCCTCCGGTCGCTTTGGCGCTGCATCCTCATCCTTTGTATGGCGGGAATATGCTCAACAACGTCACCTCAAAACTCGCATCTGGTTTGCTAAAGATTGGCATAGCGACATTGAGATTCAACTTCAGGGGAGTGGGCGGCAGTGGAGGAAAGCATGGGGAGGGTACGGCGGAAATGGACGACGTCAAGGCGGCGCTAGGTTTCATCGACCGTTACGATGGTGTTGACTCCTCAAACATAATCCTTGCAGGCTATTCTTTTGGTTGCTGGGTGGGCCTTAAGGCTGCGTTCGTAGAAGAAAGGCCTATGCGACTCGTAGGCGTCTCCCCTCCTTTAGATATCTATGATTTCAGTTTTCTCGCCGATGAAATGCGGCCGAAATTGCTTATCGCAGGCGACAGGGACTTCGTATGTTCCCAAAAGAAATTTCAGGAATTTGCAGAAAATGTACCAGAGCCGAAACGAATAGTCCTTTTGCCGGGCGTTGATCATTTCCACTTTGGCGCTGAAGAAAAGGTTGTAGATAGCGTTGTTGAGTTCCTACGACTTTACCCCCCCCCAATAGTTTAATGTGATCGATTGTCTCTGTATTGTCAGTTGAGCGTGTTTGGTCTATGTTGACCACTTGCGTTGGAGTAAGCTCAAGGCGCATGAATTTGGAGGAACAGCATGGGATTCGCCTCTAGGTCCGTTTCAGTGATGCGATATCGCGTCAAAGGAAACATAGATGGGTCATTTTGGGATTCAATCCATGATGGGGTAAAACGCGGTTCATTTAGCCGTACTGATCAACCGGGAGAGTTGATTGGATTCGGCTGGACAAGCATCGATGATTTTGACAATTACGAATTTCAGGGAGCGTCTTATGTAAGGTCCAACTACGTGGCTCTTTCTTTCAGAATTGACACGGTTCGTATTCCGCCTAGAATTCTAGAGACTGAAGTGAAAAAAGAAAGGCGAAAATTGCTTGAACGAACAGGCCAAAAAAGGATGTCCGCTAACCAAATGCGTGAAATGAAAGAAGCGCTCAAAGAGTCATTGAAAAGACAAGTCTTTCCGTCGATCCAGGTTTTTGACTTTGTCTGGGATACCGCAGCGTCTGTAGCCTACTTGTCGGCTTTGAGCCCTAGAGCAAGGGAACGGGTGGAAGATCATTTCCAAAAGAGCTTTGGGCTTAGCCTAATTCCGCTGCTTCCATATATTCGATCAATGGAAATGGTTTCTACGGAGAAAGATCGTCTCAGTCTGGAACAGGTGCGATCATGCGTCATGGCGCCCTGATTCGACAGAGCGATTAAAAAGCGTCGATTAACGAACATCATCGGAGTCTGACATGGATTTTTTGGACATACTGAGAGAAAAAGCCTTTCTGGGAAGGGAATTTCTAACATGGCTGTGGTTCAAATCGGAGCAAACGGGCGGAAGCATTGAAATAGACGGTGGAAAAGTGATTGAAGTTGTGTTCCATGATCGCATGACGCTTGATCTTACTGACGTAGATACGCCGCAGATAGTAACAATAAAAGGTGAATTTTCTGAACTTCGGGAAGGTTTGGCGGCCATACGGGAAGGTAAGAAAATTGAAGAGGCGAAGATTTCAATCAAGAATTCGGAAAACGAATTCTCAATGATAATAAAAGGAAGCTGGTTTTCTTTCGGATCTTTGAGGACCCCCAAGACAGCGCCGTTGGAAGATGGGGGAGACGAAGACACAGAGGGCGCTTTTCTGGAAAAAATAGGTTTGATGGAAGAAGGGATGGGGCTTATTGACTCTTTGTTCGAGCAGTTTGTCAAAATCAGGATCTCAGACGACTGGGATATCAAGGAAATTCCAAAAATTAGGAAATGGGCCTCATAAAGTCGAATGAAATCCAATAGCAGGTAAGAATTCAAGAGAACTAAAGACTTACGCTATTTTTAATCCCATTGAGAATTTTGGCATTGACAAAATGTCCGCATTCTCTAAATATATAGAGATTGTACTTGTTGCGTCGAAACGTGACAATTTCGAAATTCCCCGATAGCTCAATCGGCAGAGCGGATGGCTGTTAACCATTAGGTTGTAGGTTCGAGTCCTACTCGGGGAGCCAACCCTCCCCCTAGTTTTGATTGCTCTGTTCCCCATTTTCAAAATTATCCATGTTGCAAGTGATTGAGTTTCATCACTTTCACGTCTGGGTCCAGTGATGAAAAGCCCCAAGAAACAAAAAGAGCAGCGTTCCTACACACCCAACGAAACCATCCTCGAAAGCATCTCTGATGGTGTTTTTACGGTTGGTCAGGATTGGCGAATCACATCGTTCAACCGCGCTGCTGAGGAAATCACTGGTGTTCCCAAAAAAGAAGCTATCAACAGTCTCTGCTCGGATGTGCTTCGTTCGAGCATGTGTGGGGCGGATTGCGCCTTGCGCCAGACAGTTGAGACTGGCAAGCCCATCATTGGTAAGTCCTGTTACATTATTAAAGCTGATGGTTCCCGCGTTCCTATAAGCGTGTCAACGGCTGTGTTGAGGGACGCGAATGGCAAACTGACAGGAGGGGTGGAGACGTTTCGGGACCTGAGCGAGGTTGAAGCCTTGCGACAGGAACTACAGGGAAAATTTCGGATAGGCGGTATGACAAGCAGAAGCCCTGTTATGCAAAGGGTCCTGGAAGCTCTTCCTGCAATTGCCGCCAGTCCGAGTACGGTTCTGATCTTGGGGGAAACGGGCACGGGCAAGGAATTAGTGGCCGGCATGATCCATACCTTGAGCCCTAGACGGAAAGGGCCGATGGTCGCAGTCAATTGCGGGGCTTTACCAGATGCGCTATTGGAATCGGAACTCTTTGGTTACAAAGCGGGAGCTTTTACCGGAGCGGTCAAGGATAAGCCGGGACGTTTCGCTCTGGCCAGTCACGGTACCATCTTTCTGGACGAGATAGGAGAACTGAGTCTCGTTCTTCAGGTAAAACTGCTCCGTGTTCTCCAGGAAAAAACCTATGAACCACTCGGAGCGACACGAACCGAGGTGACGGACGCGAGAGTCGTCGTGGCTACGAATAAAGATCTTTCTGAGGAGATGCGTAAGGGGACATTCAGGGAAGACCTTTATTACCGGGTAAATGTATTACGAGTAGAATTGCCTCCACTACGAAAACGCAGAGAGGACATACCACTGCTGGTTGCGCAATTCATTGAACGTTTCAACCGTTTGCATGAAAAATCCATTCAAGGGATCACGGGGGAGGCCCTTTCTCTGCTCATGGCTCATGAGTGGCCGGGGAATATCCGGGAACTCGAAAATGTCATTGAACGTTCATTCGTCATGTGCCAGGAAGGTCTGATTGGGATTGGGGCCCTTCCCGATGAACTGACCGCGCACGTTTGGTCCAGCCCAGGGTATTCGGATATTAAGTCAGCTCATGACCTGTTGGACGCAAAGGCCATACTGTCCGCCCTGGAACGAAATGGCTTCAACCGGCTGGCTGCGGCTAAAGAACTTGGCATTCACAAAACCACTCTTTTCAGAAGGATCAGGAAACTGGGAATTAAACTGCCAAAGACGGATGGACGTCATGGCGCCCTCTGAGTAGAGTAGCATATCTGATACCTATTGCTACCGCTATAGTAGCTTAAAAGCTACCATAGCGGGCTCCGCCCTCAAATATACTTAAATAACAACTCTTTTAATATCAACATGTTCGCTATTATAAGGATCATGCGTCAGTTTTGGCACGCTCTGTGCTAATTACTACCCCAAGAGACTGTTCACAGGATTTAAGGTTATGAAAGCGGCTTTTTCTTACATGGATAATCGCATTGCGCCTGTCTTTGATACGGCACGCAATGTTTGCGTGGTTGAAGCGGTCTCTAGGAAAATAGTATCGGAAAGAGAGGAATTGCTTGCGGACAACCTTCCGGTTCAAAAGGCGATTCATTTTGTCGAACTGGGACTCGACAGCCTTGTGTGCGGCGCCATATCCAGACCTGTATACGATATAATTGTCGCGTACGGGATTCAGGTGGTCCCATTTGTAGCGGGAGATTTAAGGCAAGTGGTAGTCGCATGGATTAACGGCAGGTTGCGGGAAAAACGCTTCGCAATGCCCGGTTGCGGCGGGATTGGTCGACAACGATTCCGTGGAATGCAAGAACAGGTTGAGGAGAAAAAAATTATGAATGAAAGACAAAGTGGCGGAGCAGGAGGCGGAGCTGGCGGAGGCCAGGGAACAGGCGGCGGGCGCGGTCAAGGTCAGGGCCAGGGCCAGGGAAGAGGAGGTAGAAAGGCAGGCGGCATGGGTGGCGCGGCATCAGGTCCGGGTGGATATTGCGTCTGTCTGTCATGTGGTGAACGAGCGGTCCACGAACGAGGGGTCCCTTGTGTTGATCAAAAATGTTCCAAGTGTGGCGCTTCAATGACGAGGGAATGAAATAGAGTAACTTAGAAGGAGGACACTGCTATGCCAAGAGGAGACGGAACAGGACCAATGGGGATGGGAGCGATGAGTGGCCGAACGGCGGGCTACTGTTCAGGTTCAGGAACGGCAGGATACGCCAATTCCTTACCAGTGAATCGTTTAGGTTTGGGAGCGCGCAGGGGTTGGGGACAGGTCGGCGGCGGAAGAGGATGGTGTCGATCGAATTACGCCCCTGGAATTCAAAGCCGAGCGCCTTACGGCTTTTGTGCCCCAGTTCAGGGACAAACACCCGACAGGGAAAAGCTGGCCCTAAAAAATCAGGCCGAAGCTTTGAAATCTCAGCTTAATCTTATCATGAAACGTTTGGAAAACCTCGAAGCTGATACCAATCGTGAGTGACTAATCAAATAATCGGAAGGTATTTGTTGAATGCGGCTATGGCCCAATTCATGAAGTGGATTCCTTAGCCGCTTTACAAATGTTTTCCGTGAGATCAAAAGGATTTATGCGCCCAGTGGATTTAAGCGTGCAAGAAGACAATTCCCCCTCAGCACAGGAGACGAACCAGGTGAGTTCCAATTTATCAATAACCGTTTTGGTCGATAACAGGGCCGGAGAGGGGCTGATAAGCGAGCACGGTTTTTCATTGTGGTTACGTTTTGGCAATAAGCGCATTCTTTTTGACACTGGTAAGGGAGACGCTTTAGCTATCAACGCAAGGGGACTTGGTGTAAGCCTGAAAGAAACCAACATTATTGTTCTCAGTCATGGACATTACGATCACACTGGTGGAATATCCGACGTCTTTGGGCAATCTCAACAAATGGACATATACTGCCATCCTGGCGTAGTGCTACCGCGATATGTCATCCGAAACGGAGTCTCACATTGCATTCAGATGCCAAAGGAATCAATCATCGCTATCAACAGCATTCAGGAAAGCAAGATCCACTGGGTGTCGTCTGCACCCGTAACGTTTAGCGACGGGACGGGCATAACCGGCCCAATACCACGTTTGACGGATTTTGAAGATGTGGGAGGCCCTTTTTTTCTTGATGCGGAAGGAAGTCGACCCGATCAGCTTGAAGACGATCAGGCTCTTTGGATCAACACCGGCGAAGGCCTGATAATCTGTCTGGGCTGCTGCCACGCCGGTCTTATAAATACTCTTGATTACATATGCCGCCTTACAGGAATTTCGCGAGTCCGCGCGATCATTGGCGGTCTTCATCTGCTGAATGCGGACGAACGTCGACTTAAAATGACAATCTCCTGCCTCAAATCATTTTCTCCGGAGTTGATTGTTCCCTGCCACTGTACAGGCGAACCAGCCACACAATTACTGGGCGCAGTTTACGGGAACCGGATGCTTCAAGGCTTTTCTGGAATGACTCTGAACTTCTAGCCGTTTGCGCCTTTTTCCATAAGCCAAATAAAATCATACGGGGGAAGCCGAGGTTAGATCCGCGGCGCCGTGCCACTAAGGAGTCCGGAAGGCTTGCCTAGGGCGCGGATATATTCTGGCTTTTCCAGTGACTACTGTGGTAAAAATTGGAAACAAAGGCAAAATTTGTATTAGTCTATTGAAGGCAGTCAACGTCTGAGGCGCTTCTGAAAGGAGTAGTCAAAATGCGGTTCCAGAAAAGGCTGACTTTTCCCCTTGCCTTCGCAGTAGCTGTGACGGCGGTCTTGGTTTTCAGTTTGTGTCTTTCTGCGGCGGCCCAACAAAAAAAACCAAATTTTATAATGATTATGACCGACGATGTAGGCTGGGGTGATCTGGGATGTTACGGTGGGGGCGAGAACCGAGGATGCCCAACGCCAAATCTTGACCGCATTGCGTCGGAAGGCGCTCGTTTCACGAATTATTACGGTCAGGCAAGCTGCACAGCAGGCCGCGCTTCATTTATTACGGGTCGGATTCCGATAAGGACCGCTCTGTCCACAGTCCTTGCGCCAGGGGACCTCAATGGTCTGAAAAAAGAGGACCCCACAATAGCTGAAGCCCTCCAAAAACTTGGTTACCAGACTGCCCAGTGGGGTAAATGGCACTTGGGGGATACTCCGGAAACTTTCCCGATTGAGCACGGTTTCGATGAGATGCGCTTCATGCTCCCATATTACGCCGGAGTGTACGCTTACGACTATCTTCCATTGCAGCCCGATTTTCCGGTGCACAACAAGAAATTCATGGAAGCTTGGAAAAAACTTGATTTGAGTCAATGGGAAGGAAAGGCTGGACAGCCTCCCAAAATTGTAAAACAAAAATTTGGCTATGAAGATTTGTCTACTGTTGACGATGTTATTCGCGAGGATGCGGTTAATTACATAAAGAAACACGCCAAGGATGACAAGCCGTTCTTTATGTACGTCTGTTTCATGAAAGTCCACAACCCAAACAATCCATCTCCCCGCTTCAAGGGGAAATCACCGGGCGGCGGCCGCTATCTTGACGCCTTAATGGAACTTGATGACAACTCAGGTCAGATAATGCAGGCGGTGCGTGACGCAGGGATCTCAGAGAATACTCTGGTGGTTTGGACAACGGACAATGGGGCCTGGGTCGACGCATGGCCGGATGCCGGTTATACTCCATTTCGAGGCATGAAAGGTAGTTCTTACGAGGGTGGGTATCGCGTTCCAGCGATGGCGTGGTGGCCAGGCCAGATAAAGGCCGGCGCAGTGGCCAACGAGATTATGTCCCACATGGATTGGTGGCCCACGTTCGTAAAACTGGCCGGTGGAACACCCCCGACTCGTATTTGGAAAGACAATAACGGTAAGGACATTGTCTTTGATGGAGTTGAGAACGCGGACTATATTCTTGGGAAGGGGCCGTCCACCAGAGATAATTTTTTCTATGTTACGGATTTGGCGTTCGGGGGCTTGCGAGTGACAAACTTCAAACTTTTGTTCACCGCCAAAGACACTTGGCTGGGACCTCAACTGAATCTCGCGTTTCCGGCGCTATACAATCTCTGGTGGGACCCGGGTGAGCAGTATGACGCAGTCTTCAACGGAGCGGCTCCTACACGAGGTGATTTAAAAACCTCTCCTGGTAGGTATTCTGGCGAGGACCACGGATGGATAGTCGAATTGACGCAACCTTATTTCGAGCAATTTTTTGGAGAATTAATCACTTGTCCTAACCGGCCGACACTCCCGACCGCGGGTTCCACGAGTCAATTGGTAGATGAATTCAATAATCCTCCTGGCCTAAGACGTCTTCTCGAACTTCTGGATCCATCCTCCCAGAAGAAGTAGAGACGCTAGGTTGGATTTTGCTGTCTTGTGGCCGGGCTATCCCTTGCCACAAGACTAAATAGTCTTTCCTGAAACTCCGGTTTTTGGTCTTTTGACAACATCGCGTATAAAACAATTTCACGAAATTTGATATCCCAATCATCGGGCCCCAAATTGATGATAGAACATTTCGTCGTGATCTTTTCATATGGTATCATTGTCCTAATTGCAAAACATACAGACCCAGGGGGTCGGGAATGAAGAAATTTATTATTGTCGTATTCAGCTTATGTTTTTCAGTGGGCCTTGTTCAGGCTGGATCAGACTGCTACGTTGTAACTGAAGACGCTCTGGCCGCTGATTCGGAGGCTAGTTGGGAAATTGCCAATTTCCTGCTCAAGAACCAGGAGATGGAAAAACTTACGAGATTAATGTTGGACGGAAAAATAATAGTGATGAAACCAGGCGAGAAAATACGGATGATAACCCAAGGTAAAGCTCTCAATGAGATCACAAGAGACAACGACGAAAAGAAATGGTTTATCTCTATAGAGGTTGCAAAACCTTGTTCCAAATAACCATTGTCGCCATCAAACCAAAATGCGCATGAGGATGGAAACGATGAAAAGGGCGCTGGCTATAATTGTTTGCATCTTGATTTGTTCAGGAGTGGCATGGGCTGTAGACCTCGATTGCAGGATGGTGGTCCGCGACATGTACGCGGCGGATTCGCACGAAACGCAAAACCAGCTTGTATCAATACTGAGGGGCAATGAACTGGAAGGAGTCGCCAAATTACTATCCTCGGGACAAGTGACATTGTTCGAGGCCGGAGAAAAAGTTTTCACCAAGGAATCAAGCGTCTGGGGCTATGACAAGGTTTCAAGACCCGGCGAAACAAAGACTTGGCTGCTTGCGCCTCAGAATTCCAGACCATGTGACAAAGGTGACTGAAAAACTCTCTGCTGTGGCTAAAGAAATCATCAGCGGGCAACTTCCGGATCCCTTTCTCCGTTTGATTAACTAGACCCGGTGGTGTCATGACAGCTCTGACAAAGCGTGGAGACTGGCCCATGTCTGGTTTCCCCCAAAATTTGAGGAGAATCTTACGATTGAGCGCACAGGGAAACAGAACTGACTATGGACAAAATCTATCCAAATGGCGGTTCCGTGTTGGGTTGTCACTATTTGTGTTTGGTTTTGCAGTCCCACTCCTTATTCCACTGGTTTTGACTTCAGATCTGCCTCCAGGCTGGAAGGCTGTTCTGTCAGGATTCCTGGGATTGGGGGCCCCAGAGTTCTTCATGCTCGTGGCTGCGGTGGTTCTTGGAAGGGAAGGTTTCAACTATCTGAAGAAGCGCTCTTGCTCATTGTTGAAACGTTACGCTCTTCCTAAGTCGGTTGGCAGAACCAGGCACCACATAGGGATAGCGCTTTTTGTGCTTGCGGTGATTTCCGGATGGCTCAGTCCTTATCTATCCCTATTCATCCCGTTGTTTCAGAGAAATCAGTTACTAATAGGGGTGGCGGGTGATCTGATCTTTTTGGTCAGCCTGTTTGTTTTGGGTGGTGACTTTTGGGACAAGCTGAAGGCTCTGTTCATCTTCGAAAGTAAAGCGCATATTGTGGATCGCGAAGAAACCGCATGAACTTTCAGTAGAAACTCAATTTGACGAAAACCCGCCGGACGATATCATGCAACTGAATCAATAATAGAAATGATTTTAGAAATATCCACCGGTTTTTGCAAAATCTCATCAATGCCGAATTCAGAAAATTTGTCCTTCTCTAGATTGTCGACATTCCATCCGGTCAGAATTATGAACAAAGGCCTGATAATGTCGTTTGCCTCAGAAATTCTTTTGATTTCTTGGGCTATTTCCAGACCATTCATGCCGGGTAAAGCCAGGTCACACACTACAACGTCGACTGGTTCATCTTTGAGTCCATCTTTGAACTTGCTCAAACCCTCAAACGCTGAATCGGCGTCATAGACATCGTACCCTAGCCGCTTGATTCTCTTCCGTAAAAAATTTAGAACAGTCTTATCATCATCAATCAAAAGGATTTTCTTCGTTCCGAGGGTCATCTGACTGGCTGGAATAATATTACCATCAAAGACAGGACATGCCTTCGGAAGTTGAATCCTAAAAACTGATCCCTGTGTTTCTGAACTGCGAAACGTAATTCTCCCGCCATGGTCCTCTACAATTCTCATAGCTACGGGGAGTCCGAGACCGGAACCAACTCTTGTCTTGGTAGAGAAGAAAGGAGTAAATATCTTGTCCTGATGTTCCTGTTTAACCCCCACTCCACTATCGCTTACCTCCAGAATAGCTGCTTCAGCGTCGGAACGAGCTGCCAATCTGATATTTCCAGTTGATTGGATTGCGTCAAACGCATTCTTGATAAGCACCGAGATGACACGGGACATTTCATTCTTGGAACCCCAAACATAGAGATCATTCTCAATATCCGCATGTAACTTAATTAACTCACCAGGACCGGAATAGCTTTTTGAGCGCCAGTCTTCGATATAAGCCAGGGCGCTCCCGGCGGCGTCGGCAAGATCAAAGAGCTCGTGGTCAGAATAGCTGCCATACTCTAGAGTTCCAGCGAATACTCCCAGCCTTTTTACTATTTGAGCGCCTATCCTACAATTTTTTAAAATTAGTTCCAAAATTTCGGAAACTTCCGAGAAGTTGCCTGCTCTTACGTCCGACTCGATCAACTGAGCGCCGCTCAAAATAACCTGGAGAATATTATTGAAATTGTGCGCTATGCCCCCTGCTGTTTCTTCCAGAGCCTTTCTTTTTTCCTTAGATATTGCAAGCGCCTCCTCTTTTTTTCTAACGGAAATATCAAACATCGCCGCCTGAATCAGTATTGATTCGAGGCCCCTGGATTTGCAGGAATGGGCGAAAACATTAACCCATTGTAATTCTCCATCTTTCCTTACAATTCTAAACTCCCTTTTCGTTGCAACACCGGGAACGGATGTCAGTTGATTGATCTCATCCTCAACTGAATTCAAATCCTCAGGGTGTATAAGGCTCGTCCACGTATTTGCGTCGAATGCTATTTCATTTTTGTTATAGCCGGTTATCTTCTCAAAATCTCCAGATAGAAAGAATGTTTTGCCATCGACGGTTCCCTTGAAAAAAATTCCGTTGAAATATTCCAGAAGAAGTTTCAGAAACTCTTCATCTTCCTCTAAACGGGAATTTCTAGAATCGAGTTGAGATCGTAAATCCAGGATCTCCCTGGTTAGGACTGAAACTTCAGTTTCAAGTCGCCTCTTTTCAGACCTCAAGGATTCCTGTTTGTAATGATCTTCCATTGGACTTCTATTCCTATCGACGGATTTACACGATAACGATTAGAAATTATCTTTTAAAACAACTAATAAAAACATATTCCCATTCAGGCTCATAGTCAAAATCTGTACGCCAAAAGTTATCTAAGGAGCAAGAACTAAACCACGATCACTTTTCAGAACTGGACACCCGGGGTTTTCTAGGGAATCATAATTGATCATCAGGTGAATCCCACGTCAGATGGCATGGCGCCCAAATTGCTCCATTGAAGGCGCCATTGCTTGTAAAAAGTTCGATCGGGACTTCTTTGAAGACGATCTGTTTGAAGCAAAGCCACAAGACCGATGAGATTTCTTCAGCTACAGGCCGCTACTTTCCGAGAAAGCTTGCTGGATAGTTTTTTATTGCTACGAGTGATATTGATGGACAAATTCATCAATATATGGAGTCTGTTCTATGGAATTAGTTCCATAGTTTGATGGTTTGGAAGGAGTGGTTTAAAGTGTTCACACATCAAAAAATCTCCTCAAACGTCTCCAACAAGAGAAAACTATACTGTTTTCCGATCGTGCATACCGAAACCGACATGGGCGACCTCGGTCCTTCCGTAAGAGACTCATATCTGAAGAAAATGGGCCTGCAAGCCTGGAGGAGGAAGAAACTAATGATAGAACGTTATTGGAATGAGCTTGCCAAGGCCGTAAATAATTTGAACCTCCCCTTTCCAAATACAAAAATCTATCAAGATGGATTGCCTTTTTCTGAAGACGGAAGAGAGATAGCGCTTGTGGAGACGTTGGCGTCTGCGGGCAGCTTAAATCACAGGCTTGTCAAGCAATTGATTGATAAGGGGGCGGCTCTCATTGGCACGGAATCACCCGAACTTTTGATAAAGGAGTACAATCTTGCAATCCAGACTCTTGATGGGTCGGCCTCGACCGATCAGGAAACGTCGGTCAACCACCAAAGTGAGGTAATTCTCAAACAGAGAGATGAATTTATTGCAAAAAGAATAAACCAAACCCTGAATCCGGGCGAAGTCGGGGTTCTGTTCATAGGAATGCTACACAACGTGATCCCTTTACTGGATAAGGACATCGAAGTCGAAACTCCTATTGCCCCTGCAACATCATGACAATATGCGCTCTTCCTAGCTGGTCTGGAGAAAAATCTCATGGATAGAGATCAAAATGGCGCTGAGGGAGCCAGAGTTCTAATAGTAGACGACGAAAAAGACTTTTGCGACATTCTGTTCCGGGTAGTCAAAAGAGCAGGATTTACCGCTCTGGTAGCTCATGATGGAGAAACGACTCTTGAAATGATCAAGCTGGGACTGCCGGAGGTTGTCCTACTCGATGTCCGGATGCCGGGCATGGATGGAATTGAGGTTTTGAAGAGGGCCAGGAAGATCGATTCAAGATTGCCGGTCATAATGATCACGGCTTACTCTGGAGTTCACGACGCTGTGGAAGCCATTAAGAAAGGAGCGTACGACTATTTGCCCAAACCGTTGGACAACAACGCTCTTATCGAAAAGATCAGATCCGCAATTTCAGAAAGGAGGATTCTTTCCGGGAATAGCCCTCAAAAAGAAACTAGCCTAACAACAGGGCGACTCAAGAAACTGATGGGGCCGAGCGCCAGCGTCGATAGGCTCGTTTCAGAGATAAATCTGGTGTCTGGATCGAATTTCTCGGTTGTGATTCAGGGTGAGACAGGTTCGGGAAAAGAATTGGTCGCAGAGGCTATCCATCGATTTAGCCAGAGGTCGGACAAACTTATGGTACCAGTGGATTGTGGAGCCATTCCTGAAACACTTTTCGAATCCGAGGTATTCGGCCATGAAAAGGGATCTTTTACTGGAGCCATTTCGTCGAGGATGGGGAAATTTGAAATGGCCCAAGGTGGAACGTTGTTTCTAGACGAAATAACGAACATGCCTTTAAGTTGCCAGGCTAAACTTTTACGCGCAATCCAGGAAAAGACTTTCTATAGAGTTGGGGGACGACAGTGTATAAATATGGATGTTCGACTGATTATTGCTACGAATAAAGAACTTAATACCGAGGTGGCTCTGGAACGGTTCAGTAGAGACCTGTTTTACAGGTTGAGTGAATTCACAGTTGTAATTCCACCACTCAGGGAGAGAAAAGAAGACATAGTTTACCTTGCGCAACGGTTTCTTAGCGAAACCAACGAGGAACTCAACAAAGACGTCAAAGGATTTTCCGATTCCGGACTGGAACTGATAAGAAATTATCCGTGGCCTGGAAATGTCCGTCAGTTGAAATCGGCCATAAGACGGGCTGTTCTTCAATCCCAGCATTGGGTTGGTCCGGAAAATCTTGTCCTGGGCTCAATGCCGGAAGCCCCTCCAATCGATTTCAGTGTGAGCAAAGAAGAAGTGGCCTGGAATGGGCTCTCTCTGAGGGAAATTGTTCAGAAGACTACGGCGGAGGTCGAGAGTAGGATCTTGGTCAAAGTCCTTAGAAAAACCGGGGGCAATAAGGCAAAAGCGGCGCGGTTATTGCAAATCGATTACAAAACGATCCATTCAAAAATTAAACAGTATGGCATCAAGCTGTTCGTGGAGGAAGAATAATGGCAAGAAAGACCCAGGATGCAGGCAAAGATGACCCAATAGGGTCGAACGTGGGTGGTATACTCGGTGGCCTATCGGACCTTGTCCAGAAACTTGCGGACCTGGCTGAGAAGGGCAACGAACTTAAGGCTAGCGGGGAATTTCCGAATCTCCAGGGGAGCAAGGAAATGAAAGCGGTCTACGGTTTTAATGTCAAGTTTGGGCTTGACAAGGAAGGAACCGACAAGATCAAAGTTGAACCCTTTGGCAATGTTACCAAGGATAAGGAATCAGGGCGCACGGTGGTCCATGAAGTCAGAGAACCGCTCGTAGATGTTTTTGAAGAAGATGATCACATCCTGATTGTGGCTGAAACCCCGGGGATAGGTCCTAAAGACGTGAAGATTGATCTTAAGGATGATGTGCTGATATTCTCAGCGGCAAAGGGAGACAAGAAATACCACAAGGAAATCCTGTTACCCAGAGCGTGTGACAAAGCAAAGATGGCCATCTCATGCAATAATGGGATGCTTGAAATTAAATTCCTCAACTAGATCTGGGAGCTTAAATATGGGCAAGAATGTTGACCAGCCTATGAAATTGAAAGTCGTTGAAGCTCTGAGCAAGGATATGGGTCGGGCTTATGCCCGAATGGATCCTGAGGACATGGCAAAGCTGGGGGCAAACGTAGGTGATATCATAGAAGTTGTGGGTAAGAGGCGCACAGTTTGTAAGGCGATGCCCGCATACAAGGACTTGAGGGGTCACTCACGGGTACAACTCGATGGCATTTCCCGCCAGAACGCCAGGGCTGGTTTGGATGAAACCGTGTCGGTCAGTAGAGTTGTATGTAAACCGGCAGACCGGGTTGTCCTTTCGCCTGTCAATGTGAAACCTACGGAACGTGACCTGGAGTACATCGGAAGCCTGCTTGACGGTCTCCCGGTTATGGAAGGCGACCTGGTAAAAGCAACTTTGTTTGGGAGCCGTTCCGCCGATTTTACCGTAGAGAGCGTTGTACCTAAAGAACCTGTAATAATTAATCCCACTACGCAGCTCGTAGTCGGTAAGTCAGGAGAAGCAAAGGCGGGGCGCACGATATCATATGAGGACATCGGCGGGCTAAGACCTCAAGTCAATCGAATCAGGGAAATGATTGAGCTGCCTTTGCGTTATCCGGAGGTTTTTGAAAGACTTGGCATCGACGCGCCCAAGGGAGTGCTCTTACATGGGCCTCCAGGATGTGGGAAGACACTTATCGCACGTTGCATAGCCAATGAAACGGATGCGAAATTCTTTACCGTCAGCGGCCCAGAAATCATTCACAAGTTTTATGGTGAGAGCGAGGCGCATTTACGGAAAATATTCTCAGACGCTGCCGCTCAGGGACCAAGTATCATTTTTCTGGATGAAATCGACGCAATTGCGCCACAGCGAGAAAAGGTTGTCGGAGACGTTGAAAAGCGAGTGGTCGCTCAGCTTCTCGCTCTTATGGATGGGCTTAACAAGCGGCAAAATCTGATTGTTATCGCTGCGACCAACATACCTAACGCCCTTGATCCTGCCCTTCGTCGACCAGGCCGGTTTGACAGAGAAATTGCCATCCCCATTCCGGATAAGAATAGCAGGCTGGAAATACTTGAAATTCACAGCCGAGGCATGCCCCTGGCAATGGATGTCGATATGCCCCATCTTGCCGAAATCACTCATGGATTCGTAGGCGCGGATCTCGAAGCCCTTTGCAGGGAAGCCGCAATGATCTGTCTGCGACGCCTGATGCCTGATATTGACTTTGCAATGGCAGCTATTCCTTATGAACGGCTTGCGCTTCTTGAAGTTCAAATGGACGATTTCCTGACTGCCCTAAAAGAGGTCGAGCCATCGGCTATTCGAGAGGTTTTTGTCGAGGTGCCCGATGTAAAGTGGGAACACATCGGTGGACATTCGACCCTCAAAGAAAGACTCATAGAAGCTGTGGAATGGCCGCTAAAATACCCCGAGATTTTTACTCAGGCAGGGGTAAAACCGCCTAAGGGGATTCTGTTGTCCGGTCCCCCGGGGTGCGGAAAAACCCTCATCGCCAAGGCCATTGCTAATGAAAGTCGTGTGAATTTTATATCGGTCAAGGGACCGGCCCTGATTTCCAAATACGTTGGCGAATCGGAAAAGGGTGTTCGCGAGGTATTCAAGACTGCTCGCCAGGCTTCACCATGCATTATTTTTTTTGATGAAATAGATGCATTGGTTCCTGCCAGAAAAGGGACCGCATCGGATTCTCACGTTTCTGAAAGGGTATTAAGCCAATTCCTCGCGGAATTGGACGGAATCGAAGAACTTAAGGGTGTGTTGGTCCTCGGCGCTACAAATAGAGCGGATATGCTTGACCCGGCAGTTCTACGTACCGGTCGATTTGACGAGCATTTTGAGATTCTTACGCCCGATCAACAAGAACGTGAGGAAATTTTAGCTATTCATCTCAGGAACAAGCCACTTCAAAAGGAAATGGATGTCAAAGGGTTGGCTTCAAAGACGGAAGGTTTTTCAGGCGCGGATATCGCTGGGGTTTGTAATCAGGCTGCCTTGAAGGCAGTTAGAAGGGCGGTTCAGAAAATCAAGGATAACCCAGACAAGCCCGTAAAAGTCCAGTTGACGGAAAAGGATATTCAGGAAGCTATTGACGAGGCGTTAGCCCAATGAGCTCAGCCATATACGTTTTTGGTTTTATTCCAAAAGGAGCTTTGCCGCCAGAAGTCGAGATCCAGGGCCTTGAGCCGGGTCAAGCGGTAATCCAGGAAGAGTTCTCCGATATCAGCGCAGTTGTGTCATATGTGCCTGTTTCAGACTTTGTCGGCGAGGACGCTGAACTTCGATTGCAAGATATCGAGTGGGTAGGACCGAGGGCTGTAAATCATCAGCGAGCAATTGAGAAGATATTAGACTACAGCCCTATTTTGCCCGCACAGTTCGGCGCCCTTTTCTCATGCTTGGACAACCTGGGGCAATATGTTCGTGGTAATCATGTGGAAATTCAGGAATTCCTCGAATTAATTTCGGATAAACGCGAATGGGGTGTGAAAGTCTACTGGGAAAATTCGCGAAAAAGACAAAGACTCATAGACACCGAATATTCTTCAAAACTTCAACAATTGGCGGATCTCAGCGATGGCGCCCGATATTTCAAGGAAAAGCAATTTAATGCCGAGATTGAAAAAAGGGCTACCGCGTGGTTACGAAACATCTTGGCTGAATCATCCTCTCTTTTGTCAGATTTATCTCACAGCGCCAGGAAGCGGAGAATACTTGCCGATGATTCCGAAGGCGAAGGGCGTCAGATGGTTGCGAACTGGGCTTTTTTGGTGGAAAACGTAAAAACCGACGAATTCATGTCAATTGTGAACGACTTAAATGATCGTGATTCTGATAATGGAATTCATGCCCGGGTTTCGGGGCCTTGGCCGCCCTATTCTTTCGCTCCCAGTCTGGAATGGGAGTATAGTTGATGCGACAGCTACTTTACTGTGTGTTGAATTCAAACAATATGCAAGGGGATTTACACATTGTCGGGGTTGGCGATAAACCGATCGAGTTACTGTGCGACTCAGGTCTATGCGCTGTTATTTCCTGTGTTGAAGGTATGGATATGCCTTTCAACGTTAATTCTATGATAACTTATCATCAAGTCATAGAAAATTTTTTCGAGCGAAGAGCCATAATTCCTTTCAGATTCAAAACTCTTTTTAATGACGAAAAAGAAGTGGTTGCTATGCTTGAACAAAACAAGGATAAGTACACCAAATTGCTGTCTAAACTTGACGGAATGGTCGAAATGGGAATAAGGCTCGTCAAGGCCAAACCTCTAAATGTGGACTCGCCACAACTCGGTATTGAATTTTCAGGGACTTCGGATGTTTCAAACCCCGGTATGTCGTATCTGAAAAAGCGTTGGGCCCTGTACTCCTCAGAATCATGGATTCAAGATCAGAAAAAAGAATTCTCGGAAAAGTGCTCGAAAGAACTTGACGGGCTGTTTGCGAATTTCAAGAGTGAAGCGTCGAGACTACCTGAAGTCCAAAATAATAAGAACCTGATCTTAATCTCGCTATATTTTCTCGTCAAAAAGGATCTAATCCAAGAATTCAGAATTAAATTCCGAACACTTAAATGTTTGATCACGGGCAAAATGTTGCTTAACTGGCCCGTGGCCCCCATACAATTTTGTCGTTTCATAAACCGAAAATTGTTTCAAGTGGCCTTATGAAGAGAGCGCAGACATGGGAACACAGGAAATAGGTGGAGCGGGACCCGAGAGTTCCAATAGGCACGCTAAACTCTTTGAGATGCTATTGGAAGCTATACCGTCGTCAGTACTGCTGATAGATAATCAAATGAGGATTGTCGCTGTTAACAAGAATTTCCTCGAGAAAAACCGCAAATCACGGGAACAGGCTATTGGCGCAAGACTCCAGGACCTTTTACCTGAACCCCTTATTGAATACATGGATATAACCGCCAGTGTGCGGCAAGTGTTCGATCACAAGATGGCCACACGTGGGGGGCGAATGACTTACCGGGCGCCCGGCGTTCCGCTCCGAGTCTATTACTATAACATTCTGCCGTTCTCCTGGGGGGGACAAGTTGAAAACGTGATGTTGCTCATGGAGGACGTAACGGAACAGATAAGGCTGGGTGAGGAGGTTGTTAAGGCGCAGAGACACCTGGCGGGAATAGTTGAAAGTGCATGGGACATAATTCTCTCGACGGATTCGGACGGTATAGTTTTGACGTGGAACACGGCTGCCGAAAGATTAACAGGTTATAGCACTAGGGAAGTCTGCGGTTCGATTTTTTTTGATCTGTTCCAGCAGGAAAGGCAGCCGGAAATACGGCGGCTCGTCAAGAATGTTTATGATAAAGGTGAATCGCAAGTTGGTGAATGGGACCTTATAACAAAAGACAAACAATGTTTGCCGATTGGTTGGATTTTTTCAGGAATGAGGGACGAAAATAACAATACTGTTGGGATTGTCGCTATAGGCCGTGATTTGAGGGAAAGAAAAGTACTCGAAATTGAATTGCTGAAGTCACAAAAACTTGCTGCTTTAGGTGTTATGGCAGGTGGAATAGCCCACGAAATCAGGAATCCTTTGGCTGTCAGCTATTCCTCGGCTCAGTTTTTGTTGGAAGACAATATTGATCAGGAATTCAGCAAAGTTTGTATCCAGAAGATATTAGCCGGTATAGAGAAGGCTTCTACAATTATAGAGGACCTTCTGAAATTCGCGCGACCTTCTTCATCGACTGATATGGCGCAGTTGGATCTCGTGGCGGTAATTAATGATGCGGTCAAGTTGGCTACCAATCAGGCCAAGATACAAAAAATCCAGGTATCGGTGGAGAGTCAGGCGCTTGAAATCTGGGTTTTGGGACACGCCAACCTTTTGCAGCAAGTGTTCTTGAATCTATTTCTGAACGGGATGAACGCTATGGTTGATGGGGGTGTGCTAAAAATTTGGGTTGAAAAAACCGCAAGCGAAGCGGTTGTATGCATATCAGACACCGGCGCAGGCATAGCCAAACAAGATCTTGAGCGGATTTTTGACCCGTTTTTCACTTCCGCTTTGGTCGGTAAAGGCACGGGGCTGGGACTTTCGATTTGCCATTCAATCATAGCCAAACAGCACCTGGGTAAAATAGAAGTTGAGAGTGAAGAGGGAGTTGGATCGACATTTAGAGTTTTTTTACCGATATTTTGAGGTCGAGTTCGAATAAGTGTTATCGCTGCCGAATATTCTAGTAATAGATGACGAACCGGACATGTTGTGGGTTCTGGAAAGTGTTCTGCGTAGTAGGAACTTCGAAGTATCTACGGCCTCAACCGGCGTAAAAGCCCTGGATTTAGCGGTTCAAACAGAATTCAAGATAGTTTTCCTCGATGCCAAGTTGCCGGACATGGAAGGTTTCGAGATAGCACGTCTTATCAAATTATCACATCCCGTCACAAAACTAATTATGATTTCAGGCTATTATTATGAGCATGATGACAAAATCCAGGAAGCGCTCAAAACCGGTCTAATTGTTCATTTCATTCCCAAACCCTTTTCAAACGCCGCTGTCCTAAAAGCAATAAACATTGCGCGCTCTGTGCCGGAAGCCCAAGCCGACCAACTCCAGTCGTGACTTGGATTCCCTGTATATGGAAACAGTTCCATAGATTTGAATCCACATATCACCATTTGATTCCATACGCACCTACGGCGATTCGACAATAGAAATGTCTGAATAAGCCATTTATGACTTGTTTAGAAATTTGCCTGGCTTTGCTCCTCGAAAAGACAATCACGAGGCATGTCATTTCGAACGCAGTGAGAAATCTATTATACGGCCTGGATAGATCACTTCTCACCGCGCCTGATCAAAATGACGCCAAAGACGTTCATTATGGCACGGATCTAGCACTAAACATGTCAGGCATGCCAAACCATCAAAAGCCGTTAGGCGAAAATAAACAAATGGAGGGACTAAAATGGCCAAGATAGCTAAATCAACCGATTCTTCCAGCCTCGCAGAGGTTGTGGACAGGATCCTGGACAAAGGAATCGTGATCGACGCTTGGGTGAAGGTTTCATTGGTTGGTATCGAGCTGCTCACAGTCGAAGCGAGGGTAGTTATCGCATCAGTTGAGACTTACCTGAAATACGCCGAAGCTATTGGTCTCACAGCTAGCGCCGCCGCTCCTGCGTAAGGCATATACGCCTCTGGTCCCCCAAAGGCTATGGGGGGAGCGACGAGACGCTACCCCCATAGCTTTGGGTCCAACGATACCCGACATAACTTATCAGGCATCCAAAGAGTTGGCAAGTCTGTCGGGTCAACAAGACTAAGGAGGAGTAATGGGCAACCTGACTGACGACATCTCCAGATTGTGCGGAGAGATTGAAACCTTGCGGGACTCTCGTAAGGTTTTCGGGTCTCAGCTCGACAAAGAAACCAGGGAAATGAAAACCGAGGTTTCGAAAATGCGAGGCGGATTCCGACAAGACCAAAAGAATATGGCGGCTCGGACCAAGGCCGATCGAGTAAAATTCGTATCAAATCTGGATGCGGAAGTTAGCGGTTTCCTGAATGCCTTTGATAAAGCCCATGCGGAAATGGCTGCCAATACTAAAAAGGCAAACGTTGAGTTCGTTTCAGACGTGGCCAACCATGTGTCCGGTCTCCTGACCGGTTACCACAAGGACCTACAGGCGATGGGCGAGGCCACGAAGCGAGAGAACGCCATTTTCGTTGCTGACATAACCCAGTTTGTCAACGCTAAGAACAAAGAAACGAAAGTGATGATGGATGGGTTCAAGGCCGAAAACGCAAAAATGGCCAAGGTAACGAAGGCGGACAGGACAAAGTTCGTAAACAAGTTGGAAGACAGTGTCGGCGCGATGAGGAAAGTTAACGTCGATGATTTGACAGGCGCCCGGAAGGTGTGGGCGGGCCTTTCTCCTCAAGGACGCAAAGCCAAGGTGATGGCTGAACAGCGGGCAAAAGCGGAACAAGACAACAAAGCCCGTATGGAAGCCAAAGTGATAGCTGAACAGCGGGCAAAAGCGGAACAGGACCAGAAAGCCCGTATGGAGGCCGAACAGAAAGGCAAGGCTTTAGAGGAGGCAAGGGCAAGGGCGGAAGTCGAAAGATCGAAACAACAACACGAATCAGCCGATTACAAGAAAAAAGACAAGAAATGAAAAACATTGGTCAAGCCAAGGCCATCGGAATCAGACCTGATCTGAAAAGCGATGGCCGACGCTAGGCCAACACGAGAAAGACCATGAGTGAAATAACCTGTTCATTTTGCGGAGGCACAGGGAAAGACCCTTTCGGCATCATGTCGTGGCAGTCGACCTGCAGCGTGTGTTATGGCAAAGGGGTCGTTGATGTCCCCAAACCATATAGGCATTGTCATCACTGTGAGGGAACAGGGGCCATTAAGACGTTCACTTGCACAAGTTGCGGCGGCAAAGGCTACGTGCCGTTACCATCGGAACCTGTTGTCACATGCCCGGATTGCAACGGTTCAGGTGATGATTCATCCGATTCATATCTCGCTTGTCTCAAATGCCGCGGCAAAGGATTTGTTATCACAGGCCGATCCGCTTTCGGCTGAGCCGATCTCTTCCCGAAAGTTTTTCCGTATTGCGGGAGTGGACGGCCGATCAATAAACGTCAGGTATCAAAAAGGGAGTAATGGTCATGGGAGGCCTGGAAAATATAGAAGCTCTTAGATCCGAAATCATCACGAATGATGATGACAATGTTGTCCCCCAAGCTAGTGAGGAGTTTGTCTTTACATCGCACGTACGCAATTTGACGGATAAGGCTATGGCCTTCCTCAACGTCGGCTATTCGGTCCATTTCGCAGGCGCAGCCGGGACCGGCAAGACGACGCTTGCTTTCCATCTGGCGGCTGAACGCGAAAGACCGGTCATTTTGATTCATGGGGATGACGAATTCGGGAGTTCGGACCTAGTTGGCCGCGACTCCGGTTATCGCAAGTCCAAGCTGATCGACAATTATATACACTCTGTAGTGCGAACCGAGGAAGAGATGCGCAGCCTGTGGGTCGACAATCGTTTAACAACAGCGTGTCGAGAAGGATATACTCTGATATATGATGAATTCACACGGTCAAGGCCGGAGGCTAACAACGTCCTTTTGAGCATCCTTGAGGAAAAGATTCTAAATCTACCCAGTATGCGTCGCACAGGTGAAGGCTACCTCGAAGTTCACCCTGCTTTTAGGGCGATATTTACGTCTAACCCGGAAGAATACGCTGGGGTGCATAAGACTCAAGACGCTCTTATGGATCGTCTGATCACAATAAATGTTGATCATTATGATCGTGAAACAGAAATTCAGATAACAATGTCAAAATCAGGAATTCCTCAATCAGACGCTGAAACCATTGTTGACATTATCAGAGAGCTTCGCATGGTTGGGGTAAACAACAACAGACCCACAATACGGGCATGCATAGCTATTGGAAAAGTTATAGCTCACCTCGGAGCCCGGGCCCATGAGAATGACCCCACTTTTGACTGGGTTTGCCAGGATGTATTAAACACGGACACTGTAAAGGTCACCAGATCAGGGCAATCCCTTATGCCTGAAAAGATCAAAGAGGTCATCAAGAGGGTCTGCAGACGGAACAAGGCGCAGAAAAAAGCAACAATAAGACCTGTAGAGGGGAATTAGATAGGAGCGAAAAATGGGTATACGCCGATCACAGAATATTCGAAGTGTTCGAGACATTCGCACCTACTCCGGGAGGGTTGACGCCGGCGGTGTCCCTTACCTGGGTTATTTGAAAATAGGCTGCCTCGAAATGGAAAAGGCTCGTCGTGAGAAGGAAAGGGACGGGGCTCTGGCGCGGGTCCGAAACATCGATTCCAGGATCCACGATATCGACACAGAGAGAGAACTCATACTCCGGAAGCTCGGAGAACAAAAGGATGCGAATCAAGCGTCAATATCAAGAAACGACGGAACTCGCCGTAGAAACAGCGGTGCGCCGGACAGATCTTCTTTTCAATCCGGTAATGACGTTAATAGGGACGGCTTCAAAATAAGGTACTAATAGCGCCCCCGAATACTGGCGCTACATAGTCCAGGAAAACGGAGTTCAGAAATGATCAGGATAAAAACAGCCGACGCGATTAAAACCAGCGCGGAAATAAAGAGTTATCGGTCCTTAAGGCATTTGGTGGGGCCCCCTCTTAGCTCCCATGATTCGGGGCGGATGAAAATGGGTTACGCAAAACGTATGGAAAAAAAGGATTACAAAATCTGGTTCCAGGCGGGAACCGAATGTGGGTTGACAAAAAGGGTCCTTGGACGTTGAATTCCTAAAAAGATGGAAGGAATACAAAAATGAAGATCAGGTGTGTTTCATGTGGACATAGTATTTCTCTGGATGACGCCTACGACGATTTTGAAGGTCAGGTCAGGTGTTATGTGTGCAGTGGACTGTTACAAATAAGAACCGAAGAAGGAATGATCAAAGGTATTCGTGAAGTTTCCATGGAGACGCCGGTCCAGACATTTGAGGGATTGCATCCAGGGAAAATGAAGGGAAAGCAGTCCTAATTCCTTAATCACGAAGCCGGACAGGAGCCTTTGAATGATGAAAAAAGTCACAAGCATCCCCGGTAAAGCCGGCCGTTATATGTACGCCATCATTCCTGGCGTTGAGGAGCGATCCTTTGGGCCGATCGGGCTTAACGGCGCGAAAGTTTACACAATATGCGGCGGCAAGGCCTCCGCTGTTGTGAGTGATATACCAGTTGGCAAAATACGCCCTGAGCGTAAGAACTTCGCGGCCCACCAGATGGTCTTGAAAACTCTCCTCGATCAGGGAGACCTGCTTCCTATGGTTTTTGGAAACATCTCCGACGGGAAAGAGGCAGTCAAGAAATTTCTTGACCAAAACGAATCTGCAATATCAAAGGCTCTGAAAAGGATTTCAGGCAAGGTTGAAATGGGACTAAGAGTTAAGCTCGATGTTCCTAACATATTTGAATACCTGGTTAGAACCTATGATGAGCTTCGTATAGCTCGTGATGAATTCGTACGGCCAAACAGAGAACCGACACAAGACGAAAAAATCGAACTAGGCCGCCTTTTTCAGAATATTCTTGAATCAGCCAGAGACCAACACGTGGAAACAGTGAGTGAAGCGCTCGCCGCCTGTTGTTCGGAAATCAAAAGAAACAAATGCGCAGATGAACGCGACGTCATGAATCTGGCCTGCTTAGTGGAAAGAGACGCGGTTGAAAAGCTTGAAGATGGTGTCTTCAAGGCCGCGAGTCTTTTTGATGACAACTTTGCCTTTGATTACAATGGCCCTTGGGCCCCGCACAATTTTGTAGACTTTCAAGTTAAGTGAAAGTAGTTCCTAGCTTATTCTAGCGGAGATAAAAATGTTCATCGTTGATGACATCTTGATGGCTCCAATGAAGGGCTTCGTATGGATTTGCGAGCAAATTCAGGAGGCGGCGGAGCAGGAACAAGCGGGTGAAGCGGACAACATTACCATTGAATTGCAGAAATTATACAGGAGCCTGGAATCCGGGTCGATTACCGAGGAAGAATTTGAGGCGAAGGAGTCTGTACTCCTAGATCGGCTCGACAGTATTGAAGGCATGGATTCTGACGACGATGAAGGCGCAGTAATTGAGGTGATGGGAGAAGGCGACGAAGAAGAGGAAAACACCATCAAAGCCGCCTTCGAGGGTAAATGACACTGGGGAACCAGTGCCGCGTCTTTATGAAAGAGATTCCCAATGCGCAACGATGATTTGATCAATGACGATCTCCATCAGGTAACACTCTGTGAGGTTCTTGACAGGATCCTGAACAAGGGAGTTGTGATCTCAGGGGAAGTTACCATATCGGTGGCCAACGTAGACCTTATATACCTTGGGCTAAATCTGCTCCTTGGCTCGATAGACACGATAAGAAACGCCAATTCGGAAATTTTGGACCAGGCCTCTATCTACAGTGTCCCAGGGATGCAACAGACTTCGAAACATGACAGCAGTCAATTACTTGTGTGAGAGGATTCGAGAGAGCGCTGATAGGGTGTAAATTATGGCTGTTCCATTTTGTGCCGATGTTAGAGCGAATGACCTGGACGAGGCATTGGAATTAGATTCCAAAGGCGATCTCCATCAAGAGGCTGTAGAGTCAGAAGCAATCGGGGACTTCGCTAAAATTATGTCGGCAACGCGCGACTTAAATGGTGAAACCAAAAACGCTTCAGGAAAGATTAACCTAGATCCGGAAAAGGTTAAGAACGGTCTGGGACAACTGGTTTTGACCTTGGTAAAGCTTTTGCACGAACTCTTGGAACGCCAGGCCATAAGAAGAATGGAAGCTGGATCACTTACTGATTCAGAGATTGAAAACATCGGTGTAACCCTAATGAAGCAAGCTGAAGAGATCGAAAGACTTCGCAAGGAGTTCAGTCTTGAGGAAAAAGACTTAAATCTCGACCTCGGTCCGCTCGGCAAATTGCTGTAAGGAGGACCTGGAAATGCCTATACAACAACATACACGTCATTCGTTGGAAAGCACTAACCTTGCAGACCTACTTGAGCGAGTACTCGATAAGGGTATCGTAATTGCGGGTGACATTAGGATAAAATTAGTGGATGTGGAACTCTTGACGATTCAAATCAGATTGGTCATCTGTTCGGTCGATAAAGCCAAGGAAATCGGCATTGATTGGTGGGCTAACAACCCGGCTTTTTCGAGGATGCAACCGGCGGTGGCCGCTGACCAAGGGGTAAACCCATGATGGCGATGACATAAGCCTCAAAGAGTTGACTTCAAATTCAAAGACTGTCCTCGATTTGTGCCCGATTCTTGAAATTTTATTGATGGACCCTGTTTAGGGTCTTTTTTTTTGTATTTTGCCATGGAAATATCTTTCCCTCGGTTCTATCAAATAAGCCCTGAAACTTTTGTTTTTTTGCAGCATCTCAAATTACATTAGGTTAATAATGCTGGTGAATCGGAGGAATATTACAGTGAAAAATATAAGAGAAATATTAAATGATAAAGAGATAGATCGGCTTATAGACTGGGATCTACACCCTTTTGACGCCGTGACTCGCTATCTGGAGTGGGGAACTAACTGGTCAAGGGGGTTGAACCACGCAAAGTCCTGCAACGAAGAAAGCGCTTATTTCAAAATATACGCCACCGAGCGCCCTGCTCGACTTATGCTGGTGAGGCAGAGCCATAACAATTATGAGCTGGTTTCAGAAGTGGAAGCTCCTCAGGATCTAATAGACGCTTCTGTTGAGTACTTCGCATGTAAAAACAGGGCATGCGGAATAACTGAAGACTTGCGGACGTGGCTTAAGACTGAAGCCGCAAAAAGCGTGTGACGAGTTAATAATTTGAATTTGTTTAGCTTCCGGCTAACATTATATCGGCCTTTGACTTATTTAGGAGGCTCCTATGGAGTGTCATTGTAAAGACCATTTGCCGGGAGACTGGCATTCTCATGAAGGGTGTGACTGCCAAAATAATGATTACCCAACTTATGCGTTCGTAGTGACCAAAGTAATTGAAGATTATCCGGGAGCGGGGGTGGTCTTTATATCCAAGACTTTTATGGAGAGTCTGAAGCTTGGCGATGGAGACGCTGTTGAGGTTCTTGGGCCGAACGGCTGCGTGGTGCAGGCTAAAAACCATCCCAATTCGTGGATAGATACTCGCATGGTATCCTTTGACCGGGACACAATGGAAAAGACCGGTTTTCAGATGTTCAGCCAGGTAAAGCTCCGTAAGGCGGTATGTGTTGAAGCTGAGACAGTTACTCTTCAACCCCCGGACGGTGTGGATCTGACCCGGCAGCAGATCCGTTCGATGATGGACAAGGTTGATGGGGTTATTCTGACCGGGAGCCATTCTCTAGGCCTCCAGACGAACCGGGGCGAAACAATCCGGTTCAGGATCGTCGAGACAGAGCCGGACGAAATATGCAAGGTTTGTCCCAGCACGAGGATCAGGCTGGTGAACCAGGACGGCGAAGAATACAGTTCGACCAAGGAAACTTACTTCAAGGACGTGGGTGGCCTTCAAGACGCAGTTAGCAAAGTTAGAGAAGTGGTTCAGCTTCCATTGAAACACCCGGAGATATTTTTCCGACTAGGGATTGATCCGCCAAGGGGGGTTTTACTGCATGGGCCGTCAGGTACGGGGAAAACCCTTATAGCTCGAGCGGTAGCGGCAGAAACCGGATCCTGGTTCAAAAGCGTCGTAGGTTCCGAGATAATGGAAAAGTATTACGGGGAGAGTGAGGCAAAACTGCGCGCCGCGTTTGAAGAAGCCTTTAAACACGCTCCTGCAATAATTTTCATTGACGAAATAGATGCGCTGGCGCCTCGACGGGATACGTCGGAAGGCGAGGTGGAACGTCGGGTCACAGCTCAATTACTCGCTCTAATGGACGGTTTGGAAGACCGGGGAGCGGTAATGGTCCTGGCGGCCACCAATTTGCCGAACAATTTGGACCCTGCCCTTAGACGCCCCGGCCGATTCGATAGGGAAATCATAATAGGCGTCCCCGATGTTCCAGGAAGAAGAGAGATACTCGAAATTCATACTCGGTCCATGCCCTTGGGGCCAGTGAACCTGGACGATCTTGCCCATAGGATTCACGGCTTTGTAGGCGCCGATATCAAGTCTCTTTGTCAGGAAGCCGCATATGCAGCCCTGAGACGTTCCCTGCCTGGCTTGGAAGACACGGACCAGCAACTGTCGGAAGACTTTCTCGAAGCGATTGTCGTCGAAGCCGGCGACTTCGAAGACGCTTTCAAAGGAATGCGGCCTTCGGCGGGAAGGCGCTTTGAGGTAAACCTGAACGACGCCGGTTGGAGCAATGTAGCCGGGTATTCCAGAGAAGTTGAATTCCTGCTGGATAGCATTCTCTGGCCACTCAAAAACGTGGGTTTCCTGGAGAAATTGGGGGTTGGTCGTCCTTCAGGTCTCTTGATTACAGGCCCATCAGGTGTCGGAAAAACTCTTATGGCACGTTCAATTGCGAAGGAGAGTGGATTTAACGTAATCGAGATACGCGGTCCAGAACTGCTCTCCAAATACATGGGTGAAAGCGAGCGCAACATTCGCGAACTCTTCCGCCAGACCAGGGAGTTGGCGCCCACCGTGCTAATCCTGGACAGTGTGGATTCTTTCGCAACTTCGGGCTGGTCCGATTCAAAAGTGATAGACAGGATCGTGAATCAGCTGGTGCTGGAAATGAACTCCATCAAATCGGAGAAGCCTATACTTGTAGTGGCGACGGCGGTGAGTTCTGACGATGTTCCGCCGGCTCTACGCGCCACGGGAAGATTTGGACAGGAATTAACATTACGCCTGCCTGAAGAAACGGATCGGGAAGAGATACTCAGGAAATATTTGTCTAGGGAAAGAATTCGCTATTCCGGCGAACTGGAATCTCTCGTTAGGGAAGGGGAAGGCCTATCCTGCGGCGATTTGGAAGAAATTTGTAGAAGAGCTATTCTCAGCGCCGCAAAGTTGCTGCTGGAAAAAGAGGCCGCCGCCCCGGATAGTGTTGAGTTGACTGAGAACGACCTTCTGAGGTCAATCGATCAATGGAAGCTCATGCGAAGCTTGTAATTATATGAGAGTGGATGCGCGTACGCTTTTTCAATTGCCGCCTGAATTACGCTCCTGTGTCCTATCAAAAGTTCTGTAAATTTTGAGTTAGTTTGTGCGCTGGCGGGAGTCGATATGTATTTGTCAGTGTGCACTGATCTCCGATCACTACGGCAGATTTAATGTCCGAAAAGGCAATCAGCTTTAAATTGAATTCCCGAGGCCGATTAAGTTTTTTGGCTGCCTTGGGAATTTCTCTGTGTTATGGTGACTAAGTTAACCTGCGCCCAGCGCGTCGACTAACCGAAAGGAGCAAGATCATAATGAAAGAGGAAGTCCAGGCCGCCCTTGATATAATCAGGCCACAACTTCAGGCAGATGGCGGAGACGCTGAAATTGTAGAAATAACTGATGAGGGAATAGTAAAATTGAGACTTAAGGGCGCATGTGGTGGA
>CAWEPY010000016.1:185000-315942 GCA_963811075.1 uncultured delta proteobacterium
CCCGGTAAACGGCGGCCGTAACTATAACGGTCCTAAGGTAGCGAAATTCCTTGTCGGGTAAATTCCGACCTGCACGAATGGCGTAACGATTGCGGCGGTGTCTCAACGATGGCCTCGGCGAAATTGAAGTGGCGGTGAAGATACCGTCTACCCGTGGAAAGACGGAAAGACCCCGTGGACCTTTACTACAACTTGACAGTGTATTTTGGGCTATTTTGTGTAGGATAGGTGGGAGGCTTTGAAGCCGGGACGCTAGTTTCGGTGGAGCCAACCTTGAAATACCACCCTGGGTATCACGAGATACTAACTCAGACCCGTTATCCGGGTCGAGGACATTGTCTGGTGGGTAGTTTGACTGGGGCGGTCGCCTCCTAAAGAGTAACGGAGGCGCGCGAAGGTTCCCTCAGGCTGATTGGAAACCAGCCGAAGAGTGTAAAGGCATAAGGGAGCTTGACTGCGAGAGAGACATCTCAAGCAGGTGGGAAACCAGGTCTTAGTGATCCGGTGGTTCCGTGTGGAAGGGCCATCGCTCAACGGATAAAAGGTACCCCGGGGATAACAGGCTGATCTCCCCCAAGAGTTCACATCGACGGGGAGGTTTGGCACCTCGATGTCGGCCCATCGCATCCTGGGGCTGAAGTTGGTCCCAAGGGTTTGGCTGTTCGCCAATTAAAGCGGTACGCGAGCTGGGTTTAGAACGTCGTGAGACAGTTCGGTCCCTATCTTCCACGGGCGCAGGATATTTGAGAGGATCTGTCCCTAGTACGAGAGGACCGGGATGGACGGACCCCTGGTGTTCCGGTTGTCGCGCCAGCGGCATAGCCGGGTAGCTACGTTCGGATCGGATAACCGCTGAAAGCATCTAAGCGGGAAGTCGACCTCAAGATTAAATATCCCGGGCTTCGGCCCCTGAAGACCCCTCGAAGACGACGAGGTTGATAGGCTGGGTGTGGAAGTGTGGTAACACATGGAGCTTACCAGTACTAATAGGTCGTGCGGCTTGATTCCTCAAAAAAGTATGTTGTATCCTCGATCTCCTATTTGGTTGATATATACGCCGACAATTTATGTCGGCATTGCTATCATCCTTTGTTTTTCAGCTTCCCGGTGACTATGGCGGAGGGGAAACACCTGTTCCCATACCGAACACAGAAGTTAAGCCCTCCAGCGCCGATGGTACTGCGTTGGGTAACCGCGTGGGAGAGTAAGTCGTTGCCGGGATATCCATTACCCCCGTTTCGTTTTTCACGGAGCGGGGTTTTTTAATTTGTTAGCTTCAATCGTTTTAGGGGAGGTTTCTTAGGTATGGCGCCTCTGTCTGTTGGGCCAGGCGACGATGTCGACGCCTGGTGTGGAAAATGCCTCATGGTGATGAGCCATCGAATAATTGCTGTTGTCGGCAGTCAGATCAAAAAGGTTGAGTGTCTAACTTGTCATGCCATTCACGCTTATAAGTCGGCTCCCGGCGCTAAGACCGAGAGAGCCGCTTCCAGGAATGCGGTAGACGGTCCATTAAAGGCTTCCACGGGTAAGACGCCTCGTGCGTCGAGAGTGGAAAATGAATGGAATGTATTTATGGCCGAGAAGGCGCCAGAACAGCAATCTCGTCCATATAGGGTTTCTGAATCCTTTGCGGTTTCGGAATTTATAGAGCATCCCATCTTTGGTGTAGGCCGAGTCCTTGAGATTACCGGGGCTGAAAAGATGGTAGTCATCTTTAAGGAAGGTAGAAAGACCCTTCTTTGCAATCGCGTTCCGATGGTCCCTTAGTTTTAGTTTCTTCCGGATATCGGTTTTTTTTGAATTGCTTTTTTTTGCGTTGGACGGTACAATGACTTCATATCGGAGTCTAGAATGAAGAAATTATCAATTAGCCTATTGATCATTTCCCTTGCTGTTGGGTATTTTGGCGTTTCGGCGTGGGCGGAGGACTTTCCTTCACAGGCCCCTGTTTTTTCTCAAAGTCAGACTCAACCTCAAAATCCCTCTAAACCCTTTGAAGGTTATGTGCCGCCACCTCCGATTAGACACACGTGGCCAGGAGGTTACAAAGTAATTTTCCATGAAATGATGAACACCCTCATGGAACATGTGATTGGCCACTATTGAGCGACTAACGTCCAACTTATTTGTTGGCTATTAATCCTTACTTCAAGACTTGTGAATCGCTCGTGTCCTCAAAACTAATTCTTTCCTATACCCTTTCCCAAATTAATAGCTGAACTTTTTACGTAATGCTGATCCTGAATGGGGGTCTCACTGCGAAGTTTGATTGGTTGTCTTGATATCGGTCATGGCGGCCGCCGTTGGTGAAAGTTGCAAAAGGGAATCGTATACACCTGATTCTTCCTCTAGTCTTTGTCGGAAACACTACGACGTGAATCCTTTCTCTCACTGCCGCCTCTACATATAATAGATCATATTGGAGGTAATAGAGATGGATGAAAATATAATATTTTCGGAAGAAGGTTGTGGTTGTTTTAACAACGACGGTTCGATTGCTTCGCAGGTTTGTTGCGACTGCAAACCCAAAATGGCCCTCACCTTTGAAGAGCAGGGAATCCTTGATCAACTGCGCCATATTAAGAGTGTTGCACGGGCCACGCTTGCAGACATCAAAGATATAGAACTGCGAAGATTCGACCAGGATAAATCCGATCGAATGTCCATTGAAGACGAATGGCTTAGACTGTCTCAGAAATTGGAAGAACTCAGAGCAAGGTGGACGGAATGGTCAGGCCGACTGGATGCCGCAACAGAGAGAAAACTGATCATGCTTGGGCATCGGGAGCCAAGGGCATAATTTTAAGCGGACGGCGATTCCGGTTTATGGTTTTGGGGTTTTTTTAGGAATGAGACGGGAAGGATTGCGCAATGTCGGAAGAACGGATCGCCTCTTTGACGGTGTCGACTCAAAGCAATTTCATCGTTTTTCTGAAGCCTTTTGTGAAATCAGTGGCCGAGTCTTTCTCGTTTAACGAAAAGGACTCGGCCGAACTTGGAGATCTGATTCAAAGCCTTGCCGTTCGACTGTCGCAATTAAGCTCAGATGCAGACAACAACCAATCAATAAATTTAAACCTATTTATTAGAATCAACGAACTTGTTATAGCGATTGAGCACAAGGGTGTTCCTGTGGAAATTGAAGAGGGAAAATCGGACAACTTGTCGGTCTTCGCCTTATCCGTCCAATCTAAAGCCATCGATCATGTTCGGCTTATAAATCTCGGAAAGTCAGGCCAACGCCTTGAACTATCAAAAGTTATTCCTAATTTTATGTTGGAGCCCGTTAATAGAGAAACAAACAGGCAAATCAAAAATCATGAAACAGACGTATTAAAGAACGACCAACCAATTGAGATAAGGTTGATCAAGTCGTCTGAAGGTCTTAAGCTGTCTCGTTGCTTCTTTAGGGTTTATGGATACACTTATGGTCCTGGTTACGTATATGATCCAGAGCTTCTTAAAGCACTAGTTGAAGAAGGGCTTCTGGTGTCCGCCGTGGCAGTCGATTCCCGAGGTGAATTTGTGGGCCACGCGGCTATAGGAATTGACAAAACCAAACCTCGAATCGGTGAATTGATTTCTCTAGCTGTAGATCCCGCCTATCGCAACTCAGGTCTGGCAAAAAAAATTCATTCGTACCTTTTGGAACAGGCCAGGGAAAGGAAACTGGAAGGCCTTTTTGGCGAAGCCGTTACACTTCACCCTTACTCTCAGCGCCTCTGTCTGGCCCTTTCAGGAAAGGAGTCAGCCATAATGGTGGGTTACGTGCCACCAGCCAATTACAGGCAAATATCGGAAGGAGCTTTTACGAAGAGACAAATGGCAATGGTCTATTTCTTTGGTTTGTCGAACGGCGAAAGGAGTAAGAGAGTTTTTGTTCCGGAGAACCACCTGTCGATGATTGAGAAGATCTATTTGCATTTAAATCTTAAAAGGATATCGGCGCCTGAAAACGTTCATCCTACAGGAGCTTCATGCGGAGATACCGCTTTTGATCTAAAAGTTAATAATGACATCAGCACTGCGGCGATCACCATCAATGTGTACTGTCCTGACACCATAAGACTTATTGGATCTAAAATTAGAGCTCTTTTAGAATCTGAAATAGAATACGTATACCTCGACCTACCCTTGTCCAGCGCACTGACCCCATATTTCGTAGGGGAGTTCGAGTCGATGGGCTTTTTCTTCTCGGGAGTTATTCCTTATCTTAAGGACGGCGATTATCTACGCTTACAGTTTTTAAATACATCGCAGATCAATCTTGACAGCGCGATAGTCGTTTCTGAATTTGGAAGGGAAATGTCAGACTACGTGAGATTGATGAAGGAAAGAGCCCCAGTTTTTCAGCACAAGGCTATTGAATCACATTGAAAGGAATTGCCTATAAGAACTCGCTACCCGACCGATGAAAATCTGTTGGATTCCTTGCGCCGCAAGTCACCCGTATTCTGTTGAGTAAATCTTTGAAGGAGAATTTGATCCTGGGATTTTGTGGAATCCATGCTATATTCTTTGGTACAATTCTCCTCAATGTGATAAGAATAAGTTGCGTGCCGTCATGAGGCCGTAAGCAAGTTGGGGCTGTTCCTGAAAGTGTTTGTCCTCAATGAGCCAATATCTGAGGGTCGTTTCGTGCATATCAATATCGAAAGGGGGGTTCCATAGTGACTAGGGTATTAATCGTTGACGATGAAGCGTCGATACGAGGTTTGTTGCGTCAAGCTTTTGAAATGAATGGTTTTGAAGTTATTGAAGCGTCTAACGGGGAGGAGGCGGTTCGGACATTTCGTGAAGGTGGAATCGATCTTGTGATCACTGATATAATAATGCCTGACAAGGAAGGCCTCGAATCAATCATGGATATGAAGGAAATAGATCCCGATGTGAAGATCATCGCAATGTCGGGAGGCGGAAGACTGGAGCCCCATTCGTACTTACAAATGGCTGCAAAATTTGGAGCGAAAAAAGTCTTTCAAAAACCCCTATCGATATCTTTGCTTATTGAAGCGGCGAAAGAAACTGACAGAATCCGATTAGCCGTGAATTGGACTGTTGTTTGATCTTACGCAGAGGCCATAGTTTTGCAGGTCCGACAGGATTTGAGGCGTTCACTCACTCGGGTCTCGAGACGCGAACAACTGAGTCACATAGCCATCGAAAATCCCTACGCCCATTCTAGAAAAAGTCAGATGCAGTATGTTTTTTCTGTGTTTTTCGCTAGTCATCCAAGCATGCACCATTTTTCGCGCATAGTCATTTCGTTCCGTTGCTTTGGAAGGAAGATTGGCGCTCGACCAAAAGACGTTCTCGCCGAAGACCATCGGTGGAACAAATTTGAGCTTTTTCATTCTTTCTTCAAAAGTTCTCCAACCCTTGGGGAAATTCTCTGAATCGTGCGCCATCACGCCCGACGTCGCCTGATTACGAGAATGGATTTGCGCCAATTTTCCCAAAATGGGATTGATCTTCAAAATGGGTAAGCGCCTTCTTTGTCGTTCTTGATTGGTCCATTTGAGAACGTATAATTCAATATCTTTACGAGTATTCTCCTCGATATTTTGAGCTCTAACTTTGTCTGAGTTCTTCGTTGTGGGCGTGTCTCTTACCGAAACATTGAAATCTTTCGGGATCTGATCTAATGAGCTTCCAATTGCAATAGAAATTGGGAATAATGTCCAAAACAGGCAAACGAAGAGCGAAATGGTCACACTACCGCCTAACTTAATCTCTGAGTTCATCGTTCCTTCGGTGAGTACGCTTCAAAGAAATGTTTCATGATGAACCTTACCGTATCACGATTTACATGAAAGTTCTCTCTACCTTCCACGTAAATGTTATGACCCCTCATAGGTCTGAAAATGGTAGCCATCTCGAATGCGGGGAAGTAAGTTACATTAGGGTGAGAAGAAGTGAATTCATCAGCTACCGCCCTTAATGTGGATTTCGAATTGCAGCTTGCGGTAACGACGTCGCAGTCGTCTCTGAATGTAGCCCAAAGATGAACAGGAGAGACTGTTAAGAAAATATGACACACTGGATTGTGTTTCATGAGCAGGGCGTGGATTCGTTCCAAGTTCTCTAGGTTTTCCCGGTAGCGAGATACCCTGAATTCGTAACGACACATGTCTCCACCCTCGTTGACATAAGGACCGGATGGTAGACAAATTACCGAACCATCAACGCTGTCCTGCCATATTTCAGTGAGTCCAAGCGTTAGTATAATAGCCTCAGCCGATTCTAGAGCACGACGCGAACACTGGACATGATGTTTAAAATCTTTCTGCGCTTCGGCCTCGGATTCATACAGAATTATTCTTCTGTACGGATCCTGAACTGTTTCCGACTGGGGCGCTATCCACCACCGGACTTCTGGATTGAATTCTCCAAATGTGTATTCAAAAATCTGACGCATTGAGAAGGTATTGTACAATCTTTCCCAGGCGGCTGAGGCGTGCTTGGAAGCGGGATGCTCAGTTTCCTCAGTAATGTAAGCGAAGCCTTCCTTTAGCAATTCGGACTTTATCTCCCGGGCAAAGCAGGAACCCATAGAGGCTATCCTGGTGGTTCTCGATATTTGAGGACCACAATACGGAGCCATAACAAAGGTATCGCCACCGGCCGGGTTGTCGTACGATCCCGGCCAAACTTGCCATGGTTCAAAAAGATGGAATGGGTGAACATCTGAACGGGACATCCATTTCCTACTTTACTTACAAAGATCTTGGGTCATCTGCGTTTAAGGTATCGTCTATCCCATGCAAAAAGACAAACACGAATTTCCGTAACTGATTTCTAAATGATCGTTCATGTTGCTCAAACTCCGGTTGTTAAAAAAACATCAGGCTCCATACTTCACCTGACGTAAGGCGTGAGCAGTAATAAGTTTCATAAGATTTGACGCGTTAAACTGGCCGAGCGCTCCTTTGAGACATTGCGACTCTCCAAAACCTGTGACATCAGGATTAGATCTCGTCATCCCAGGCGCCCAAAGAATTATGGGAACAGGATGCCAGCTGTGAGATTTCAAAACAGCAGGGGTAGAATGATCACCGGTAATAACTAGAACGTCTGGGCAAAGTTGAAGTACCCTGGGAATTATAGCGTCCACTTTTTCAATCTCTTTGACCTTAGCGTCAAAATCTCCGTCTTCTCCCCGACTGTCAGTATATTTGTAGTGGAAGAAAAAGAAGTCAAATTCAGTCCATTTTTGCTCCAGGACCGCCAGCTGATCATCGAGGTTTCTGAGCCCATTTACACAAGTCATTCCAACAAGGCTGGCTAGTCCCTTGTACATCGGATAAACAGCGAGAACGACAGCTTTCATCTTGAAGACATCTTCAAACTTGGGTAGACCGGGTTCACTTGACCACCCTCGTAGAGTGACCATATTTGCCGGTTTCTGGTCTTTGATTCTTTCTGAAGCCTTGGAAACCCATTGGTTCACCAGATCAGCGGTGTTGCGCGCCTCGAGTGAACCGTCAAGAGGCCTTAGCTTGAGAGGTTTGACACCAACCTTTTGCGGGTCGGTTTCATTCAAGGCTGAAGATAGCCGAGGCCCCCTCAGTATCAACACAAAACGGTAATCCTGAACGGTCTTGACGATAACTTCAATTCCTGGAAGCCTTATGTCGTCAATGAGTGAAACCATCCTTGCGCATTCTTCCGTTGAAATCCTTCCTGCACGCCTGTCTGTTATCAAACCGTTTTCATCGACCGTGCAAAAATTACCTCTAGCAGCCACGTCCTGTTCTGTGAGTGTCAAGCCTATACCAACAGCTTCCAGAACTCCCCTACCAATAAGATGTTTGAGAGGATCATAACCGAACAGTCCAAAATGTCCTGGTCCGCTCCCAGGTGTTATACCGATGTCGACAGTGTTGATGAGCCCGACTGACGCCTCCCTGGCAAGTTTATCCATATTTGGAGTGAATGCGGCTTCCAACTCAGTTGGCCCGCCAATTTCTCTGGGCAATCCACCTAAACCATCCAGCACGAGTAGTATTGCCTTTGAATTTCCAGCCTGTGTCAACGATTTCATAAGTTCGATATCCTGCATGATTCTTCCTCAAAATTTTTGATAGTATCGGGATCAAATTCAGGCCCCCATAAAATAATTCATAAGGGGTGTTTTAGACAAACGCTATTTGTTCTTGTATTATAACCCATACTAAAAAGGTAATGTTGGTAACTGGTTACTGATAAGGACTGAAAAACAGTCGGTTATTCGTAAAAAACTTTGGCAATATTGACACCATATCACATGAATATTTGGTGCAATCAGAGAGTATTGTAAATTCATTGAGTTGAGGCGTTGCATTAGAGTTTAGATTTACTATCGGAATCTAGTGTGATAGTAAGCTTCGAACTTAATTGGCGCGTTGGAAACTCTCTCAGTCGGATGCGCAGAACAGTAGAGAAATAATATAGATGAGCAGCATAGCTTCATTGATCAAATTAATCAGACCGCAGCAGTGGGTCAAGAATGGATTCGTGCTGATGCCCCTGGTATTCAGTGGGCGACTCTTCTGCCCCTATGATTCAGTGAAGACCCTTGGTGTTTTCATAGGTTTTTGTCTAGCAGCGTCTGCAGTATACATTATAAATGATTACATGGACATAGGCCAGGATAGAATCCATCCCCTGAAAAAAAAGCGTCCATTGGCTTCCGGCGCAGTGTCTCCGACTATGGGCCTAGTTGTCTGCGCCGTGCTGATAATATTGATGTTGATTAACTCATTATTATTCAAACTGCCACTTTTTACGATAGGGGTCCTCGTCTGTTATGTGATTCTGAATTGGCTATATTCATGGAAACTAAAGCACTTTGTGATCATTGATGTTTTGGTAATCTCGACAGGATTTCTGCTCCGCGTGCTTGCCGGATCATCAGCGCTGAGTGTTGGAGTGTCGAGCTGGTTGGTGCTTTGTACATTCTCTGTTGCCACACTTTTAGCCTTTGGAAAGAGAAGACACGAAGTCATGTTTTTGAATGGAGAGGCTTTTAACCATAGGCCGGTGCTGGAAAGTTACAGCGTCGGTTTCCTTGATCAGCTTCTTCAGGTTGTTACGACTTCTACGTTCATATTCTATTGCCTTTACTCGGTAAAGGCGGGGCCCGGAACAGACATACAGTCGGAAAAAATGATGGTAACAATCCCATTTGTAACTTATGGGATATTCAGATACCTTTATCTAATTTATCATAAGAAAGATGGTGGTTCCCCGACTGCTCTATTGCTGACTGATCCCCCCCTTTTGGTATGTGTGACATTGTGGTTGTTGTCGTGTATCTATGTCATGTATTTCTAGGGATGGGCATCGGTTTTGAATTTCCAACAGCGTTTCGAGCCATCACAAATTACAGAGGGGATTAAATGATTCGCAAATTTCTTGTCGTGATATATTTCTTCCTGCTGGCCGGAATAGGCGTTTTGCTCGGATGTTTTATTCACGCCCACAGAGTCAACCAGACTACTGTTATGAGTGGGGTTGCGTTAGTTCGCGAACTTCCATACGGTGAGTGGCTAGTCGGAAATATCGAGACTACGGTATTTTCCTATCAGGAAAAAAGGGATCTGCAAGAGTTCAAGGAGAAATTTAAAGGCCAAATTCATATTGATCCTGAAGTATTACAGCGTCACAAGGAACTGTACGGCACTAAATAATGTCAAGGATATTTAATAATATAAAGGTATTGATAAAAATAATAAAACCAATACTTGACAATAAATAGGAGGTGTGTTACCCCCTTCCTCGACGCCGGATTCCCGGATCCTGTCAGTTAGCGCATTAATATCCCAAGAATCAATAGCTAGTGGAGCAGCCATGAGAATGGACAAATCCGCCCAGGATATGGACCTGTCTTCTATTCCCTCAGAATTTAGAGAAAACTATAAATTTCTAAGTGAATTGATAGAATGCAAAGAAAAAAACAATATTGCGTCAATGGGACTCGAGTTCATGGCCGAAGAGAGACTTCGTCAACTCCGTGGAAAATTGAACCGTCGACAGGTTAAAATACTCTCTGATTATCTAAGTCAGGCGGATGATCTGGATTACGGCTCTATTACACCACCAGTCCCGGCAGAGCTAGAAGCATCCATTAGAATAAGGAAGCGGGGGGCATGGTTGCCGTGGGAAGCTGAAGCGATACGTAAGATAGAGCGTTGGCGTGTAGATGTCGGAGAAATCGGAATCCTCTGGAACATTCAGACTACTTGTTCCAGTTCAGGAGCATTTTCAAAAGTCACGTTGATGAGATCAGGTTCAAAACGTAATGTTACACTCTAGCTAGAAACATCTTCCTGATTCTTCAACGAGTCTTCTAAATTCTGAAGCCATTCTAACTGCTTCAGGATGGTTTTTAAGTTCCTGGATGGTAAATTTGGTTTTTGTCACCCAGTTGGGATGCTCAGACGTTGTTCCCGGGAGATTTTGCTGCCTCGTATCCATGAAGAGGTCTTCGAAACTGATCAGGGCAAGCCTGCAAGGGGTCTTGAGTATAAACAGGAGAGCTGCTTGGTGCAGTTCACGAGTGAGTGTTACCGATTCCCACGCATGATGCGCTACCTCGGCGCGCAGAGTCCCGTCGCGAACTAGTCTCTCAATTATCTTCGCCTTGTGCTCTTTCCTCTCGGAACGGATTTTCGTCTCTTCTCGAGGCGCCAATGACCCTATCGCTATTCTGGTGTCTATGTCCAGCCCTTCCCAGAACCCGGCGAGTGTTGGCAAGTCGTGTGTGGATAGTGATACTAGTGCGCTCTCAGGGTAATGGTAGAATGGAATCTGATTAAGACCGCCGTCTCTTTCAAAATAAAAGATCCTGTAAGAAAGTATTCCCCTATCCATCAATCGTTCACGGAAGTTAAACGGTAATGTTCCCAGGTCCTCTCCCACAACTATTGTCCCGGTCTGAAAACTTTCCAATGTCAGGACATTTAGAAGATCGGCTTCGCAGTCTTTTACATAGACTCCATCTTTAGCCTTTTTACCCTCCGGTATCCAAAAAAGATGGTGAATCTGCATTACATGATCTATACGAACAGCGCCACCATAATTGGACGCTGCTTTGAGGCTTTCTCTGAAAGTAGAAAATCCTGAGTTTTTAATTTCATCAGAGTTTGGCGCCTGAAATCCCCAATCCTGTCCTTCTGGAGCAAACGAGTCTGGAGGAGCTCCGACTCGAAAACCCTTGATGAAAAGTTCTGGTTTTGACCAACCTTCCGCGCCATTCGGATCAACAGCCAAGGCGACATCATGATATAGTCCGATTAGCATCCCCTTGTCTAAAGAGTACGAATGTGTCTCAGCTAGTTGCGTCTCTGCCATCCACTGGAGAAATTGCTGGAACTGGATTTCCATGCGATGAACAACCTTAAACAGCCTGACCGCGTCGCATTCAGGGTGACTGAAGCTTTGAGGCCAGTCCTTCCAGCTATGAATTCCACGTGATTCGTCAAGAAAATGATTTCGGAGGACGCAAAATGTAGCGAATCTTTCGAGATCGTCCCCCTTGAGCTGCACATAATGTTCGAATTCCCTCCACTTAAATGAATAACTTTCCAACTCCCTGTTCGCAAAAAAATGCTCGAAAATTTGCGTAAGAACCCAAATCTTGAGGTCGGAAACACCTTGATAATCAACATGTTCGGCCTCCCGTAATTTACGCGCACGTTCCATAATTTCAGGATTGGCCGATATCTGATCCGACAGGATCTCTGAAATTAACGAAGCGGCCTTCTTAACATCTATGTAGATGTAATTGTAGAAAACACGACTTGAAGGCATGTAAGGACTACAATTATAAGGACTAGTGTTGAACAGCGCGTGCAGGGGATTTAATCCTACAAAATGAACTCCAAGATCTTGAATTGCCCAGTCTATAATTGCTCGTAGATCAGTGAAGTCCCCGACTCCCCAATTTGATTCGGATCTCACACCATAGAGTGACACAGCTACCCCCGCCACTCTTTTCCCCTCCGTAAGGGGCGTAGGCATATAGGCTCTGTTTGGTCCCAGTATAAGTCTGAATTCCCCAGACAAGGTGTCTGAGTCCGTTACTACGGAGACCCTTACAAGATAATCACCTGGGGCCACTTCTGAAGGAACAGGGACCGTGAAACGGGTTAATCCCGTTTCTTCATCGAACTCCAGGGAAACCCTCTCGTCTTCTCCGCGAAACGAGAAGTTCACAAATTTGCCTGTGCTTTCGCTGAATGTCAGTGAACCCTTTTGTCTCAACTTTGGAATGAGATCAGACGTGAATTCCATGAAAAAAGAAATTTTGTTAAGACAACATCCGTATTGCGACGTTATGGTTTCGGGGGTCGATTCAAAAAAATGTGGGGCCAGTTTGACCCCTTTAGCCTCAAGTATGTCCTTCATCACAGACACTTGCGTTGGGAAAGTCTCTCCCGAGTTATCCGTATATTCAAGTTCCACTCCGAGATCCTGAGCAAGAGACCTGAACGATTGATAGGGAGTTTTCATAAAAATGCCTCGTTGTAAATGTGAGTTGTTAGATAGCTCGAACCCTTTATTTTTCATTGACTCATCGGTCAAAGAATAGCTAATAATTGAGTGAAAATCATAGTGTCTTCGAGATGGATACCAAGTAAACCACGTTAACATAAACTTTGCCTCTGGTCCAAACTCGTTTTCGTCACGGCCCCAGGCCCCAAATCAGCGGCGGCTGACACGGACCTCCGAGCCTAGGTTGAAAGTTCTGTCGCTTAAAATGGGTAATTATAATCCACAACACTTCTCGGGAGATTCTTCATGGATTTTAAGCTTAATGATGAACAGCGGTTGATACGTAAAGCCGCAAGAGATTTTTCCACAAAAGAGCTTGCTCCCAACGCAAGAGAATGGGAAGAGTCGCACATCTTTTCCAGAGCCGTCTTTGATAAAATGGGACAGCTGGATTTTGCTGGTCTGTATGTTCCAGAAGAGTATGGCGGGACTGGAGTAGGGAGATTAACCGCAGCCCTCATTTTTGAAGAGCTTGCGAAAGGGTGCTTTGCGACCGCTGTTTACATGAGTGTTCACAACATGGTGGTAAATCTGGTTTACCAGTATGGAAACGAGGAACAAAGGGAGTTATTTGTGAAACCCCTGGCGATGGGAGAGAAATTGGGGGCCTATTCCCTGACTGAGGCTGAAGCCGGATCGGACGCCTCGAATGTGAGCTGCAAGGCTTTTAAGGTCGATGGCGGATACGTTGTTAACGGCACAAAACTTTATGTTACCAGCGGTGGTGTTGCAGACTTTTACGTTGTAATGGTACGGACTGACGAAAGCCAAAAACAAAAGGGAATAAGCGCTATCTTGGTAGAAAAGGAAACCCCCGGTTTTTCGTGCGGGCCACACGAACCTAAGATGGGCCTGAACGCTTCACCCACTACCGAACTGAATTTTCAGGACTGTTTTATTCCCGAGAGTAATCGGATAGGAGAAGAGGGTAAGGGAATCAACATGGCTCTTGGGGCGCTCAATGGTGGTCGAGTAGGAATTGGCGCATGTGCTGTGGGTCTTGCCCAACAGGCTTTTGACTACTCGTTGAACTATGCGCAAAAGAGAGTTCAGTTTGGTCGTCCCATCGTATCCTTTCAAGGCCTGCAGTTCCTCATAGCGGACTTGGCCGCTGAAATCGAAGCCGCCAGACTTATGATCTATAGGGCCGCTTCTTTAATGGACGAAGGGGAACAATGCGCATTGGAAGCGGCCATGGGGAAAAGGTTCGCAACTGATATGGCCATGCGCGTAACCACAGAAGCCGTTCAGATTCTGGGAGGCTACGGATATATGAAATCATATCCGGTTGAAATGTATATGAGATTTGCTAAGATTTCCCAAATTTTTGAAGGAACAAATCAGGTTCAACGAATTGTAATAGCCAGAGAGTTAACCAAGACGAAGGGCGCAAAGAGACCAGATCTTTATTGATCTTTACTTGATCGCCTGTACTGAGTTCGAAATAATAAAATTTGAGGGGAGACCATTCATGGCAAAAAAGCCTAGCAAAACCCTTAGCGTTGGCGACAAGATCCGGCAGATGAGGGAAAATCTCAAAATGGCTTTAGATCAACTAGCTGAGAAGACAGGATATCAAGTGGATTATCTGCAGGCGGTTGAAGAGGGAGCCATTTCGCCCGCGGTAGGAAATTTGATCCAGATTTCTAGAGCGCTTGCGTTGGATTCTGCTTCCCTGCTTTCCGAAGACAGGAAAGTGGAGAGGCGGAAGAGTCATCTGAAGAGAACCAAGGCTTATTCATACAAAAGTCTCACACCAGACGCTGATGACAAGCATCTGTGGGCGTATCTCGTCACTCTGGATCCCAAGAAAGAGCATGAGATGGTTGCTTACAGGCATGAAGGCGAGGAATTCATGTTTGTAATAGAAGGACGAGTAGAGGTTAGGGTAGGGGAAATCGTTCATGAACTCAAAAAAGGGGCGAATCTCCATTTTGATTCTGGCGTGGCGCATCATTTAAGAAACTTGAGTTCTAAGACATCAAAGCTTTTGGTAGTGGTATTTACACCATGAGTCTTACCCCATGTGAAAGAATTAGATATTTTTTAGGGTAAAGACAAAACTTTGGAACCTTTCGTGCATGCTATTGTCCCCTATAATAAGGGTTAAGTGGAAAGCGAATCCAAAAAAGATTCAAAAATTACCCGCAGATTAAAGCCCGTGCGGGAGAGCTGGGACGAGCAACAACACTAAAACCCATATCCATACCTCCTTTTACGCCCTGAGAAGATCTCAGGGCTTTTTTTTTGAATGTATCTCTGTTAATTTTTACGTTACCAGTAACAAGTAAATCACGTGGTCGATTTTTCAGGAGGCGCTATGAAACTTGCGGGCAGGGCGGCGGTAGTGACGGGTAGTAGTAGGGGCGTTGGACGTAGTATCGCGTTGGCTTTCGCAAAAGAGGGAGCGGACGTTTTAGTGAATTACACATCCAGTGAAGGACCGGCGCTGGAAGTCGTGAATGAAATTAGAGCCATGGGAAGAAAATCCTGCGCTGTTAAGGCCGACGTGGCTGTCAAGGCGGAAGTCGAGAACATGATGAACACCGCCAAAAAGGAGTTTGGGCGTCTGGATATAGTCGTTAACAACGCCGGTTTTACAAGGCCGGCCATGTTGACAAAAATGTCCGAGGAGCAGTGGGACGCCGTGGTTGACGCGCATCTAAAAGGCCCTTTTCTTTGTATTCAGGCGGCTTCGAGGTACTTTCAGGAACAACAGTATGGCAAGATAATAAACGTCAGCTCGGTTGCCGGATTAGTCGGGACAGTAGGGCAGGTAAACTATTCGGCCGCCAAAGGCGGAATCCTCAGCCTGACCAAAAGCGTCGCTCGGGAAATGGCGCGCTACAATGTCAGCGTAAATGTGATTTCTCTAGGAATAGTTGAGACGGACATGACTGAGAAGATCAGGAGCGATGAAAAATTAAAAGAGATCTACATGAATCGAATTTTGATGAAGCGTTTCGCTACGGCCGCAGACATAAGCCCCGCTTTTGTTTTCTTGGCTTCGAGTGAGTCGGATTATATCACTGGGCAGTTGCTTTGTGTGGACGGTGGTTACGGCATGACCTAGCATGAATCATAATCATTTGGCTGGGAAGTCAAAAAAACCTTGACTTAGTTCACAACCTTTGATAAAAATCGTTAGCGTCAATAAACTTTTGAATACAAAAGGGTTTCTATGAGGCGGTCGCCCCGTGAGTTATTTTATGGCCGCAATGCTGAACTGAACCCAAAGGTAGTCCAAAGGGTTCAATTGGCACGATGGCTAGAGGCGTCAGGCAAAAAATAGCTTGACATTTGCTATGCGATTTGATACCAAAAATACATTCCGGAATATATCGGATTTCAACCGGGAATGTTTTTTAAGGGTCTCCCGAGCGGTTATTGGGAGGAACTGTTGAAAGGAGGATTGAGGGTATGGTTAAACGTTTGTTTCTTCTGAGCCTTTTGGTTCTCGCGCTGTGCGGCGCTAGCACGATGTCGTTCGCCGGTGGTCCCGGCGGCGGAGGTAGCGTCTGCATGCCGCCCCCCCCTGGATTGCCACCAGTGTGTGGTCCTGCAGCCACAAATTATTCCCAGATAACGGAAGTGATTACCCCTGTTCCAGCGCAGCTGAGAAAAGTTAGGGTGGTTGCTCCTTATCTAGCGGGAGTAGCGTGGCCGCGCACCCCCCTTGCATTTTTTGGCAACCCCCAAACTTTTCCGAATCCTATCGCCCCTGGTCGCTATGAGTGGCTGGTGCCGGTTACAGACATTAAGGTCGAACATTTTGACAGAGAGTATGACTGGCCGAGGGGTGAGGATCGATGCTGTTTTGAAAAGAAGGTTCCGCGTTGCGTATACGTAAAGGCGAACTACATCAAGATGAAACCAGTTTGTGGCGTTCCAATGGCGCCTCCGCCTCCAATGCCTGTTAAGGTCAAAAAGTAGTAGGCATTACGAGCGCAAACCATGACTTTAGAGTTACTAAGATATAATGAGTGTTTCGAAAGGAGGATTAAGGGTATGGTTAAAAAGTTAGCGATTCTCGGTTTCATCCTGGTCGCCGTTGCATCGGCGGGTGTGGTGTGGGCCGAGACATTTGCGGGCGCAGTCGCAGCGCCAGAGCCCATGATTATGCCAGCTTCGGCTCCTGCTTGCGGCGTGGGTGGCTGTCCACCTCCTCCGGTTCCCAAAGTGGTGAAAGCCCAGAAACCGAAGAAGCTGACAACATCCATCCAGGTTAAAATGCAGTATCCGGCTCCTCAAATGCCGATGTGCGCTCCCGTTAGCTGCGGGCCACCCCCAATCCCTGTGGCCGTACCAATGTGGAAGTTCATCGTGCCTTGGCCGCCGTTCGTATACTATCTGCCGGTTGAATAACATAGGGCAGATATAAAACCGATACAAAAAGCCCCCTCAAAAAGGGGGCTTTTTGTTTCCCAACGAAAATCAATGATAATAATTCCTGCGATTGATCTTAAAAATGGTAAATGTGTCCGCCTTAAACAGGGGCGAATGGATTCATCCACAACCTTTAACGAAAACCCCGTCGATCAGGCTATGAAGTGGCAGGATATGGGAGCTAAGAAAATCCACATAGTTGATCTCGATGGATCAATAGGCGGTCTCCCCAAAAACCTTGCTCTAATTCGGTCAATGGTCACCTCCATTAACGTGCCGGTAGAGCTGGGGGGCGGAATAAGAAATCTCGCTACGGTTCGGATGTATTTGGATGTTGGAGTAAATACGGTCATTCTAGGTACTATAGCTGCCAAGAACGCGGAACTCACTGTAGAAATTCTTTCAAAATGTCACGAAAATGTAGCTATAGGAATTGACGCAAAAGGAGGGAAAGTGGCTGTAGAAGGATGGACCGAAGCCACCTCTCTGGATGCAGGTGAACTAGGACTTTATTATGATCCATTTAATCCAGCGGCCTTTATTTATACTGACATAGAACGTGACGGCATGATGAACGGTCCAAGTTTCCTGTCTACTCGTGATTTTGCCAGAACTCTCAAAACATCGGTCATTCTCTCAGGTGGTGTGACAACAATTAGTGATGTCGAGAATGCCTTGGAGCTTGAAAAAGATGGAGTTACGGGTATTATAATCGGCAGGGCCCTTTACGAGGGCTCTATAGATCTCAAAGAAGCGATTGCGCTAACAGAGTGAATTGATGCTGGCAAAGCGAATAATCCCATGCCTCGATGTTAATCAGGGCAGAGTTGTAAAAGGCGTAAACTTTGTTGACCTCAGAGATGCGGGTGATCCGGTTGAAAATGCGCGATTTTACGACGAAGAAGGCGCAGACGAACTAGTTTTTCTGGACATAACAGCTTCACACGAGAAAAGGGACATCATTTTAGACGTTGTGGCCAGAACAGCGGACCAGGTTTTTATGCCGCTAACCGTAGGAGGTGGGGTAAGGACGACGCAGGACATAAGGAGACTTCTAAACGCAGGCGCTGATAAAGTCTCTCTAAATACCGCGGCTGTGAAAGACCCTGACATCATTCGGGAGTCGTCGCTAATGTTTGGTAGCCAATGCATAGTTGTGGCGATTGACGCGAAGAAGACAGGTAATACTCCGTCGGGATTTGAGATATCTATCCATGGCGGACGGACCATGACAGGAATTGACCTAATCCAATGGGCGCTAAAGGTCGAGAATTTTGGAGCCGGAGAGATCCTGCTGACAAGCATGGACGCTGATGGAACCAAAGAGGGTTACGATATCCCTATGACCAAGGCGGTAACCAGTACAGTCGGAATTCCAGTAATCGCCTCGGGAGGCGCTGGATCGGCCGAGCACCTCCGGGACGCCATCACCAACGGAGGAGCTGACGCTGCGCTGGCAGCTTCTATATTCCATTTTCGTGAAATCCCCATTATGGAACTGAAAAAGTACCTGGCAAGCCAAGGGGTTCCTGTTCGTTTGTGATCGAAATGAAAACTAATTTCTCTGTTCGCCTGCTTGATAGGTTTTTTACCGTGAAAGGTTTTTAAAGCGCTTCCCTTCTCCTTACCACCTAAATTTGCTAACCCCTGTGCAAAGAATTGAGGAATAGATGTCGGATGTCGTCAATGACAGCTTGATAGCGCTGGAATTACCCGCAGTTTTGGATGAAGTGGCTGTTTTTGCTCAGTCAATCTCCGGTAAGCTTAGTGTTAAGCAATCCGAACCGGAAACAGACGTATCACTAATCAAGGATCATTTGGATCTTACCCGTGAGATGAAGGAAGCTATTTCAATCAGAGGCTCATTTGGGTTTTCAGGACTTGCGCCTCTAAAGGGAGTTTTCGAACAACTCCGTAGTGTGAGTTATCTGCTGGATGCTGAGGAGTTACTGGCTATCCGAGAAATGCTCAACATGACACATTCAACGAGAAATGGGATCGAAGATCTTGATGATCGTTTCCAGAAGCTTAAGAATTTTAAGAATCACTTGCATCTTATTCCAACACTTAGAGCTACTCTTAAAAAAACATTGGACGAACATGGTTCTGTGCGACCGGACGCAAGCCCGGACTTGACCCGGATTCACAGAGAAATTGTGGGCCAAAGGGGTAAAATTAACAAGCGCCTTGATTCCATGATCAAAAACCAGGATCTGGCCAGAGTTGTTCAGGAGGACTATATTACGCTACGAAATGACAGATATGTCATTTTACTCCGGCCTGAATTTAAGGGGTTGTTAAATGGGATAGTGCATGACCACTCTCGATCCGGGGCCTCAGTCTACGTCGAACCATTTGAGGTGGTTGAGGACAACAATAGAATGGCTTCTTTAGCCGATGAGGAGCGAGACGCCGTTCTCAAGTTTTATCGCTGGCTCACGGAAGAAATTAGAAGTTCCATAGATGAACTGAACGAGAACTTTGATACTTTGACTGAATTGGATTCGTGCCAGGCCAAAGCTGAATACGCCGTCCGGATGGATTGTCACGCTCCTGAACTCGTGCCGCTCGGATTCCGCATAATGGGGGCCAGACACCCTTTGCTCTTGGCGGCAAAAGATGCGGATGTAATTCCCATGGACATTATTATGGATTCCGACACTGTTGTTACCATAATCAGCGGTCCCAACATGGGGGGAAAGACGGTAGCGCTTAAGATTGCGGGATTATTCCCGTTAATGGCCAGATGCGGTCTGCTGATACCGGCCAAAGAAGGATCTAAGATTCGGGCGTTTTCTTGCATCATGGTGGATATTGGAGACGAACAGAATATAAGAGGGAAGGTGTCATCGTTCTCAGGCCACATCGCTAAAATCAAAGCGATACTGGAATTTGTCCAACCTGGCGATCTGGTTTTGCTCGACGAGTTGGGTGGGTTTACAGATCCCGACGAGGGAGCCGCCTTGGCAATGGCGATAGTTGACGAACTTAGAACCAATGGCGCCAATGTATTGGTTACAACGCACCTCACTCAATTAAAGGCATATGCCTTGTCTAAATCCGGCGTACAAAATGTTAGCGTTGAATTTCAGCCAATTACGCTAAAACCTACTTTCAAGTTGCTTTACAATCTTCCAGGGGAAAGCCATGCAATTATCACTGCCGAAAGCATGGGGTTGCCTAAAAGTCTGATAGAGAAGGCGAGAATTTACGCCGACCACGCCGCTGGAGGCAGCACAGCCCTTATCGCCGGTCTGAGGGAAAAACTAATCGTCCTAGACTTGTCGCGCGAAGAGAATGAACGCCTCAAAGAGAGACTGAACCAAGAATTAATGGAAACTTCGGAAAAACGAAAGGGACTCGTGGAGCAATTCCGGAAAGAAGCGTCAGATCTTATAAAAAAGGCCGAGAGAGATCTATCCAGTCTCAGGCAGTCGATAAAATCCGGACAAATTAATTCAGGAAAGGAAATCCACGAAAAGTTTCATGAGGTAAAATCCGAAATAGTTGAGAAACTTCAGATTCCTCTAGCCAAGCCACGAAAAAACTGGGAAGAGGGTTCTCTGGTGAGCATCCAATCTCTGGGCAAACAAGGTGTGATTACCTCAGCGAGAGACCGGGGTAAAGTGGATGTGCTGGTCGGAAAGATCACAGTTCGGGTCAATTCAGACGACTTAATTCTAATTAAAAGACCCACGGACAAAAAAAAACCTTCAAAAAATTCTGTTATTGGGGTAGAAAGCCCACTGACCATGGCCACGCCGGGTTGGGAAATCAATGTTATTGGGATGCGCGTTGATGAGGCCATTCCAGTGGTCGAAAAATCCATAGATAACGCCATCCTTGGCGGATTAACCTCCCTGAGAATAATTCACGGCAAAGGTACCGGTCGGCTTAGACAGGCTATTGCGGAGTATTTGTCTACTCATGGACTGGTGTTAAATTATCGAAGCGGGCTCCCACAGGAAGGTGGCGCTGGTGCGACGATAGTGGATTTAAGGCCGGAGTAGGGACATGAGAATTCCGGAATCTAAAATCGCTGAAATCGCTTCTACAGCCGATATTGTTCAGGTCATATCGAGCTACATTGAGCTAAAGAAGGCGGGGAAGGACTACAGAGGAGTATGTCCGTTTCATGGTGACAAAGATCCTTCTCTGTATGTGTCACCGCAGAAGAACATTTTCCATTGTTTTGGCTGCGCAGTGGGAGGCAGTGTATTCAATTTCATAATGCGAATTGAGAACTTGTCTTTCGTAGAGTCTGTAAAGCTACTGGCTCAACGTTATAGCGTAAGACTTGATTTGGAAAACGGGAATCCAGCTAGGCAAGATTCGAGAGATAAGCTGTTCAAAATTCTTGAACTAGGGCGTTCCTACTTTGTGCAGAGCCTGAATAAAGTTCCAGAGGCTACTAATTATCTTCTTGAAAGAGGGATTAGCGGTGAATGGATCAACCAGCTCGGATTCGGTTTCGCCCCGGACCAATGGGATGGCTTGTGTAATCGTCTGTCCGCCCTAGAGGCCCCGATACCGGAAGCTTTGAGCGCTGGGCTCATCCGCAAAAAAGCCGGCGGAGGCTATTATGATTATTTCCGAAGCCGCATAATGATCCCCATCCGTGGATTGAACGGTGAACTGATAGCCTTTGGGGGAAGAATCTTTGGCGAAGGGGACCCTAAATATCTCAATTCCCCTGAATCTGAGATTTTCAAGAAAAAGACCATTTTATTCGGCCTCGAGGCGGCAAAGGATTCCATTAAGAAATCAGGATTCGTCATTCTGGTTGAGGGTTATTTTGATCAAATCTCACTTCGTATACGCGGAATAGAAAACGTCGCCGCCCCGCTTGGCACATCGCTCACAAGCGAGCATGCCAAGCTATTGAAGCGTTTTTCGGAACGTGTAATCACTATCTTTGATGGAGACGAAGCGGGAATACGTGCAGTTAAGCGATCCATGCCAATACTGTTGGCTGAGGGTTTTGAACCGGAATGTGTCATCCTCCATGAGGACAAAGATCCGGATTCGGCAATTAACAGAATCGGAACGGACGGATTCCAAAGATTGATAGAGTCTTCTTGTTCTATGATTGATTTTTTTCTGGATCACATTCAGTCGCAGTACGATTTTTCCGGAATATCAGGGCGCAACCAGGCAATCCAAGAATGTGTTCCTTTATTGAGACAGATTGCCGATTCACCTGAGCGGGATTATCTTATAGAAAGGTTTGCCTCGCGCATCCGGGTCAGGGAAGACCAATTACGTAAGGCTATCAGAAATACCGGAGTTAGTCAGTTTGTTCAAGGCGGCGCTTCAAGAAAACGCGGCTCGAGTCTTTTCGATTTTCCGGCCGACGAGCGAAATGTTGTTCGGGGAATGATTCTCAGCGGTGGATTTATCGAAAAGGTTAAGAAAGCGGGAGTTTTGAGTGAGATAGAAAATGCCACTTTATCGCGGTTGGCGAGTTCAATTATAAGGTTCTCAGAGGAAAAAGAGACCTTTGACTCCCGCAGTTTCTGTATCGCTCTTGAAGAATCCGATCTGGGCGCTCTGGTTGCGAGTTGGCTTCAGCCAACACCAGAAGAAGATGATCTGAGGGCTGAAGTGGATGGCGAGATCACAATTAATGAATCAATGGAGCGCCTCAGATCCAAAAAAATCTTACGACGAAAATCCCAAGTTGAAGAGATGTTAAGAAAATGCGAACCGGGAGATCAGGAATATAATGATCTGGCCCGCGAACTCTTGAATATAGGTCGCCAGTTTCGGCGCTAGACATATTTGTGTATTAATCAGATTTCATCTATCAGCGCCAGGAACGTCGGCGCCACGAATTGGTCAAAAGGAGAAAAGGTTTTATGCCTGAAACGAAGTTCAAATCCGAGTTCAAGGATCTTTTCGATCTGGCCAAAACCAGAAAATATCTTACCTACGACGAAATCAACAAACACATACCTCCTGAAATGGTTGGGGAAGCTCAGATTGACGAACTTCTAATGAAGATCGTGACCGAATTCAATGTAGAGCTCATTCCATTTGACAAGAAAGTTCCGGTTACCGACCCTAAAGCCAGAGACATTGACCTGGAAAAACCGGACGATGAGGAAGAGGATGACGAAGTTAAGGCGGCCGAGCCCGATTCAGTGGTCAGGGGGAACGACCCGGTCAAAATGTATTTACATGAAATGGGAGGAGTATCCCTTCTTACCAGGGAGGGCGAAGTCGAAATTGCTAAGAGGATTGAACAAGGAGAACAGCAGGTATTCAGCGTAATAATAGGCTGTCCAGTGACCATAAAAGAAGTTCTTGCTATCGGCGACAAGCTCAGAAAAGGGGCCATCCGTGTCAAGGAGATCATCAGAGGCTTTGAAGATGAAGAAATGCCGGATGGAGACGACTCTGCCGTCGTTGAAAGAATATTGAATTTGGTTCAGCAGTTGAAAGACTTGGAAGTTAAGTATCAATCGGTTGTAAACCTCAAGAAAAATCTTGATCCATCAGCTCAAGCTGAAGAATTCGAAAAGTTTGACATAGAAATTGAAAAGAGAAGGTCTGAAGTTATAGCCTGTCTCAAAAATATCAACCTCAATAGCAACATGATCGACCATATAGCAGGAAAACTGAAATTCCTGGTTCGTAAGCTGGAAACCGCCAGAGAAGAGCTTAGAGCAGTCGAATATGAACTCAAGATGCCCCTCGACAAGGCTCTGGAGAGCATTACCATCTGGAAAACCCTGATTGACGATCGAAAGGGGCTCAAAAAACACACCAACATCTCTCCTCAAAAAATAATCGATCTGGAAACAAAAATTCACAACGGTATCCGCAAGATCAATAAACTACAAACAGAAGCGGGTATGGACGATTATCATTTACGAGAAGCTCTAGGTCGCTGCCGAGAAGGTGAAAGGCTTGCTAGAAAAGCGAAGAGCGAACTGGTCCAAGCTAACCTAAGGTTGGTGGTCAGCATAGCTAAAAAATATACAAATCGTGGTCTGCAGTTCCTTGATCTCATTCAGGAAGGCAATATCGGGCTTATGAAGGCAGTGGACAAGTTTGAATATCAACGTGGGTACAAATTCAGCACATATGCCACCTGGTGGATCAGGCAGGCAATTACAAGAGCCATTGCAGACCAGGCGCGCACAATACGAATTCCTGTACACATGATAGAAACTATCAATAAGCTGATAAGGACCTCCAGGTACCTGGTACAGGAATACGGACGAGAACCTACGCCTGAAGAAATAGCTGAAAAAATGGAGTTCCCTCTTGAAAAGGTTCGAAAAGTTCTGAAAATTGCCAAGGAGCCAATCTCCCTGGAAACTCCTATCGGTGAAGAAGAAGATTCTCATCTAGGTGATTTTATTGAGGACAAGAAAATACTTTCCCCGTCGGACGCCGTGGTAGGAATGAGTCTCACGGAGCAGACCAGAAAAGTCCTTGCCACGTTGACGCCCCGAGAAGAAAAGGTCCTCAGAATGCGTTTTGGGATTGGAGAACGCGCCGACCACACCCTTGAAGAGGTAGGTCAGGATTTTGATGTGACCAGGGAAAGAATCAGACAAATTGAAGCCAAGGCTTTAAAAAAATTGAGACACCCCTCACGCAGTAAGAGGTTGCGTCCATTTCTGGAAGGATAACGTATTCTTTTCATACCCCTAAGATTCCAATGACATGTGACGCTGGATTCCATCTTTATGAACGTGCGCATCAACAAATAACCGTCTATGGGAAGTCAGTGTCTGGATCACTCGTAGTCATTGTCCGGTTAGTGTGTGTCGCCACCTTTCTTACCCTGCTCACACTCACCTTGCCGCTTTTGTCCCGAGCGGAAGCTATAGATCCGACCATTGAGACAAAAGTCCTCAGAGTCTTTACTACCAAGAAAGCTCCTTATTACCACAAGCCGTGGAAGAGTCCTGATTTCACAAGTGTGAAGGCAAGCGCATTCTTTTTCACGGACAACAAGCTATTCCCAGGGCGTAGAGGTTTTATCCTCACCAATGCGCATGCCGTTTCGATGGCTGAGAGCATTAGGGTGTCCAATGGCAAGGAAAAAAGACAGTACGACGTTAAGCTGGTTGGGGTCTGTAATTACGCTGATTTTGCAGTTCTGGAAATGTCAGCTTTGGATATGGATGTTTATGAATCTATCAATGGTAGGGTGGAGCCTTTGGAGTTCGGGGATAGCGATACTCTCAGAGTTGGAGACAAGGTGCAAGGTTGGGGATATCCCCTTGGTGGAGAGAGAATAAGCAAATCTGAACAAGGGGAGATAAGCCGAATAGAGGTGAAGAGGTACGCTTATTCACACGAACTGTGGTTGATGGTCCAGGCCTCATTGCAACAAAACCAGGGCAACTCTGGAGGGCCGGTTCTCAAAGATGGAAAAGTAGTTGGGATGGCTTTTCAGGGGGTCAGGACCGGTGACCGGATCAACTATTTCATCCCCATAAATGTGGTCAGGCACTTGGTTCCACTTATGGCTGACCAAAAACTCATTCCCACATGGAGATACGCCGTTCAGTTCATGTTTCCGCGTTTGAAGGAATATTATCATTTAGATGAAAATCAAGGAGGAGTTCTCTTAAATTACATTGTCCCTGGTGGAGGACCCTACTCGTTTGGGCTTAGGGCCGGGGACATCATTACAGAGATTGATGGATTTGAAATAGACAACTACGGAGAGATCTATTTCAAACCGTTGATGCAAAAACTTTATTTTTCGGAAATTATAAACAGAAAGAGAGTTGGAGATCCTTTATCGATCAACGTTTTCAGACATGGGAAATCGCTGAATATTGTGGGTAAAGTGACCGAAGGTTTACCTCGTTTGGTTCCCCAGATCTTTACTATGGCGAATTATTTCATATTCGGTGGGATAGGATTTGTTGAATTGACGATGAATTGTATTGAAAACCTTGGGCAATCCGGTGACACGTTCAAGGCTCGATACGCGGAGTCACTTCCAGAATACCCTTACCAAAAAATAGTAATAATTTCTGAAATATTCCCGGATTATGGGCTAATTGATTCTACAGGTTTTATGAACAGGGTGATGCGAGTGGGTGACCAGGGCGTGATCAATATTCAGCAACTTCACGAGACCTTTGAAGATCTTAAAGCCAAAGGACAAAAAAGGGTTCTTCTTAAAATCTGGCCGGACCTGACCCTTCCAATCGATTTGTCCGGCGCCGGAGAACTGGACGCTCATATAAAAGAAAAATATGGGATTCTATACATGAAAATTCCAGGAGGCTTCAACCATTAGATCTAGATAATCTCTAAACTTTCTCACGATATCCTTTATATAAATCAATCTTTTCAAGCAATTCGTTCACATTGACCGGCTTTGAAATATAGTCATCCATTCCGGCAGCCAGGCACTTTCCTCGATCGTCACTCAAAGCATGAGCTGTCATGGCTATTATCGGAATGTGGGTTCCGTCTTTCTTCTCTGCGTCGCGTATTCTACGAGTCGCTTCAAAACCATCCATCTCCGGCATTGAAATATCCATCAAGATCATGTCGAATTTTGCGTCAGCCATTAACTTTAGAACTTCCAGCCCGTTTTCGGCGCAAGTAACCTGGTGTCCAGCCTTTTGCAGGATTCTTATGGCGAGGGTTTGATTAATAGCGTTGTCCTCTGCAAGCAATATATTGGCGGTCCCATGTTCAGACACGCGGAAGTCGGGTTTTTGGTCCTCCAAACCTTTGCCGACCAATGGTTTGGGTTCGCCTAAAATAGTCAGCAGGCACGTCAACAGCTCGGATTGTTTAACGGGTTTAACCAAACAAGCTTCGAGACCAAATTCTTTTCTTTCCGCCGCATTTCCAACCTGGATGGCTGAAGTTAACATGACCAGCCGGACGTCTTTCAGGTAGGGAGAACCCTTTATCACCGAAGTCAGTTGAAACCCATCCATTTCCGGCATCATGCAATCAACTAACGCAACCTTGAAAGGGGTATTTTGAAAATGGAATTTCGTCATGATCTCAAGCGCTTCCCTACCGCTATCGGCCAAGGTTACGAGCATGCCCCAATTCGATAACTGTCCGAGAAGAATTCGCCTATTGGTCAGATTATCGTCGACAACTAGCGCTCGAACGCCCTGAAGCGCCTCAGGCGCCGCAAGTTCTATACTGTTAGTCGCATGGGTTTGTTTTGAAAATTGCATCGTAAAATGAAATTTGCTCCCTCGTCCCAATTCACTATTAACCCAGATTTCTCCATGCATAAGCTCTACAAGACGCGTTGAGATTGAAAGTCCGAGACCGGTGCCTCCGTATCGTCTTGTGGTAGATGTATCGGCCTGATCGAATGGCCTGAAAATCTTTTCCATTTGTTCTGTCGTGATACCAATTCCCGTATCCGATACACAAAAATGAATTTTCACAAAAGGATCATCCTCGCTCTGTGCGCTTGCGCTAACTACAATCTCTCCTTTTATGGTAAATTTTATGGCGTTTCCTACAAGGTTGAATATGACTTGGCGTAAACGGAGGGGATCGCCGATCAAGTTGTCCTGAACGTCTTCATCAACCTGGAACAATAACTCTAGACCCTTTTCATCCGCCTGTACAGCCAATCCACGAATTGTGTCCGCCAATGTGTCTCGAAGCTTGAAGTCAACGGAGTCAATTTCCATCTTGCCTGCTTCGATCTTGGAAAAGTCCAGAATATCATTAATAAGTCTCAAGAGGAGATCTGATGATGACTTGACAGTGTTCAGATAGTCCCTCTGTTCATGGGTCAAATCAGTATCAAGCGCAAGTTGTGTCATCCCAAGGATACCGTTCATGGGAGTACGTATTTCGTGACTCATGTTGGCCAGGAATTCACTCTTTGCTCTTGAGGCTTGTTCGGCCCTTTCCCTGGCGTCAATTAGTTCCTGCTCAAATTGTTTCCTGTCACTTATATCTCGAACTATGCCAAGGAGCATCCTTTGAGCGCCCATTCTGATTTCGCTAATTGAAAGTTCAACCGGAAACGTGCTCGAATCGTTTCTTTGGGCAATCACTTCAGTCTTTTGAGAAAACGGTCTTTCGAAACTCTGACGAAGGGCCTTTTTCACAAATGAATCAAAGCCTGACGCATAAGGTTCCGGCATCAATGCGCTTGCGCTTTTCCCTACGAGCTCTTGGTTGGAAAATCCAAACATGGCCTCTGCGGCCGGATTGAATGTTTCTACATTGCCAGACATATCGACAGTGATTATACCGTCCAGAGCGTTGTCAACAACTGACCTGAGACGAATTTCACTTCTTTTTAATTCAATCTCGGTTTTCTTTTTTTCAGTGACATCTTCGACTACAGTAACAGCCCCAGTTACTGTGCCGGACTCTACGATCGGCGCTGAGGACAACGAAACCTGCACTACAGTGTCAGTCGCCAGAATCCGCAAATTCGACTCCTCGGAGACTTTTGCCACGGTTTCAATCGCTCTCAGGGAAGGGTCCGGAACGACCACCGCTTCGGAATTCACATTCGACTCAAACTGAAAAAAAAGATCAGCTCGTTGCCCCAACAACTCTCTGGCCGACGAACCCAGAAGAGTTTCCGCCGCCGGGTTTACAAACATGATCAACCCAGACCGATCTATTACATAAAGAGCTTCCCCCATATTGCTTGTTATATTTTGGAGTCTCAGACTTTGTTCTTCGATTTGTCTGTTTTGTTCAGCCAATTTCTTGCGGCTGTGTTCACTCACAAAGATCAATGCGAAAAACACAGCTAAACAGACAGTAAAACCACCAAATTTCATTAAGAAATCATTCCAACGGGTTGAAAAAGAGGAGTCTTCAACCAAGGAAAATAAGTACCCTGAGTGACTGCCTCCTATACTAATAATTGGCAGAAACGTAACGACATAATCTTTTCCCTCAATTGAGACTTCGATGCAGAACGGATCTCCATTATCAATTTGGGTTCTTGCAACTTTGTTTACTTGCCCGATGATCAGTATTCTCATCAGAGCATCCAATCGTGAGTTTTTACCTCCTAGAAAACTGTCTCCGTTAATGGATTCATATACATATTCATCACTTAATTCGGTGAGTCGATATTTTTGTTTCTCTTCTGAAAACACTGTCTTCTGGATGGCTTCCTTCTTTATCATGAGAGCAAAAGTCTGAGGCGCATAAAGTTTTTCCAGAGAATCCCTCAGTGCGTAGAAAGAAACCCCTAGTTCCGCGCTCCCCAAATGGAGCCCTTCATAGGTAATAGGAAAAACAAATCGAAACCCGGAGTGACCAGGTCCCACCTCAAATCCTTCGACCTTAGTTTTTTTAGTGTTTACAATTTTAATCGATGCTCTGATTTCGAACAGGTTATCTCCGAATTTTGATGGCATGTGGAAGCGTAGAAAACTTATTCCATTTGGCAGATGAAACTGGAACTGTCTGAAACCCTTATCAACGAGTCTTTGATACGTGTCACTAAGTCTGGCGAAGAGTTTGCCTCGATTTATCGCAAGAATTTTGGAATCATTTGATAAGTAGGCCTCTTTGAGGATTACCGTCACTTCCGGTCTATCAATAACTTCTTGGAAAATTGTGTTCGTTAGGAGACTGTAAGAGTTTAGGGTTGCGAAGTACTGATTGTGCAAGTTCTGAATGGCGGCCTTTTGGAGACTCGACACCCGGTGTGAATAATCAGTGTAAATTATCAGGAATCCGATAAGTTCCAGACATATGAACGCCGGTAGAGCTAGTCGCAATGAATTGGGATTTCTAAGCATGGACCGTAGCAATTTGACCAACCAAGATAGGATGGGAATAAAGGTCTATGAATCAACTCGAAAGTAAATCTTAGTTGAAAAGGCACTAGAAGTCATCTTATTCTCGGCGCCCGTCAAACATATCGTGGCTCAATTAATAATCTGTTCGTGAATTTAGGGTTCGAGATCGTTCCGTAAATTTGGAATCTTCCATAATAGCGACAATCCTTGGTTGGGATGAAGGGATTACATCATATTGTCAAGGTGACTCGTCATCTTTATCGGTGTCACAAGAGCCGAGTGATTCTGGAAAGCCCCATTTAACAGGGATCTTCACTGTTTGGCCGTCCCTACGTTTATATTTCACAAAACCATTTTCAACAGCGAAATTATAAAGGTCTCTCGTGATGATCACGTCGTCTGTGCAGTATTTCTCAAGTAAATCGAGACGGCCCTGACGAAACCATCGAGGCGCGTCCACTCCACTTCCACTTTTCTTACGGCCAAGCGTGAATTGCGCCAGATGGTCGAGGCTTAACCGATGTCCTATCAGTTTCTGGATTTCAATCAGCATGTCTAGATTCTGGAACTTTCTAAGGTTCTCATTCGTATATGCGCTAAGCACTTCATAATCGAATTTCACCTGATTGAATCCTACAATCAGATCAGCCCTAGACAAAGTCCTTACCAGTTCTCCAACCGTCTCTTCATTAAAGCTTCGGAATCCCTCAGCGTCGGAATATGTAACCGCCACTGACAGCATCATCTTGGATATATTTCTCCATCCACCCACATCATCTGCCAGTTTTTGGGTTTCTAGATCGAAAAACACGATTTCCGGAGATGGTTTTTTATTGACATTCATAGCAATTTCCTTCATTGGGCTGGGGGTTTCTCCCTTTGAAACCTGATCGACCGTTTCGACGGAAACACCCGCATATTTATAATGGACAGGCGATGACTTCGCCTCAAGTGTTTTACGTGGACTTGATAAAGTGTTGGGGTGCAGAAGATACTCAAGGATTGCTTCACAGGCTTTCTTGTCGAGTGGTTTGTTACCTGATCCGCACTTCGGAGAATGGATACAGGAAGGACATCCTGTTTCGCAATGGCATCCTTTCACCATGTCAAAGGTTGTCCGCAAAAGTTCTTCAAGAACATCGAAAGCCTTGCTTGAGAGTCCAACGCCTCCAGGATGGCCATCATAGATAAATACAGCCGCCCTGCAAACCTGTTCATGTTCCGGACAACTAATACCACCGATGTCGTCGCGTTCACAAAGAGCAAACAGGGGAAACATGGAGATAGCAGCGTGTTCCATCGCATGTATGCCTCCCATGAAATGAAGGCCTGATGACTTTATTGCCTGTTTGACCTCATCAGAAATTTCTATCCACAATCCTATTGTCTCAAATACAAGCGGTGGAAGATTGAGATCCAGAACTCCAATCAATTCTTGACCTCTTGTCCGGCGCTTTTCATAACCTTTAACATGCTCTGTAACTCTCAACCTCGCTTCTCGAGCCATAAAACCGGAAAACTCGCGAGACCGCGACGGAGCCCCAAGGATTTTAGTGTCTTTTTCAGACCTTGATCTGGTGTAGTAACTTGCGGTCGAGGGGCTGACAAAGACGTTTCTCCTCTCCATATCAAGTTTTGTAACCACGTATTGTCTTGTTCTGTGGAGATAAATTGCCCCTTCATGACATTCATGAAAGACCCTTGCGCCCGAAGATACCCCGATGGGTTTAGAGCCTCCCTCGAGGAATATGGAATAAGAATTCCCAACATTTCTAAGATCTACCTCTCTATGAGGACGAGGGTTGACAGACATTAACGCTCCATCGGGGGATCGGTAAATAATCCCGTCATCCATCAAGGAGTCCATGGCTCTTTGCGCTTCTACGGGCCGAATCCAGGGCTCGGAAGGTTTTATGGGGATCTCTGCGGCGGCGCAGGGAATATGCTTTTTTAGAACCTCGACGTTTAACGGATCCAGCGTCGCCTGTTCACATGGGCGAGCAAAAAAATCGGAAGGATTGCGAATAAAATATTGATCAAGAGCGTCCTGACCAGCCACCATGACGATTGCGCTCTGGCGTCCCTGTCTTCCGACGCGGCCACCTCTCTGCCAGGTGTTTACAATTGTGCCGGGATATCCAACCAGAATGCAAACATCCAGACCACCGACATCAATGCCCATTTCCAGGGCAGACGTAGAAATGACTCCATCGAGTTCTCCTGAGAATAATCTTGATTCGATTTCACGCCGTTCCTCGGGTAAGAAGCCTGCCCTGTAAGAACTTATTCGGTGTCTCAGGCGAGGGGCTTCATTCATAGCCCACAAAGTAATAAGTTCGGTGATCTTTCTAGATCTCGTGAACACTATCGTCTTAAGCCCGGAGTCTATGGCTCTTACGAAAAGCGATGAAGCTACCGTATAAGGGCTCAATAAGGGATTTAGAAATACGAAGTGTCTCTGAGGAGACGGGGCCCCGGATCTGTCCACCACGCTTACCTCATCACTGATCAAAGTGGAAACGAACTGCCCGGGATTGCCTATGGTGGCTGAACAGGTGACAAACGTGGGCTCGTTTCCATACGAACGGCAAATTCTCTTTACTCTCAGCAAAACCTGAGCCACATGGCTGCCAAATATGCCCTTGTAGGTATGAACTTCATCGAGAACGATTAAGGAAAGTTTTCTGAAGAAGCGCCTCCATAACTCATGAAAAGCCAGCAAACCAAGGTGAAGCATATCTGGATTGGTGATAAGAACTTTGGGAGGCCTAGATCGGATCCGTTTCCGCTCCGATTCAGAAGTGTCTCCATCGTAAATCGCTGCGCTAATTCCTGTCTTCTCTGAGAGATTCAGAAACGAATCCAGTTGATCCCGTTCCAGAGCTTTAAGAGGGAACAACATCAACACGTGGGAATCCGGGTCTCGGACAAGTCGATCCAATGCGGGAATTTGATAGCATAGCGTTTTTCCACTCGATGTGCTGGTGGAAAGAGCTACGTTCTTTTTTTGGAGCGCTTTTTCAATGGCGTCAACCTGGTGACAGTACAACGAATCTATCCCGGTCGAATCAATAAGTTCTTTTACGGAGAAATGAACCTGATGGGGCGCTTTTTTGAATATAGGGGCTTTTTCGGGCAGGATTTCGTGATGAACTACTTCCCAATTCGTTCCAGCGCTCTTTCTCAGCCATTCTAAATAATCATTAACCAATGCGACAAATCCGGGTGTGTGTTTTCATTATCACCAGGGCAACAGAGTCCATTCTTCTGTGTAAGATGACAGACAAGAAATCTAATGTGATGTTTGACGATCCCATTCGGGAAAAATCAGCATCTGACCAACCACTTCGGCGTCCTCACCCTCTATCATTTCATGAAACGAATATACATGACCAAGCCCATTCCTCGCATACTTCTGCATGACAATGTAAGGTTGACCACCCTGTATCGAAGTCGCCAACACGAGCGCCTCTTCACCACCGCCCGACCTGCAATCGATAATGACGGAATTGGTTACAGTCGTCACCGCATAAGCGTTTCTCTCCAGCGCTTCCTTTTTGACAAACTCGACTACCTCTTTTTTTTCATCCGGATTTTCGTAAGACATTACTATAGGAAAAAACCCTGAGACAGTGTGAAGAATTGCAGTAGGGCTATGGGTTCCCGAAAGCTGGAGAGTTTGACGGGCAATCGGAGCAATTTTTCGCACTGATTCGACAATGATCTCTCTGACGGCTATAATCTTGGTTAGAACGATAAGAGGTTCAATGTTCATGTGATTTCTTCTCCAATAATCATGGGAGAGTCTTTGCCTTAAACCGACATTAATTAAGCACTCAGCTTAAAATTCAATAATGCAACTGAGTAGGGAACGCAAGTGCGGATATCTGTAAAAAAACTTATATCCATTTGTGTTTGAACAGTTAACATACAAATGACCGCATGATGAAAACGCTTCTCCACGGGAGACACCGAGCCGTCAAATCTTAGTTCAGGTTCACAGTCAGAGTAATGTTACTTTTATCCGCAAGCAAAATATTATTGGGGGTTGAATTTGACGATCTTGCCAATTTCCAATACAATAAACTCCTGCGTTTGATCAAAAAACGGCGGATCAATCCTAGAATCGATAAGGATCAGATTTTTGGTGAACAATTCCGGTGACAAGCTTGATCTATCCAATCCCAGCTTCCTCGACTCGATAATTGATTATCGCAGATTTCTCGTATCAATAATTGCCATATTCTCAATTGTATTAGGGTATTATGCGATTCAACTCGAGACAGATCCATCGCTAAAGACTGGCGTCGATACGACATCCAAGGCTTATGAAAAATACAAGGATTTCGTAGGCGCCTTCGGCAGCGAAGAGTTTACCTTGGTGGTTGTAAAGACTCGTCTTGGAATATTTGATTCGAAAACCCTAGACGTGATTGACAGCTTAACGAGGAAAGTGGAGGCGATTGACGGAGTTTCCGAGGTTATCAGTCTCTCAAATCTTAGAATTTTTCAGGAACGTAATGGATCATTCGGAAACATTCCTTTATTTGAACGGGTTGAAGGCAAGGCCTCTCCTGTTGACGTAAGTTCTCTTGAAAAATTGCGTCAGTCGCTACCTATGATGAACCTCCTAATATCTGATGATTTCAGTACCATTGGTATCGCCATAAAAGTCGAAGAACAACACAAGTATGATAATTCAGTTTACGAGAAGATAGTTCAGGTAGTGGATCAGGAGCTCAAGAAAAATGACGCTGTCCAGGAATTCAGGATAGTCGGTCCCCCATTCATCCGAAAAACCATAGTTAGATACAGCATTCAGACTGGGATTATATTTGGAACCCTTTGCATGCTCATCGGAACAGTAGTTTCCGTTTACATTTTCAAGAGTTTCCGAGTCACGTTGGTGGCCAATTTCATATTGGGGTTGTGTGTGCTGTGGGTGCTTGGTCTTATGGTGGCGATGGGCATTCCCTTGAACTCAACCACGGCCCTTTCTTTCGGGTTCATACCAATAACAACGGTTGAGATAGTCATTCACATGGTTGTGCGCTATCACCAGTTTCACAAGATTACCCAAGACAAAATTAAAGCATTGAAGAAATCTGTGCGGTGGCTTGCCAGACCCTGTTTCATCTGTGTGGCGACAACATCGGTGGGATTTGGAACGCTGATGATAAGTTCTGTTCCCATGGTTAGAGAATTGGGATTCATAATGTCTGTGGGAGTATTGATTGCTTATGGCCTGGCAATCATCCTGACCCCAGCTTTCTTCTCAGTGATGAAAACCTTGAACCAGTCAGAATCTAGCGACGTACTTGTCGACTGGCTGGAAAAATCCCTTAAGAATATTGAATGGTTTATTTCAAACAGCCCCAAAGCTATAGTCATTTTTGCCGTGGGGCTCAGCGTTTTTCTGCTTGCAGGGTCGCCAAGAATTGAAAGTGACGCCCAGATTTTCAGGATGCTGGATGAATCTACAAAGACCATTCAGGACATACGATTCGTTCAGAAGAATCTTTCACCGGCGCAAGCATTGGAGCTTTTTCTCGAAGCAGAGCCCGGAGCGTTCAAAAAAGCGGAGATTTGGAAAAAGATCAGTGACCTGGAGACACGTTTAAAGAGCCTGCCAGACGTCATGATCACCGATTCGTACGCCAGCGTGCTGATTTATCTGAACCAAGTGGCCTCAGGGAAGTCAGGCGCGTCGGGAGACATTTATTCGGACGCCAGTCTTATCCCGCAACTTCTTTTCCTGACCACTCTCAGCGAGGGAGGAAAAAGGATTACGGAAAGATATATTAGTGATAATTTCGACAAGGCCAGAATATCAATCATGATCAAGAATGATCCGAATCACCCGATAGGTGAAACAATTTCTGAAATTCAAAAGGCCGCTGACGACATCATGGGGCCTGATGTCGCCGCCTCAGTAACCGGTGATCTGGTCCTGGTCTATTCGCAAACCGAAATGCTGATTAGTGATCAGGTTAAATCAATATTTATTGCGGCCCTACTGATCACGATACTCATGATGATCCAGTTGCGATCATTTGTACTGGGATTGATTTGCATAATACCAAATATTCCTCCTGTAGCGGCGGTCTTTGGCTTGATGGGTTGGTTCGGCATATCTCTAGACATGGTGACTGTGTTTGCCGCAACAGTGGCGATTGGTTTAGCCGTCGATAACACCATCCACTATCTTACTCAGTTAAAGAGAGAAATAACGCTCAATCCTGAATTGTCGGTAGAAGAAAATGTTTTTCGAACCTATAGATATACGGCTCGTCAAATAGTGGCATGGTCTGTTGTTGTGCTCCTGGGGTTTCTCGCTCTTACTGTATCGCCATTTCGTCCAGTAGTATTTTTTGGCATACTGGGATCTTTCGCCATCACCTTGGGACTTTTCGGGGACCTGGTTTTTCTACCAGCGCTGATACTTACATCGAAACGAATCCGTAAAACCATAATCACAATATGTGAACGCGAAAATAAAAGCCACATCTCTGGAAATGTGGCATAAAGAAATTTCAGATTGTCCTGACGATAGATTTGTAAAGGCCATTCCTCCTCTTATGCCATTTTGCCTACGCACAAGTAACATTGCGCCTGTTCAAACGCAAAATTGGTTATCAAGCGGAAAATTATCCCTCCTACTTCTCGGCTTCACTACCCCATTTAAACTTCATGGAATGAGGTGGTTCGATGACCGGTCCGGAGATTTCCCTGAGGTTCTCCAAGCTGGGTAAGGAAACATCTTTTCTCAAAGCGGTTCCAGCAGGGACCCCCCAGATATATTTCTTCTGGGGCGTAACCTGATTAGGCTCGGACGGAGATTGCCCGTTGGTCCGGTGTTCAACTCTCAATACTGGTACGATGGGCAGATCGGCAATGATGAAGTTGGCTTTTACCTGGACGCTCTTTGCCGAAATCTGCTCAGGAAACGAGGCGAAAGGGGCGGCGGATCTTATTGCGTTGATAAGAGATCTGTCCATTTCCGCATTTCCTGACCCACGAAGGAGCCGAACGTGCGATAGAGATCCGTCTCGCTCTATCTCATACATCACTGCCACCTTGCCCTTTAACGCGTCAGCAGTGACTAGATTTATGGGAGTGGTCCAAACACTTTGAATTCTGTCCCTAGTTGACAGCGCATACTTGTTAAGGGCTGGATTGATGGTGGTTTTATCTATGATTACCGCATCCGTCAGTTGGAATGACTGTTCGGAAGCAAGAGCGATGGATCCTAAACTGAGAATAAGAATGGAAGTAATGACAACAAGACTCTTCATTTTTAGCCCTCTCTGACGGCTTCTATTGATCTTTGGCGCGAACGCCTGGACTTTATTGCTACAAAAAACTTAGTTTTAATAATTATTTGATTCTAATAAGATATCTAATAATTAATAATCTGCTACCAATACATTGAAATAAGGTCAAGAGAAAAATGAGATAGTCTGAATATTATTTGTGGATATTGCCAGTGCGGCAGGAGCCAGATTTTGGCCCTCTGATAAGTCGAATTGCGTTATGACGGCGCACGTGGACGAACATTTTAAGACTCTGCGCCACTCACTGTGAGTGCGGTCCGTCATAACGTTATTTGTAGATTACCTGTTCGAGAGAGAAAATGTATCAAGAGAGGGACGTTTTGGATGCGCAGGGTTTCCCATGTTGTCGAACAATCAAAATCAGTGGTTCAATGAGACCGTTCAGGCCGCTAGTTTTTCTCTGCGTAGAATTTTGCCCCTATTGCTGATTACGACTTTCTCCATTGGTATCTGCTTTCCTGCGTATTTCATCCCCATTTTGACTATTTCCGGTAAACTTGAGCAACAAGGAACTTCCATAACAGCTACCGTAACGCTTTTGATTGATGAAGCCCTGAATATCTCGCCAAACTTTTCAACATACTCTCTGGTGTCATCAAATTTTGGGCAACCGATCAACAAAATCCTACCCTTGAGCAGTTCACGATGCAAATCAGGATACGCGAAACCAGTGCAATCGGCGGCTACGAGCAAATCAGCGTTTCTCAAGAAAGGCGCTGTTGGGGGCACTAGTCTCAACTGAACCGGCCAGTGCGAAAGGCTCGACCCAACAGTGTCTTGGGCGGTTGGTCTGTTGGCTTCATCGCAGGAGTCCGAGGGCGCAAAAGTTTGAATTTGAGACGACGGGCATCCGCAAGCCATGTGGCTAGGCTCTTGCGTTTCTTCGCTTGTTAAAGTTTTCAATCTTTCTTCAACAGCGTCTTCGTCAAAGTCTTCAGCCTCTCTTTGAATTATCTTCAAAGCCCCTGTTGGGCATTCGCCAATGCATGCGCCCAAGCCGTCGCAGTATACTTCTGAAACCAGCTTGGCTTTGCCGTCGATTATCTCAAGAGCTCCTTCGGCGCAACCCGTGACACACTCTCCACAACCCGTGCAAAGGTCTTCGTCTATTTCAATTATATTTCTTTTGATTTTCATTTTATTATCCTTTACTTGTCGTAGCGTATTTAATTAGCCGCCGCCGATGATTCGGGAATTCGTTCGAGCATCAATTCGTGCGCTACACGCCGGCCCGAATCGGTGACAAAATCACTGTTAATAATTTCAGATAGAATATTTGAGTCCAGGTTTCTTTTCTTTATCCTCTCCTGAAGAATAGCCAGCAGATGCGCATCACGAACCAAATCTAGATCCTTGGATTGATGGCCATTTGGCTCATCGAGATTTTCTATAATTGAGCACACTTCCTCTGTGATTTCATCCGGAGCGTCAAGGTTTTGAAGTATCTCACGGGCCACCAATGTACCTCGTTTTCCGCTTGTCTGATTGTCTGCTTCCGCGATTTGATCAACTGGTTCCAGATCGTGAAGATAGGCGGCTGCAAGAAGTACTGCTGGTTTGGATTTTTCAGACCCTATTAACCTTTCGACCATAGAGGCGACCCTGGATGCGTGTCCTATTCGTTTGAAATCATTTTTCAGACGCAATTTCATTTGTATTGCGACTCGGTCCTTAAAGAGATCCTCCTTTTGCTTTATCAGTTCAGGAGGAAGGTCTCCAAAACATTGACGGGCAAATTTACAATGGGCTGCGCAGCCAAAATCCATTTTTGGATTAAGCACATACTCACCACAATTTTTGCATTTGCGACGAGTCTCATCTTTAAAGAATTCCAGCTTGGCGCCGCAATTCGGGCATTCAGTATCAAAGATGGCGTCAAATTTCCAGTAGCGGGGATCCTGACCTGGGCACTTCATGTTTCCCTCTCCTTTCCACAAAAGGAGTGATTTGATAAGTTGCGGCGCATGGTCTGTAGAATTGCGATGCGCCGCTCAGTTTGAATTAACAATAGACGTTTGCCGTTATCCCAGGAGCTAAAGTGAGAATGAATCGCGTTGAACTCCTCTCAACCTGGAGTAACTTTTACTAATTAACCTAGAATCGCTTTCAGGTCCTCATCCGGAGTAGTTATCGGTTTTATGTCGAAGGTCTTTACCAGCGTGTCCAGAACGTTTGGAGTTATGAAGGCCGGCAGGCTCGGGCCAAGACGAATACCCTTGATTCCTAGGTGGAGCAGTGTAAGCAGTATCGCAACTGCTTTCTGCTCATACCAGGAGAGTATCATGGACAGCGGCAAGTCGTTGACACCACAATTGAAAGCGCCAGCAAGGGCTACTGCAATCTGGACGGCGGAATAAGCGTCGTTGCACTGACCAATATCCAACAGTCTGGGGATCCCGCCAATGTCCCCAAGATCTTTGTCGAAGAAACGGAATTTTCCACATGCCAGAGTCAACACCACGGTGTCTTTGGGCGTTTTCTCGACAAACTCCGTATAATAGTTGCGTCCTGGTTTAGCGCCGTCGCATCCCGCCACCAGGAAGAAATGCTTTATAGCTCCACTCTTGACAGCGTCTATAACCTTGTCCGCAACTGACATGACAGCGTTCCTGGCGAAGCCGCACATTACCGATTTGCCGTTTCCATCAGAGGCAAACCCGGGTAGTTCCAGCGCTCTTTGAATGACCGGGGCAAAATTCTTGTTCGCTACGTGTTTTAAACCGGGGAATCCAACCAGCCCTGTAGTAAAAATGTTGTCCTTGTATGAATCAGCGGGTTTTTGAATGCAATTTGTCGTCATGAGGATGGCGCCTGGAAATTCATCGAATTCTTTCTTCTGGTTCTGCCATGCGGTCCCATAGTGGCCGTAAAAGTGCGGATATTTCTTCAGGCTCGGGTACGCGTGAGTCGGTAGCATTTCTCCATGTGTGTAGACGTAAATTCCTTTTCCTTCGCTCTGTTTAAGAATGTCTTCCAGGTCTTTCAGGTCATGTCCCGATACAAGTATGGCCTTGCCTGCCTTGTGTCCGAGTGGCACATTGGTGGGAACGGGATGCCCATAAGCTTCAGTATTGGCAAGGTCGAGAATCTCCATAGCCTTCAGGTTGATTTCTCCGCATTTAAGCGCTAGACCCACCCAATCGTTTAGGCTCAAGTCATGGCTTAGTGTTGCAGCAAGGCCTTCGGCGACAAACTTGTATATATCTTCGTTGTCCTTACCCAAAAGGTGAGCGTGATCCGCGTAAGCCGCAACGCCTCTTAGACCAAACAGCAATGTGTGTTTCAACGAGACGATGTCAGGATCATCCGAATCCGCCTTAAATCCGCGGGAAAGTCCCTGCTCAACCATTCCCGCTTTGTCGGGAGCGAGTTTGAATGTCGCAGCGTCGTCATTAAAATCAGCCTTTCCTCCTGCCGCCCTTACCCTTTCTTTCAGTTTATCCCTGTAGTCGACAGCTTTCCTGATGAGAAGCAAGAATCTATCATCATCAAAGTCTACATTTGTTAGAGTCGAAAACAGGGCTTCATTTATAAACACACCGATTTCCCTGTCAACAACGCCAACTTTTCCGGCTTCCACTGTAAATAGCGCCAGTCCTTTAATCGCATGCATCAGAAGATCCTGAAGAGCAGCGGTTTCCGGCTGTTTCCCACATACGCCGACTCTAGTGCATCCTGTTCCGCCGGCGGCTTGTTCACACTGATAACAAAACATTTTCTCAGCCATTTCATCCTCCTGGTTTTTTAAGTTCCCACTTACCTGGGTAACATAGGTTTCGACAGCTTGCTTTCTATAAATCAATATGGGGCTTTAAAGGGATCAAGACCTTGACTTAAGTCAAGACCAACAGGTTTTTTTCGAGAGTGGAAATTTTCTGTCTTGGATTACATGGAAATCAAAAGTTGACAGAACTGACTAGAAGCATGCCATGGGCCGTTCCTGAGTTCTTTACGACACCAAAACCCCGGAGAGTTAAATCCGTCTAAAGTTTATCCGAAAAAGCGCGCTATATTTAAAGGCAATCTTAAAGCTAATGAATTGAGGAATTAAGGTGAAGAATTATCTGCTCGAGTTCTCCGATACCTACTCTTTCCAGAATTTCACCAAAACGCTCGCCTCTTAAACTTTTTTTCATGTAAAAGTCCAGAAGGCTGTCGACAACAACCAGTGTATTTTGTTCAGTCAAGACACCGCCGATTTCAGTGGCCAGTCGAGGGTGTCTGCCCAACTTTCCACCAATCATGATTCGATATCCTTCCAAGCCGCGTTTGAGTGAATCGGTGGGACAAACCTTTATGCAATTGCCGCAGTTCAAGCACTTATCGATGTTAAGTTCCGGTCTGATCATATCATCGGTCAGCGTGATGGCGTTTTCTATGCAGGTTTCAGAACAAACTCCACAATGGCTGCATTCGGAGTCGCTGAAACTTGGAACAACCGTCGCAATTATGCCGAGATCACATACCTGAGGCCGGGAACATGCGTTGGGACAGTCCGAGATTGAAACCCTGAATTCATGATGAAATTTAAGAGGGCCTTTGACAACTTCTTTGAGGAATGGCTTCAAATCCTTCTTCTTCAAGATTTGCTCAACCATATCAGGAAAACCATTGTTAGAGGGGATCCGGTTGGGGCAACCGCTGGAGCCAAAACAGTTTTCGAGTTGATAGCCCTTGATCTCGTCTTCCATATTTTTAAGGAATTTCTGCTGGCATGTCCTCACATGGTCTAACGTGACCTCAGCGGCTCTTTGTCTGTCGGCTTCTTCTTCGACCTTCCTTCTAACCCTTCTTCTAACAAAGAACGGTACTTTGGAAATTGCTTCTTCCGCGTTTTTACTCCAACGCATGTGAAAAACTCCCAATCATTTATGAGCGCCTTGCATCCACAGTCTTCTTGGTCTGACTTGACTTAACTTTTGCAGTTGATGATAAGGGTTAAGATAACAAATCTCAATCTATCACAAGTTACCTCTATGACGGAATACAATGCTAGGAGTATGTTGGATCTGTTATCTGGCCCGAAGGTCCAAAGAATGGATAACGAAATGGATTATGCTAATTCCTCAGGGTCACTAAAAGGAATAAAAACATGAGATTTCTCCGCAGTAGCATCATGCTCAAGATCACTCTTCTCGTGCTTAGTGGCACATGCTTAGTCTTGGCGTTTGTTTTGGGAATGAGCTACACCAAATCCCGTGACTTGATTCGCCAGGAAGCGGAAACCAGCGCAATAAATCTAACTGCAGCCTTGCGTAACGACATAGAGCAGGAGTTCATGATCGTGGCTAAGGCCGTTGATGACTTGACTTCTTCTCTGGAGGTTTTCAATTGGGATGAGCAAACCCTTTTGAATCGGATTCGGCGGATGGTTAGAGATACTACGAAATTACACGGAATTGCCGTGGCCTTCTTGCCCTTCGAATTCGATTCTAAGATCGAAAAATACGCTCCCTATTTCTTTTGGTCAGAAGGCGTCATCGTGTCCAGACAACTGGAGACTGGATCGTATGACTATTTTGCCAAAGACTGGTTCCGGATTTCCAGGGAACTCGGAAAGTCAGTCTGGACTGATCCCTACTTCGATAAGGAAGGCGGGAGAGTGGTAATGACCACCTATTCGAGTCCGATGTTCAAGAGACGTTCGGATGGTTCAGTTGAGAAAATTGTGGCTATAGTCACCGCGGAGATTTCTCTGGCAGCCCTAAATGACCGAGTCAATTCCCAGCGGGTGTACGAATCAGGGTTTTGCATGGTCCTTTCCGGCAAAGGAGCGCTTATCACCAGTAGATTCCCGGAACGTATCGGCAGGATGTCGATTTTTGACGTTGTGGAGCAGTATAAACATCCCCGGGGTCTGGAAATCGCCCAAACGATGCTCTCTAAAGACCAGGGCTTTGAAGACATCGGATCCGCAGTTACCGGGACAGACTCTTTTCTCGCTTTCACCCGTATCAAGCCACATGGTTGGATAGTTGGTACCGTTTTGCCCAAACATGAGATGTTTGCAAAGGTTGAGTCTCTGCATCATCAGACAGCGATTCTGGCCGCGTTGGGAATTGCTCTGCTCGTGGCGCTGGCAGTCCTGATAGCACGGTCCATTAGCCGCCCGTTACGCAAAATGGCTGTTGAAGCTGTTCGAGTAGGCCAGGGAGATCTTAATATTGATCTCAGCAGCATACGGTCAACCGATGAAGTAGGTCAGCTCGCGCGGGCTTTTACCGCCATGACGGAAGGCCTCAAAGACCGGGATCGCATAAAGGATACATTTGGACGCTACTTGACCCAAGAGGTGGTAAAGCGGCTCCTTGAATCAAAAGAAGGGCTCAAACTTGGAGGAGAAACCAGAAAGATCTCCATGATGATGTCTGATCTAAGGGGATTTACAGCTCTAACTTCCAGCATGAAACCGGAGGACGTAATCACGTTCCTGAACCGCTACCTGGGCAAGATGCTCGAAATCATTTTGGATCATCACGGAATAATCGACGAGATAATCGGGGATGGCATACTGGCCTTTTTTGGAGCGCCGGAGACATTGGAAAATCATCCTGAATTAGCGGTAGCCTGTGCGCTCAAAATGCAAATTGCCATGCAGGAAATAAATGCCCAGAACGAGGCTGATGGGCTGCCTCATCTTGAGATGGGGATTGCCGTCAATACCGGGGAAGTGATCGTTGGAAATATCGGATCGGAGAAACGGGCCAAGTACGGCGCCGTTGGATCTCAGGTCAACTTCACCGGACGGTTGGAATCTTTCACTGTGGGAGGGCAGGTTTCTGATTAGCCAGGCCACGTACGAATCGCTTGCTCAGAAGCTCGACATAAGGGATGCCCTCGATGTTGAGATGAAGGGCGTTCCTGGCAAGGTGAAGCTTTACGATGTTAGCGGAATTTCAGGGGCTCACGAAGCCAGATTGCCAGCCAGGGATGAAACGATAGTCCGACTGACTAAAAGGGTTGCGCTTCTGGTGTATGGGATGGATCAGAAGATTCTTAGGGATACCGGTAAGAACGCTGTCATGACGCACGCATCCCTGATGTCGGCAAAGGTCATATTCGATGACGAAATAACGAAGTGGGAAGATGTCCGGATGCTCTGTATGGTTGGCGAGTCAACTGAAACAAACGCCGAGATCTACGGGAAGGTGCTTTCCGTGATTACGCTAGACAGTGGCGCCGAAGCTCTCATTCGTTTCACATCGGTTTCCGCCCCGGCCTACAAGCTGCTGAGAGAATTGCTTGCCATTGCCTAGCCGTCTTAGGTTTGGACGCGTCCATAATTGTGTTTGTCTGAGGGATATTAAAATTCCCATGAAAATAATAGCCCGTATAATGAACAGGACACGGTCCTGAACCATACTCCGTGTTATAACTGGAAAAAATCTCATAACAGCTGGAACCGAGGAAAATATGTTGGATCCTGTCAAGTCCTTGCAAAAGATCCCTCTCTTCGAGGGCCTTCCAGACACCCAGTTATTGGATCTGGCCTCAATAGCCGTAGAAAAGTCCTACAAGAAAGGCTCTACAATCTTTTCTGAAGGAGACGTCGGTAATGGATTTTATGTAGTGAAAGAGGGGAGAGTGAAAATCTTCAAGATTTCTAGCGAGGGCAAAGAACAGATTCTACATGTGTTTGATTCCGGGGAACCTTTTGGGGAAGCGCCGGTGTTTGAAGGCCGAAAATTTCCGGCTCACGCTGAAGCCCTCGTTGAGAGTGTCTGCATATTCTTTCCGAGAAATGCGTTTTTTGAGTTGATCAGTAAAAATCCCTCTCTTGCAATGAATATGCTTGGTGTTCTATCCAGGCGTCTCAGGAGATTTACGGCATTAGTTGATGATCTTTCGCTCAAAGAGGTTCCGGGGAGGTTAGCCGCCTACCTTATTTACTTAAGCGAAACTGGACAGCATCCCACAGAACTTTCTCTTGATGTTGGAAAAGCTCAATTAGCAGGAATGCTTGGAACAATTCCCGAAACGTTGTCCAGAATTCTTGGAAGGCTTGTGAAACTGGGATACATAAAAGTGCTGGGTCCAAAAATCAGGATCATCAATCGAGAAGGACTGCAGGAATTGGCTGATGGTTCGAGGCGTCTTTGAAATTTTGTTTGGGATGAAGCAAGTTATCGGACATCAACAAATACACCGCAAGGAGCGGCCTACCGTTCACAATAAGGAGAACTGACCTGAGACCTATTTCCTCGTATGAAACCAATCTGTGTGATTTATACAACAGTTACAATAAAAGAGAGTTTGTGCATCCTGATCCATTGGAATTTCTATATAACTACGACGATCCTCAGGACCGCGAACTGGTAGGTTTGATAGCTTCATGTTTCGCGTATGGAAGTGTATGGCAAATAATCAAGACTGTTCAAAAAATTCTCGAACAGATCGGTTCGCCACGTCGATTTATTGTGCAAGTGTCGCCCCATGTTCTCCAAAATAGCTTCAAGGATTTTAAGTATCGTTTTACTACTGGCGACGAGCTTGGGAGGCTGATCCTGGGAATGCAAAGGGTGATTTCAGATTACGGGTCACTCCAGGCTTGTTTTCTCGAGGGATATTCCCCGATGGACGACAACGTGATTGGCGGGCTTTCATTTCTGGTTCATCAATTGTCATCTGTTTTTGACGGCCGCCCGCGAAGTCTTTTGCCTAGTCCCAATGCTGGAAGCGCCTGTAAGAGATTAAACCTTTTTCTACGATGGATGGTTCGCAAGGACGATGTTGATCCGGGGGGATGGGACAATGTGCTTCCATCCAAGCTGATCATTCCGATGGATGTGCACATGGGGAGAATATGCAGGAGCCTGAAGCTAACATCGCGAAATCAGTCTGATCTGAAGGCGGCCCTGGAGGTCACTGAGGCTTTCAGACGAATCGAGCCGGAAGATCCTGTTCGTTACGATTTTTGTCTCACCAGGTTGGGTATAAGGGAAGATTTGTCGCCTGATGATTTTCTTCAAGGTTGTGGTGTCAAAACGCCCGGATGAAAGACTCCATGACGGAGTTTGCAAAGTTACCTGTTCAAACGAGAATCAGCGTCAGTTCCCAAGAACTACCTTCTGCCCCTCTTTGATTCCATGTTTCTTGCAAAAACCCGCGTGGACCTCCAGGCAATATCTGACTGGAAGCATCGATGGATATATTGAACCGGAGTCAGGTTGAATATCCTCATAGATCAATTTGATCACGCCGTTTGAATCGATCCACAATGCGTCAATTGGGAATTTCATTCCTTGCATATGTATGGCGAATAACCCTGGCCTTATGAAATCAAGCAACATTCCCTGATCATAGCCAATTTGACCCCAACCGAGCAACCCTTGAGTCCTGGTTGAATCCTTGTTAGCAACAGTTGCCAAGATTGTCTTTAGGCCAAGAGTCACGCTAATCTGGTCACTGGAAGTGGCCAAGGTTTTGTATTTTCCATTCCCATGATTTTGTTCGGCTTGCGCAACGGAGATATTTGACAAGGTTGACAACAATAACAATAACATAATGAAACAGGGAATTGCCCCAAGAAAACTTTTGAGCATGATCAACCTCGATGGATTGCAAGATTCTCAACAAATTGGTCAGGAAATCTTGCGCTTCTGTCTTCCTCGTTATATAGAAGAAAACATCATTGGACAACATTATAGAAGGTATCAAATTGCTTAGTGCGCCGACCGGCGTATGAGACTTGTGTCAACTGTTGAAGCTCAAAGTTTCTAGATTGGACGAGGTGATGTATGGCTGTAAATCCGAAGCTTCTTGAGATACTTGTTTGTCCTAAGTGCAAGGGTGACTTGCTCTTGACGGAAAACTCCGATGGTCTTATCTGTGAAGCCTGCCGATTGAAATATGAGATTAAGGACGACATACCGATCATGTTAATTGACGAGGCCATACCTTTGGATTCCAGAGATTAACGATTATATTGGCTCGCTCAGACGACAAATCGGATTTTACAATGTTGGGAAAGGCGCTGGCATGCGCTCATGTATGACATTTATGGAAACACATCATGAGGGGAGCTAGGAATGTTCAATCCACTCCTGCCAGAATAGTTGTCCGGGGAGTCAACTGGGTTGGCGACACGATTATGGCTCTTCCGGCCACACGAGCGTTGAGGAGGATATTTCCATCCGCTCACATCGCTTTCTGGGTCCCCTCAGGTCTTGAATCATTGATCCAGATAACGGGCATGCCAGATGAAATAATATCGTTTGGTAAAGATCATGGAGGGGCGTTTAAGAGATCACTTCTCATGAAGGATCGCCTAAAACAAGGTCATTTTGATTTGGCTATTTTGTTTCAAAATGCATTTGAGTCGGCATTCACGGCGTGGATTGCCGGAATAAAACTTAGGGCGGGTTTTTCTACAGACTTGCGAGGGCCTTTTCTCAATATAAAGGTCCCTTTGCATCCCTCTGTTCTCAAGCGCCACCAGGTGTATTATTACTTGGAAATAGCGCAGCGCCTCGACAATTTTTTCAAATTGGGCCGCTACAATAATTTAATGGAACCGGATTGCTTGCTCAGGCCAAGTCCACGCGAACTTGAAGTGGCTAGAAGACTTCTTGTGAAGGAAGGAATCAATTCGGACGTGTCGATGACATGCCTGTGTCCTGGATCGGTGAATTCCGAAGCCAAGAGGTGGCCCGCCGAATATTTTGCCGAGCTTGCCGACCTTCTTGTTGACGAAACTGGAACACAGATTATTTTCCTGGGCGCTACTCAGGAAGAAGACTTGATTGAAGGCATAATTGGCCGGATGAAGAAAGGCAATGCGTTCAACTTTGCCGCAAAGTCCGACCTTGTGTCATCTCTCGGGATCATGAATCTCAGCGACATGGTTATTTCCAATGACACAGGAAGCGCACATCTGGCGGCTGCCGCCGGAACAAAAGTACTGACAATTTTTGGGCCTACTGTAGCGGGCGAGACAGCGCCTTTCGGTAAAAACACCTTTATCATTCAAGGCAAGGCCTCTTGCGCTCCATGCAGAGAGCATCAGTGCCGGACACCAGGCCACCCGTGCATGAGGAATCTCACTCCACTGATGGTGGCCGGAAGAGCTCTGGAAATCATGGCTTTACCCTATGAAAAAAAATGATCCGTTTGTAAGCGTCATCATACCTACCTATAATCGAGTCGAGTTGCTCAAACAAACGGTGGAATCTGTTAGATGTCAAACCTACAGCGACTATGAAATCATTATTGTGAATGACGGTTCAACCGATGGCACTGCGGAGTGGCTTCAAGAACAGGTGGATATCATTAAAGTCAATCAGCCTAACTCGGGCATTGCGGCCTCGCGCAATAAAGGAGTGTCTGTCGGGCGGGGGCAGTGGATGGCTTTTCTGGATCATGACGACCTTTGGGATCATGACAAGCTTCAGATTCAGACCGATTTCATCAGGTCAAATCCTGAAGTAGCTATGGTTGCAGCCAGACACGTTCGTCTTGGCTCACGTGCGGGGAGAATCGAGTCAAACAAATGGATAAAAGGTGATCTTTTTTCGAAGGTCTACTCGGAAAGTTTCATTCACACGTCGTCTGTTATGATCAGAAGGGATGCCCTGGAAAAGATCGGGGGTTTCCCCACCAAGTACAGATTTGCGGATGAATTTGACGTGTGGCTCAATATTTCAAAGGATTTCCCAATAGCTTTTGTTAATAGTCCACTCGTGTTTATAAGATTTTATGATTCCAACACCAGCCACAACCGGATAGGGGTCAGGTCGGACACGTATGATATACTATTGAATAATTACGATCCAGGCCGGATTCCGAGAGATATGTATCTGAGAACACTGTCTGATCATGATATTTCGTTTGGACGGGCGTATATAGGCCTCGGAGATTTGGATAATGCCTTGAAATGGTTTCACAGCGCTGTCGAAAGGACTCCCTTAAGACCGAGAGCATGGCGTTATTACGCCCGTTACAGATTGTTGGATGTTATGAAAAAAATGTGGTCTACATCTGGAAATGCTTAATAGTGGTTCCCAAAATGAGTATTCATGCCAGTGTCGCAAAGATGGTTTCCATTTACAAATTGGTAGACATTCGCGATCCATCATTGATTTGCCTGCCCATGAGATTGAATCCATAGCGTTCAAAGCTATAGAAGAGCACAGACGTCACATTGAATTGGGTTCGAAAAGAGTCAAGAAAAATTCAGCGGAGACAGCCGTTTCAATTATTTCGATATCTGGTATTGCGCCATTATGCGTAAAACATTTCAAGAACCGCGGATATGGATACTCATTCAAGGGAGCCTTTCGATTGACTCATGGAGCGAGAGCCATCCATTGTGGGACACTTCTTTTTGACGCCGGTCTTACGTCCGCTGTTCCAATTGCCCTGGTTCAGAAGTCTAAATGGGGATTTGTTCCAGAAGAATGGCTTGTTATGGCCGCTGTGCAGAATGCAATCGAGTTGGACAGATACCTTGTGGGACGGGTTAGGTCCAAATGGCCCGATGACGAAAAGCATGTATTTATGAAATTATTTGCGAATTTTTTGGGGAAGCTTCACCAGTGTGGAGCGTTCCATACAGATCTCAAAACCTGCAACATTGTTGTAACCAGGGCGAATTTGTACGACCGGTCAGCGTTACAAAACGGCAATCATGCCAATCCAGCTAGCTTTTCTCTGATTGACTATGATGACGTGCGCTATTACAGGTACGGGGTGAGTCTAAAGAATAGAGCGAAAAACTTTGCACAGCTTTTTCTGTCGACACCTTCAGACATAAATTTGAACGATAGGTCAAAATTTGTAGAAATCTATCTGGATACCTGTGATAAGAGTAAATATTATGGAGCGAAGTTGGTGAAAGCCGCCCGGAAAAGAATAGAAGGGAAATCTCTACTATACGTGGGGCCGGAAGGTGACATCAGCGAAGATTGGCCTGAGGGAAGACTGGGAGATTGTTGCGCCCATGGTTTAGGAAAAAGTAAAGACGAGGGAGATTAATGATGGTCAAGAAAATCATAATGGTCTTTCTGGTGTTATTTGCGATCTATGGAATAGGAAATCACGAGCTGGTCAATGGCCAAGCGCCTGAAGAGCAGCCTAAATCTGATGCGTCCGTCGGGCAAACGCCTGCGAACTCGGACCATTCAAAGGACTCCAAGGCCGCCAAACCGGAGGTTCGTCCCGGGGATGAGGTCCTTGCTCTCAAGGAAAAGATCCTGGAAATCCAAAACAATTCGGATCTTGGTTTTGTAAAGGTAGTCGCATGCAATTCAGCGGAAGGGTATGGGGTCTATTCTCCACTGGAACCCAACCACCCCGGCACGAAGGTCATTTTCTACGTTGAACCGGCAAATTACGGGGTCCTAAGAAGTGAGGGAAGGTTCATAATAGATTGCACGGTAGATTTGTTTATCCTTGACACGTCAGGCAAATTGCTGGCTCGGAACGAAAACGTAAGAAAAATCAACAAAGTCTCAAGGTCGCCCGTACTCGATCTTTATTTCACTTTGGAATTGAACATCCCGAAAACAGTCAAGCAGAAGTCATTTATAGTTAAAATAGTATTAAACGATCGTATCAAGAATAAATCCGTATCAACTTCGCAGCGAGTGCAGCTTAATTCGACTTCAAAAAAAGGAGGAGAAAACATTTAAGGATAGCTGTTCGCAACCCCCCAAAAAAGAACAGCGTCATTTTAAGTCGATTGAGATCTTGACCCCCTTTTCATTTGTCTCCTACCTTGGTAATTGATTCGGATTAGTTTGTCACATTGTCTCCTTTTTTTCGAATTGTTTAAGAAAAAGACAGAAAGGGGCCGTCACACATGACCTGTTTAAAGTCTTGGACGCCAAGGTTGCTGTATGCGCTTATTATAGTCTGTTTGCTAACGCTGTTCGCTTCAACATGTATCGCTGCCACTATCGGTCAGGGACATTTGACGATAATTGAACCGGACGGTAAGTCCGGTGAACTGTGCCCGCTTGAACACACGTCCGTCAAGGTTGCTATTTCCGGCTTTATCGCAAGAGTTGAAGTTAAGCAGATTTTCCACAACGCTCGCCAGCAGAAAATTGAAGCTATTTATACTTTCCCTCTCTCCACCAACGGCGCTGTAGACCAAATGCTAATGAAAGTAGGGGACAAAGAGATTCGAGGGGTAATAAAGAGAAGGGAAGAAGCGCGTCAAATCTATGAGGCCGCCAGAGATCAGGGACGCTTAGCATCCCTGTTGGATCAGGAAAGGCCGAACATATTCACGCAGTCTGTGGCCAATATCATGCCAGGGCAGAAAGTGGAGATCACTATCGGATACGTCGAAACACTGAACTACGAAGATGGTGCGTTCCAATTTGTCTTCCCGATGGTGGTGGCGCCTAGATTTATTCCAGGTCTGTCGCAACAGAACCAGGGAACGGGATGGGCTCAGGATACATCCCAGGTTCCTGACGCAAGTCAAATAACCCCGCCTGTGGCCGAAGAAGGAACACGGGCGGGTCATGACATAGACCTTTCGGTTTCGATAGACGCAGGCGTTAAGATCGAAGATATAAAGTCCTCTCTACACGATGTTGACATAGTAAAAACAAATGACAAACAGGCAACGATAACACTCAAAAACAAAAAGGAGATCCCTAATAGGGACTTTGTTCTCAAATACACCGTGGCCGCGGACAAGATCAAATCAGGTTACATTTGTCACAAGGATGGGGAAAACGGCTATGTGATGGTGGTGATGATTCCTCCAAAGCGAATCAAGTCTGAACAGGTAGCCCCCAGGGAATTAATTTTTATCATAGATGTTTCAGGCTCCCAACAAGGTCTTCCTCTCTCAAAGGCCAAAGACACGGTAAAATATATTATCGAAAAAATGAATCCCAATGACACATTTAACATAATCGATTTCAATGACACTACCCGCGCTCTTTTTTCTTCTCCAAAGAAAAACACTCCCGAGACAACTGAAAGGGCTCTTCAGTATGTTAAATCACTCCATGCCTCCGGTGGCACACGCATGACATCGGCAATATGGGAGGCTCTTAGCGGCAGGCCTCCGGAGAATCGGCTTCGAGTCGTAACCTTCATGACTGATGGCCTAGTGGGAAATGATTTTGAAGTCATACAAATGGTCAAAAAACTCCAAGACAAAAGCCGCTGGTTTTCCTTTGGGACCGGGAATTCGGTCAACAGGTTCCTGTTGGACAACATAGCGCGGGTCGGCGGCGGAGAGGTAGACTACATTCTCCTTAACAGTTCATCAGAAGATGTGGCCCGAAAGTTCCATCAAAGAATTGACTCGCCTGTCCTGACAGACATTTCAATAAAAACCGAGGGGCTGTCCCTGGAAGAGATATTTCCATCATCAGTTAGTGATTTGTGGTCACACAAACCCTTGATTTTCAAAGCTCGGTATACCAAACCCGGCAGCGGTGCAATAAGGATTGTGGGACTTCAAGCGAGCCAGGCTTACGAGCAGGAGTTGAAAGTGAATCTGCCCGAGGCGGAATCAGAGAACGGCGCAATTTCAACTCTTTGGGCGCGTTCAAAAGTGGATGAACTGGTTGATCAGGATCTTATGGGTATACAAAGAGGGAATCCAGACGAAAAGGTAAAGGAAGCAATAGTCCAAGTGGCGCTGGAACACAGGATTATGACCCATTTTACGAGTTTCGTAGCTGTCGAGGATACCATGGTGACTATGGACGGTAAGCCCGTAAAGGTTACAATTCCCGTGGAACTGGCTGAAGGAGTAAGCAGGGAAGGTGTTTTTGGGCCAAGTTCAACTCATTTGTTGAGAAAGTCTAGACCAGTCGGAGGGGTTCCGACAGCAACCAGTCGTGGAGTCTCCGGCTATAAAGGAGGTTCGACCGGTTTTGGAACGGCGGCTTCACCCGCGCCAACGACAGGACACAGGCGGCAGATGGCTTCTGTAAATGAAGAAAGACAAGTCCAGGATTCTAAAGTCAGCAAGTTTTCTAAAGAACTCAAGGAATTACTGGCCATGCAAGATACGCCGTTAAATTACACCAAGGGGAAAGTTGTGGTCAAAGACGGCCAATTAACCGTTCAGGTCTGGTTGAACCGTTCCACTGACGAAATCATAAAGAACCTCGAAGAAAAGGGATTCAAAATAAAGTTCAGGGCTTCAACAGGGAAGATGATAGTGGGCGTCATCTCCCTCAGCCAACTGGCCGACCTTGAAAAGATCCCGGATGTTATCTTTGTGGAACCTTTCTCAACGGAGGGATAATCGACTATTTACAAGTTACCTGTTCATAGGCAAACTGTTATTATAGGAAGCCGGAGTACGGTAGGGGCCAATCAGTTGAATGGAGCGTGAAATGATGAGCTCAATACTAGAATATTCACTCGCTAGTTTGTTTCTTTTTATCTTTTTGGGCGCAATCGCAAACGCTTCGACGAATTATAACAAGGCAACCTTTGCTGGCGGCTGTTTCTGGTGCATGCAGCCGCCATTTGAAAAAATCGACGGAGTTCTCAGCGTGCTTTGCGGCTATACAGGGGGGACAGGAGAGGACCCAACTTACGAAGATTACGCTGAAGAGGGACACATAGAAGCAATAGAAATAATTTATGATCCTGCCAGGATCTCTTATTCACAACTGCTCGAAGTTTTCTGGAGACAGATAGACCCAACCGATCAGGAGGGGCAGTTTGTAGATAGGGGACAACATTACAGGTCGGCGATATTTTACCATGACGAAAAGCAGAAACAGGACGCAGAGGCTTCAAAAAGAGAACTTGAGAAGTCCGCCAGATACGAAAAACCTATAGTTACCGACATACTCGCGGCGACCAAGTTCTACAAGGCTGAAGACTATCATCAGGATTACCACACAACCAATCCTCTCAGGTACACCTTGTATAGGACACACGCGGGAAGAGACCAATACCTGAAAAAGGTATGGGGACATAGCGAACACCCACGCAACGAGGCGCCGAAGGTTGAAAAAACTACAAGACCGAGCAAAGATGAACTTAAAGAAAAATTGACTCCATTGCAGTTCAAGGTCACTCAGGAGAATGGAACTGAGCCTGCTTTTCAGAATGAATTCTGGGACAACAAGAAAGAAGGAATTTACGTTGATATCGTTTCTGGTGAACCTCTATTCAGCTCCCTTGACAAGTTCGATTCAGGGACTGGCTGGCCGAGCTTTACGAAGCCGTTAGACTCTGGAAACATACTGGAAAAGACTGACAAAACCTTTTTTATGACACGCGTCGAAGTAAGAAGCAAAGTGGCTGATTCGCACTTGGGGCACGTCTTCAATGATGGCCCTGGACCGGCTAAAATGCGCTATTGCATCAATTCGGCGGCCCTACGTTTCATTCCCCAAAATGATCTTGAGGAAGAAGGCTACGGTCAATACACGAAGCTCTTTGGAAAATGACGGAATCCGAACCTTAAACGATTTCTAAACTGTGATTACAATGGTCGACCAAAGGAGAAGCCGGGAAGCTAAAAACATGGCGAAAGAGTTCCGCAGCTACCTGCTATTTATGCTTTTTTCTCCTGAATCATTAGTGATAGAAAATTGCGGAGCCTACAACCACCAATCCAAATAGACCGGTTATCAGCACCATAATAGCCATTATCTGCGGCAACCGATGCGGTTCCATGTAGGTAAAATGGCCGCTTTTTAGACGATCTAGAATCCGTCCATACTGGATAACAGCAGCGAGAGTTCCCAACAAGCCAAGGATAATAAAAGCGGCTCCGAAGATGACGGGGGTGTGTGAGGGATCTAGTATTCTTCCAGTTTGTTGCTCGTAACCGGTTTCCACGTATTCATAGAGTTTGGCTATGGCAAATCCGAAAACAATCAATGATATGGACGTGCGAATCCATGCGTTCAACGTCCTGTCCGCAGCTTCCCTAGTGCGCTCCTTGGCGAGTTCATCCGTCAGGTTCGTTTTTGTTTCGTTGTCGCTCGTGTTCATGTCTACCTCCCTGTCAAGCAAGAAATGCGCGTGATTATAGCGTATTTTTTTCGATATTGAATTATCAAGCCGTAGTGGTTTTGTATTTAGACATTGTTCTCGGTAATCATCCTGCGTTTACTCCATATTGAGTAAGCCACACCCAGGAGCGCGCCTAATATCAGGTACGTCAACAACGTTGGAATGATGTTTTGCCCGTTATCCCACCGGCTGGCGATGAACAGGGCGAGGCCGACATTCCGAGCGATGCTTGCTATTGCAAGGACCGAACGCTGCTCCAGTGATGGGCCGCCAAGGAAGTGCCCGATGGCCAAGGAGATCGTTACCATGAGGATGATCGCCCCTGTGGCCAAGCCACAAAGATTCAGCATCATCCGAAAGTCAGGCGCCAGAACAATTAGAAAGATCAGCGCTACAACGAGCACGATGAACAGAAAGTTGGCAATTATCTTCACCTGTTTGCCTATCGCCTCGGCCAGGTGAGGTGCGAAACGCTGGATGAGCAGACCGATGATCACAGGCAGGAATGTAACCTCTGCGACCTGCCTGGCAACGTGAAAGGGTGTGATTGGATCGCCTACGATTTTAAACAGAGCGTTAAATATCGCCAGGATTAAAGGCGTAACCACGACAGCCAACAGAGCCAGCGTCAACTGTAGGCTCGCAGAGTAGGTAAGATCTCCACCGGCCATTTCTGTTCGTTTGTACGTGAGCGGCGCGCCCGGCGCGGCGGCCAACACGGCAAGACCGGCGGCGATTGCTGACGGCAATTCTAACAACCACAACAACAGCCCCACAACCACGGGGACCAACACGATTACAGCGAGAAGGGAACGGAGCAACAACTGAGGCCGACGTAACAGGGAGGTAAGTTCTTGAAAAGAGTGATTGACCCCGAGTGCGAGCATGAGTGTGAAAATCGTCACTGTAACGAACATGAGGAAAATGGGGTGATCCATAGTTCCAATCTCCTGTATTGTCGGAAGAGCATGATTCTTTGTTTCTAGAAACTATATAAGCCATTCTCAATTGAGAAACAGGTAATTGAGCCACGTCTGCATTCGGATCATGATCCTCCTCGCCATATGCAAAGGTTTTAGCGCATCGGTGTAAATTGCCGCAGTTCCTCCCGCTCCCGCGGGAAGGCGCAAGTCGGGGGGAGCGTCTATCATCTTGAGCCGTACAGCGAACAACCCGCGCTGTTGCTGATTGAAGAATTCCGGCAACTCCCCACTTGGAGTGATTTGCCCCTGTCCACCTGCCCAGATCACGAACTTCACCTCCGCCTTAAAGATCCTACCAGGGTACATGTCCAGAGCAAGTTCAGCCTCATTGCCAGGCTGCACGAAGCTCAACGCATTCTGTTTCACCAGGGCCGCCAACATGCTTTCCGATTTCTCAACAAAGCTCATTACCGGTGTGGTAAGCCCGCCTACCATCGAACCGGGCCGCAGATGTAGATTTATGACGAACCCGTCTGATGGCGCATAAACAGTCGTTTCCTTGAGGTCCAATTCCGCCTTTGCAAGTTCTGCTTTTGCCCTGGCTACTCTTGTGTGCTCACCGCTGATTTCCGATTCATAGGCCAAACGGGCTTGCTCCAACCTTGCCTGGGCTACCGACACGGTCGCCCGTGCGGATTGTAGATCAGCAACGGCCTTGTCCTTTTGGGATTGTTGGAGCGCCGCCGAGGCTAAAAGGGAACGAATCCTGTCATGCTCGATATTTGCAAGCGTCAGAGCGGCGTTCGCTTTTTCCAAAGCGCCTTTTGCCGCTTCAACTTCAGCTTTTAATTGGGGAACCGATTGTTCCGCCTCGGCAAGAGCGACCTTGAGTCGATTCACCTCATTCTGGTAAGGTTCCGGATCGATCCTGAAAAGCACTTGGCCTTTCTTGATCGGCGCATTGGGGCGAATCGGAACTTCCGCCACTCTGCCCCCCACTTTTGGAGCAATCTGGACGATGTACTGATACACCATGAGGTTTGTGGAACATGGCGCAACCACCTGCATCGCAAACAACATCCCAGCGCAAATAATCAAACCGATACCAACCACAATGACTTTGGCTTTTAAATCTAGCGTTGCGAGCTTGAGATACCCGAATATGAACCATGCTAGGGCTAAATACACAAGGAGGATGAACACTATCATCGTTACACCCCGCCTTTTTTTAGACGTAACTGATCGAGTTCGTTCTCCAGGAGGGAAACCTTGGTCTTCAATTCTGCTACCTGATGGGAGACATCCTTATTTGAAGAGGATCCTTCGGCTGAGCCAGGAACTGAGAAAGGCTTCATGTGCGACCAGATTAACGCAATGGGCCAGAGGAGCCCCAGAGTCGCCAAACCGAGCCAGCCACATACGTGGATTGCATCAGCCTGTGGATGATTCCTGAGGCGGGCAATCTTGCCCGGCAATTCGCCGAGCTTCACGATAAGGACAATCATCGCTGCGACAATCACGAACATGACAATAAAGGCGAAAATGTCGAGCATAGAAGGCTCCTTTTATTCGGCCCTCGACACTCACTGGCCCGACTCGCGTGAGGCTAATGTGAGCGCCGCTGCCAGGGCCATCGACCGGTCAACTCCAACTCCAGAATAAAGTGCAGGAAGGTTCGGATTAACACTAGCAGTCCCAGCATTCCGAGTGACGCAAATGACAGGTCGAGTGTTACGGTAAGGATGATATCGGCCGCAACCAGGAGGTCAAGGGCCATCAGCAGACTGCGACCAAAGCCCTCCCGGAAAAGCCGACACGCTTCGAGCCAATCCTTCCCTTCGAACATTTGCCGGATAAGACGCCCGATGGAGAAGACAGCCCCTAAGATCAGCGCCATTACTCCCATCGCCTCGAACACCACAACTGCAATCTTGAAGAGTTCCGTCATCCGCTCCCCAAAGTGTTTCAGGATTGATGATTAAATAAGTCCGGGCCGACCGCCGGAGCGGCGTACGGCCCGGATAGCTTTTGTCATTCCCCTTTCAGTCGCCTAGGCCTGTCAGGAGTTTTTCCATCACCTGATCAACGGTGAAGCTGGCGGCTTTCTGGCGCGGCGGGAACTTCTTGAATGTCACCAGAAAATCACCCACCACTTTCTGAGCCGGTATCAACATGAACGCGTGATCGATCACCCAATCCCAGTAGGTGTTTGATGTTATATCGGCGCGTTCAAACGGGTCTGTGCGTAAGTTGAAAATCTTTGGTATCCGCAACGTCACGAAGGGTTCAGCCCAGATCTGGCATGTACCGGCCATGCGCTGTTCCTTGAAGATGAGCTTCCAGTTGTCGTAGCGCAACCCGGTCAGATCACCATCATCCGAAAAGTAGAAAAACTCTTTCCTTGGGCCCTTGTCTTCTGCGCCGGTCAGGTAGGGCAGAAAGTTGTGACCGTCAAGATGGACCTTGAAGGTCTTTTTACCAGCCTTATGGCCCGCTTTGAGCTTTTCTATGATCTTCGGTTCACCGGCTGCCGCCAATATCGTAGGCAACCAGTCCATGTGACTCATGATTTCGTTGGAGACCAAGCCCGCCGGAAACTTTCCAGGCCAGCGCGCCAAGGAAGGCACACGGTAAGCGCCCTCCCAGTTGGAATTCTTCTCGTTGCGGAAAGGTGTCATTCCACCGTCCGGCCAGGTGTTGATATGCACGCCGTTGTCGGTGCTGTACAAGACGATGGTGTCCTCGGCAATGCCAAGTTCGTCCAGCTTGTTCAGCAGAGTTCCAACCTGCTTGTCGTGCTCGATCATCACGTCATGGTATTCAGACTGCCATCGTCCCGACTGACCAAGTATTTCCTTTGGCGGACGCACCCTAAAGTGCATCCATGTGGTGTTGAACCAAACGAAAAACGGGTTGTCGGCCTTGTGTTGTCGGTCGATGAAGTCAAGCGCTGTCGAGAGAAATTCTGCGTCAACTGTCTCCATGCGCTTTTTGGTAAGAGGACCGGTGTCCTCAATCCGTCCATCGGCGTAACTCTTGATCACACCACGTGGACCGAAATTTTTACGAAAGTTAGGAAAGTCCTTTTCAGACGGATAGTCGCGATGCTCCGGCTCCTCTTCAGCGTTGAGATGATAGAGATTGCCGAAGAACTCGTCGAAGCCGTGGTTGGTGGGCAGGAATTCATCTTTGTCGCCAAAGTGGTTTTTCCCAAACTGCCCGGTGGCGTAGCCTAGCGGTTTCAACAACTCGGCGATAGTGGGGTCCTCGCCACGCAATCCTAAGTCAGCGCCGGGAAACCCTACTTTGGTCAACCCGGTTCTAAAGGGGCTTTGGCCGGTAATAAATGACGCGCGGCCGGCTGTACAACTCTGTTCACCATAATAGTCGGTGAACCGGACGCCCTCATTTGCGATTCGATCTATGTTGGGTGTCCGGTATCCCATCAATCCGTCGGAGTAGCAACTGAGGTTCGTAATTCCTATGTCGTCACCCCAGATTACAAGAATGTTCGGCTTCTTTGGTTTAGCCATAGATTGCCTCCTCTGTTGATTGAATCAACATCAATTAAGAATTCACAATATTGCTTTGCCTTCTTGAAAAACACATCTGTATTGAATAATTCGCCATAAACGATTGGAGCGAAAGAACTGTTCAATCGAATCGATGGAGCCTACTAGGCTTTTGCAGCGTTCAAAGCGGTTTGAAGTTTTGTCTCATCCTCGTGAGACAGGGATGTCTTGAGAATAGTTCCCCCTGTTCCAGCGAGTTCCTCCAGCACCTTATCCGGTGTGGCCTTCCTGACGAGAACAAAAAGCACAGAGCTACCATTCTTCAAGGTTGCGGCCAGGTCCTTCATGAACTTGTCGTTAATTCCTACGTCAGTCAGGGCGCCTGATACGGCCCCGGCGGTTGCGCCAACGGCTAGGCCCAGAAGCGGATTCAGGAAAAGTAGCCCTATAAGGCTGCCCCAGAAGCCACCGCTCAGCGCGCCTGCGGCGGTGAGGCTGACCATTTGGTCCAGCTTGATTTTGCCTTTTTCATCTTTTATGGCGATAACAGCGTCTTCAATGTCGATAAGATAATCCTTCTGCATTTTCATCAGCGCCAGACGCACTTCTTCAGCCTTGAATTTGTCTTCATAACCAATAACAACGAGTGTGCTCATTAAATTGTCCTTTCTTCTATTAATTCTAATACAATTTTAAAACATTTAGGGAATAGAAGTAACACAGAGAATGTTGTCATTGCAATTTGTCATTGCAATGAGGAAATATAAGACATCCCTCTTGCCGACTCGATTTTAAACGGGAAATTTCACTGACACCGGCGTGACGGAGGCCCTTCACTGAGTGAGCCGAGGCTCGTCCATGATCACACGTCGGAAACAGACGAAACCACCGGCTCATCCGACCACGCTATTTGGAATAAGTCCCGAGTTCCTTCGAGGCCTTTAAGCTCAACCTGGAGTTTGCGAACTACCTGCACGCGATTGCCAAGGACCGAAAGGGTTTTGTCGGATATGAGTATCCTGCCAGCCTAGACTTTGATTCTATCCTTTTCGTTGTGTTGACGGCTGATGATCTTAAGGCGCCTTCCAACTGACTGTACAGAGTAAATTCGTACAGGCTTCACTGAGGGAAACCGTATAAATTATCCTATCTCGACCAATTGAAAGCCCATCCGTGAATTTCCGTAAAGCCTGCGGGGGCGGTCACTCGAAACATGACGGGTCCGGGCAACGCCTTGATGTCGCTTGCACATGCTGAATATAGATCGACCTCATAAGGAAGACTGGCTGTCCTGGTGATGCCTGAAAGTTCGATCCATTCAGGCTGGCCATCCCCTAGACCAATATAGAGCTTTACCCCGTTGTTCATATTTTTAACGAGTAATGAACCATCAACTCTGTTGATGCCGAAACTCACCTCGTGGGGCAGGCTGGTCAGCTCAAGGTCAACCCCATTGATATCGTAAGTTATGGCAAATCCGCTCAAGACCGGGACATCCTGATTTTCTCCGGCCACCATTCCAATAGCTATGGCCATTTCTCCGGCAAGGAATGCTCCCGGCCATGCAGCGCCGGTCGCCGCAAGGACCTGGCTATCCATTCGATTCAAGTCTATCTCAAATGCCTGCTTAAGGGCCGCTAGTCTAGAGTTCAGGTTGGCGTCAATCCATATTCCGGTTGCGTTTATAAATTGCCAATTTCCAGAGTTGATTCGAGCTATGTTTTTCCAATCGGAACCATTCCAAATTTGCCAGTTCTCCAAATCGTCATTCCTGTTGAAAGATAACGCGTAGAGGATTTTTGTAGTTCCCGGCGCTGAGAAACTTGGCGACATATTGGTGATTGCAGACCATTCGGATGTCACTATCCCCGAAAGAGAAGCAACCTCAACTGTCGCTGAAACATCATGCGAGGCTTCGACCAGTTTCAACTGGCTCAGACTCGTGAGACCCGCCCCCCAAGACTTCTTTATGGTAAACCTGTAGTGACGGTAACCTGCGCCATTCGTAAATGTGAGATAGTCACTCCAAGTGTCGGACGGAAGTTGAGCCAGATCCACACGGGAATCTATCACAACCCAATTTGCGCTGTCATTTGATCCGGATAGTTCAAAGTCCCTCGGCGCTGACACGTAGGCCGGGTCAGATGAGTTACGGGAAAGTAGCCGATACTTGTTGATGACTACAACAGCGCCAACTCCAAAATCGATTTGTACCCACTGAGGATTGGTTTCGCTCGCCGACGCCGATGCAATCCAGCATTCCTGAGGGTCCGTAGAGTGGCTTTCGTTCTGATCAAAAACGCGCCACGCCGGACAATCTGGAGAGCTATGCTCACTCGACGCTGAAATGATCAAAGGCGAAGGCGACGAATTGGATGTCATTGCGCTCATGGTGTAATCAGTCCGCTCATTCGACGACCCATCCGCTATGACTGTTTTTGTGAGCGAAAGCCCTTCATTGTGTAATTGAAAGGCCGCTCGACTCGCATAATTCGATGGCTGCGGCCTCGTCAATTTGAATCGTCTCTGTTAAGCCGGATGTGCCGGAAACAGGCGTATAACAGCATTGAGAATTGTTGTAAGAGCCGGCGGTCAGGGTTGAGTCCAACCCGGTTTGATCGCTGAAAGTGTCTACAAAGCCATTGACTGTTTCCCCGGCGCCAAGCCTGTGGATACGTGAATGATTCATTTGGATCAACTGGATATTGTTCGTAATAGTCCTAGCTTGATCCGACAGACTATTCCCAGTGACTTGAGAAGAGTTCCCAACGACAAAAGTCATATTCCCTCCCTGGACGACTTTTTTTAGAAGGTGATTCACAATTACGGACGCAATGTCGATCTGCCTTTAAGTTAAATTGTATCGTTGGAGGGAATGTCGTCAATCGATAGATGGAAAACCATGCGCTACAAAAAAAAAGGAGGTAGCCTAATCATGGCCGCCTCCTGTAATTTGGTGTTGCGTTTAGGATGAGCTAACTTTCCAGAAAAACCTTGAAAGCCCTGTGTGTCATCCAAACGTCATCCTTGGCGCATAGCTCCAGGGGAGAATGCATTCCCAGAATAGGGGGGCCGCAATCAATTATGTCCATGCCGGCGTTCGCCACGTACTTGGCGACGGTCCCACCACCACCTTCGTCGACTTTACCAAGACCTGCCGGTTGCCACATAATATTGTTCTCATTGAATAGTCTTCTAACCCATGAGGCATACTCGGCGTTTGCGTCTGAACCCATGTACTTTCCGCCCGCCCCTGTATACTTGGTTATGCCTATGCCGTGGCCAATTTTGGAGTTGTTTCTCTTTTCGTAGGCGTCCCCGTATGTCGGGTCAACTGCGGCGGTAACGTCTCCAGAAAGCCCCTTCCCGTTCAAGAAAACCTTGCGAAGATTCATTGCGGATGGCTCCAACCCCGTCTTTTCCATCAGTTCCATCAGGAACAAATCCAGGGCCGCGGACTTTGCGCTTGTGTTGCCCTCGCTTCCGATTTCTTCCTTGTCGTAGAAGATCGCAACGCAAGTATGGGCCGGTTTAGCGAGACCCATGATGGCGGTGGCGCTCGTAAAGGCGCACACACGGTCGTCCTGGCCGTAAGCGGCCACAAGGCTGCGATCGAGCCCGGCTTCGCGAGCCGGTTCCGCTGGGATCATTTCAATTTCAGCGCCTATGAAATCTTCCTCAGTAATACCATATTTGGTAAAAAGTAAATCCAGAATCGCCAATTTTACTCTATCTGAGGCCTCCTGATCTTCATAGGGCAGGGAACCGATAATTACATTAAGGTTTTCGGCCGGTATGAATTCGCTGGCTTTCTGCTCCATCTGTTTTCTTGACAGGTGGGGTAACAGGTCTGGAATGGTTAGCACCGGATCATCGGGCTTCAATCCAATTTCCACTTCCACTGTTTTGCCCTGACGCGTGAACATTGTTCCTATCATGGCGAGGGATCTGGCTACCCAATGATATTTCTTGACTCCTCCATAATAATGCGTTTTCAGGAGGGCCAACCCGGTTTCTTCGTATAATGGGTTTGGCTTGATGTCGAGCCTGGGGCTGTCAACATGAGAAGTGACGAGCCGAATGCCTTCAATCATGGGTTTTTGGCCCAGAACAGCCAATACTAGCAGTTTACCTCGGGAAACCTTGTAGACCCGGTCAGTTTTTCTGGCTGCTTGTGAGATTTCGATAAAGCCGGTCTCCGAGGCCATCTCCATAAGTCGGTTAATGGCCCTGCGCTCCGTCCGGCCTTTATTGAGGAAATCCATGTAGTCTACAGAGTAATTGGAGACGTCTTTTTTGTCCTTGGTCGAGAGGCTGTCCCAGACTCTGGGCTTGTCCATTACAAGTTTCTTTTTTAAATCGCTGGTTTTCTTTGATTCTTTCTTTTCCGGCATAGTCTCACCTGGGATTGATTCTTTATTGGCCCTGTTTCCACAATGGATCGAATGGGTTGAATTTCTCCGGCAGCGATCTGGGATGGTCTGATTCCGGCCCCAATGGTCCTGTTGGTGGAGCCGCCGCAGCTTTCAGAGGAGGGTAATTCTTTCGTTCCAGAAAATCTCGAGCCATATTGATCGGGGTCGCAAATCCAATACCCTGGCTTTTCCACAAAAGTATCGTATTTATTCCTATGACCTCTCCGTTAAGATTGAACAACGGGCCCCCGGAATTGCCAAGGTTCATTGCGGCGTCAATCTGGATTAATGGCGGATATCCTGAACCCGGAATCATTCTCTTCTGGGCGCTGACGATGCCGATCATGATGGATTGGCCGATACCATAAGGATTCCCAATGCCGACGACCCATTCACCAAGCTCAACCCCGTCGGAGTTTCCCATCTTTACGGGCTCAAGATTGTTGGCTTCAATTTTTATGAGGGCTATATCATTTTTGCTGTCTTTGAAAAGAGTTTTGGCCAGTCTTTTCGATCCATCGAGAAGTTCGACTTCTATTTGTGTCCCATGTCTCAATACATGCTCGTTGGTCAGTATATGTCCTGAGTTGGAGATGATGAAGCCGGCGCCATACCCGGTGGCCTTGCTGTTGGCGTCACCTGAAAAACTCAGGTTGGTGAGAGACCAGGTCCCCCCTGAATCGAGCATACGAATGGCGACAACGGATCGATTGACTTTTCTGATCAATTCACGAATATCCGGATATCCGCCCAACATTGGATGCGTTTGCTGAGAGTAATTCTGAGTTGGTTCAGTTCTGACCTGAACCGGTTCCGGTTTGTAGGGAACAGGAGTGATGCCGATGCGCCCTTTCTGGAGAGTATCCCTGGTGTTTTCAGCCTTGTGATTCTCAGGACGTTTGTTGGCGGACGCTGGACCGGGGATGCGGTCAGGAATGTTTTCCGCGTACGAAAAGTTAATTAGAAACAAGCAAGATAATGCAAAATATGCTATGTTTATCAGGAATCCACGGAAAGGCCTCATTCAGGCGCCTCCTCATTACGGTTTCCCGAAAAGGACCGTGGGAATTTGTCGGTCTCTCCGGAGGGGTGGAACCGGTATAGACTTAACATTGGTTTATTGTCAATTAAATTATCCATATTCAGCGTAACATGCCATAACCTATGATAAATATACAATGATATGTATTAATGTGTTGCATGACATTCGGAGCATAAAACATGTTTGAGGTAGAGATAATCTCAAGTTTCTCCGCGGCCCATCGTCTACGGCAGTATAAAGGAAAATGTGAACGACTTCACGGGCATAATTATAGAGTTCATGTTACGGCAAGGGCGTCTAATCCCAAAGCGGATGGGATGGTTATAGATTTTGGAGAATTGAAAAGAATTACAAATGACCTCCTGGAGCGACTTGACCATCATCTTCTAAATGAGATTAAACCATTCGATGAAATAGAGCCATCGGCCGAGAACTTAGCCGAGTTCATATTTCATGAAGTTGAGCAGGGTCTAGGCGAAAAAGGCGATTTACTTTATAGCGTAGGAGTATGGGAATCGGACACGTCCGTTGCCCGTTACTTCAGATAATTGGAAAACTGATGAATTGTTCACCGATTTGATTGCCGGAGAGGTATTCCAGGTGAAAGTTTGCGCTATTCCAGACGTTCAAAACATGCCTGATGAGCGAAACATACCGATTGACAAGGTCGGAGTGAGAGGCCTCAGGTACCCGATATCAGTAAAAGACCGAAAAAAATGTCTTCAACATACGGTCGGACTGTTTGACCTTTTCGTTAACCTGCCCAAGGAATTCAAGGGAACTCACATGAGCCGGTTCATTGAAGTCCTCAATGAGTACCGGGGCGAAATATCCATGCAGAAATTCCAGGAAGTCCTGCAAAAGATAAAAGACAAGCTCCACGCTAAAAGCGCTCACATGAATGTTGAATTCCCATATTTCGTTGAGAAAAACGCGCCTGTCACCAATACACCAGGGATCATGTCATACACATGTTTTATGAGAGGGTCTCTTGCTGAACGCTCAGACCTGATCATCGGGCTTGAAGTGCCGGTGACGACCGTTTGCCCATGCTCCAAGGAAATTTCAGATTATGGGGCGCACAACCAGAGGGGCATAGTAAGGGTTCAACTCAGGTTCAGGAAGTTTTTCTGGATAGAGGAAATTATCGAGATTGTTGAATCATCGGTAAGTTCTGAAATATATTCAATGTTAAAACGGCCTGATGAAAAGTACGTCACTGAAAAAGCCTATGAAAACCCAATGTTTGTCGAAGATGTTGTGAGGGCCGCTGTATCGCGCCTGAGGGAAAAGGACAACTTTCCATGGTACAGGATTGAAGCTGAAACCTTTGAGTCGATACACAATCACAGCGCGTACGCATTAATTGAAAAGGACTTCTCCCCTACACCGGAATGTTTTCAGGGCCCATGCTTCATGAGGTCTAATGGATCTTTCTAGTTAAAGAGCATGCGTTAGAGTCAAGGAAAACTGTCGATAATGTCGGTTTGTCTTGACACCAGAGATTGAACTAAATATTATTCGTTATGTGATAAATTGAAATCAGTTTGAGAAGTAAGTCTCTTAGTAATGTTTAATCAGGATATTTTTTAGCTAATTAAAAAAACCAGGGTCATCGGAGACCATCATATTGACCTTCAAAATTATCATCCTGATCTTAGTGAGTGTTTGGATCGCTCCTTTTAACGCTCCGGCGTTTCAACCCCAAACAGCTCCAAACTACATCGATAGCATGGTCTCAAGTGTTCGCAACGGCAATGGAGCGCCCCGGGTATCTTCAGGAATTACGCGTCCTCCAGCCCGCGGCGCCCAGCAAGTTTGGCCTTGCCGGAAAACCGTCTGCGGATCATAAGGCGCCTGCCGCTAAGACAAAAACAGCCTCGCTTCATGTTGAAAAGCTGGCATCGCAGCCTCGTGTGAAGGCCAAGGCCATGTTCTGTGTCGACAGGTCCTCGAATAGGGTGGTTCTCGCGGAAAACGAATCCGCTCCGTTGCCCATAGCCAGTATCACCAAGCTCCTGACAGCCATGGTAGTCATTGACCAGATGGACCTAAACGAAGTCGTCGAAACTCCTGCGGATATACTGGAGGTGGCAAAACACACAGTGGGTATTCGTCCCGGCGACCTGTTTAAGGTAAAAGACCTATTGTACGGCATGCTGATTGAATCCGGCAACGATTGCGCTGAATCTCTGGCAAGAGCCTATCCAAAGGGCGGCAGATCAGCGTTTATTGAATCAATGAACCGGAAGGCTCAGGAACTGGGATTGAATCAGGTCAAAGTTTATACTCCAAGCGGTCTTGATCACAAAATTACCTTGGGAAGAAAAGACGGTAGGGAGATCTTGGCGAAAAAACCCAACATTGCTACAGCGGAAGATGTCGCCATGCTTGCCGGCCACGCGTTCAAGTATCCTCTGATAGCTGAAATATCGAGTTCCAAGACATACGTCATGAAGTCCCTGAATCCAAAACCTCACGAATACAACCTGGTCAATAATGATAAGTTGCTCAGGACGAATCTGCCTGTCGCAGGGGCCAAGACCGGCTTCACCAACATGGCGGGCAAATGCATAGTCGCCTTGTTTAAGAAAAACAACAAGGAACACCTTGTAGTGGTCCTAAATACCCCCCACCATTTCAAAGCGGCGGAAAAGATTTACCGCTGGGCTTCTGATAAAAAACTCTAAAGCTTCTCCCTTGTTTTATTGGCATTATGCCAGCATAGCTTCACTAAGATCCCCCCCCCCAATAGTTGTAGTCTAGACATCAAGTTTGCGTCCCATTTGCTTCAGTGTTTTTCAATGTTTCGGCTTCGTTTTCCCGGAATTTGAGGGCATTTCGGTAACTGAGCTTTGATGTCGATTTTGATTGAGATGAAAATTATTTTCAGATATCGTAATTCAAAATTGTGTAAAAAAGATTTTGCACGAGGGAAATATTCTTGAGGGGTTATGCCTAATGAATCGGTTCTTACTTGTTGCGGGTCTTATAGTTCTACTCATCCCGGGATACCTGTTCGGCCAAGGTTTGAATCCAGGTTCATTTATCACGGGTGTGCCATCCTCTCAAACGATAGGTCAGACGACTCCTATTGAAGGATTTTTTTCTGGGTTACAGGGATTAACTGGTTTCAAAGTCGGAAAGGTGTTGTTAAATCCGTTCGTTCAGTTGGGTTACCAGTGGAATGGCGTAAACCTGGATGTACCGATCAATGCGGAGTTCGATCCTCTTCCCGCAGACCCAAATTCCCATCTGGTGTTGGGAACCATGGACGTGGTCCTGCATGACTACAACTTTTGGATGGGGACTCTGGGGTTGAATGCGATAATGTCACCGACTTTTACAGTGTTTGGTTCCGCTATTGGCCTTTTGCCTCGTTCGTTTACGCAAATTGGTCAGCTACCAATTTCGATAGGTGGAGTGGGCTTTAATCCGAACATTACAATGACGGGTACGAACTTTGAGTCCTGGACTATTCAGTGCGGCGTCTCAGTTGGGATAGGCGCAGGATATTCGGTGTTGGCGGGAAGCCTCTGGCAATATACCTCAATGGCCTATGAGGATGCCCGAAACGCCTTGAGACAGCTTAATCCGACCTTGCGACAGGACTTTTTATTGAAAAACTGGGCGCCGTTTATTGGATTTCAATTTCTGCAAGAAGGCAATTACAGGGCAGCATTCATATATAGCCCGCTTCTTACCTCTTCCGGAGCAATCAACATTAGAACTACCTCTCCAACTATGGCGGATCTAAGTTACAACTTAAATCAGCCGGGTTATCTTCTCTCTGCGGTAGGTGAATACTTCCTACCTTTGCCTCCCCCAACGACTTTCAGCGCTTGGTTCAATGGCTCAATTTCATCGATAAAAGGTAGTACTGACGTAAGTTTTGTATCGGGCGCTGTTTCCAGAAGCGGCGTAGCGTCTAATCTCAGTCTCAACCAGTATTCTCTAAGTGGAGGAATAAGCGCCGGCTTAATCTTCTAGGAGTCGGGAATATTCTGGCATTACAGACACTGAGAAATGGGCTCTTAATTTACGTCTCGCCAACCACTGCCTTAAACAGGCTTTTCACATCATCGGTCGTCTTTGATATGCTGATTACGAATCCATTATCATTTTTCTGAAACGCTCGAACAGATATCTCGAATCGTGAGGTCCTGGAGAAGCCTCAGGGTGATACTGTATCGAGAAGAGAGGATATTTCTTGTGAACCAGACCTTCGTTTGTGTCATCGTTGAGATTGACATGACTGACAGAGCATTCAGAATCAACTGTTGACGGGTCAACGGCAAAATTATGGTTCTGTGATGTTATCTCGACTTGTCCTGTGTCCAGCCTTCTTACAGGGTGGTTTGCCCCGTGATGTCCGAATGCGAGCTTGTATGTTTGTCCGCCAAGAGCCAGCCCGAGTATTTGATGACCAAGACAAATACCAAAAATAGGCTTTCGGCCAATCAGGTTCCTCACCGTTTCGACAACGTACGGAACACCTTCGGGGTCTCCCGGTCCGTTTGACAGGAATATACCATCCGGATTGTAACTCAAGATTTCTTCGGCAGTCGTGAAAGCGGGGAAGACTCGGACATGAGCGCCAGAATCAACCAGAAGCCTCAAAATGTTCTGCTTGATCCCAAAATCCAGGGCAGCGACCTTAAACCTCTCTTGAGAAACAACGTTACGAGCATTCCATCTCCAGGTCCCTTCAATCCAATCGTAATGTCTGTCGCATGTGACTTCTTTTACAAGGTCCAGCCCCTCTATGTCGGGATAATCCTTTACCTTACGTAGGAGTCTGCCGACGTCATGATCCTCTGTTGATATGATCCCTTTTTTGGCGCCGGTTTCTCTCAAGTTCCTGGTTAACCTTCTGGTGTCAATGCCCTGGATGCCGATTACTCCAGAACGTTTAAGGAAATCACCGAGATTTTCTCTCTGACGCCAGTTACTGGGACTAGAGCAATGCTCCTTCACTATGAAACCGGACAGAAAAGCCCTTACTGATTCGTTATCCTCAAAATTTACCCCAGTGTTGCCTATATGAGGATACGTCATAGTAACAATTTGGCCTCGATACGATGGATCAGTGAGGATCTCCTGATATCCCGTTATGGCCGTGTTAAAAACGACCTCACCCACTATTTCACCCGCCGCTCCGACGGCGGTTCCCAGAAAAGACTCGCCATCGGCTAGAACCAGACTGGCTTTCATTATAATCCCTTTACAAATTTTGTTAGTCGATCCATAGCCTGCCTAATCTTGTTGTCCTCAGCAGTCATTGAGATACGGAAGTAAGCTTCTCCGCTTGGGCCGTAACCGACGCCGGGCGTTACAATAAGACCCTGCTGTTCCAACAGGTCCGCGCAGAATGCAACTGAGGATGAATAATTTTCCGGAATGCGGACCCAGAAATAATAGCTTGCCCGTGGCAATTTAAATCTAAATCCCATCTCTTCCAACGCCGAAGCAATTATATCACGTCTTACCTTAAACAGTCGGGTCCTGCGGTCATTGAACAGTGGGGCGTCCGGGTGGCCTAGAGCCCTTGCGGCCGCCCTCTGAATCGCCATGAAGACGCCTGAATCAAAGTTGGACTTTAATGTCAACACGGCGTCAATCAAGGACTTTGAGCCTACAATGAAACCAATTCGCCAACCGGTCATGTTAAATGTCTTGGAAAACGAATGTATCTCTATCGAAATATCCTTGGCGTTAGGAATCTGCATTATACTTATTGGTTTGTCTTTGGGTTCAAAATACACTTCAGAATAAGCGTTGTCCGCAAGTATGACAAGATCATGCTTCCTGGCGAACACGACAAGGTCCAAAAAGAATGATTCATCCGCAACAGCCGCGGTGGGATTGTTCGGATAATTTACAAACATGAACTTGGCCGCGGATGCGACGTCATCTGGAATGGAAGAAAGGTCGGGAAGGAAATCGCGTTCCTCATCGAGAGGAATTCTAATCGGAGCCCCACCCGCAAACCCGATTGCGGCCTCATAAACGGGGTATCCTGGATCTGTAACCAGGGCAGTGTCCCCTGGATCAATAAACACAAAAGGCAGATGTGAAACAGCGTCTTTAGCCCCGATGGTGGCCATGATTTCGTGTTGCGGGTCCAATTGCGCCCCGAATCTTGTTTTAAACCACTTTGCCACATTCTCGCAAAAGTCGAACTCTCCCTTATAACTCGGATACTGGTGATTGGATGGTTTCCTCATTTCCTCATTCATGAGATCTAATACAAAATCCGGCGTTGGCATGTCGGGGTCGCCTATTCCGAGGGAGATTACATCCATTCCACGTTCCAGCGCGGCTTTACGTTTTTCGTCAATTAGATGAAACAGGTAAGGAGGAGTGTCCGTTACCCGTCTGGAAAATTTCATTACGTCCTCCAAAGGGCTATTCCCAGTATAAAAGCGATTGTGGGCAAATCCTCAATCGCCAATAACGATGCTTATAATCAATCTATTTATCTGATTAAGCTAATATATTCAACCAATAAACATGAAACTCGATGGTTTTGACCTGGTTCAACTCTGAATCAACAATGAATTCGCGTCTGTGACAGCCAAGATCAGTTTTATGTCCATATTTCTTGACTCAGCGTCTAAATTACCATAATTTGCACCGACGTATTAAATGGAGACAAAAAAATCTTCTCGTGACACTAGACCTTGAAACAATTCTGAATATAGTTTGTCTGACAGTAGCAGCAAGTGTGGTGTTAGGCGACGCTTCAGTTTCGGCTAACGACGAAGACGAGGAACTGATTAAGCGTTGCGCTAAGGGTGAGAGGGAGGCTTTCAACAGACTAGTCTTAAAGTATCAGAAGAAGGTTTTCAGTGTCGCCTATCGTTTTGTTGGAGACCAGGAAGAGGCTAATGACCTTGCCCAGGAAATTTTTATGGCGGCGTATCAGAACCTGAAGAATTTTAGAGGTGATTCCAAGTTTTCTACGTGGCTATTTCAGATAGCGACGAATCGAGGCAAGAATAGATTCAAGTATTTAAAGCGTAGAGGATTTTTTACAAACAAGGGATCAACCGAGACCGACGAAGAAGGAGACTACTCCCAAAGAGCTTTTGCCGACCACAGCGCCGGGCCTGAGGAGCTTTTGTCAAGCAATCAGGTTCGAAAGGCGGTCCGGGAGGCCATAGACGAGTTGGAGCCGGATCACAAGGAGATCGTTATACTGAGAGACGTAGAGGGTTTTTCATACGAAGAGATAGCACGTATGCTGAATTTACCTGAAGGAACTACAAAATCCCGTCTGCATAGAGCGCGGATGGTTGTAAAAGAAAAACTTAAGAAGGTCCTTTCATGATGGATTGTGAGCGGATTACTGAGTATTTTGGGTCAGTTTATGATGGAGAAGCTGATGCGCTGGTGGAAAAAATGGTTAAGGATCATCTCCGATCCTGCTCCGCGTGTCGGGAAGATTACAAATGGTATAGATCAACCATCCAGGGTATGGCGAATCTGGAACAGATCGCTCCCCCCAATGACTTCCTGATCCAACTAAACGCCAGGATCGACAAAAACTCCTCACCTTTAAAATCAATCATATCCCAAATCAAAAATCTGCTGAACTCGATCCCAACCGCTCCGGTCCCGATTGGAGCGGCGTCCCTGGCTTTTGTGACCATCATGGCAATCTACGTCTACAATTATGCTCCGGTGGAGACAGCCAACCAGTCCATACAGACGGCAGTGGTTTCCAAGAGTGCTCCCCCTGCCCCTCACTTACAATCACAGATGGTGGCCTCGGCTCCATTTTCGACTCAGGCCGCGCCATATTCTCACTCGTTTGCGCCATACGTAACTCCGGGCCGTTCAAGCACAGCGGTTTCCTGGCGATTCCCCACGGTCGCTGACGAGTTGGGAGCTGATAATCTTACCGTGGAAAGCCCTCATATCGATCTGGCTTTGCAAACCCTCAAAAAGATACTGCCTGACATCCAGGGCAAATTAGTTGACGAAAAGTTTAAAGGGGTTAGGGGAGAAACTCTGGTTGGAGTTATTATCCCTTCGAACAGATATGGCGACCTTGCGACAGCGTTGATCAATCATGGAGCCATAGAGGTTGGAGCGCAATCACAGGAATCTCCAGCTCCAACAAAAGTCGACAGTGGCAATGTTCACCTCTACATCCGTTTCACTGAAGCCCCAAAATGAATTCGACCGGATTGTCGGAGGGAAGGTAAGCCCCTAATTGAAACTTGGAATAATAGGTTTGCCCCGTTCGGGGAAGACGGTCATGTTCCGGGCTCTTACCGGGGGGTTGAGTCAAAAGGACCAGAAAAATCGGCTTGACCCTGGTCTGGGAGTGGTGAAAGTAGCCGATCCACGTTTAGATTTCCTAACAAAATATCACAAACCAAAGAAAGTCACCCCCGTACATGTCGAATATCTAGACGTAGCAGGTATCACCGGCGAGGGAAAACAGGGGCGGACCCTTGGGGACAAATTCCTGACGGTAATACGCCCACTGGACGCACTCGTGACATGTGTGCGATTTTTCGACTCGATATCTTCCGGAAAACCGTCTCCTCTAATGGATTATAAGACCATCGAAGAAGAGATGATTTTGTCCGATCTTTCCTCAGTTGAGAAAAGACTTGAACGGGTGGCTAAAGACTTGAGTCGCGGGAAAAAGGAACTGGCGGAGGAATTTGAGCTTCTCACTAAGGCCAGAGACCTTTTGAATGATGCCAAGCCCTTGAGATTATTGGATGAAGTCAATACAAATGATAAGATGAGGGGCTTCGCGTTTCTTTCGGCAAAGCCCCAATTGATATTACTCAATGCTGGAGACAACAAGAAGCCGGAAGAAGTCAAGATGATGATGGAAGAGTTTGCCGAATATTTAAAGGATCAGCCTAATGTTGGGCTGGATTGGCTTTACGCGGATACGGAAGCGGAACTGGCGGGCCTGACAGCGGAGGAGGCTTCGGAATTTCTGGAAGAAATGTCCCTGGAAGAGGGCGCAAAAGAAAGAATTATTAAAAGATCGTTTGAATTGTTAAACTTGATAGTATTCTTAACCGCCGGGGAGCCTGAGGTGAGGGCCTGGAGCATTGTAAAAGGGGATACGGCGGTTAAGGCGGCGGGAACGATTCACTCTGATATGGAGCGTGGTTTTATCCGCGCCGAGGTTGTCGCGTTTGAAGATTTCAGGACCACCGGATCGATGGCCGCCTCTCAAAAGGCCGGGAAATTTAGGCTTGAGGGGAGAGATTACGTGGTAAAGGATGGTGACATTATGCTATTCAGGTTTAATGTTTAATGGTTTCAAAATCTTTTACGGCGTATGATCTACGGAGAATCTCCAAATATGGACACAAAAGTTGACTCTTTAGGCGAATGCAAAATCGACTCCCCTCTGGAACATGTGGATTGGGTAGGCGATGGAAATCACATACTATACGATGTTTCTGCGGAATCGATTGAAGAGTGTTATAAGCGAGGGGAAATTCCTGTTTCTTTTCTAAAGGCGGGTCCTCGTAATAAAGTTTATTTCGATCTCAGTAAACTTAAATGCGCCATAGTTACTTGTGGCGGGTTGTGTCCGGGGCTGAACAATGTGATACGATCGATAGTGCTCACATTGTACCACACATACGGTGTTTCGAATATCCTTGGCATAAGATATGGGTTTCAGGGGTTTATTCCAAAATACGGGCACTCCGTTCTTGAACTGAACCCAAACACGGTTTCGCAAATTAATGAACTGGGCGGAACAATTCTCTCGTCTTCCAGAGGGCATCAGGGGATTGGAGAAATTGTAGACGCTCTTGAGCGGATGAATATAGGACTCCTGTTTATCATAGGGGGAGACGGCTCATTTAAAGCCGGCGCCCGGATCTGCGAGGAAATTTCGACTCGCAGGGCTAAAATTGGCGTCGTTGGGATTCCAAAGACAATCGACAACGACATACTATTTCTATCGAGATCATTCGGGTTTAGCACTGCGGTAAGTTGCGCGTCGGATATTATTGGTTGCGCCCATGTAGAGGCGAATGGAGCGCCCAACGGGATAGGCCTTGTGAAACTTATGGGTAGACACTCCGGATTCATTGCGGCAAGCGCGGCGCTTGACAGACGTTACGCAAATTTTGTTCTTATCCCGGAATCCGATTTTGATATGGAAGGGCCTCACGGTTTCTTGTCGGTTCTGGAGGAAAGAATCAGAGGCAAGAAACACGCAGTGATAGTGGTAGCCGAGGGAGCCGGGCAGCGATATTGTGGGATTGAGGGGTTCGACAGTTCAGGGAACAAGTCTCTGGGAGACATAGGAGTCTTTCTGAGGGACAGGATCAAGGAACATTTTCAGACCAAAGGTCTTGAACTGAATCTGAAATACATTGATCCAAGCTATACTATTAGGTCGGTCCCCGCGACCTCCGAGGATTCGGTGTTCTGTGGTTTTCTTGGACAAAACGCTGTTCACGTGGGTCTGGCCGGAAAGACAAATTTCATGGTGGGTTCATGGAACGAGCAGTTTGTGTGCGTTCCATTCAATTTAGTGACGACTGGCCGCAAGCAGGTGGGGCTTAACAGCAAACTCTGGAATAGTGTTGTAGAGGCTACAGGACAACCATCCTTCAAGCCCCAGGATGCCTGAAAGAGGATCTAGGACAGGGAGGTGGCGACCCCACTTAGATTTGGTTGAAACCGTATGTTAAAGAAGGCCGCATGGATTTTCACAAAGCTATCTGGGAGCCTAACCATTCGGAATATCGGTAATTATTTTGGCTTGAAATTTCTGGTTTAATCTGATACGGTAAAAGTGTAGGCATATCGATCTCAAAAAGGAGGAACTTTTGGGATTTGTGCTTGTCTGCACAGAATTGAAAGAACTTATAGTTAAATTATAATTTGGAGGTATGCGATGTCCGGGAAAGCTATATTGTTACTAGCGGTATTTGTTTTAGCAGTGACCGCAGCGATACCAGGAAATTCTGACGCCTTGTTTGTCGCGACTGCTCAGAACCTGCGAGGCGCCCTGTACCAGGGGATTGGACCGACACCAGGCCACGCTACGGAGATGGCCGTAGTCAAGTGCTCTCAGGATTCATTCGCGCCCAGAAGTTGCCGAGTGATTACAGTGAGAATGGAGTGTCCCCCTCCTGTTTGCGCTCCGTCCAGAAAGGCCATAAAGAAAAGTAGATACAGTTGCGCTCCTCAGCAGCCGGTGGCTTGCGCCCCGATGCCGCGTCCGTATCGCTGACACAGAATTCAATCTTCCCGTTAGTCACTTTTTTGCGACCCGGGAAGATTGACCCCAAAACTTCTTTTGCAGGCCTCAAACATCCGCCCACAATTGATAATTCATCTCTTCCCCTGAACATAATTTCCGAATCTACCGATCACAATACTGTCTTTACAGGTAAATTCGTTTAGAGTAGGATGCGCGGCAAACCTAGAATCTTGTCAAGTTGAGAACTTTGAGGAGAAGCCCGATATGGCTTCCCGGGAATAGTAGTAAGCGAATGACTCAGAAAAAAAGGCGCCGTCTTGAAGAAGAGGTTGCTACATCTAGCTGGGAAGTTAAGGACTTACCGGTCGAACGGCATTTGCTGTCGAGGCGGGATTTCCTTATTTCCGGCGTGTTGACGTCCGCAATAGTCCTAACCCCGCTTTTGGGACGGGCTATGGAGCCCGAGCGAAGAACCAAGATGACATTCATTTATCCGGAAAAGGGTCAGATGGAATTGGAAGCCAGGTCCCTCATGGCAGGATTTGATCTTTCATTCCAGGAAAACGGCCCATGCCCGGTGGACATTCTGAGGAAAACCTATGACCAGAGTTTAGACGAGGTATTGCAGGAGATTCAAGGTTCGCTTAGAGACGCTGACGTGAACTTAATTGTGTGTGTCGCAGATGTTGAAGGATCGAAGAAGGCTGTTCAAAAGTTCGCCAAATCACGAGCCATAGTATTTCTTACTAATCCGTCTATTGAGCTGGTATGCGGGGAAATCTGCCTACCCAACGTTTTCAGGTCCAGTCCTAATAATTATGTCCTGGCGGAACCTTTGGCCCCATGGGCCGTAATGAACGCCGGCATGAAAGTATTCATCACTGGAGATGATAATCGGGACACAAACGAACAAGCGGATTCTTTTGCATTTGGATTTGAAAGGGCGGGTGGGGCATTTTGCGATAGGGTCATGGTCGATAGCGCATCCGGCGCCATTGATTCAGTGGTTTCTTCCATAAGGAATTCTGACGCCGATTTTGTTTTCGCCGCTTTTGAAAACGAATCCGCCCTGAAATTTCTTCAGTCGATGAACACCGGAGACTCCCAAACTCGAAAAACCATCATCGGTCCTGAGACATTGACATTATTTAACAAGATGGACCAGGCTGTTGAGGAAACCGTGACAGGTGTGCCGACTTTGACGAATATTGCAAATGTCGAGTCTTTGAGATCAAAGATTTCTTCCAAATCTGATTCGATGGCCCTGTCTATTTCCAGAGTGGCCGAAGGATATGATCTGGGAGGAATTATAGATAGTCTGGCCAATGGAGGCGCATCGGGGACGCCTGATTTTGATGCGCTGATCAAAGCAGTTTCAAACTCAAAGATTAATGGAATGAGGGGCGAGTTCAGGTTTGACAAGAACCACGACGCTGTTGTGGATAGTTGGGTTGTGTCCTGGGCCAAGGATTCAAAAGAATTGCGTAGGAAAATTGTTGCGTCGTTGGGGGCTTCGGTGTCTCTCGATTTTGGATGCGGCAGAGTTGGTTATCCCAACCGTCCTGACGCCGCTCCAGTGGAGAGCGAGGGCGTATGGGAAGAAAATTCGAATTAGATAAGGACGAATAATTAATATAAATTAGTCTATTATAAATATTCTTTAATAAGGTTTAACAGTAATTTTTCAGGTTGACATTTGTGGATAAATTTTGATAAAGTATCTATAAGAGATATTTAAATGCAGTAACTGTCGCTCGGAGGGGTAAAAGGGAGAGTCCGAGGGATTTTTTGGAAGGAGTTGTTGAATGAAAGGGAAATTCGCTATTGGCGCTATTTTCGCGGTTTTGGCACTGCTGTCTATGGGTTTGGCGCCAGTCTCCGCAGGAGGCCCTGTGTGCAAAGTGCCGCCTATGTGCGGACCGCCACCCGTGTGCGGGCCCCAACCGTGCTGTGGACCACCACCATGCCCACCCCCGAACTGTGGACCGCCTCCATCATGTGGTCAACCGAACCCTCTGGCCAGGGTCTTCACTGGCGCATTCAGATTGGTTACAGGCGTAGTGGCTTTACCGTTTAAACTGGTCGACCGTATGATAGACGCTCTGGATTCTAGTCCTCAGTGTGGGCGGCCACCATGTGGGCCACCTCCTTGCGCTCCGCCTATGTGTGGACCACCTCCTTGCCCACCGCCGATGTGCGCTGCTCCTGTGAAATGTGGCCCACCTCCGTGTGGCCCGCCTGTATGCGGTCCCGGAACCGGTTACCCACCAGCCTACGGCATGAGACCTCCCCCTGTGAGATCCATGGGTTATGGAGCTCCTAAGGCCATGTCTCCCATGAGTAAGAAATCCGGTTCCTCTTTGCCGTCAACTTTAATGGCCACTCCGGCTGAGGGTGTTTTCGGTAGCTACTGGTAAGACTGATTCGAGGAAAAGTAAAAAATAAAGGGACTCTTTGGAGTCCCTTTTTGTTTTCATCACCTCAATTTTATAAATCAATCCCAACGGCGAATTCTGAATATCCTGTCTTTCGCCATGTTGATTTCCTTCATTTTTTCTTCATCTCCATCATCTTTGGCAGTGTCAGGATGATAGATCCGCGCCAATCTTTTCCATGCCCTTAATGTGTCCTCCTTCGAAGAATCAGAATCTATGCCCAAAAGGGCGAATAATTTTCTGAGAGAATACTCGAAGGGGTTAATAGAAGATGCCCTATGTCTAGCTTCATACTCTGGATTCCAATGAAAATCTTCGGATCTTTGGTTTCTTACACGTTCTCTCAACTTGAGCGTGGCGTAAGCGGAATTGAACATCCGCACAAGACTGGACCTTGATTCAAACTCGAATTTTGTCAGAGGAGAAATCCTTATGAGAACCTCTCTCAATTCTTCAATTAATGTCATTCCCAGCGACAGTATGTTTCTGGCGTTTGGTTCCATCGGGCCGAGACAATAGGAAAGTTTTCTACCGAAAGCAATCATTTCAGAACTTTGAATGAGAGAGTGTTCATAACATCTGCCATCTGAAAACTTTGGGGATTTTTGACATTGAAAAAAACCTTCAAGGGCTCCGTCCGACCAGTCGATGCCGAGGCATCGAGACGGGTCCAATTCTAAAAACCACACTCCGTGTTCATGGCTGGAAACGAACGTGATGTCTGGAAATTCTCTCGTAAGGTTTCTAAAAGCCCTGTTCAAACGGTACTCCGAGAGCCCAAAATTTCTGCAAATGCCTGCTTTGCATGTTCCGGGTCGGCTTTGAACAAAATTCATTATCTGTAGAAGAGTTTGATCCATGTCCAGCGTCTCTAGATAAAGAATAATACATGAATCTGGCGCCACAAAAAGAAAAAAGCTCGACCGGGTGAAATCGAGCTGGGAGGGAAAAGGCCTAGGGAGCCGGTCGAGCCTAAAAAAATCGTTTCTTCCCTAGACTTTTTGTAAAATTCGTCTGAGTAGGGCTCCCTCCGTAGCCCTACCCCGCAATTCAGTGGGCTAGAAGAGAAAGCCCATCTCTACATATCCACCATCCATTGCTACATCTATCATTTTAGATTCGCTGTAACCTTTCTTGTAGGTCAGATATCTGTAGCCACCTTTCACATAGCCAGACCGTCCGTTATAAAGATCAACACTGTACTTAAGACCCGTGCTGAGGTCGGCGCCAAAGGCGTCATCCAGAAAGGCCACGCCGGCTTTGCATTCACATGACAAGGCGCTGCTGGATCGGGTTATTTTGAGAAGTTTCTCCATTTCGATCCCGGCCATGGCCATGTCCAGGTCATTATCAAAAGCTGACCCACCGAAAGCGGATCCAGACCATCCGGCGTTGCCGAATCTAACGCGTTCCCTAATCCTTACATAATCGGCGAATATTCCAACTCGTGAGGTTGGTGTAAGAATGGGATCATAAACAAGCCCTATCTGCTGATGAAGCCTTTCCCATCTCGACTGGAGTGACTGGCCAGAGCCAAACTGGAACCAAGTCCCAGGGTTTCCGCTGCCATTGAAAACGGTCGGCGTAATCATGTATTTCACTGACCATCGTGGTTTAAATTTATATCGAGCGCTAAATGTCCCAACCACAGAATGATCCGGAATTCCCAAGGCGGAGTTGAAATCAACCTCCGGTTGCTGGTTCCACGAGGCGGAAAAGCCAAACTGGTTGTTCCAGAGTGTAACCTTGCCTTTGGTTCTGGCAAACATCGCCTGAGCGTCGAGTTCCCAGCCTCGAAATCTCAGAGTCGGCAAAGGAAACGCAACTTGCTGTTGCGCAAGAAACTGGGCACGCTCTTGAAAGCCCCAAAATGGCCTTGTTTTGACTATAGGTTGGGGTTTCACCTTGGTGATGGCTTTGGCGTTGGGTGAAACAGGAACAAGAAAATTTTCCCGGTTGTCATTTGTGGCGGCAGCCTGCATGAAGTTCCAGGCCATGGCGTTAGCCGCGAAAATGAGTGTGAACAAACTTAGACATACCAGTACTATACGGGGTTTCCTAATCATCATACCCTCCCTCCCAGGAGAACGTTTTGTTAAGGCCGCACTTTACAGATATGTTTTAACTTGTCAACAAAAAAATAATCTATTTTGAGTAGTTATAGTAATTTACTAGAATTAAGATGAGCTATTGAAACGTCATAACATAGTGTAATATCTTAGCAAATACTACTATAGAATTGAATTCACGACTAAATTTAAACTACATAAAAAAGACTTTAGCGCGTAAAAAATATCAGCGCGTTATATGGCTTGTTTACGCGCTATGCGCTTCAAGTAATAATAAATTATATTATATAATAGATATAACTCATCAGTTTAATTGTAATAACATCTGTAGATAATAAATCTAGACGAGGCTTTGGATGTTTAAGTCAACTATTTTCGCCGCCTCATTGGCAAAATCTTTAGGCAGGTTGTTTGATCGATAGTCCATGATCTTCAACTGATGATGAGGGACCCAGGGGGCCCATTGAATCGGGTCGGTCTCAGTGAAAAAAAGGATGGACTGGATGCCCAATCCAGCGGCTAAATGACTTATTCCAGAATCATTTCCTATATATAGTCGTGAGTTGCGGAGCATTATAGACAATTCTTTCAATGATCTATTTTCAATGACGGTTGGATGGCATTCGGATAGCAATGTAGTCCATTGGGCGTTGGATTTGATTTCCATGTCAGCTTCTCCGAGAGTAATCACCAAATCACATCTGAACTTTTCCCGAATAATTCTAGCAATCTCGGCGAACAGAGTTACTGGAACCATCTTCTTGATGCCGCCACTTCCAGGATGAAACCATACAAAATGTTCCCTTTCGGCCATCTCGCCTTTTCTTAGAACCGGATACCTGTCCGGCAATGGTAGGCCAAGTTGTGAATGAAGGCTTTCTACGAGGTGTTTACCAGGAGCGGGTGTTGGATTTGCCTGAAAAATATTCTGCACGCCTATAGCTTCCAAATTTAAAATCACAGGTTCAGGATGTTTCAGAATCACGTACGCCGCATCCGGCTTTTCCGCAATTCGCGAACTCTCAATTACCCTGTTCTCAAAAAGCCAGAGAGATTCCCTGTCATCCAGTGGTTTGAAAGAGAACGATTCAGGAACAAGTTCCTTATAGGCCCTTGAAGCAAACAGCTTTATATAAGCTCTCGGATGGGCCTTTCTCAACGAATGGAGCAAAGGTATAGTCAGAATTGTATCGCCCAGAGCTCCGGGACGTATCACCCAGATGTGCGGCATCTTGTTACCACGCTACTTAATTTTCACGTCGGCCATCGTAAGGCGTCAACAAAAGTGTCTCTCTACTTCCGTGTTGAAGTCTGTGGAGGAAATGTGTCCTTCATGAAAAAAGTAGCAATTACACAGATGATCGAAGCTATCAACATCACGAAGAAAGCCGACTTAAATGCTTCAAGCGGATATCCCCCGGAGGCGGTGCGAGGATACATGTCAAGAATCCAGCCAATAAATGGTTGAAATATGGCTCCGCCAAGAAACGGGAAAAGATTGACCGCCCCCACTGAAGTTCCCGCAATCTGAATTGGAAACAACTCCTTGGTGGTAGTAAAACCTATGACAACTATGGCCGATGAAGTGATGGAAAAAAATAGTATTAAGAAAAAAAGAGCATAGTGAGGCAGCCCATTAGGGAAAAAATTCAGGAAACCAATAATCAATACAAGGCCCAGTGACGATATTAACAGGACCGTCTTTCGACTCTTGAAGACTTTGTCGGAAAGCAGGCTGTAAAAAGGACTTCCAATAATTAATCCGACGGCGATCATGTTCAGGATAGAACCTGTTTCTGACTTGCTCAATCCGTAGACGTTGATAAAGTAAGGCCCGGCCCACAACCCACCGAAGCTGAAAAATAACCCACAAGTAAAGAAAAACCAGATTGCAATCGGCCAGAAATGAGGTTCACTCAGCACAATTTTTGCTCCTTGCCATGGCTTAATGGTCTCGGATCGATTTTGCGCCGATTGAGCGGGTAAATCCAATTGTGTCATCGGAGGCCATCCAAGGTCCTCCGGCCTGTTTCTGACAAATATCCAGACCATGATGGCCATGAAAAAGGTCGCTGCCCCGATGATTTCAAAAGAGACTCTCCAACCGACCCAACCTGTCATCGCTGCCAAGGGTCCAGCCGCTGTCAATGCTCCAAAGCCTCCCATGATATTGACAATTGCCGTCATCATGGCGAATTCGTGGCCTCTGAACCAGTTGGCAAGCAGTTTCATCGTGGGAATGAATACCATTGACACTCCCAGTCCCACGAGAACTCTTGCGAAGACAGCGAACTCCTTATTAGGCGCAAGTCCGAAGAGCACGCTTCCCACGGCCGCCAGAAGAAGAAATCCGGTGACGGTTTTCCTTGGCCCCAGTGAGTCTGACAGAAGGCCGGCTGGAAACTGCATTAGCGCATAGGGATAAAAATAGGCGGACGCCAGCAACCCTATGAAACCACCGGTGGCCCCAAAGGCCTGCTGTAGGTCCACCGCAACAACAGCCGTCGAAAGTCTGTGGAAATAAACGATGACATAGGCTATGGCCATTATCCAGAATATCAGCCACCTGTAAAGAAGCGCCTTGCGAATCAAGCTTCGGCTCATTTCCTGTTCCCTTGTTCGATCCTATGGTAATTGGCGGTCGTTTGCTATTTAACATATCAGAACAGGAATTCATCTACGAGCGGAATATTGTAGTTTTGAGGGGGATGAGGGACTATAAATTGAGTTGGAAGGTATGGTCAATTTTGACATAAGCCTGGTCAATAAGTATACTTAGGACTATATCAATCCAAAGCCTATGAAATTGAGAACTATATGATGTTGAAGCCTTTTTTCCGTGTTTCCTCTCCAGAAGAGGCAAAAAAGCATTTGGCGCAATTCATGGCCCTTGAAACGGAATCAACCGGAATCGATGAAGCGATTTTTCGTGTTCTCGCAAAGTCGATAAAAGCGGACCAGGATTCACCGCCTTTTGACCGCTCAATCATGGACGGCTTTGCTGTCAAGTCGACAGACACCTTCGGTTCTTCTGAAAGTTCGCCCTCGCTTTTTAATGTTGTGGGCGAAATTTCAATGGGAGAGGTCCCTCGGATAAAAATACAACGTGGGGAAGCGCTCAGGATCTGGACGGGTGGAGCAATGCCACAGGGGGCTGACTCCGTAGTAATGGTTGAGCATACTCAGGATCTTGGAAGGAACGCCATGGAAGTCGTCAAAGCTGTGGCCCCCTTTGACAACATGGTTCGCAAAGGCGAGGACTACAAAAAAGGTGAGGAGCTTCTCCAGAGAGGACTGCGGCTCAGATCCCAAGATATCGGACTGCTGGCTTCACTCGGGACTAACAAGGTGGAAGTTCATATTAGACCCACAGTGGCGTTGATCAGTTCCGGCGATGAAATAACCGCCGTGGAAGATGTCCCTCCTCCGGGATGCGTTAGAGACGTAAATAGGCATTCCCTGTACGCCGGCGTGCGGGAGGCTTTTGCTCAGCCAAAATGGATCGGGCTGGCGGCGGACACTCTGAAGTCTGTAAAGTCAATGCTTCATTCAGGTCTTGAGCAAGCGGACATTGTGGTGATTTCTGGTGGGAGTTCAATGGGAAGCCGGGATTATGTGATCCAGGCGATTTCTGAAGAGCCGGCTTCAAGAATTCTGCTTCACGGGGTGTCAATGTCGCCCGGTAAGCCTCTTATAATAGGCACGGTAGAATCCAAACCCGTCATTGGGTTACCTGGTCACCCTATATCAGCTCTAGTATGTTTTGATCAGTTCGTGGTTCCGATCATAAGACGTCTTGCCGGTGAAGATACCTGTGAGCCTTTTCTCAGGCCTTGTGTAAAAGCGTTTCTGACGCGTAACGTATCTTCAAAAGAAGGGAGACAGGATTTTGTCCGAGTGAGGCTGTCCGTCAACGGAGGCGAATTTTACGCAACACCTTTGCCGGCGAAATCCGGCATGGTTTCAGCCATGTCGAGGACTCATGGATTTGTGAAAATACCGATGGACTGTGAAGGCTTTTACAAAGATCGGAGCGTAAACGTGTATCTGTTCTCTAATTGGTTGGGAGGAAACTTTGAGAAGGAATATTTTTCTGGAAATGAAACCACCAATGGAAGCCCTGGAAATCTTAATGAGGCGTCTCGACAGGAGCAGCTTTCCGGGTTCGGAAAAAATCCCCACAGTTGAGTCTCTTGATAGGATCACGTCGGAGCCGGTTTACGCCAGATTATCCTCACCAGGTTTTCACATGGCAGCGATGGATGGTTTTGCAGTGGAGGCGTCGAATACATTTGGCGCCGGTCCTGACAGCCCTCTGAGTTTTGCCGTCGGGCGCAACGCTTGGGCGGTCAATACGGGGAGACCAATACCGGAAGGGACAAACTCGGTCATAATGATCGAGCATGTCAATTTTCTGGATGACGATAGCTTTGAAATTGAAAAAGCGGTTGTTCCCTGGCAAAACGTACGCCGCGTTGGGGAGGATTTCGTCCAGTCCGAAATGATACTGGCGGGTCATCACAGGATTACTCCGTATGACATCGGGGCTCTGTTGTGCGGGGGCGCAACTGGGGTAAATGTTGTCCGAAAACCCAAAATTCTTCTCATTCCCACAGGATCCGAGCTTGTTACCGCGTCTTCCCTTGAGAATAGCGTTCCTAAACACGGGGATACGATAGAATTCAATACGCACCTACTTTCAGGGCTCATCTCACGGACAGGTGGGATAGCAGTCAGGTCAGAGATTGTTCCCGACGATTACGAACAAATTAAAAAGGCGCTCACTGCGGGAATAGAAGCGGACTATGACATGGTGGTAGTCAACGCGGGGTCTTCCGCCGGAACAGAAGATTATACGGCGGCGATCATAAACGAACTGGGGGAAATCCTGGTTCATGGCGTCGCGATGATGCCGGGTAAACCCACCATACTTGGGATCGTAGGGGGTAAGCCCGTGATGGGTAGTCCGGGTTATCCTGTCTCCGCCGTGTTTTCGTTCGAGGTCTTTGGCCTACCTGTTATAGCGGAGATGCTTGGCGTCCCAAGTTCCGCAAGACCAACTATGGCCGCTTATTCGGCCAGGAAGATCTCCTCAAAGTTAGGTAGGGAGGAATTTTTCAGAGTCAAGTTGGGGAAGGTTGGAGAAAGGATAGTAGCCGCTCCGCTACCAAGAGGAGCCGGTTCTATTACAACTCTTACAAGGGCCGACGGCATACTAAGAATTCCCTCGAACGCCGAAGGAATCGAACAGGGGGCAATGGTTCAGGTTGAACTCCTCAACCAGCCACAGCAAATAGAGAACACTCTTGTCATTATAGGTAGTCACGATCTAACAATAGACTGCCTGGCCGATGAACTCTGTAAACATGGAATATACGTCTCATCGAGCCACGTTGGAAGCCTGGGAGGTTTACTGGCTCTCAGGGACGATACGGCGCACATTGCCACAAGTCACCTGCTGGACGAAGAAAGTGGAATATATAACTGGTCCTACATCAAGAAATTCCTTCCTGAAGTTCCGGTTGAAATTTTTCATGGGGTTATGAGAGAACAGGGATTTATGGTCAAGAGGGACAATCCCAAAGGCATAAAGGATTTCCAGGACCTGGTCAGAGATGACGTAACATTTGTGAATAGGCAGAAAGGCGCTGGGACTCGAGTGTTACTCGACTACTATCTCAAGAAGAACGGGATAGACGCGTCAAAGATTAAGGGCTACGGCATGGAAGAGTATACTCACACATCGGTGGCGGTGGCCGTCCTTTCTGGTGTAGCAGTTGTAGGGATGGGCGTTCTTGCGGCTGCAAGGGCGTTGGGGCTTGATTTTATTCCCGTGGCCACCGAGCAGTACGATTTTATTGTGCCGAGGAAAAATCTCGATGATTGGAAAGTTGCCAAGCTCCTTGATATACTAAAGAGTCAACTTTACAGGGACAGAATCTCCACTCTAGGTGGGTATGGTGTAGAGCGATCCGGTGAACGACTCGTCGAACCCAAATAATCTTGATTGGTCTGAACAAATATGGATCTTTTGCTGATTTTCTCAGGGATGCCCTGGATTACCATAGGAGCCGGCGCTCTTATTCTCATTCTGATTTTAGGATGTTGGATCCTGCTTCTCAACAGGGTTAACCCAACACTGGCCTCTATAGATGAGCCTGACGCCGTTGCAGTAGCAAAAGGCAAATGCGGCGATTCTATGAAAATTTCCCTCAAATTTAAAGCGGGAAAGGTTGAGGACGCAAGCTACTGGACAGATGGCTGCAAATTTAGCAGCGCATGTGGAGCTGCGGCAACTCGGCTGGCTCTGGGGAAAACCCCTGAAGAAGTGGCTGATATAAGTTACCTGGCGGTAAAGGACGCGGTCGGTGGCATGCCGGAAGAAGACATGCACTGCGCCACCTTGGCGGCGGATACTCTACAGGAATCACTTCGAATTTACTGTTTGGGCATGAACAAAAAACCTGAATGAATGAGTAGACGCCGGAGGTTGCAATAAGGCAGGTTTCATGTTTGTATATTGACTCTGGCTTCTAGAGGTTCCATCAGTAATATTATGTTTGATGGATAGCCGGCCGAAACTGTTTCGAAGAAGGATGTTAGATATGAGTTTTAACAGACGTCCAATCTCTAGCGAGGGGTTGAAAAAATTAAATGAAGAATTGGATAGGCTAATCAGAGTCGAAAGACCATCTGTCATCAAAGAAATCGAAATAGCTATTGGCCATGGAGACCTTTCAGAAAACGCCGAATATACCTATGGCAAGGAAAAACAGGCCCTTATTGAAACCAGGATCAGGGACCTTCAGGAAAGAATATCGTCTTCTGAAGTCATAGATCTTAGCAACCGCCCTGCGCCCGACAGGGTAGTATTTGGAACTTATGTCACGATTCAGGACCTTGATGTTAATGAAACAAAGAAATATCAACTTCTTGGCCAGGATGAAGCCGACATAGCCAAGGGTGTCATATCTGTAGATTCACCTGTTGGGAGGGCCCTGATCGGAAAAGAAGTTGGGGATGTTGTCGAGATTCGCACTCCAAACGGCATAAGGGAATGCGAGATAATTGATATCAAGTAATTGACGCATCAATGCAAATAAATGATTTCAAATAAATAGAGAGATAACCAACCTGTTATGTCTTCTCCAAGTAATTCTGATCCCAGCTTATCTCGAAAAGAGTCGGTGGCAGGGAAAACTCTTATTCTATGTGATTTTGACGGGACAGTCTCCATAAAAGACACAGTAAACAGACTCATCAGAAGTCACATTTCAGACCCGTATTGGCGTTATTATGTCAAACGATACCTGAGAGGTGAAATCGGCTCCAGAGAAGTCTACAAGGCGGTTGCCCCAATGATGAGGATGACTCGCCCGGAGTTCGAGAGATTTGTGCTGGAGCACGCTGAACTCGATCCATTTTTCCCCAGGTTCCTGATTTGGGCCAGGGAAAACAATATTGACGTTAAGATAGTTTCAGACGGGTTCGATGCGACCATAAGAACACTTTTTGAGAGTCATGGGGTAACCGAACTTGACATAATTTCCAACACCCTACTCATTAGGGAAGATGGTAAAATTGAGATTCGCTCCGATCACTTCAACCCCGCTTGTGGGACGTGCGGCACGTGCAAGTTGAATGTGCTTCGCAACTTTAGAAGTCAATACGACAAGATAGTGTTGATTGGAGATGGGGAATCCGACAGGCACGCTGCCACGGAGGCAGACATGGTCCTGGCTTTGGGAGACCTTTTCCTTTTTTGCGCTAGGAACGGAATTCCCGCGATCAGAATTGACGGATTTCATGAAGCGCCGGTAATGCTTGCCCGTGACATCAGGGCTGTCGCATTTGATCTCGATGGGACTCTGATTGATTCGATAGAGGCTATAGTCGAGGCTTTCAATTACATGTTTTCCGAACTGGGCTATCCGAGCATGACTGTTCAGGAGATACTCAGAAGGACTTCAATTTCTCTTATTGATTTTGTGAAATCGCACCTGAAGCCCGAACACGGGGAACTAGGTATAAAAGTTTTTAGAGATTACTATGATACCATTTATCTGGAACGTACGACGATGCTTCCAGGGGCCATGGAAACTCTTCTAAAGTTGAATGGTTCCGTAAAACAGGGGATTGTTTCAAACAAGCGGGGACGGTACGCGCGCATTCTCGCGGAGCATCTCGGATTTGCCCATAAAATGGTAAAGATTATTGGCGCTGAAGATGGTTTCAAGGCAAAGCCCGCTGCTGACATGTTTCATGAATTCATGAGACACGTTGGTTCAACGAAACAGGATACCATCTATGTGGGTGACGCTCCGATAGATATTGAGGGGGCATACGCCGCAGGGATGGACGCGTACGCAGTAGCCGGGGAATTTTTCACCGCCGAAGAACTAGCCTTACTCAAGCCTAGAAGGGTTCTCAGTAATATCGGAGAATTACCGCAAGCCCTGGAGCCCGTGATCACGACGAGCGTAAAAAAATACAAACATTAAAATAATTGCATTTTCATGGAACCCTGCAGAAATAAAGCTGTCTGTTAATATCGATACCTACCTACTGTAAGACCTTGAGGGGCCCGAATGTTCCTACCATACTTTCGGGCCTTTCCTTTTTTGGCGCTCGTAAAGTTACTTATCTGTCGGCGAAATAGTCTGCTCTTATTGCCCTACTGGTTGCAGAGAGACACTTCCCTGTATCAGCTCACAGACTATATCCGACGCTGATGGCTTTGACGGGTCTGATTCAAGCATCTCCCTCAGACGGATAAAACCTTCATCAATCGCCGCTGTTAAGGCCGGTTCATTCCTGAACCTGTCCAACCAGAACGCAAGGTTATCCGGGGTGGCGTTATGCTGAAGTAGTTCCGGGACGAATAGGGGGCGCCCGCATTCGAGGCACGGTATCCTGAAACCGCGTTTCAGCATGATATCTATGGGAGAGTCAAGCTCGTTCCCGCTCTTGATCGACAGCATGTTGGCTATCGCCACATGAATGTCGGGATCCATGACCAGTGGCATGAGGATCTTTGTGGCCAGCATCCAGGTGAAATTGTCAATTATGTAAACCACCGCATGAGGCATTCTGGCGAGAGCCGCCTGGAGGGTTGCCGTGCCGGAAGCCACCAGCCCGCTATCTGAAGCGGCCATGACTTTGGATGCGTCGACTTCAAGGATCATCACATCCAGACCAGAATTTCCAACGAAGTTTTGAACCAGGTTTCTCAAATGGGGCCCAGCTAGAGGAATCACAAACTGCGTGTCAGGATATTTTTGGAGGTGTGACTTTGCGGCGCCGAGCATTACGGGCAGGACACGGGAGATTTCCGAACGCCGACTTCCAGGAGCCAGTGTAACGAGCTTTCGCGAGTCCAGTAACCCCAACTCGAAACGCAAGAGGGACCGATCCAAATCTCCGGGAATATCATTGACCATTGTGTGCCCCACAAAATCAGCGGCAACCCCTATATCGCGATACATTTTTTCCTCAAAGGGGAATATTGTCATCATCCTGTCAACATTTGAGCCAATGTCAAATATTCTTCGTTTCCTCCATGCCCACACCTGAGGGCTGATGTAATAACAGACCCTGACATTGGCCTTCTTTGCGACTTTACACAATCGCATGTTCACATCGGGGAAGTCGACTGGAATGAAGGCGCTGTAAACTCCGCTGCGCAGTTCTGATTTCATAACTCTGTAAGCCGCCAGCACTTTCCGGAACTTAGTTAGTCCGCCGCTAAATCCTATGGTGTTGATTTCACTGTAGTGTAGCAGGAGTTTCATTCCTGCTTTCTCCAGCTTCTCCCCACCGATTCCAAAGAACTTGATGTTTGGAAAATGTTCTCTGGTCTCGCGTACAAGGGCAGCGGCATGGTAATCTCCCGATGCTTCGCCTGCCAGAATCAAGACCGAGGCTTCAGGGCTTTTGTTGAATTGGCTAGAATTTTCATCAGAAGTTTTGTAGATTGATGACATAAGACCAGCGCCGGGTTAATGCCGGTCAATTCGGAGAAAGCTAGATACCTTACCAAATAGAGCGGCTTTTTAATAATGTTCGATTCTTTTTATTGTATCAGGATCACTTTTGTCTTGACAATGAAAGAATGTTTGATATGAGTCGAGTCCAAAATGTGCTCTTTTTCGAAATAATACAAATAGATGCCGTGAAAATATTATAGCGTGACAGTGTGTTGTTGTATCTATTTTTGTTTGATAATCCTCGGAGTCAATGATGAAGCTTGGTTTATGTGAAAAATGTGGTTTACCCACGGACGCCCGTTACGAAATACGGAACAATTGTGTTTACCTGGTCAAGTTCTGTAAAGACTGTGGTAGAACTTCTTCCCTTGTTACTAAAGATGCTCGTAAATGGCGGTGGAAGAGAGAAATTGCCGAATACGAGGAACCTTCAAACCTGACGTCCTGTTCGCTGGACTGCAGATCTTGCGACCATAGGCTTCGCAAGGCTCCAACTACCGTGGCGATAGACGTCACCAATCTGTGCAATCAGAAGTGCCCAATTTGCTTGGCTTATGTAGAGGCCATGGGTTTTGTGTACAAGCCACCGATTGAATATTTTGAAAAAATTTTTAAGGCTTTTGAGAATAGTAACCCAAAGCCGAACATGTGTTTTTTCGGAGGTGAGCCCACCGTACACGATGACTTTCTAGACATAGTAAGACTTGCAAAGGCCTACGGGTTCCAGGCGCAGTTGTTTACAAATGGCCTGAAACTAGCTGACATGAACTACTGCAGGGAATTGTGCTCGCTTGGGGTTCAGGTTAACTTTGGGCTGGATGGGACAAGACCTGAGATATATAAAGTTCTGAGAGGTGACAATTCTCTCGCGGCAAAGAAGAAAGCCTTTGAAAATGTTGTGAAATGTGGTGTGAACAAGCTTGCGGTAATTACTACATTGGCTTCGGGTGTGAATGATTCTAACATGCCGGAAATGATTGATTTTATTCATGATCATAAGGAAAACGTTTCGGTGTGGGCGTTTGTCCCTCTCACGCCCTGCTGGGAAAGTCCAGACGTTAAACTGGACCCGACCACTACCGAATGTGTAGAAAATATATTTGAAAGGATCCTTCCTGAAGTAGAGTTCGTATCAACCGGAATGATGAACTTTGAGATACTTTCAAGGTTTTTTGGAAAACAGACGCTTGGTGGATCTCATCCAAACTGCGAAAGCGCAACGCTACTGGTTTCCGATGGTGGGAAATACGTTCCGATTTCCGCGTATCTCAACGTACCGCTGTCCGAATCTCTTTCGAGATTAAGAAAGCTCGACAAAAAACTGGCCAAGAAATCGCCTGACGAATCGACTCCCACATGGCGAAGGTGGCTATTTGACTCGTCAACGCTAGTACAGACAGCCCTTATTCTGGCAAGAGGCATCAGTCTAAGGAAAGCGCTGGACAAACCGTACTTTCTTAATGGGATGAAAGCTCTTGTGGATATCGTGAGGGGACGCAAGATAGATGAAATATTAAGCAAACGAACCCGATTCAGGAATTTGCTGACCCTGATTACAATTCCGTATGAGGACACAGGTGGACTGGAAAACGCAAGACTGCATGACTGTCCCGCTGCATTTGCTTACGAAGATGTGAAGACAGGTCAGATAAAAACAACTGCGTTTTGTTCTTGGCAGACAATTAAAGATGAAGTCTGTCGAGAGATTCAGGCCCACTACCAGAAAACGGCCGAGATCGGCAAAAAGCTCGTGGCCAACAAGTGATAGTGTTACAAGTTTGTTGAATTAAATCATGAATATAAGCATTTGACAGTAGACCTTAGCATCAGCCCATTACAATAAGAAAACTATGGCCCGGTTCACTCGAGAGTACAGAAAAGGGTAGAGCTTGATGGCTATCCACAATATGTTCTCGCTGATCCCAGTGAATTAGTATGGTCAAATAATGGCGTTCGTCAGTGTAATAATTCCGACGTTCAACAGGGGAGATGTTTTGTCAAGGGCGATAGGTTCGGTCCTCGGTCAGACCTATGGGGATTTTGAACTCATCGTGGTCGACGACGGGTCCACAGATCATACCAAAGATCTGGTCACTTCACTTACCGGTACAATTAGGTACATAATTCAGAGCCATAAAGGTGTTTCAGCGGCGCGCAACAGGGGTATTCTCGAATCGACGGGTAAGTTGGTCGCATTTCTGGATTCTGACGATGAATGGCGAGAAGACAAACTCGAAAAACAGGTAAAACTTTGTGAATCAAGAGACCGGCATTTCATTTGTCACTCCGACGAACTCTGGCTAAGGCATGGAAAGATAGTTATCCAAAAGGAAATTCACAGGAAACAGGGGGGCCATTTTTTCGAGAGGGCTCTCGAGAGGTGTCTGATAAGCCCTTCGGCCGTTATCATGACCAGGAGTCTATTGAATAAAACGGGGTATTTTGATGAGAGCCTCCCGGCTGCGGAGGATTACGATTTGTGGCTGAGAATCACCGCATATAATTCCGTGAAGTTTGTTGATGAGCCGCTTATTATAAAACATGGAGATCGTGAGGACCAACTGTCCAGAATAGTCCCAGCCATAGATCGATACAGAATCGAAGCGATTACAAAAATTCTTAGAGACCCTAATTTGCCAGCCCATTACAGAGATGCGGCGGCGAGAGAGTTAATTCGAAAATGCGAGGTAATGGCCAAGGGCCTTGCAAAAAGAGGAAAACAGGAAGAAGCTGAGCGATATCATGCTCTCACTCGAAAATATCAGAATAATCAAAATTAATTCGGACCAGATAGACCTCAATAACAGAGATTTCTACATCCCCTCTTTTGAGTCTTTGGCTCTTCTGGACGTGTCGATCCAGAACGTTGGTATTCTCAATCCACCCTTGGTAAAACAAACCTCGAACGGATTATTTGTCCCTGTATTGGGAAGACGAAGAATAGAAGCGTTAAAAGACTTGGGCAGTTCCTACATGATCGAAGTTAAAGTGGCGCCCCCAAGCCTAAGTGACGAACAGGCTTTTCTTGTCGCCTTTTGGGACAACCTTGACAGGATAAGGATGGACTCAGGCGTGAGAGCTTATGTAATCTCAAGACTCCTCGAATTATTTCCGGTCCAAACCTTGGTCCAATCTGTATTTCCAGCCCTGAACACTGCCCCCATAGGGCCTTCTTTAGAAAGGCTCAGAAAGATCGGTGGGCTGGAAGATCATATTCTCAAAGCCCTTTCACGTGGAAAGATCAATGAAAAAAGCGCTGTTATCCTTGCGGAAATGCAGGTTGATCAACGGGAAATTCTTTTTGAATTGATTTCCCAACTGGCCCTTAATTCCAACAAGGCCTTTGAGCTGATTTCGCAATTGTTCGACCTGTCTGTCTACTGGAAAGAGTCAATCAGCGATTTGCTTGGACGGCCCGAAGTTAGGGCACTGCTTGATGACACAAGCATATGCCTAACTGAAAAGGCAGCGTTGGTCAGAGACCTTGTTAGAAGATGGAAATTCCCGGAAATCAGTCGAGACCGTAAAAACTTTGACGAATGGGTAAAAAACTTGAGCCCGCCAGGGAACGTCAGTCTTCGGGCTTCCCAATCCTTTGAGGATGATTCGGTCTACGTTGAAATTCGTGTGCGTTCACGTGCGCATGTCCAGGAACTTACTGAGGCAGCCCGCAGACTTGAATAAGAAATTTCATGCCTGAAAGAATGATCAGTCTTTAAATTTATCTTTAATACTTTGAGGAAGCTCGCTATCGTCAATCTGAACTATTGATGTCAAGTCTTCCTGTTTAACCTCGGGTATGACGACATGATTCGGACCGCCCTGAGTTTCGATGTCTTTTTCTTCCTTTTTTTCGTTAACCATGTCAGATTCCTCAAGCATTTCTGATTTTCTCCAACGTATATGGTAGATAAATATAACAGAGCTTGGTATTTGTCCATCGGCAGTTCAAATATCCAGACCGAAATACTTTCCATGGCGCAATATTTCGACAAAAATGAAATTTCCTGTTGAACAAATATGGATTGAAGACGATGCGGTGGATCTTCCTGTGACAAGCAGTATTCTGGCCAGGGTTTCAGCGGAAAAGATCCTTATAGGTTCGGAGATCGCCAAAGAAGCAGGAAGGATTGATCTCCAACCGGATCCTCTTCATTCCGGTAAAAGGATATTGAAGCTGGTTCGCTATAAAGGCGCTTTTGTGAAGCCTTGCCCGGGAACCCGGGAATACAATTGTTGCGGTTTGAAAATACTGAACATAGGTCAGGGGTGTCCGATCGACTGTCGTTATTGCGCTTTACAGGTGTATTTCAATAACCCGGTCATGGAAGTTTACGTGAATCTGGATGATATGCTGGGAGAACTCAGTAGTTTCCTAACAAGGGACGCCCCGGAAAGATTTTTCAGGTTCTGTACAGGGGAGTTTACAGATTCACTGGCGCTTGAACCTCTTACCGATTATGTCGGACCTCTTGCCAATGAATTCTCAGGACGCGCAAACGCCACACTCGAGTTCAAAACCAAGTCGGATTATGTTGAGCCGTTTCTGGAACTCAAGAACCCAAGGAACATTATCGTAAGTTTTTCCATGAATGCGTTCAGTTTTAGTAAAACGGAAGAGATTAGGGCAGCCAGTTTGCAGAGAAGGCTCAATGCCGCATCCAGAGTCGCATCTAAAGGTTTCAAAGTAGGATTTCACTTCGATCCCATTGTGCCGTTTGAAGGCTGGGAAGATTGTTACGGGGAGACTGTAGACGCAATATATTCCGCTGTAAGTCCTAACTCGATAATATGGATTTCCTTGGGCGTTCTCCGTTTTGTACCTAAATTGAAAGATGTCATCACCGCTCGATTTGGACCTTTGAGATATTTCTTTGATTCTTTTTCTCCCGGACTGGATGGCAAATTCCGTTTGAGTCCAGAGCGAAGGATTGCCATATACAGGGCTTTGGCCCAAAAAATCAGGTCATATGGGCCGAACACCCTGATCTATCTGTGCATGGAATCACCGGGAATCTGGCGGGACTCTTTGGGTCTGGAAATCAGGAACAATCAGCAACTGGAAAAACTGCTCGATGGAGCCGCCAGCTCTCATACAGGTCAATAATCCACTCGACGACTTGACTTATAACTTGTGTGTCAGATATTAAGAAATGCTTCAAAGGTTCCTGCCGGAAGAAACCAAACCAGGGGCCGGAACGTAGGGAAAATTTGGTTGTCGCACACAGGTGTTGATCGTGCCGCAATTCATACGTTTGGCGGTGTGGATCATCGATTTCAAAGGAGAAGACTTTTATCATGGCTGAAAGGAAACCTCTTATAGATTTTATTTCGCACGTATCGGATCATGAACTTTCCGTATTGTTTCAAGTCCTTGACCTGGCTCACCAGAACCTGATTTACGAGACCACTGATGAGAATCTGGTCATGGATCATTTCATGACGAGCCTTTGGCTTGCAACGAGATCAAGTCAGATTTAATCCATTTCAAGGATGTCCGCACTTATGTGGACATCCTTGATAGAACTTGACGTTCACCCTTGCCGCTGGAGCCCAAGGGTTTGTTCGATTGTGATGTGGCCTTCAACACACCCCTGAAACTACCTTCTCAAATTATATTGTGATATTAATTGGGCGAGTAGAGAAAATTTCTAGGGCCTATTCTATGAATGGAATGAATCGCTCAAACATACTCACGCTTGTTGGTGTTATTATAGCCGGCGGCTTGCTAGTATGGCATGCCGCTGATTGGAGAGGCCGAGTAGCAGACGAGAAACTTCGATCTAATCTACTAAGGCAGGCGGAGGCGATCGCCCGTTCCATTGATCAAAACAGTGTGAAGGCCCTTTCTTTCAATCCTGATGATAAAGATAACCCAGTCTTTCAAAGGCTGCGCGGTCATATGACAGCCTATGCGGAGATTCTCAAAGTCCGTGGGCTGTATAGTATGGCGATTAGAAACGGGTCCATCGTTTTTGGTCCTGAAAACTACGATGAAGAAGATCCGCAGGCTTCTCCTCCCGGCGCCGTCCATCAACAGCCCTCAGAAAACGTAATCCTCATCTTTAAAAATGGGCGATCTTTTGTTGAAGGTCCTGAGACAGACGAATACGGTACTTTCGTTTCCGCCGTTGCGCCGGTCCTTGACCTGAGAACTGGTGAGGTACTGATGATAGTCGGGCTCGACATTGAAGCTGGTGATTGGCAGGCTGAGATTTATGGGGTCCAACTTCGAGCGGGTATCTATGCAACGGGTATGTTGGCGACGCTGAGTGGAATGGCTTTCCTCGTGTTGCGAAGGAGACGTTCAAAGGAACCTAAAGGTCTGTTGATCTTTGCAGAGGCTTATCTGGTCGGGGGGATAGCCCTTCTGGTCACTTTTATATCCGCCACGGCCTTGCACGATATCGAAACCGTGAATCGGCGAGAAGTATTCGCTTTAATGGCCGATGCTCATTCTACAAGCCTGCAGCACAGCTTCAACCATTTGAAAAATTGTCATATGGGATCGATTACCCGCTTCTTCGAAGGCTCAAATCAAGTCGATAAAAACGAGTTTCTATTGTATGCGGCTCCTTTGGTTCAACAGGGCGGTGTCAGATTCATACAATGGATCCCGAAGGTTTCTGCCGAAGAAAAAGAGGCGTTTGAAAAGATAGGTAAAGTTCAAACCTTGCCAAAATTTTCCATTTGGCGCCAAGCGGACGATGGAACCAGGATACCTGTTTCCGGGGGGCAAGATTACTATCCTGTTTGGTACGTTGCTCCCCTAGTTGGCCACGAGTCGTTCCTGGGATATGACATCAACTCCGACCCTGTTCTTCATACAGCTATAGAGAAGGTTGGGAAAACCGGATTGCCTGTATGCGCCGGTCCTTCAATACTGCCTCCTGATCGTAACTGGCAGGCTGACATCAACATTTTGAGTCCTGTGTTCTCGGTAGCTGAAGAGAAAAGGCCCCTGCAGGGTTTTTGCTTTGCCGCAATATCGCTTCAAAACTTCTTAAGACTTTCCCTGCCTTCTCTGAGCATTTCTGACGAAGCGCCTGTAGTCATCGCAATATACCAACTCGAAGCCGGGCGGGACCCAATAATGCTGGTTTCATCATCGCAGCTCGATGAACGTGAGCGCCTGGTACAAGACTTTATGGGACGAAACTATGGAAAATCGTTTCTAGTGTATCCCGGTTTTTTGCTTGATAGGACCTTCGCTGTGGTAGTCCATCTCGGCCCAAAGTTTCTAAAAGATCATCCGGAACTGGTTTGGAGAGTTACATTCATCATCGGATTGCTGTTGACGGTGGCGCTGTCCACCCTCACTGTTTTAGTGATCCGTGGTCGCCGCAACCTTGAAATGAAAGTCCGAGAAAGGACCGCTGAACTAAGTGAAAGTGAGGCGCGTCTCGAGCAGCTCAACCAATGTTTACTGAACCTGCAAACTGACAATCAGGCCAATATTAGCAGCCTTACCATTTGCTGCTGCGCCTTGTTAAAAGCAGATGGCGCTATCTATTACCGTACCGAAGACGGAGTAATCTTTTCAACGGGAAAATACACTTTACCTGTAGGTTTCAATCATGACCAAAAACCAGTTAGTCACATTTGTCTGGAAGTCATCAATAACGACTCGGAATTGATGATAATTCGTGATATCCAGAGCGCAACTTACGAGAATACGGACACTGACGCCAATGGTTGTGTCAAAACATACATGGCCGCTGTCGTGCATGGGAATGGAAAGCCTCACGGGGCTATCTGTGTAATCTTCGATGGGGGCATAGAGCCCAGCAACGACGACAGGCACATGATTCAAATAATTGCCTCAGCCATAGGCGCCGAAGAGGACCGGGAGATGGCGCTGCGACAATTACAGCGACGTCAGGCGTTTGAGCACGAATTGCTGGAAGTCTCCGGTCGTTTCATCAATATTTCGATTAATGACACAGACGCTGCGATAGAAGATTCCCTGAGGCGGATAGGCTCTTTCTGCAAAGTTGACCGGAGCTACGTCTTTCTTTTCAATCATAACCGACAGACAATGAGTAACACTCATGAATGGAGCGGCGAAGGAATACAGGCCGGGAGAGACAATCTTCAGGATATCCCATTCTCCGAGCTCCCAGCTTTAATGGAGTCATTAAAAGCCCTTGAAATAGTTCGCATCCCTAATGTGTCCGAACTGACGGACACGTGGAAGAATGAACGACAACTTCTAAAGCAACAGGGAATACTTTCACTTGTGATCACTCCTTTGGCGCAATCGGAAAGATTGATCGGATTTGTAGGCTTTGATGCGGTAAAAAGGTCCTATGAATGGGAGGAATGGCAGTTTACCATGCTCCGTATATTCGCCGACCGTCTCAGCGGGGCAGTGGAACGAAAACGTGCGGAAGAGGAGCGTAACAAACTCGAGGTTCAGCTATTTGAGGCCCAGAAACTGGAGAGTATCGGCACTCTGGCGGGGGGAATAGCGCATGATTTCAATAACCTGCTACAGGTAATACAAGGTTTTGCGGAAGTACTGCTCATGAAAAAGCAGGAAACAGATCCGGATCAAAAGGCTTTGATGTCAATACTGCATGCCGCTCGGAGCGGCGCCGATCTTGTCCTGAGAATTCTGGCGTTTAGCAGGAAGTCAAGAATCAACCCCGAGCCGCTTGACCTGAATACTCAAATCGAACAAGCCAGTAAGCTGCTAAGTAGAACAATACCAAGGACGATTGATGTTGAGTTGCGCCTTGAAGAACGGCTTGAGCTGATAAACGCGGACGCGATTCAGATTGAACAGGTCTTGATGAACCTTACGCTCAATGCCGTAGACGCAATGCCTGAGGGTGGCAAACTTACCATAGAAACAAAAAATGTAAATCTGAATCAAACCCTGTGCGAAGCCCACCTAGATGAAAACCCATGTCATTTGGTTCAACTTTGCGTCTCCGACACGGGCCAGGGCATGGATATGGAAACCTTGAAGCACATGTTTGAGCCATTTTTCACAACGAAAGGTGTCGGACGCGGGACTGGCCTAGGATTGTCGGTAGTGTATGGCATAGTCAAACAGCATGGTGGAGATATAACCTGTGAGAGCACATTGGGGAAAGGCACGATCTTCAATATCTACCTACCCGTTGCGCAACCTCAGGCCCAACCCGAATCCCCTCTTTTGGATTCAGGTCTTTGCGGAGGCACAGAGACGATCTTGCTGGTGGACGACGAGGAGGAGGTGAGGAACTGGGGTAAGATGATCTTGGAGGAGAATGGATACACGGTCCTCACAGCGCGCAATGGCAAGGATGCTCTGAACATTTACAGAACGGAAATGAACAGGATTTCTTTGGTAATTCTTGATTTGATCATGCCGGAACTTGATGGTAGGCAGTGCCTTCGGGAACTTCTGAAGATCAATCCAGGCCTCAAGGTACTCGTTCAGAGTGGGATTGCGTCTGGCTCGGCGGCTGTCAAAAGCCTCGATCTCGGCGCGAGAGGTTTCGTTAGAAAGCCTTATAGAATAAGTGAATTTCTCAAGGCGGTGAGTCAGATATTGAGAGAGGCATGAGATAAATGAATCCGATTGGAGTGATAAGTGAAAGCAATCAAAACTGTAGCCGTCCTCGGAGCAGGAGCGATGGGGGCTGCTTATGCATCCAGGTTTGTCAGCGCTGCCGATTTTTCCACGGTATTGGTCGCCAGGGGCTCACGCTATGACCGACTGATGGAAGAAGGGGTCGTGGTCAACGGGAAACGTTATTTAATTCCCGTCGTTCACCCTGATGAAGCCTGCGACCCATACGATCTTATAATCGTAGCTCTCAAAAACCACGACCTCGCCGAGGCAGTCCCGGATTTGAAAAAACTGGTAGGAGACCATACAACTATTATATCAGTAATGAACGGGCTTGACAGTGAAGAATACCTTGGATCCGTCTATGGTATAAATAAGGTGCCCTATGCGATTGCCCTGGGGATAGACGCAGTTCGTGAGGGAAACTCAGTCACCTATACTAATCCCGGTAAAATCTTTTTTGGTCAGGCTGACAATTCAGATCTGAGCGAACGGGTCCTACGAGTGCAAGAGGCTTTTCAGAAGGCAGGAATAGCCCACGAGATACCCCCCGACATGATTCGCATGCTGTGGTGGAAATTCATGATTAACGTTGGAATCAACCAGGCGTCAGCGGTGATGCGAGCCAACTACGGGGTATTTCAAACTTCTCTGGACGCACAGGAGTTGATGAGTGAACTGATGCGGGAGGTCATTGTGTTGGCGCAGCATGCCGGCGTAAACCTGAAGGAGCAAGACCTCCATGACTGGTATCCCGTCCTCAAGTCTCTGTCTCCCAATGGTAAGACTTCGATGTTTCAGGATATTGAGGCAGGACGCAAGACCGAGGTTGAGGTCTTTGCCGGGAAGGTGGTTGACCTGGGAGAAAGTTACGGTATCCCGACACCCTTCAACCGAACCTTGTTGAGTATAATCCGAGTCCTGGAGCACACTCAGAGGGAAAGTTGAGAATATTACACTTACTCGAAAGGAATTACAGATGAGGATTGTTACACTTTTTGGAAGCCCTAGGAAGAAAGGCAACACCGCCACATTACTGGGATGGGTCGAAGAAGGTCTCAAAAACGAGGGACATGAAGTTGATCGTGTGGATGTAGCCAAACACAATATCAACGGCTGCATAGAGTGCTACACCTGCCAGAAAAAACCCGATGAGCCGGGATGCCCCCAGAAGGATGACGCACTGGGGATTTTCCAGCGCATGTTGGCTGCGGACATCGTAATTTACGCTTCTCCAATGTTCTGCTGGAGCTGGACTTCTCAGATAAAGACTCTAATAGACCGGCACTTTTGTCTGGTAACCAATATCGGAGAGGGAAAATATAAATCCCTCCTCGAAGGAAAGAAAGTGGCTCTCATGGGCACTTGCGCAGGGCCGCTTGAAGGCAACGGGCAACATCTCGTGGATCAGTTCAGCGCATTGGTCGACTATGCACAGGCGAAATTGATTGGAAAACTATTTGTGCCGTTATGCACTGCCCCTGAACAGATGCCTGAGGACGCAAAACTCAAGGCGGTGGAACTCGTCAATCAGATTGTAGCATAGGTCGCTCCACCATATGGAAACACCCATACAGTCGCTGCGCTCGGGACCCTGGATGACGCCCAATTCATCAATGTTTTGACATCCGTGAAGCTGCGAGCCATGCCCATTTTTCTTCCGATATCGGGAGGTAGCAACGTAGAGTCGCTGAAGATAGCAAGATTGTTACGTCTGAGCATCTGAAGCGCCAAATGACTAATGAAGATCTCCTCGACAGGCTCGTCCTTTTTCACCTTTTCAACGAGGGGCAGGACTCGATTTTTGCCGATTACTTTAAGGATTGTCCTCGTGGCCACATACGGGAGAGTTTTCTTGGCAAGGGGCATTTCGCCCAGACCGTTTATGGCTCGAGCCATCCCAATCATTACACCACCTGGCTTGGACGCATAAAGGGTATTACCTATACATTTGACCGACTGCCGAAGATCTGCGTCCATGGGTCTTGAATTGGCTATGACCACGTCTGCTTGCTCTGGGACTTTAAGACTCAGGGTTTTTTCAACAAAACTTTCCCCCCTCCGATGGGCCAAGACTGGATCACCGGCGAAGAATCGGGACGGCTTGGCGTTTTCATTGATTGCCGCGTTCACAATGAATATTTCCCGGTTGAGGAACTGAGCGGCCTCTTCGAGATCCTTGCGCATGGGAGAATGATCTCCCAATGTCCCGACATAGTTGAAATGTTCCGGATCCACTCCCTGCATGTGGTTTTTTGCAATAGTTTCCACTCCTGCGCAGCCCGGAAGAATCATCTTATATCCACCGCCGAATCCTAGTAAAAGGTGAGGTTCAATTGCCCCTGCGCACACTATGAGATCCGCTTCTAGCAATTTTTTGTTCAGATATACCTTTGTGCCTCTGGAAGTGGTTCCTACGTTCTCCAATCCGGAAAGGTCGTAGGCGTCGTGACAACTCCAACGATATGCCACCATAACTTCCTGGCCCAATTTCCGGGCCACCTCGTTGGGCGTATCGGCTCTATGCACGCCAGTGCCGATCAGGAACTGAATATTGTCCTTTCTTGCCCCGCCCGAGAGTAACTCGCCAATGATGGCTGGAAGGAAATCGGCCACTGGAGTGGGTCTGGAATGATCGTCAACGACTATCAAAATCTTGGTTTCCGCAAGATTTCGGGAACAAAGGCGCTGGGTTCCTATGGGGTCTGCCATCGCATTTGAACACGCTTCTAAGGGATTAACCGTGTCTCGTGATTTCTCAGGTTTAAGTTCACCCAGAACTCTCCAGTTCTTTGGTAAATTGAGCTTCAGTAGGTTTTCTCCCCAAGGGAGTTCAATCGATTGCGTCATTTTCCCTCACAGATCGGACTGGATCGCTCAGTTATTGATAAGATTTCTACAGTCACTCGCTCCAAGAATTAAATACCCTTACAAATATATATTCCTTCTCGTGAAGAAACGGCAAATAGAATTTACCTAACCCAGATAGAACTCATGGATGGCTCCTGAGACAGCCTCTACATCCTTGGGTCCCATCTCATGATACAACGGTAGTCTCAGTATTCTTTCGCTGATGTCATTGGTGACAGTCATTGGCCCTGCCATACGCCCATATTTTTGCCCGGCAGGGGAAGAATGCAGCGGAATATAATGGAAAAGGGCCGAAATGCCTCGCCGGGCAAGGAACTCGATCAGCCTGCTTCGTTCGGTTGAGGAGCATGTGAGAATGTAAAACATGTGTCCGTTGGAGCTTGAGTCATCAGAAAGATTTTGCGGCAGTCTTACAAATCCGGCTTTCTGGAGCGGCTCCAAAAACCGATAGTAAAGGCCCGCCAAGGTGCGCCGGTTTTCAACAATTGTGTGGGCGCATTCCAGTTGAGCCATCAGGAAGGCGGCGCCTATCTCACTGGGGAGAAAAGACGACCCTAACCTGATCCATGTGTACTTGTCGGTTGAACCCTCAAAAAAAGCCCTTCTGTTGGTACCCTTCTCCCATATTACGCCTGCTTTTTCCATGAGGTCCCTGCCTGAATCATTATTGATTAGGACTGCTCCACCTTCTCCGCTGATGATATTTTTGGTTTCATGAAAACTTAGGCATCCAATGTGGCCGATCGTGCCCAGGAATTTGCCCCTGTAGGCGGATAGCAACGCCTGAGCCGCGTCCTCAATCACTATAAGTCCACTACTTCCGGCTGTTTCGAGGATTGAATCCATTTCACACGCTACGCCGGCGTAATGTACCGGAACAATTGCCCGGGTCTTTGAAGTAATTGCGGATGAGATAAGCGTCTCATCAATATTTAAAGTGTCGCTGCGGATGTCAACAAATACGGGTTTGGCTCCTCGGAGCGCAAAAGCGTTTGCAGTGGAAACGAAAGTAAAAGAGGGCATGATGACTTCGTCTCCCGGTTGAATGTCGATCATGATCGCCGACATCTCCAAAGCCGAGGTGCAGGAATTTGTGAGAAACGCCACGCAGTTTCCAAGGTTTTGAGACAGCCACGAATGGCACCGCTCAGTGAAAGAACCTCCACCCGACAAGTGACCATTTGTGATGACAGCGTCGTGAATGTAGGCAAGTTCGTTGCCGGCAATAAAGGGCTTATTGAAAGGAATAGTTGTGTCTGTTTTTGTAATCATTGCTCATCTCGGGTCCGCCGAATAAAATCGGCCCAGCTGTAGCCCGTAATCGGAAAGCCGGGCCTTTTTATGTCTTGGCTCCTGGCTGAGAGAGGCCAATACTCGGCCCCAACGCCTCGATGGAGGTGTAATATGAGGAATGCGCAGATTGATGTGAATGGTGAAATACCGCCTGACTATTGAAAATCCTTCGCGTAGCAACACCTTATGAACCGGGTCATTCTCCAGAAGGACTCGAGTAACTATATGGGTGGCCCCTTCGGCTAGAAACGCGACCTTCACAGTTCTGATTATTTCCTTGAAGACACCCCGCCTCCTATATTTGGGTAGAACCCCGGACAGTAGTCCTCTAAAACGTTTGCCTTTAGTGTCCGCCGCGAAAAAACCGCACAGATCCGATTCTGAATAAAACATGAAGCACGTTTTCTCAGACGACCAAACACAGGATCTTGCCCATTCCCGGTAGGCTAGAGTCAGGTCAAAATCCGGCAGGTCACTATTGGCGGCATAGTGGTTTCTGTAGCCGCAAAATGATCGGCTTACCAGGTGATCCAATTCCTGGAAATGCCTTTCATCCGCTTTTATGACTTTTGAAACAGTGCGAACGCTGATGGCTTTGGATTCTGAATTTCTCAGATTGATCCCGTATTCAACGGCTGTGTCCGCAAGATAGACACTCCTGAATGACTTGAAAATCGCGTTGACCAGGTCAAGCCGATCTGTGGGTAATCTTACAATCGCAAGCTCGGGAAATTGCGATTCGATTGTTCTTCTCAAATGTTTCCAGCTTGAATGCCTGACATTAAAACGGATGACTTTTCTTCCGAATCGGTGCGATTCTGTCGGTGAGTATGCGATTATTATATTTTCATCGCAATCGGTTGGTTTGGTTTCCATTCTACCCCCCAGTTTATGGTGATCTATTTCTTTTTTGGATGCGTCAATTTCTCCAGGATAATGTAGGGTGACGTTGGCGGACATTTAAAGAACATCCGGAAAAGATGGCGAGATATAATTGTAAACAACAATGCGAGCGTTACACTCAATGCGACGGCAAGAGTCACGCAGGGAATATCTTGAAGTTTACTATCCCCAGTTATGAGTTTCTCTACGACATATCGGAAACAAAAGGCTATTCCTAGCGTAGCCATTGGGAAAAACAGCGCAAGAACCAATATGAACAGTTTACGATTAAAGCGGCTCAACATTGTCAACGAAAGTTTAGCCAATTTTATAAAGTTGTAATTTGATTTTTTACCTAATCGCTGTTCGTGTTTGATTTCTACCGGGCGGTATGTCGCCGTGTTAAGGCTAAGTAATGCGTCCAGCGACACAAAAGGACCGCGGATGATCCCAAAACCATCTCTCAAATCTGTGCGAAATGCCCTGAAAGCTGACATGTTTTTACTTCTTTGGATGAGAAGGCAATGCTGTGCAAAAAGTCTGACTATTGATCCCCCGAGTCTTTTTGCCAACCCGTGTCCTGAGATTGCGGGGATCCCGTAAACAAGTTCATACCCTTGATCCAGTTCTTTTATCAGCTTAGGTATTTCCTCTGGCGGGTGCTGTAAATCATCGTCGAGTGTTACGCATGTCTCAAATTGAGCGAGGTATATCCCACATAACAAAGCGTTATGCTGTCCAAAATTCTCGGAGAGATTCACACCGATTACCCAGTCGTATTGCGACACAAGAGTCTCAATGACTTCCCATGTCCGGTCCTTACTCCCGTCATTTACGAGTATCAACTCAAAGTTGAGACCCATAACTCTCAGAGTTTCAGAAATCCTTTCCGTCAAAGCGTCCAGGGTCCCTACGCTGTTGAATGCCGGAACGACGATTGAAAGCCCCCTCATTAATATGGAATCCTTTTTAGTTTGTTGGAGAAACTGTCCTGTGCGTGAGAAGATGACGGATCAATTTGTCGCCGGTAGCTGGAGCAACCGCCAAAATTGGGAAAACTTCTCGCCGAAATATCTAACATAATGGTTTAAATAAATCAACTAATAAACCAATCTAATTATACTACAATTACAAATACTTTCTCAGGCCCATGCACGCCTATTGTGAGCGTCAACTCTATGTCCGCTGTCCTACTCGGTCCGGTGATAAAAGTGATGTTTGAGGGGATTGTATCACCTATACCGTTAAAGAAGTCGTCGAGAGTCTCGAAAATATTTGAGGCTGACAATATGGCCACATGTATAGTAGGTAGTAGGCTCGCCTGGACGGTGCGATCATTAGCGCTGGTTACCACAATAGAGCCTGTTTCGGCTACCCCGGCTACGACTTCTTCAACTGTCGCCGTGGCGCGCATAAAAGTGTCGACTCGACGTGTAGGATCAATCTGAACTGATTTCTCCAGTTCGCTCATGTTGGGGCAATAAATGGCGGTATCGTTCTCCAGTATTTTCCCAAGGATCTGATTCATTTCACTCAAGTTGGTCACCCAAAACGGCTCAGCAGCTACTTTGGAGGCGTTTTCCATAAAAATACGGATCACTTCTTCGTTTTTCACGACATCCTCCGTTTGAATGTCCTGTCTGTGGGAACAGGGAGACGATTGACCGTCACCGGGGATAACAACCTTGCCAATGACCAGAAGGCCTTGGCTAGAGCCTGTCCTGTTTGAAAGAAAAGCGGGGAATTGGCGGCAAGACCAAAGCCGAACATCCCGAATCTCTCCAGACTTCTTGCGTAACCATCTTCAACCCTCCTTTCACGCAATTCATACAGGAGTTTCAACAGAGGGACTTTAACCGGGCAGACTTCTGAGCAGGCGCCGCAGAGGGTTGTCGCGTCCAATAACGGGTGAGAGTGCTCAAGACCATTGAGAAGGGTGCTTAGTATCACGCCCATCGGACCTGGATACGTCGATTCATAAGCGTGACCGCCGACCGTTCCGTATACAGGGCAAACATTCATACATGCTCCGCATCTAATACATTTAAGGATATCTCTATATGGTCCAGCGGCTATTTCCGATCTTCCGTTATCGAGGAGGATTACGTGGAGACGTCTGCTTCCACTGGGCAATCCAGGTATTTGGTCTCCTGAAATTATGGACAGATAACTTGAAAGGACCTGTCCCGTGGCTGAGCGGGGTAGGAGTCTCATGAAAAGGGGCAAGTCCTTGATTGAGGGTAAAGCTTTCTCAATCGAGGTCACAACGATTAGGAGAGGGGGCAGGGTAGTTACCATTCGGCCGTTGCCCTCGTTTGTGAAAAGCACGATGCTTCCGGTATCAGCCACGAAGAAATTCGCGCCGCAAATCCCCGCATCCGCTTCTATGAATTCAGGCCGCAGAACTTTTCGAGCCGTATTAGTCAATACATGAGGTTCATCACTGAAATCACAACCAAGTTTCTCACAAAACAGCTTACCGATCTGGTCGCGAGTCTTGTGAAGCGCGGGAGCCAAAATATGCGACGGGGTTTCTCCTGCAATCTGGACGATATATTCTCCCAGGTCTGTCTCGATTACCCTGAAACCACGGTCATCTAGGTATTTGTTTAAATAAATCTCTTCTGTGATCATAGATTTGGCTTTGACAATATTTCTAGCGTGATGATCGTGCAGAATGGAGCCTACCAGTTCCCGCGCATGGGCCGCGTCCGACACCCTATGGACGATAGCCCCACGTCGGGTGGCGTTGGCCGCAAACTGGTCCACATACCCAGAAAGGTTCTCAAGCACGCTGATTTTGAGATCGGAAGCCCGCTGACGCCATTCTTCGAAAGGAACTCCCTGGATGCCGTTGAATCTCTTATCTCTGAATGTGTCAGTGGCGTATCTCATCGCATGCCGTAAAGAGTTATTTTGTAGAGCTTCCCTGGAGTTCGCCCTGAAGTTGATCCGACTCGTCCGCGTGGATTTTTTCATAGCGTCTCCGCTAAAACTGCAGCGAGGTGTTTGACCTCAAAACTCAAGTTCCGGCGTTTTGCCGCGTCCATAATGTTCATCAGGCAGCCATGGTCGCATCCTGTAACAATGTCGGCGTTTGTTTCCAATATTGAGTCAACTTTGTCATCCGCTAGCGCCATTGATATTTCCGGTAACTTTCCCATAAAAACTCCCCCGAACCCGCAACAGCGGTCGGCGTTGGTCATGGGGACAAATTCCGCTCCATGAATGGATTTGATCAAATCCAGGGGTTCAGTCTTCACACCTAGTTCCCTGGTTAGCTGACATGACGCGTGATAGGTTATTTTACCGTGACCGTTTGGAAATCCTGTCTCATTGGCTTTTAGAACATGAGTCAGGAATTGTGAGAATTCAAAAGTCCTCCGAGCCACGGCCTCAGCTTTCCTAAACATTCTTGGATCATCTTTGAACAGCTCAGGGTAATGATTTTTAACCATTGAGGCGCATGATCCAGATGGAATCACAATCGGGTCGGACCCTTCAAAAACTGAAATGAAATGTTCCGCCGCTTGTCTGGCTTCTTTACGATACCCAGCGCTGTTAGGGGGTTTTCCGCAACAGGTTTGTTCTTTGGGGTATACGATGTCGACACCGAAATGTCGGAGAAGTTTAATAACAGCTTCTCCGGTTTCAGGGAAAAATGTGTCGATAAGACAAGTCGCAAAAAGTTGAACTCTCATTTTATTACCTCAGCTCCTTGAACCGACCCGACTTTAAGAAATCCCAACGAACGGGAATCAACAACGCTACAGTCCGCTCATCTTACCACCATGAGCGTGAATGGGTAAACCTAGGCCTGAAGAAAAACTAGGACTCCCATGAGAGAGGCTAAAGCCAAGCTGTGCCAGAAGACTCAACGCAAGATATTTCCCTCATGTCCATACCATTGAGTAGCGGTGCTGGCCACAACAATACTCTGGGCGTCTATCATCTTCCCCATTATCCCACCAGCGCTATTGGCTGAAGCCTTAAGGGTGGGGCTTATTCCGATCTGCTCAGTGGAAATTCTCTGCAAGCTCCCCAATAATACGTTGGAGGCCGAATCCGAACCCGTAAGAGCAACCCCAAGCCATCCAAGAAGGGTCCCGAAAAACGGATACAGAAAACCTGTTTTATCAAAGGTCAATCATAAAGTCGCGTCCAATCCCGAGTACCTGGTTGTGAATCCCAGCGCCAGCATCGCAGCGATAGTCAAAAGGGAAAAACGTGCCGTCTTGATTGTGCGGAAATATAAGCGGCATGTGTCAGATATCGAGTACCCCATTAGTATGGCCCAAATACAGTGCGCGGTTCTTCACAAAAAATTCCTAATGGACCAACCTTCCGTTACTGTACAAAAGACGCTCCCAGCCTTAGATGGGTAATCATCTTGTGAAGTCGAGAGATTTTTGGACGGATTGATTCGCATAGTTAGCAGTGGTTTTGGAGGGTTCTATACAATCGGGGTTGTCGTAATCGGGTCTATTTACTTTCATACCTACCTCGGTGATTCGGAAGCTGTCGTTGCGAAGGGGTCCCAATAAATTTCTAAAATCCTGCGAAGCTGTATCAGTAGATTCCAGCCAAAGCCTGTAGTCTTTTCTCGAAACTACTACAGGCATTCTGTCGTGGATTGATTTAATGGAATCGGCGCTTGTTGTAGTTACAATCGCATAAGTTTTGATGATTTCTCCAGATGGCGTTTTCCATTCGTCGAAGATGCCGGCAAATGCGAAAAGCTTAAAACCATCAAAATGTATCAAATACGCCTGACGCTGACCCGAATCAAGTCTCTTCCACTCGTAAAAACCGTTAGATGGAATTAGTATCCTACCTTTCTTGAAACTCGAACGGAAGGCGGGTTTAATCGCAACGGTCTCACAACGTGCATTTATAAGCTCCTTGAGGCTCGACGTGTCTTTGGTCCAGGAAGGTATCAGTCCCCACCGTAAAAAAAACAACTCCCTCTTCGGCGGAGTTTTCCCAGGATCAACTCTTATTGCCAGCGCTTCCTGAGAGGGCGCAATATTATAACGAGGCTCAACTTCAGGAAAGCCCCTCAATTCAAACTCTTCGGCAATTTCTTTGCCTGAGCTTACTAATAAGTAACGACCGCACAACTTATTCACCTTCCAGTTCGAAAAGAATCTTATCATAAGCGGACTTTTCCAGATGACCTTCAGATGAGATCCCGTCCAATCTCCCGCATCCAATTAACTCAGTAATGGCATTGACTGTGGTAAGTTTGTCGTATTTCCATAGCGCCAAAGAAGATGAGAACTTCTCAGTCAGGAAGGACATAGCCGCCTTTATTGCGCTATGATCGAATCTGGAGAGTGATTCAATCTCAATTTCGTAGTGCATCATCTGCCGGGAACCGGCCGAGAAAACAACTTCATCAATCGCGAGCTCCCCTACGGGGCTTTGGTTTCCTTCGGCAAATATCATGCGGGTCATCCTTGTGGTCTGTCGCCTTTGAATTTTACGGAATCCGATGGTTTGAAGAAATTCCTCTGAATTCTCGGTGTATCCCGCTTTAGGTGAGTTAACGCGGATTTTTAAGTTCTTCAAAAATGTGCTGATCCTTTGTGGCGCGTCAGTGTCCCATTCCATTTCATGCTCGGGGCGTTCCAATGCGCCAGCTTCTGTTTCCGAAGCCGGGCCTTTAAACGTTATTTTTTCGTGGGTACGGAAACGTCTCGAACGAAGAGCCCACATCATACCCGAAAGGATCCCACCTGGCAGGTCAAAATAAGTGTCCTCAAAGCAATCTTCATGAAGAGGGCCCAAGCGTAGATCCGCCATTCGCTCCAGTTTCGAGATCTCTCGAGCGACTTCTTCGGGGTGATTGGAGACGATGACTAGTGTAGTCTCAACTTCGCTTGGGATAGCGACTGCGTATGTTTTTTCAAGATCCAGCAAGGTCTTTTTGACTTCGATGCCCGAACTGTATCCACCTAAAGATCCATTTGAGTTTATGACCCTGTGACAGGGGATCAATATAGGGAGTGGGTTTTTTCCGTTTGCCGATCCAACCGCACGGTAGGCTTTTGGATGGCCAATGGATTCAGCGATTTGAGAATACGATCTCGTTTCGCCGACGGGAATTTTCATCAGTTCATTCCAGACTTTTATCTGAAACGGGGTCCCACTGGTGAAATGCGCCGGTGTTGAGAAGGCCCCTGATTTTAAGGAAAAATAGTCATCGAGTTCTGTCAAAAATGTTTCCAGAATTGGATGATACACCGGTCGACGTGAATTTTCAGCGTGTTCCACAAAAGAAATATTGGTCACTCCGCCATCGTCGGCCTTAATCTCCAACCAACCGACAACGGGACTAAAGTATCCGGCTTTAACTTCGACGCACTGCATTTTTAACCTCTTGATGTTACACTTAGCGCTCGAATTTCTGTTACGTTAGAATAAACATTTCTTCAAGGTTACGAACTCAATATAATTTGACAGTGTCAGTTTTTCAAATTATCCGTTCTATTAATCCAAACATTGGGTTTACTTTAAAAACAGCGGTTGCTAGAAAATGTCAAATGTGTAATATAATAGAAAAAGAATCGGAAATTATCCGAAACAGAGGAGGCGGTAGAGCTCTGGTGGGCTCCGCGGTCTTCAAAACCGTAAGCAGGGCGCTAATAACGTTCTGGGTGGGTTCGATTCCCATGCGCCTCCGCCAATTCCATTTTGGACAGTCCTTTCAGAGATTTGTGCCTTGTCCCTGGACCTTAGCAATCCCCACAAACTCAGAATGACTTTGAACAGGAAGATGATAGCCAAAACTGTTTTCTTTGCCACTGGTGTTTCATGAAAATAACAAGCGCTGATTTCGTTCGCGGCGCTGAGGATAGAAAAGACTATCCGACAGGTAATTTGCCGGAAATAGCCTTCGCCGGGAGATCCAACGTCGGAAAATCATCCATGATAAACACCATGTTGGGAAGAAAGAATCTGGTCAGGACATCAAAATCTCCCGGTCTTACGAGGAAGATAAATTTCTTTTTGATCAACCGAGTAATTATGTTTGTTGATTTGCCTGGTTACGGTTATGCTTCGGTTCCCATGGAAGTTCGTCGTTCATGGGCCCCTATGGTAAACACATATTTGAATGAAAGATCACAATTATCCGGTGTCGTTGTGATAGTTGATTCGAGGCGTGAGCCAACACCGCTGGATGAGGAACTTATCAGGTTTCTTCAATTCAGGAGTATCCCGTTTGTTGTCGCTATGTCCAAGGCAGACAAGTTGGGGCAAGCAGAACGCGCGACGATGAAACGGGCCATGCTTGAAAAATGGGGATCCACAATATCTATGGAATTCTTTTCAGCCGTGTCAGGGTTTGGGAAGAAGCCCATGTGGAAGAGGCTCTTTGAATTTGAGAGGGATTGGCGAGCCAGATCCGACACGGAAATTAAAAACATCGAAAAACAAGTTGAACCGCGGTAGAACCGCATAATGATAGAGGAAGAATTCACCAAGAAAAAATGACTAAAAAGATGCTAATTAATTCAAGCCATCCTGAGGAATGCAGGGTGGCGGTAGTAGTTGACGGCGAGCTTGATGAGCTTGACGTCAAAGGTGGGCCTAAAGAGTCCACTGTGGGTAACATATACAAGGGTGTCATAACCCGCGTTGAACCGTCACTTCAGGCGGTGTTTGTAAGTTACTGCGCTTCAAAAAACGGATTTCTGTCCATCAACGATGTTCATCCATCATATTTTCCTGAGTCTTTTCATACATCCAAGCGTAGACCCAGAATTCAGGACGTATTCAAGAAAGATGACCACGTTGTGGCGCAGGTAGTCAAAGAAGAGAGGGGAAATAAAGGGGCCGCCCTGACCACCAACATTTCTCTCGCGGGCAGATATCTGGTCTTGATGCCGGGGGCCGACCTATACGGTGTCTCGAGGAAAATAGAGGAAGAAGCCGAAAGAAGAGAGCTCAAGGAAATTCTCAAACAATTGGCCCCGCCCGAAAACATGGGGTTCATTATAAGGACGGCAGGTCTGGGGAGAACCAAGACTGAACTATCAAGAGACCTGAACTATCTGTTGAGGCTTTGGAAGACCATAGAAAAAAGTATGGCGTCAGAACAGGCGCCCTGTCTGCTACACAAGGAACATGACCTCGTGGTCCGTGCCATTAGAGAACATTTCTCCAATGACATAACCGAAATTCTCGTAGACGATAGAGAAGTATACAAGAAGGCCAGCGATTTCTTCAGACAGGTGATGCCCAAGTACGAGAAGCTTGTGAAACACTATCAGGAAAAGCGCCCACTTTTTAACAAGTACCAACTCGAAGAGCAGATTGAAAAAGTTTATAGCCGTAAGATTAGATTGAAATCAGGTGGTTACATCATAATCGAGTCAACTGAAGCGATGGTCACTATAGATGTGAACTCCGGCAAGGCCACGCGTGAGAAGGAAGTGGAAGACACCGCTTACGTGGTGAACATGGAAGCCGCCACTGAAGTAGCGCGTCAACTTCGATTAAGGGACTTGGGTGGAATCATAGTGATTGATTTCATTGACATGATAAACAAGAAGCATATTCAGGATGTTGAAAGAACCCTTAAGGCGGCTATGAAGAGGGACCGAGCACGAACTAAAGTCTCCAGAATGTCTCTTTTGGGGTTACTCGAGCTTTCACGACAACGGTTAAGACCTTCGCTGGGGGAAGGTGAATTTCATGACTGCCCTCTCTGCGAAGGGACCGGAAGGCTGAGAGCTCCTGAAACAACTTCTCTGTACGCTTTCAGAAAAATCAAGGCAATCCTCGCCAAAGGGGACATCAAGGAAGTTAGGGCCACGGTGCCATCCCAGGTTGCGGATCACCTGCTCAACTTCATGAGAGCGGAACTTTTTGAGCTCGAATCTCAGCATGGATCCAGGATAGTAATTTTGGGAAAGAGCAATCTCCCGGATAGTCAGATGACAGTAGAATCAGTCAAGGAAGACGAGGCTCACGCCACTGCCACAACCCGGGTAATTGAACTGCTTGAACCTCCACCGGACATCATTGAACCAGCAGAAGAGCAACTGGTTCTTCAGGAGACCGGAATTGCTACGAATCCTGAAGAAACAGAGACAAAGGCTCCCAAAAAAAGGCGCAGGAGTCGGAAAAAGACCAAGCCAATTGAGGAAAAGATATCGTTGTTGGAAGAAAGAGACGAATCTTTGGAGCTTGTTTCGGAAACACTCGAGGTTTCAATTAATTCTAAGACGGAGCTTGAACCAAATCCGTTGTCCAATGCGGAGAATAATTCAACAGAAGCTACTGAAAGTGATTCAGACGTCCACGGTCAGGAACCTAAAGAAGAAATACTGAGCAAGGATAGACCTCGTAGAAAAGCTACCCTTCAGGATTATCTGCCTTTTTCATGAAATTGGTGAACAGAATCACAATTTGTGAAAGAAAGATTTCCAGAGAATATCCGCAAAGGCCCCTAATCGGAGTAGGGGCCATAATTATCAAAGGGCTATCGGTTGTTCTCGTCCGTCGCGCCCAAGATCCCTCCATTGGGGAATGGAGTATTCCCGGCGGATTGGCGCAAGTGGGCGAGACCCTCTCAGAGGCCGTGATACGCGAGGCATGGGAGGAGACCGGATTGAGAGTGCGCCAAGGACCGATGGTTCAACTGGTGGAACGCATTATTTCGGATTCAAGAGATCGGGTTAAATATCATTACGTTATAGTAGACTACCGATGTTTGCTGATTGAAGGCGAATTAGTGGCTGGCAGTGACGCCTGTGAGGCCTGTTGGGCGCCACGGGAGAGGCTAGATGATTATGGTTTGCCCGATATTGCCCTGGAAATCATAAACAAAGCGTTTGAAATTGATTTCTGATGATCGAATGAACTATTTATGGATCTGGTTATGAAAAGCTTGATGGCCTCTCAAAAGTTTCAGATTCATTGACGGTCTGAAATGATCCTAAACCATTAGGAGCCTCTGAAATCTCCACCTGCGAAGGATCAAGCCGTTTGGGTTGATAACGCGTGTAACAGTATGTAGTCCCTCTCCATTGTAAAGCGTCCCTGAATCCTATCTTTTTTAACATAACAAGAAACATCCATACCAGCATAAGGTTCCCAAGTATGATGTAAACTGAATATTTCCTGGGAGCGCCCAACTGATCGGCGAATAAGCATGGGATTAAGGTCATCTGCACGCCAACCGCCAAAGGAAGAAGAAACCAGAAATTTGGCCAGAGCTCAATAGCGGGCTGGGTAAAGAGGTAGGCTGCAAGGATAAATGATGGGAGACTTACCATTACGTGCATGGCCAGATATCTGAGGACAGTTGTGATTTTGTAATTCATAGCAGCGCAGAGGATTCTAGTCCAGCCGTGCATGCACTGCTTAAAATCGGAATACATTCTCGTACTCAAGAGATTTTTGCCATTTGCGAATAATAGTCCCATTCCGGAGGCTTTTATCCTTTTCCCTATTCCTATATCTTCCACTGCAAGGTCTCTCACATTGCAATGCCCGCCTATTTTTTCATACGCCGAGCGGCTTATGATAAAAAACATGCCATTAGCTGTGGCGACAGGACTTTTGGGGTTGTTGACCTTTGCCAGCGGAAATATTATTGCCGCCATGGCTGCAAAAGTAGGAACAAGGGCTTTTTCCCAGAATGTGTCGAGTTCGAATTTTGGCGAAAGCGTCACCAGATTTATTTTTCGTTTCAAAGCCTCGTCCAGGCACTGCCTTAAAGTTGAACTATGGAGACGACTATCTGCGTCAAGAAATGCGAGCCAATCCCCCGAAGAATATTTAACTCCTTCATGAAGGGCATTACATTTCCCTGTCCAGCCGGACGGTCTGTCGTTGATTGATATGAGCCTGCAATTAGATCTGCCCTGGAATAATTCAGCTACTATCTCTGCAGTCCTGTCCGTTGATCTGTCATTAACGCAAATTATCTCCAGGTCCGCATAATCCTGCGCAATTACGGACTCAAGACATGACCTGATCATGATTTCTTCATTGTGGGCCGGGACTATTATGGAAATCAGGGGAGGAATTTCTGGGATAGCCGTTGGTTTGTCAGGCGCCAGAACTGGGACCCATCTCGTATTGTCCAAGATGTCGCGCATACGCGCTGACCAAAAATACACAATGAACGTCAGAATGGCTGTTCCCATTACAAGTGAAATGTAATTCAAATTGGTATCCTTGGTTGAGTAGCTAATGAAACGCCGAATATGACTCTATTCGATAATACGGTTCATTTCCAGGTTTTTCTAATGTTTTTGCGCCGCGCCGATCACACCAAATCGTGATCCTGTTTTCGTTCCGTCCCGAACTTTCATACCCAAACCTGATAGCTGACCTAGAAAATCAGATTCATAAAATCTGTCTTCTTTGGGGTGTCTAAGCATTTTGTTAAAGAGCCAGTTTGCGTACAGCGGAGGGTAAATTTCTTCGAAGTAGAAAATAGCGAGTGGCTTCATCACCCTATGAATTTCAGCAAGACACTGCCTCCAATCCAAAACATGATGAATAATTCCATAGTTGAATACTGCGTCAAATGATTGATCGGGGAAGGGTAAATTCTGCGCGTCGGCTGTCAGAAAATGTAAATTCTTTACGGATGTCTTCCCTAACCCGTTACGGGACTTCCGCACGAGCTTGGTTTCAAGATCGAACGCTATCACATCCTGAAATCCCATGCTGTCAGAAATTAGCTTTGCGCCCCTCCCAAGTCCACAACCGATCTCCAGCGCAATTTGCCGATTTGGCGGAAGGCCGATTCGTATCCATTTGCGCATCTCTCTCTTTTGAAAGATAAGCCTCAATGGACTATAAATCCAAACCCTCTCCGGCCAATTCATCAGCATTTGCTTGTTTTGCTGTGACACCAATTTATTTCCAATCAAAAAAAGATCTTCAGTAGTCTTTCCGAGTTTGACTAATTATTATTCTCCAATATTTCAAAAATAAATTTTCCACTGATTCAAAAGAATTGAAATAACCGTAAGGAGGAGAAAACTTAAAGGCATGTAACTAGCCCTGTTAAATAGTGAAGCAGCTTCTCTAGGGCCTGGCGATTCGTAAACAACCTTTGCCGGTTTCAATAGGAGAAAGTATCCGAGTATTGTGGCTCCTATCGGGTAGAGCAAACCGACTCCTGAACCGGCCACAATAAAGACGGTTACGCCCGCAAAGAACGCCATCGAGACGGTTGCGATAAGGACAAATACGGAAGTGTTCAGTCCCTTTACTGTAAGCGTGGTCCTAGCTCCAACTAGCTTGTCGTCTTCCATGTCGACTATGTCATTGGCTATATTCTGGCCTCCAATCTCCCAACAGGCTAACCAGAAAAAGACAAAAATGACAAAACCGATTGGAGGAGTAGGGTTTACAGCGTAAATTCCAGCCAGACCACCCGTGGCTTTTACTATAGCCGAGGCAATTATCTTTAGATGGGTTATTTTTAGAAGTTTGCAGTAAATGAATTCACAGAGGGCCGAAAGAACAAACAGAACTGCGCAAAAAGGATTGAGAATAAAGGCTCCAATCATTGCCAACAGAGCCCACAGCCCTACCCACTGAAGGCCCTTGGAAAAAGGTATCAATCCTTGGGCGACGGGGTGTTCCGCCATGACTTCGTCGACATGAAACACGGCCTCGGATTTTTTCTTCAAAGCCAGCCTTTCCCTGTCCACATTTACGTCTATAAGATCGTTCATCGCATACACTGCCGTGTAGCCGGCGAATGCGGTGATCAAACCAAGAATTATCGTGAATAATGGAGGAAAATGGCCAAGTTGAAGCATGGCGGCCATAGCCGGTGTAGCTACATCCAGGAGTCCGTGCGGTGTGCGAGAAAGGCCCAGAAAGATCTTTAAGTTCGAAAGTCTTTCTCTTAACATATTAAAAATGCCAATGTCCTAATTTCCATGTCAATTGAATTCTTTGGGTCAACTACGTGCCCTAGTAAAATCAGTCATAAGGGAAAGTCAACTTGCCTCCCAGGAAACCAATGGCCGCAACCAATCCTGACAGTATCAGTAAAGTTCCAACGTAGACCAGCATCATGGTTTCCTCCAGTTGCAAAGGGGACGCTACTGCAAAAGTTCTGATCATAAAAGCCCCTAAACCAAATATAAAAGCCAGCCACGCTAATTTTTTCTTGGTGTTGATGATCGGCGACTCCTTAGCCTCATAATTTATCCACCATGTAAAATAACCCGTTACAATTGCAGCCGGCACAGTGATTGTTCCAACAATCAAAGATAAGTAAGCGGCCCATTCAGTCCTATCGGACGCCATTACAATTGCTGAAATTTCAAGAAAGAAACTCATCATGAGCAAAGCCAAAGGAAAATGAACAACTGCCGGATGAGGATGTCTTCTGAAAAAAGGATGCTTTTCTAGAATCGCTTCGGTTTTTGCCCGAGCTGTTGAATGGTAGATTTTTGTTTCCGTCTTCAATTGCCCGATCAAAGTGACCCTGCTGAGAACGTCGAGCCCATGAGGGGCGGATTTGATGTCTGCGGTGAGATCATTTCCCGCCTGGTGACGTCTCATATGATTCCCTTCCTTCCATTTCAAACTACCGGAAACATCGTAAACCTTGCCTTCTACCGCTACATATGAGGGGGCTCCATCTTTGCCGTCACAAACTTTTATGTCCGTTGATGAAAAAGTTTTCATAAGTGTTTCCTGAAAACCTGAAAGGAAGCAATGTGCTGTCTACAGTTCAGAGGTCAAGCGCTGGTAAGCTCCAAGCGCCCGAGGAAAAGCCACTATAATTACTCAGCGTATCAGCAATTGCCGATGCGTCAAGTTCCATTTAGTCCGGCGCTGACTTTTAAATAAGCGCCTGCAAATTCCATCTGCTTTTTCCCGCAGCCTGGTCAATTCTTATCGTAGGTGAGGCATCACTTTCTTCCGAACTGCGGAGAACTCTTTCAATCTTCAGCGTGAATCGGTCGGTCGTTTCATCACACTCATCGGAGAGAACTTCTACGATCAGCTGTTTCGATTCGTCTGTCAATATTGCCTGACAGCCGGGAACGATATGCGGATAGCGAGGATTACCTGAACGATTTTCTTTAGATAGCTTTTCCAATTTTTCAATTGGCTTGAAGGTAGACTCAGGACGGCATCCTGAGCAACTTTTGCATCCTGACATGAAAGACTCCTAAGTATGAGATTTATATTCCTTAATGGCAATGGTTTGTATTTTAGTTACTTATGATACGGACTTCTTCTATCGAACTATTTTCAAATACCTTCAAAGCTTCACGAACGATTAAATTTTCCATGGCTTCTTTACGCATTGCTCGATGCATATCCGATTGCCCATCAAGAGTTTCGGAATAGTGTTTTTCCTCCTTCAGGGAGGTTTTTGTTGAAAGAACCAGAACTTTTGTTTGAACGGCTCCGAAAATACTCTCTATAACCGCATTCAACTCAGGCTTCGTCTTAAGATAGGACTCAAACTGGTCTCTGTAAAAGCTCTTGGTGAATCCAATCTCAACTTCATTAGGTCCGTAAGAAATAAGTTCTCCATGGTCCAGCATGGAGAGGACTAAACCATCAAGTCCCCTTTCTTGCATAGTTTGTTTCAGAGTTTCCCAGACTTCCCCTGGAGCGCCTGACGGGACAGGTCTTATATCCGTTATCGTGAACCGCTCGGTTTTGGTCTCAGGTCTTGGATGATTGCCATGTTCCGATGACCGGATCAGAATTGAATCTGAGCAGAGGTCCGAATCCGTCTTTTCCAAGGTCTTCATCCTTGAAACGGGAAGTGTTGGGATTTCCCCTCTGCCGCTATCCATGCCAGGACTGTGCCTGGTACCTCGTGAATTAATCTTGTTGAGAAGACTCGAAAGATCTACCAGCCTTGGAGCCATGCACATTTTGATAATGGTCATTTCCAGAGCAACCACAGGAATACTGGATTTTTTTATTTCCGCCTCGCTTTTCAAGAGAATGGAGAAAAGATTGCTCAGGTCCTCCGGCGTGGTTGTGCCGACCATTCTTCTTAGAGAATCGAGTTCCGATTCGGTTACATCAATCATATCTAATAGATGATCATCATTTGTGTCGTGGGAAACAAGTATAAGATTCCTGACAAATCGGATTAAGTCCAGAGTAAATTGCTCGGGGTCGTATCCCTGATCGAAGACCTGATGCATGGCTTCAAGAGCACCGGAAGGTTTGCGGTTTATCATAGCCTCAAGAATGTGAAAAAAAATCTCCCTGGATCCAATTCCGAGTATGTTCTGAACAGTGGCAACCTCAATTCCGCCGTCTGCAAAAGCAATTACCTGGTCAAGCAGGCTCAAGGCGTCTCGAAAAGATCCCTGGGCTTCTCTCGCGATCATATCAAGCGCTTCGGGAGATGACTGTATCTCTTCTTTCCCCAGGATATTTGCCATGCCAAGTGATATATCCTTTACAGAAATTGTCCTGAAGTTGAACCTCTGACACCTTGAATTGATTGTTGCGGGAACCTTGTGAGATTCGGTCGTGGCAAAAATAAACTTGGCATGAGGGGGAGGCTCTTCCAGAGTCTTCAACAACGCGTTGAAAGCATTCATGGAAATCATGTGAACTTCATCAATAATAATAATTTTGTAATTTGATGAGACTGGCGGATATTTAATATTCTCGTTTATATCCCTTATGTTATCTACTGACGTGTGTGAAGCTCCATCTATTTCCCGTACATCTACTGCATACCCGGCGGCAATCTCTTTGCAGGAGGTGCAAACACAACATGGATCCGCATCAACAGATGTCCTTCCGGTGCAATTCAGTGATTTTGCCAGAACTCTGGCGACGGTAGTTTTTCCTACACCCCGCACACCACAGAAAAGAAATGCGTGAGCGACTCTGCCCGATAATATCGCATTTTTAAGAGTCGTAATGACGTGGTCCTGCCCCACCACTTCGGTGAAAGTTGTTGGTCTATATTTACGCGCAAGTACCAAATAAGAGGACATATTTTAAAGATAATCCACAAAGATAAAATAAAAAGCGCCGACCCTCTGGAGAGGGCCGACCCCCGAGATTACTTCCGCTGCTTCCTTCCAGACCTGACGGGTTCAGTAACTCCAGGTCGCCCTCACCGGAGAACCAGCGCCGCTAGCTGATGACGCAAGGCAATCTCAACGGGGACTACAGAGCCATACCTTATAAAAATAGCAGAAAATTACCCATTTAGTCAAGCCCGGAGGCTCGATGTACCCCCCTTTAAAAAACAAACGATCAAAGTCGTCCTTTTTACAGGAACTTTGGAGGCAACTGTCCAGCGTATTTGAAAGGAAGTTCAGGGATTACCATCAACGTGGATGCCCCTGCAGCCAGGATTTTCCCATTTTCATCTAGGACTTCCGCCTGGCCATACCCGAGTGTTTTTCCAAGCTTGACCATCTTCCCCTGAGCGAGCAGTTTGGTTCCACTGGCGGGAGCGAGATAGTTCAACTTGAGATCTACCGATGTCATCCCTACATTCTCCGGGGCCTGACCGTATACCGCCCAGAACGCAGCGGCGTCTATGATCGAACAAACTACGCCACCATGCGTTATGCCGAAGGGCTGATAATGTTTTCCAGGGTCGATATCGATCTCTAGTTTGGAGATTCCAGCGTCAAAATTTAGGAGACGCATGTTCTGAAGCCTGAAATATGGACAATTATTCGTAGCCTCCATTATTTTACTCATGTATTCAGGATTAACCTTAAACATTGATATTGCCTTCTCAGAATTCACCCCCCGTTTCTTATGAATGGAATGTTGATGAAATTCATTCTAAACACAAACCGGGAATTTTATCCACAGATTAGGTAAGCCACCGCTTCCTTCTTCTGTAGTGCTTCACATTACGGTAACTCTTTCGAGCGCCATGCTCTGTGATCCCAAGGTAAAATTCCTTAATATCCTCATTTTCCCTGAGCTTTTCTACGGTGTCGTCGAGGACTATTCGACCATTCTCCATAACGTATCCGTGATCGGCAATGCTCAAGGCCATGTGAGCGTTCTGCTCGACCAGGAGAATGGTGACCGCCTCACTGCGGTTGATGCGCTGGATAATTTCAAAGATTTCTCCTACCAGCATAGGGCTAAGCCCCATGGATGGCTCATCTAGCAGCAAAAGTTTAGGATGGGACATCAAACCCCGTCCTATTACCAGCATCTGTTGTTCCCCACCACTGATATAGCCTGCCGCAACTTTTGTTCTTTGGGTCAGCCTTGGGAAATAATGATACACTCTTTCAATGTCGTGCTTGATCTGTTTCCTGTCTCTTATGATATGAGCCGCAACCAGGAGGTTTTCCTCGACTGTAAGATCCTCAAATGCCTTTCGTCCCTCCATAACTTGAAACAAGCCTTTTCTGACAATTTTTTCAGGGTCCATCCTGTCTATACGCTCGCCTCTGAACGACACTGACCCGTCTGTTATCTCTCCATCTTCTGATTTGAGCAATCCTGATATGGCCTTTAGAGTAGTGCTTTTACCAGCGCCGTTGTTCCCAAGTATCGTGACGATACGTCCCTCATCAACATTAAGGGACATACCCTTGAGTACAAGGATCACCTGATTATATGTCACTTCCAGGTTGTTGACCTCGAGTAAAGGAGACATTTGCTCTAGCCCCCAAGCCTGGAATAGGCAAGATCTTTTGTTCCAAGATAAGCGCTGATTACCCGATCATTTGTTCTTATGTCTACAGGTTCCCCTTCGGCTATTTTGACGCCAAAATCTAGAACGCATACACGGTTCGAAATGTCCATGACAACGCCCATATCATGTTCAATCAATATTATTGTGACCCCCCATCCTTCATGAATATCCAGGATGAATCTTGCCATGTCCTCTGTTTCTTCAAGATTCATTCCTGTAACAGGTTCATCAAGGAGAAGTAGCTTTGGTTTCATGGCGAGGGCGCGAGCAAGTTCAACTCTCTTCTGGAGCCCATAGGGAAGCGTCCCGACCTTCTTCTTGCGAATACTTTCTATCTCCAAAAGGTCAATAATTGTCTCTTCAATTTCTTTCCTAAGCTCAAGCTCGGTCCGTCGAGCGCTTCCAAAGTAATAGCCGGCCGACAGAATCCCCGTGTTCAAGTGAACATGATGTCCCAGCTTAATGTTGTCGATGACCGTCATCCCCTTGAAAAGCTCAACATTCTGAAAAGTCCTGGCAATACCCATGGATGCAATTTCGTGCGTCTTACAATGTGTTATGTCACTTCCCTGAAAGAATATCTTTCCCCTCTCAGGATGATAGAATCGGTTTACACAGTTCAACAAACATGTTTTGCCTGCTCCGTTTGGCCCGATGATGGAGAAAATTTCTCCATCGTAAACCTCCAGTGACACATCCGACAGAACGAGCACACCGCCAAACTTTAGAAATAAGCCTTCAAGTTTCAGCAGGGGAGAATTTGCGGCCGCCTTTATAGCGCTGATCATCGTTGATTCCCTGTTTACTATCTTGGATCAGGAACTGTCTTGATTTGAACTGATGTCTGCATACGAAAACCCTTACCGTCGCGATATTTTATGTCTGAAGAAACATCAAGGATGTCCCTGTTGCCATAGAGCGCATCAATGAGCATGGAATATCGTTCTTCAACTACGGATCGTCTGACCTTCCTGGTACGAGTCATTTCATCGTCGTCCGCATCCAGTTCTTTGTGCAAATTGACGAATTTTCTTACCCACGCCGCCTTTGGCAACGATTTGTTAATTGCGGTAATTTCGCCGGCGATAAGCTCATAGACCTCCGGCTTTTGAGACAGATCGGTGTAGGTCGTGTACGTCATCTTTCTGCTTTCGGCCCATTTGCCGACATTATTCATGTCAATGTTAATCATGGCGGCAACAAAAGGCTGGTCTTTGCCGACAACCACGGCTTCAGATATGTAAATACTGAATTTCAATTTATTTTCTATTAGTTGCGGCGAGAATTTTGAACCATCGGCCAACTGCATGACGTCCTTCATTCGATCGACGACTATGAGATGACCGTCTTCATCCAGTAGTCCATTATCTCCTGAATGTAGCCATCCATCGATGAGGGTCCTTCTTGTTGCTTCTTCGTCCTTGTAGTAGCCCACAAAAACAGTGTCCCCTCGAGTGAGGATTTCTCCGGTATCCGAAATCTGTATTTCGACACCGGGTATCGGTTTACCCACAGTGCTGAGCTTGATTTCTCCATTTCTATGGCCTACGCTGATGCCTGAAGTCTCCGTCTGGCCGTATAGCTGCTTGATGTTAACTCCTAGCGCCTGAAAGAGGTTGAAAATCTCCGGACCTAATGCGGCCCCTCCTGTATAAACATTTCGCAGGTGTCCCAACCCAAGATAATTTTTCAATGATCGGAACATACATAGGTAGGACGCTCTGTAAGACAATTTCAAAACCAATGACGGTTTTCTGTTAGCCAGGCGGCATTCGGCCATCCTGAATCCAACGGGCATACAAAGCCTGTAAAACAACCTCTTGATCCAAACAGCGTCCTGAATCTTTACCTGAATATCAGAACAGATTTTTTCCCAGAATCTAGGGGGTGCAAAAAGTATGTTCGGTCCAACCTCCCGGATGTTTTCCGCGACTGTCTCAGGTTTCTCGGGGAAATTTACAGTGAACCCTTTCAGAAGGTTCCACGAGACGGCTGTCATCTGTTCACCAATCCACGGGAGAGGCAGAAAAGAAACATGGTTGTCATCGGGATAGGCCGGATCTATAGAATCCTGGCTCTGGGCCATCCTAACCATGTTGCGGTGGGCTAGCATGGCCCCTTTGGGCAGGCCTGTCGTGCCAGAAGTGTAGGCTATGAGCGCGATAGTGTTCTCATCAATCTGAGAGAGCCTGTTCTCAAATTCGTCACGATTTTTAGCTCCGCGTTTGGCTCCCATTTCCAGGACATCCGCCAAACGGACGAAAATTGACCAATCGTATTCACGCATGCCTGTGGGATCATCGACTATTATCTTTTTGACGCAGGGACATTCGTCCCGAATCTCCAGAAATTTGTCGGCCTGTTCCTGATCTTCCACCACAAGAAAGACAGCGTCGGAATGATTAAGGATGTATTTGATCTGCGTTACGTGGCTGTCGGGGAATATGCCGACTGCCGCGCCCCCAAGAGATTGGATGGCCAGTTCACAATAGAGCCATTCCGGCCGATTATCTCCCAGGATAGCCATCTTATCCCCTGGCTCATATCCAAGTTCCAACAGACCTAGAGCAACTTTGCCGACGTTGTCGAAATAATCGGCCCATGTAACAGACTGCCAGATCCCGAACTCCTTTTCGCGCAAAGCGACCTTGGAATTTCCAAACTTTTCCGCGTTTTGCGTCAGGAGTCCGGGTAAGGTCAGTGACATCGTAATCCTACTCTACTGTCATCCAATCGGAAGCCGGTTCGAATATTTTCTTCTCTACGTTTGCTTTCCAAACTCTGGCTACCGGGAACTTGTTGTCCTTGTTTGTAAATGGAGCCGAAAGACCGCCGCTATCAAAATCCTTGAGCGACTCGAGAGCTTTTACGAGGCCAGGCCCGTTCAACTGTCCGGCCTTGTCCGCGCGTTTCATGCACTCAACAAAGATCAGTCCAGTCATGAAACCCTGCATGTATGAATTATCCCTGTAGGTAACCTTGGGGTGAGTCTTCGCAGTATACGCCTTGATCTTCTTAATCATGGGAACGTCGTCGTTCCACCAGTACATGTATGGGTTGACCGCCAGATAACCTTCGGCAACCGGGCCAAGATTCTCCAATACCATTTTGGACGCGCCCCAGAAAGTCCCCATGAACTGTGTCTTCATGCCAAAATCCCTGCACTGTTTTATGACTGATGTGATCGGCGCCACAACGAAGCCCTGGAAGATGACAAAATCAGGGTTCTTACGTTTCAGGTCCAGGACCTGGGAGGTGACATCGACCGCGCCCACTTGCGCTACTTCTTCAGCCACTAATTCAAGGCCCAATTTCTTAGCCATGACCCGTGCCGCCTCTATGGGGTCCTTCCCAAACTCTGTGTCACTGTAGAAAAACGCGACTTTGGCATTGGGCTTTTCTTTGGCTATGTATTTTAGAAGGACGCCGAACATATCGGCGTATGTGGGGCCCGGCACAAATATGAAGGGGTTTTCGGCCGGGTTGGCCAGTTCACTGGAAAAGGAAGTTGAACTATACAGAATCTTGAGCCTATCCCTAATTTCGGGTGACATTGCTTTACCGAGACCAGTGCTCTCCCCATACATCACGAGAGGGTTGTCTCTGCTCATTATCCTCTTGAACGCAGCGATTGCCACATCCAACTGGTATTGCCCATCCTCCATGATGTACTTGATCTTCTTGCCATTGATTCCGCCTTCCTCGTTGGCCATCATCAAGGCGTCCTCAAGGCCCGCGTTGATGTTGACGCCGGCGAACGCAAAGCGTCCCGTAATTGGTTGAACCGCTCCTACCTTGATTTCTTCCTGGGCCCAAACCATGCCGGAAAATAGAACCAGAACGGCCAGAATAATTGCCGGAACACAAAGTTGTCTGATCTTCATTCGTTGCTCTCCTTCCTCAGTTGTAAGGTTAAATTTGAGAAGCCCTGACAAATCATCAACATTTATTTTAGGCGGCTAACAGCCACTTTAATGGCCTAATACTTTTTTATGTCCGGCCGAAATGTGTGTCGCACGATCCCGGGTTCAATAGGAAAAAGGCCATAGAGTGAAAAAGTTTTTTATTCTATGCCAAATTTCCGCCAATCCGTGGGGTTCGAACACCAGGAACCCCACAATCAGGCCTCCAAAAATAATGTCTTTCAATGGTATGAAAAACTGGTCCAGCCCAGGAAACATTTCCTTGCCTGAACCTACTAACATGTTGAGAAGCTCAGGTGTCAGCGTCATAAAAATAGCGCCAAATATCGAGCCAAGAACACTGCCCATTCCTCCTACAATAACCATAGCCAGATATTGTATCGAGAGAGAAAATGGAAAATGCTCAGGCGTGACTACTTTTATGAAACCAACCCACAGTCCGCCCGCAATGCCCGCAAAGAAAGAGCTGATGGCAAAAGCCGCCAGCTTGTAGCGAAACAGGTTTATGCCGATGATTTCCGCCGAGAGATCGCGGTCTCTGATTGCTACAAAAGCTCTGCCCCATTTTGTTCTTACAAGGTTTCTGGCAAAGCCCACCACCAAAATGACCAGCATAAACGTGATGAAATAATAACTTTTCTCAGTGTTAAATTCGAAGCTTCCAATCCTGGGAGGAGGCACATTAATCCCACGAATTCCTTTGGTCATGGATTCCCAGTGCACGAAAACGAATTCCAGAATGAACTGGGCCGCAAGCGTGGCGATACATAGATAGAGCCCTTTAACCCTGAGAGATGGAATCCCTATGATCAATCCCATTCCGGCCGACACGAATCCCGCGCACGGCAAGGCAACCCAGAAGGGAAAACCCAGGCGAGTCACAAGAATGGCCGTGGTATAACCCCCAACTCCAACAAAGGCGGCGTGCCCCAGTGAGATTTGTCCAGTGAATCCTGTCAGCAAATTCAACCCAACAGCGGCGATTATGGAAAAACCTATCAGATTCATTATGTACAGGACGTACGGTCCGGCCACAAAAGGCACTAGTAGCAGTACCACAAAGAAAGTCCCGAGGCAGATTTTTACAAACAGACTCTGGAAAATCTTTTCGTCTTCAAGATAGGATTCTTTTAAATCACCGCACCGCATTCCGGACCCCAAGCGCAACGGAGCGCTATGATTAGACTCTTTCTATCAAAGGTTTACCAAAGATGCCGTATGGTCTTATCATCAAGATCACAACCAATATTACAAAGGGAGCGACTTCCTTGACACCACCGCCAAAAAAGGAGTCAAGATATACACCGGCCAAGTTTTCCAGTATCCCTATGATGAATCCTCCGATGATCGCTCCGATAATGCTGTCTAATCCGCCAAGGATGATCACCGAAAGGACTTTCAAACCTATACCTCCAAGATGTATGCTTACTCCACTTATGTTACCGATAATTATTCCGCCCAATGCCGCTGTGATCGCAGCGAAACTCCAGGAGATAGCAAAGATCCTCTTAACGCTGATTCCCATTGAGAGCGCTGCTTGCTGGTGCGACGCTGTAGCCCGCATAGCCAGACCGATCCTCGTGTATCTGAAAATGACTGTGAAGATGACCGTGCAGATTACTGCGAAGATGAATCCCCACAATAGCCCGGAGGGTACTATTGCAAATCCCAAATCGAGGGGTTGAGGGGGAAAAACCGGAGGAAACGACTTGAACTGGGAAGTCCAAACCATGTGTGTCAGGCCCTTCAGGACGCTCGCCAGCCCTATTGTAACCATGATCACGGATATGATCGGTTCCCCAATCAGTGGCCGCAGTATAATTTTCTCTGTGAGTGCGCCGAGGCAGGCGGCAAAAACTATGGTGACCAGAAGAGCTATACCGAAAGGCGCAGACAATTCGATCAGCACTGTGAGGCAAATGAACGCCCCAAGTGTCATAAATTCCCCGGTAGCCAGGTTAAGCACACTGGTAGCCTTGTAAATAAGGACAAAGCCAAGCGCTATAAGACCGTAAACCCCACCCGCGGCTATTCCGCTGACGATAATCTGAGGAATTATGTCCACTTTCTCCTCCTGGTGGAGCGATTCGGAGTCAAAACAACATTGAGGAATAGGCAATAATTAACGAAAGAGAGAGCTCAATAACTTAGAATATCTGATCAGGCGCTGGACTCTGCATGTATAAATAATCCAGCAAGATTGACAATGAATCAAGAAATCGGCGAACGCCTCTCATCGGGAGTAAACTGAATTTATCCACGAATAGATTGAACCAATAATTGATAGACCAGAATCCTGACTAATTCAAGATTTTTCTTTAGGCAGACTAAAAACCGGGTTGTAAGACATTTCCAAATAAACTAGATTCTAGTGGGAAATTTAAGAATTTATGGGGGCCGCTATGAAAAGCATGGATGAAGGTAGTCAGTCGCCACTTGATTATGCCGGCAATTACATAAAACGACTAACAGATTTGTTGAACAATTTGAATCATCAAGAAATTAAGGGAGTGATCGAGCTATTTCTTGAAGCCAGGGAGAGGGGCTCGACAATCTTCTTTCTTGGAAACGGCGGAAGCGCGGCTACGGCCTGTCACTTTGCGAACGACATGGGTGTTTGCGCCTCTCCTGAGGGCAAGAAACCTTTTCGTGCAATTAGCATTGCCTCAAACATGGCTTATGTAACCTGTCTCGGAAATGACATAGGTTATGAGAACATTTTCACAGGTCAACTCCGAAACCTGATGCGACCCGGCGATGTAGTAGCAGGGATTTCCGCGAGCGGGAATTCACCTAACGCAGTGAATGCCCTTGACTACGCCAACCTAAACGGAGCGACATCGGTGGCCATAGTGGGGTTTGACGGCGGCATAATGGCGACCAAGGCGAAATTTGTGATTCACGTTAAGTCAGAAAAGGGTGAATATGGTCCAGTTGAAGATGTTCACATGGTCCTTGACCATCTTATTTCCACATACCTGGCGCGGGCATGAAATAAGAGAACCATAATGTCTTGGAGTTTACAGTGATTCAGAAAAGGAGACACCGTTGTCACTTGTAACACTTGAAAGCAAAGAAGAACTCGCCTTAGTAAGGCTTTCCAACGGGGTTACCAATGCTATCAGCCCTGATCTGGCGGAGGAACTCTCCAGGGTCATAGCTCAAGTTAAAAAAGATTTCTTGGGTATGGTCCTGGCGGGAGGAGAGAAGTTCTTTTCCATGGGCTTTGATCTTCCCAAACTGTTGCTACTAACCCGCTCAGGCATGACGGAGTTCTTCTATTTTTTCAACAAGGTTGTCTTCGAAATCCTGACGATTCCAGTGCCGACCGCCGCGGCGATAAAGGCTCACGCAATAGCGGGAGGAACTATTCTCCTCTTGGCGTGCGATTACCGTGTGGCCGCATTAGGTAAGGTCTTGATCGGCCTGAATGAAATCAAGTTGGGTCTGCCTGCCCCATACCTGCCTGATTTGATACTCCGCCGGATAGCCGGAGACGTCGTCGCTTCTGAAATGCTTTACCTCGGAGAGTTCATAGATTCATCGGATGCCGCGAAAAAAGGGATTGTCACCTCGATGTTTCCCAAATCGGATGTCGAGGACAAAGCCCTGGAAATCGTGGCCAGTGTCGCCAAACTTCCAACCAAAGCTTTCCAGGCCTCCAAAGCCAATCGTGTGGAGATTATACGTGCCAGATATGAACAAAACTTCAGGCTAAAAAATGACGAGTTTCTCGACTGCTGGTTCAGTTCCGAAACTCAGGAACTTCTCAGTGAAGCCGCAAAAAAGTTTTAATCGTTTTATGAAACTGCGTTTCGGTTTCCTCACACTACTGGGGATCTTTGCGATTCTGGGCGCTCCGGCCCAGGGTGAAGCCTGGGAATTCAAAATCGATTCAGCCCTGTTAAGTTTTCGATACGTTTACGCTTCCCAGGCGGGATCTGACGGTTTTTTTGGCCCTTTCAACGTAGATATGAGTTCGAATGCAGGAGGCAACCTGGCCCCGTTAAACGGATGGTTCCAGAGTAAGATGATATCCGGAACCACGGCCATGACCTCGTTCACCCGCTTTGCCATTTTCACGACACTAAAACTTAATCAGGCGGTGTCAATTCAAGGGACTTACAGGATAAACTCCGATCTTGCAACCGATTGGGCCGCTATTGAGAATCCAGACCTTGAGACATCCATTTCTTATGGAAG
>CAWEPY010000017.1:0-85426 GCA_963811075.1 uncultured delta proteobacterium
CAGAGATAAGGGAGTCCGTAAGGGAAAGATATGGGCAGATTGCGAAAGACGGAAAGGCCGGATGCGGATGCGCCCCGTCGGGAAGCTGTTGTGGACCATCGAATGTATCGCAGGCCAATTTATCATCGCAGATAGGGTATTCGGCCGAGGAGGTCCAGTCTGTTCCAATCGGCTCTGATTTAGGTCTTGGTTGCGGTAATCCCCAGGCCATAGCCGCTTTGCAACCAGGAGAAACTGTTTTGGATCTCGGTAGCGGCGCAGGATTTGATAGTTTTTTGGCAGCCGGACAGGTAGGGAAATCCGGACATGTAATCGGGGTGGACATGACTCCGGAAATGGTCGCAAAAGCTCGGGCGCTTGCTGGAACAGACGAATACTCAAACGTCGAGTTTCGTTTGGGTGAGATCGAAAATCTGCCGGCAGCCGACTCAAGCGTAGACGTCATCATGTCAAACTGTGTCATAAATCTGTCGCCGGACAAGCAAAGGGTCTTTCACGAAGCGTTCCGAGTCTTAAGGCCCGGGGGCCGATTGGCCATTTCCGATGTGATCGCTACGGCTCCATTGCCCGAAGCCATTCGGAACGACCTGGCTCTTTACTCCTGTTGCGTTGCTGGAGCCGCTACCATTACCGAAATGGAAACTATGCTTGAGGAATGTGGATTTCACAATATACGAATTCAGCCCAAAGACGAGAGTCGCGAATTCATACGTGAATGGGCTCCGGGGCGCAATATCGAAGACTACATCGTTTCTGCGATCATCGAAGCTGTGAAACCTAAATCCGCTCCGTCGTATTCATAATTCTTGATAAGGTTGTAAGAGCTTGCCCGAACATCCTGAGCCTTGCTGGGGGCCAGATTCTGGCTGAGATGTTTCAGACAATTCGAGAAAAAAGGTGTTGGTTTTCTTTTCTTGAGTGGCCTCTCCCGGCTCAAATACCCCACCATTTCCAAGTAAGGGCGACAGGGACATTTTGGTTGACGCAAGTCCGGGTTGTGGAATATTGTTGTAAATTGTATTTTATTTCTCCAGGTGTTTGTGGAATCGGTATTTTTCTTTGACCTGATTGGAGTGATGGGGTTGTTGGAACACCCCTGATATCCGGCTTAATGATCGCCGGTCCACGAGCGTCCACTTGTACAGGAACTTTTAAACGGCGCTTGAGCCGGATTATTCAGAATGAGGAGATAACCTTATGCTTCAACGCTTATCGAACTCGTCATGTAGGCTTATGCTGGTTGCCTTGCTTTTCGTGTTCTTTTGTTTTGGTGCCTGGCGCCAGCCCAAGTTTTGCTCAGGAAAAAGTAATAAAGATAGGCACCCTGTTTCCTCTGACCGGTCCGGTCGCAACAGCGGGGCAGAGGTGTCAGGCGGCTGTTCAGACTGCGGCCGATATCATCAACAACAAACTCCCCGATATAAAAGTTCCTCTTGCCGACCAGGAAGGCATTCTTGGTGGCCACAAGATAGTCCTGGTTCACGCCGATAGTCAGGGCAAGCCCGATGTAGGCAAATCCGAAGCTGAGCGCCTTTTCAATCAGGAAGGTGTGTGGGCGATCATCGGATCGTACAACAGCGCAGTGACAAAGCCTGCCAGTTTGGTGGCCGAGCGTATGAACCGCATTTTCATGTGTGGCGCATCGAGTTCCGCCGCCTTGACCCAGCGTGACATGAACTTTTTCTTCAGACTGGCGCCGACCGATGAGACAGAGTCTGTCGAGTTTGTGGAAGTTTTCAAGTGGCTAAATGAGAAGAAAGACGCCAAAATTCAGACATTAGGCCTAATTTATGAAAATAGTGAATTTGGCAAACATGCCGCAGGTGAGGCAAAGAAAGCCGCCGCGGCCGCCGGACTCAAGGTTGTAGCTGATGTTCCGTTCAGTCCGGGGGCGACAAATCTGAACAGCGAAGTTCAAACCCTGAAGAATAGCAATCCGGATGCAGTTTTTGGAGCCGGTCTTGGGGCGGACTATTCCCTCTGGATTCGAACCATGAAGCAGATGGCATGGTTGCCCAAAATTGCCATCAGCTACTGCTCAGGCTACCAGGATCCGGTTATTGCAAAACAACTAGGTCCGGGACGCCGATTTTTTCATGGGCTCAACAGCGTATTCTCCACAGTTTGCAGTGTTGATGCCCGCAGTTGGTGATGTGGAAAAGATTTTCAAGACCAAAACAGGCGGAGTTCCTTTTGACGGTGACAGCATTCAGGAAGCGGTTGCAATGCTGGTATTGGCTCAGGCGATTGAAAAAACCGGTTCTCTGGACGCTGAAAAAGTGGCGGAAACTTTACACAATAACACATGGGATTCTCCTCTTTCCCTCGGAGGCAAAGTGGCTTTCGTCAAGGGAGGGCAGAACGCCAAGGCTCATAGTATAGTTACACAACTTCAGGGTGGCGAATACAAACGGATATTCCCCGAAGAAATGGCCGACACTCAAATAGTGTTCCCGATAAAACCCTGGAATCAAAGATAATTAAACCAGATGTAGTTTCTCTGGATTGCCAATGGGCCGGTCATCTCATTGGGCGAGGCGTTTGAAATAGAAGTGGCGCGCGCTGCCGGAAGTGACCAGGACTTATCGGAAGGTCTTGCTGTTGGAATCTATGGAGACATTCATTCAGGTGCTTATTGACGGCATGCTCAGCGGGATGGTTTACGCCCTGGTGGCGGCAGGGCTTTGCCTGATCTGGGGCGTCATGGATGTCATCAATTTCGCCCATGGCGAATACCTGATGGTTGCGATGTACGTAAGTTACTGGCTGGGATTTCTTGCGAACGTGGACCCACTTGTGTCAATCGTCGCTTCCGGGACTTTCGTCTTCATACTTGGGGCTCTGACCTACAAGCTGATCATACGGTTCACCGTCGGAAAACCGGGACTGGTAGCTTTGCTTGCGACATTTGGTCTTGCGGTGTTTCTGAAGAACCTGTGCATGAACCAGTTTTCACCCAATTTTCGCATTCTTTCCGGTACATGGCTCGGCGGCAAGACTCTCCACTTGGGCGATCTGATATTGCCGTGCCGCAATTGACCGCTGGAATGTTGGCGTTGGTCGTGGTGGCGCTATTTATTTACTGGTCAACTCCACCCAATTTGGTTGGGCTGTTCAGGCCACAGCGATGGACCGGGATGCGGCCGAACTGGTGGGATCAATACGGAGCGTATCTATGTTTTGGTCTTCGGAATAGGCGGAGCGTGCGTCGGAATTGCAGGAGGTATCATGCCCGCTTACCTGGCTGTGCACCGGAAGTCGGCACCATGTTTGGGCTCATCGCCTTCGTTTGTGTCGCCATGGGAGGCTTCGGGAGTATTCCGGGAGCCTTTCTTTCCGGGCTTCTGGTCGGTGTGGTGGAGTCGCTTGCCGGTTTCTACATTGCACCCGTATTCAAATACATTGCCGTCTTTGGTCTCTATTTGGCTGTAGTATTTCTTCGGCCCAGAGGCATTTTCGGCTGGTAACCAGTGCAGTTGAAAAGCATTCACCGCGAAAAGATCTGTTGTGGCTCGGTTTGGTGGCTGTGTTTGCACTGCTGCCGTCTGATTCCTGCGATAGCCGGAGACTCATTCCGCACTTCACGTGATCATTCTCATTTTGCTTTTTGCAGCCATGTCCCAGGCGTGGAACATCATCGGCGGGTACTGCGGACAGGTGTCGTTCGGCCATTCGGTGTTCTTTGGAATTGGCGCCTATGGAGCGGGAATGGCGGTTGTTACTTATGGCATCACGCCGTGGCCCGGAATATACTGAGGATGATTTTGCGGCCGTTGTCGCGGTCATGATCAGTTACCCCTGCTTCAAACTTAGTGGCCACTATTTTGCCATTGCGACTTTTGCGATTGTGGAGATTTTTAACCGAGTCTTCCTGGTATGGGACTGGGTAGGTGGCGCTTTGGGACTGGATTACCCGCTGATCGGCGAAGGCCTGGACAATCTCATGTGGTATCACTCCAAGATCGGATATTATTATGCGCCCTTTTTATTTTCGTGCTTATTTTTGGTCTGGTTCGGTGGCTTGAAGGCCATCGCTTTGGATACTACATGCGGGCGGTTCGAGAAGGTCAGGAGACGGCCGAGTCTCTCGGGGTCAACAGCACGGCGGTCAAATTGACGGCGATGGCGCTGTCTGCCGCCATGTCTGCTATATGTGGGGCTTTTTTCGCACAGTATAATCTTAGGGTCGATCCACCAATGGTAATGTCGCTCGACATGTCGATGAAATTTGTATTGATTACAATTCTGGGCGGCGCCGGCACCCTGGTTGGTCCGCTTCTCGGGGCCGTCGGTTTTGATTCCCCTGCAAGAGTACAGCCGTGCATTTTGGGGCGGTCTTGGGCGGCGGGGTGGATCTGATCATTTTTGGCTTGCTCATCATACTGATGGTAGTGAAACAGCCCGATGGAATGATCGGAATTGTCCGGGACGTAAGGAAACTGGTTTCAGGAAAACGCGACAGAGAGGAGATGTGAAAAATGACTCTCCTTGATGTGCACGAAGTGACGATGAAATTTGGTGAACTGGTGGCAAACCACCGGGTTAGCTTTACAGTGGAGAGAGGATCAATCGTGGGACTGATCGGTCCCAACGGCGCCGGTAAGACGACACTTTTCAATTGTATTTCCGGGTTGTGCAAACCGACCGGCGGCAGAATCTTTTTCAAAGGGGAGGACATCACCGGTTTCACGCCGTACCAGATCGCCGCTCGAGGGGCCGTGCGGACTTTTCAGGTCGTTCGTCCGCTCAAGGACATGACCGTTTTTGACAATGTCCTGGTTGGGGCCTTTCTGAAATGTTCGACAACCGGAGGCCTTTCAAAGGGCGGCAGAATGTATCAAGTTGTGCAGTCTGGAATCGGTGCAGGAAAAGCCGGCCGGTGAATTGTCCATCGGCGGCAAGAAAAGACTCGAAATGGCGAGGGCTCTGGCGACAGGCCCGCGTCTTCTAATGCTGGACGAAGTCATGGCGGGTTTGACTTCCACTGAGGTCAACGCATCCGTCGAGGTCATCCGGCGACTTAGGCAGTCCGGCATTACGATTATGATCGTGGAACATGTCATGGAAGCTATCATGCCCATAGCGGACAAGATAGTGGTGCTCGACGGCGGCGTGAAGATCGCCGAGGGTGCGCCGGAAGGTATAATCAACGACGAGGTGTGATTGAGGCTTACCTCGGTGCGAAATACAGTCAGCGTTATAAGACTAGGAAGGAGGGGACACCTGTTGAGTGATCCTATCCTGACGGTTTCCGATTTGGACGCCGGCTATGATGGATTACCAGTCGTCTTTGGTGTTTCACTGGAAGTCATGCCAGGGGAACTCGTGGCGATTGTCGGCGCGAACGGGGCCGGCAAGACTACTACCATGCGTGCGGTCAGCGGTCTCATTCATCCTCTGAAGGGCCGGATCATCTTTCAGGGACACGGACATTTCCAAACTGGCAGCCCACCAGACACTGAAGCTTGGGGTCAGTTACGTTCCTGAGGGTCGACGAATATTCGGAAAACTGTCCGTGGAGAAAAACCTGTTCTTGGGGCTTATACGGAAAATTCGCAGAAGAGGTGAACCGACGCCTGGAGGAGCTCTTCGGTATTTTCCCGGTATTCGGCTATCGCTCCGATCAGGTCGCTGAAACACTCAGCGGCGGAGAGCAGCAAATGCTGGCCATTGCTCGTGGTCTCATTTCGCGACCGAAACTTCTGATGCTCGATGAAATGTCTCTAGGCTTGATGCCTACGCATGGTCGAAAAAATGATGGAGACTATACCAGTCATAACCAAATCCGGCACTACGGTTCTTCTTGTGGAACAAATGGTTCCATGGTTGAGGTTGGATATACCCAGTGGATTCGCCTGGAACAGTACGACAGGGAAATATAATTCATGGCTATTATGGCGGATGGCCGATCAAATAAGCAGAAGGGACGCATCATGAAGAGATCGCTGAACAGCGTGAGCCCTTTGGTCTGCGCTTTCATCATAATGGCGGGAGCGCTTGCGCACGCGAAAACTTTGAACTCTTGGCCAACAGCGCAATGCATGCAGACCGGCCCACCGACGAGACCAGCAAGCTCTTGAAAGACGAATTGTTCTTTCAGCGGGCGACGCAGGTTTATCTCTGGGCAATGCCACTTGTCAACACCATGGGAATGAAGACCGGGTCCGAGAAAGTATTCGGCGCTGGCTACAACGTGTTGCCCATCTGGAAGGAGCGACTGAATGCCCAGACCCTTGTAACTACCCCTAATTCCGACGTTCTTTATGCAATGAGTTATGTCGACCTCGGAACAGACGGGCCCCTGGTGCTAGATGCGCCACCCATGCTCCAGAGCATTCTGCTCGATTTCTGGCAACGTCCCATTCCAGGGCCGACCATCCGCGGACGAAACTTCCTTGGCGATATCGGATTCTTCGGTCCGGACAAGGGCCACGGAGGTAAGTTTCTGCTACTGCCGCCTGGGTATACCGGCAAGGCGCCTGATGGATACTATATCTATCGACCGGCGACCAACAACGTTTTCATTTTCTTGAGAGCCTTTTACCAGGATCCCAAGGACCTGAAGCCTGCCGTAGATTTGCTGGAAAAGACAAAAATCTATCCACTGAACAACGAATCTAACGCCAGGAAGATGCAATTCCCCAATGCATCGCTCATTCCCGCCAATATGCTTCCTGCCAGTGACTTTCAGGCCTTTGTACAGCTCAAGCGGCTAGTGGACAGCGAACATGACGGATTGGGCGACCCTGACTGGCTGGGGATGCTAGCCTCGATCGGTATTGAGAGAGGTAAGCCGTTCAATCCGGACGACCGAACAAAAGCTATTCTCGATCTTGCCGCCAAAACCGCATACAAGATGAGCCGTGTCATTGGGCTTCAGGAAACAGATGTCAATGGGGTTTCATATCGCGTGTTCCCTGATCGGCAATGGTGTAATCCCTCTGCCTCCGGTAACCCTTTTGATCTAAACTGGTTGAAGACCAACACCGCCTATCGTGCTCTTGACGCCAGAATAAATTTCTTCACCAACTACTACTCATGTAGTCCGGGCATGATTTCGCAGGTTCCCGGACTTGGAGCGAATTACATGATCGCTAACCGAGACGCAGATGGCGATCTCTTGACCGGCGCTAACCAATATTCGTTGAAACTGCCTTCGAATGTCCCGGCAAAAAACTTCTGGTCCGTGGCCCTGTACGACGCCTCCAATTCTTCAGGGCTCGACAATGGACAGCCATTCCCTTCGCTCGGTTCCCGAGACAAGCCGCTTGCCAACAGCGACGGATCCATTGATCTATACTTTGGGCCTACGCCCCAAAAAGGCAAGGAGGCTAACTGGCTGCGTACCGTGCCGGGTAATGGTTTCTTTGCAATTCTGCGGCTGTATGGTCCGACCGAAGCGTCATTTGACAATAGCTGGAAACCGGGTGATTTGGTGAAGGCGAAATGACTCTTCAAAAATAGAAATGATGAGAGCAAAATTCATTTGATATTCTCGTTCTCTTCAGAGGAAACTGAGAACTTCTGTGGTAGATCATGTGATTTTTGTTCGCTAAACGTATCTGGTGAGTCGTCGTATCCACTATGGACACAGGAAAGAGGGCTCATGATTACCGCCCTCCTTCCGTATCCCTTTTCAGTTACCCTGGGGATTCATCAAAGTCTCCATGACTTGATCGATTGTAAAACTAGCCGCTTTTTGCCTAGCCGGAAACTCTTTTAATGTCTCTAGGAATTTTGCGACATATCCCTGAGCGGGGAGGAACAGAAAAGCCCGGTCCAGGTACCAGTCCCAGTAGGTATTCGATGTGACGCTGGCTCGTTCATACGGATCCAAACGAAGGTTGAAGAGCCAGGGAATACGTGTCTTCACAAAAGGCTCACCCCAAAGGGCCAAAGTGCCTGGCGCTCTCTGCTGGGCAAAAACTACTTTCCAGTTGTCGTAACGAAGCCCCGTTAGATCCCCGTCATCAGAAAAGTAAAAGAATTCATCTCTAGGACTCTTTTGGTCCTTGGCTGTAAGATAAGGAAGGAAGTTGTAACCATCCAGGTGAACCTTATATGTTTTGTCCCCAATCTTGTAGCCCTTTAACAACTTTTCCTTCACGTCCGGCATCCCCGCTGCGGCAACCAGAGTCGGAAGCCAATCCAGATGGGCCATGATATCGTTGGAAACCGAACCAGGCTTGATATTTCCAGGCCAACGCACCATTGCCGGAACACGGTAAGCTCCTTCCCAATTCGAGTTTTTCTCGCTTCTGAAGGGTGTCATGGCGGCATCCGGCCACGAATTCATGTGCGGTCCGTTGTCTGTGCTGTAGAACACTATCGTGTCATTGGCAATACCAAGATCATCGATCTTCTTGAGTACGGTACCAACATTCCGGTCGTGGTCTATCATGACATCGTTGTAGATTCCCTGCCAACGTCCCGCTTGTCCAATGCTCTCGGGCTTGGCGTGAGTTCGGAAGTGCATGTGAGTGAAGTTAACCCAGACGAAGAATGGCTTGCCGGCTTTGTGCTGCTTCTCTATGAACTCTGCGGAACGGGCGGCGATGTCGTCATCAATGGTTTCCATTCTCTTCCTGGTCAACGGTCCTGTGTCTTCAATCTTCTGCTTGCCATCAGGCAGAGCAAAGCTGTGGATAACACCCCGAGGTCCATACTTTTTCCTGAACTCAGGGTCTTTCGGGTAATCAGGATGCTCCGGCTCCTCTTCCGCATTCAGATGGTACAGGTTTCCGTAAAATTCATCGAATCCATGATTTGTAGGCAGAAACTGATCTTTATCCCCTAAGTGGTTCTTTCCAAATTGCCCTGTCGCGTAGCCAAGAGGTTTCAGCAATTCTGCGATGGTCGGATCTTCCTCCCGAAAACCGAGGTCAGCTCCAGGCATGCCTACTTTACTGAGTCCGGTTCGGATAACGCTCTGGCCGCTTATAAAAGCGGCCCTCCCCGCAGTGCAGCTCTGTTCTCCGTAATAGTCCGTGAATATCATACCCTCATTGGCTATTCTATCGATGTTAGGAGTCCGGTAACCCATCAACCCCTTCGTGTAAGAGCTGATGTTGCTTTGTCCTATGTCGTCTCCCCAAATCACAACGATGTTGGGTCTCTTTGAATCAGCCGCTTTTGATTCCGGGCCGACAGCACAGACAAAACAAATTGTCATCACGGCCACCGCAAAAATAACTCCAAGTCGACTCATGTTCATGTGTGTTCTCCTCTGAAAAGGAACTGTCTCAAGTGTCATGCTAAAGAGTTTTTTGACCCTGTTCAAATCATTTGGAAATATAGTTACTCTGACAAATGAGTGTTTGATGAACTCATGTCAGTCAGTTCTACACATTAAGTCCCGTTTGTAGAAAATAAACCGGCTTATCAATGTCCTTGTCATCCAAAATTTTCCTGATGGCGTGGGCTATCTCATTTTTTGGCGCCGGCTTGACCACAACCGCCTGAATTCCTGTCATATTGGGCATCATAACCCTATAGCAATCATGTTGCTCCACAGGCCTAGTTCCACGAATGTCTCTGTGGGCGCATATCTAATCCTGTTCAGAGTCACCCTTAGTGGAAATTCCTGATTTACGCCATTCAGAGATTCTTTTCTTGATTTTCTGAATCCCGAGATAAAGAACCGGGGTGAAGAATATCCCGAAAATGGTAGCTCCAAGCATGCCGCCAACAACAGCGGTTCCCAGGGCCTGCCGGCTTGCCGCGCCTGCCCCGGTAGCTATAACTAGAGGGGACAGACCTATAATAAAAGCCAACGATGTCATAAGAATGGGACGGAGTCGTGTTCTGGCGCCTTGAACCGTGGCTGAAAACACGTCATCTCCGTCAGCGAGTCTTTGCCTCGCGAATTCTACAATCAGGATGGCGTTCTTAGCCGCTAAGCCCACGAGAAGCACTAGTCCGACCTGCGTGTAGAGGTTGTTATCAAGACCCCTGATCATAAGGGCCGCAAAGGCGCCCAATATAGCCAGCGGGACAGTTAGGATTACTGCGACAGGATCCAGCCAGCTTTCATATTGAGCCGATAGGATCAGCATGACCACCAGCACTGCAAGACCTACAACAATCAGCATCTGGCCGCTGGTCTTTCTCTCCTGGTAGGCCATCCCGGTCCACTCAAAAGTCATCCCATAGGGAAGCAAACTTGAAGCGAGTTGTTCCATAGTATCCAGAGCCTTGCCGGAACTTACGCCAGGAACAGTCTCGCCAAAAACACGAGCCGCAGGGAACATGTTGTAGCGATCCACCCGCTGTAGCCCCAGAGACTCCTTAACCTGCACGATTGTGCCGAGAGGCACCATTTTGCCCTCAGCATTGCGGACGTTTAGCTTACCTATGTCTTCGGGGCTCATCCTAAATGGAGCGTCCGCCTGAACAGTCAGCTGCCATGTTCGCCCAAACTTATTAATATCATTGACATAAGTCGACCCCAAGAATGACTGCATGGTATCAAAAACATCCTGGAGAGGAATTCTGAGTTTGAGGGCCTTGACTCGGTCAACATCAGCGAAAAAGGTGGGTACCTCGGCACGAAAAGTAGCGAAGGAAGTCGCCATCCACGGTTGCGCCCTACCAGCGGCGGCAACTTCATGAGCAGCCTGTTCCAGAGCGACAGGCCCAAGTCCGGTTCTGTCCTGCACCTGCATCTCAAATCCACCACCTTGACCAACTCCCGGTATGGGCGGCACAGAGAACAGAAACACGATGGCTTCCTGAATATGGGACAGCTTTGCCAAAAGCTCCCCCATTATGACGTTCTTGCTTCGACCAGTCTTTAATCTCTCGCCCCACGGTTCGAGAGAAACGAATCCTCCCCCAAAATTTCCAGCGTTGCCGTCGATTATCGACCATCCACCGAAAAGGTTGACATTAGCCACACCCTTGGTATTTTTGAGAATATTAGTCACTTTCTCTATGATTGCTTTTGTCCGGTTCAGGGAAGCTCCGTCTGGCAACTGTGCATTTACTAAAATCAATCCGTCGTCTTCCAGAGGTAAAAATCCGGTTGGCACATACATTATCCCGAGACCGGCCGCCAGAACGAGACATCCAAAAACCAACACCGACAACCTTAATCTGAGCATGAGCCATTCCACCGTCCGGACGTATCTTGCCGTCATAGCGTCGAAAAAACGGTTGAATACCGAAAAAACACCTTTTTTCTTTTTCTCGTGGGGTCGAAGCAGTAAAGCGCACAGCGCCGGGCTCAGAGTCAGAGCGTTAATTGCGCTGAACAAAGTGGTGAAGGCTATAGTCAAAGAGAACTGCATGAAAAGCTGCCCTGAGATACCACTCAGGAAGGCCGCCGGAACAAATACGGCCATGAGAACCAAAGTAATGCCTATGATAGCGCTGGTTATCTCTCCCATGGCCTTTATTGCGGCTTTCCTCGGAGACAACCCAAACTCGCGCATGTTTCTCTCAACGTTCTCGACGACCACTATAGAGTCATCCACCACTATACCTATAGCAAGTATCATCCCGAAGAGCGTCACCATGTTGATGGACAATCCGGTGAGGGCCATCACTGCAAAAGTTCCTACGAGAGAAACCGGAATGGTTATTGTAGGAATCAAAGTAGCTCGCCAATCCTGCAGGAATATAAAAACTACGATCGAGACAAGCAGAAAAGCCTCCAGCAGTGTCTTCAGGACTTCGTGTATCGACACCCTTATGAACTGGGAAGCATCGTAGACCACCTTATAATCAAGACCTTCGGGGAAATCTTTTTTCAGGAACAGAAGCTTTTCCCCAACCTTGTCCGCGACATCCAGGGCATTTGAGCCGGGAGATTGAAAGACCACGATGCTAGCGGAAGGAAATCCGTTGAGTAGAGATAGAGAACCATATGTCTTGCCGCCCAATTCGACTCTCGCCACATCCTTCAAACGGGTAGTTCGGCTTCCCTCAGCTATCTTGACGACGATGTTTTCAAACTGCTCAATATCAGTAAGGCGCCCCAGGGTATTAACAGTTATCTGAAACTGCTGACCAGGTACGGCAGGCTCTTGCCCTATCTGGCCGGCGGCGACCTGTACATTCTGCTGCCTTAGGGCTTCCAATACGTCCTTGGTCGTCAGGCTGTTATATTCGAGTCTGTTAGGGTCCAGCCAAACCCTCATGCTGTAGTCCTTGGATGGAACGAAGATTAGATCTCCCACCCCATTGATCCTGGCGATCTCGTCCTTAATATTAATAGTGGCGTAGTTGGTCAGGAAAAGATCATCATACCTCCCATCCGAAGAAAATAAGGAAAATACAGCCACAAAGGTCGTAGAAGATTTCTTGGTGTTTATTCCGAGTCTCTGGACTTCCAGAGGCAATCGCGGCATAGCGCGAGCGACACGGTTCTGAACAAGAACCGTGGCCGTATCCACGTCCGTGCCCAATTCAAATGTGATTTTAAGCGTGTACGAACCATCACTTGCGCTGGTGCTGCTCATATAGAGCATCTTCTCAACACCGTTGACTTCCTGTTCAATAGGCGAGGCGACCGTATCCGCAACCACCTGAGGATCTGCCCCAGGATAGCTGGCCGTCACCTGGACCATTGGTGGGGTTATGTTGGGATATCTGGAAATCGGCAGAGAAAAAAGGGCTATACTACCCGCTACTACTATCAGTATTGATATGACCGAAGCGAAAATGGGCCTGGCTACAAAGAATCTGCTGAGCATATAGGCGCCTCGATCAGTCTTTGACCGGCCGAGGGCCGTCATCTGTTGAAGTGGTGTTCTTTTCAGGCCCACTGGTAGGATTGACTTTGGAACCAGGTCTCGTCTTCTGCAAACCACTTACTATGACCCTGTCCTTGAGAGTCAGTCCACTTTCAATGACTCTCATGTCATCAACCACCTGGCCCACTGAGACTCTCCTGAGCCTCGCAATGTTGTCGTCATCGCACACGAGCACATATTTTCCGCCCTGGTCAGACATTATGGCCAGGTTAGGAACCAGCATGGCCTTTTTGGTTTCAGAGGGCACTCTCACCCGGGCAAACATGCCAGGGTAGAACAATCCTTTCGGGTTTGGAAATACAGCCCTGACCTGTACTGTTCCTGTGCCGGGATCCACCCTTATGTCAGTGTAGTCGAGCTTGCCAACGTGCGGATATCCTTTTTCGTCCGCCAGAGCCATGTAAACTGGAGTTTCTTCGGCGTGGGAGAGAGACGAGCCCTTTCCATTTATGGATTTTCTTGTCAAAGATAGCAGTTCGGCCTCAGTGAGGTTAAAATACACATACACGGAATCATCATTTACCACATTGGCCAAAACCGTGGCTCCCGAGACGCCCACCAGATTGCCTACATCTACCAGGTTTCTGCTGACCCTACCGTTTATCGGGGAACGCACATGAGTATATTCAAGATCTATTTTAGAAGTTTCAAGATTCGCCTTGGTCTTTTCCAACTCGGCTTCCGCCATGTCACGGTTTGCTTTGGTATCCTCGAGCTTGAGTTCGGATATGGCCTCCTTGGCCCCGAGGTTGGCGTATTTGTCCAGTTCAATCTGTCGAATCCTCAGGGTCGACTTCTGGGAATTAACCGAACCTACGGCCTGTTGAACTTTGGCTCGATACGGCGCAGGTTCGATCACAAACAGCAGGTCGCCGGCCCTCACCTTTGCTCTAGGCTCAAAGTTAATGCTTTCAAGATATCCCGAAACTCGCGCTCGGATTTCAACTGATTCCAGAGGCGAAATATTGCCAGTGTGGTTGAGGTAAGTGGTCACTTCACGCTCAACCGGATTAGCCAGAGTCACGTCCGGCGGTGGAGGAGCAAACTGACCGGGTTTACGCCCGCAGGCTTCCAGAGCGCAGGCAAGGGCGATCAGGGCTAACACTAACGTAAGCTGTTTAAAACTCTTCATAATTGGCTACATGTCTCTCGGTTATTAAAATCAAGCTCAGTTTCACATCCTCCGAGAAAATGTGAAAGGACACCACCTGCCCCATTAGTCAGAAGGCCCTTAATTTAGTTTCATCAGAGGCTGGAGGCAAATCCATAATATTCCCGATCAACAGTCAAAAGCAATCGTTTGATTGAGTCAAGCGATTGACTATTGCATCGTAGACCGTTCAATCATTTTGTCCGCTGAGGCCCAGGGGGTTATTGCAAAAACCTGCAATGCGCCCTTACTTCTTAAGACTATTAGTGACGTTTTTGGACGGCGATTCCCCCTAGTCAAGCGATCGATTCTGAACCTACTTTTATACGGCTACTGAGGCACGCTAGACAGGATCCGGATCGAAGTCTGGCGGCATCACGAAGTGAAAGCACGCCGATGATGTTTTGTTGCTCATTCCTGTAAACAAAAAAACGGTGTACCTCGGAAAAAATCATCTTTCTTATTGCGTCCTCTATGAATTCCATTTCCTCACATGCACGAACAGAAGAAGAAGATAGAATAGTCCCGGCGTCTACTTCGAGCGAGATTCCCCGTTTGTAAGCAAGAATAAGGTCGGTCTTTGAAATTACTCCCACAGGAGTTGAATTCCCATCTCTAATCAGGACCGCTCCGAAGTGATTTACAGATAACCCTTCAATAATTTCCGACAGAGAGTCATGTTCAAAAAAGGAGGTTACGGACGGCGTCATAGCGTCTTTTACCCTGAACCGAAGAGCGTCGGCGCCATCCAATTTTTTGGTTCTCCGGTTCATTAGACTTTGATCACAACCACGACAGTAACGATAGAGTAATCCAACTATGTCCGGATACGCCACAACCCCAATCGCCCTTTCTGACGAAGAAACCCTTCGAAACATAAAGTCTATAAATTCTTCTGGAACGCATAGTTTCGAGTGTCGATTCCAGCGAATCCACCGGACTACAAAACAATGGCGGTGAAACCATGATCTGGTCCAACGGCGTATCGAGCGCCATAGCTGCGTAGTAGGCTCCCATCACGTCGGTCTTGGAAACCACCCCAATTGGAAGGCCGTCTTTGTCCGTGATCATTAGAGCGCCAACCTTATATTTAATCAAGACCCGGATGCCGGATTCGATGGGGAGATCGCCCGGCAAGCTGGTAAGCTGGATTCGCATAGCGTCCTTAACCATTAGATCTCGAAGCGTGGTTTTTTTCTCCAATGGAAGCATGGGAAAACCCCTATCAAACTTGATGGGAAAAGACCGTTGAGTTCATACACTATGGGGCCAACTCATTGATGAGGTTAAAGAAAAGATCAGAGATGTATACAATCCCTTCGACCTTTCCATCCTCTATGACTGGAATTCGGCGAATGTGCTTTGTGATCATGATATCCAGAATGAACATAACTGAGGTATCGGGGGTAACGGTTATCAGGTCGGTGGTCATTATGTCCTCTACGAGAACAGCTTTTGCCCTGGAGCAAATTTCCTCCATCAGACCCGCAATATTTATGTCCTCCATCATGCCCCAAACCTGAACATGTTTGGGCCGAATAAAAAGTAGAATATCATACATGGACATCATGCCAATGAGTCGCCCAGATTGGTCTGTCACGATAAGACCAAATATTCTGCGTTGTTCCAGTTCACTGGCTGTTTTAAAAAGCTTCGCCGCTTCTTCAATTGAAAGCTTGGGACTAAGGGTGTGAAACGTCCTAACCATAACATCCCGAGCGGTAAGCATCCGGCGCCTCCTGTCTGAAATTCATCAATTACCCTGGTAAATTTAACAGCTGTTTTCCTCGTTGTGGCCCCTTTGAGAGACTCCTCTTGGGAATCGCCTTGATGTCAATCGCTACCCAATGCGGATGCTACCGCAGCGAGCAGTTCAGCTATAGCGAACGGTTTATGCAAGAAACCTTTTACAAGTGGGCTGATCTTTTCGTGCAATTCATCCTCAGGCGCAAAACCGCTTGCAATAAGGACCCTGACTGACGGGTCAATTCTTACCATTTCCATCAGGCAGTCTTTTCCGGACATCTCCGGCATAAGGAGGTCCAAAATTACGAGCGATATTTCACCTTTTCTGGTCTCATATATCTCAAGAGCCTCTTGTCCATTACCAGCGATAATTACCGAATAACCGGCCTTGGTAAGAACACGGTTCGTTAGTTCCGCTAGTGAAGAAACATCCTCAATCACAAGGATCGTATCGGCTACCGCCGATTGAGATGACGACCCAACTTCTTGATCAGGCGTCTGAGTCGATTCAACGGCCGGGAAATAGATCGTGAACTTGGAGCCTTTACCGAGTTCACTCTCACAGGTTATGTGACCTCCACCCTTTTCCACGATGCCCTGCACAACCGCGAGCCCTAGTCCGGTTCCCTTTGTCGAGCCCCTCTGTTTTGTCGAAAAAAACGGATCAAAAACTCGTGAAAGGGTTGTCCTGTCCATCCCTTTCCCTGTGTCCGATACCGAGAGCATGACATAACGGCCCGCTTTAAAACCATGGTGGAGCCGGCAATACTGATCGTCCAGCCTCAGCGCCCTTGTGGAGAACTTGAGTCGCCCACCGTTCGGCATAGCGTCTGAAGCGTTAATAGCAAGATTCATAACTATCTGATCGATTTGGTTGGGGTCCACGCGAATCGTCGCCTGTTCGTCAGTCAAATCAAAATCTACAGCGACTACCTGCGGAAGCGTTCGGGATATTAGCGGTCTAAGTTCGGCGATTTGATGATTGAGATTCAGATTTACAGGAAATATTGGGGCTTGTTGACCAAAGGCCAGCAGTTTCTTGACCAATTCGGCGCCACCTTTGCCTGTTTCAATTATGGTTTTAAGTTCCTGTTCTCCCTTTTTACCATCTTTTCTGTCCATTAAAAGGAGTTCGGAATATCCCAGGATGGTCTGAAGCATGTTGTTAAAATCGTGGGCTATCCCTCCTACAAGTGTCCCCAGGGCTTCCATCTTTTGTGCCTGAATAAGCTGGGTCTGAAGGGCCCGTTTCTCCTGTTCGACGAGTTTTCTATCGGCGAGGTCATGAGCAAAGACCAGGGCCCCGTTCTGTCCCCGAAAATTTATGGGTACCGCCGAAACATCCACATTCAATTCAGCTCCGTCTATTCGGGTCCAAATCTCTTCTAGCGGGGCTACTTGCTTCTTCTCGACGGTCAAGGTTCGGATTCGCTCTTTTATTAACTCATGCTCGCTCGGATGAAATCGATCCATAATGGGTTTGCCGAGAAGGTCGTCCGGTGAGTTCGCGCCAAAAAGCTTCAGCGCTGGTAAGTTCAAATACGCAAAAAGGCCGCCTGTATGAACAAATACAGGCTCAGGGGCCCCCTCCACAATTCGTCTGAAACTCTCCTCGCTCCTGCGAAGGGCTTCCTCGGCCTCCTTGCGATCAGTCACATCAAGAATTGTTCCTATTATCCGCTGAGGTTTACCTTCACTGTCATATTCCACGATCTTACCACGTGCTTGAAACCATCTCCATTCGCCGGACTTGTTGCGCATTCTGAATTCAGCCTCGAAAGCTGGGATTAGCCCTACCATGTGACTATTTAAGACCTTCGAAACTTTTTCCCAATCATCTGGGTGAACGGTTCTCTTCCATGTGCCGACGTGCGGAGCCAGTTCACCTACGCCATATCCCATCATTAGTGTGGCCCGCTCATCCCAAATTGCCCCGCCGGTCTTCAGGTCCCAGTCCCAGAGTCCGAGAGCTCCTCCCCGTAGGGCAAGACCCAACCGCTGTTCACTCTCTCGCAATTCTCTCTCCACCTGCTTAAGTTGTGTAACATCCTCAATCAAACAGGCAAATCCTTTTACCGTGCCATCATCCCCTACATGGGGCGCATAAGACGCAACGATATCCCTGGTGACTCCATCTTTATATTTCACAGACCTTTGATAAGTCTTCTCCTGTCCGGCCAAAACCGCTTTGACGGTACTTTGGATCAGAGTGTAATGATTGCCCAAAGTGCCCTCAAGAGAATGCCCATATAAATCCGAATCCGGAATACGCCACCATAACCTGAATGTGTTGTTGGCAAAAACTATTCTCTCATCTGAGTCCACATAAAGCATCCCAACTGGAAGACTATCTATGATGACTTTGAAGATGTCCCGGTTCTCCTGTAAGGCCTGCTCCGCCTTTTTACGTCCGGTTATGCCGGCCATTAGACAAAGAGCGGCGGGTCTCCCCTCCCACATGATCAGAGATGAATTTATTTCAGCCCACCCAACTGTGCCATCTTTACGGACAAATCTGAAAGGAAGTTTATAGTTATGGGCGTCGCCCTTCAATCGCTGGTCATGGTATTGAGCCACAGCTTCCTGGTCGTCCGGATGAACAAACGCCGAGATTGCAGCCGAAGTGGAGACATCTTCCTGTGAATACCCGGTCATTTTCAAGGCCATTTCGTTTGCGAACTTAATCCATCCCTCCTGAATTACAAAAATCGCTTCATCTGTTTTATCGACTATCTGACGATATAGTGAGACCATTTCGTTGCTCGACTCATTAAGAACTTTAACCTCAGCCGCCTTACGGCGTGCCTCATGCAATTCCTCGATAAGCTGTTCTTTAGTTTTTGACTGGTCTTCCATTTTCTCCCTAGCAGATGGCGGTCAGGTACATCTTGAAAATCGTGCCTTTTCCCAACTCACTATTGCACGAGACGAAACCACCGTGGTTCTTGATTTATTGAATATACCATAGCTGGTCCCAAACCCATGCCCACTCCCTTGGTGGTAAAGAATGGCCCGTAAATGTGTTGCATGGTTTCTCGATCCATACCTTTGCCTGTTTCGGAGACCGAAAGCAGGGCACACGGCGAAGATCTGGCGTCAGGATGAGTCCTAAAGTGTTCAGTGTTGAGTATTATATTCTCAGTCTTCAGGACTAGCGCCCCGCCCTCAGGCATTGCGTCTCTAGCGTTGATGCACAGATTCATTAGCGCCTGATCAAACTGAGTGGGATCGGCGTTAACTAAATTGAGATCTTCCACTGGTATGGACCCTTTCAACCTGCGGATCAAAACTCCTGAAAGAGCTAGTACGGAGTTTAAAGACGTCCGGAGTTCGTGGCTCATGTTGGAAAGAAAGCTGCTTTTCAAGCGATTGGCCTGATCGAGTTGTTTCTTCTGCATATCGAGTTCCATATTTTGCTCGGTCAGTTCATCGGCCTGCATGGCCAATTCAATCATCGCCGTTTGATGCATACCTCGCCGCCCTAATTCCAGCTCGGAACCGTCGCTGTCCGTCGCAAAAACGTGAAATCCACAGCGCGATCGCCAATTCGCCCGTCAAGCTCATCCATAAGTATAGCCACGGAATAGGGTTCCTGTCCTGAAGAGCAGTCACAGGAACAAATCCTTATCTCTGTCCCGCAAGAGACTTTTCCTTTTCCTGGAAAAGTCCCGGCAAAATCGTTTTCTCGAGCAGACTGAAAGTCAAGGGGTCTCGAAAGAACTCGCTGTAAGTAATGTTTAGGGAACGGAATAGCTCGGCGCCCTCAGCCGAGTTGTCAGTCACAAAATCAAGGTACGCTGACATGTTTTCAATTGCGTTTTTTGTCAATCTTCTTGCCAGTGATTTCAGCAAAAACGATTCATCATAAATGAAAATATTTCTGCCAATGGAGCCGGATATAGCGTCCAGGACTCTTTTCACTTCGGTGTTCATGCGTTGCTCATGGCCGGAGTTGTTGACTCGAATTCAATAGCAGGAAGATAGATCCTGAATTCCGTTCCTTTGCCGGGCTGACTCTCGACCTTAATGTGGCCACCGTGAGTTTCAACTATTCCCTGGACCACGGACAAACCCAGGCCAGTGCCCCTTATCGAGCCTCTGTCTTTCGTAGAAAAGAATGGCTCAAATATCCTATCCAGTATAGGCCTATCCATACCCTTTCCTGTGTCCGAAATCAAAAGCTCCGCATATTTTCCGGATTTTACTCCATGAAAAGACCTGCAATGGTCATCATCCAGGACCACGTTTCTGGTTTGGATCCTGATTCGTCCGCCCTCCGGCATGGCTTCCGAAGCATTTATAACGACGTTCATGACGATCTGTTCTATTTGGTTACGATCCCCATGGATAAGGACAGATTCGGGGGTCAGATCGAGTTTGACTTGAGCCGCCTTGGGCAAGGTATGAGTCACGATAAGAGTCAACTGTTTTATCAGATGATTAAGGTCTAAAGGCTCCTTGCTAATCGAAGACTCTTGCCCGAACAGGAGAAGTCTGCGGACAAGTTCCGCGCCTTCTTTGGACGTCCTTATTATCGACTGAATGTCGCTGTACACTGGATCCGTCTTCTTCGTGTCCATCAGGATTAAGTCAGAGTATCCAATAATTATCTGAAGCATATTATTGAAATCGCGTGCGATCCCACCAACCAGTGTACCGATGGCTTCCATCTTCTGGGCATGGAATAGATGGGCCTGAAGGCGCTGCTTTTCGCGTTCGACCCGTTTCCTCTCCGTGATGTCTTCTCCTGAACTGAAAGTGCCGACGGTTCGACCTTCATCGTTGGTCACTCGGGTATTACGCCATGCAATAATTCTCTGATCACCATTGCGAGTAACCAATCCACTTTCCACATACCTCGAGGATTCAGAGTCACTAGTCAGGACGTCCGCAAAAACCGACTTTAAAGATTGGCTATCCTCCTTGATTACAAAACATTCAAACCAGTCCTTTCCTACTATCTCCTCCAGGGGATAACCCAGAATCTGGCATCCCTTTCTATTGATCAGTTCAACTCTCCCCAGTTCATCCAGGGCAAGCAGAATGACCTCCGCTACATCCAGATATTTCTGAGCCCTATCTCTTTCTTTAATTAACAGGGCTTCCAGTGATTGGCGTTCCTTGATCTCGTCTTTTAGTCTGAAATAAAGGTCCGACATCTCCAGAATCAGAGACGAAAACCCTGCAATATGCTGACAGCCTTCGGCGTCGATTTGGGCGCCCTGATCCAGAATAAGAAAACCGAGCGCTTTGGTCGACCCCTTGATAGGAAAAACTATGGGCGCTTCGAAGTTCGGGAAAAGATCTTTCAGTTCCTCATGGAATGGACCCCATACGACTTTCTGACTCAGGATCAGGTCCCGGATTTCACTCGAGGAGTTCCATTCGATGGTTCGGCGTTCATCAACAGGTATAGGCTTGCCGTCTCTGGCCATTTCCACCATGTGGTGAACGCCTGTCAACAGCCAGACGGCATTGCTCTTTACACCCGCCATATTACTGATTTCCTGAGAAATGAGGGCGGCCACAGCGTCGGGTTTTCTGTGCATGCCGGCCATGGAGAAAGTAAGGCGCTTCACGTCCACGAATTGGTCATATAGCTTTTCGTATACTTCTATAATCGCTGATTGGTCCAGATCCGTGACTTCAATATCACTATTGCTCAATGTCTTCTCCTCATCGGGAAACCGGCCACAATAACACTGGTTGTGATTAGCGTATTACTAATTGGCGCAATGGAACGGCGGACGTTTTTTGTCTCATTGTGTATGTCTTTGCGACGCCATGCGGATATTTCGATTCCAGACTTTACGACAGGGACGTAATGATCCTTGACGCAATTTCGTTGATCGGGGCCACAATCTGGATCGCTCCCATTTCGATGGCGGCCTTGGGCATACCAAAGATCACTGATGTCGACTCATTCTGGGCAATGGTAACACCTCCCCGGTCTCGGATCTCTTTCATTCCTTTCGCCCCATCATCACCCATTCCCGTAAGAATAACAGCGCAAGAACGTTGCCCAAACGTACTTGCGACAGAGGAAAAAAGCACGTCAGCCGAAGGCCTGTGCAGCGTGTTGGCCGGTTCCCGACTCAACACTGCAAAATTCCTGTCTCCCATTTTTCTGACTGTAACATGTTGCCCAGCGGGCGCCAGTAAAACCAAGCCGCGTTTGATCTCATCCGTATCCAGACACAGCTTGACTTCAAGGGCCGAGACTTCGTTCAGCTTATCCGCCAGAGCCCGGCTGAAACCTTCGGCTATGTGCTGGACTATGACTAACCCTGAGGGGAGGTCCCCGGGAAGACCCGCTAGGACAACCTGTAGAGCAGCGGGACCGCCAGTCGAGGATGCTATAGCCACCAATTCTTTCCTGGCGCCTGTTCCTGTTTTATCAGCCTGTTTTTCTTGCCGAGCCGCCTGGTTAGCTAAAGACAGGTCTGATATGATTTGCCTGAACTTTCTACCGGCGGAATTCACTGGATCAAGCAATATGGTCTTGCTCTTGTACGCCGTTTTGACTTTGCTGATAAGCTCAGCCGCAACTTTTGCAATATCAAGAGAGACCTGGCCCGATGTCTTTGTGACGTAATCGACAGCGCCGAGCGACAACGCCTCGATAGTTAACCTTGAGCCTTCCTGTGTTTCGGAACTTACCATCACGACGCGGGCGTTGGTTGCGCTAACTATGGCCTTTAGGGCGGCAATGCCGTCCATCACAGGCATTATCACATCAAGGGTAATCACGTCCGGGCGAAGTTTTTTTGCCATCTCAACCGCCTCCTGCCCGTTGGACGCGGTACCAATCACTTTTATTTCGGGCGCCGTTTCAAGAATATGAGAAAGGGTTCGCCTCATTAATGATGAGTCGTCAACCACGAGGACCCTGATATTGCTCATTCATGAACCTCTAGCTATGTGATTCCAGCTTGAGAGAGGAAAGCCCATCCAACGGTTCGGTCCGACCGGAAGCTGAACTCTTGGCCGCTGTGTCGGCAAGTATTTTGGCAATATCCAGGATACTGACCATGCGACCCCTGGCTACGCATATTTCCCTGAAATATTCAGCGTCCATCTTCGCCACACCTTCTGGCGCCGGCTGAAAAGCGTCTTTGGGAAGCCTCAGAGATTCCCACATGCTATCTACAACCACCCCAACAAGTAGATTCTTTTCTTTCATGATTACAATACGGCTGTCCACCGTCCATGCGTTTCGATTCAGCCCAAACCGGGCCCTCAAGTCAACCACCGGAACGATTGTTCCCCTCAGATTTATGAGTCCAACCACAAAGTCAGCCACGTTAGGAATAGGCATAATTGTCGTCATTTCCATAATTTCTGCCACTTCATCTATCTCAGCTCCGAAAAGCTCATCATCCAGGACGAAGCTTATAATCTTTCTTGCGCCAAACGCGTCATCGTGGGCACGGCTTTCGCCCAGAGTGACGGGGACATCCGGAGCGCCGGCGTCCTGCAACATGGAGTCGTAATCAGCGGAGATTACAGCCTCAAGATCAAGAACGACCATTAATCGCTCTCCAATGTAGACCAAACCCTTTATGAACCGCGCGTCAACCCCGCTAACGATCCCTCTTGGGGCCTCTATCAAATCAATAGGAACGGAAAGAAGTTTCTGAAACCGAGTCGACTCTGAAGCCTATTCTTCTGTCACGAACCTTGGCCATAACTACTACGCTGTTTTCATGGTTCCCCTCGACGGATGGGAGCCGCATCGCCAGTTGGAGATTCACCACGGGGACTATTCTTCCCCTAAGTTTCATTACCCCTTCAACAAAAAAAGGCGCTTTGAGCAATGGTGAGACTTTAGGCGCCAGGATTATTTCCTCCACCTGGTCCACATCCACTGCGTTTGTTTGGCCCGCAAGCTTGAACACTACCAATCGGACGGTTTTCTCGTTGAGGTTGGAATTTTTCTTTTCGATGTCTTTTGCTCCTGATTGAATCTCCCTGGCGTCGACCGGGGAACTTGTCGCTATTTCCGTGGGAGGAGCTGACTTCAAATCGAATGGTCCGCTTTCGGTCACAGGTTATTCCTCCTGATCATCAATTCTCAGATCTTGAATTGTTCAGTGATTTCCCTGAGTTGATTGGAAAGATCAACCAGATCAATCATTGCTCTTGCGGATTCCTTTGAACTCTCAGCGGATTGCTGGCTCACCTGAGCTATCTTCTGAAAGGCGTCGGCGATTTCTTCGGCCGTCTTCGCCTGCTGGCCTGCGGCTGAGGAAATCATACCGACCATGTCAGTGGTTGACACAATGCCCTCGACTATATCGTTCAATGTCTGTCCGGCTTCCCTCGCCATGTGGGCGCCGGTTTCCATCATTTTGGCCGCGTGGCCTGTTTCCTGCTGGATTTCCTCTATGACCCCTGAAATTTCTCCAGTCGATTCGGTAGTCCTGAGAGCAAGTTTCCGGATTTCTTCGGCCACAACGTCAAAGCCCCTGCCGTGCTCACCGGCGCGTGCGGCTTCAATCGCGGCGTTCAACGCCAGGATGTTAGTCTGGGCGGCAATACCTCCGATGAGCTGAACAACTCTGCCGATTTCCTGGGTCCTAAGGTTAAGTTTCCTGATCGATTCATCTACAGCCTCGATACCTATCAATGTTGTCCTAAGCTTTTCCGAGCCCTCTCTCGCAAGGCTGGAAGCCGCTATAGCGGAGTCCGCTGTGACCTTTGCGTTCTTGGAGACTTCCTGAATTGAACTGGACATCTCTTCCATGGCAGAGGAAGTCTTGAGTACCTGATTGAGCTGGCTTTCAGATCCTCGGCTCATTTCTAAACCGGACGCTTTAAGTTCAGCGGAAGCTGAGGCCAGCTTCACAGACCCATCGGCAATTCTGGAAACCATTTTTCCAAGGCTATCCAGGAATTGGTTGAAGTGCCTCCCAAGGTCTCCTATCTCGTCCCTGCTTTCCGCGGTCATACGGAATGAGAGGTCGGCGCCTCCTCTCGCCAGTAAGGCCATTTGATCCGTAACCTGCCGTATAGGACCCTGGATTTTTCGTGCGCTAAAAATACCAAAGATTAGGGCGATCACTATCACGACCAGATTCAAAAGGATCAGAAGGTAGTTCAACTGGTAATTTGCTGTGGTGGCGTCCTTGACATGATGATCGGTCGCCTCCTTCTGCGTCCTTGAAAAAGCGGAAAGCTTTGTCCGCGCATCCTCTATCAGGGATTTACCAGTCATTAGCAATGAGGAGAACTGAGAAATAAACTGCTGTCCTTCTAGTTGAACCATCTTCTCAAAATTTCTGCGGCTCATAATTCCAGGCTCAGCGACTGTTTTGATCCAGTTATCCATCACGCGCCCGATCTCATCCAACAACGCAACCTGCTGGGGCTGGGAACGAACCTGTTTCCTGGTGTCAGCAATGACCTCATTGAATTTTGACTTTGCTTCAGTATAATGCCCAATGAAGTTGTCCTTGCCCGTTATAACAAAGCCCCGAAAACTGCTTTGCATGTCCAAAAGTAGCGCCTTCAACGCTTCCGAGTTTCCAATTGCCGGCGCATCGTGCTCGACAACAGAAACAAACTTTTCAACCGCAATGTTGTTTTCATGAATGAAATAAACTGCGGTAATGAGATTGAGCACCAGAATAACACCGTAACCAGCCAGAATTTTAGTGCCTATTTTGAGATTCCTGAAAACATTCATATTGGTTATTCCTTTCGCTTTCAGCGTATCATTAAGCGTTATCGTTCATCCTCAACGCAGCCTCTATGTCCACGATAAGTGTCACTGACCCATCAGCGAGGACAGAAGCCCCTTCAATTCCTTCAACACGCCCGAGATAGTCTCCGATACTTTTCATTACCACTTCCTGTTTTCCAAGCAATTCGTCGACAGCAAGGGCAACCTTTTTTTCAGCCAGTCTGACTATCACGACAGGAATCGGACCCTTGACCTCAGCGCTGGGCGAGGCGCATTTCAGGAGAGACCCGAGCTTTTTCAGAGGAAGAGCTTTACCGCGAACAAATATCACCTCGCTCTTCTCTATAGAGCATATCTCAGTGGCGTCCATGAGCATTGTTTCGCTGACCATGTTAAGCTGCAAGGCGTAAGTTAAGCCCTCGACTTTAACCAGTAGAACGTCCAGAATAGCAAGTGTCAGAGGAAGCTGGATCCTGATCACAGTTCCTTTTCCGACAGCGGTCTCAACATCCAAAACGCCGCGCAACCTTTGAACGTTTTCCCGAACCACATCCATACCCACACCACGACCAGAAATCTCCGAGATCTTGAGGGCCGTGCTAAACCCGGGGGTGAACATGAACCTGATAGCTGTATCGTCGGACATGAGGCGGGCTTCCTCCTGGGTCAAAAGCCCTTTGCTGACAGCGACTTCCCTTATCTTTTCCGGGTCGATTCCCCGACCGTCGTCGGCGACTTCAATTAGAACACCGCCTTTCTCGTATCTCGAGAGAAGCCAAATCCTGCCTGCCGGCGGCTTGCCAAGTTTCTCACGGATTTCCGGACTCTCTATGCCATGATCTACGGCGTTTCTAAGCAGGTGCACCAAGGGATCATACATCTGTTCGAGGACAGTCTTGTCGAGTTCAGTTTCTTCGCCTTCAATGATGAGATCTATCTGCTTGTTCTGTTGACGCGCCAAGTTCCTTACAACGCCGGGAAATTTGATGAACAGCCTTTCTATGGGAACCATTCTGACGCTCATGACCGCTGAATGTAACTGTCCGGTCAGCCGCTCTACTGTAGAGGCGATCCCAGCAAGTTCATCGTTCCTGAAACGGTCGGAAAAACCTTTCAATCGATTCCGGGCCGTGATCATCTCGCCTACAAGATTGATCAGCACATCAAGTTTCTCTGTGACCACCCTGATGGTTTGGGACCCTAGAGCCATATTTGGGAGGATAGACTCCGAGCGTGACCTTTCGACCCTGGATTCACTAGGAATCGGAACTTCCGCAATAGTTTTCGGCACATCTTCTCCAGTTGGGGGTCCGGAGAATTTCAGTGGAACTTCGGATAGAATCCCCATCAATTCCAGCTCTATCCTGGTTGTGTCAAAAATGGCGCCGTCTTTGGCGGCGGAGCGGTCCCTGAGGATGTTAAGGACCTCCATGGCTTCAAGCATAGTGTCGATAATTGATGGACTGACCTTCAGGTTTCCCGACCGAATGGCTCCAAAAACCTCCTCCATCTTGTGAGAAACGACCTTAATGCCGTCCATCCCTACAAAGGCAGCCCCGCCTTTCAACGTATGAACGGTCCTGAAGATTTCATTAATCAACGCTTCATCTTCAGGGTTTTCCTCCAACCTCACTAGATCCAGGTTCAGGTGATCAAGATGCTCACGAGATTCCTCAAAGAAATCTTGCGCCATCTGGTCCAGCAATTCTGCGTCCAGATCAACCACGTCTTTTTTGTCGGGCATCGAAGATCTCCTCAGCCTGTCAACACTTCATTCATCAACTCCAATAGCGCTGTAGGCTTGAACGGTTTTACAAGGTACGCTGAAGCGCCTAATTTGCTCGCCTGTTCCTTGTCCATGTCGTGACCTTCCGTCGTCAACATGACAACCGGGATCATCGCAAGGGATTCATTGGCCTTTATCCTCTTCAGGAATCCAAAGCCATCGAGCCGCGGCATGTTTACATCGAGGATTACAGCGTCAAAACTTTCCCGTACGATTATTTCCAGCGCCTCCTGGCCATCTTGAGCCGTTGTGACCAGAAAGCCCCCCCGTTTGAGCGTGAATTCCACCAATTTGCGAACACTCGGCGAATCATCAACTGCAAGGATTTTTCTTGTCATCGCGTCCCCTCTATGCTGCTTGAATAAATTGTCCGATTAGTCTCTTCCAAAACCTTTTTGCAAATTATATCACGTTGTTTTCACAAGAATTTCAGCGAGACCAGTTGTCGCTCCGGTTGGTATTACGGGATTCATCCAACTCGATAACCGGCTTTCCTGTAGACTATAGTCTCCTTGAGCTTCATTGGCTCAAAAAGGTTGGATATCCTCCCTAAGCTCTCTGAATACCCCAGAAACAGATAGCCGTCCGCTCCCAGTGATTCATAGAGATGCTCGGCGCATCGACTCTTGTCCCTGTCATCAAAATATATCATTACATTTCGGCAGAATATGCAGTCCATGCTCCTCACACGCCCCGTGGAACGATGATCCATAAGATTTACGGAAGCAAACCTTACCAGCGACTTTATCTCTGGTTTGAGCATAAACCTGTCCTTGGCTTTCCTGTCAAAATATTTTTCCAGTAAACTGGAGGGGACGTTCCTCACACTGTAATTATCGTAAATGCCCTCTCTAGCGGATTGCAACGCCGAGGCGTTAATATCGGAAGCCAGTATGTTGATGGATGACGGTCGAATCTTCGAGTCACTTTCCAACAGCAATATGGCCAATGTATAAGCTTCCTCTCCGGTTGAGCAGCCGGCGCTCCATATAGAGACATTTGACGCCATTTTACGCCGATCCACAATTTCCGGGGCAACTGTTTCCGAAAAATCCGCCAACTGTTCAGTATGCCTAAAGAAAAATGTTTCACCTATCGCCACCGATTCAATTAGAATATCAAGTTCCGCCGAACCTTTGCCGTCATATTTGAGATAGTAATAGTAATCCTTGACTGATCCAGAGTTTGTCTCTTTCATGCGCTGAGCAAGCTTTGATAGCAGAAAATTGATCTTTGTATCGCCAAGAAATATTCCACTACGATCCTTAATGATTGACCTCATGCTATCGAAATCTTCCTGCGACAGTTCCATGACACCGTTATTCCATTGGAGCGTTCCAGCCCAGGGACCTGATGGCCAACCGGCGCACCTTGAGGTTGTGGTCTGAAGTCATTTTTTCCAACGCCTTAACAGCTTGGCCATCCTCGATGCGCCCCAGGGTTTCAGCGACTACTGTACGCATGTCATCATCAAGGTCCTCGACCAGGGGAATCAGCAGCGATAGCAGTTCAGGGACTCTGATCATGTATAGGGCTTCAATGGCCGCTATCCTTACCGGTCCACTGTCCTCTCGCAATGACCTGATGAGCGCTGATACGGCCTTTTTCGATCCCAGCCGCCCCACCGATGTGGCTGAGGCGTATCTAACCCAGATGTTTTCATCGTTAAGAGAATCGATAAGAGCGTCGACACAACGAGAATCATTAATGCTTCCCAATGCGCATGCGGCGCATCTTCTGACCTGCCAGTCTTCATCCATAAGGGATATCATCAACGGTTTGAGCGCCCCAACCGCCTTACGCTTCCCCAGCATGTCCGCTGCGAAGCGGCGAACTCCACGATCAGAGTTACCTAGGGCGTCTATGAGGTAAGTGTCTACTCTTTTGTCCAGTATCAGACCAAGGCACTGAACAGCCGCCTGTCTAACTTCCGCTCTTTCGTGTTTCAACAGGAGGGCTACATGTTTTATGGCTTCGGTGGTGCCGATCCTCCCCAATGCCTCTGAAGCCGACTCTCTAGCCTGGGCGAAAGGGTCTTCGAGAACCGCCAACAATTTGCGGGTCGCCTTCACTGCCCTAAGCCCCCCCAGAGAGGATGCGCATGCGCTTCTCACAGGACCACTGGGGTCGTCGAGATGGTTTATAAGGCTATCTATGACGGACCGGTCCTTGAACAATCCAAGTGTCTTGGCCGCCGTTTCACGCAGTGAATCATCACCTCGCTCAAGCGCCTTGATAATTGCAGGGATAGCCTCGTTGTCGCCGATCATGCCAAGAATTTCGATGAGTTCCTTTCGTAAGGATTCATCTTCGTTTCTGTCCAGATGTTTCACCAAAGCATCCAAGTGTCTCGAGCCAATACTAAACAGCGCCCGACGCACCGCATTGCGGATGTCCTCGTCAAAATCTTCCAGTTGAGGCACGAGCAGGGATATGTGATGTTCATTCCCGATGAGACCCAGTGTCCAAATGGCCAGTTTCCTTATTTCCGGATCATGGACGCCAAGTCCTGAAATTATTATTCCGTCAATGTCCATCCCACTTTTCCGAAGCCGATCCAATGCGCCGCAGGGGGTCCGTTGTTCAATCCTGGCAAGGGCAGTAAAACAGGCATGAAGTATTAATTCATCTTTCTCATCCATTTGATCTATAATAAAGTCAATGTGGTCACTGGAACCTATTTTGCCTATCGCTTCGATCACCGCCAACCTAACCCACTCATCTTCTTCATACAGTCTCAATAGACTGGGAATGGCTTCCGTGGCGTTGAGCAGCCCTAAAGACTCGATGGACGGGTATCTCACCCACTGGTCATCCAGTGCGTCGATTAGGATTGGGATGGCCTTTTTTTCTCCGATTTTTCCGAGGGCCTCCGCAGTCGCATAGCGAAGGTTGTCCTCATCAGTCTTCATAGCCTTTGCAAGGGTGCCAAATGACTGTTTAAGCCCCATCTGGCCCAATACTCCGGCTGCGAAAATACGAACATCCGGGTCACTGTCGTTCAGATAACGTTCGACCTTCGACAATGCGGCTGTTCCCAATTCCGCAAGTATGGTCATTGAACGTGAACGAATTCCGGGATCCTCATTCCTAAGACATTCCAGCAGTGTCTCAACCACCCCGTAGTCCGCATTGTGCGTCAATGTCTCAGAAACGACCGTTCTTACCCTCGGACTCTGATCAGAAAGGCCCGTTGTCACTAGATCAACAGTCCATGGAAAGCCAAGGGCCCCGATTTCCCTGTAAATTTCGACTCGTGACTCCTCGTCACCTCTTTCGAGTTTGTCAAGATATCCCTGTAGAACTGAACTATCCAAGATCATTGGGTATCTCCTCAGGGAACAATCCCTGATTGATTCCTAATCAACATTCGCGGCTCCAGAACATTTGTCATATCGTCTTCAACCTTAAAGGTCCCTTCTTCATTAGCCCACGGCAATCTATCGTTGTCATGGATGGCGCTCTGCAAGAAAAAATAGCTTTATTCGGCTATTATCTCAAAAGATCCGCCCTGGAATTGTCAAGTCCAGCGAGTCTAGCGCCATTAGTCGCATTTGCCGTCAGTGAACATGGAACAGAGTTCCTATGGCAAGCGTCATTCTCTCCAGCCAGTTTCTCTATGCACTCCAATAGTTCGTTTCTATTGATCGGTTTGGAAATGTAATCATCCATCCCAGCGGCCAGGCACCTCTCTCTGTCTCCCGTCATGGCATGCGCCGTCATGGCTACTATTGGAATGTGGCCACCAGTGAGTTTTTCTTTTTCCCGGATGACCCTTGTGGTTTCAAACCCGTCCATTTCCGGCATTTGAACATCCATAAGTATGACCTGGAAATGGCCTTTTTCAAGAAGGTCCAGCGCCTGCAGCCCGTTCCCGGCTACGGATATGGTGTGCCCCATCTTCTCAAGGACCTTTACCGCAAGCATTTGATTCACAGGGTTGTCCTCCGCGAGCAGAATACTGATTCGCATCCTCGCTTCTCTCACAGAGTGACGGGTTATCAAGGGTGAGCGATTTTGATCCCCTGACGTTTTTTGCATTGTCATAAGGATCGCGTCCTTGAGATCAGACTGCTTGATCGGTTTCATGAGGTATGCCGAAATCCCGAGTTCCTGGCATTTCGCCGCATCACCTCTCTGACCGCCCGATGTCAACATAATTATCTTTTCAATGTTTGGACCTTCCGACTTGCTTAAAACTTCCGCAAGTTCAAAACCATTCATACCAGGCATCATAAAATCAACAAGAGCAAGAGAGAAAGGTCTCCCGGAACTGCAAGCCTGGTTTATTACCGTCATGGCTTCTTCGCTGTCAGCGACGGCTGTCGGCAGCATCCCCCAGGAGCGCACAGTTTCCTCCAGTATTGTTCTGTTGGTGGCATTGTCATCTACTATGAGCACCCTTACGTGTTCAAGCAATGACCTCTCCCTGGGAATCACCCTGCGGACAGGCTGGGAACCTAAACCAAACAGCGCTGTAAAATGGAAAACGCTTCCCACGCCGGGCTCGCTCTCAGCCCAGATCTTGCCTTCCATCAATTCCACAAGTTGAGATGATATGGTAAGCCCCAAGCCTGTTCCCCCATATTGTCTCGTATTGGATGAGTCTACCTGCTCGAACGCCCTGAAAACCTTTCCCAGTTGGCTCTTGGGAATACCAATACCGGTATCCGTCACTGAAAAGTGTAACTCAACAGAACTTTCCGTCTCAACTTTGGGCTCAACGCGAGTTACCACCTCGCCCTTTTCCGTGAATTTGATTGCATTACCGATGAGATTGACGAGAATCTGCCTCAATCTCCCAGGGTCTCCTGTAAGGTTGTCCGGGGTTTCAGGCAATACCTGAAAGGCCAGTTCCAGTTTCTTGGAGTGCGCCTGAGTCGCAAGTGTGCTCATACTGTTACCAAGGCAGTCTCTTAGACTAAAATCCGTGGTCATGAGCTCAAACTTCCCCGCCTCCATCTTTGAAAAATCAAGAATATCGTTGATCAGCGAGAGTAGAGCGTCGGCAGATATTTTTACAGCCTCGAGGTATTCTTTTTGCTCCCCGTTAAGTTCAGTGCCTAGAGCGAGTTCGGTCATTCCGATTATACCATTCATTGGGGTGCGAATTTCATGGCTCATGTTTGCAAGAAACTGGCTCTTGGATTGATTTGCCCTCTCAGCCGACCTCTTGGCTTCCTCAAGTTCATTGGCCGACCGTTTTAGCTCCTCGTTTGTCTTGGCCAATGAATCCGCCAAACCCAGAGTGTCCAAGAGCACTCCAGCCTGATTGAGAACTAGCCCGACAGTGTCTCTATTCTCTGTTTCCGAAAAACAAACAATCGCAACACCAAGAATCTCTGATCGCCCTTTCACTGGGTAAATCGTCCAATCTGAGAAAATGTCGTCCCAGCAACAAATACCGCACTCATGGAAATCACTTTTTACCAGAAGCCGCCCGCTCTGAAGGACCTGCTTGCATGCCTCATCCTGTTTCAGGCAATCACCTATCTCCTCCAGCGACATGCAAAGGCCAACCATGTCTATGTTTCCAAAGATGACTTCATCTTTCCTGACCGCCACAATCACCTTTTCAAAACCAAGATCGCCGGACAGAAGCGAGACCAGGGTTGCGCAACATTGCTCCTGGGTTTCAGCTCGACTGAGTTCGCTCACAATGCGGTTTACCGCTACTACCTGCTCGTTTTGACTCACAAATAGGTCATTCAGGTCCTTCAGGTCCGACTCATACGCAGCCAGCGATTCTTCAAGATTCTTCCGATCAGAGACGCCGGCCAGCAAAAACAAAGACGCCGCTTTGCCTTCCCAGGTGATCACTGATGAATCTATACCGACCCACCTGACGTTATTATCTCCACTTATGATCCGGAAGTCGCACCGATGCCCCCTTGCTCCTCCCTGCATCCGGCTTGATTGAAATTCCTCAAACGTTTCAAGATCATCAGGGTGGATGCGCTCCCCCATACTTCCCGAAGCCAACCACACCTCCGGTGAGCTTCCAGTAACATCCAGGCAAGCCCCCCCCGCGAATTTTACGTATCCGTCCTGGAAGACGAATATGGCTTCACCAGATCTCTCAATTATTTGGGTATATTTGAACAGCTCCTCTTTCCGCTCCTTCGGGGAATCGAATTGATGAATACCGGAATAGTCGAGTTCAGCGAGCTTCCGTTTCATCTCATCGAGTTCTTCCATGAGCTGTAGTCTTGATTTTTCCTCGGGTTGCATTTAATCAGGCTCCGTTTGCAAGGTCCGATGGCGGACAAGGTTCATGAAATATACACTTGTGGTTGATTAACAGGATACAAGAATGACGGGAATAAAGAAACTCTAAAATGAGGGATTAAAACAACTATATGTTCTAATTGAAATCAGCCTGGGATTGTTAAGAGAGCGCATCATGGATCGCCGAAACGAGTTCGGATATCCTGAACGGTTTCTTCACAATACCTTTTATAAAGGGGTTTATTTCTTCCTCGACCGTCGCATCAATCGAAAAACCCGTTGCAATAATCACTTTCACTGAAGGATCAAGCTTGACCAATTCCTTGAGACATTCTCTACCGCTCATCTCCGGCATCATGAGATCGAGAACAACCAGAGATATTTCATCTTTTCTTTTCTGGTAAATATCCAAAGCTTCGCGTCCGTTACGGCCGACAATTATAGTGTAGCCTGCTCCGGACAGAATCCTTTTCCCGAACTCAACGACCAAAGGTTCATCTTCAACAAGCAGGATTGTCTCCGTACCATAGGGGTTTGATAACTCTTTCGTTAATTCTTCAGTCTTTTCTAAGAATTCAATAGCCGGGAAGTAAACTCTGAACTCGGAGCCCTTTTCCGGTTTGCTTTCGCAGATTATATGACCTTCGTGCTGTTCCACTATCCCCTGTACGACTGAAAGTCCTAAACCTGTTCCCCTTGTTGAGTCTCTCTCTTTTGTCGAGAAGAATGGTTCAAATATTCTTGAGAGAGTTTGTTGGTTCATTCCAAGTCCAGTGTCTGAGACTGATAGCATGACGTATTTTCCGGATTTTAAACCAGGTTTAGAGCAGACGTATTCATCGTCCAGTGTTGCATTTCTTGTTTTGATCTCTAGCTGGCCACCTTCGGGCATGGATTCCTGAGCGTTAATAGTGAGATTCATAATCACCTGATCAATCTGGACAGGGTCGGCCATGATCATATTGAGTCCATCGGCAAGATCCAGTTTAATGTCGATCATTTTCGAAAAAGTTCTGGATAGCAGGTTGGTCATGCCTCTTACCTGAAAATTCAGTTCCGTTGTAACTTTCTCCGTTGGAGTTTGTTTGGCGAATACGAGCAAACGTCGTACCAGTTCTGCTTCCTGTTCCGAAGCTCTGACTATTTCCCGCAGGTCTTCATAATCCGGATGATCCGGGGTCTTTTCCTCCAATAGCATCTGTGAATACCCAAGGATGACTTGCAGCATATTGTTGAAGTCATGCGCTATCCCACCAACCAGCGTACCTATGGCCTCCATTTTCTGGGCCTGGAGCAATTCCGCTCTCAGCAGTTCTCTTTCCCGTTCGTTCTTTAATTGTTCGGTGATATCGATTATTATGCCAACCGCCAGGCTTCCGTGAGCGTTGCTATCGACGAGCTTCATCCTCATGTCAGCGTCAAATAAGGAGCCATCTTTTCTCTTAAATCTTGTAAAAATCTGAGAAACCTGATTGCCATTGAGAGAAGCGTAAAGTTCTTTTCCTGCAAGTTCATATTCATCCTGCGATGGATAAAAAATTCTTGTACTATGCCCGACAACTTCAACATTACTCTCGTAACCAAACATCTTTAATCCAACATCATTCACCCACGTTAGATTCCTATCCTTAAGCACGGCGATTCCAACCGGCGAGGCGGCCAGAATGGAGTTGAGCCGGGCTTCGCTGTCTTTGAGAGCCTCCTCCGCCCGCTTTCGCTCGGAGATATCCGCTATGACTCCAATTGTGCCGATGCGCTTTCCATCAGCGTCGCGAATTGATGAAGTGGAAAGCTCGCACCAGACAAAATTTCCATCCTTTCCCACATAGCGCTTTTCAAGTCTGTATGTGTCCGTTTCGCCAGCCTCTACAGCTTTAAGGCTGCGCTCGGAAATTTCCCGGTCTTCAGAATGGGTGATCCCCAGGAAAGTGAGTTCCCGTAACTCTTCAAACGAATACCCGACTATATTCAACAGCGATTGATTCGCCTGGGCGACTCTCCCTTCTGCATCAAGCAAGTCGATACCTACACCTGCATTGTCAAAGATTGCCCTAAATCTTTCTTCGCTCTCTCTCAGCGCCATTTCTATCTTATTTCTTTCAAGGATCTCCATTTCCAGAGTTTTTGTTCTCAGCGCCACCTGTTTTCGTAACGTTACAACCCACAACAACAAGGCCAATCCAATAAGAGCAAGTATCGCAACTATCCCAAGGCCATACTTGATTACCGTTTTCCAGGAAACCGCCAGCCCTTCAAATACTCCGAACCATTTGGCGTAAATGCTTTTATACTGCCCTGTAGCCTCAATAATGGACAGACCCTGGCCTAGACTTTCGATCAAATGGTTGTTACCCTTTTTTACAGCGAAGCAGAAGGGACGACTGTAGGCGTCAATTACTTCAGGGGACTCGTCTACGTTCGTGATGTTGAGTTTTTTCAGAACAAGCAATCCAACAAGTTTCGGCATTATCAATGCGTCCACTGTGCCCGATGAAAGGAGGCTAAGACCTTCCTCAACAGTCTCGACAACTATAATTTTAACACTGTCCGCCATCCCGCTTGAAAGGAGATAATCATGGGCGGCGTCCCTGTTCAAGACGATAACTGTCTTGCCGGTCAGGTCCCTGAACGACTTGATCGATAATGACCCCTTCCTCACAAATATGGCGTCGTAAGAAATTGTGTAGGGGACCGAAAAATCGAATCGCCGGCTTCTTTCCGTTGAGTAGGCCATCATGGGAAGAAAATCGATGGCGCCATATTCCAGGGCATCTATCGCCTTCTCCCATGGGCCTATGTCGATTTGAACTTTTAGATCCATAACTTCGGTCACAGCTTTAACTATATCGACGCTGAAACCATCAGGCTTTCCGTTGTCATTTATGAACGAATAGGGATAGTAGTTAGGAACAATTATAGTCTTCAGGCCCTTGACGCTGGAAACACTTGACTCTTTCTGGCCGGGATTGGGGCTATCGGCGCCCGCCCGTGACATTCCTAAAAGGATTATGGCAAGAACGACGCCAAATCTTAAAGCGGCGCCAGCGAACCGAAGGATGGCGCCACGCTGTATTGAAATACTTCCCAATAAACCATTTTTCATAACAAGGACACCTGCCGCTGGTTGTTCGATACCTATTCTTACTGAATATCTCTGAAAACTTCGCCCCAGGTGGTTGATTTCTCAATTTAATACAATATGAGTGCGGAGACAACTTTCTTCTGTCTTGTCGCTGCCTCCGATCCGGATAATTGACAACATTTTCCTGTAAGTTTTCGAAACATTGCCTTATCTTTATAGAGGATTGGCCAATAGATCTCACAAAAGAGAGTATTACTAATGGAAATAGCGAATGGAAAAACCACTGAACTTAAAAACCGTTTTTATTATGAGACAAAGAAATACTTGTTGCTCACTGTCTACATAGCAATGGTCTTGAGTGGATTAAAAATATACGAGAGGATGGTTCTTGTCGAGTATCACGTCAGCTATTTCCATCTCGGGTATGGTCTGTTTGAATCTATGGTCCTTGCCAAAATAATTCTATTGGGAGATTTTCTAGGCCTGGGAGAGAGATTTGAAGGGAAACCTTTGATCCTCAAAATCTTATATAAGGCTTTTGCCATAAGTATCCTGGCCCTTTTTCTCTCCATCCTCGAATACGCCATAGAAGGCTTCCTTAGTAGCCGGGACATTGCAGGCGCTTTTCAGGGCGTAATGCTAAACGGCGGAGGCCAAATACTTGCCCATGCGTTGATTATGTTTATCAATTTCATACCATTATTTGCAATTTGGGAGATTGGGAGGGCAATGGGAGGGAACAGACTCTTCGAGTTGCTATTCAGAAGACAATCGGCAGTTTCAAATAATGTCGTCAAAATTCACTCTACAAACATCAACAGCGATTGAGATCCTCATTTTAGCTTCAGCAACTTGGAGGGTTTTCATGTAAACGCTTAAACGCTCCCCGAGACTTAAATACTGAGCCGTTTATATAGTGGGTGACAATTTTTTTGTTTGATTGTAAGGATAACTGGCCTTGATTACAATTTAGAATATGATTACCTCCCTCCAATGGAGTTATCGACCCATGAAAATCGAAAAGAAAGATGGAGTAACGATCATCATAGCTGGCAAGAGACTGGACACTCTTGTCGGGTCAAAGCTGAAAGACCTGGTGACGGAGTTGGCTCAGGAGCCCGGCCTGAAACTTGTGATTGATATGGAGCAAACCGGATTTCTGGACAGTTCAGGTTGTAAATGGCTTGTGTCATCGGCCAAACATGTCGCAAAAAATCACGGGATCATGAAAATTGCCCGACCTGCCAACCAACCCCTTAACATACTAAAAATGGTACATCTCGACAGGTTGTTCGAAATTCATGAGAGTTTAGAAGAGGCGGCAAAGTCCTTCACCTGAACTACAGATTCAATAGAACACGCTTCCGCTAACGGAGTTAATTATTGCTGCGTTTGACTGCTCAAAAGCGAATCTATATAAATGTAGAGCGGTTTCGGCTTCACAGCTAAATCAAAAATTCCTGGTATTTCCATTCATCGCTGTCATGGTCCCGGTAGTAAGGTTTCAGCTCAAGGCATGTCTGACTCCTGTCAATAGATCCACCAAGCGGTATGGTTTACTGATGGAACTCCTGACATTGTTTGGAAAAGACCTTAACTCAGATGCGTCTATTGCATGGCCGCTGGCAATTATGACACGTACGCTCCCGTTCAGGTTTTTCAGTGTCTCCAAACATTCTCGTCCTCCCATTTCCGGCATTATCCAGTCCAGAATGACCAATGCTATCTCTTCACGATGTGAGGAGTATAATTCCAGGGCCTCTCTTCCATTCACCGCAATAATTACTTTGTACCCTGCGCCGGAAAGAAAACGTTCAGCGACATGGCGAACCTTTTCTTCATCTTCCACCAGAAGAATCGTCTCTCTTCCAAAACCGGGAAGAGGGGTATGCTGATCGATTTGATTACGGTTTTCATGAATACTCTTGGGGAAGCGGATCATGAAGCTTGTGCCTTTACCCAAGTCACTTTGGCATTCTATATGTCCTCCGTGTTGCTTTACAATTCCATAAACGGTGGCTAACCCAAGTCCAGTGCCCCTACCGAATCCCTTAGTCGTGTAAAATGGCTCAAATATGTGATTGAGCGTATCCTCAGTCATGCCATGTCCGCTGTCTGAAACTTTTAAAAGAACATATTGACCAGGTTTCGCGTCGCCATGGTGGAGACAATAGTTTTCATCAAGCGTTAGTGTCAGAGTTTCTATTTCAAGCACGCCTTTGTCCGGCATTGCGTCACGGGCGTTTAACGCGAGATTGAAAAGCACCTGATCTATCTGAACAGGGTCTGCGTCAATTAGTGGTAGGGGATCTTCAAGCTTCAACCTGATCTCGATCATCCTGTGTATTGTTCGTCTCAGTAGTGGTTCAACATTTCTGACTCTTTCATTGATGTCTACCGTCTGAAATACCGGTTCCACCTTGCGGCTGAACGTCAGCAATCTTCTGACCAAGTCAGCGCCACTTTGAGCGGCTTCGAGAATTTTCCCCACGCTGGAAAGGCTTGATTCATCAAGGTTCTTCTTTGCAAGCATTAGTTCACTGTAACCGACTACCACCTGCAGAAGGTTGTTGAAATCATGGGCAATGCCTCCAGCAAGAGTGCCCACAGCCTCCATTTTTTGAGCTTGGGCCAGTTCAGCCTGAAGAGAAACTTCAAGAGAGATGTCACGAGTGACTTTCACATAATGTGATATGGCTCCGTTTGGGTCTCTGACAGGGGATATTGAGGCCTCTTCATGATATAATGTTCCATCTTTACGACGGTTTGTGATCCTACCTCTCCACGTGTTACCTTTGGTTATCGTGCTCCAAAGTTCTTCATGAAAACTTTGGTCATGAGCGCCACTATTCAGAAATTTCGGATTTTTCCCTATTATTTCATGGGAAGAATATCCCGTAATCAATCCAAAGGCCGGGTTCACATACTGTATCAAGCCGTCAGAATCGGTGACCATGATCGCCTCGGCGGCCTGTTCTATCGCCGTAGCTAACATTCGACTCGATTCCTCAACTTTCAGCCGTTCTGTAATGTCATTTATGAAAACCAGCACCGCCGGCCCATCATCCCAAATAATCATCCCAGAATCTATTTCCACGATCTTTTCCGCTCCGGTCCGAGTCTGGATGCGGATACAATAGCAACTGGGAAGATCTTCGCCGTTAAGTCTCCGGTAGTGTCTTTCCATAACCATTTCTCTATCTTCCGGATGGATGAAATTGGTAAATGGAGTCCCCAGCAAGTCCTCGGACCGATAACCAACGATCTCCAGAGCTCGGGGATTGACAAATCTTAGCTTTCCATCCTGGGCGACAAGAATCCCCTCCATTGCGCCGTCCGCCAAAACACGATATTTTTTTTCAGATGCCCTCAGCGCTTCCTCTACCAGCTTACGATCTGTGATATCCCTGTTGGAGCCTCTCCGCCCCAGTAATTTTCCGTCTGTAGAATAAACCGCCCGGCACATATGGTTTATCCATTTTGTTTCTCCGGTTCTGGTAATTATTTTAAAATCCAGGCCATGTTGGTCATCCAATGGAGACAACGAAACCTCGTGAAGATGAGATAAGAAAGTCTCCCTGTATTCCCGGTGAACCATCTTTTCAATAAGTCTAGGATCAGAAACAAACTCCGCCGAAGAATACCCTGTGATCCTTTCACATGCCGGAGATACATAAATCAATTTTCCATCCGGGTCGATCCAGTATTCCCAATCATAGGTGAATTCGGCCACGGTACGGTATCGTTCTTCACTCTGCTCAAGGGCGTTTACGGCTTTTTTAAATTCTGTTATGTCATTTCCAACAAACAGCGCCTCGTGGATTTTACCTTCCTGATCCGTAATTTTGCGATGGGTCCACGAAACCCACACCTGCTGTCCATCACTGCGAACGGTCTCGTGGGTAATGGCTTCAAATGAATTAGGGCTTTCAAACAAATCGTTAATTGACTGGGCCAGATCCCGTCCGTCTTTTGCTCTTTCGGGTAATATGGCTCGTAGAATGGTTTCTTCCGATCCTTTTACCGCTGGAAATCCAAAAAACGCCTGGGCGAATTTGTTTGAGAAAGTTACCCGGCCGGTCCTGTCAATCCTAAGGATTATGCTGTTTACACTTTCGACCAGTTGTCGATAATTTGTCTCGCTTTTTTCCAGAGCTTGGGTTAACTCCGTATCCGCCAACTGCCCCGCCAGAAGTTTTCCAAGAATTAGGGTGGCTAGCGGATACAACACCAGAAACGAGGGAGCGATCACTGAAATTACGTGCTGGACTACAGACCAAGGCAGAGCCAACGCCCACATGAGCAACGCAGAGTGAACCGACAATCCAAAGAGCAACAACTCGAAAGAACTGATGTGAGACAATTCGCGTCGTCTGTAACGCCTCCAAGCAATGCCAATGAGGCTGGACGTCACAATTGTCCCAACGCCCATCAAAACGCCTGCGCCCCCCATGAAGATTCGAAAAGCAGCGGCTATTACTGTGGCTATTGCCGCCGGCACAACACCAAAGAAAAGGCCCCCTAAGCTCAAAATAATGGTTCTTGTGTCAAAAAATATTCCTGAGCCGAAGGTCCATGGATTGCTCATTATGGCCACGCATATGATACCAATGGCAAGGCCAATCAACCCTCTGGTCCACAAGCGCCTCGCAAGTCGACTGCGGAGCGTGAGGTCGAGCAACACCCCCAGCGCCAGTAACAACGCGGCGTTTTGAATTAGTCCAATGACCGGGCCTGGATTCATCATGGGACCTCTGATCGGTTGGCAACTTGATTCGTTCGAAAATCAGCAAAAAACCTGTGCAACCTCAGCAGTGGCAAACTTCAATCTTGGGGATAAAGACAGTTTCCATGTTTAAGAGGTTTTGGCAAGCGCAAAATTAGGGACCTGGGTTTGCGCTGAAAATCCCTGCGCCACTAACAATCAGTGTCAGCAAAGCCTGGTTAGATCAACTATCTCCATGCGATGATTGGTTTCTGGATGCTTCGACGATGGACCCTGCGTCAGAAGAACCAGCTTCCCGCAAATTTCGTTTCCGGCAAGCCAGCGACTCGTATAAAGCCTCCAGTCCTCAGGATCCTCGGGCACAAGTTCCGGGATTACGCCATAGGAAAAATGCAGCCTTCGGCAAGTCGTCTGAAGCGAACTCACCGCAACAATCCAAACCGGCAACTTAAAACGGCTCATACTTCTAGCGGAAGCCCCGGAACGAGTCGGCACGAAAATCGCATCGGGCTGAACATGATCCAGGGTGTTTTTCACACTGACAGCAATTATGTCCCTGATGTTAGGGTTCCTGCCTATATCCGGCATAGCCAGAAAATGACCTATCGGTCGTTTGGATCGATACTCTTCCGTAGCGCACGCAATCCGAGCTAGAGTTTCTACGGCGTCTACAGGATATTTTCCTGTAGCCGATTCGGCTGAAAGCATTACGCAGTCCGTGCCGTCAAGTATATCGTTGGCGACATCCGTGGATTCAGCTCGAGTAGGCCTCCTGTTATTTATCATTGATTCCAGGAGTTGGGTGGCCGTTATGACGGGTTTACCCAACAAGTTGGCTTTTGCCATGATTTCTTTTTGAACGATGGCTATGCGTTCGATGGGGGTTTCCACTCCGAGATCACCGCGGGCTATCATGATTCCATCCGCCGCATTCAAGATTTCATCAATATTATCCAATGCCAGTGACCTTTCAATCTTGGCAATGACGAACGGACTGGCTCCGAGGAGAGAAGCGGCGTTCCTTAAAGCGGTGACATCCGCAGCGGATTCAACAAATGACTGGCTCACGGCGTCGACATTCTGTTCCACCGCAAACTTGAGACAATCGTAGTCCCGATCGGTAAAAGCCCCTATTCCAACTGATATGCCGGGAAGATTCAGGCCTTTCCTCGAGCTGATTTCAGCGCCCACAACGATTCTGCAGTTGATGTCATGGCCGGAAATATTCTCAACCGCCAGTTGGACCAGGCCATCGTTCAGGAATATATGGTCACCGGGCTTGACCACTTGCGACAAGCTGGGAAGGTTCACAAAAACTCTACTACTGTCACCCAAGATTTCATCGGTTGTCAGGCAAATTGAATCGCCACTCTTTAATTTGACTGGTTCTTCACTCAAATTTCCGATGCGAATTTTTGGGCCAGGAAGATCCGCCATAATAGCCATGTCGCGACCCAGTTTTTGTGAAATTGCCCTGACATTAGTTATGATTTCTCCGTGTTCGGAGAAATCTCCATGTGAAAAATTGATGCGGGCGACATTCATGCCCGCAAGCATCATCCGCTCAAGTATCTCCGGAGATCTCGACGCGGGACCAATCGTGCAAACTATTTTTGTCTTGTTGGTTGGAAAAGCCATTATATCATCCTGATGTCCTAGATTCGGCCATTATACATGATCTTGGGTCAGATCGTTATCAGATGTTTGCGCTCTATGTCACTCCCCATTCTGACTCTTTGCTAAACTTGAGTGTCACTAATTACTAATCATGTTGTTCGCTATCCCCGATAAAAAGCGCCCTCAACTTGTTATCGGAAAATATTTGTACCATAAGAGCCTTGGAGCGCCATGCGGTTTGAGCCTTGCGCATTCAACCGGCTTCAAAAAGATTGACGGACGTGATAAATATTTTCACGAACACGCAAAACGCACCAGGGAGAACGAGTTTTTGTATACTTGGCGCATCGAGTAGCACTTTGCTCACAGGAGGAATCATGTTGGTACAGTCAAGTCCTAGCCACAGCCTTACCATAAGACTGAGGTTTGAAAGGCGCCCTGGGGCTCTGGCTAAAATAGCCACTACCATAGGCGAGATGAACGCGCTTGTAGGCTCTATTCCTATTGTCAAGATTCGAGGAAACCTTGTTATCAGGGATTTTGATATTTACGCCAGCGATGAAAACCATGAACAGAGAATTATAGATGCGCTCAAGGCTCTTCCGGAAGTTGAAGTAATTTCCGTTTCCGATAGGACGTTTCAATACCATGAGGGCGGAAAAATAGAAATAACCCCCACCAAGAGACTTGCCGGAAGGGAAGACCTCTCAATGGCATACACCCCCGGGGTTGGTCGAATTTCAATGGCCATTGCGAACCATAGCGATTTGGCTTTTAAATACACCATGAAAAGTAATTCAGTGGCGATAGTGACTGATGGTTCGGCCGTGCTGGGTCTTGGAAACATAGGACCGTTAGGCGCTATTCCAGTGATGGAAGGAAAATCAATGCTTTTCAAGGAATTTGCTGGAATCAACGCTTTTCCGATTTGCCTGAACGTATCGACCACGGATGAGATTGTGGCGGTTGTAAAGGCTATCAGTCCTGTCTTTGCCGCTATCAATCTTGAGGACATATCAGCCCCCCGATGTTTCGAAGTTGAAGAACGACTGACAGGAGAACTTGATATTCCTGTGTTCCACGACGATCAACATGGTACGTCAATCGCCGTGTTGGCAGCATTGAGAAACGCTTTGAAGAGGGTGGAGAAGCGGCTCAGTGAAATCAGATTGGTTGTTTCGGGGACAGGGGCCGCTGGGGTCGCATGCGTCAAGACAATGTTCGAAGCCGGCGCTAGACACATTCTTTGTTGTGACAGCCACGGGGCGCTATATCCTAGCCGCACTGAAGGCATGAACCCCATCAAAGAAGAATTGGCCCTTCTTACCAACCCGGAGGGAATTCAAATTCCACTCAAGGAAGCGTTAGTGGGAGCCGATGCGTTTATTGGACTTTCAGCGGGAAATCTTCTCGAACCCAAAGACCTTGCGGTCATGGCGCCAAGAGCAATTGTTTTTGCTCTGGCCAACCCCATTCCCGAGGTCAATCCATGGGAGGCGTTGGATTATGCGCAAATCGTAGCCACAGGCAGGAGTGATTTCCCTAATCAAATCAATAACGCGCTCGTCTTCCCGGGGATCTTCAAAGGCGCATTGAGTGTCAGGGCAAGGAAAATTACCCGGGAGATGCGACTGGCGGCATCAGTCGCAATAGCCGGATTGATACCTGTTGATGAACTGGAGGACCAATACATTATACCCGGTATTTTCAACAAAGCAGTCTGCCCTGCGGTGGCAGCGGCCGTAGCCGACGCAGCGGCTTTTAGCGGGGGATTGTAATCATTCCAACTCGTAGACGAACAAATCGCACGGCGTTACAGTAGCGTTAATCAAGATTAGACGGCCCCCGGCGGCTATTTGCAAATTGTAAGCAGATCATGCGGGAATTCGACAAGGAATTCTGTCCCACCGTTGGCGAGACAGTCTTCTATTCTCTCACAGCAGGAACATTTTTTGATGTCTCCAGGGCATAGATCTCTAGAGGTAGGTATACAAGAGCACCTTTGACTGTTGAAACGTATCACGAAACCAATTCTCTCGGAAAATATTCTCATTTTCAGCAGGTCTGCCCCTGTGCCGCCTGCAAGAAAGCCGTAAGGCCTGCCTGAAGAATAAAGGTCCGTCTCCTGAATCGGATAAAATCCTTCGAAAACATTTGACTGTTCATCTTCAGGTATACCGACCCCGAAATCTCGAACCGAAATCGTGTAACCTTGTTGGGTAAAGAACCCTCTGACTACAATTGTTCCGTGATCAGGAGTGTTCTCTATTGCGTTTCTAATGAGTCCCCGCAATATCGAGACTAGAATGTGAGGCTGGATCTTTATCGTCACTTTGTCAGGTTTCTCAAAACAGATGTCCAACGCACGGTTCTGCTTCATGAGAAGGGCGTGATTCGACTCGGATTCGAAAACACCTTCCAGAATTACCCCGTCAGCCTCTTCAGTCCTGTCAGGAAAAGCCTTTCTGAATCTCTTTCTTATGAGTTCCAGGCAGTCTGAAAGAAGAGGATTTTCCTCATGTTCTATTTCTATGAAATCTTCAAAGTCGTCGAAAACATGCGAGTGTGGAGTCCTTTCCGGAATCTCTCTGTCTTCAATGATATGGGTGACCTGTTTTTCTATGGTTTTTAATCGGTCAAGATTGCGTTCAATCCTTTCAAAAGGCAAATTCCCCTGAGTGATCCCCACGACGTTTATCTTCCTTTTCATTATAGCCAGAGAGGCTTCTATTATTGCCAAAGGTGTCTTGAGTTCGTGGGATAGATGATGCAGCATCTTGCTCTTTGCTCGATTCAGGCGTTCAAGTTCTTTGTGAGAATTAACCAGACTTTCATAGTATGAAGCGTTCTCGAGCGCTAGGGCAACGTTGCTCGCAAGCGCCGACATTACTTCCACATCCTCATCGTTAAAGGATCCCTGATTCTTGTTCAAGGCATAGAGTACACCCAACCGCTTCTCCCTAGTCTGGAGGGGAACGCAGATCATATTCCTTGTCTGAAAACCGGATTTATCTTCCACAGGGCGATACAGCCTAGGATCATTGGCGGCGTCGTGAACAAGAGCTGGGTGGCCCGTATCAAACACCCATCCGCAAACACCACTATTCCTGGGAATTCTAATTGAGGCACTCGCAGATGACAGGAAACTCTGTTTATCCTGAACCAGTCGCCAGAAAAAATCATCCTTGGCTTCATCGTAGAGAAGAACTCCAGCTCCCTCGCACTCTATTACGTTTTGAACCTCCCCAACGATAACCTGTAAAAGATGATCAATATCAGTTGTTGAGGCTAGAGCTTTAGCCGAATTAAGAAGCAAATCCATCCGGGCTGGATCAAATCCTCCGCTATTTGTCTTCAGGTTGATTCCGGTCATTAATGCGCCGTCCAAAGGAGGTTTTCCACAATTCTCGTTTGACTCTTTCCCTGAATTCGATGGCATAAGGTCTCTATTCAACTTTAGTTATTCATGATTTGACTGAAGCTTAGCCGCTACGATGCTTGATTATTTCGCAATCTACCTGGCGCGCACGGTTATCATAGCGGCAGACGGATAATTGACTCAGTGTGGAATAGCCCCAAGTCCATGACCTGAGGACGTAAAATTCATAAGTCCAGATCCTGTCTTCAAATTGTAGGCGGCCATGACTATTCCTTCGGACGTCAAACCATAATCCGACAAGAGCTCTTCCCTCGTCCCGTGATCGACGAATTCGTCAGGAATACCCATGCGTACAACTTTTACATTTGTGAGGCCTTCATCGCCCAACAACTCAAGGATGGCGCTCCCAAAACCACCAGCCAGGACGCCTTCCTCAATGATGAGTAGCTTACCTATTGATCGCGCTAAATTTACTATCAGTTCCCTATCAAGCGGCTTTATAAACCTTGGATTCATCACTGCGGCGGAGACACCTGTCGCCAAAAGGATATCAGAGGCTTTGAGGGCAGCCTCCACCATAGACCCCAAAGCAATTATAGCTAAATCAGTTCCTTGTTTAACTACTTTACCTCTGCCCACCTGAATAAATTCCGGGAATTCCTTTACGTTAACCCCTGCGCCTTTTGCCCTCGGATAACGTATAGCGCAGGGGACGCCGATCTTGAGCGCAGTGAACAGCATGTCCGCAAGTTCATCCTCATTGGAAGGGGCCATGGCGACTAGATTGGGGAGATTTCTGGTAAAGGCGATGTCGAATACTCCGTGATGTGTCGGACCATCTTCTCCAACTATTCCAGCCCTATCCATAGCAAATACCACAGGTAGGTTCTGCATGCACACATCGTGAATGATATGATCGTAGCCTCTCTGAATGAATGTAGAATATATGGCCACAACCGGTTTGTATCCTTCCAGCGCCAGTCCCGCGGCGAATACCACGCCATGCTGTTCAGCTATACCGACATCAAAAAATCTCTCGGGATAGATCTGACCAAACTCAGCCAACCCTGTGCCATATTCCATTGCAGCCGTAATAGCGATTATTTTGGGATCTGACGCAGCCAGTTTAACCATCGTGTCGCCAAAAACCTTCGTGTAGGACGCCGGGCCTCCGGACGAATGCACCTTACCGGATTTGATTTCAAAAGGGCCCACTCCATGGAAGCGGCTTGGGTTTTCTTCAGCCTGGCAGTATCCTTTTCCCTTACAGGTAATGGTATGCACAAGGACTGGTTTCCGAAATCTCCGTACATTGGTAAGGGTTTCTATGAGGTGTTTAAGGTGATGGCCGTCTATAGGTCCAACGTAATTGAATCCGAGGTCTTCGAAAAGTCTCCCGGGAGTGACAAAGCCCTTTAGCGCGTCTTCGAACTGGCGTGCCATACTATATATAGACCGCCCCATGACCCCGGGAAGATTCTTAAGAATGTTTTTGATTTCATCCCTGAACCGAGTGACCAGTTGACCCGTCATGATCCGGTTCAAATACCCTGCCATGGCCCCAACGTTAGGGGAAATCGACATCTCGTTGTCATTCAGAATGATTATCAGGTCCTTCTCGGCGGCCCCCGCCTGGTTGAGGCCTTCATAAGATACGCCGCATGTCAGGGACCCATCGCCAACTATGGCCACAACTTTGTGCGCGTTTCTATCAATACATCTGGCCTGGGCCAACCCTGCAGCTACACTGATAGCGTTTCCAGCGTGACCTGTGTCGAAGAAATCATATTTGCTTTCTCTTCGCTTGGGAAAACCTGATAGTCCTCCCTTGGAGCGGAGAGAATGAAACATATCCCTACGGCCTGTAAGTATCTTGTAAGCATAAGCCTGATGCCCCACATCGAAAACAAATCTGTCATCCGGTGGTGAAAAAACCCTTAACAAGGCTATGGTCAGTTCAACCACTCCGAGACTGGAAGCAAGATGTCCGCCTCTCTCGGAAACGGTCTCGATTATTAGTTTCCTGACTTCGCCAGAAAGCGCCTCAAGCGATTCAAACGGTAACCTCTTCAAGTCTTCCGGAGAATTAATACTGTCTAATATAGAAGAATCCATTGTTATAGTCTTTGGTTTGTTTTCCATTGTTTATCCAAAACAGCCTCAGTTCATTCGCCGACCAATATATTTTGTGAGCAATCTCAGGGTTTCCGCCCTTTCGCCCAACGGTTCTATAGCGTTAGCGGCCTCACTGAGCAAATTGTCTATCATATTTCTCGCTTTGTCGGCTCCGAAAAGCGATGGATAAGTGGCTTTCCCTCTCTTTCCATCTTTCTGAACATTTTTCCCGAGTCTCTCAGCGTCCCCCTCGAGATCAAGCAGGTCGTCTCTTATCTGGAATGCCATTCCAAGCTTTTCTCCATAAATGGAAAAAATCTTTAACTGTGACAAGTTTGCGCCGGCCAGTCTGGCGCCGCTTGTCAAAGAAGACCTGATCAATGCGCCAGTCTTGTTTAGGATAATCCTGTTGACAGCTTGCTCATCAGCGACCCGGCCTTCAAACCATATGTCCCAGACTTGACCTGCAATAAGTCCTGTTGAGCCCGAAGCCTGAGCAACGTCTCGAATGACCGCCAATACCCTGCCGTGTGGAAACATACGGGTAAATTCTGGGGAACTGAGTATTTCGAAGGCCAGCGTTATGAGGGCGTCACCTGCGAGTATAGCTACAGCTTCTCCGTATTTCTTGTGAGAAGTAGGCTTGCCCCTACGCAAATCATCATCGTCCATGGCCGGCAGATCGTCATGTATAAGGGAATAGGTATGCACACACTCAAGGGCGGCGGCCAGGGGCATTACGCCATAATTTGAGTCACCCACTATTTCAAATGACGCTATAGCCAGAATTGGCCTGAGACGCTTCCCTCCGGCAAACAGGCTGTAACGCATTGCTTCATGGAGCAACCGAGGTTCATTGTGCGCCCCTGGAACATATCGGTCCAAAGCCTGATCCACAAACCCACGATTCTCCGCCATGTATTCCGCAAGACTTGGCGCCAAATTATCAACCCTCGCCCCTGTTAAAAGGGACACGTTCGAGGTCCGCTAGTAGTTCTTCTACCTTGCCTTCCGACTGACTCAGTATTTCAAACAACCGCCTCGAAACGCCTACACCCTGTTCAAAGAGCTTGAGGCTATCCTGTAGACCGAGGCCCCCACTTTCCATTTTTTCAACTATTGATTTCAGTTCGTCCAACCCTGAATCAAAATTATATGATTCCGTTGATTCCATGTTTTCAGGTTGCATTTTATCCTCAATCAGCTTCCAACCGGTAATTTCTTAATAAAAAAACAACATATTGTTATTTAGCTTCTTGTTCCTGACCAGAAACGAGCTCGCTCAATTCCCTTTTCGCCGCAACCGAGGCTGGATCTATTTTAAGGGCTTTCAAGAAATTGATCTCCGCTTGGTCTCTTCTGATGAAGAATTTTTTCTGAATAAAACCCTCGAGGTAATACCCGTCAGCAAGTTTCTGAGGCATGGTCTTGTCTAGTCGTTCTCTGATTCTATTGGATGCCTGGACATCTTCAAGAGCCGTCTTCACATAATATGCGGGAAAGTTTTGATACAGCCTGGCCTTAATTTTAGCCCTAGCTAATTCGTAAAGCGTGTCCGCATATAATTCCGGATAATCTCGACCCGATGCATCCAGCGTGTCGCGCGCCTCCTCAAGAAGATCAAGAGCCTCGAGGTAATAAGTACGCTCGACGAGTTCCCGGCCTGTACTCAACAATTTTGTGACCAGAGATTCCTGGGTCGAACCGTTTTGTCCCAGGACATTACCCACGCACAAAAACATAATTATACTAACAAATAACACATGAGACGTAAAATTACATACACCGATTGAAATCTTTTTCATGCGGCCCCGTGTATTCAAAAAGTAACTTTAAAATTTTATAACACTTGTACTTATCACGCAAGGACTACACTTAGGTCAGAAAGACCACAAATTTAGAATCGATAATTCTTGCGCCAAGAAACCAGAGGGCTATTTTGGAGAAAAAAGCTGAACTCAACCGGCCAGCGATGTGAGTGGTAATGTTGACGATGGTTCCGGACTTTTGGGGCGTGCGGGTTATCCAAAGCTTAAATCAAAGTTTCCTTATCGGACAGCGTCGACTAACGGGTTAGTTCCATTTCCACCCGGCGACTCATCCGGTCATCCCTCGAATAAACCGGCGTAGGCCCGGAAGTGGTAGTCCCAGCCACCTGGATATTGATCCTTGATCTCGGAATGCCATACATACTGGAGAGGAACTGGGCCACCGCCTCAGCGCGTTTACGGGCCACCGCTAGATTCTGTTCGGGTTTGCCTCGGCCATCTGAAAAACCCTTCAAAGTGATTCTGGAAGCCGGATTCTGCTTTAAGGAAATGGCTACCGCCGCAATTGCCGAACGGTTAGAACTGTCGATAGTGGGGTCCTTTGAAATGACGGAAGAACTGTTGAAATCAAACAGGACCGGCCCAAATCCGGCCGGCGCCCCTCCCGATCCTGAGGCGGGCGCAGTATCTCTACAAGGCTTCACCCAATACTTTAGCATCCACTCGTGCCACCCAGCTGGCGAGTTGAATTCGGCAACATTGTGAAACGCGCCATGCCCTTTTTGCGCGATTCCTTTTAGAAAATACGACCCATCTTGGGCATTGCCAATCTGAAAAGTGTGGATTTCAACGTCGGGGTTGTTGCGGCGGATTTGTTCCGTGATCTTAATTGGGTCTGAATTGCATGAATCGAGCCCTCCCCCTATGACTGCTATAATGCTCTTTCCGTTCGCCGAGGCTACCTCATCCCCAGCCGCCCTTAGTCCCGCCGCCAGGGCGCTTGTTCCGTATGATACAGATTTTGGAAACGAATTTAAGAATCTTTCAGGGTCCCATGGCTGAATGGCGAGAATACTCTCTGTGCTGTCGCAACCCATCCCGACCTTCAGCCCATAATGCCTTAATCCAACATTAAAAAAACCGTCCGCTGTAAGGGGAATGGCTTTTTCAAAATATTGCATTTGTTTGAGGAGAACCTCATAATGATCTTTTTCCTTCATGAAACCCGAAGCGTCAAAAAGGATGAGTATATTGAGTACCCTTCGGCAATCGTCACCGTACGCCCTTTTCAAGCAAAAATCAGAAAAGAGAGCCACGATCGAAAGGATTAGAACTAATCGAGATGAAAACCGCCAAGCAGAACGCATTATTCCGCTCCTAACAAGGACAATGGCCGTGGTGAAGTAGCCATTTTCGATTTGCTTGCAATTAGCAGAGGATGTACACATTGTCAAGAATTATACTGAAATAGATGTCATCCGATGATTGAATATCCCCATAGCTGAAGACTACCGGAATTGGTTGGTTGTTGATTATTTAGGAATGTTGACCCGAACTGTGAATTAATTTTGAGTTTAGTTTGCGCACATCGTCATCTTGTGGAATTATCGATTAATCAAAAATGACGGGACTTCATCATGAACGCGATTCTTGATGTTGTTGTGGCCTGCCTGGTTGGATGCCTTGCAATCTTCGGTATCGCGCGGCTGTGGGCCTACCTGGAATTGGTCCCAACTGGGCAAGATCGAACAGACTTTTTTCTCACGCAAGATGGCCGGCGACTTGCCATCCACAGGTATGTTCCAGAGGAAGCGCCCAAGGGGAAGCCCGTTATTTTATGTCATGGGCTCGCCGGCAACCGTTACATCTTTGACATGAACCCCGCCCCTTCTTTGGCCGAGTATCTCAGATCCAGGGGTCACGATGTATGGGTGGCGGAACTAAGGGGTTCCGGCTTGAGCGCCGCTCCAGGTTTTTTTCTCTCAGACAGCGCCTTAAGGTGGGGCTTTGACGATCATCTTGATTCTGATCTAGACGCTGTTATAGATCATGTGACGGAACAAACCCGGAAGGATTCGGCGCATTGGGTAGGACACAGTATGGGAGGCATGCTGATAGAGGCTTATCTCGGCCGGAACCATTCTCGAAAGATAGCGTCTGCGGTAGCAATCGGTTCCCCCGTAGAATTTTCCAAGATGAACTCCCCTTCATTCAAACGTCTCCTGAAAATGCGATGGGTCCTAAGGCTTTTGCCTTTTAATCCGCTAATTCCGATGGCCAAATGTTTCATGCCCTTGGGCAGAATCGCCCCCAATACTCTGTCCGCATACTTTTGTCTCGAAAACATTGATTGGAACGTGGCCAGAAAAATTGCGGCCTTAGGCGTTGAGTTTCTATCATCAAGCGTGTTATGGCTCGATATGGGGAGGTTTCTGCAGGAAGGCAAATTTTCGGACCGATCAGGGAAGCTCTATTTAGAGGGGATTGAGCAATCGGACACACCATTGCTTGCAATATGTGGAACGAAAGACAACATGGCCCCTAAATCCACAGTATTGGGTGTGTTTGAAAGACGTAACGGCTCCTGCGTTACGGAATCTCTAATTCTAGGCAAGGACAGCGGCTGTCTCCAAGACTACGGACATCTCGATCTACTGATAGGGACTAGGGCGCAAAAGGAAGTGTTTCCCTCAATCCATAAGTGGCTGACCAGATGGGATGAACCACTAGAAACGTTAGGACAGAAAAAAGTGATGTCATTGTGTACTCTTAGCTTTTTGGCTTGACTTACTCTAATAAATGTCTATATTTCTATAGTTTGTACTTAATCCTAAGTCTCGTCAGCATGATGTAAAGATGAAGATTCAGATTGACGACATACCGTCAGAAGGGCTTGAAATTGATTTTGATGGATCGGAGAACCTTTTAGGGAATTGGCTTGAGTCGATTAAGCTATCTGACTTAGATGTCAATCCTAACGGGCGTGGTCACATTAGAATCGACCGAAATGATGAAGAGATAATGATTTCTGGAGATGTGGAAATATCTGCTGTGATGCTGTGTTCCAGGTGTCTTTCCAGATTTGATTCCTCGATCCCGGTAAGTGTTGACATGAAAGTCAAGCAAGGAGCCAAAGTCGACAAGGATTATGAACAACAATTGGAACTCGGGGAAGATGAGATCTTAATTCTCAACAAGGAGATTGACCTGAGCGAGCTTATTGCGCAGGAACTGTCTCTAAGCATCCCCATGAAACCATTATGCAAAAATGATTGCCCCGGGCTGTGCCCAGAGTGCGGATCGATCATCGGATCAGAGGGCTGTTCGTGCTCTCATGAGTCCAGTTCTGATCCTCGATGGGAAAAACTCGCGGCGCTGAAATCTCGATTCAATAATTGATTCAAGAAGGATAAAAAATGCCAGTCCCAAAGAAAAGGGTTTCCCGAACAAGACGCGATAAAAGGCGCACCCATGACGCTTTAACGCCCGTAAATCTCTCTAAATGCCCGGAATGCTCTCAACCTGTAGTCCCCCACAGAGTGTGTCCGAGTTGTGGTTATTATAAGAACCGGACTGTTCTGAACGTGGAATAGCGAGTTAACCGATTCGAAATGGTGACCACGTCAGCATCTAGTTCTCGACCCGCAATAGCTCTGATGTTCCCGGGACAAGGGGCGCAATTTCCCGGGATGGCCTCCGATATCGTTTCCCAGGATGATGAATGCGCTCGGATACTTGAATCAGCGGACCGAATCCTCGGATATCCTCTCAGTGAGATCATGGCGGGGAAACGGGGAGATGAGCTGAATCACACTGTCTACACGCAACCGGCCATCTTTGTCCATTCTATGCTCGTCTGGCGTCTTGTCCAAAGAAGACTGAACATCAGGCCAATGGTGGCGGCAGGGCATTCTCTCGGTGAATATAGCGCTTTGTGCGCTGCGGGAGCCTTAGACTTCGCCGATGCTCTCCGGATTGTAAAAGTCAGAGCTGAAGGCATGCATAGCGCTCAACCGCTTGGTTCATGTGGAATGGCCGCAGTTATAGGGATTCCTGTTGAACGGGTCCGTGAAATAGTCTCGTCTGTTAGAGAACGGTCCGTTCTGGATCTGGCCAACCTTAATTCACCTGAACAGAGTGTCATATCCGGCGAGATAGCGGCGCTCGATAGAGCCGTTCAAATGGCCAGCCAGGAGAAAAGGTCCAGAGTAGTTGGGCTGCACGTATCTTCGGCCTTTCATACTAGCCTCATGGAATCAGCTAGGGAGACCCTATCTGACAGTCTTAACGAAATCCATTTCGGCGCCATTCAGTTTACGGTAATTGCAAATGTGAACGCAGCCCCTTATCCCGAGCAGGACCGAGATATGAAATCACTTTTGCTTGACCAGGTCGTTTCTCCAGTTTTGTGGGAAGCCTGCGTCAGAAAAATGATCTGCATGGGGGCGCGCATATTCCTGGAAATAGGCCCGGGGAAAGTTCTCTCAGGGCTGTTAAAGCGAATTGACCGGTCAGCCTCGGCAATTTCGGTGTCGGATTTTAAGGGTGTTGAAAATCTTGATGAGGCGCTGCCATGACCGACACGAAGTCGTTATTATTGAATCTTGAAGGCAAGACGGCGTTGGTGACAGGGGGGTCACGGGGAATTGGAAGAGAAATATCAATCTTATTAGCCAAGTATGGCGTTTTTGTGGTAGTGAATTTCAAATCCGACGACAGAGCGGCTCAAAAGACGCTTGATGCGATTATTGAACTCCCTGGAAAAGGTAGTTTAAAAAAATTCGACATCTGTGATTCAGTGGATGTTGAAAAAAATGTAAAAGAAATGATCGCCGAGAGAAAGTCCGTTGAAATACTGGTTAATAATGCGGGAATAGCCCGTGATGGGCTACTGGGACGAATGAAGGACGCTGACTGGAAAACTGTCGTCGACACAAATCTTACCGGGGCTTTTAACATGTGCAGAGCGCTCGCCAAGAGCATGATTCGGAATCGTTATGGTCGAATTGTGAACATTTCCTCGACCGCAGGCGAAGTTGGCAATGCAGGGCAGGTAAATTATTCCGCCGCAAAGTCCGGACTTATAGGCTTGACCAAATCGCTAGCGAGAGAGTTAGCCCCCAGAAACATCCTTGTAAACTGTGTTTCTCCCGGCATTATAATCGGGGGAATTTCAGAAGAGCTTTCAGAAAATCAGATGGAAGCGATAATCCAGCATGTTCCTTTGGGCAGACTCGGAACGCCTAAGGATGTCGCCGCGGCCGTAGTATTTCTTTGTTCGGACATGGCCAACTATATAACAGGCCAGGTTTTGCGCATAAATGGCGGGCTATATATGTGAACGGCGCTGAGTTATCAAGTTATGGGAACAAGCTTGAGCCCAAAGTTGAATCTTATTCTTGCCCGCGTCTGATCAATAAACTTGAAGGAGATATGGTATGGACGATATCGAAAAAAAAGTGGTAGACCTCGTCGCTGAAGTCCTTGTGGACGTGAACAAAGAGAACATCAGGCTGGATGCAAAGATTGTTGAAGACTTGGGCGCGGAATCTTTGGACATCTATGACATGATCGCGTTGCTTGAAGATGAATTCGGGACGGAAATCAGTGATGAGGAAGTAGAGAAGATTAGAACAGTCCAAGACGTAGCCGATTTCATCAAGGCTGGTCAGAAGAAATAACTGGTTTACTTTCCATTCTCTACAATTTTTGGAGGAACGCTTGTCGCGTAGGGTTGCAATTACCGGAATGGGACTGGTCACCTGTCTAGCTACAGGTGTTGATGAAAACTGGAAACAAATCACCAACGGTCGTTCCGGAATCGGACCGATCCAATCCTTTGACCCTCACAGGCTAGTCACAAGAATAGCGGGAGAAATTGCAGCCGATTTTGATCCCTCCGGGTATATTCCCAAAAAAGAATTGCGACGCATGGACAGGCATCAGCAAATTGGAATGGTCGCTGCGTGTCAGGCGGTTTTTCAGGCAGGGCTTGACGAGCCTCCTGATGATCCGCGGCGTTGTGCCGTCATCGTAGGTTCAGGGATAGGTGGATTGACAACAATTCACGATGGATTTGAAATTCTCAGGGAAAAGGGTCCCAAGAGAATGCCGCCGATGATCATTCCTATGGCGGTCGTAAACCTCCTACCCGGAATGATAGCTATGCGATTTGGATTAAAAGGACCAAATTTCGGCGTGGTCAACGCTTGCGCGTCCGGCGCTTCCGCTATTGGAGAAGCTTACAGAATTGTGTCTATGGGATTCGCAGACGTAGCGGTATCTGGTGGAACGGAAGCGGTAATAGGAGAATTCGCGATATCTTCGTTCAACGCGCTGAGAGCCCTGTCTACTCGAAATGAAGCCCCGGAAAAAGCGTCCCGACCATTTGACAAGGATAGGGATGGATTTGTACTAGCCGAGGGCGCAGGAATGGTTGTATTGGAATCGTTTGAACGCGCCCAAGAACGAGGAGTTCCAATCCTGGGCGAAATAGTCGGCTACGGAGCCACCTGTGACGCTTACCACATAGTCATGCCTGATCCCGAGGGCGTCGGCGCCCATGAAGCCATGAAGTTGGCTTTGGACGATTGCGGCTTGAAACCGGAGCAGGTGCAGTACATAAATGCGCACGGAACATCTACTGATTTGAACGACAAGACGGAGACTATCGCGATTAAACGCCTTTTTGGAAAACACGCTTACAACCTTTCCATAAGTTCTACCAAATCCATGACTGGTCACGCTCTGGGCGCGGCAGGAGCCATTGAGGCGATATTTACCGCCCTAACGCTTATGCATGGTATAGCGCCTCCAACAATTAATCTTGATTGCCCGGACCCTGATTGCGATCTTGACTACACGCCAAACAAAAGCGTAAAGCGTGATATGGAGTATGCTATTTCTAATAGTTTCGCCTTTGGTGGACAAAACGTGTCTCTTTTGTTTAGGAGATCTCAATAAATGAAGAGCGTCTATGTTGGGTCAGATCATGCGGGCTACGTTTTTAAGGAGTTAATGAAACCGCATATTGCCGGGCTTGGCTATGAGGTTATAGATTCGGGCTGTTTCTCTGAGGAATCTTGCGATTACCCTAATTTTGCCCAAAATGTGTGCAAGAATGTCCAGAATAACACAAATGGTCTGGGAATATTGATCTGTGGCACCGGCATTGGAATGTCGATGGCGGCCAACCGGTTCAAGGGGATTAGGGCCGCTCTATGCGCCAACGAATATCAAGCGAGAATGAGCAAAGCTCATAATGACGCCAATGTTCTCTGTTTGGGTAGTCGGGTCATTGGACAGGACTTGGCTTTGTCGATAATTCAAGTCTGGCTTGAGTCGGAATTCGAAGGCGGCAGGCATCAGAGGCGAGTCGACCTTATTGAATCATTGTAATCGGGCTGCGTCGTTTTTGGTTTGCGGTTTTTTACAGTGTCGTTCCTGATTTTCGAGGCTTTTTTAATATTAAAGAACCCTAAATATATATTTTCCATGAACGCCCTGATTGATCTTTTTTCAGGGCTTTTGTAAAGGACCACCATGAGTTCACTTCAAGAAACGGATGCCGAAGTTTTTGACATAATTCGGCGCGAACAGATGCGTCAGGAATATAGACTAGAGCTAATAGCCTCTGAGAATTTTACATCAACAGCTGTGATGGAGGCTCAGGGAAGCATCCTTACAAACAAGTACGCTGAAGGTTACCCCGGCCACAGATACTACGGCGGATGCGTTAACGTAGACGTCATAGAGGAATTGGCTCGTAACCGAACTAAGGAGCTTTTCGAAGTAGAACACGCTAACGTTCAACCCCATTCGGGCACTCAGGCCAACATGGCGGTTTATTTCTCAGTATTGGATCCGGGGGCCACTTACATGGGAATGGATTTGGCTCATGGTGGTCATCTTTCCATGGGGCATCCCAAGAATTTCTCCGGAAAAATCTACAAGGTGGTTCCCTACTCGGTTAGCAGAGAAAACCATCGCATAGATTACGACGTGGTTCGAGACCTTGCGATCAAACACAGGCCGGGCATGATAATCGCCGGGGCTAGCGCTTATCCGAGGATCATAGACTATTCAATATTTGCTTCAATAGCTCGTGAAGTCGACGCCGTCCTGATGGCGGACATCGCTCACATAGCGGGACTGATCGTGGCCGGCCTTCACCCGTCTCCGGCCCCTTACGCGGATTTCATCACCACAACCACTCATAAGACCTTGAGAGGGCCGCGAGGCGGAATCGTCATGTGTAAACAGAGATGGGCGTCGGTTCTCGACTCCTGCATATTCCCAGGAATGCAGGGAGGGCCATTGATGCATGTGATAGCTGCAAAAGCCGTTGCTCTCAAGGAAGCCTCGACTCCTGAATTCAGGGACTACCAAAAAAGAGTGGTTAGAAACGCCAGAGTCCTTGCCGAAGAACTCATGAATCATGGTTTTAGAATTGTTTCAGGCGGCACCGACAATCATCTTGTGCTTGTTGATCTTACTGACAAAGGGGTTAACGGCGCTCAGGCGCAGGAGATTCTCGAATCAGCCGGAATCACTGTCAACAAAAACACTATTCCATTTGACCCCCTGCCGCCGGGAAAGGCGTCGGGAATAAGAATCGGGACTCCAGCAATAACAACCAGAAACATGGGAACCAAAGAGATGGGCCTCATCGCCTCTTGGATATCTCAGGCGCTTGCTAACGGTTCAAATGAATCAGTACTAACAAAAATTGGTAATAACGTTAGGGAGATGTGTGAAAGTTTCCCATTGTATTTGAATATTCAGGATGGAGTTTAAAATGGGTAACCCAACGATGTCCGCAAAACTCAATCTCTTTCCGGAGAGAAGATTCGAATCCGACTTTCCAATGGTTTTCTGGATGGCTGGACTATGGTTTTACTTAAAAAGCTTTCTGTACTTTTGCTATCTATATATGCTCGGGCTTGATCCTACGCCATATTCCCCGGTCGCCAAATTTGAAATAATTTACTTTGCTGTTGCGCTTCTACCCGCTTTTATTCTTGGAGTCGCTTTCTGGAATGAAAAGGCTTTTGCGTCGACAGTTGGAGTTATTTACCTGATAATAGACACTCCGATTTTGGGATTTCACGTATTGAGAATGGCTGATGAGGGATACTTGGACTCGGGACTTACTCAGTTCCTTGAGATCGGAAGTCTTACGTTGAATGTCATCGTTCTCGGATGGCTTATTGGGTCCAGGTCGGCTTCAAAGATCAGGACAACTAGTTCCGGAAAGATGAAGTAATTTTTTTGACGCACAGGTTAGTGAATTCTGTTGTCCCATGGTTAAACGTCAAAACATGAGTGATCATGAGCTTGAGCCGCATCGAATTCAACGTAGATAGATTTAAAGAGAATAAAGTTGACAAAATCATTATAAATTAGTATATTAAAAATATAATTTAAAGCGAAGCCTTAAACATTGAAGACCTCGACGCTTCGTTACCTCCTACAAACCGAGCCCCTGATAGCTCGGTTTTTTTTGTCTGAATATCGGTAAGATCAAATTTCTATATTGGTTATTGTTTCTTGATTAGAAGGGGGGCTAGTGCTAAATTGGTATTTATCTAGTATACAAGATGCTGTGCAAATTGTAATGACGTCAATTCGGGACTTTTCGGGCGGTTATTGCCTTTTGCATCGATTTAGGTTCTTGCCAACAATGTGATCTCATCTGAGGAGACGGCGCTATGGATCTGAGTTATGTGAGAACAACATGCCCCTACTGTGGATGTGGATGTGAGCTCCTTTTGGAAACCTTTGACGGAAAGATTACATCGACAATACCTTCGAAATCAAACAGGATGAACCAGGGCAAACTTTGTATAAAGGGCTGGAATGTCCATGAGTTTGTTCAAAGTCCCAAGCGTCTTAAAAAGCCTCTGGTTAAAAAGGACGGGGTCCTTCAGGAGGTTTCGTGGGACGAGGCTCTCGACTTTGCAGCGACCAGGTTGCAGGAAATCAAGGCCAAAGATGGTGGCGACAGTATGGCTTTCCTCACTTCCGCTAAATGCAGCAACGAGGAGAACTATCTGTTCCAGAAGTTCTGCAGAGTAGGATTCGGAACCAATAATATAGACCACTGCGCACGTCTTTGACACTCTTCTACGGTGGCAGGTCTTGCCGCCGCTTTCGGAAGCGGAGCCATGACGAACTCGATTCCCGAGATTGAAGACGCTGATTGCATTTTCATCATAGGATCGAACACTTCGGTAGCTCATCCACTCATAGCCTATCGCATTTATAGGGCAAAGGAGAAAGGCGCCAAGGTAATAGTCGCGGATCCCAGAAAGATTCAGGTTACGATGGTCGCCGACGTTCATGTTCGGCAGAGGCTGGGTTCAGATGTAGCGTTGTTGAATGGTATGATGAACGTCATCATTTCAAAGAATCTTCATGACACGAGCTTTATTGAGGAACGAACAGAAGGATTTGACAAACTTGAAGAAACCTTAAGAAATTACCCTCCAGAAAGAGCGTCGGAGATAACAGGTGTTTCCGTTGAAGACATCGAAAAGATGGCCGTCATGTTCGCATCCTCAGATAAATCGACGATTCTGTACGCTATGGGGATCACGCAACATTCACATGGAGTTGACAATGTCAAGTCTCTGGCCAACCTTTCGATGTTGACCGGAAAGATTGGCAAGGAATCTTGTGGTGTCAATCCGTTGCGCGGGCAGAACAACGTTCAAGGGGCTTGTGACATGGGTGGCCTTCCCAATGTTTATCCAGCTTACCAGGCCGTTATCGACGAGACCAACCGAAAGAAATTCGAAGATGTCTGGAACGCCCAGCTATCTCCAAAGGTAGGATTCACCATTATGGAGATGATGCACGGGTTGGAAGATGGCTCAATCAAGGGAATGATGGTCCTTGGAGAAAACCCTTTGGGTAGCGACCCGGATACCAGACACGTAAGGCATGCCCTTCAGCAGGCGGAATTCTTAGCTGTCATTGACATATTTCTGACTGACACCGCCAAGATGGCTGATGTGGTTTTTCCTGGAGCCTCTTTTGCAGAAAAGGACGGAACATTCTCAAATACCGAACGGAATGTCCTTAGAATTAGAAAGGCAATCGACCCACCCGGAGACGCCAGAACAGATTGGCAGATAATATGTGACATCTCAACCCGTTTCGGGTTGCCTATGAGCTATGAATCTCCTAAAGAGATTTTTGACGAGATTGCGCTAGTGACACCCAGCTACGCCGGTCTCAGCTATGAACGCTTGGAAAGTGGCGGCATACCTTGGCCGTGTCCTTCCAGAGATCACCTAGGAACGCCAATTCTGCACAAAGAGAGGTTCACTAGAGGGAAAGGACTGTTTCACGCTCTTGAATACAGACCCCCTGAAGAACTGGCTGATGAAGAGTTTCCTATGCTTCTAACCACAGGAAGATTTTTCCCGCATTATCATACCGGCACAATGACCCGAAATTCGCCGACGTTAGATAACGAGATGCCGGAAGGACATATCGAGATTCACCCATACGACGCCAAGGACCTTGGGCTTACAAGCGGTGAGGATATTCGGATAGTTTCCCGTCGTGGTGAGGTGATAACTAAAGCCATTGTTACAGACGTTGTAGAGCCTGGAACAATATTCATGAGCTTCCATTTTATGGAAGCCAATGCTAACGAACTCACCAATCCGGCCTTGGACCCGATTTGCAAAATACCTGAATATAAAGTATGCGCGGTCAGAGTGGAAAAAATCAGTTCTCCCTCAGAAACTGAATTGAAAGCGGCTGCAAATGCGTAATTTGTTCCTGATGGCGCCCGACTCACTCGTTGGGTCGGGCGGCCTCACAATCAGAAAGAAATGTCAGTCTCATCCGATATTCTGGGGGTTATTTGGGTCGCTCCGTGGCTAAACAAATTGAATCGTCCGGCCCTTGCGTAGGTCACTACATCCAATCCAGCCTGCATGGCCATGGAAACAGCCGTCGCACTTGCGCTGGACCTCGACACAATGATTGGGAACCCGGCCCGGACAGCTTTTGAGACAGCATCTGAGGTTATTCGGCCAGTTGTCAGCAAAATTTTGTCACCTGTATGTATTTGATTCATAAAGCAGTAACCAATAACTTTGTCGATGGCGTTGTGTCTGCCAATGTCTTCGAGAATAGGCGCTGTCTCGCTCCGAGAAGCTATGGCCGCGGCGTGAGTGCCTCTTGTCAGGCTGTAGATTCCTCTGTAGGAGTCTACTTCCTTCATCCCTTTGGATATCACATCCGCCGGGATTGTGATTCTGGGGTCATGTTTAGGTACATACTTTAAGGCTGTCTCAACTGAAAAAGTTACGCCTCCAGCGCACCCAGAAGTAAGCATCCCCTTTTTCCTGATTCTATCGAGGCGATCTTCAGGCGCATTGATTTCCAGAGAGACTATTCGACTGCCACGATCAACTCTCAAATGAACTATTTCCGACAGCTCGACCAGAACACCTTCTGAAACTAGAAAACCAATGAAAAGCTCTTCCAGATGAGTGGGAAGAGTTGATATGGAGAGTATTTCATCATCATTTACAAATAGGGTGTAAGGAATTTCCCTTGCCAGTGAGATTGACCTAAGAGTTGGGAATCCGTCCACAAATCGTGTCGCCTCAAATTCCTGAGCCAGTTCCGGGCTTGCCACCGGATGATCATTTTTCATTGAGATCATGGGGCGTATATCCACACTTTGAGCCGTTTTTGTCGGGAAACATTGATTCAGGAGCCTTTCTCAAATCCCCAAAAAGTTCTTGGAACTGTGTATCCGTAAATTTTTCACACCTGTTACGTAGCCTCAGATATGCCCACAATAGCTCCAGTCCTTCTTCGGTAAGTCTCGTGCCTTCTTTAGTAGCGGAGACTAGCTTGAATCCGCAGCGTTCTTCTGTGGCACGGATTTTACCCCATACAGCCCTGAAGGGCTGTTTGAGTTTCTGCGCCGCCTTGTTCATGGAACCAAGTTCCATTATGGCCTCCAAAATTTTCAGGCGGCCAGTTCCAATTACAAGTTTGCCCTGATCGTTTTCAATCCAAATCTTAGATCTCACACGAAAATTCATTTTGGCCTCTGGACTTTGCCGTAGCTCCTTGGCGCTGGAATCTATTACGCTTGATGATAACGGTTTCCGATTGATTATTGTCATAATTTTAGGAAGGTTGCAACCGGCGTTGTCCATTCTTTCGGTGGTAGACGCGTTCGAAAACAAGCCACCATGTCAACGCCGGATTATGAAAAGGGTTCCTAAGCGACCGGCTTTATGCTATTGAGCCACTTATCGTCGTAAAGCCGGGAGGTCGCATGTCGGAACCTATAATGAAAGTTGCAATACTTTACGGAGGAAGATCGGCCGAACACGAGGTTTCCATGAGGTCCGCCGCATCAGTTTGCTCAGCCATCGATAGGAACAAGTTTGAGGTGATTCCGGTTTTCATCACAAAGGATGGCTCATGGCACGCCAGAGCAGATGACAATAGTTCTTTCTCACGGACAGAGACACTACATCAAGATCAGAGGCTAGTTTTGTCGCCCGACCCTCAACATAGGGGTTTTCTGGTAATCAAAGGACAAAACTGTTTTGAAGAATTTTCAGTTGACATTGTATTCCCTGTATTGCATGGGACCTTCGGGGAGGATGGCACTGTTCAGGGTCTCCTGGATCTGGCCGACATTCCCTACGTAGGCTGTGGCACTCTGGCATCGGCCGTAGGAATGGACAAGATCATAATGAAAGCTGTTTTCAGAGACTGCGGTCTTAAAGTTGGGCCATTCTCTTGGTTCTACAGATCTCAGTGGAAGAATAATCCAGATCTTATTATAGAGGGGTTAAGAAAAAGGCCACTCCCCCTTTTTGTAAAACCGGCCAATCTTGGGTCTTCCGTAGGTATTTCAAGGGTAGGCTCATTCTCCGACCTATCTAAATCTATAGATATAGCTTCAATATATGATCGTAGGATTCTTATTGAAGACGCAATTGAGGGACAAGAGCTTGAAGTTAGCGTTCTGGGGAATGAAGATCCAGTTGCTTCCACACCAGGAGAGGTTATCTCCCATGCGGTATTCTATGATTATAATGAAAAGTATCTTCACGATACGGCTGAACTCATTATACCGGCAAAATTGACCCAAGATGAGATTTTGAACCTTCAGGACGCGGCATTGAAAGCTTACAGGGCTATAGACGGAACCGGCCTGGCTCGCGTGGACATGTTCCTCACCCCTGACAAACAAGTTGTAATCAATGAGATAAATACCTTACCGGGCTTCACCTCAATCAGCATGTATCCCAAATTGTGGGAAGCTTCGGGACTTGGATACGGACAACTTATCGACAGACTAATAGAATTAGCGCTGACTAGATATCGCGACAGGAAGGTCACCCAGACTGACAGAAGTCTCCTATGAAGGCAATGATTCTGACGGCGGGCAGAGGTACACGGCTTCGACCTTTGACGTTGGAAAGGGCGAAACCCGCCGTTCCTCTAATGGGAAAACCTCTCATAGCGCTCATCCTCAAAAAACTCAGGACAATGGGGATCTCTGAATTCAGACTTAACCTTCACACCCTGCCCGAAAGTATCAGAGAAGCTATCAGAGCATTTCCGGAGATTGCTTCCAATGTTTCATTCTCTTATGAACCCACGATACTGGGGACTGGGGGCGGGTTAAGCCAGAACGAGCCGTTTTTCTCAGAAGATACCTTCGTTATGGTGAACGGCGACATCGTTTTCGATTTCGACATCCGACCAGCGATTGACTTTCACATTGACAATGAGGCGCTCGCAACACTGGCTCTATTTCCCCAGCCAGCGCCTTTTGCCTACACTCCGATAAGATTTGACTCCAATCATATAATCCGTGCTTTTCCGCGGTTCGAGGACCAAACATCAAATGGGGAACCAACCTATGTTTTTACTGGAATAACGGTTTTGTCACACGATATCTTCAAATTTATTCGGAATGGTGTATTCTCAGATATAGTGTCAGAAGCCTATATACCGGCTATCGAAAAGGGTTTTAAGATTTGCGGCTATCCGGTCAACGGATATTGGAATGACATTGGGACCCCGTCCCGATACCTTTCGACCCAGAGCGACCTGTTCCTACGTTGCGCCATTGCTTCTTCGCAAATCTTATCCAAGGGAGCCTCTGTGATGGAACCCGAATTGATCGGACCCAATGTTTCGATTCAGGCCGGTTGTGTAATAGAGGAAGACTGTGTCATCGAAGACGCCATGCTTTGGGAAAATTGTCTTGTGAGAAAAGGGTCGATTATAAAACATTGCATCCTGGGACAAAACATGGTCGCTGGAGGTCACTTCAAAAACCTCGTTATGACTACTAATGGAGAGGTGTCGATTGATTGATGACGACGAGTATGTTGCGGCAATCGTAGGAAACTTCGCTGATGATTTGGGTGATATTTTCACTATTGAGAAACTTGCGGGAGACGCTTCCACTCGGACTTATTACAGGATTTTCTTTCAGGACAGGCAAACCGCAGTTGCAATGGTTTCACAAAACCCTGTTGCCAACGAAGAATCTCTTTTTCTGCATATTCAAGGTTATCTGGAAAACCTGGAGTTACCGGTCCCAAAAATCTTGGCTCACAATCCTACGAAAGGAATAGTGATCCTTGAAGATCTTGGAGATGACCTCCTTGAATCCGTAATTTCCCACAGGTCGGACTCTGAAATCAGAGACGTCTACAGGCTCGCTATTGATACTCTCGTGAATCTTCAAAGAACTACATCAAGGAGTCAATCGCGGTGTTCCGCATTTGATCTGGCGTTTGATGAAAACAAATTAATGTGGGAGATGGACTTCTTTATGGACCACTTTGTTCACGGATGGGCGAATGAAATACCTCCAAAATCGGCAATATCCGAAATGACAACTTTCTTCAGAAAAATTTGCTCGGAACTTTCTTCTGAACCCCGGATTTTTACACACCGTGATTATCACTCGAGAAATCTTATTCTCAAGGACAATCGCTTTTTCATGATTGATTTCCAGGATGCTAGACTTGGCCCGGCTCAATATGATCTGGCATCATTGCTGCGAGATTCGTATGTTTCACTATCCGAAGAATTAGTCGAGGAGCTGCTCAAATTTTACATGGAACAGGCTGACTACATCATTGATCATGATTCAGAACATTTTCGACGTATTTTTGACATAATGTCCATCCAACGGAATATCAAAGCCTTAGGGACCTTTGGCTACCAAGTTGCGGTAAGAGGTTCCCTACGGTACCTGTCTTCGATTCCCGGAACAGCAGGCGCCATATCCAGGAATCTTTTGAAGTATTCTGAATTTAGCGATTATTTCCCAGTCTTCGAAGATTACGTTCTGACTCCAGCCATATCTTGTTGATCCATTAAAATCTTATGTTTCCAGGTAGCTTACTTATTATATTATAAATAACATTAATTTATTGTTGTATCATTTTGTAATAAGTGATATATTACAGATAGATTTATTTCTAATCAATTTTTCTTGATCGGAAGAATGCTTATGAAAACATTTGCTAAAGCGTTCGCCGTGGTAGGCGCCATCTGGCTTGGCGCATCGATGGCTCAGGCTCAGCAGACTTTAGATGCGCTGACCCAGATCGACAAACTGAAAACAACCATTCAGACTCAAATAGAGCGTATCAAGAATGCTCGCGATTTGACGGATGCACAGCTTGACTTGGCTCGTCTACGAATCGGTGAACAGATCAAGCGCTCAGAAGAGGACCTAGCCCTTCAAGTGGAACAGTTGGAGCGTCTCAGGGAACAGCTCCAGGAACAAAAGACGCTGGCGGATCAGACTGTTACTCGTATGAAGACCGATGTTCTGACAATTTCTACTACAGTTCTTGGCAATATTGATGATCAGTTGAATCAGACAGCCAACCTTCTGGACCGTATGAGGAAGATTCGTGAGGAGATAACGGGCCAGAGAGACTTGCTGGAATCGCTGGATACCTCGGTAAAAAGGGCCACAGGATCAACTCTTCAACCATCAGTCTCTTCGCCGGCTCCTGAAACAATATCAACAACAAGCCTTAACCAGGAAGAAGTAATTCCAGCGGTTACAGTGAATCCGAGCGCTTCCACTCCAACGACACAAGAGTCTCCCGCCCCCACTCCTTACGGAGGCGGCTGACCGTACGCAAAGCAACAAGCGTCTAGTTAGACGCTTCCTTCCAACGACAACGAATCATGCCCCATCAAGAGTCGGGAAGTCTGTTAACATCTGAACGGGCTTCCCTTCTGTTAGCTCTGCTCAGATGGGCAATATATTCGTGGTTCATGACAAAAAACGAAGCCAGAATCAAGGCGACCCAGTTTAAACTCTAATAGAAAAACAGATGCGTTTATTTAAAATAGCTTCATTTACACTGTGTTTTAATCTAAATGCGAGTCGGAACTATGGTGTTCTATTTCATACTCCTTTAATTTGTTTTGCAGCGTCCGTCGAGTAATTCCTAGTTCCGCCGCGCTTCTAGTCCTATTTCCATCATTGTGCTCCAAAGTAACAAGAATTAGTTCTCTCTCCATTTCGCGGATCGTCATCCCCGGTCTGATTCCTTCCCTAACCTTCCATGGCAATGGCTCTCCAGAGGCCTGCGCTATAGGTTCCGGTAACTCCGGGAGTGAAACGTACTCATCTCGAGTTAAAATTACAGCTCGTTCCACCACATTTTCAAGTTCCCTGATGTTTCCCGGCCAGGTATAGCGCATCATCGCGTCTAAGGTCCTCGGGTGGAAACCTTTTAATAACCTGCCGTTCTTTTCATTATAAATTTTCAGAAAATGCTCTATCAAAAGGGGTATATCCTCTTTTCGTTCCCTGAGCGGAGGCACAAGGATTGGAACTACATTCAACCTGTAGAACAAGTCCTCCCTGAAAACGCCTCTTTTGACCTCCTCCTTAAGATCCTTGTTGGTAGCGCTAAGAACACGGATGTCGACCTTTGTGGTCTTTGTTGATCCCAGAGGCTCGATTTCCCTTTCCTGTAACACCCTTAATAGTTTTGCCTGGGTTGAAGGAGTCATTTCACCAATTTCGTCAAGGAATATGGAACCTCCATCGGCAAGCTCAAACCTGCCTGGCCTTCGCCCAACAGCTCCAGTGAAAGCACCCCTTTCGTGGCCAAAAAGCTCACTCTCCAAAAGCGTCTCAGGTAGAGCGGCGCAATTTATCTTGATAAATCTCTTGTCTGTCCTGGAGGATCCCTGGTGCAGAGCATTGGCGATCAATTCTTTTCCTGTTCCAGACTCCCCCAGTATCAATACTGTCGCTTCTGTCGGAGCGACCATGGCGACCGTCTCGAGGACTCGCCTCATCTTATGGGACCGACCAACTATCTGCGAAGCGTCAAAAAGATTCTCGATCCTCCTCTTTTGGAGGATGTTTTCCTCTTTGAGTCGCCAAAACTCAAGTGATTGCTGAACTTTTATTCTTAACTCTTCTATATCAAGTGGCTTAGTGAGATAATCATGAGCACCAGACTGCAATGCTTCAACCGCTGTTTCGACGGAAGCGTATGCAGTCATTATGATCACCGGGATACCGGGGGAAATTTTCTTGATTTCCCTCAAAGCCTCTATTCCGTCAACATTGGACATTCTATTGTCCATCAGTATCAAATCATAATACTCGTCGGCCACCCTCGATATAGCTTCCTGCCCGTCTTCAGCTTCAAAAACTTGATATCCGTCAAGCGATAGGTTCGCCTTGAGCATTTTCCTTTGGGATGGTTCATCGTCAACGACTAAAATCTTACACTGTCTAATTGTCATAAATGTTCCATTTGTGGCTTGAATTCGAGCCTCAATCAATTTAGCATGAAAGTGTCAAGTAAGTGTTCGAATTAATAATCAGATCAAGATACGGAGGCGTCTCTCTTGCCCCCATTCCTTTCCATGTCATCAGAAACATCCTCGGGCAAAACGTAAGGGTTTAGGGTAACAATGAATTTGGTACCCTTCCCCGGCTCGGATTCGACATCTATATCACCACCATGCCCTTCAATAATGCTCTTCACAATTGCTAGTCCCAGTCCTGTTCCCTTCTTTTTGGTGGAGAAAAACGGGTCAAAAAGCTTGTCGATATTCTCGCGAGGGATTCCCTTTCCCTTATCTGAAGTCACAACCTGCAGCCTGCCGTTATGAATTCCAACCAAAGCTATACTGACCTTTTCACCCGAAGGGGTAGCCTCAATGGCATTTATCAATATGTTGAGAAACACCTGCGTCATCTGGTCCGAATCGACCATAACCAGCGGAAGTTCAGGATCCGAAGGTTCTACAATAATTTCCACACCAGATTCCCGGGCTTCCCGTTCAACTACGCGAACGCAGTGGTCCACAATTTCTTCTGCTGACCGTATGGTCAGACGGGGTTCGCGAGGCTTAGAGTAGGCCAGCAATTTGGAAATAACCCGGTTCAACCTGTCCACTTCCGTTAGCATCAGATCAGTGTAACGATAATCTTCAGGCTCAAGAGCCAATTTCTTCTGAAAATATTGTATGAAACCTTTTATGGAATTGAGGGGATTGCGAATCTCATGGGCCACCCCTGCCGACAATCGTCCCAAAGCAGCAAATTTCTCACTAGTAATAACTTCTTGTTCCAGTTCACGGATTAGGGTCATGTCGCGTAGGATTACAACAGCGCCATTGGGCCTCGAGGACTCCTGGTCTCTCAAGGGAGAGACTGTTAGAGCAAGAAAACTCTTGCCTTTGCCATCTCCGTTGATCTTGACTTCCTTTTCCAGTATAGAATCAGAGTCCGATAAGACCTGCCTGATTTCATCCTCTAACGGAAGGATTTCCGAGACCAGCTTACCGTCAAGTTCATCTTTTGTTTTCCTAAGAATTTCAAGCGCGTTAGGGTTGTAAGTCGCTATTCGTAGAGACCTGTCCACCGTAATCAACCCATTAGCCATACTTTCCAGAACATTTCTGGTATAAGTCCTCATCTCATCGAGGGTCCGTCTTACAAGGTAGGCGTTCTGGACGACAAAAACGAAATAGACACTGGCCGAACCTACTATGAACAAGACCGCCCCCATGAAAATAGCGAACACTATTTCCTGGCGGCGAATTTCCTTGAACCTGTCCATTTTTAATCCCAGAAACAGTACCTGCTTCTGTTCCCTGTCAAACAGATCCAACAATTCTCGGCCAATCCGAGTGTGTTTAGCTGCGATTTCACTCTCGGCCAGTTGGTCTGGAAAAGGAGTAAACGGCTTCCAGATTTCAAAAATTGTTCTGCCGTCGGGTAGTTCTCTCTTGAAAGACAAGGGCTCTCCGGTCCTTATGACTGTCCTGACCGTCTGGAGTTCTTTCCCCATGAGTAATCGCAGGCCTATCTTAGCTGGTTCGCTGTGGGCAACTATCATCCCGTCACTGTTGATGAGGCCCACCCATTCAACATCCGGATCTTTGGCTGCCTGTTCGATTATCATCTGCAAATATTCGATTCCCCAATCGCCCTCCATGAAACCCGTTCTGGTTCCAGCTTCCAGAGTCCGGATGACAGAAACACCCTGCCTGAGTGTAAACTCCTCCATTCTCTGGTTCTGCGCGTTTATGTTCCTGAAAGTAAAAATGATTACGATGGCTAGTAAAGTTCCAGCCACAAGAACTATTGACAGCACAGGTAGATATCTCATCCAATCTCTAATGTTCATTGCCGCTTGTTTCGCCTGAAATCGATTTTCCTAAAAACCGGCGACGGATTCTAATCTCGATGTTGTCTATAATTAGATGTAAATTTCGTCGCATGTTTTCCGTCTTTTAGAACTCCTATCATCTTAAGCCAAACGCTTCAACAAGTATCACAAAGAAGGCTGCGACGCATTTAATCGAATCCGGCATCCGAGATAATTGTAACAGGTATGACAAATTTAGTTGATAAGTTATAATTATTATGTTATGCATCGCTTTATTAAAAGATGCCAATTATTTGTTTAATATAGATTTTATATTAAACAGACTCGGCATGAGGTTCCTGTTTTGTTTAACCGAGGAACACTCCGATCAGACGGGAATCTAAAATTTCAGATGACGTAGAGTGATTTTCCTGCCCACAGGCATTTTCGGTCACAGCCACAAGCGGCTCTTGGCTGTGCAAGGTAGTTCTTTTCTTCAACGTCTAGGGTTCCCTTTGACCAAGAATAACTAGTGACGAGAGTCAAAACATGCACAGCAATACTATTACAGACGAGTTTTCATTTGTCGCAAGAGGTCGCGAGTTCTTAGATCAAGGCGACATTGCTTCCGCCTTGGAATATTACAGCAAAGCCTTTGATCCGGAATCGCTTGATGAACCTGAAGCGAGAAATTTCTTGATTGAGGCCCGCGCCTATCTGTCTCGGAAGTTTCTGCCTGAAGCGCTGGAAAATTTCGAAGAAGCCATTATCGTGGGTGACCAGATTCAGCGGCGGCAGGCTATAGAGGGTATAACCAGCATAGCTGACATTCGCTTGCGCCTTGGATTTTTGACTCAACAGCTTAAGGTAAAACTTAGGGAAACAGCAGGAGGGAAAAACAAGCGGATTCCAGGGTTGTCGTTGATCTCTGATGAAGAAAATATCGTGTTGATTTCAAACGAGTCCCTCGCCAAGCTTCCCGAACGCCTCACCAGAGGAGTTAGAATAGCCAAGCTTCCATCAAGGCTTGAAGGTACGCAACTCCCTCTGGAGGCTCAGAAATGCATACCTTATTCAAACGAAGAAGACATATCCTATATCATTGAAGTGGCGACAGCTCTCATTAATTACAAGGATCCGGTTCCCCAGGTTCACAATCATTATGATACCCCGCAAATGACCATTGGCGATCATAGCATCTGACACATTTCCTTTGGGATGGGGCTCGCATATCCTCTCGAGCCTCATTGAAGAACTTGACACCCCGCCTACAATAAAATAAACGTGCTGTCCAGCGAATGAACTGGCGGCTTTTTCAATTTCAGCCGAGGGGACATTGCCATTGCGTGCTTTATGTCTAGATTTAGGATCCAAAAGAATAGGCGTTGCAATCAGCGACCCATTCGGATTAATCGGCCAGGCTCTGGAAACTATTGCGTCAACCAATCTGGAGAGAGATATCCTCAAGGTTCTTGAAATTGTCAAAAATTATGATGTAACAGAAATAGTCCTTGGATTGCCATATAATATGGATGGTTCAGAAGGACCTCAAGTCGAAAAGGTACGGAAATTCAAGACCCTGTTAACAGAAAAAGTTAGTGTGCCGATCTTTGAATGGGATGAACGTCTCTCAACCGTGGCAGCTGAAAGGACACTGCTGGAAGCCGACATGAGCAGAGCAAGGAGAAGAAAGGTCGTGGATAGGCTTGCTGCGGCTCTAATTCTTCAGGGATATCTGGACCATCGGCGTAATGAGGCATCGTTTTTGATATGAAAGTTCCTGTCTTATCTGTAATCAAGACTGTTTCGGCCTTGGTTCTCCTGGTTTTGTTGGCTTTTGGGGGACATTACCTGTATTCAAATCTACCAGGAATTCTGCAGCATTTTCTGGTTGCCGATTCACAGAAAAATATTCCCAGAGAAGATGTCATTGTCGCCATTCCAAAAGGGGCTTCTCTCTCAGAGGTTGGAGCTATTCTTCAGGAAAAGGGTGTCGTATCGAGCAAACTGGTCTTCAAGGTGGTCGCCTTTATTAGGGGCGAACAAAGGAGTGTAAAAGCTGGAGATTACCTGCTGAAGACCGGCAGCGAACCTGGGGACGTTCTGGATCTGCTCATTTCTGGAAAAACCCTTGTGTTCTCAATCACAATTCCCGAGGGGTACAACATTTTTCAAGTCGCCGATCTCTTCGAGTTACGTGGAGTCACTTCGAAAAAGGACTTTCTGAACCTTGCCAATGACCCGGAATTTCTCAAGGAACTTCAGATTGATGGATCTAGCCTGGAAGGTTTCCTGTTTCCCGACACATATTTCCTTCGACCAGCCGAAAAATCCAACGTGAAGGTTGTTGTTAAAAAAATGGTCAACAGGTTCCGCTCCGTTTACGACAAATACGTCCGAGGGACGGCTGAAGAATACGGATGGAGCCCATTACAGGTTGTTACATTGGCTTCACTCATTGAGAAGGAGGCCAAACCCAATGAGCACGCGTTGGTGTCAGCCGTATTTCACAATCGCCTCCGCCAGAAAATGAAACTGCAGTGCGACCCAACCGTGATTTATGGAATCAAACCCATGGGCGCCAAAATCACTCGCGCCGACCTTGATAGAAAACAGCCTTACAACACGTACCAGGTTACCGGGCTTCCTCCAGGCCCTATAGCTAATCCCGGAAAAGAATCTTTGGTCGCGGCGGTTCAGCCGGCATCTGTGGACTATCTGTACTTTGTGTCCAAAAACGATGGCAGCCACCAGTTCTCAAGTAGCCTCAATGAACACAACAAATGGGTAAACCTTTATCAGAAACAGAATGTTTCGGCCACACCTTGATTGATCGGTCCTGTTCCTCGGCTCAGCCACCTCATTACGAGCAATGACCGAACTGTCAATTTCTGCTACAAATGATTCTGCAGGATACAATCTTCCAGGAAAAATGATGTCAACCGCCTATTTCGACTGCTTCTCCGGAGCCTCAGGGGACATGATCCTCGGAGCGTTTATAGATGTGGGACTACCCCTGGAAATTCTCAAGGCGGAACTCGACAAACTTCACATAAATGGATTTGATATCGAATTCCGAAAAGTCGACAAGAACGGCGTCATGGCCTCGCAGGTCATGATAGAGATAGCAAGAGGCCATGAACGGCACTCCACCCATCTCTCAGATATTGTTTCAACAATCTCCAGGAGCAGTCTCAATGAACACACAAGGAAAAAGGCGCTTGATATTTTCCATAGGCTTGCCGCAGCGGAAGCCAAGGTTCATGGGTCATCTCCTGAAGGCTGCCACCTTCATGAAGTTGGCGCTCTTGATTCGTTGATCGATGTGGTGGGCGCTGTGATCGGTTATGAGTACTTCAACATTCGCAAGGCCTATTGCTCTAGAATCAACTTGGGTGGGGGTACGGTAAAGTGCGCTCATGGAATCCTACCAGTGCCAGCCCCCGCAACCTTGGAGCTCATAAAGGGCGTACCCGTCTATTCTTCAGGGACTCAGTCCGAATTGCTGACACCAACGGGCGCCGCTATCCTGACATCATTTTGTGACTATTTTGCGCCTATGCCGAACATGGTCGTAGAGTTAGTGGGGTATGGGGCCGGGGAACGAGACATTGAGTTTCCCAATGTCCTGAGGTTGGTCCTCGGGGTAGACACGGATGAATCGAAGGCTATTTCACACCAGACTGTAGGCATTATCGAGACAAACATTGATGACATGAATCCTCAGCTTTATGACAACCTCATCAATCTTGCCCTTTTGAGGGGCGCATTGGACGTATGCGTCCAGCCAAACTTTATGAAGAAAAATAGGCCGGGAATATCGTTACAGATAATTTGTCCGGTCGAAAAGATCGATGAACTGGCTGAACTTATTTTCAATGAATCTACAGCTATAGGTGTACGCTGGAGAACGGAGAACAGAATAGTCACCGAACGCGTCATCAAGAATGTCTCCACCAAATTTGGCACAGCCAGGGTCAAGATCGCATCTTTTAGAGGGCATGTAGTCAACATCAAACCAGAACACGACGACTGCGTTAAGCTGGCCAGGGAAAATAACATTCCGGCAAAAGAAGTGATCATGGAAGTAACTCGTCAGGCTGAAAACCTGTTTTGAAGGCATTTTGAAAGTGACCATAGATTTAATTCTCTACGCCTCGCTGCCCAAGTTCGTTCCGGGTTCGATTGCGGGAATTCCCATTCCCGTTCAAGTCCCTGATCAAACAACTGTCGGAGTCGTATTGAGTCAGGCGGGAATACCTGATGACATGAGGCTAATACTTCTTGTGAATGGCCTGGCCGCCACGCGAGATCAGGATCTGCATGAAGATGACAGGTTGGCAGTGTTCCCGACCATAGCCGGTGGTTGAAGCAAGGAACCACAGATGGAGGCATTTTCTGAGCTACCATCCTTGCGTTATGTCATCACAGGCATAACATATTAACATTATTACCTTTTCCTCTAGTTTCTTCTTGACTCGTCTCTTCTTACACCCTATCATTAAACCGTTGATCGATTGTTTCCGGGTCTTGTGGTTCGACAATGTTGTTTGAATTGTCCCCTAATCTCGCTGCCTTTCTTTCCAGATCGACGGAGGAATACTCATGGAAAAAATGTTACGAATCAACATGGGGGCGGATGGCGGTCCCAAAGCGTCTTCGATTCCGGTAGGAGAATATTCAGGTCTCGCCGGCAGAGCTCTTACATCCGCTCTCATATCAAAAGAAGTTCCACCATTGTGCCACCCATTGGGAGCCGAAAATAAGCTAGTAATCTCTCCTGGGATGCTTAGCGGTAGTCTGGCCGCAAATTCCGGTCGTTTATCAGTTGGCTGCAAGAGCCCTCTTACGGGCGGAATCAAGGAATCAAACGCAGGAGGAATGGCCTCGCAGACACTCGCAAGGCTCGGTTACGCGGCAATAGTTATAGAGGGAAAGCCTTCAAACGATGATCTCTACACGATTTTCATCAATAAGGATGGGGTAAACATTAATGTTGACAATGGATTGAAAGGCTTGGGTAATTATGCTCTAGTCGAAAAACTCAAACAACATTACAGCGATAAGGCTTGTTACATATCAATCGGCCCGGTTGGCGAAATGAAACTGGCTTCAGCGTCCATAGCCTGCACAGATATGGAGTGCCGACCTACTAGACATGCGGGGCGCGGTGGTACTGGGGCCGTTATGGGATCCAAAAACGTAAAGGCGATAATCCTCGACGACACAGGGATGGGCATGAGGAAGCCCAAGGATCCGGATAAATTCAAAGACGCCAACAAGCGCTGGGTTGATGGTCTCAAGAAACATCCTGTCACAGGGGAGGGCCTTGCCGCATACGGAACAAACGTGCTTACAAATATTCTGAACGAAGCTGGCGGTTACCCTACTCACAATTTTATGTGGGGCCGTTTCGAGACTCACACAAAAATAAGTGGAGAAACCCAGGCTGCCTTGGAAACCGAAAGAGGAGGCAATCCGACTCACGGTTGTCATAGAGGATGCGTAATGCGCTGCTCCGGTATCTACATGGACAAATACGGGCAGTATCTTACCAAGCAGCCAGAGTACGAAACAGTATGGGCCCATGGAGGCAACTGCGGAATAGACGACCTTGATACGATAGCAATGTTGGACCGACTTGACGATGACTACGGAATAGACACCATAGAGATGGGGGCAACCATCGGAGTGGCAATGGAGGCGGGTCTCGCAAAGTTTGGAGACGGCGCGGCGGCAATAAATTTCGTTAATCAGGTTGGAAAAGGCACAGACATGGGCCGAATTCTTGGGAGTGGAGCGGCAGTAACCGGAAAAGTGTTTGGAGTGGAGCGTGTGCCTGTTGTAAAGGGTCAAGCTTTGCCCGCATATGATCCCAGGGCTGTCCATGGCATCGGCGTAACGTATGCGACAAGCCCAATGGGAGCGGACCACACTGCTGGGTATGCGGTCGGATCCAACATTCTGGGAGTCGGAGGCAAAACAGACCCTCTTTCACCCGAAGGTCAGATTGAATTGTCCCGCAACCTTCAAATTGCGACCGCAGCGGTTGATTCCACAGGAATGTGCCTGTTCATAGCTTTTGCCGTCCTTGATCAGCCAGAGACTTTTCAGGCGCTTATTGACATGATCAACGCCTTTTACGGGTTTAAACTAACTGCGGATGACGTTGCTGAACTTGGAAAGAGTGTTTTAAGGAACGAAAGGGCGTTCAACGCTGCCGCCGGATTCACTTCAGCGCATGATCGTCTGCCGGGTTTCTTCACTCGTGACGCTCTGCCTCCACACAATGTGAAGTTTAAGGTTACAGACGCTGAACTCGATCAGGTCTTCAACTTTTAGGAAGCAATTTCTTCGTGAGCCATAGCAGAGTTCTTTCTCAGGAATCCTTCACTTTCACCAAAGGCGAATCCCATCTCATTTCAGGTGATTCGCCTTTAGTTTAGAGTTGAGCATGTTTGACAAGAAAAAACTGGCACGGATACTGAGTCCGATCCTCCAAAAGGGGGTCATGGTTAGGGCTTTAACCGGCATCACGGTAAGAAGATTGCTGGAAAATGAGCTTAAACTGTCCCAAGATATAATTGACAATCAAATTGCGACCGTTTTTCTCGACGGACGACCGGTAGATAATATTGACAGCGCAATTGTAAGGGATAATTCCGAGATCGCTCTATCAGGGGCTATGCCAGGATTCGTAGGGGCTACCATGAGGCGCGGTGGCTACTACAGCGCCATGCGCGCCGGTATCACTCATACTGATGAAAATCTCGCCATCGAAACAAATCAAGGGCTTGTAAAAATAAGACTTTACAATTCCTTGATCGATTTAATAGGACCTATTCTATTTTCAAGCGGTTTTTTCTTGTCAGCTTATGAGCTAAACCACCTCCTTGCCACTGAAATTGGCCCACGCATTAAAACACACGTCGACAAAGACCTTGAAGGTCTGATTTCTGTTTCAGTATGTTATGATCAATAATCAACAGATAAAATTTATGTAATACACCTGATAAGCTGGATAACTGCAGATATAAGTCTTAATGGAATTATGTTTGTAGCTGAGTTATGAGAACATCAGGCCGTTACAGTCGAAACGTCCAGGGAGAAAACACTGAAATCTGAAGACCTATCGAGCAGATTTGAGTCGAGACTGAAATATGCCCATTTCAACAGAATTCGGGAATATCTGAAAAATCATTCCGCAGAAACTCAGGACAAACCCATCACGGTAATGGATATAGCGTGCGGACCGGGAAACATGGCTCTATTCTGCAAGGACATTCCCGGCATCGAGTGGTTTGGGCTTGAGCTATGGCCATCGGAGTTGAAACAGGCGTATCACACCTGCGCTTACTCGGGGCTGATCCAGGCCAACCTGGCAAGTCAGTTGCCCTTACGTTATGGCGTGGCGAATGTCATAATCCTGAACGAGATTCTGATGTATTTGGATAATTCCTCTGAACTCCTGGCTGAATTCCATAAGATACTTGGACCTTCAGGAATCATATATGTTTACAATCCTATTTATTCAACCCCAAATATACTTTCCACTCTTAAAAGGATCGGCAGACGAATTCACAAGTCCAGTGAGGCCATAGCGTTTGACGGGGAAAGTGACTGGAGACAAGCGTCTCGCGCATCCAGGATCACCTTTTACTCTTTTGATTCTTTAATTTCGGAAGTTCGTCATGCTGGGTTTGAAATCGTCCATGTGGCGGGATTCAGAATGTTCAGGAATCGCATTCGAGCCCTGAGAAGACTTGAAGACTATGATTGGTACAGAAAGATTACCAAGCAACTTGCCGGCAATCATCCGCGGTGGGCGTCTGATATTTTGATCATAGCCAAGAAATAGCGAAGTGCAAAACTGTTGTCCAGCCCGTAATTTTGATTGGGAAATTTGAATTCACGACAGAGAAAACGTGCACGAATCACCCTTGCAGATGGCCGTCATTGAAGGGTCAACAGCGCTCAGAACGTCTTTTCCATCAGACAGAATCATTTCAATAAAATCCCTGTTTTTACCCACAAAAGCCGCCACATCGTCGGAATCTATCATGTCATTGACCAGGCCAAGTGACTGTTTTAAAGCATCAAAAAGTATCTTCTCATTTACCGTCATTTCGCAAAACCCCTATCAATCTTTATCAAAATTAGCAGCCCATTCCCTAACTTCTTCATTGAATAATGTCGCATATCCTCTGGTATTCCAGATAGTCCAACAAACCGGATTCAGAGGTTGCAGGCAGCCTGTATCCGCAATTGCCGCATTCATAACCCACAAAGTCGCAGTCTTCGATTCGAATGTCTCCGTGTTCCAACTCGCCACCTATAAAGAAAATCTCTGAGGACACTTTAGCCCCTTTACAAACTTCCAGTATTTTATCATTTCCACATTTCGGGCATTTCCAGGTCATATCGGGCATCCCCCTGCTAGGGCGCTATTACTGTCTTGAGAACTACATGGTTCTTTTTAATTTATCTCTTTTTTCGCTGAGATTGTCCATAGAGGTTGAAAAATTTTGGGATTTGCATCAGTTGTGATGAGAATGAGCTACTGAACTCCATCTCGAACATCCTTCGCAATCTTGCTGGAATACCTTCGTCAATTCGGCTCATACCCTCGCAAGCAGTCTGAGAGTGCCTATTAACTCATAAAGACTGTTCTGAATCTTGCTAAAGCTATAACGGCCCCGTAATGGTCGGAATTTGAATCCAAGGACCCAGGCATAAAACTGGATGATTAAATCAGTTGGATAAAATTAATAGGCTGTTGTAATGTTGGAATAGTCGTAATAAAAAAACGTGCATGGAATTACGAGGAGTTCATCATGAAGAAATTGACAATGACCTTCATAGGATTGGTAGCGGGGGCTCTTCTCTTCATAGGGGCCCAGGGCGTATCAACAGCGAGCGAAGGGTTTACGGCAAAAACCGCGCTACAAATGACCGCCGCCGCCAAGGATCAGCGTTTGGCATACACGGTTTACAGAACTCGATGTCACAAGGTTAGACGCTGTACGCGCGTGAACAGGTTTGGACAGTGCAAACGCTGGAGATGGGTTACCGTCTGCCCTGGTCGGCGTATCTGATCGCCGGAGTCATTCTTCTGGCGCCGTTAAAATATTGAATAGCTCTATGATGCTGCTTTAAGTCTTTTCAGCAGCCCAGACCATGTGGTTTTCATGAGGCGCAGTTGCGCCTCGAATTCGGAGCGTCGAATCTTGTCCGAAAGGGAGATACTTGTGCCGGAGCGCCAGAAACAGCCACGTAAACAGATAGCGGCAACTTCTCAGATGAAGAAACTTATGGCCTCACACTTTCTCGAAATTGATGAGGCGCAAAGGACTGGGCAAAAGAAAGTCGCCTGGTGCACTTCTGTCGGCCCCGCAGAATTGCTACACGCCATGGGATTTCTCGTTTATTTTCCGGAAAATCATGGCGCTCTCCTCGGGGCGACCCGTATGGCCACGGACCTAATACCGCTGGCCAACGCCGTTGGGTATTCTCCCGATATCTGTTCTTACCTGACTGCTGACGTCGGCGCATATCTGGGAGGAGTGACCCCTCTTACGAAAGCTTATGGCATCCAAAAAGTTCCAAAGGCCGATGTGCTGGTTTATAACACGAATCAATGCAGGGACGTGCAGGATTGGTTTTCCTTTTACGCAAGGGAATGGAATGTTCCAATTGTAGGGATTCATACTCACAGGAACATTAAGGAGGTCAATGATTACCACATTACTGATCTCGTAGCCCAGATAAAGGGAATCATTCCGACCCTTGAGTTAGTGTCAGGAATAAAATTCGATGTAGATAAACTTCGTGAGGTTGTCGACCTGTCTCTTCAGTGCACTAGTCTATGGAAACAGGTTCTTCAATGCGGAGCGTCCGTCCCGGCTCCCCTAACTTTTTTTGACGCCACAATTCACATGGGTCCCGCTGTTGTTCTAAGAGGAACACCTGAGGCGGTTGATTACTATAAAACTCTGCTGGCTGAACTAAAAGATAGGATTGAAAAAAAGGAGGGAGCCGTTCCACTTGAACGACATCGCCTTTACTGGGATGGTATGCCTGTATGGGGTAAACTGCGTGAACTCAGTGACCAATTCTACGGGATGCAAACCAACGTGGTAGCGTCAACATATTGTAATAGCTGGATCTTTGACGCGTTTGATCCAAAACATCCTCTCGAATCCATGGCAAGGGCCTATACCGAACTCTTCATAGTTAGAGATGAATCCTATAAAGAATGGTACATGGACCAGTGGATCAAAACCTTCGGCATTGACGGGGTAATATTCCATGACGCCAAGACATGCCCGAACAATTCTAACAACAGATATTCAATGCCTCAACGAATGGCTGTTCGGCTTGGACTCCCAACTCTTGTAATTCATGGAGATTTGAACGACTTGCGATGCTACTCGGAAGAACAGACTCGGACCAACATTGAGGCATTCGTGGAACAGCTTGACCAAAAAACGACATGATTGGACAAACCCGAGAATACGCCTCCATAAGAAGCAATTATAAGTATTGGATGATCATTGACTGGAAAAATAGCAGGTGGAATCGACGTAGGATCGTGCACTTCAAAAGCTGTTGTCGTGGACAGCGATGAAAATATTTTGGGAAGTGAGGTCCTTTTCTCTGCGACTGATTTCGAAGGGGCCGCCAACAAGGCCTGGAAAAATGCGCTCCTAAAGGCTGCGGTCTATGTGGACACACCAATTCCCGTTGTCTCGACGGGATACGGCAGAAACAGCGTCAAATTCGCAACAAGGAGCCTGACTGAAATATCGTGCCATGCCAGAGGATGCCTACGTTATTTCACAGGGCCTATGACCATAGTTGACATAGGTGGACAGGACAACAAAATCATCAAAGTCGACAGTAATGGTCTGAGACAAAGCTTCAAGATGAACAGGAAATGCGCGGCGGGCACAGGGGCTTTCCTAGAAGAGATGGCTTTGAGGTTGCGCCTTCCGATTGAACAACTCAATGATTTGGCCCAAAACGCTGACGGAGAAGTTGCCCTGGGGAGTTACTGCACGGTTTTCTCAGGCACTGAGGTCCTCGAAAAGATCAAATCAGGCCATCCGGTAGACCGGATTGTTCGCGGACTTTTCCATTCGGTGGTAAAACGCATACTTGAAATGGACACTTTGACCGACATCGTTGTAATGACCGGTGGCGTTATTGAACACAACCCGTTCCTGATTGATTTGTTAAGGACTCACATACCGAATGAAATAGTCACTCCCCCCCATCCACAAATCATGGGGGCCCTCGGCGCAGCCCTCTATGCGCTTCAGGAAAAGACTGAATAAACCGATTAGAGGCCACGTCCGGTTGGAAGCGCCATAACATTTCATATTCCTTGAAGATTCTGGCCCATTGTGGAAACCGAGTGGGAGCTAGAATTCACCCATAAGAATGTAAGCGAGCTTACTGGGAAGATCTGAGCAAAGGATCTTTTTTGCTGTTAACGATGGGTTGTAATTCGTGAGACGCCGCCAGGCTATTGTTCCTGTCTCGCTGTCATAGATGACGAAGCATGGGCTTTGTAGCCCCCCTCGAGGCTGTCCTATGCTTCCGGGGTTAACAATCAGTCTGGAAAGCCCTGGGTCTTTGTAAGTGGTCCCATCTGAAAAAAGGCTACAAGGCAAGACACTGTCGCATCCGCCATCCAGCAGAGTTGGTTGATGAGTATGTCCTACGAAAATAATTCTTTGTGGAGAAAATTCCAGACACAATCTTATGGCCAAACGGTCTCCAGGCCTGACGTATTCCCAGTTCTCCGGATAGTGGGCTGACGCGTGAAAGAAACAGCAGTGATCAAACTCAGCCTCAAGAGGCAAATTCCTTATATAATCCAAATTCTCGCTAGTCAGTCTTTTCACGGTCCAGACAATAGCCATGTAGGCTATAGGATTCATAACACATTTAGCCGTATCCAGATTCAGGGCGGCCCATTCATGGTTCCCCAGCAACACTACCAGGTTCTCAACTGATCTTAATAATTCGAGACATTCATTCGGATTCGGTCCATATCCTATCGAGTCTCCGAGGCAAAACAAGCGGTCGAGTTTTTCTTCACGCGCTACTTCCTCAAAACTCCTAAGCGCTTCAAGATTACCATGCGCATCACTTAAAATACCCAATCGCATCTGCCAACAACCATCAAGCCATTCGGTTCGCCAGTTCAATCAACTGCAAGATTCTGGGCTCAAAGATGTTCACCAGCGCATATTCTAGACCTGCGCCGCCGAGCATGCCCAAGCTGACCAAGTCGATCTCTAGCGGATAAAGTCTTTTGAAACCACTTCGGAGGTTTGACAACCCGACCATTGTACGCACTGGCTGGTCGAAAACAGCTCCTGTGGATAAAAGACGAATCGTCCTCACGGCTTCACCAATTCTACGCCACGAATCAGGCCAGCTTAAACTCGGCAAAACTGGGTCAAAAATCAGTTTATCAAGAGACATGCCCGCTTTTAGGCAACGTTGGCTTATTTCAAGCGCCAGAGAAATTTTTTCCTCGACACTGGGTGGACTAAACGACGATTCATCCATCAAAAGAATGGCCAGATCACAATTCCACTCCACTGCCAGAGGCAGGATGCCCTCGAGTTTATGCTTCTCAAGAGAGACTGAGTTTATGATCGGCGTCTGATTACATGCGCTAAGCCCAATTTCGATCAGAGAGGGGTTCGGACTATCCAGTATCAGCCGGGAGGTAGTTACAGCCTGGATCGTCTCTACAAGAAAACGCATTTTGTCTTCGGAATGTTTCGGGAGGTAACCCGGATTAATATCTATCATCCCGGCCCCTGCCCTGTCTATTGCAGTTACGATTTCCTGAATCGGCTTAGGATCGAGCCTCTTCATCGCACCTCTGAGAGCCGGGTTCAAACCATTAAGGTTGTCCGATACAGCAATCATGACAATACTGTTCCGCAAGACAGTGTCGATAACCTGCAACGTAGCGGCTGCCTCTGTTCAGTTTCCGGATGTTAGTGCGGCGCCCCTACTTCCGTCTCAGGTTTTCCAGAAATCCCGAGTGTTTTGCTTCGACTTCGCCGGCAAGTGATTTCAGTTCGGCGATCCGTGACATTCTTATATGGTCTTCCTCGATCAGCGTTGTGTTTGAAATTGCGATGTGAAAAGCCGCTCTGGCCGAACCGGAAATGATTTCCAACGCAACCAGCAGGTCCGGCATGAGCGATTGGCTGCAGTTAAGACCCTGTTCTCCAATTAAGTTCAAGGCTTGTATTGCGCTCAAGAGCATGTCACGCGGACAGTCTATTGACCCCTGAACCGCCCCGGCATTTTCCGGCCAACGTTTTCCCGCTTTTATCTCATGAGAGAGGTTCTCATAGACCGTGACATCTTTTGCGAAAAGCTCCCTAAATCCGTCGGCCAAACCCACTATCTTTTGGAGTCTTTCGTTAAGGCCTTCATGGACTTTCCCTACTTTCTCAGCTCTAAGTATGTCCAGCAAGCAGATCTTCTCGGCCAGCGCAAGCGCCACGATGGACGCAAACGCCGATGTTGAGCCACCACCTGGATCCGGCTTCGGTTCCCTCAGTTCACTCAGGAACGTCGATTCATCCAGCGGCATAAGTTACCGACCTTTCTAAATGATAGCCTGTTCCTGCTTCCTATTATCAAACTTTTTGATGTGTTCGAACTTTTTGATTGCTGCAAGAGCCTGTTTGTATATAGGCGTGTCAACCATACGACCATCAAGGCTGGTAGACGCCCTACCCTTGCTGACCGCTTCCTCAAATGCCTCTATGATACGCCTTGAATGGACTACTGATTCTTCAGAGGGCGAAAACACCCGGTTCAGAACATTTACCTGATCGGGGTGAACACATATTGAGCCTTCAGACCCCAGATCACGGGCCCTTTGCGCAGATTCCTCAAAAATCTTGAGGTCCCTGAACTCGGCCACACTTCCCATCACTCCTATGGGAATTATCCCAAAAGCCTTGGCTGTTATTATCAATTGTGACATCGGTCCAAAAAGAACCGAGGCGTCCGCTGTTAGATTCACCCCCATGGCCACGCAGTAGTCGTCGACCCCAAGGCTCATGGATTCGATTCGTGGTGTGGATTTTGCTATATCGACAATATTTAACAAACCGAGGGGACTTTCTATGTGCAGGGAAAATCTAATCTTGCGGGTTTCTAAACCCTTAGCCGCTTCAATTTCCGTTGTCAGACGATCAATTCTCACAAGTTGTTCAGACGACTCCACCTTGGGTATGAAGAGTGCGTCCAGCCTTTCGCAAACGGCTGTTTCGATGTCCGGTTCCAACAATTCGGTCTCGTTGTTTACCCGAACCATTAAAGTTGCGAGCCCCCTACCGGCGCTGGAGATTGAGTCTGCGAGCATTTCACGGGCAGCTTTTTTCTGGTCATGAGGCACGGAATCTTCAAGATCCAGGACTATTGCGTCAGCGTTTCTGGATGCTGACCTTTCAACGAACTTCGGCACATTTGCGGGGACAACAAGTATAGACCTTAACAACTTGCAGTTCATCGCTTAATCTCCACAGAGAGGGTCTGGAAAAATTTACCAATGGCATAAGTGTATAAGCTGCTCTGGAATAAGTAAACATAAAGGGGCGGGCGACTCTCCAAAAAATCGGCTCTCTCCAATCATCAGTGATAAAAGCCAGGTTGTTTCTGATGAAATCTATTCTTTTTT
>CAWEPY010000018.1:0-63263 GCA_963811075.1 uncultured delta proteobacterium
GAATCATTGGGGTCTTTCATTTACTTTATCCTTTCGTCGTCACAATTATGTGCCAATGTGTTCCCGAAAGATGAAAGCCGAGGACAATCTTCTGACGTCTCTATCCCATTCCCGAGAGGATGTGATTGCAGCACGCCGAAACGTTTCCAGAGCTTAATAGATAATAATAACACCTTGATATTAATGTTATTAATTCTAAAGAAGACAATTTTTTGTATATGAAATCGAAAAAAAAGAGTGACAAAATTGCCTTTTCATTACATCCTACCAAAGTTTACTTATTTACTATAGATAAGGAGAAAAAAACTTGTCAAAGAAATTTCTAATTTTGTCAGTCGTCACATTTGTCACCCTGGGACTTGCTTCCGTCGCTTTCTCTAGTTGAGCGGGTTGTTTCCCCTCCTGGTCAGGAGGATCATCAAACTCTTATTCCGCCGGCGGTTATTCGTCCTATTATGGTTATGCGTTCCCCTTACGGTTATGGTTACGCCGCCCCGCAGCAGAACTACTACCAATCGTCAGGCCAATCCGGTAAGCCGGCCAAAAAGTCGAAATCGAAACCAAAGCCCGCTACCAATTAGAGGGTTCCAGAATATATCCGAGGCGGTCATTCTTGGGATGGTCCGCCTCTCTCCCTTATCACCACGAACACTATTCTTGTATCTCGCCGAACAGCTCAACACCATTTCTTCCGCTTCACCTGTTGCTCAAACCAATCGAATTGCGATGCCATTTAGCGAAGATTCACATCAAATAACCTCTTGACAGTTTTACGTAATGGTGAAATAGTTCCACTGAACTTTTTTGGTTTCAATTTCGTGTTAACTGATATTTTGGGATGAATCGATAACGGGTTTCCCTGGGGTGAGCTCTTTTGGCTGTCGGGGCGATTATAATTGGTTGCGTAATCGCCTCTTTTTTTGTCCGGCATCCTGTATTAGACAGGGGGCTATAATTTTGGCCCATCCTCAAAACAATTTTGACTATACCGATTGACCATTCAACTGCTATGTTGCTAATCGTCGGACCAGCAGGCCCGCTACATGTTGTCATATATATGATTAGGGATGGAATGGCGTTGTGAAGGAATTCAGGAGTCTGAAGAGAGTAACTCGTCTGTCCGGGCTGTTCATTGGCATATTGGCCATATTGTCGTTGTCCGGCTGCATAGGTTTCCCTACCCTTTTCAAAAAGCAACCGTTTACCGCAATAGCGGCCCCTATCCCTCAACGACTATCAACCGGCCAGCCCCAACCATCGGCACAAAGATCGATGGGGTTGGACCAGTGTCTTGAAATCGCAAGGAGAAACAACCCCAGTCTTGCATCCGGGGCCTGGGATATTCAGACTTCGATGGCGCTTCGTAACTACACTGCGTCCGAAAGATGGCCAAACGTAAGCAATGTGGACAGCTTGCGCCAATATGTGCAAAACCAGAGATTACAAGCGGCTCGTTTGAACGGTGAGCCCGGAATGTTCTCTTCGGGAATTCTGGCAGTGGATATCCTCGTGAAGATGCCCGTATTTACTGGTGGCCGCATTAGAAGTGACATCAGCGCTGCCGAATTAACAGTGATGGCCACAGAAAACCGTCTTGCCCGTACATGGGAAGAGTTGATTTTCAATGTTTCCAGCGCGTTCTACACTATTCTTGGACAGCGTAAATTGATCGAGTCACTGGAATTCTCTCGAAATGTCCTGACAAAGCATAAAAAACGGGTTCAGGATATGATGTCGGCTGGGAAGGCGGCCAGAGTCGATGTCCTTCGCACTGAAGTTAGAATAGCGGATCTGGATCAGCGCTTGGTGAGAGAGAAAAGCCTCCTTGAAATTCAGAGACGATTGTTGACGACGCTCATGGGGGTTGGACTTGATGGAGGCCCCGTTTATCCACAGGGAGGCCTTGGTCTTGGCGGGCCTGCCCCTGACCTGGATGGATCGCTCGCCATGGCCTTTTCCGAACGTGGCGATTACAGGGCCGCCAGAGCGTCTCTCGATGCGCAGGCTATGAAGGTCAGGGCGGCCCGGGGAGCGCTATGGCCTAAAGTGACCCTGGACGGGGCGATCGGTATGAGAACCGCCACAGGTATCGATGACAATGGTGTGGCGTATACAAACAGACTTAACAACACCGCCGCTGGGCATCTCAGAGGACTCTGGCCGTACCCTGACTCTACGTTGCCGGTAGGTAGCATGGGCGTGGTCGCTGACTATCCAATCTTTGATGGTGGCCGAATACGTTCCCAGATATCCGAACAGGAAACAAGGTTCGCGTCGCAACAGCAACAGCTTCGTAAACTTGCGCTCCAGATCCGATTGGATGTTGAAACGGCGATTATAAACGTTAACTCAGCGAGGGAGCGAGTTTTTGCCACCAAAAAGGCAATTGAACAATCTGAGGAAAGTTTCCGAATCGAGCAGGAGAAGTATGATCTTGGCAAAGGGTCCATTACCGATGTTCTTGACGCTCAATCCGCCATGCTGGAGGCTCAAAGCAGCTACTACAGGTCTCTGGCTGAATACAACATAGCTGTGGCTCAGCTTGGCATGGCAACGGGTGAAAAAAGATAGACACGGTTCTACACTCAAATAATGAGCATGTAGTAATAATATTGATCAGACGTTTGTTGGAGCGATTCTATGAAACGTTGGGCGTTGATAATCGCAATTGGAATTATTGCGCTAATTGCAGTGTGGCAAATTTCAAAGATATTCACTTCTCATAGTTCGGAGGCGAACAAACCCCAAAAGCCCAATCCGCTTGTGTCGATCAAAACTGTAGAATTGGGGGATATCTCTACAACTCTTGACCTGACCGGTTCTGTAGAAGCCACAAGGGTAGCCCGTTTGGCCTCTCCGGCTGAAGGCCCTATCTATAACTGTTTAGTGAGAGAAGGGGATATCGTCAAGGAAGGGGCGAGAATCCTTAGCATCGGCAGGAAGAAGGCCGCTGAAGCTCTCCTCTTGTCAGCCCAGCAGGATGTTCAGACAGAAAAAGAGGAAATGGAAAGTATCGAGAAACTGGTTCATTCAGGGGCGATTCCTCAGGATCAGCTCCAACTCGAAAAGGCCAAATACGCCAGAATGGTAGCACAGTTGGAACGAGTGAAAGAGAATTCCGAGGATTATGAGGTCGTTGCGCCCTGGGACGGGATAGTTTCCAAGGTTTTGGTGAACGATGGAAACTATGTTTCCGCTCGCGCTGCGCTGGCGGAGGTGTTCGATCCCAAATCACTGGTTATTCGCATGGCCGTGCCGGAGGCCCAAAGTCAGGAAATTGTACCGAACATGAAAGTGAACGTGGTGCTCGACGCTTACAAAGGGAGGTTGTTTCAAGGCAAAGTCTCCCGCATTTATCCTGACCTGGATCGACGAATGCGGACCCGTACTGTTGAGGTGGAGATCACCGACGATGTCACGCTGGTTCCCGGAATGTTCGCAAGACTCAGCCTCGCGCTTAAATCCGAGAAGGACACTGTGGTCGTCCCTCTGGAAGCGGTACTGGCCACGCCTGAAGGAACTCGTATAGCCTATGTCGTTAAGGACGGCAAAGCTTCCAAACGCGTGATTAATGTTGGCATAGAGGGACAGGATAAGATTCAAATTCTCTCAGGCGTGACTCCCGGAGAGCAGATCGTTGTCGCGGGCAATGAAAAGCTAAAAGATGGGATTCAGATCCGAGTTTCAGGCGGCAAGAAGCCAGAGGCCGGCGATTCTAAACCGAAGGGGGAAACTGGCAAAAGCGGGGCGGACAAATGAGAATTACCGACTCCTCTGTTAAACGCCGCATAGCGACGAGCGTTATTGCCGCTGCTCTTGTCGTTTTAGGCGCCTACGGCTTGTGGAAACTTCCCGTCAACTTCCTGCCGGACATAGTTTACCCGCTGATAAGAGTCCACATTTATTGGACGGGAGCGACCCCTGAAGAAATAGACAAAAACCTCGCTGACCCGATAGAGAGGCAATTGGCTAGTGTCGAGGGGCTTGATTACCTTGAATCTTCGGCGATTGAGGGTATGTACACTGCTTGGTGAACTTCCAATACGGTGTGGATGTTAACGTCGCTTATCAGGACGCCTGGCGGCAATGGCAAGGGTTGCCAGAAATTTGCCGAAGGATATCGAGCCGCCTATCGTGATCAAGGCTGATCCATCGCAGTTACCGGTGGTACAACTCACCGTGAGTTCGGATAAATGGGACCTGGTCAAAATCAGAACGTGGACTGAAAACTGGCTCCAGGATCGTCTTATGGCCACACCGGGAGTGGCCGGCACTGAAGTGGTCGGGGGATTGAAACGCGAAATCCGGGTTAATCTTGATGCCAAAGCGCTTGACAAAGCACCAATTCTCACTTAGCGACGTGGTTAAAAGACTTAGAGGACGAAAATCTCGAACAATTCGGCGGTCAGAGTAATGCGGGGCCCAGAGAATTCATAGCCCGAACTATGGGCGAATATTAGTCGATTGAAGATATCAGGCAAGTCGTGCTGGCAAAAAAGGACGAGGACAAGAGTATATGTTCGGGATGTGGCGCAAGTTGAGGATGGGAGTGAGGATGTTCGTGTTATTACCCGACTTGAGGCACAACCTTGCGTGAAGCTCAGCGTGTTGAAACAGGCGGACGCAAATACCGTCGAGGTGGCCAAGGGCGGTCAGCAAAAAATAGAGGATTTGGAGAAGGCTCTACCGGCCGGAGTAAGACTCGGAATGGTTGAGAACCAGGCTGATTACGTGGAGGCGGCTCTTGCCGGGGTTCGAAACGCCGCCATTGAAGGGGCATTCCTTGTCATCCTTGTGTCTTATGTTTTCTTGGGTAGTTGGAGGCAAACTTTTGTAATGGCGATGGCACTGCCGGTCACACTGCTTGGTCAACTTTGGTCTCATGAAGCTGGCGGGCTTTTCTCTGAATATTTTTTCGTTGGCAGGGCTTGTCGTTGCCATTCGGTGTCGACTTAGACAATTCCATCATCGTCAATGAAAATATAGCCAGGCTCCTGCACGAAAACCCAGACAGTCCATAGCGGATGTTGCGGAGTCAGCCGAACATCAGAGGTCGGACCGGCTATTCTTGCCGCAACGCTGGCTTTCGTGGCCCTTTTTGTTCCATTTCTGCTGGTTCCCGGTCTTGTGAGCCTTTTGTTCAAGGAACTAATCCTCGTAATTGCCGGGGTCATTCTAATAAGTCTTGGGACGGCCATCACATTTACCCCGATGTTGATCTCTGTAATTTTAGGCAAGCAGTTGGAACTGGAATGAGAAGGACACCAAGTTTTCAGCGTTATTTCAGCGGGAATTACGGATGCATATGGATGGCTTGCTACAGGCAATTCTGGGCGTTCGCTGGATAGCTGTAGTGCTTGCGGTCCTGGTTCTAGGATCGATAATCGTTATAGCGCCTCATGTGGGAACAGAATTCCTCCCCAGAATGGATGACGGTAGGGTTATGATCAAGGTTCGACTTCCTACAGGGGCTTCCGTGTATGAAACGGACAAGGCTCTCAAACGGATAGAAGCCCTGTTGAAGGGCGATCCGTTGATTGAATCTTACTTCACACTGGTCGGCGGTAAGGTGTGGGGCCTGTACACCTACCTGATAGCAAACGAAGGTGAAATAGATATTCAACTTGTGCCTGCCATAAACGTGATGTTACGACGAAAGAGTTCGTGAACCGTCTGAGACCTAAAGTCGGCAAGATTGGAATCCCTGGAGGCATGGCAATGGTCATGCAGATGCCTGTCAAAGGGATTCGAAAACTGGGTGACGCTGACATCGAAGTTCAGATCAAGGGTCAGGATATTGAAACACTGTTTGCGCTGGCTCAGAAAACTGCGGGAAGTCTATGAACAAACTGGCGCATTTCACCAATGTTTACGTTTCCATGGATATGACTAAACCGGAATACCAGATATGGGTGGACAGGGAGCGGGCCGCGGAATTGGGAGTTTCGATGACGGATGTCGCCACCACGGTCAAATCGCTCGTAAGCGGCGCAGTGGCGTCAAGATACAGGGACGGTGATTATTACTACAACATCAGGGTTGTTATTCCTGAGAAAGAGGTCGGGTCCAAACAGGACATAGAGAACCTTAGTTTTGGAGTCTACACAGGGCGGTGGATTTCTAAGGGTAAAAGACTTAGCCGTGGTCAACCATTCTGTGGGGCCGGTAGAAATAGTTCGAGGCAGGACCAGGTCAAGGCTGTCACAGTCCGAGGCGACGCCTCTGGGGTCAGTGTGGGGGAGGCGCTTACGGAACTTAAGGAATCAATATCAAAAATGGACCGACCGGTGGGATATGATTTCAGCTATGGGGGCCAGGCCCTCCTGATGGCTGAGATGTCAGCGCACCACTCTTGAATATTGGCGTTTTCGCTCTTCTTCTCATTTGTGGTGTCTGGCGGTTCAGTTCAACAGTCTTAGGATACCGCTTCTGATTCTCGGATGCGTTCCTTTTTGTCTTGCCGGTCTGATATTTATGCTTTGGGCAACAACTCTTCCGATCGGGGCTACGGTAATTATAGGCGCTCTGGTTGTGATGGCGGCTACGGCCAACGAAGGTGTGCTACTCATGACTTTTGCGGAAGATCTTAGATCACACTCTGACATGACCCCGTTTGAGGCGGTTGTGTCAGCCGCGAAAATTCGTCTTCGTCCGAGATTCATGACTACGATAGCAATCATTGCGGGGCTGATCCCGCTAGCGTTGAATCTCGAAGCAGGGGGTGAAATGCTTCAACCCATGGCCGTCGGCGCAATAGGAGGCTTATTAGCGCTAATTCCTGTGGCCTGTTTCTTGATGCCGTGTATTTACGTGATTTCAACGAGGGAAAAAAAGATTACAGTTGCGTAAAATTAGGAAACGAGAAGATGGACTTGGACCCATGGCTCGGGCCTGCAATACACGCGTGGCAAATTAGGCCAGGACTCGATTATTCGATATTTTCTTTGTATTTCTAACCACGTTCTGTAAAGTTTTCTTGCGCAAACGCTACTCTTTGCGAAACGCTTCTGAAGCTTGATCGATGTCGTTCGACCATTTCCAGCCTCGGCAGCAGACCACAATTATTCGCAACCTGTATGTTGAGACCGGGTCTCGCATTCAGTTCCAAGATTAGAGGCCCCCTGGTCTTGTCCAAGACAATGTCGACTCCCAGGTACCCCAGATCGGTCAACTCGTACCACCTGGCGGCTAGCTCCAGAAGGCGCCCCCACCCTGGTATCGACAAATCGGTCACCAGGTTTCCGGTATCAGGATGTTCGGTTACTATTTTGTTCTTCCATACACCTCTAAGAGTTACACCCGTAGAGATACTTATCCCAACGCCTATGGCCCCTTGATGCAGGTTGGCCTTGCCGTCGGATTCTTTAGTAGGGAGGCGGACCATGGCCATTATCGGGACTCCAAACAGGACGACTATCCGGATATCAGGAACACCCTCGTAGCTGATCTTTTCAAAGAGCGGATCGAACTCAACCCTATACTCCGCCAACACCTCGTCCGGTTGGCCTCCAAGGCTGTACAGACCGCTGAGTGTGTTGAAAACATGGTGTTTCAATTCGTCGAGGGTCAATGTTTTTCCATCCTGTTTGCGAAATTTTCCGTCTACGCTCCGTGAGACCACCAGGATTCCTTCACCGCCGCTCCCATGAGCCGGTTTGAGCACAAAATCAGAATAGGGTTTTAGGACATCCGGTAATTCGTGAACCTGGCCCGTTACTTCCACTACCGCATAAAGGTCCGGAACGGGGATACCATTGTCCTGGGCCAGTTTTTTGGTGCGCACTTTGTCGTCAACCAGGGGGTACAAGCGTCGAGGATTGTATTTCAGTGTAAAGTTGGCGTTTCTCCCGTTTATCCCCAGCACACCCTTGTCTTTGAGCCCCTTTATTGTCTTCAGCATGACTGTCTTAGTTCCCGGCCAAAGCCTTGAATCGGTACAGGTCCATTATGCGGTACCCGGAGTACCTTCCCAGAAGAAGTGTGGCAGCCAGCAAGACAAACAGCAACTCCGGAAACACGAACACGATGTGCTCAAGGAATTTGTTGTTCATGACGACAAACGCAAGGACGGCGGCAAACATACTGCCAAGTCCTGATAAGAGGGATTCTCCAGCGCCGCGTTCCTCCCATACTATGGACATTCTTTCAATGGTCATTGTAAGGATCACGAGGGGGAAAAGAGCCAGTGAGAGTCCTCGGTGAATCCCAAGGCTATGTGTGATAATACTGAGCGCCAAAATGAGCAGGACCACCACAATGAGAACAGCGGCCAACCGAGGCACAACCAGCAATTTTAGTTTTTCCAGGTAAAATCGTGTGACAAGGCCAAGGCCAACCACGACGGTAAACATCATAATGCCCCACAGAAGACCCGTTTCCCGGAATGCTAGCGCTATCAACACAGGCATGAAAGTCCCAAAAGTCTTTATACCCACTATATTACGCAGAATCACCAAGAGGAAAGCGCCTATCGGAATCGTGAGCAAAATTCGAAAGACAGCCTGGGTGTTGACAGGGAGGGAGAACAGAGAGAACTTCAGCAAAAGCGGCTTCGAGATTTCGCCTCGAAAAGCCACCGATGTGATTCCTTCATCAACTTTAGGGCTGACGGACAGTGTCAGATTAAGCTTCGATCCCCCTTGCAGTTGCGCCAGATTGTTGTCGCCCCTCCACCATGGGAGCCAGTCAACAGGGACAGGCGCCATCCCCGTGGCAGGATCAATGGTATGCCAAGTCCGGTTGTCGTAAACCTCAAGCCAATGTAATAAATTGACCTTCTTGGAAAATTCTGATTTCTCTTCATTCAGGTGAACGCCATGAACAACTCTGGCGTTTATCTCAGCAAGGTTAAGGAGATGAGACGCAAGTTCTACTCTAGCGCGCTGAGTGGTTTTTTGGCCTAGAAGAAGCTGCGCATTATCGTCGGGATTAGCAGAGTTTAGCCTCTTCAAGAGTTCGGCGACAAAACTCCGAGTGTCGGCTGACTTGGACTTTATGTCGCCTATGAGTGAGTCTGCCGCAGCGAGTTTAGGACCCTTGAACCCTGGATTTGTTATTTCCGGGAGTTTTATGTCCGATCTCGAAGGCTTATTTCTAACCATGCGCACTGTTGCCTGGTAATAAAGGTTCTGGGCGCCGTTTTCTTTTCGGGTAGACCATACCACCGTTCGGTTGACATCTTCCATTGAAGCTACGAGACCGTAACCGGTTGATATGAAATGTTCGTCGGTGATGGCGAACGTGCCGGTATTCATAGGAAGAAACATAGACACCTTTACCGGGGCGCCTTCAGCTTCGAAACGGAGACGAGCTTCCACGTGCCATACTTGAACTTTGGTCTTAGGCGACAAAGGAAAGCCCAAGTAATAGGCCTTGTAAGAAAAAACCCCGAGCCCCAGGATGGTCAATCCGAGCGCCAACAGGTAGAGTCGGCGTTTGTTCACCGTGTCATTGCTCCTTACAACTCGGTTCAACCGTGTATTCGACTGACGGGTCCGGCAATAGCCTGCCGGCCATAAAGCTACGTCCGATGAGAAGCGGATACTTGAAACGGCTTCGGTCGACCAGGTTTACGTTGGTCTCCGCGTAATGGCTTCCAACACAGATCCCCAGGCTAACAACCAAACGTTTCTGAGGCGGCCCTTGGTGTCGCTTAATCTCAGCCACTCCCAGTAATTTACGTTCCAGGGTAACTTTTTTTCCTGTCTTGTCCACAACGGTGAATCGGACCCATGTTTCCCCATCCCTATCAAATTTGTTGATGTCAACCGCATTGATTGACGAAGTTTCAGCGCCCGTATCCAGTTTCGCGTCCAGCACTGTGTTGCTTGGAACTATGATTGCTTTCTCGATCCATCCTACGCTTTGCTTGTCCTGTCCATAGAGGTCAATCGGCGTCAGGATTGCCATTACACCAATCAAGAAATAAAGACGGATGTTCATTCTACCTTCCCTTGGTGATGCGGTTCATGCTGGTGTCTCGCCACTGATCGAGTCGTCGAGACAACTGTTTGGCAGGGGGATTATCGATATCTGGTATTCCCCGACTGACTGGACCAGATATTTTGGTTCGGTTTCTTTTCGAGAATCAGGTCCACCACAAGATGATGACCTTGCTCCGTTGCAAGGCTCAACGCAGTGAAACCCTTTCGGGTTCTTGCATTGACATCCGCTCCGTTTTCGAGCAGCAGGATTACTACATCTTGCCAACCTTTAAGCGCAGCGCAGATTAGCGGAGTCTGGCCGTACGAATCCTTTGCGTTGACATCCGCTCCTCTTTCCAAAAGCAATCGCACAACACCAACATGTCCTTGAGACGCGGCAGCCATCAATGGAGTCTTCTCATATCGACCGCGAACATTAACGTTAGCTCCCTTATCCAGCAGCAGGGTTACTGTTTCGAGCCGACCACTATACGCTGCGCGGCCTAAGGAGGTTTTACCTTGCGCATCATGTCCGTCCACCTCGATTCCTTTTTCAAGGATCGAGGCTACTTGCGACACTTTTCCAGAGGACGCCGCTTCGGTGAGTTGGGACGCAAGGTCTTTAGAAACACCAAAACCAGCCGAGAACAAACCGCCGACAACCAGAATTCCTAGCAAAGGTAAGATTTTTTGTAATTTTTTCAAGTTATCCTCACTTCATATCTCGTTAACAATTCACTTGAACTATCTTCCCTCATCATTTCTTTTCGGGATAGTTCCGGCTTTATATACTATTACAAGCCAATGTCAAAAAACTTGCGATTCTTCTAACAGCTCAGTGTTCAAAAGAACTCGTTCTCGTTCCGGTTTTTTCGGATCGACAGAGGATAGTAAAACCATGCCTGACAGTTGATTTAATGATTAGAATCAAAATATTGTATAACAAACGAAGAAAGTTGTTGACATAACAATCGCGCCTATTTATTATTTTCCGAAATGGCGTAATACTTGTTGCGTCATCGAAAAAAATCTTGCATGTTCGGCAAAAATCCTCTTGACACACCTGATGGTATGTTTTACTATTTGATTAATTTGGAAAATGGAGTAACATATATGAGTCCCCACGAAAACGAACGGCTTCGATTAAAAGCAGAGGTATTCAAGGCCATGGGTCATCCTCTTCGTCTTGGAGTCATCGAGTTCCTTCAAACAGGCGAAAAATGCGTCTGTGAAATTGTGGAACAAGTCGGCACAGAAATATCTAATGTGTCAAAACATTTATCGGTACTAAAGAAATCAGGAATCGTCGCAGACCGCAGAGATGGACTAAAGATAATGTATCGGCTTACCATGCCATGCGCTTTGGATTTTGCCAGGTGCGTTGAGAATGTCGTGATTAAGAGGCTTGAGGACCAACGAGCTGTAATGGTTGCGTAGGCTACGAAGATTACTATCCCCTTTGAAATACGTGAAGGCTTGAATCAGTGAATCAGTCAGAATTCTTTGAAACAATATTTGGTGTTTTAAGCAAATAATAAAATGCTACAGCGAGACAAAGAAAAATTGCAGATGAAAGCAGACGTTTTTAAGGCGATCGGACAGCCAGTCCGTTTGGGGATTCTGGAATTGCTTCGCCTAGGTGAAATGCCGGTAGGACTCATTGCATCCAAACTGGGCGCCGATGTATGCGCCGTTTCCAAGCATTTATCACTATTGCGTAAACAGGGAATAGTCGCTGACCGCAAGGAAGGCGCCAAGATTCTTTACAAAATTACGCTCCCCAATTCATTTGATTTGTTTGGGTGTGTGGACGGCGTGGTTCGGAAGAGATTAGAGGATCGCACGGGTCCCGGCGGATGAACTTAATATTGATTAACTGTGGTCATAACTATTTGTATTAATTATTGTTAAAAAGGAAAAAGGAAGGACCATGAATACAAAGTCAAATAATTCGGAAGGTCAAGAACAGGTTTTACACGAACTCGAATTTCAACTTGAATCAAACGTTGAAGCTGATAGCGTTGCTTTGTCTGATGATACTCTACGTTCCAAGATTATTTATCTTTTTTCCGGCACAGTTATTTTGGCGGCGTGGTGGCTTGTATATGAAAATCTTTTAACCTTTTCCAGATTCCTTACTTATCATATATTGCAATTAAGCGAGGGCACACATTTCGGCGCAACTGTTGAGTTCTTTATTTTTGAAGTCCCGAAAGTCCTGCTTCTACTCACACTCATTGTATTCTTTGTGGGTATAATAAGGTCATACTTTACCCCCGAACGCACAAGAAGAATATTGGCCGGCAACCGTGAATCTGTAGGGCATGTCCTTGCTGGGGCGCTTGGAGTTGTAACACCCTTTTGTTCGTGTTCCGCCGTGCCGCTTTTCATGGGGTTTCTCACTGCCGGCGTGCCCCTTGGCGTAACATTCTCGTTCCTCGTCTCAGCTCCCATGGTTAATGAAGTCGCTCTTGTGCTTCTGTTCGGTCTATTCGGCTGGAAAGTGGCCGGCCTATACATGGCGACAGGACTTTTCATCGCTCTAGTCACCGGGGTCATAATTGGTCGACTTCACATGGAAAGATACCTGGAAGATTGGGTCCTTGAACTGACAGCCGACAAATCCGGGACCGGACAAATCTCAATGGAAGAGGAAGATCTGAGCTGGAAGGAAAGAATCCAATTTGGTATCGACGCCGTTAAGGACATCGTTCTCAAGGTTTGGCCTTATGTAACTATTGGAATCGCAGTTGGCGCCGGTATCCACGGCTTTGTTCCCGAGAACTTCCTGGCGGGTATCATGGGAAAGGAAGCGTGGTGGGCAGTCCCTGTTGCAGTGCTGATAGGCGTGCCTATGTATAGCAACGCTGCGGGTGTCATTCCTGTCGTGCAGGCTCTCCTCAGCAAGGGAGCGGCATTCGGCACAGTGTTGGCTTTCATGATGGCGGTCATAGCAATCTCCACGCCCGAGGCCATCATTTTGCGTAAAGTGCTCAAACCCAGATTAATTGCGGTTTTCATCGGAGTTGTGACTATTGGAATTATTCTGGTCGGTTATTTGTTCAACATGGTGCTGTAATTCCCAAGTATTTAGATATAAACGGAGAAAACACGGAAATGAATTCGGAAACAAAGATTACGGCGATTCGGCGCAGCGGCATTGAAGGAACGATTGACGCCCCTTCACAATCCTTGGTCGAACGTATCAGAGAGAGCGGCTTTGTGTCTTACTGGCAGGATGAGTGGAAGCCTTTGGCCATTATCTCAGCGGTTTTCCTTATGTGTTACTACATCCCTGTAGGCAACCTCAGATTTGACAATGCGGTGGTTGAGTCGTTTTACCTTGTCAAATGGTACGCCCAGGAACACGTGCTCCTATGTCTCGTTCCCGCTTTTTTCATAGCGGGCGCAATTGGGGTTTTCGTGAGCCAGGAAGGCGTGATGAAGTACCTTGGGCCGACCGCTTCCAAATGGATCGCTTATCCGGTCGCCTCGATATCGGGAACAGTGCTGGCAGTATGTTCCTGTACCGTATTACCTCTGTTTGCCGGGATATGGACTCGGGGAGCGGGACTCGGCCCAGCGTCGGCTTTCCTTTACTCGGGGCCGGCTATCAATGTGTTGGCGATTATCCTGACCGCAAGAATACTGGGCATGGAATTGGGAATAGCCCGGGCGGCGGGAGCGGTCTCATTTAGTGTTGTTATCGGACTACTTATGCACGCGATATTCCGCAAAGAGGAAGAGCAACGCACAGAAGAAACATTAGCCACAATGGGATCTATGAACCTGGACGGACGCCCTTTGTGGAAGACCACAATATACTTCGCCTTCATGGTCGGGATTCTTGTGTTCGCCAACTGGGGAAAACCAGACATCAACACTGGTTTTTGGTACAGTATTTATTCGACCAAGTGGATTATCACCGGGGCGCTGTCACTGGGATTCGCCGCAGTAATGGTAATGTGGTTCGGTGTTCCATTGTGGAAGATGGCTATCAGCGTGGCAGCGGTCGGAATTATCGGTTCGTTTTTCCCGCATGATCCTCTGGTGCCGTTCACCGCAGGGGTCATTGCTTTATCCGTGATGGCAACCACATCAGAAGGTGAGACTCAAGACTGGTTCAACGAATCCTGGGGTTTTGCCAAACAGATCATGCCGTTGTTACTCTTTGGGGTCCTGATTGCCGGTTTTCTTCTGGGACGGCCCGACAAGGAAGGGATGATACCCAATGAATGGATTTCCTGGGCTTTGGGCGGCAATTCAATCGGGGCGAACGCAATTGCTTCGGTAGCGGGCGCATTCATGTATTTTGCCACCTTGACCGAAGTCCCCATTGTCCAAGGACTCATTGGCAGCGGGATGGGGAAAGGCCCTGCATTGGCGCTTCTTCTCGCAGGCCCTGCGCTTTCCCTGCCCAGCATGTTGGTGATCAACAGTGTCATGGGCTTCAAAAAGACATTTGTTTTCGTTTGCTTAGTCTGTGTCTTGTCGACTATCGCCGGGATAATGTTCGGTTCCTTTGTGGACTGAGACAGATATCTAATGTCAGTCCGCAAGTTTTGGCCTCGATGGCTGTATAAGTATCTAATTAGCGTTTAGGTGTTTCAGAACGGCGATTCATTGGAATGATGACGCTTACAAATAGATATGACAAAAGATTTAACAATTAATTCAGAGTTAGGATATATGGACCTCTAAGACAGAGGCAAAATAGAAGGGAGTATTTATCGATGAAAGTAGAAGTCTTGGGTGTTGGATGCGCCAAGTGTCACAAACTTGAAGAACTCGTCAAGGAAATAGTTCAAAAGAACAGCATTGACGCGGAAGTAATAAAAGTTGAGGACATCAAGGTGTTTGGACAATATGGAGTATTTATGACCCCCGCCCTGGTGGTTGATGGTCAGGTTAAAGTAGCCGGCAAGATACCCAAAGAAGCCGAAATCCTGAAGTGGCTCTCCGCGTGATCTTTATACACATGAGGTTAACAATAATGAACTTTTCTAGAAATCCAGGTCGTGTTTTTGGAGTTATGGCGTGCTTAATTTTCTTCCTATTATTAATTTCGCCTAGCCTTGCAGTTGAAAACGGGGGTTATCCCAACAGCGGTTTTCTTGTGACGACACAATGGCTGCAAGATCACCTGAAAGACCCCAATATTAGGATTTTTGACCGGCAGGAAATTGAGCCGGAAGACAATTTTTACTCTCAAGGTCATGTTCCGAATTCTATCCGAATGACCACGGATATTATAAAAGATGAACGCCTAGGAATTCCTGAAATGCTTGTGGTCAAAAACCTGATTGGATTCCTCGAAGAGAATGGGGTCACGCCTGATCATCATATAGTAATCATCGGTAGTTCAGAAAAGCTTCCAGCGACGACTCGCACATTCTGGGCGCTCGAACTCCTCGGCCATAAGAAAATTTCCATTGTCGATGGAGGAACAGATAAATGGCTTTCGGAAAAAAGACCCTGGACTACTGAGGTCCCTCGTTTTGATAAATCCACCTATAAGGTCAATCTGGATCGATCGAAGTTAATGACCGGGGACGAACTGGCTGGGTATGTCGGGATGTTCAAGGAACTTGGCATTGTAGTGGCCGATTCGAGCAGACCGGATGAATTTGCAGGGAAAAAGATGAGGCGAGAAACCGATAAGCTCGGGCATATTCCCGGGGCGGTCAACCTTTTTTTCGGCACGTTGCTCACGGGTCAGAATTACAAGGAATTCAAGACTGCGGATGAAATCAAACAGATACTTGATTCCAAAGGCGTCACTCCAGATAAAAATGATGTTTTTACCTGTGTGAGCGGCTGTTTCGGGACTGTTTTATACTTTGGGGCCCGTTTACTCGATTACCCCAAGGCCGCTGTGTATGACGGCGCATGGATTGAGTGGAGCCGAAAGGGTTATCCGGTCGAAACAAGCGCAGAGGCCGCAGGAGGCACACCTCAAGCTTCTCCGGCGCAGCAGGCCCCCGCTGTCCCTAAACCGGCAAAACCGTCACGCGGTTGTTGAATGTTGATGACTTTTTACTTTGCATAACTGTAATAAAGGTATAAAATCTAATCTATAATAGGAGGCTTTTTAACGATGAGACGGTTTTATCTGACAATCATTATTACTCTTTTTGTTGGTCTATTTGGACTTTTGTCTCACTCTGACGCTCAAGACCCTAAAATCAATCTCCAGGGGCTGCTTTCAAAACGAGTCCCAATTTTGTTGGAGTTTGGGAGAGGCTGGTGTGTCCCCTGCAAATATATGAAGCCCATACTGGACGAAATGGGCGCAGCCTACTCAGGAAAGGCCATTGTAGCCACAGTGGATATGGACGTGAACAAGGATCTGGTACGGGATTTTCGAATTCGAATGATGCCGACTCAGGTATTCATCGCCCCGGATGGGAAGGAATTCTTCAGGAACGAAGGGACCTTTGAGAGAGACCACATTATGCAGGTATTCACTAAAATGGGCGTTGCTCCACCTAACATGCAGGGCGCAGCGCCAGGGGCGCCGCCACAGGCGAGACAGGTTCGATAGACCTTGGCCCAGATCACTCTTGGTTGCTTTATCGCAGAGATGGCTAGTTTCGTTTAAGATTTTATCACGACACATTACTGCGCTCATCACATAGGTGATGAGGAGCAAAACACAAATACCTGGCGTCATAGAATTGGCGCCAGAAAGAACCGACATGAGGAGAGGTTTTAGTAAGAATGGAATCATTATTTGCAATAGTTCAGCAGTGGGTTTCTTCCGGTAGTATATGGCTTGCGGCCGGCGGAGCGTTTGTGGGCGGGGCCTTAACCGCCATGAATCCGTGTGTGATCGTTATGGTGCCTCTTCTTATCGGGTTCATCGGTGGTATGGCCGAGGAAATGACGGCATGGAAGTCGTTCCTCTATACGCTGGTTTTTATTGTAGGATTCAGCGTTGAACTGGCGGTCCTTTTTACTGTAGGCCTTGCCGCTGCGCCATTCTTGCAATCCGAGTATATGGTTTACGTGGTGGCCGCTATCTGCATTCTTCTGGGACTGCATTTTATGGATGTTTTCCATTTTCAGCTTCCTATCTCCCAGGATAAGCTTCCCCAATATACTGGCTTTATTGGAGCGGCTCTTTTTGGTTTTATGTTCGGACTTGTATCGCTTCCCTGCACCGGTCCGGCCCTTATCCTTATAGTCAGCGTTATCCCGCTTAAAGGCGCCTTTTTCGGTGGGCTCATGATGCTGTTTTACGGCATTGGTCACTGTCTGTTGATCTTGGCCGTAGGGACATCGGCAGGGGCGGCTCGTCACCTTATTGGTTCCGCAAGGATGAATTCAGCCAACCTCAAGCTTAAAAAAGCGGCTGGAGCCCTGCTGACCGGGGTAGGCGTATACATCGGAGTTTCGACGATGTTTCCCGGCCTTGGAATAGGTATGTAGAGCATTGGTAATGGTTTAAAATGAGTCTACAACAAGAAGATCCTGTTCGTATTCGGGTCACTGATTGTGATGTCGGCATCTTAGGCCTAAAACAGGCCTTTCAAGAAATAGCCGAATCACATGCTGACATGAGCGAGTCTGAAGTAGAGGCTGCATTGATCGAGCGCCTGAGCGTTAAGAACTACATCGCAAACTCGGCTCGAAGCGATTATGGAAAGGCCTTTCTCCGAGAATATAAAAAGTTTCTTGGCCAACCTTACCAGGAAGAAGCCGATGGAGCCATCAGCGTGGTCATATTGGGACCTGGCTGCGCTCAGTGCAACCACCTCGAGCAGTTAGTGATGCGTGCTTTAGTAGAGTTGGAGTTGCCGGCTTCCCCGGAACATATTACAGACATAAAAGAAATGACCAAGTATGGTTTTGTGCCCACGCCTGCGCTGATAATCAACGGAAAGATTGTATCTAAGGGCACGGTCCCCAATATCAAGAAGATCAAGGAATGGTTAAATCAGGCTAGTCGTGCCTAGGTCGGCTAGTTGCTGATGTGTCCGGTTATATTCCTGATCTTTTATTTGACTGAGTTGAATGATTGAAAATGTAGGCAGTGAATTTGGTCTTATATATTTTACTATTACGTCAAAAAATATATAGGAAAGGAAAGTTTCATGAGAGACGCAATCCTTTTGTTCAGTAGGGCCCTAATGATTGCACTCACTTTAGGGCTAATAGGTCTTGCGGTAAACCTTGCGTCTGATGACCCGGTTTCTTTGGTCCATGTACCGCCAAGAGAGATCGTTATTTCGAACGTGAAACTAATCCTGATCGACGAAAAGGAAGCAGCGCGATATTTGAAAGATTCTGAAGCCGTATTTGTGGATTGTAGAGAATGCGAGGACTATAAGAAATCACATGTCAAAGGCGCTTTGTGCCTGTCTCCTGATGACTTTGACCGTCGATTCCCGGTTTTGGAACCATTACTGCCTCCAGAGAGCAATGTAATTCTCTACTGTTACGGCCCTACTTGCGATATGGCCGAAAGAGTCGGTGTCTCGTTGGGACAAATGGGCTACGGGAAGCTTATGATAATGAGTTCTGGGTTTCCCGCATGGCAACAAGCGAAGTTTCCTATTGAAATCGCAAATGAAAAAGGAGCCGTGTCTGACGACATTTTCGACGGGATCATCGAAGATGGGACATCATGCGTTGAGATTGTCTCATCGAATATCAATGCGCAATTGAGGCTTTGAGCAAATGAAATATCTTACGCTATTGGCTCGATTATTAATTGGCGGCCTCTTTATTTACGCTAGCGTACATAAAATTTTTTATCCACTTGATTTCGCCGCCGCAATCCGCAATTACAATATGCTTCCTCCATCGTGGAGTAACTTTGTCGCTTTGACACTGCCGTGGATAGAGTTGGGGGCGGGAATTTTTCTTATACTAGGCATTCAGACAAGGCCGTCCGCTTTGATTACTACAGGGCTGCTGGGCATTTTTCTTGGGGCGTTGATATACGTGTTCCATATAGGACTTGATATCGACTGTGGATGTTTCAGTTCATCAGCTTCTTCTACAGGACGTGTCGGCATATACCATCTCGTTCGTGACGGTTCTTTGTTCCTGATTTCCCTTTTTATCCTGTTTACGGATAAGGGAGATTTCAGCATTCGGAGATCTGTCTTGATTGAGCCCACGGCGCCAGTCGCCTCTTAGGGCGGTGGGTCATAGAGTCCTTCGCAATCATTATAAGGAGAAAATGGGTCTCGCTCGAATTCGTCTTTACAGTTGTCGTCGAATGCCGGCGGCATTTATCCCAAGTTGGAGGTATTTAGAATGAGAAAAGTACTGATGTTCATCACCGTGGCCTTGATCTCGGTGGCGATGAGCGCCACTGTTTTTGCGGGCTGTGGCTGCGGGGGTGGTAAGTTCAAACCCGACACAAAAGCTGACATTTTGACGAAAGCTTAGTTTGAACAGGAGGAGCGAAACACCTCGCTGTTTTTTTTTGCGACAGTTAAGATTATCTCCGCTCCTCCATCTTCGGCGGGAAAAGGATCGGGTTTGGCAATATATTGATTTAAGTTTGTATTGAGAAGGGAAGAATAAAATGAGTGAAGAATGTTGTTCTTCAAACCAGAAAACCATGATTGTGGCTTGTTCAGGAGCGTCCAACGTAGGACAGATCTCGAACCAGGCTGCTGTTGAGCTTACTCGTGAAGGTTTTGGTAAAATGTTTTGTTTGGCTGCGGTAGGAGCGCACATCAACAATTTTGTGTTTTCAGCTCAAAATGTTGACAATCTTGTCGCGATTGACGGATGTCCAGTCGGGTGCGCAATAAGATTGCTGGAACATGCGGAGGTTCCTGTAAGCAATTACTTGGTGGTTCAAAACCTTGGAATAGAAAAGAGCGCAGATAACGTTTTCAGTTCAAATGAAGTGGAAAAGGTCAAGGCAGCGATAAGAGCGGCGGGCAACACTAATGCGAGTGTGGTTGCTGAAAATCAGGGACCCCAGACCTCCTGTTGTGGATGAATGGCTGGCAACGGTTATGGGTAGACGGGGTAAACAAACATTATGAATGGCAGTAAACGGAGCAACAGGGTGCTGGTATCCATGATGACCGCCGCGGCATTCATTATAATGACGGCGTCCGGAATAGTGGCCTATGTTGTTCCTCATGGACGGATCGCCTACTGGACGGACTGGAGCTTCCTTGGCTTGAGCAAAACCAATTGGGCTGATATTCATATCGCAGGAAGTCTACTTTTCGTCGTGGCTTGTTTTCTTCATATTCTTTACAACTGGAAACCACTGTCGGGTTATTTCGTGGATAAAAAGGGCAGAGGGCTAAGACACAAAAAGGAAATCTTCGTCACATTCATCGTTGTAGGGCTCTTAATTATTAGTTCAATTTATCGCATTCCTCCATTAAGTTACGCCTTAGATCTCAGTGAATTTGTGAAGAATTCATGGGTAAGCCGCGAATACGAACCCCCTTTCGGCAGGGCGGAATTATTGAATTTGCAGTCCTTTTGCAAGAAGGTGGACATACCTCTTGATGCCGCAATAGCTGAACTTCAGTCAAAAGGAATCAAGTTACTTAACCCCAACGATTCGCTGGCGGAAGTGGCTAAGGCCAACCGGATGAACCCTTTGCAACTTTACATGTTGATCAAGAGATTTGAAGCCCCGGTTTCTCTGGTGGATACGGGCGACCGCTTTACACCTGAGATGGTCGAAGAAAAGTTCGCAGGGACCGGCATCGGTCGGAAAACATTTCTCGATCTTTCAAGCTCGATGAATCTAAATGCGTCAAAAACCATGGCAAGAATCGCTTCACTGGGAATTAACATAAAAGAAGATGAATCTCTTAAACAGGCTGCCGAACGCAACAAGATTGAGCCGATAGAGTTGCTTAAAACCATGCTGATCGAGACCTATTCCCCAAAGAAAGCGCCTTAGTTGAGATATCAGCTCTCGGTAGTCGTTAATTTAAAGCCAAGAAGTTGGAAACTTAACAAGTTTCATGATGATATGTTTCAAAGGATAAATTAGAAGGGGAAGTTGTTTATGAAAACACTTCGTGTCTTATTGGTGAGCGTGGCGATTGTCGCTTTTGGTCTTGCAACTTCAAGCTTTGGAGAAGAATTCTATGTTGTAAAAAGTCGGTCCGGACTACTCAGAATCGTCGATCATAGCCCAAAAGGAAACGCCACAGTTGTAAAGGGACCGTTCAGCGGCAGAGAGGAAGCGGCCAATTACATCAACGAACTGAAGCAGGGGGGCGGTGACACAGTGAAGGCGCCGTCAGGGAGCGGAGCAAACTCCATCAAATAGGTTGTATGAGCTGGCCTAAATTCGATTTATTGGTGGGTGACTTATGTTGCTGAAAAGGAAAGAAATAAATGCTGCTGAATAACCTTCAAATAGAGATGTTCCGTCCAAAATGCAATCCAAATTTTGAATCGGTTCATTGCGTGGCCCATTTGGAACAAGACATATCGGAGGTTTTGCCCTATTTGAACACTGCGATGGGCGGAGGCGGCGATTATGTCGCGTCGCCCCCGACACTCACGCTGCAGATACATGGAAGGCTTATAAGTCTTCACGCTAAAGAAATTTTCGTTAACGCTCTTAAAGATGAAGCTGAAGCGGAAAAAATTGTTGGCTGGTTGAAGAAGGAAATTAATCAAACCTGGGAGGGCAGGGATAAGATCGAGCCAACATTTGACAGGCCTCCGGCCCCTCAAATGCTGGAGATACTAAAATTGCTCCCAAAGACGAATTGTAAGAAATGCGGGGAACCGACGTGCATGGTTTTTGCGCTTCGAGTAATCGACGAAGTTAAAGAGTTAGAGGACTGCCCGGAACTGGACCCTGAAAAGAAAATGAAACTGACCGAGTACCTCAGCCGTTTTAGCAGGGAATCCTAGCGTTGGTATTGATGGCGGGATTTCAGACATTACGCTAAAAAGTAGAAAGAATTCTTTCAGCTAGCTTGACAATTGAAATGCGGTGAGTTAATTATTCACATATTTCGTTATGTGGCGACATATAGACTCATGAGTATCCCAGAATTCCTGAATATTGTTAAGGCAATTAGCGATGAAAACAGGTTGCGAGCCATCATGGCGTTACAAACAGGCGAGTTGTGCGTATGCCAAATCGTTGAATTGCTCCAACTGGCCCATTCGACTGTTTCGAAACACATGTCCATACTTAAACAAGCGGGCCTCGTTGAATCAAGTAAAAAAGGCCGATGGGTCTATTACCGTTTGCCAGATATTGGAGAGGCGCCAGTTTTGTGCCGCCAAGCTCTGTCCTGGGTTCGTGGCGCAGTTTCAGCAGACCGGCAAATTCTCAAAGATCAGTGTCAACTTAGGGACGTTCTTAAATTTGACCCTGAAGAGTTATGCAAGGCAAAAAGGAAACGGTGATACAAAACAATATGGTCCGGGAAAATATTGCTAATTTTTCATGGATAAGGTCTGAGTAGCTTTCATGCATGTTTACAACATTTTACTTGGATCCGATTTGAGGAGGAATAAACCATGGGGTCTAAGAAAAGTCTCTCTCTACTAGATAGGTATTTGACGCTCATCATATTCATTGCGATGGCCCTGGGCATCGGGATTGGATATTTCGCTCCGGCTATCACAAAGTTCATATCCGGCCTGCAGGTTGGGACAACTTCCGTGCCTATTGCTATAGGCTTGATACTCATGATGTACCCACCTTTGGCAAAAGTTAAATATGAAGAGATGGGGCAAGTGTTTCGCGATACAAAAATTTTGGTTCTTTCATTGGTTCAGAACTGGGTAGTAGGCCCGATCCTGATGTTTTTACTTGCAATAATATTTTTACCGGATCGTCCTGAATACATGGTTGGGTTGATCATGATCGGCCTGGCCCGGTGCATCGCAATGGTCATCGTGTGGAATGAACTGGCAGAGGGTGATACTGAATACGCAGCGGGATTGGTTGCGTTCAACAGTGTTTTTCAGGTTATTTTCTTCAGTTTATACGCCTGGTTTTTTATTACCGTGCTTCCTCCTCTTTTTGGTCTCAGCGGGAGCGTTGTGCAGGTCAGCATGAAGCAGATTGCGGAAAGCGTGTTTATTTACCTTGGGATTCCCTTCCTTGGTGGAATTCTCACGAGATTTATCATGCTGAAGATCAAGGGTAAAGCGTGGTATGAAAAAAAGTTCATCCCAACGATAAGCCCAATCACGCTGATAGCTTTGTTATTCACGATTGTTGTTATGTTCAGTCTCAAGGGCAATTTAATTCTTACCATTCCGTTCGATGTAGTCAGGATAGCCATTCCCTTGTGTGTCTATTTTGTTGTTATGTTTCTCGTGAGTTTCTGGATGGGACATAAGATCGGCGCCGATTATCCAAAAACTGTCACTCTATCTTTCACAGCGGCGAGCAACAACTTTGAGCTTGCGATTGCCGTGGCTATCGCAGTGTTCGGCATCAATTCAGGCGAGGCCTTTGCTACTGTAATCGGACCGTTGATAGAAGTTCCAGTTCTAATAGGTCTTGTAAATGTAGCATTCAAATTCAGGGACAAATATTTTAAGGAGTGGGCCGGTTTGGCACAGGTAAAATGCGCAAACTAACTTTCTAGGACACTTGATGGAACAGACTGCGTAAATTAGTTTTTGCTGTTAATTGAGGTTTTGGTTTAATCCTCAATTAACAGATTGTCGTCACCCAAGAAATTGCTTTAGTAGGAATTGATCGTATTTCCCATTTCACTGACAAGAGGATCGTAGGAATGAAAACTCAAAAATCTAGAGTTATTTTCCTGTGTTGCCATAATGCCGTAACAAGCCAAATGGCTGAAGGCTTCCCAGACACTATTCCGAAGATAGTTTTGAAGTTTTTAGCGCTGGTTTGAAGCCGAAAGATATTCACCCCTACACAGTGGAAGTGATGAAAGAGATCGGAATTGACCTATCCGTTCAGGAATCGGAACCGTTGCGAAAATACTGGGGAAAGATGCGTTTCGACTATTTGATCACCGTGTGCTCTAAGGCGGAACAGGAATGTTTTATTTTCCCTGGGGTGAGTCATAGGCTTTACTGGCCAATCGAAGATCCCGCCTTAAATGATGAACGTGCAACGCTGGACCTTGAGAAGTTCAGAAAAATCAGGGATCTCGTGGACAACAGGGTCAGATCCTGGCTTGTTCAGACTCTAGAACGTTTTAAAAATGCTTCAGTTATTTCTATTGAAGACAAATTTCGACTGTCCGCTACTAGATAATGGATTCCATTCGGCGCTGGTGAAGAAGAAGGAGAAAGAATGTCAGTAGAGGATTGTAGGGACCAAGCGAACAAGTTTGAGAAAGATTCTACGTCATCTGAATCAATTGCCGAAAAAAGCAAGAGTGGCAGCATGATCGGGAGGATTTTTCAACGAATTGGAGCGGCGGTTTGGCTCAGCCTCAGAAAAATTGGATATGCGGTCTTCCTGATAGTCGCCATTGGAATGCTTTTACTGGCGTTGGAAAAGCTCTCTGAAGTAGCCTTGAAAACAACTTATCTCGGGGACGTTTACCCTAGAGGTTTCGACAGGGCAAAAAGAGATTTCACGGAACCTGTTCCCAATTATGATTATGATCTTGTCCCTGGGGTGTGTCTTGTGCACAATCAAGCCAAGGGCAACCAGTTTGAGTACGCTAACAACGCTGGATTTAGAGAACCCCGATCAATTTCGTTGGAAAAACCCTCGGACGAATTCAGGATTTTTCTAACTGGCGGCTCGACCGCTTTTGGTTTGGGTTCCACTGGGAATACCGGTCAAATCACCGGATCCTATGGCATTGAATACAGAGAGACAATTTCGCATGTAATGGAGAGAATCCTTAACAGTTCCGAGCTTATACCGGGTAAAACCATAAGAGTTTATAACACTGCTGTCTGGGGGCACGCGTATCAACATGATTTGCTCCGATATATCACCAAGCTTAGAGGATACAAACCTGATCTTTTGGTTTCCCTGGATGGGGTGAATGAAATTAATCCGGTTAGTGTGCCTGTTAAAGAATGGAACTATTTCAGAGAAGGTCAATACAATGGCGTGCTGCGGGAGATTTTTTCGTATGACGGGCCGGGGTTGGCTTCATATTTGACGTTGTGGCTAAAGAACAACACTTTCCTGATGTCAATATTTTGGAATGGGGCCGATCTTTTTCAGTCTATGGAAGCGGGTAATAGACTTCACCGCGCTTCGGTTCCGAGTGACCTTAAAGCGTTTCAGGCCAGCGAAATCACTCCCGAAGACAGATCCGCAATGGTCTCGGACAACGTATCTACAGTTGTGCGGGTCCTGGAGAATTACCACAGCGCCCTTGAAAATGATGGCGTGCCGCACATTTTTGCCTTGCAACCGTTGCTATATCTGAGCAAGAAACCTCGACACGAGATTGAACAAAAAATCGAGGCGATTGAGGAGCACAAACAGTATTATGACATGGAAACGGCAGACGTCTATAAATTCATTATTGACACTGTCAAGCTTAGCTCAGACAAAAAGGGTTACATTCTTGCAGATTTTTCCGACTATTTTGACAATACGTCGGAATGGGTTTTTACGGACTGGTGTCATCTTACGGCTGGAGCCAACTATTTGATCGCCAAGCAACTCTCTAACGTCATCAAGAGCGCTATTTTCAAGCGACCCCTAACAGAGGGTGACAAGATTGACGACATTAGCAGCTTCTTCTGGAGCTTAACGGTAACATCGAACGTTTTATACGCCCCGGAGCCGGACAATGAGAAAAATGGAATAGCGAATATTCTTACCGGATATCCCAGTTACACGCTGTACTCGTCAAAATCCTTTGAAGATGGAGCCAGGCAGGACATCACGCTTGATTTACAGGATGAATTCAAGATGAGCCGTATGAAGATTGTTTGGGGGGATAAAGATTCCGTGCCTGAGAAGTGGGCTGTAGACATATCCACTGACAACGAGAACTGGGCACCATGGATAAATGGCGATAACAAGAGTCTGGACAATTTTTCTTTATGGCCGGCCTACGAGTACTACGGAGCGGAACCCGTTGAAGCGCGTTACTTGCGTTATAGGCCTATTGACAACGAAAACCGGCCTATTCGCCTCAGGTCTTTGAGCGCCTACAGGTAAGAAGTGATATATGTGTCAACACAAATGGAAAGCACGGTTAGATTTAAAGTGTTCAGGCTGAATGATCAAGAATCTATGTCGGAATTTTTTAGACGCCAATTGTCAAAATCAGCCATACCGCCGACACAATTCAGATTGTAATCACTTAGGTTCTGAATAAGTTCTTCTTAGTTATTCCGGGATGTTACATCTTTTTAGGCGATACTGGGGTTAAAGCAAGAGACAGGATGATTTTTTTTCTTGACAAGATTACTAGGGGAAGATATATATCGATACATGTCAATATATCAATCAAATGACCTGGTAGCTTGCGCCGAAGCATTCAAGGCACTGTCCAACCCGAACCGCCTAGCCATTTTCCTGCACCTGATATCGTGCTGTCCCCCCGGAACATCTTGCAGTTTCGATGAGGAAATGAGGAGATGTGTGGGCGACCTCGGCAGGGGGCTCAACATCGGTCAGCCCACAATTTCCCATCACATAAAAGAACTCCATAGAGCAGGCCTGATTCATGTTCAGAAGAAGGGCAAATTCACTCAATGCTGGGTTGATTCGGCGACAGTGAATCTGTTGGCGGATCTCCTGGGTGGCCGGTTACCCATTGATGAACTTGGAGCGGGTTTTCTGCAAATGAGTAACGTTCAGCCTCAGGGAGAAGAGGAAAATCAATTTCCTCTCCTGCGTAACATTTCACGCCCTAAATGAAATCTACAATAATCGGTCGTAACACTCAGAGGGTCAGAGGAGGACTCTAATGTTTTATAAAAAATGGATCGTACCGTTTACACTTACTTTGGTGTTGGCTACATGGATGGTTTCAGTTTCCGGAGTAACCGCACAGGGACTCGTAAAATCACAGAACAGCGGTCTGGCTGCGCTCGATCGCGCGACCAACGCCAATAAATATTTGTTCGTGTTCTTTTATCGTCAGGACGACGCTCAAACTCGCTCTGCGGGGGAGATTGTCAGAAGCGCCGTCAGTGCGGCGTCGAGCATTCAAAAAGCGAGAAGTTAGACAAGTCAAAATGTGAATCGTGAGATTACAACAAGTTCACTACTTTTCTTGCCCCTGTTGTGTTTTCTGGGCTTAGAAGTTATTGCCTCGAATCCGGCTACGATATCAAGAAGTTCTTCGGTTACGGATAGTTGGCGTGATTGATGGTATTTCAGATTTAGGTCCTCGATTCGTTCTTCAATGTTTTTTTCAGCTCTTTCCATCGCAGCGAGACGAGCGGCATTTTCACTTGACATAGACTCAGCCACGGCGCGGTATATCGACACAAACAAATATTGCCATATTAGAGCTGAGAAAAGCCGGTCCCAATCCATCGTGTAAGTGGGAAGGGAGCGACACGGCCAACTCCTGTTTTTAAGCCTGTCGAGCCATTCAAGATCAACCGGAAGCAGTTTCGCTTCGAACGGAGCGAAACTGGTATTGGAAACCTGTTTATTATAATAAACCACCACTTGATCCAGATCGAGTAGCGCTCTCAACTCGTCTATTTTTATAAGCAAGTCATGAACCAGGGAGACTATACCTGCCACCCCACTTGGGACCATGAACACTTCACGGACATCCATAGCTCTTTCCATAAGCGATGCGGCTAGTCGGCTTCCCACTACTAGCATTGCCTCGTGACCTTTAGCGCTATTCAGCTTCCCTAAATTCTCACAGACATACTCTCCTATGAGTTCATTGAATTGACCACACATCCCTTGGTCCGAGCCCAGAACAACAGCGATTAAACTATGCCGCGGAGCGGGTGTAGCTTTTACCGCCCACTGTTGTTTCTTTCGAAGCGCTATCTGAAGGCCGGTCTCGACTGCATGGTTATATTCCGCAAGGGCTGCGACAGCCTTTTCATATTGACGGATATTTACTGCCGCTAAGGCCTTCATGGTCTTAACGACGGATCTGAGTTCTTCCGCAGTTACGATCTTTAGCCTAAGGGATTCGATGGTATCCATGTTCGGTTAAGTGGTCATGAACTGGGTTGCTTTGGCAGCCAAGTTCAAAATTGTTTCTCTATCCGCTGAACTCAGTGGCTCGTCCCGGCAAATCCTGTCACACAGATTCGGAGCGTTTTCCCTTACTCTTTTTCTAATCTCTTTTTCGGCGTCGGTTATGGCCTTGGCAGGGATTTCATCCAGCAGACCAGCATTGACTGCCAGCAAAACCGAAAGTTGTTCCGGGACGGATATTGGTTCAAATTGTCCCTGTTTAAGGACTTCCCTGACTCGGCGACCGCGTTCCAGTGTTTTACGCGTTTGTTCGTCAAGCCTTGTCCCAAACCTTGAGAATGCCTCTAGTTCCTCAAATTGCGAATAAGATAGCCTCAGATCGCCCGCTACCGATCGATAGGCGTTCAACTGGCTCTTGCCGCCGACACGGGATACTGATTTTCCGACATCTATTGCAGGCAATACTCCTTTTTGAAAGAGGCGAGGAGACAGGTAGATTTGACCATCGGTTATAGAAATGAGATTTGTGGGAATGTACCCCGCCATGTTTTGCGCTTCGGTCTCTGCAATTGGAAGAGCGGTCAAAGAACCACCACCTAATTCTCTCCTCAAATGTGTGGAACGTTCGAGAAGTCGGGAATGTATATAAAAGATATCTCCAGGGTAAGCTTCCCGACCAGGAGGACGACGCAAAAGCAAGGAAATTTCTCGATAGGCCCGAGCATGACAGGTAAGATCGTCAAAAACAACCAGCACATCTGAGCCCTGCTCCATAAAATACTCGCCCATGGTTGTCGCTGCGTAGGGCGCCACAAACTGTAGACCAGGAGGCTCTTCGGCAGTTGTCGCCAACACGATGGTATAGTCCATCGCTGAGCGACTACGGAGTTCCTTGACAATTTTCGCCACGGATGCAGACTGTTTCCCAATTGCGCAATAAATACAAGTAACGTTTTTACCCTTCTGATTTATAATTGTGTCTATTGCAATAGCCGTCTTCCCTGTCTGACGATCACCAAGTATCAATTCTCTTTGGCCGCGACCAATTGGAATCAATGCGTCAATGATCTTAATACCAGTTTGAAGTGGGGCTACCACAGGATCGCGGTCCATGATATTTGGGGCCTCACGCTCAACGGGCGACCGGGTCGACGTTTTTATCCGTCCCTGTTGATCCAACGGACGCCCCATAGCGTCTACGACCCTACCGATTAGTTCATTCCCCACAGGAACTTCCAGGACGCGTCCGCTATGGTTTGCCTCAGAACCGGCATGCAAGCTCTCATCATTGTCGAGCAGGATTACGCCCACCTCTTGCAAGTCCACGTTAAAAACTATCCCTAATTTGTCCCCAGGAAAAACGGCTAGTTCATCAGCCCTCGCACGCGATAAGCCCGAAATATTGGCCACTCCCTGCCCAACAGACGTGATAGCGCCTACTTCGCGCAAATCTAGAGCCGGTTTGCATTCTTCAAGACTTAGGTCTAAAGCTGAAATCGTATTTTCCAGTAGCAACCCGAGGCCTGACTTATCTTTTGTTTTATCGTGGTCCATTGTATAGCCGACATATAAATGAAAGCTTCAGCCGCTTTTCAGAATTGATCGTTCGGTTAAACTCTCAAGAGCGTTAGAGATGGCTTTCTCAAAACCCTTGAGGTATGACTCAATGCTCCAGCCGATCCTATAACCTTGAAACCTCAACTCAATACCACAGACGTTATTCTCGGACCTTTCAAATCCTACTGGAAGATCTTTCGCAATGTGACTCTGTAACAACGCCACAATGGCCTTTTTTTGGTCGTCCGAAAGGTCAAAGGCCGTGTGAACCGTTATTTGTCTGGCTGTTGTTTGAAAGATATTTCTGATCTCCAGTATTTTCTCTTCGGACATGTTACGGAACTGTTTCTGCGAATACATCGACAATTCGTTGCTCCAGTTCGACGTTTGCCAGGTCTGACAACGCAGCCCGAACTACAGACACGGCCTCTTTGCCAATGCGGCCGCGTAGCTCAACAAGAAACGAATTCTTTTCTCGCTCGACTGATTCACGCCAGGCGGTCTTGACATCTTCTACCTCGGAGCGGGCATCATCAATCAACCTTTGTCGCATGGAGAGCGCTTCGTCCTTAACCTCAGCAAGAATCCGGTTTCGATCATCTTCAAGCGCCTGGTTCATCCGACGATAGCGTTCAGCCTCCTCTTCGGCGAGTTCTCTGGTAATATCGGCATCTTCCAAGGCAGATGCGATTCTGTTCTGTCTCTCGTCCATCGCTCTTGTAATCTTGTCAAACAGGAAGCGCTTTAGAAGAACAACGAGGACCAGAAAGTTGACGATCTGAGCTATGACGGTAAACCAGTCTATAAGCATCGATCATCCTCCGGTCTTGGACACCACATGGTTCCAGAAAGGATTGGCGAAAAGGAGAATCATGGAAACAACGAAGCAATAGATTGCCACAGATTCGATCATCGCCAAGCCAACGAAAAGTGTTCGAGATATGGTTCCTGCCTCGTCAGGCTGTTGGGCGATGGAACTCAACGCAGTAGAAACCGCCCTGGCTTCTCCAAGCGCAGGAGCGATCGACCCGATTGCCATACAGGCTCCGGCCGTGATGATTGAAACCACTCCTACTATTGTCAAGCTATCCATGTTTCTACTCCCGTTATTCGAACTCTTCTCCATGATGATCTTCACTTTTTGAGCGGTGAGCGTTCCGCGCTGAAGCAATGTAAACCATGGCTAATATAGCAAATATATAAGCTTGAATCAGACCAATGAGTAACCCCAGCGCATTCATTAATATGGGTAAGAAAAGCGGAGCAACGGCCAATAGTATAGCCGCAATCTTCGCCCCACTCATCATGTTGCCGAAAAGTCTTACAGCCAGCGCCAGCGTGCGGGAAAGTTCTCCCAGTATATGGAATGGCAGCATCAGCGCAGAAGGTTGAACATAATGCCTGACGTAGGCGAAAAAACCTTGTTCAGTAATTCCATAGATAGGAACTGCGAACAGGACGCTTATAGCTAGCGCGGAATTGGTGGAGAGCGAAGCGGTGGGGGCATGATAACCAGGCGCCACCTCCAGGACATTCGAAACAGCGACAAATAAAAAGAGAGTTCCAATGTACGGTAAATAGCGGGCCGGCTCTTGATTCAGAGATTTCACGAATCTGGTCCTGGACAAAAACGACTATTATTTCAAGCAGATTTTGCCACCTGGACAACTTTGCGTCACAAGTCAGACGCCGTGTAATGAGCCATGAGCTAAAAGTGAGCAACGCCATAACGCCCCACGTGTAACAAATGGTCGAGTTCAGAACCAGAAAACCTCGCTGCCATAAAATCACCTGATCAGGGCTAATAGTTTCACTCACCATGGGTTATCTCTGTCGGTCCTATGTTTTGCGAAGTCTTTGCTTGAACAGGGCCAATCAGCCTGAACAAGAAATCAAACGGACAATTAAGAAACCCTGCCATGAGCCGCTAAAAGCCTTTCGAGTCGACCTTCCATAATATAGGAGAAGCCCAAAAGGACTACGCCTGTCCTGACGAAGAAGCTAGTCACTAGTAAGTCGTCGCTGGATGCGAGTGACTTGGGAAGTCGTTTCACGGTGAGCCACAAGCCTGCAGAAGTAGAATAGGCCGAGCACTGTTCCCGAGATCAAGCGACAGCACTACTCCAAGCAAGGTCTATGGACGCTATGAGCCTGATAGACGACTGTCTTGGTTTCACCGAGATCAATCATGTATCAACCGTTACGCCCTGTGCGGTTGATCCAGTGCCAGGCGTTTATTGAGCCTAAAACAACGCCGGCGAACATCAGCATCAGCGTCCAGGAAAATCGACTCGGATAGTGCTTGTCAATCCAGATCCCGAGGGCTGTGCCGATCAAGGTAGGAACCGCTACTGACCATCCCACAATTCCGAACATTCCTAGTCCGAACCAGATACTCTTGTTACTGTCACTCCGAGCTCTTGTTTTCCGAGCTTCTTTGGTTCCCACGAGTTCAGTAAATTCCTTAAGCAATTCTTGTTGACGTTCTTTTGACGTAAGTTTGTCTTTAGGCATGGCGTTCCAGTTCCAGGAACCGTCTGACAAGATTGGCTTCGAGTTTTGCGACGGCTGACTGAGCTTTTCTCTGACGTTCATCCAAGACGCTGAATTTCGTTTCAATCGTCTTTTTCAACATCCCAAGATCAGCGCCTGCAAGGGCGTTGACCGGTAGAGACAACAACTTCGGGTCCACATTTCACTATGATCCCTTTGTCCCACAGCTACAAACTCTTCCTGCCCTCCTGGCGAGACGTACGACATCACTCCTGGGACCAAAGCAGAGACGAAACCTATATGACGGGGCAACAGACAAAATGAACCATTCTCATCTTCAGCAATTATTTTAATTACTTCTTTGTCAACCAAGACTTCCGTTTGGAAGAACCACTTTAAGTCTCATCCGCTTTTAGCCTCATCGACTTTTCCGATCATGTACAGGGCCTTTTCAGGAAATTCCGAGAACTCATCGTTTAAAATTCTTTCGCAACCGTCAAGAGCATCTTCGAGACTCACCGCACGTCCAGCCATCCCAGTGAATCTTTCGGTAACAAAGAGAGGCTGAGTAAAAAATCTCTCCAGTCTGCGGGCTCGATAAACGGTTTGGCGATCAGCCTGAGCCAGTTCTTCTATTCCCAGCATTGCTATTATATCTCTAAGCTCTTCGTAGGTGGCAATTGTCGATCTGATTTCTTGAGCCAACTCATAGTGCCTCTTTCCAACTATATGGGGAGCAAGCATTTTCGAACCGGACTGCATGGGATTTACCGCCGGATACAGCCCTTCTGCGGAACGCTTCCGAGACAACACGATTGACGCTGATAAATGGCCGAAGACGTGTACGGCGGCAGGGTCTGTGAAATCATCAGCGGGCACATAAACGGCTTGAACTGACGTTATCGATCCCGAGGTTGTGTTGCATATTCGCTCTTCCAGTTGAGCAAGTTCAGTGGCGAGGGTCGGCTGGTATCCAAGGCGCGATGGGATTTGTCCCAGGAGTCCGGAGACTTCCATGCCGGCTTGGATAAATCGAAATATATTGTCTATAAGGACAAACACATCTTGTTTTGTGTCATCACGAAAATACTCGGCCATCGTCAACGCGGAATGCCCTACTCGAAGCCTCGCTCCTGGGGGTTCGTTCATTTGTCCGAAAACAAGAACAGTGTTGTTAAGAATCCCGGCATCTTCCATCTCACGATAAAGCTCTTCTCCCTCTCTGCATCTCTCTCCGATACCGCAAAAGAGGCTAACGCCACCGTATCTGGCTACAACATTGTGTATCAACTCCATTATAAGCACGGTCTTGCCTACGCCGGCCCCCCCAAATAGACCTGCTTTTCCTCCCCGTTCTAAAGGAGCCAGAACATCAATTATCTTGATCCCGGTCTCGAAAACCTCTGACGAAGTATTTTGCTGAGTTAATGGGACAGGGTCGCGATGAATGGAACGCAACTCGCATTCAGTAATGTCGCCTTTTCCATCGATAGTCCGTCCGAAAACGTTGAAAACCCTGCCTCTAATCTTGTCTCCCACCGGCACTTTTAGCGGCTCTCCAGTGTCAATAACTCTATCCCTGACGGCAAGGCCTCTTGTAGAAGTCAAGGCAATCCCTCGGACGATCTGTGAATCAAGATGACTCACTACTTCCATTACGATGTCCGAATTGTCTCCCGTGAGAAGTACAGAATACAACGAGGGGAGCCGCCGAGGGAAAAAAGCGTCTACGACACTTCCCCTGATCGAGATTACCTCGCCCGTGTTCAGCTCACCGTTCATTAGCAAATTCCGACAGAATACTCGACTTCAACTCTCAAACAAGCGAAGGATTTTATTCGAAAAGGATGCCTCGCCAAGACCAATGGGTTCAGCGTCTTGTTCATTTCTGGTCGAGGCTGACATGCTTCTTAATAGTGTGGATTGGATAAATATCTCCTGGTCTCGGCTGATACCGGAGACTAATTTCCAGGTCCACATCTGTAACCCCCTGAGGCAAAGGGATTTCGAATGTCTCTTCCTTGGGGATGAAGGGCTGAATGCTGGTATCTCGAATGAAACCCAACTTCTTGTCAGGTCCCAAGACCATGTGGTTTGACCGGGAATCTGTAGCCTGAGCCATGTATATTTTTGACGTCTGAAATATTTTCTTACCGTCAGGATCGCTTGCGGTCACATCCAGGACCACTTCAGTTTTGGACGGTCAACCATCCGGGATTCGATGGCCCGCTTTACTTGTGATTTTAGTGTTTACCACTACCATGGGCCTGACATCTCCTTCTTTCGGCTGGAACGAATACGCCAGCGTCCTAACCTGCATAGGAAGAGCATCTTTCAAACGCTCAGATAATTCAGCCCGATTGTTGAAATTCGGAGGCATGTAGTGATCGCCATTCTTCATGTGGCATTGCTGGCAAGTCTCTGTTCCACCGGAAGGGATGTATGCGTGTAGATAACTACCGTAAAGTGTTGCGCACTGCACTGGCGTCTCAAACTCAAGGTTCGGACCAAGCCCGTGGCACTGCCCGCACATCAGCGAATTCTTGAGGAGAGGACTTTTCTTGACAGGGGTCTTGGGGTGATCATTTATGTCTTTGTTCCCATAAATGACATTTTTCTCGGGTCGGCCATGGACGACGGCCTTTTCATTGTGACAAACCAGACAACTGATGTTCAGTTTACGAATGGTCTCTTTGTCATCTTTCAACACCGCGTCCGCTATTTCGGCGGCTACCAGGTCCGTCGCATATTTTATCTGCGGGAAGTGGCATTTGAAACACGGGAAGTTATCTTTTGTAGCTCTCTCCCCAGGCTTAACAGCGAGTGGTCCCCTTTTGAGATACCCTGTGATGAATATCTGGTCATTAAGACCCATCAGCGGTCGAGCGTGATGTGACTTCTCCCATTGCTCATAAATCTTTTCGTGACATTCTTTACAACTCGAGGAGTCAAACATCTTCACGAGTTCAGCGAGCGAATTGACTTGAACCTCTGACTCGCCTTTAGCCAGGGCCGTATTGTCCAGAAACAGAACGAGAGTTATTCCTAAAAGTATCAACATGACTGTCGCTCTATGAGATTTGACGATAGTCAGGAGTCTATATTTCTTGTTCATTTTTCCTCATGCGCCCCATGACCTAAAATCTATTTTCAGTTTCGGAAATATTAATTTTTTTCTTGTTGGATGCTACTATCGTTAATAGAATAGGTCAAAGAAATTTTGAGTTTTCTTGACAAGCCGCAACCAATGGTTCAGCTCTTAAATCACGGCGAATATATAGTCTCTTCGGGATCAGCATGATTCGAACCAGATCGTCATTGCTTTGCCTTACAGGCGTCAAACTAGGCGTCTTCTTCGTTATTTGGTTAACGATCATAGGGGCTTTTTTGAACGTTGGGTGCTCGGACAAAGAACAATCCAAGGTTGTAGACTTTTCCAACACGATCATTCTGGAGAGACCGGACACTAAAGAGCAAGGGGATAATCAATTACGAATAGCCATTGGAGCAATGGTTTCTCCGAAAGAGTCACTTTCAACTTATCAGGAATTGTTGGATTATCTGGGCGAGAAACTCGGGAAAAAAATTGTTTTTAAACAACGAAAAACTTACCAGGAGATCAATGAATTATTGGGCACGGGTGAAGTCGACTTGGCATTTGTCTGTTCAGGGCCCTATGTAGTGGGCAAGGATAAGTATGGCCTCCAGTTGCTGGCTGTCCCTGAAGTTAATGGGTCACATTTCTACAACGCTTATCTAATTGTGAACAAGAATAGTCGGTTTAATGCGCTTGAGGACCTTCGGGGGAAAGCCTTCGCATTCACTGACCCGGATTCCAACACCGGAAAGCTTGCCCCTGCAGCCTGGCTCAAAAAGATCGGGGAAAAACCAGAAACCTTTTTCGGTTCTTTTATTTACACTTACAGCCATGACAATTCGATACTGGCAGTTTCAAAGGGAGTGGTAGATGGAGCGTCGGTTGACGGTTTGATATGGGAATATTTTAGCAAAACCAATCCGGACATCACCTCCAAGACAAAAGTTATCCTAAAATCCGAGAATTACGGAATGCCTCCTCTTGTTGCCTCAACGCAGGTGACTGACTCAACAAAAGAAGCAATCAAGGAGGCGCTTTTTGGGATGCGAGCTGATAAGAAAGGCGCTGAGATACTTGATCGTTTAATGATTGACAGATTCGTGGCGGCCAAAGACGATTGGTATAATTCAATACGGGCTGTTCTAGAATCCTCAGGGACAAGCATGGAGACAAAGAATGGGTTTTCGAAGCCTCAAGACTAAACTGTTGGTGGCGGCTTCATTGCTCGTTATCAGCAGCGGTTTGGCCCTTTCTTTGCTTGTTTCTCGGCAATATAGCGAGAGTCTGATTGATTCTGCAAAGGTCCAGGCCGAGAATCTGGCGCATGCGTTGGCGATGGAGTCTGCCGACAAGGTCCTCACTCATGATCTAGTAGCCTTACAAAAGTCGCTTGACCATCAGATGAAGAGCAATCGATCATTAGCCTATCTCTTTGTCGTTCGTGATGGGCAGGTTTTGGCTCACACCTTTGACGAGGGTTTCCCTCAACAGCTTTTGGACGCAAATAAGGCGACTTCGGAGGATCAAGGTAATGGACAGACTATTGTTTCAACAAACGGAGAAAAATTCATCGATATCGCTTGGCCGATTTTCGGGGGCAAAGCAGGTCTATTGAGATTGGGAGTCGCCGAAAAGCATCTCGAGAGACAGGTTCGCTATTTGCGTCTTAAGATGAGCCTGATAACTTTGATTATACTCGTCGGCGCCCTTGCCGGCAGCTTATTTTTTGTAAAAAGAATTACCCGACCACTAGGGGAGCTTGCTCGATCTGTTGAGAATATTAACAGAGGCTCGTGGGACGTTAAGGTTCACGCATCAGGGCAGGATGAAGTGGCAATCTTGGCCAAGTCATTCCAAAGCATGGCGTCGCGATTGAAGGAATATACCGAGCGACTGGAAAACCAGAAGCTGGAAATCGAAAGGGTCCACAATCAAACCAGAACTTTCTGTGAGATAGTCAGGGAACTCGGCTCTCTTCCCAATTTACGCGACTTAGGACAAACCTTGATTTCCAGGCTCAGAGAAGTAGTGCTGAATGGTGAGATATCCATACTTTTATTAAATGAAAACAGAGAGTTCATTTTCATTATTTCGGCTGGAGAAGTTATTACATCTCGTGATTCGGAGCAGGTAAATCTGGTAATCCGGATTGTAGACAAGTTAACCGAGCCCAAAATTGAATCCAGATCGTGTTTGCAAGGTTTATCCTTGCCCGATTCGTTCAATCGGCGCGATCGGGAATCAATCCTCCCAATCAGGGCTGATGGAGGGGTTTACGGCATTCTAGTCGTTGGTTGTTCCTCGACGTGCAAGTGTGACTCCGAAGAAATGAGGATGGCAAGTCTCATTTTAGATCAGGCCGGAGGAGTCATTAGGCGCTCTATTGCGCATGAGGAGGCAATTCTAAACCTTCAGCAAAAACTGGAGGCTTCATCGGAATTCAGCGGCATAATTGGTAAAGACCCGAGAATGCAGATTGTCTATCGACTTATTGAGGATATCGCCCCCACTGACGCTACGGCTTTGATTCAGGGAGAAAGCGGAACCGGGAAAGAGTTGGTGGCGAAAGCTATCCATGAGCGAAGCGACAGAAGAAACATGCCGTTTGTAGTCATTAACTGCTCGGCTTATCCTGAAACCCTTATAGAAAGTGAATTATTTGGCCATGAAAGGGGGGCTTTCACCGGCGCCTTGAGACAGAAGGCCGGCAGATTCGAACAGGCCGATGGTGGGACAGTCTTCCTGGATGAGATTGGTGAAATTCCGCCTCAGGTCCAGATCAAGCTGCTCAGGGTCTTGCAGACTCGCCGATTTGAACGCTTGGGAGCTGAGCGAACCATTTCAATTAACGTCAGGATCCTGGCGGCGACCAACAAGGATTTGTTGGCGGAGGTTCAAAAAGGGACATTTCGGGAAGATCTGTTTTACAGGTTGAATGTTATCCCCATCAATATACCGCCACTTAGAGATCGCCGAAACGACATTCCACTGTTGGCGAGATACTTCCTGAAACGTTTTAGCTCTGAGCAGGGAAAAAACATCACTGAATATAGTTCAGAATCCCTTAGAATACTGATGGACTATGCGTGGCCGGGCAATGTTCGCGAACTTGAAAACAGTGTGGAACACGCTGTTGTAAGGTCTAAGGGGCAAGCGATAGAAGCCGGTGATCTTCCGGCCTCACTAAGAGGATTTGAAGCAAAAATTCAACCTCGCAATGTTCCAAATCTTTCCGAGAATGAGAGGGTTTTTCTTGAAAACGCGCTATCGAGAAATGCTTGGAACAAGAAAAAAACTGCTCAAGAGCTTGGAATAGGCCGAAGCACACTGTATTCGAAGCTGCGCCGATACGGTTTGGACAAACGAACCATCCATTAGTTCATCATTAATTAAGTCAGCATAATTGCTTTAGACAGGGCGTGTAAGTGTACCTGAACACGCTGACGCGTCTTGTTTATGGACACATATAACATATTGATCTGACGCTATATTGTCTTTAAATATCATGATGGTGCCCAAAAATGAGACACAGTTAACTTGCTATTTTATTTTTGCGCCAAACCTTGGCGCTCTGCAGATTTCTCCTCCAATTCATTCGTAACAAGATCTATTACACAGGCTGCTCAGAAATAGGCTCCAAGGCTTAGTGCGAATCACTGAGCACAGATTTGAACTGGCACAGATTTTGTATGTCGATTGGCATACTATCCACGAGGCCTGTTTCCATGGGATCCAAGCTAATTTTTGTCGGTTCTGAAATGTACCTGAGTGATGAGATCAAATCGATCTTGGATGAAGGTGGTTATGAAATTGAGAGTTGTGAGTCAATTGAAGAGGCAACGCAGAAATTGGATCGGACTTGGCCAAGTGTCTTACTCATCGATCTTGACGGAAAAGAAATTACGAATCGGCAGATTCGCGATTTTCGACGAAGCCACAAGGAAGTCCAGGTAGTAGCATTCTCCAGCCGAACATACCATCCGGAACTTAAAGAATCACTGAGAGAAGATGTTTGCGCATGTTTGGGAAAGCCATTGAACTCCGACGAGCTTGATCTACTGGCTTAACAGCATAACAGAGGCTAATTCAGACCCGATGATTACCGCATTAAAGGAAAGTAGCCTTAATGTGTAGGTCGATATCTCTGATTTACCGCTGGAGCAAGATCGGATCACCGCGACAATTATAAGGAGATAGGGATGAAGAAGGTAAGCGAAATCATGGAACGACGAGAATTCATTCTCGCCGGAGGCCTCATCGGCGCTGGGGCTGTGGCGGCCGGCGCCGTGATTGTGAAGGATCGTATGGCAACCCCCTCAAAGGATCCTACCGGTGAAAAGACCGTAAGGAATCTTACGGCCTTAAAAGACCTTAAACCTCAACACAATGAAGATGATCACATCAGAATGCAACGGGAGTTGGCCACGGCCATGTCAAAACCGGTCGAAAAACGTCGATGGATAATGGTTATCGATCTTCGGAAATGCGTTGGATGTCAGGCCTGTACGATAGGCTGCGTAGCTGAGAATAAACTGCCTCCCGGGGTTGTCTACAGACCGGTCATTCAGAGAGAAACTGGAGAATTTCCTAATGTACAGCTTCATTTTCTTCCGAGACCCTGCATGCAGTGCGAAAACCCATCCTGTGTTCCTGTCTGTCCGGTGAAGGCCACGTGGAAGCGACCTGACGGAGTTGTTGTAATTGATTATGACAAGTGTATCGGTTGTCGATATTGCCTCAACGCATGTCCTTATGGAGCTAGAACCAGCGATTTCGGTAGAAATTACACTTCGGGTGAGGCGCAAGGGGCTCCGGAAGGAAAGGATAGGCCAATATCCGGGGCGCCCGCTCCGTGGGAAGGTTTGCCAAGTAACGAATATGGCAAGTCCTGGAATCGAAAAGACCATGGCTCGCCGGTAGGAAACGCCAGAAAGTGCCATTTCTGTTTGCATCGACTCGAAAACGGTTTGCTGCCGATTTGCGTGACAACCTGTATTGGCAGGGCCACATATTTTGGGGATTCGAATGACCCGGAAAGCTTGGTGGTTGAATTAGTTACCAGGAACAATGTTCAGACTCTTTTACCACATTGGGACAACAAACCCAAAGTGTACTACATTGCGTAAGAAAGTGAGGACATTCCATGACGAAGCAAGATTACTCCTCCGATACGACCCAGGTTGGCGCAGGGCTCGGCTATCACTGGACCCCAATTCTGTGGATTCTTTGGATACTTTTTCTTGTCGCAGGCATTGTTGGCGTAGTTCTTAGAATGACTCACGGTCATAACGCCGCTGGTTATGGATCTTATGTGCCGTGGGGCCTATGGATAGGCGTGTATTTTCTCGGAGTTGGGATCTCAGGAGGTTCATTCATTCTTGGTGGCCTCGGCTACCTATTCGGAGTTGAGGGTTTCGCCAAATCTTCGGACTTAAGATGCGCGATAGTGTTGAGTCTAGCGGCTCTCCTTCCGGCGTTCCTAGGCGTTTGGTTGGATCTGGGGCGTATGGACAGACTAATGAATATTATTATTCACCCGTCCTTCACAAGTATGATGGCTTTCAACGCCTGGATGTACAACATATTTATGGTCGTAGCGGTTCTTTGCTGGCTCTTAAGTTTCAAACAAAACACCTCATGGCTGAAACCGCTGCTAACGCTAGGAATGTTTTTTTCAATTGTGTTCCCGAGTCAGAGCGGGGTTTTCTTCGAAGCTGTTCGTACTAATGAATTCTGGAGAAGCCCTCTATTGTCGATGCTGTTTTTTGTTTCGGCAATTACTCTCGGCGCAGGCTCACTGCTCTTTGTTCGCGCCGCCATAGCGCCAAAGACTTCTTCCAGGGCTGACAAGGCTTATTTGGATTCGGCGTTCCGAGTGTTAAGGGCGACAATCTTGATAGGTCTCATCGTATACGTGGTCTTTGAATTCGCCGAGTTTTCAATCACTTTTTGGAATCCGGGAGTGTACTCTCCCAACACCGAATATCTCCTTTTCGGAGGATATTGGATGGTTTTTTGGGTCTTGCACCTTGGTATCGGTGTAGTAGCTCCGTTAATTCTTCTAGCTTCAAGAAGTAGAGGCGCATGGTTTTTGGGGTCATTACTTTCTATCATTGGGTTTGGCGCTGCACGTCTTTGCATCCTGGTTCCGGGGCAGGTGGTTGGACAGATTCCCGGACTAGCGGAGGCTTTTCAAGACCCAAGGCTGTCATACAGCTACCACATAACGACTATGGAGTATCTCGTGGCCTTACTGATGATATCAGTTGCAATGACCATTTTCTACATCGGCGCAAAATTGAACCAACTCGTAGAATCCAGATATTAAGAAGACATGTGAGGTTTATGATGAACGACCATGACAATAAAAAGCTTTCGTCCCGTAGGGGATTCCTGGCTGGTGGGGCTCTATTGGGCGCAGGGGCAGCGTTTGCTGGAACTGAAGCGGTCGCTTCTCCTGTCAAACGAGACTCCGCAATTATGAACAATAACCGAACCGATGCGCCTTATGAGCTTTCTAAACCGTCGAACATGATTCACACGGCCTGCCTCCAATGCAACACCGGCTGTGGTATATCAGCCAAGTTGCAGGATGGGATAATAGTTAAGATCGACGGCAATCCCTACAACCCGTGGACCTTGCTTCCGCAGATACCGTTCAAAACAAATGTGGAAACCGCAGCCGCCATTGACGGCGCAATTTGTCCTAAAGGGCAGGCCGGCCTTCAAACCGCCTATGATCCCTACAGGATCAGAAAAGTGTTAAAGAGGGCGGGTAAACGCGGGGAAAACAAGTGGACTGTGATACCATTCGATGAAGCCATAAAAGAAATCGCCGAAGGTGGCAAGCTGTTTGCTGATGTTCCCGGCGAACAGAACAGAGAGATCGAAGGATTATCGAAGATAGCCGCTCTCAAGGATGCAAAAGTCGCCAAGGCCATGGCCACTGATGTCAAAGCTATCCTTGATGAGAAGGACAAAGATAAAAAGAAGGCTCTTGTCGAAGAGTTCAAGCAAAAACACGCGGCTGATTTAGATAAGCTAATCGATCCAAACCACCCTGACCTTGGTCCAAAAAACAACCAGATAGTAGTCGCATGGGGAAGATTGAAGGGTGGAAGAAGCGATCTGTACAAAAGATTTGCCGACGGTCTTGGAACCACTAACGCTCATGGGCACACCACCGTCTGTCAGGGTTCGCTATATTTTACATGTAAGGCGATAAGTGAACAATACGTTGACGGTAAGTTCAGTGACGGGAGCAAGTTCTATTGGCAGGCCGACACGGAAAACAGCAAATTTGTGTTTTTCGTAGGAGCGAATCTTTTTGAAGGTAACTACGGGCCTCCTAACAGAACTGTAAGATTGACCGGCAATCTCGTCAGCGGCTTCACCAAAATCGCCGTCGCCGATCCAAGGTTCAGCAAATTGGCGTCCAAAGCCTGGAAATGGCTGCCGATCAATCCTGGCGCAGACGCGGCTCTTGCTTCAGGCATGATTCGCTGGATCTTGGAAAACAAGCGTTACGATGAGAAGTTTCTTTCCAATGCCAATAAAGCGGCAGCGACGGCCAACGGTGAGACTAGTTGGACAAACTCAACCTGGCTCGTTCAAATCAAAGATGGCAAGCCAGGAAATTTTGTTAGGGCGGCAGACGTTGGATTGGCTTCGCCCGAGACTCGAAAAACAAAGGATGGTAAGGATTATCAGGAAAAATTCCTTGTGGCCATGGTCAACGGGACACCTACTTTAGTTGATCCGAATGACACTAAAACTCCGGTGGTCGCTGACCTGTTCGTGGATGCAAAATTGCCTGATGGAACACAAGTGAAGTCAGGTCTGCAGATACTCTTGGACAACGTTAAACAAAAATCATTCAAGGAGTGGGGCGATATTGCCGGAGTAAAAGAGTCCGACATGATTGATGTGGCGCGAGAACTCACCAGCCATGGAAAAAAAGCGGCCGTGGACATACATCGAGGACCGGCTCAACATACGAATGGCTTTTACAACGTATTGAGCTGGATGACCATAAACATGCTCCTCGGCAATTTTGACGCCAAGGGTGGAATGAGTAAGGCTACGACATACGACACAATGGGCAAGGGTAAACTTTACGACTTGAAGGCTCAGCCAGGCAAGATGGGGCCATTTGGAATTAGCTCGATCCGACACGGCCTGGATTATGAAAAGACAACGATTTTCGAAGGCTATCCTGCTAAACGCAATTGGTACCCTCTCAGTAGCGACATTTATGAAGAGATTATTCCATCGATAGGAGACGCATATCCTTATCCTGTAAAAGCCCTGTTCCTATATATGGGCGCTCCAACATATTCGTTGCCTGCCGGGCAGACAAATATCAAGATCCTTTGTGATCTTGAAAAGGTTCCTCTTTTCGTTACCAGCGACATCCTGATCGGAACTACGTCAATGTATTCGGATTACATATTCCCCGATTTATCCTATCTCGAACGATGGGAATTCCAGGGCAGTCACCCAAGCATGACTTGCAAGGTACAGCCCGTGAGGCAGCCTGCAATGGCGCCTATCCCCCAGACCTGCAAGGCTTTTGAGGCTGAGATGCCTATTAGTTTTGAAAGCATGCTTTTTGCCCTCGCCGAAAATCTGAAACTTCCGGGATTCGGGGCGGATGCGTTCGGCCCTGGTATGGATCTGAAGCATTTTGATGACTTTTACATTCGGGCCGTGGCCAATCTGGCCTTTGGTGAGAAACCTGACGGATCGGACTCAGTCCCCGATGCGGATGAGAAGGAAATCGCCGTCTTCCTGGAGGCTCGTAGGAACTTGCCAAAGACCGTTTTCGACGTCGATAGGTGGAAGAAAATAGCAGGGGAGAAAGTCTGGCCAAAGGTAGTTTATGTTTTGAACCGCGGCGGTCGTTTCGAAGATCATGACAAAGCTTATAAAGGAGACAGACTGGCGCATCCTTATGGAAAACTCCTGAACTTGTATCAGGAGAAGACAGCTTCCACGATTCACTCTGGAACTGGCACGAAAAATAAGGGATACGCCAACTACATTCCCATCATGGATTATCATGGGAAGGAGCCGGATGATTTAAGGAAAGGTTACGACTTGGCGCTTATAACTCACAGATCAATTGTTCATACAAAAAGCCGGACGATAACCAACCAATGGCTTCATCCTTTAATGCCTGAAAACGCAGTGTTGATAAACCCGACTGACGCAAAACGACTCGGATTGAAAGACGGCCAGAAAGTGAAAGTGGTCAGCGCAACCAATCCATCGGGGGAGTGGGATCTCGGGGCTGGGAGAAAAAAGTTGATGATTGGCAGATTGCAGTTAACGCAGACCATGAGACCGGGTGTGACGAGTTTTGCCCTGGGTTTTGGTCACTGGGCTACCGGAGCCGCAGATTTTTCTATTGACGGCGCTGTCATCAAGGGAGAACCCAACCGGGACACGGGTATTCACGCTAACGCAGCAATGTGGATAGATCCGGCGCTTAAAAACACTTGTATGCTAGATCCTGTTGGCGGAAGCGTCAGTTTCTATGACACTCACGTAAGACTGGTTCCCGTTTAGTCCTAAAGTCAACGGCCATTTAAACTGGATTTGCATAAGTCTACAAGTTTGCAAACAAAACGGCTTCTGCCTCAACTTCCTTCTCAGAGCGAGGAGAAAACTGTTGCAGAGGCCGTTTCAGCATTAATCCGTGTCCATCTGGCTTCGATGATTCCTCTGGCTCGATATTACAGGCTGTTTCCGAGTAAGCGGACACGCTAAGGATTTGAGTTGACCGGGGAACGAGGGGTGTGGCATGCGCTTCCAAAACGGGCAATAACGCTTATCAACGTGGGTTTTGCTTTAATCCTGATCCGTATGAACCATTATGGGGCGCTTTTGTTGTCAGGAGGATAGTGCCGAGCCCTAATTCCAGGCAAAAACGTTTCAGAATTGGCAAGACCGCCTCATAATTCCAGTACCGAATATGAGAGAACGGGAAACAGCCATGAATCTTTATTAAGCCATGAGTGCCGGTAATTGTGAAGAGTAACCTGAAATAAGAAAATTCTGAACTATTTTTCTACTACAGGAGGTGTATACATCCTGAATGAAGACTATGAGCATCGGCGGTCAGTCTGTGGAAAATCTACTAAGTAAGAAAACCGTTTTCAAGTTATTAAATGAAGAAGACTTACTTAAACATGGATCTTCGCGAAATTGCGTACCTTGTATTTTTCATTCGAGCCGCTTAGAAGCTAGAAGATAAAGCTGAAAAGAAGACTGACTTTTGTTCAGAACAGACTAAAACTTTTTTCCCGCCTAAAATTTCGCAGAAGCGTCAATCTGTGATATCACCGCCCAAAAATTATTAGCTACGAGTATTCTCGGATTTCCCATCGTTACTATGGCCCTATAGTCACAGTATAATTGGCAATGCTAGCTTGGGATAGCTGACACTTAACGGCAGGGTTTGATTCAGCAGATTGACCACCAGTTTTGCAACCTTTGTAGTTCGTGGTCGGGGTCGGGTTTACCAAGGGAGGATCATTCCATGCCCCGGATTGATTTTTACAAGTCGCGTTGTCCGCCCCCCACGTACAATTAGTACACGCAAGAGGATAAACCCCAAGATTTGTTTCATTGGATGCCAGAGTGGTAACAGCGATTTCTTGCCCTTGGCCAGGGGCAGGGGTAATTTTCATGGGTAAATTGAAGCCATTGACCAGACTAAGGTCATAAGAGTCTCGTAGTCCTCCGTATTGTCCCCAGTTGTCGCCCAGAGTAAACTCGGCCATTGTAACCGCACAGGCGGTCCATGGCTGTGCATTGGCAGAAATTACGATACTTACTTTACGTCTGTTTTTTGCTTTAAACGGTATCGAGACACTACCATTCGCAGCAACAGTAGTGGTAAGGATTAGAGGATTGGACGTAACTGTCCATTTAGTTGCGCCAGTGTTAAAATCAGCGGGCAAGTTATAGCCACCCAGCGCATCACACCTCGGATCACATGTACAGTTGCTCAGGAACCCCATGTAAAGTGTTTGCTCGTCACTCGTTGAATTTGTGACAGTGACAGTTTGTAGTGGACAATCGACAGGGGGGTTTGGATTGCATACTCCGCATGGCACGCAGGATTCGGCCAATTGCGCCGAAAGTATTGCTAATTTGCGCCGTCTGAGCGGTTCGTCGCCAATTCCTATTCACCTTTGCTTCGGTGAGTCGTGTCATTTCACGAGGACTTTGGAATACCGGCTTTGGCATTACGAACGGACTCTTGCCAGCCACAAGGTTCTCCAATTGAAAGCCCATATTCATGAAAGCGGCTACTGACTGGTAGGTCTGATTAGTAGTTGTCATAACCGACATCATATTTAACGACGAACATACCATCCCGGGACTTGAGTTCAGCGCCAGCGTAATAACCATATACGTCGGAATCCATATCAAACTTATAACCAGTGACGCTCAACCGCAGATCAGGTCCGCCACCGTATAATTCATGGGAGTAACCAACTTGAAAATCGAAGTTTGAATTACCGAAGCCTTCTTCGCCCGTCGCCGGGGGGACATAACCGAGGTTGTTGAGCGATGAAGCGTCAAGCGCCTGCCCATACCAATTGAAAAGGAGGTCAATAGCGTCATGGCCCGCAACCATAGCCGCCATCTCAAAACCCAAACTTCCAGATGGATACCAAACACCGGACATCCTCGTCGTGTCGAAAAAGGAATGTAACCCTATCATCGTGCTGTTGCCGAACATCCTCCGATATCCACCACCAAGACATAGATCCACACTGTTGTTTGGGGACCCGGGTTGGGCAATCGAGAAACTTTGTAACTCTCCATGCGCTTCCCCATAAATTGTGGAGTCAACTCCAAGCTTGAAAGGAAGCAAGTAGTCAACGGAAGCTGTCCCAGCCCGTAACTGCGGCCCAAAGGTATAATTGTATCCAAGTTGAAGATTAGGAATCTTCGGTAAGATACCTTGAAACATGCCGCTGGAGATGGAAATGTTCTCGCTACCTCTCTGTCCCACTAAGGAACTTCCTGGGAATCCCAGTGGATTAGAGGGAGTCAAATCAGAGGTAATTGATGGTAAACCCCTCCTTACGGTGCCCGCTGCGCTGTAGGGTGCCTGCTGAATTCCCTGGGATAGGGCCAATAAAGGAGCAAAACACACAACAGCAAAGGATAGAGTAAAAACCCTGAAAAGTCTTTTCATGAAGAGTCTCCGGCGGAAGACTAAAGCAATCGATATAAGCTTCACCCCATCATCATGCCTACGTCCAAATCTCTTACTTACTGAGTCACTATCGTAAGACCAATTTGGAATGCTAAGCTTATATTAGTGGTGTTATTATAACATGTTAGTAGAAGGATTCAAAGTAAATTATTAATAATAACAGACAGAGTAAATTTAATTGTCGCTGAACACACAATGCTCAAATAGATAGTGGTGGGTTTGGAAGGCGGGAAGATAGACTGTATATCTGCGATTCGCCTGAGCAAACCCAGTCTATACCTGCCGCGTGATTTCACATCTGTGATAAAGTATGCTTGTGGAAATGACTTCCTCGCCTTCCAAGATTTTTCTCAAACCCAAGAAGGCTGAAATCATGTCCCCTTTTGTTTTTCAAGTTGGTGCGCTATTACGCGAAGATCCTATTATTTGTTCTGTCCTCTCCGTAACCGACTGGATATCTTAGAGGTTGACAATCTTCTTGACTTATTGGAACAATGGCGCCATTGTAAATCAATATATCTTCAGTCACCATTAGTAGCTTTATCTACATCCCTTTGAGTTATTATTTAATTGACGAGTTATACAGTATCCGGCGGTAGATTCAATTTTTGGTAAACATGCGTTCTCTATTTATGCCAACGATAATCATTTGCTAGTTACAAAATGTTAGACTGGTTGCAACGAATGTGACCATTAAGTCTTTCATACTGCTCAAATATTTTTGGGGGATCTTTGATCCAAATTCGCTCTTTGCGCCTTGAATGCGTAAAGAATTGGTATTGGCAATGGTTGGGAATTGTCCCAAGTCACAATAACCTAGGAGAAATGAGGATGTTGGCTATGAGAAAAAAAACTTAGTTTTTCTTTTGTCATTATTCCTGATGTTTGGATTTTCAACTTCCGGGTTTGCAGCCAAGGTACTGACTCCCGAAGAGGGTGGGGAAGGGTTCAAAGCCGCAACGTTGGAAGAATCTAAGCAACTTCGAGACAAGGGGGCCGTTATTGTGGCCTGCCATAGTCATACAACTGATTTTATGAAGGGACGTCCACCTGGAACCATTCACATTACGTGCTTGACTCCGAAGAATCACGAATTCAAAGAACTGCCTTTGGACCAGGTCGACTTTGACGTAACCCAGCTTCCGAAGGATAAAAACACTCCAATTGTAACCTACTGCGCTTCAAACACCTGATGGAAGTCATATCACGCCGCCAGGCTGGCGGTTGCCAACGGCCACAAAAACGTCTACTGGATGAGAGATGGAATTTATGGATGGAAGAAGGCTGGATACCCTGTCGTAGGTGAAGCGGCTTTACTGGAAGCTCTCACTGCAGTTAACAAAAACGACTTTGCCTCTCTCCTGCTGAGTGAAGGCGATGCAAGAAAGCAGAAAAACTGCACATTCGTAGACTTTCGTGACCAAGCTAAATTTGACAAGGGGCACATCGAGGGCGCAAAACACGTCAATTACAGCGATATGTTCTCCCACCCGATGATGGAACAACTGAACAAGAGTAACAGCCTGATAATCGTTCATGATGTCCCGGCTGTAGCAGGGGTCATTGCATCAACGCTTAAAATGATGGACTACCCAAACGTCTACATATTGAAGTAGAGACAGACAGTAAACTGATCGTCAGGCACAAGCGGCAATTTCCAACCATTGATTTACGTTGGGGTTGGGCCTTAACATAGGATACAGGTTTCGTGTGATGAAAGCCCAGCCCCCATATTCTCCCAGTCATCCCCTATTGAGTCCCTATCCATTGGTTCAGATTGTTGTACTACACATTGACAGGAAAAAGTCCCTCTTCAATTTGCATGGCACTTCCTCGTATCCATTCAGTTAAGGGCAGCCAGAACAAATGAAATTTCATGGACTTAATTTTATTGTCGCGATTATCGCAGAGATGTTTTAGAGATGGGGGGAGGGCGAAGCAAGTCCATCGACACTCAATATCGAACCAGTCGAGGGCTAAGCGCCAATGCAATCAAGATTGATGAACAAATTCTATTGCCAAAATCACAGACCGACTTTGCGCCGCCGCTGCCGCCAAACAAGAATAGCCTATTCTTGAACCGTCAGTTTAAATTTTTCGGGGTCCATTAAGACATATGTTCCAGTGGCTCGCGAGCAAATCTCATGTTTGCTGTTTCTGATTTCTGCCGTCAGATTAATTCTCGAACCATTCGTTGAATCAATCCGGCATCGGACTTCGATTTGCTGCTCAACATAAAGCGGCTTCAGAAATTCTACCTGTATCCCAGAAGTCACTGCGACCTTCTTCGTAATGTGCAGGGTGGTCCAACCCATTATCTCGTCAAAAAGACCGCTCTGGATTCCGCCATGCAAGATCCTTCCAAAACTCCTGTAGGTTGCGGGCGGGAACCACTCGCAGACCAATTCATTTGGTTCGGTTTCAGTTTCCTGGAATGTCAGTTTAAGCCCGACCTGATTATTCGGACTGCAGAAGAAACATTGGGAGTTTGTGTATGGATTCTCAATAATTTTCATAGTTTGGAACCTTAGATGATCAATACTGGGCGATCTTTAACTCAGACCTTTTTCGTCGCGCTCCTGGAAGACTTCCTTCGCGGCGAATATCCCGTTCAAGGCTGCTGGAAATCCAGCGTAAACAGCCATCTGCATGATGATCTCCACAACCTCCTGACGTGACAAGCCAACGTTAAGAGCGCCGTTAACATGGACCTTTAGTTGTGGCGTGGCTGTGCCCAACGCAGTGAGCGCCGCGACGGTGGCGATCTCCCGTGATTTTAGATCCAGTCCGGGTCGACAGTAGACATCCCCAAACGGGAATTCAATCACATACCTGGCCAGGTCAGGAGCGATATCTTTCAAACTCTCTATAACCTTCTCCCCCGCTTCGCCGTCTACTTCTTTTAGTTTTTCGAGCCCTCGTTTGTATCTGTCACTGGTCATTGCTTTTCCCCTTTCTTCTCGTTAACCGTACCAGCGCCTATCCTTATATGGCGCATATTACGGCGGCGGAATCTTGTTGACACTCTTACACCCGTGGATAGCTCTGCCTCACTTCTAAACGGCGTACACCATTCTATCTTAATCGTACATTATTGTGAGTTTGCTCTTGAGACAAGGTTTATTGCACTTTTTGCAACAAACCGCCTGCCTGCTCGAAAGAAAACCCGGCGCCTATCTTGACCGCCGTGCTGAACCCGCATTTGTCATCGGCGCAACGCAGATCGTACCCACTTCCAGCCAGCTATAAGTGGACGCTCATCGGCAACCAAAATGCTATTAGTAACCCGAATGCTATTGGGTTAGTATTCATTCGCTGATTCTCCTGAATCAATAACGTGCGCCAGTTGCCGGAACCTTTGTTCCATAAGCGAAAATCCGAAATATTCCCCATATAATTGCAAAAAAGATACTTTTGCAAGCAACGGAGTATGTTGAAAATTACGGACGTAAATGTTTAATTGAAAGACGAGACGTACTTGTCGTGATGGCGAAGGTAAGGATTCCGCACGAGTGACAACAACAGAATTCTAAGAGTATAATGAGTCAAGTGTAAGCGCTTTTTCTTAAAAAGGCCCACCGACTAAAACGTATATCACCTCTCGCTGCTGGAGACTCTATCATGGTAGACCACGAACTAGCCAAAAAGGAACGGGATGTAGCCGCATTTCATGGCGCCGATCTGGTCGGTATGTAATATCGCTTCTCACATTTGCCGACCGAGTCAACACGGAATCCCACTTAAAAAAACAAAGAGGTAAAGCTCATGAAAACAGCGCTCATACTGATCGACATCCAGAATGATTATTTCCCCGGCGGAAAAATGGAACTCGAAGGAAGTGTTGAAGCAAGTATCTGCGCAAACAGACTGCAATCATTTTACAGGGAAAGAAAACTTCCCGTGATCCATATACAGCACATAAACATTCGTCCGGGATCAACATTCTTTCTTCCCTCCACTGATGGAGTTGAAATTCACACGAACGTGACCCCTTTGCTAGGGGAGACAGTAGTTCAAAAGAACTTTCCAAATAGTTTTAGGGATACAGCCTTATTGGGTCATCTGGAAAAAGAAGGAATAAAAGGTCTCGTCATTGCAGGAATGATGACTCACATGTGTGTGGATTCCACTACCCGAGCGGCATTCGATTATGGTTTTAAATGCACGGTAGTGGCGGACGCCTGCGCAACAAGGTCGCTTTCTTTTGGCTCCAGTGTTATTCCCGCAGAGCATGTCAATGGGGCCTTCCTGGCTGCCCTGAGCGCTGTTTATGCCACGGTGGTGAATACCAAGACTTTACCTCAGATATGATACACGGAGAGCCATGAAGATCTCATACATTCACGGTTACGACCCCAAAGAAAACAATCGCCTTCAGGATCAGGCTTCCACCTTGGTTGAATTGCTCCATTCCGACACTTCATATCCAGCCAGTAGCGCAATACTTGAAGCGGGTTGTGGGGTTGGCGCTCAGACTGTTACTCTGGCTCGGAACAGCCCGAATGCGTTTTTTACTTCCGTTGATATATCCGGAGATTCAATTACCGAAGCCAGGAGAAAAGTTTCAGCGGCGGGGTTGACCAATGTCCAATTCCAGCAAGGTGATATCTTCAATTTGAACTTTAGGCCGGAAACTTTCGACCACATCTTCGTATGTTTCGTTCTGGAGCATTTATCACGACCGCTTGATGCGCTGGGTTCCTTGAAAGTTGTTCTCAAAACTAGTGGTACAATTACCGTAATTGAAGGTGATCACGGTTCCGCTTTTTTTCATCCGGACAGCTCTTCCGCCCGTAAGGCAATACAGTGTCAGGTGGAACTACAGAAGAGGGCAGGCGGTAACGCCATGGTGGGTAGGGAATTATATCCATTGTTACAACAAGCGGGCTTTCGTTCGGTTCGAGTTTCCCCACGAATGGTTTACGTTGATTCAAGCAAACCCGAATTTGTTGAAGGGTTCACCAAAAAGACTTTTACTGCTATGATCGAGGGTATTCGTGAATCTGCAATTAAAACTGGAATGGTAGACCAAAGCGTCTTTGAGGAAGGAATTAAGGACCTTTACAGAACAACGGAACCGGATGGCGTATTTTGTTATACTTTTTTCAAGGGTTTTGGAGAAAAATGATCGGCGCTTAGCGGTTCTCTTGAATGTCCAGTTTAAATCAGCGGATGTTGCTCGTAACTTATCTCCATAGCAATTCCTTCCTTACTCAAAACCACAACGCCAACTGCGTCGGATATTCGTCAGTCTCGGGCACCGCCATGACCTTCCTCTCTGCGGGTCTCCTTAAATCAGGCCCCCCTTTTGGAACCCGGACATTCATCACATACCCCAATAGTTTCGTCAACGGCCCACAAAGGCCAACCAGGGCCTTCTCCATAATTACGGATATAGCTAGGCCTGTGGGCCCCTGACGCTGAAGACTGCCTTCAAGCGTTAATACCTCACTGGTCAAAATGATCCTGGCGAATCTATCTTGCGCCTTGGAGAAAACCACCACTTCAAAAAGCCCCATTTCATCTTCCAGCGTCAAGAACATAACTCTTTTGCCGGATTTAGTCGGGGGCGTGTGAACTATTATCGATATACCGGAGACCCTGACTTTCGATCCAGCCTCTATTTTGGGTTAGGTCGTTTTATTTGCCAGCTACTTAAACGCAAGGGATGTGGTCCAATCCGTTTGACCGATTGCCACGTAACAAGATAAAGTTAGACCATGCGAAAGGCATATCTAAAGGCATATCTAACCCAATACGATGAGTCATAAATAGTATGCCTTTTTGTTTTCCGGCACGATCACTTGGAGCGGTTGGGTATTCGGCTCAGTTTCCTTGTTATTATTACAAAACATCGGCAATGATCTTAAAGATCAACCTCCTACCCTTTTGGCCGTCTTGTGTGGAAATCTGATTTTAACGAAAGATTCAGCTTCTGAATCAGGAATCACGTAAACGATCTCCTTTTTCGCACGCATCCTCTTGACGGTACGATCCAGATATTTTCTTGTGTCGGATAGATATTCGCTTATGTTTTCCTTTCCCGCAGGACATACAGCCACACACCGATCACATCTGGTCTGCGGACAAATCGATAGATTTTGCCACATTGAAATAGTTTCGGCGTCCGTCATACGTTGACGATAATCTTCGAAGGATTGACTGTCAGTCAGATATCTAACCCAGTCCAGAAAACCCGCTGATCGCTCTCGATAGTTGTGCGTGAAACAAGGCTTAAAATCGAAGGTTCCGTCGGCCTTAATGGCCCCAACAGGGCAAGCGACCACACAGAGCTTGCATCTAATGCAAGGATTATATTCAATACCAATACTGTATTTAGAAAAATCGGCGGCTACCAGGATGGTACACAAGACAATGTTGGAACCAAAATCCGGGTGCAATACGAGCCTGTTTAGACCCATTTTCCCAAGCCCCGCTTCAACTGCAATCGGCTTGTCTGAGGCGATAAAAGTGTTCCCAGGCCAACGATCCACCTCATAAGGGAAACCAGCGGACAGGTTCAGAGCCGCCACTCCCATTGCCTGAAGGTGTTTAACCAATTGTCTGGCCGAACTGTTCGCATGCTCCCAAGCATGTGCGAATTCCAAACTAGTCAAAGAATGGCAGGATGTTCGTAATGGTTCCCTGTTGAGCTTAAATGCAAGGCTGATGATCGACCTGGTCAGGGGGAAAGCTTCAAAAATCCCCCCCTTCTGAACGCTTAGCCCAGCCCTATCAATCTCCACAAATCCAACATCATCTGCGCCGTTTCTTAAACACCAATCACGAATATCTTCAGAATTTAGGGTCGCTTCAGTTTTTATCGTCGACGCATTGTCGAGTCTTTGGTAAAACCAGTCCAAATCGGGATGATTTCTCTTGACCACTTGTTGTCCTCCTTTAGTATTATCGACCGCTGGCTTTGTTACCTTGTAATGTCATGCAAGTGCTGCTGACCTTTGCCACCAAAGATTCTTTGGTGTCAAAGATTTCGCATTCAGTCATGCCGACAGTTTTGCCCCGCTTTACAAGTCTGGCGACTGACTTGAGTTTTCCTGTCCAGAAAGGTTTTAGAAAATTGATTTTTAGTTCCAGTGTGGTAAATGATTCTCCTTCTCCGAGAGTAGTGGCATAAACCGCTCCCATGGACAGATCGGCCAGATCACATAGAACTCCCCCGTGTAATGTGCCCATAGGGTTTGCGTGTTGTGGGCCGGCCTCAAATTCCATAACCACTTCTCCATATTTCATCGATACCAGAGAGAATCCAAGCAGGTCAGCTATTGGCGTGGGAGGCATAGTTCCAATGGGAAACCTTTCGGCGCTATTTTCAGTTCTCTCGTCGTGATTGTTAAGATTCATTTGTTCTCCTTAGATTAGATGTATATACATTAAATGACGCAAAAAAAATATTACTTACGCATCATCAAACTCATGGATTCCAACACGGACGTCCAATTGTCAGAACCAATTTTAGAGACGATTTTCATCTGCGCAGCTTTCCACAGAGGATACGCCTGTTTTAATCCTTCATGTCCTGACTGCGTAAGAGAGATTTTGCGCGAACGATGATCTTCGCCAGACTCCAGCTCTACCAACCCCTTTTCTTGCAAGAGGCCAATGTTCCGACTAAGAGTAGTCTGATCCATCCCGACAGCTTCGGATAGGCGCTTGAAGGATGTAGGCCCCAGCACTCTTATTGCGGTCATGAGGCTCAACTGTGTCACTCTCAGGCCAGTGGATCTGAGTTCACTGTCATAAAATTGGGTTATAAATCGTGTGGCTTTACGCATGTTGAAACAAACGCAAGTTCGACCCATATCTCTTGCAAGATTCATGTCAATACAGTCCTTGTACTCTTTTGGATCATCTTGTTTCATCGGCTAATTCACAGAAAAATGCTTATTCCAACGACTTCGTTATTGCTAACTACATGTATATACATCTACAGGTCTTTTGTCAAAGACAAATTATCAGCAGCAAGAAAAATAGTAATTATATTAAATTATTTCCTGTTCTCAATTTGATAGCCGCCGAGAAATTATAATGGGACCGATGAGCGCATCATCAGGGCAATTCATTGAACTCATCCAGGGTAAGTTTTGCTTGTTTTAGTATGTGGGCAAGAGTGGACCTTTTGATGGGACGGTGCGCGGGAATAGTCAATTTGAGTGTGCCGGTAAGGGTATGTTTCTGAAGTCGAATGTGGCTACCTTTTTGTCTTACCACTACCCAGCCGTCCCTCTGCATTGCTCTGACAACCTGCTCGAACGGGAGGCTCGGGATTTTGGTCATACCGCAAGCTCAACGATCTCTGCGCTTTGAGTAAAAACCTGATCGTCTTCAACGGGCTCAAGATACAATTCGATTGCCTCCCGAACATTCTTGAGCGCCTCTTCTCTAGTATCCCCCTCGCTAATACACCCCGGCAAAGAAGGCACAATGGCCGTATAACCACCCTCTACGCTTGGTTCCAATATAATTTTGATTCGCATGCCTGCACCTCTGGTTTCAAGTATACTAAAAAGCGGTTTAAGTAGACATATATATACCTCAATTCGCCGAAATCAAATCCCATTCCACCCCCTACTGGTTGGTAAACTGGGGACATATCAAAATGAAAACATCAGTAATTACGGTAATCATAACAATCCTGTTTGTTCCATCGGTGACCACTGCATACAAGCAGGTCCGGGACGGGAGCGGTAACCTTGTTGAAACGTGGACCAGGAAGGGTGACCGTATCGAAGTAAGAGACAAGGATAATAATCTGAAAGAGCAACGTCATCGTGTAGGCGACCGCATATAAGTCCGGGATGGAAGCGGAAACCTGATACGGGAAGAATCTGGCGATCACGATTGATTACGCCTCAGAGAATCGACTGGTGTTTATCGAAAAATTCGGATTGAACTGTCTAAACAAACCGACACAAATTATTCCAACAATCAAGCATTGGAAGACGGGATATACTGCTATAGAAAAAACCCATCTTTCAATGGCAAATAGATTTAGAATGTTACCGGCTAACGTCATTAACCATGCAAAAATATCCTCCTGCCCCGGTCTTTTATACGAGTTCCATATAGTTGGCATGGCTGCCATAAGGTCCGAAAACAACAGAAAAGAGAGTGTAACAGACGGAGAGCCGGACAATGCCCACATTCCAATTCCAATAATGGCCCCTGCGACGCAGTAACCGTTAAAGGGGTTTTGTTTCCTTTCTCCATATCTTATTGAAAGTATCGCGATGATCAATATACAAGGCGCATCTATCAACGCAACAACAAGGGTATTGCTAGCCCCGGCGGAGTAGTAACTAGCTGCGATCAAGGCGCTTAAAGCGCTCCAGATCCACCAGGATACTCTGTTGGGCCTAATTTCTCCTCTAATTATAGCTGTGATATACGGGAAAAAAGCCAGAACACAAAGAAATCCAGCGACCTTTCCGGCAACAAGGCTAGAGTCATTTATCGAGTAGTGTATGGCAATAAAAGCGGCGCCAATTAATCCAATGACAAGGATTGCTAATCTTTCCTGTCTCAGTCATGTCAAAAATTGCTTGATCATTTTGTCAAAATAGCAAGGCCCAAACTGAGCCCCAACCAATAATAGGTTTATTCCTTTCTTGAAACATAAATTCAGAAATAATCAGTTAACTTACTACGGAATTCACTAGGCAAGATATTCGCCGCCTCTATTGATGGTTTAGGACAGTGTGTCGCTGATATTGTTTCAATTTTTGTGTCCAACTGCGAAAGTTGGGAACAGTAACGTAAATTTTTAGCCCAATTCTCGTTGACTGGTCTCCTTTCTTTGGCCAAACTCCCTTTCTCAAGCAATACCGTTCACCTACCACCGAACGTCCACAGGTCCTGTGGATAACTCGACCAGAAGGCTGTTGATAACTTTGATAACCTCCCAGTTTTCCATAGGTCAAAGCACTCTGCGCCTTTTTGGGGCACAAGAAAAACCTAATGATATCAAACAACCGCATAACCCATAGTAATCACGAGGATAGCAAAAAAGCCCTTTATTGTAGGTGGCCTAGTTATAAACACCTGTTGATAAACGCATTTCAGAGTGGGGCGGGAAAAGTCATAAATATCAACGTCACAGGACTGTCCCTGAGAAAGATTCTCTTGTTTTCAGCCATTCTACCGATTCCCCGTTTCCTCAAAACCCCAACGCCAACTGCGTCGGACATTCATTTGCCAGGGGTTCCGACATGACCTTCCCGACTACTGGAGGCTTAAGATATTTCTTCTTTTGGGGAATTTTCATCACATAGCCCAAAAGTTTCTTCAGAGGTCCGCAAAGACCAACCAGGGCCCTATCCATGATTACGGATACATTCAGGCCGGTAGGCCCCTGACGCTGAAGTCTGCCTTCAAGCGTTAATACTTCACTGGTCAGGATAAGGTTGGCGAATCTATCTTGCGCCTTAGAGAAAACCACCACTTCAAAAAGCCCCATTTCATCTTCCAGCGTCAGGAACATAACTCTCTTTCCGGACTTCGTGGGTGGCGTGTGAACCAGAATCAGCATTCCTGAAACTCTAACCGATGAGCCACTAGCTGTACGACGCAAATCAGTGGACCTAACCACCTGCTGCTTTCTCATGCTTTTTTCGCTTCACTTAATGGGATCCTGATCACTTTTAGAAATTATCCCGGTCGCCCTCCTGAAGACACCCGAAAACACACCCTTAGACTCGCAGCCATTGTCGCCAATGTCTTCAAGAAAGGGGTGTCTTAAACATCAGGCCTTTCTCCGGCCAAATGCTCAGACTAATGGCCTCTTTCCTGTTAATCTGCCCCGGTTTTCCAGTTATCTTGAGTTTTTCAGTACATTTTTCATTATCTTTCCGACGGGGTTTTTGGGCAAAGCATCCTCAAACCTGACTTCCCTAACACACTTGAATGAGGCGAGTTTTTCCTTGCACAGCCGTAAGATGTCTTCGGACTCAACAATGGCGCAGGCTTCCTCACCACATAAGCCACCGGGATCTCACCCCATTTGTTGTCTGGGGCTCCAATTACCGCTACCTCCGCCACAGATTGATGCGACATTATTACGGTTTCCAGTTCCGCGGGATATATGTTCTCTCCACCACTGATAATCATATCTTTAAGCCGATCCACTACATTGAAGTAACCTTCTTCGTCAACTTTACCGAGGTCGTCTGAGCGATACCAGCCATCGACAATAGCCTCATCGGTCGCTTTGGGATTATCCCAATATCCCTTGAAAACAACAGGACCCTGGCACAGTATTTCACCGACATCTCCTGGTTTGCTTTCAACTCCTGTTTGCGGATCGACAACTTTAAGTTGAGTGTTCACGTATTCAATAGGAGCGAAACCAGTTTGGGTCGAGTAATTCTAATGGGTTAACACGGAAAGATCAAAATGGTTTCATTGGACTATCCGATGCTGTAATACCAACTCACATGGCTTGAATGGCCACAACGAAGGATGAAAATCCTATTCTTTGTGAGGAGGGCTTGGATATACTCCAAGTATAGAAAGACTTTCACATGGGCCGGTGTTCATTCTTGTAGACTATTAACAACATTAGGTTTATCTTAAAGGGTGATTACACAGGAGGCTACTCTTTGTGGACACGACGAATAGTGAATTAATTGTATCACTTTTACAGTCATTATTGGATTCCGTGACCGATGGTGTCCTGATTGTTGACCTGACGGGTAAAATAATACTTTACAACCGCCAGTTTGAGAGAATGTGGAACATTCCTCCGGATGTGTTGGAGAGTAAACGGGACGAGGTTGCCTTAAACTGTATTTTGAACCAACTCCAAGACCCTGAGGGTTTTCTTGAAAAAGTTACGGAAATATATAGCCGTCCGAAAGAGGAGAGCTACGACACTGTCAGTTTTTTAGATGGAAGAGTTTTCTCAAGGTATACACGACCCCAGAAAATGGGGGATGAGATTGTGGGAAGGGTTTGGAGCTTCTCCGATGTTTCACACAATCACAGGTCTGATAGGGCCAGGGGCCGACTAAAAGAAAAGTACCAAAATATCTTTGATAATGCTCCTGTTGGGATAATTCAATCTACTCTTGACGGTAAAATTATTGACGCAAACCCTGCGCTTGCTCGAATCTTCGGATATGAATCTCCGGAGGAAATGATTTATATTGTGAATCAGACATCTGTTGGTGAAGCTATGTATGTCAACCCCTCAGCTAGAGTTAATTTCGGAGTAAAGGCGGCAACGTCCCCCGGAAGATGGTTTACGGGAGAAGCTATGTATCTTCGAAAGGATAACTCAATAATAAATGGACGTATCGCCTTTCGAATTGTTCCAGGGGAAGATGCGATAATAGAGGGTTTTGTGGAAGACATCAATGAGCGCAAGCTGACAGAGGATAAGTTGCGTGACAGTGAGCGGTTCCTCCGCCAGATTGAGAAAATCGCTCGCATAGGAGGCTGGAAGGTCAACCCTATCATAGACAGTTTGAGTTGGACGGAAGGCGTTTACGACATTTTGGAAGCCCCTCTCGATTACAAACCTGGTCTGGAACGCGGCTTAGACTTCTATACTCCGCCGTTTAGGCCCATCCTTAAAGAAGCTTTAAATCGAGCCATAAATCATAATGAACCATTCAAGGTAGAAGCAGAGGTCAAAACCACAAGCGGCAAAAAAATCTGGACCGAAGTCAAGGGATTAATGCGAGTCGAGGAGGGGGATGTTGCTCAAATCGTGGGCACATTTCAGGATGTCACTGAGCGAAAACAAATCGAAGCTGCGTTAGAAATGTCTGAGACAAAATACCGCCTCATGTTCTCAGAATCGCCTGTAGGAATGATGTATCTCGATAAAGATGGGAATATTCTGGAAGTCAATCAGAAAATGCTCGATATATTGGGTTCTCCAGCGGCTGAGGCTACAAAAACAATCAATATGCTGACATTCCCACCGATAATTAAATCCGGATTATCAAAACATTACCACGATTGTCTAAAGTGTGGAAAATTAGTAGACGCCGAGACCCAATACACAACCAAATGGGGTAAACAGACTTTTTTGAGGTCTGTCATCAAACCTCACATGGATGAGAATGGCGAAATAATAGGGGCATTTACCATAACAGAGGATGTAGCCCTCCGAAAACAGACTGAAGACGCTCTTAGTGAAAGCCAATCTAGATACCAGACATTGTTTCAGTCTCTCAGAGATTTGATAAACATGCATTCCGAAATGGTACAGACCGCAAGCCAAAATGTAGAGTCTCGCACACTCCTAGATGTCTCGAAAAACCTTGAAAGGAACTACATTGAGAATGCTCTGCGTAAGACTAAAGGCAAGGTTCAGCCTGCAGCAAAGTTGCTGGGCATATCTCGCTTCACGTTGATGCGTCAGATGATTAAGATGGGTATTAATGGTGACGATTATAAATAATGTCCTATTTCGCACACATTCTGCTTGACAAAATATCTGTGTGGTTTAAACTTCCTACAAGGCGTAAATCGAATTTTTGAGTTCACAATTTTTAGGGGTGGGTATGGGTGACGAGAGAATTGAGTGTCTTAGGTGGTATCTTCTACACCGGCTCGGCACAAGTATCGCACTCATTGCCTTGGCGCCTTGAATGAGTGTTCTTACACCTTCAAGGTAAGCGCTGGTGTAGCGTTCCTAAGGTTGGATGGACATTTGTAACTTCAAATAATAAGGGGAGTCCATCCATATAATTAATTACCGGAACGCCACACTAGTTGTTTAAAAACGTGAGGCCATAGCTGAGAAGTATTTGCTAACCGCATGTCATCATAAACATATCGCAACTGTTAATTTGGTCGACTTGCATCGATCGCTTGTTTTTGTCCGGAATTGGCGCCAGGTCTTCATCCGAAAAATTCTTCGCCATCTTTCTTCCTAATCAATCAGTCCCCAGGAACCGGCCAAAGTTTAGGCAGGAAACACTCCCGCACGGTTACTGAATAAAGTCTTTGTGTTGATTCAACCAAGAATCAGGATAATGATATGTGTCAACCCATTCCATCAAGTTGACAAAAGACTTATTATAATTCTTGACACATGCTGGATTGAAAGCTTTGACCATGATCAGTTTTTTTTGGATAGTAACGTGCCTTTTCGTGATTTTGCTGGTTGCCCAGTGGACTGTCATTTTAAGTGTAAGAAAGTATATGCTTACGATGCCAAAGTTCCACTTTGGAGTTCGGAACCTGGCCATTTTGGGCTTGTCGGTGATAGTTAACCTTGTGGTAGCGTATCTTTCTATTATGCCCTATTGGGGAGATAATGACTCCGTACTGAAGCAATTTATAAGCGTGAGTTATTTCTTTTTCCTAGGTATCTGTCTTGCTTTATTCGTATTTTTTCTTGCTCTCGGTGGAATTGATCTTTTTTTTGGGGCTTTTCGCTCCGCTCTTGATTTTTTAATGCGCCAGAAGAGATCGACTGACCAGGCAGTGGTAGATGATGACAAAAAACTTGTTGGAAACATTGAGGAAAATGCATTCAGTGAGGCAACCGATGAACGTACCAATTCCAAGGTGACCCGAAGGACATTCATGCGATGCGCAGCAACCACTGGTACAGGGGCAATAGTGACACTGGGGTCCTACGGTTTGGCGGAAGCATACGACTCGCCCAAACTTGAAAGTTTTGAAGTAACTGATCAATCTCTAATTGGCCTTTCCAGGCAAGTCAGGCTCATACAAGTCACCGATATCCATTATGGAATGTTTTACGGGAGCTCTTCGCTAGGGGCATTGGTCGGAAATCTAAATTCCATTGAAGCCGACGCCCTTGTAATTACTGGTGATTTGTTTCATTCTCCAAACACTCCAGTAGAATCAGCCGCTCCTATCTTACGGCGATTGAGAAAACGTAGATGGGGCAATTTCGCAGTTTTAGGAAACCACGATTTTTATGCTGGTATAGAGCGTTCCGTCCAGGCAATTACTGACGCGGGAATCAGCCTTTTACGCAATGAATGGATCACGTTTCATGAGGATGAGGCTAATATTCGTATAGGTGGGATTGATGATCCAAAAGCAAACTGGCTCACCGGAAAGCAGTTTCCTGAATTCTTCGAGTTTATAAGAAAGGAACCACAAGAACCAGGGTTCCGAATTTTGTTGAGTCATCGTCCCGTAGTTTTTCCTCTCGCCGTTCAGGAAAACATCCAATTGACGCTTTCAGGACACACTCACGGCGGCCAAATTACCTTACCAGTTCCGGGAGAGCCTCGACCATGGAGCCTCGCCGGCTTGGTCTCCCCATACACCCTTGGCATGTACAAGGCGGGAAACTCTCGGATGTACGTAAACAGAGGCGTTGGACTAACATTTGTGCCGGCACGGATAAATTGTCCACCGGAGGTCGCCATTATTAGCTTGGTTCCCCCCGGACTATCCACCAGGGAAGTTTAAGACAAGGAGGCGTATACATCGAACATGGGGAGTACTCCGAAAAATTATAATCACGCCGAGTTGATTGCACAGGGGTGGGAACGGAGATTCTCGGCTCAGGATCCGCGATTGACCGAAATGGCCAATTATTACAACTCCATCGGATTCGAAACCCTTGTAGTTGACGGTGTAATAGGAGACGAATCTCAATGCAGCAGTTGTTTTGACGTCTCCGGTTTTGAGGGTAAGTTCAAGACTCTTTACACAAGAGGCAAAACCGGCGCTGCATCTTCTGACAATGATCTTTTCTCGGCTTGACTAGAAGGATGGTTGTTTGAGTTGGTTTCGAATAATGAACGTGAATCGTTATTTGCCGGCTTTTATTGACAGATGTACAATTAAATGTTAATTTAGAGAGATACGTGGGGATGTAGCTCAGCGGGAGAGCATCGCGTTCGCAACGCGGGGGTCGTGGGTTCAAATCCCATCATCTCCACC
>CAWEPY010000019.1:0-13334 GCA_963811075.1 uncultured delta proteobacterium
AATTCCTGTAACAAAATTACGAACACACCGGAAAATATGTCCTCTATAGATTAGAAGCCCAGTTCTTCAGTTTTCTTTCGCGGCGCAAAAGTAACCTCCAACGAGGCTTTTACCCCCGCAGAGGCAATTCCCACTGAACCGTCCGCATTTATGGTCAGTCCCACCGACACACTTTGGATCTCCCATAGCTCGCTAACTTTCTGTTCAGCGGTTGAGAAAATTTCGCCGACTTGACTCATACTTTGCTCAATGTTCAGTCTTAGCTTTTCAGGATCTACTCTTCTCTCTACAACGAGTTCCCTGACAGTGTCTTTCAATACATGAGTTTCGGCGATCCCCCGATCAGCCAGTTCAAGAGTCTCATGAGAGCTAGGGACCATGAGTATCACATATTTCGATTTGTCTGAAGGTGACATGACTTCCTCCTCGTCAAAGAAATGAATCAAAAACAGTGCAATTTCTTACTTGCCAAAATCCTAAGAAATTCCCACTCTAACGCGCTTTCTTTATGGACCGCTCATACATAGATACTAAAACTGTTTTTGGGGAAGGTGTCAATTAATAAGGATCCAGAATTCGCTTTGGCGCAACAAGAATTTTTAATTACGAATGGCCCAGAATAAAATTACACATATATTCTGGATCATGCGAGTAGGTTAAAATCTCAGATAATTTTATGATTGAGCCTTTAAGTTCAAATATATCGAGAAAAAAACATCCTCTGATCCACCTCACGACTTTGTTCCGAAGCCGAGGATATCACAACACAACATCATGGCTATAGCATTCTTGACCGTCGTTGGCCTATATTCCTCAGCAGTCACCTCGGCAAACGCTGATGAAGTTAATCATGGCCTGGGCGCTTTTTTTATTAACTAAGCGGGCTGGTGTATGAGAAAATAGCTGTGATACGAACCCCCGTCACGCCAAGCATGAGAACGCTAACGACGGGTTGTTCGCTATGCGGGCTTTATAATCCGAGGATTCGGGTTGTGACCATAAAAAAACCATCCATTGCAAAAAAGTTGAACATTTTGAACAAAGGAGGCTCTTTACCGTGAAGAATTTATCGACCCTGCTGTGTTTTTTGTTAGTAGCATTGGCGCTCGGCGTCTGGGTCACCGAAGGACAGTCGTGCATGTCGTTCCAGGTTACCGCAAAAGATGGAAACGTAATGATAGGGCGGACCATGGAGTTCGGCGTTGACAGTGGGTGGAAGATAGCCGTCGTCCAGCGAAACATGAAGTTCACCAGTCCTGCGCCGGGAGGTAAGAGTGGACTCACTTGGAATAGCAAGTACGGTTACGTTGCGGTAGTGGGCTGGGGCATAGATGACATGGTGTCGGATGGCTTGAATGAAGCCGGACTCTCTTTTGGGGGGCTTTGGTACGAGCCTAACGTGAAGTACCAGGATGTACCACCAGGCCAGGAAGCCCGCTCCCTGGCAGAGACGATGTTTGGCGCCTGGATACTCGGCAATTTTGCCACGGTTGATGAAGTGAAACTGGCGATGGACAAGGTCCTGATATTTGGTTACGTGGTCCCCGCTCTTGGCATAGCCCCGCCGGGTCACAGCGTCATATACGATGCGAGCGGCAAATGCATTGTCATCGAGTTCGATGAAGTCGGCAAGGTCATGATCTACGACAATCCTTTGGGCATTCTTACGAACGCTCCAAATTTCCCATGGCACATCAACAACTTGAGACAGTATATCGGGATGAGTGACCAGAATCCAGGACCCCGGGTGATGGCCGGATTGAAATTAATTCCGACCGGCAATGGAGTGGGCTTGATCGGCTTACCCGGCGATCTAACCCCACCAAGCCGATTTATACGCCTGGGGGTGATCACAAATTTTGCGGACCAAGCCGAGAACGCAGAGAAAGCTCTCAATCTCTGCCAGCACATAGTTAACGCCTTTAACATTGTGAGCGGTGTGGTCGTGGAAAAGTCCTCACAAGGGAAGGTATTGGCGAAAGAGACGACTCAGTTTGCAACATTTAGAGATCTCACAAACAAGGTTTTGTACTTTCAGACGTACGAGAATCTGGATCTGCGCAAGGTTGATCTTCGCAAGTTGGATTTTTCTGGGGATAGGGTAAGATTCATACCGATGAATGGCTCCACCCAATCGGTGAAGGACGTTACAGAAACCGCCAAGTAAAGCTTGACAGAGAATGTGTTCGGACTAGACGAGACAGAGGTCACATGACAAAAGACAGCAAGAGAAAATTTCCCGAGCGATTCACGTTTATTTTGAATCCTTATAAAGATACTCGTCTGAGCGCTTGCCCGATATCATCGGTAACCCATATATTGTTACGGGACCGTTGAGAAAAAATGGTAAGACCTCCGCATGGTTGAGGTTGGATATACCCAGTGGATTCGCCTGGAACAGTACAACAGGGAAATATAATTCGTGGCTATTATAGCGGATTGCCAATCCAAATAAACAGAAGGGACACATCATGAAGAAATCGCTGAACAGCGTAAGCCCTTTGGTGTGCGCTTTCATCATAATGGCGGGAGCGCTTGCGCACGCGACAAGCTTTGAACTATTGGCCAACAGCGCAATGCATGAAGACCGGCCCACCGCCGAGACCAGCAAGCTCTTGAAAGACGAATTGTTGTTTCAGAGGGCGACGCAGGCTTATCTCTGGGCGATGCCACTTGTCAACACCATGGGAATGAAGACCGGGTCCGAGAAAGTATTCGGCGCTGGCTACAACGTGTTGCCCATCTGGAAGGAGCGACTGAATGCCCAGACCCTTGTAACTACCCCTAATTCCGACGTTCTTTATGCAATGAGTTATGTCGACCTCGGAACAGACGGGCCCCTGGTGCTAGATGCGCCACCCATGCTCCAGAGCATTCTGCTCGATTTCTGGCAACGTCCCATTCCAGGGCCGACCATCCGCGGACGAAACTTCCTTGGCGATATCGGATTCTTCGGTCCGGACAAGGGCCACGGAGGCAAGTTTCTGTTACTACCGCCTGGGTATACTGGCAAGGCGCCTGATGGATACTATATCTATCGACCGGCGACCAACAACGTTTTCATTTTCTTGAGAGCCTTTTACCAGGATCCCAAGGACCTGAAGCCTGCCGTAGATTTGCTGGAAAAGACAAAAATCTATCCACTGAACAACGAATCTAACGCCAGGAAGATGCAATTCCCCAATGCATCGCTCATTCCCGCCAATATGCTTCCCGCCAGTGACTTTCAGGCCTTTGTACAGCTCAAGCGGCTAGTGGACAGCGAAAATGACGGACTGGGAGACCCTGACTGGCTGGGAATGCTAGCCTCGATCGGTATAGAGAGAGGCAAGCCGTTCAATCCGGACGACCGAACAAAAGCTATTCTCGATCTTGCCGCCAAAACCGCATACAAGATGAGCCGTGTCATTGGGCTTCAGGAAACAGATGTCAATGGGGTTTCATATCGCGTGTTCCCTGATCGGCAATGGTGTAATCCCTCTGCCTCCGGTAACCCTTTTGATCTAAACTGGTTGAAGACCAACACCGCCTATCGTGCTCTTGACGCCAGAATAAATTTCTTCACCAACTACTACTCATGTAGTCCGGGCATGATTTCGCAGGTTCCCGGACTTGGAGCGAATTACATGATCGCTAACCGAGACGCAGATGGCGATCTCTTGACCGGCGCTAACCAATATTCGTTGAAACTGCCTTCGAATGTCCCGGCAAAGAACTTCTGGTCCGTGGCCCTGTACGACGCCTCCAATTCTTCAGGGCTCGACAATGGACAGCCATTCCCTTCGCTCGGTTCCCGAGACAAGCCGCTTGCCAACAGCGACGGATCCATTGATCTATACTTTGGGCCTACGCCCCAAAAAGGCAAGGAGGCTAACTGGCTGCGTACCGTGCCGGGTAAGGGTTTCTTTGCAATTCTGCGGCTGTATGGTCCGACCGAAGCGTCATTTGACAATAGCTGGAAACCGGGTGATTTGGTGAAGGCGAAATGACTCTTCAAAAATAGAAATGATGAGAGCAAAATTCATTTGATATTCTCGTTCTCTTCAGAGGAAACTGAGAACTTCTGTGGTAGATCATGTGATTTTTGTTCGCTAAACGTATCTGGTGAGTCGTCGTATCCACTATGGACACAGGAAAGAGGGCTCATGATTACCGCCCTCCTTCCGTATCCCTTTTCAGTTACCCTGGGGATTCATCAAAGTCTCCATGACTTGATCGATTGTAAAACTAGCCGCTTTTTGCCTAGCCGGAAACTCTTTTAATGTCTCTAGGAATTTTGCGACATATCCCTGAGCGGGGAGGAACAGAAAAGCCCGGTCCAGGTACCAGTCCCAGTAGGTATTCGATGTGACGCTGGCTCGTTCATACGGATCCAAACGAAGGTTGAAGAGCCAGGGAATACGTGTCTTCACAAAAGGCTCACCCCAAAGGGCCAAAGTGCCTGGCGCTCTCTGCTGGGCAAAAACTACTTTCCAGTTGTCGTAACGAAGCCCCGTTAGATCCCCGTCATCAGAAAAGTAAAAGAATTCATCTCTAGGACTCTTTTGGTCCTTGGCTGTAAGATAAGGAAGGAAGTTGTAACCATCCAGGTGAACCTTATATGTTTTGTCCCCAATCTTGTAGCCCTTTAACAACTTTTCCTTCACGTCCGGCATCCCCGCTGCGGCAACCAGAGTCGGAAGCCAATCCAGATGGGCCATGATATCGTTGGAAACCGAACCAGGCTTGATATTTCCAGGCCAACGCACCATTGCCGGAACACGGTAAGCTCCTTCCCAATTCGAGTTTTTCTCGCTTCTGAAGGGTGTCATGGCGGCATCCGGCCACGAATTCATGTGCGGTCCGTTATCTGTGCTGTAGAACACTATCGTGTCATTGGCAATACCAAGATCATCGATCTTCTTGAGTACGGTACCAACATTCCGGTCGTGGTCTATCATGACATCGTTGTAGATTCCCTGCCAACGTCCCGCTTGTCCAATGCTCTCGGGCTTGGCGTGAGTTCGGAAGTGCATGTGAGTGAAGTTAACCCAGACGAAGAATGGCTTGCCGGCTTTGTGCTGCTTCTCTATGAACTCTGCGGAACGGGCGGCGATGTCGTCATCAATGGTTTCCATTCTCTTCCTGGTCAACGGTCCTGTGTCTTCAATCTTCTGCTTGCCATCAGGCAGAGCAAAGCTGTGGATAACACCCCGAGGTCCATACTTTTTCCTGAACTCAGGGTCTTTCGGGTAATCAGGATGCTCCGGCTCCTCTTCCGCATTCAGATGGTACAGGTTTCCGTAAAATTCATCGAATCCATGATTTGTAGGCAAGAACTGATCTTTATCCCCTAAGTGGTTCTTTCCAAATTGCCCTGTCGCGTAGCCAAGAGGTTTCAGCAATTCTGCGATGGTCGGATCTTCCTCCCGAAAACCGAGGTCAGCTCCAGGCATGCCTACTTTACTGAGTCCGGTTCGGATAACGCTCTGGCCGCTTATAAAAGCGGCCCTCCCCGCAGTGCAGCTCTGTTCTCCGTAATAGTCCGTGAATATCATACCCTCATTGGCTATTCTATCGATGTTAGGAGTCCGGTAACCCATCAACCCCTTCGTGTAAGAGCTGATGTTGCTTTGTCCTATGTCGTCTCCCCAAATCACAACGATGTTGGGTCTCTTTGAATCAGCCGCTTTTGATTCCGGGCCGACAGCACAGACAAAACAAATTGTCATCACGGCCACCGCAAACATAACTCCAAGTCGACTCATGTTCATGTGTGTTCTCCTCTGAAAAGGAACTGTCTCAAGTGTCATGCTAAAGAGTTTTTTGACCCTGTTCAAATCATTTGGAAATATAGTTACTCTGACAAATGAGTGTTTGATGAACTCATGTCAGTCAGTTCTACACATTAAGTCCCGTTTGTAGAAAATAAACCGGCTTATCAATGTCCTTGTCATCCAAAATTTTCCTGATGGCGTGGGCTATCTCATTTTTTGGCGCCGGCTTGACCACAACCGCCTGAATTCCTGTCATATTGGGCATCATAACCCTATAGCAATCATGTTGCTCCACAGGCCCATTTCCACGAATGTCTCTGTGGGCGCATATCTAATCCTGTTCAGAGTCGCCCTTAGTGGAAATTCCTGATTTACGCCATTCAGAGATTCTTTTCTTGATTTTCTGAATCCCGAGATAAAGAACCGGGGTGAAGAATATCCCGAAAATGGTAGCTCCAAGCATGCCGCCAACAACAGCGGTTCCCAGGGCCTGCCGGCTTGCCGCGCCTGCCCCGGTAGCTATAACTAGAGGGGACAGGCCTATAATAAAAGCCAACGATGTCATAAGAATGGGACGGAGTCGTGTTCTGGCGCCTTGAACCGTGGCTGAAAACACGTCATCTCCGTCAGCGAGTCTTTGCCTCGCGAATTCTACAATCAGGATGGCGTTCTTAGCCGCTAAGCCCACGAGAAGCACTAGTCCGACCTGCGTGTAGAGGTTGTTATCAAGACCCCTGATCATCAGGGCCGCAAAGGCGCCCAATATAGCCAGCGGGACAGTTAGGATTACTGCGACAGGATCCAGCCAGCTTTCATATTGAGCCGATAGGATCAGCATGACCACCAGCACTGCAAGACCTACAACAATCAGCATCTGGCCGCTGGTCTTTCTCTCCTGGTAGGCCATCCCGGTCCACTCAAAAGTCATCCCATAGGGAAGCAAACTTGAAGCGAGTTGTTCCATAGTATCCAGAGCCTTGCCGGAACTTACGCCAGGAACAGTCTCGCCAAAAACACGAGCCGCAGGGAACATGTTGTAGCGATCCACCCGCTGTAGCCCCAGAGACTCCTTAACCTGCACGATTGTGCCGAGAGGCACCATTTTGCCCTCAGCATTGCGGACGTTTAGCTTACCTATGTCTTCGGGGCTCATCCTAAATGGCGCGTCCGCCTGAACAGTCAGCTGCCATGTTCGCCCAAACTTATTAATATCATTGACATAAGTCGACCCCAAGAATGACTGCATGGTATCAAAAACATCCTGGAGAGGAATTCTGAGTTTGAGGGCCTTGACTCGGTCAACATCAGCGAAAAAGGTGGGTACCTCGGCACGAAAAGTAGCGAAGGAAGTCGCCATCCACGGTTGCGCCCTACCAGCGGCGGCAACTTCATGAGCAGCCTGTTCCAGAGCGACAGGCCCAAGTCCGGTTCTGTCCTGCACCTGCATCTCAAATCCACCACCTTGACCAACTCCCGGTATGGGCGGCACAGAGAACAGAAACACGATGGCTTCCTGAATATGGGACAGCTTTGCCAAAAGCTCCCCCATTATGACGTTCTTGCTTCGACCAGTCTTTAATCTCTCGCCCCACGGTTCAAGAGAAACGAATCCTCCCCCAAAATTTCCAGCGTTGCCGTCGATTATCGACCATCCACCGAAAAGGTTGACATTAGCCACACCCTTGGTATTTTTGAGAATATTAGTCACTTTCTCTATGATTGCTTTTGTCCGGTTCAGGGAAGCTCCGTCTGGCAACTGTGCATTTACTAAAATCAATCCGTCGTCTTCCAGAGGTAAAAATCCGGTTGGCACATACATTATCCCGAGACCGGCCGCCAGAACGAGACATCCAAAAACCAACACCGACAACCTTAATCTGAGCATGAGCCATTCCACCGTCCGGACGTATCTTGCCGTCATAGCGTCGAAAAAACGGTTGAATACCGAAAAAACACCTTTTTTCTTTTTCTCGTGGGGTCGAAGCAGTAAAGCGCACAGCGCCGGGCTCAGAGTCAGAGCGTTAATTGCGCTGAACAAAGTGGTGAAGGCTATAGTCAAAGAGAACTGCATGAAAAGCTGCCCTGAGATACCACTCAGGAAGGCCGCCGGAACAAATACGGCCATGAGAACCAAAGTAATGCCTATGATAGCGCTGGTTATCTCTCCCATTGCCTTTATTGCGGCTTTCCTCGGAGACAACCCAAACTCGCGCATGTTTCTCTCAACGTTCTCGACGACCACTATAGAGTCATCCACCACTATACCTATAGCAAGTATCATCCCGAAGAGCGTCACCATGTTGATGGACAATCCGGTGAGGGCCATCACTGCAAAAGTTCCTACGAGAGAAACCGGAATGGTTATTGTAGGAATCAAAGTAGCTCGCCAATCCTGCAGGAATATAAAAACTACGATCGAGACAAGCAGAAAAGCCTCCAGCAGTGTCTTCAGGACTTCGTGTATCGACACCCTTATGAACTGGGAAGCATCGTAGACCACCTTATAATCAAGACCTTCGGGGAAATCTTTTTTCAGGAACAGAAGCTTTTCCCCAACCTTGTCCGCGACATCCAGGGCATTTGAGCCGGGAGATTGAAAGACCACGATGCTAGCGGAAGGAAATCCGTTGAGTAGAGATAGAGAACCATATGTCTTGCCGCCCAATTCGACTCTCGCCACATCCTTCAAACGGGTAGTTCGGCTTCCCTCAGCTATCTTGACGACGATGTTTTCAAACTGCTCAATATCAGTAAGGCGCCCCAGGGTATTAACAGTTATCTGAAACTGCTGACCAGGTACGGCAGGCTCTTGCCCTATCTGGCCGGCGGCGACCTGTACATTCTGCTGCCTTAGGGCTTCCAATACGTCCTTGGTCGTCAGGCTGTTATATTCGAGTCTGTTAGGGTCCAGCCAAACCCTCATGCTGTAGTCCTTGGATGGAACGAAGATTAGATCTCCCACCCCATTGATCCTGGCGATCTCGTCCTTAATATTAATGGTGGCGTAGTTGGTCAGGAAAAGATCATCATACCTCCCATCCGAAGAAAATAAGGAAAATACAGCCACAAAGGTCGTAGAAGATTTCTTGGTGTTTATTCCGAGCCTCTGGACTTCCAGAGGCAATCGCGGCATAGCGCGAGCGACACGGTTCTGAACAAGAACCGTGGCCGTATCCACGTCCGTGCCCAATTCAAATGTGATCTTAAGCGTGTAAGAACCATCACTCGCGCTGGTGCTGCTCATATAGAGCATCTTCTCAACACCGTTGACTTCCTGTTCAATAGGCGAGGCGACCGTATCCGCAACCACCTGAGGATCTGCCCCAGGATAGCTGGCCGTCACCTGGACCATTGGTGGGGTTATGTTGGGATATCTGGAAATCGGCAGAGAAAAAAGGGCTATACTACCCGCTACTACTATCAGTATTGATATGACCGAAGCGAAAATGGGCCTGGCTACAAAGAATCTGCTGAGCATATAGGCGCCTCGATCAGTCTTTGACCGGCCGAGGGCCGTCATCTGTTGAAGTGGTGTTCTTTTTCAGGCCCACTGGTAGGATTGACTTTGGAACCAGGTCTCGTCTTCTGCAAACCACTTACTATGACCCTGTCCTTGAGAGTCAGTCCACTTTCAATGACTCTCATGTCATCAACCACCTGGCCCACGGAGACTCTCCTGAGCCTCGCAATGTTGTCGTCATCGCACACGAGCACATATTTTCCGCCCTGGTCAGACATTATGGCCAGGTTAGGAACCAGCATGGCCTTTTTGGTTTCAGAGGGCACTCTCACCCGGGCAAACATGCCAGGGTAGAACAATCCTTTCGGGTTTGGAAATACAGCCCTGACCTGTACTGTTCCTGTGCCGGGATCCACCCTTATGTCAGTGTAGTCGAGCTTGCCAACGTGCGGATATCCTTTTTCGTCCGCCAGAGCCATGTAAACTGGAGTTTCTTCGGCGTGGGAGAGAGACGAGCCCTTTCCATTTATGGATTTTCTTGTCAAAGATAGCAGTTCGGCCTCAGTGAGGTTAAAATACACATACACGGAATCATCATTTACCACATTGGCCAAAACCGTGGCTCCCGAGACGCCCACCAGATTGCCTACATCTACCAGGTTTCTGCTGACCCTACCGTTTATCGGGGAACGCACATGAGTATATTCAAGATCTATTTTAGAAGTTTCAAGATTCGCCTTGGTCTTTTCCAACTCGGCTTCCGCCATGTCACGGTTTGCTTTGGTATCCTCGAGCTTGAGTTCGGATATGGCCTCCTTGGCCCCGAGGTTGGCGTATTTGTCCAGTTCAATCTGTCGAATCCTCAGGGTCGACTTCTGGGAATTAACCGAACCTACGGCCTGTTGAACTTTGGCTCGATACGGCGCAGGTTCGATCACAAACAGCAGGTCGCCGGCCCTCACCTTTGCTCTAGGCTCAAAGTTAATGCTTTCAAGATATCCCGAAACTCGCGCTCGGATTTCAACTGATTCCAGAGGCGAAATATTGCCAGTGTGGTTGAGGTAAGTGGTCACTTCACGCTCAACCGGATTAGCCAGAGTCACGTCCGGCGGTGGAGGAGCAAACTGACCGGGTTTACGCCCGCAGGCTTCCAGAGCGCAGGCAAGGGCGATCAGGGCTAACACTAACGTAAGCTGTTTAAAACTCTTCATAATTGGCTACATGTCTCTCGGTTATTAAAATCAAGCTCAGTTTCACATCCTCCGAGAAAATGTGAAAGGACACCACCTGCCCCATTAGTCAGAAGGCCCTTAATTTAGTTTCATCAGAGGCTGGAGGCAAATCCATAATATTCCCGATCAACAGTCAAAAGCAATCGTTTGATTGAGTCAAGCGATTGACTATTGCATCGTAGACCGTTCAATCATTTTGTCCGCTGAGGCCCAGGGGGTTATTGCAAAAACCTGCAATGCGCCCTTACTTCTTAAGACTATTAGTGACGTTTTTGGACGGCGATTCCCCCTAGTCAAGCGATCGATTCTGAACCTACTTTTATACGGCTACTGAGGCACGCTAGACAGGATCCGGATCGAAGTCTGGCGGCATCACGAAGTGAAAGCACGCCGATGATGTTTTGTTGCTCATTCCTGTAAACAAAAAAACGGTGTACCTCGGAAAAAATCATCTTTCTTATTGCGTCCTCTATGAATTCCATTTCCTCACATGCACGAACAGAAGAAGAAGATAGAATAGTCCCGGCGTCTACTTCGAGCGAGATTCCCCGTTTGTAAGCAAGAATAAGGTCGGTCTTTGAAATTACTCCCACAGGAGTTGAATTCCCATCTCTAATCAGGACCGCTCCGAAGTGATTTACAGATAACCCTTCAATAATTTCCGACAGAGAGTCATGTTCAAAAAAGGAGGTTACGGACGGCGTCATAGCGTCTTTTACCCTGAACCGAAGAGCGTCGGCGCCATCCAATTTTTTGGTTCTCCGGTTCATTAGACTTTGATCACAACCACGACAGTAACGATAGAGTAATCCAACTATGTCCGGATACGCCACAACCCCAATCGCCCTTTCTGACGAAGAACCCTTCGAAACATAAAGTCTATAAATTCTTCTGGAACGCATAGTTTCGAGTGTCGATTCCAGCGAATCCACCGGACTACAAAACAATGGCGGTGAAACCATGATCTGGTCCAACGGCGTATCGAGCGCCATAGCTGCGTAGTAGGCTCCCATCACGTCGGTCTTGGAAACCACCCCAATTGGAAGGCCGTCTTTGTCCGTGATCATTAGAGCGCCAACCTTATATTTAATCAAGACCCGGATGCCGGATTCGATGGGGAGATCGCCCGGCAAGCTGGTAAGCTGGATTCGCATAGCGTCCTTAACCATTAGATCTCGAAGCGTGGTTTTTTTCTCCAATGGAAGCATGGGAAAACCCCTATCAAACTTGATGGGAAAAGACCGTTGAGTTCATACACTATGGGGCCAACTCATTGATGAGGTTAAAGAAAAGATCAGAGATGTATACAATCCCTTCGACCTTTCCATCCTCTATGACTGGAATTCGGCGAATGTGCTTTGTGATCATGATATCCAGAATGAACATAACTGAGGTATCGGGGGTAACGGTTATCAGGTCGGTGGTCATTATGTCCTCTACGAGAACAGCTTTTGCCCTGGAGCAAATTTCCTCCATCAGACCCGCAATATTTATGTCCTCCATCATGCCCCAAACCTGAACATGTTTGGGCCGAATAAAAAGTAGAATATCATACATGGACATCATGCCAATGAGTCGCCCAGATTGGTCTGTCACGATAAGACCAAATATTCTGCGTTGTTCCAGTTCACTGGCTGTTTTAAAAAGCTTCGCCGCTTCTTCAATTGAAAGCTTGGGACTAAGGGTGTGAAACGTCCTAACCATAACATCCCGAGCGGTAAGCATCCGGCGCCTCCTGTCTGAAATTCATCAATTACCCTGGTAAATTTAACAGCTGTTTTCCTCGTTGTGGCCCCTTTGAGAGACTCCTCTTGGGAATCGCCTTGATGTCAATCGCTACCCAATGCGGATGCTACCGCAGCGAGCAGTTCAGCTATAGCGAACGGTTTATGCAAGAAACCTTTTACAAGTGGGCTGATCTTTTCGTGCAATTCATCCTCAGGCGCAAAACCGCTTGCAATAAGGACCCTGACTGACGGGTCAATTCTTACCATTTCCATCAGGCAGTCTTTTCCGGACATCTCCGGCATAAGGAGGTCCAAAATTACGAGCGATATTTCACCTTTTCTGGTCTCATATATCTCAAGAGCCTCTTGTCCATTACCAGCGATAATTACCGAATAACCGGCCTTGGTAAGAACACGGTTCGTTAGTTCCGCTAGTGAAGAAACATCCTCAATCACAAGGATCGTATCGGCTACCGCCGATTGAGATGACGACCCAACTTCTTGATCAGGCGTCTGAGTCGATTCAACGGCCGGGAAATAGATCGTGAACTTGGAGCCTTTACCGAGTTCACTCTCACAGGTTATGTGACCTCCACCCTTTTCCACGATGCCCTGCACAACCGCGAGCCCTAGTCCGGTTCCCTTTGTCGAGCCCCTCTGTTTTGTCGAAAAAAACGGATCAAAAACTCGTGAAAGGGTTGTCCTGTCCATCCCTTTCCCTGTGTCCGATACCGAGAGCATGACATAACGGCCCGCTTTAAAACCATGGTGGAGCCGGCAATACTGATCGTCCAGCCTCAGCGCCCTTGTGGAGAACTTGAGTCGCCCACCGTTCGGCATAGCGTCTGAAGCGTTAATAGCAAGATTCATAACTATCTGATCGATTTGGTTGGGGTCCACGCGAATCGTCGCCTGTTCGTCAGTCAAATCAAAATCTACAGCGACTACCTGCGGAAGCGTTCGGGATATTAGCGGTCTAAGTTCGGCGATTTGATGATTGAGATTCAGATTTACAGGAAATATTGGGGCTTGTTGACCAAAGGCCAGCAGTTTCTTGACCAATTCGGCGCCACCTTTGCCTGTTTCAATTATGGTTTTAAGTTCCTGTTCTCCCTTTTTACCATCTTTTCTGTCCATTAAAAGGAGTTCGGAATATCCC
>CAWEPY010000020.1:0-90300 GCA_963811075.1 uncultured delta proteobacterium
GGAAACATGCATAATTCACCAGCCTGTTGGAATCTAACCAATTCCAAGATCTCAGATCATTTAAATCCTGGTCTATATCTAATGGGTCGAACGCCTCCAGCGCTTAGTTCGATAAGTCGCTAAGAATTCATGCCGGAATTGTAGTGTTCCTGGTTGCACTTTATGCGCTTTCGTGGCATCAGTCAAGGAAGGAATTCGAGGGGCTCCGACCGAATATTTGGGCCAAAGCAACTAACTGCTAAATAATTACAGCCATTATCGTCTTAAATCAGAAACGGACAAAACCTCCATCATGAATCACTTCGCCTGGTTTCTGAAGAGCCGACCCCACACTCGTGGCGATCTCCCTCAAGTTGTTGAGGTAGTCGGGCGACAGATCATCAATTAAGACTACCGCTCCCCCAATTGATTCAGCCAGAGTTCTTGCGGCTTTTTGGGGAAACTGGGGTTCAGCGAATATGACCTTTACCCCCTTGGCTTTCGCATCTTCTATCAATCGAGTAAGCTGCCTGGCCGTGGGTTTCTTTTCCTTCCACTTCCACTGCGACCTGTTTCAGACCGTACGCATCTGCGAAATAGCCGAACGCCGGGTGAAACACGAAGAAACTCTTGCCTCTGATTGGCGCTAAGGAATTTATGAGTTCAGTGTTAATGTTGTCTAAATCAACTTCAAATTTTTTCAGATTCTCTTCGTAGATCGCCCTGTGGGCCGGATCTATTTGAATCAAAGTAGTTGCTATGGTCGCAGCCTGAATCTTTGCGATTAACGGGTTGAGCCAGGTGTGCGGGTCAAGACCGTCCGCGTCGTGGGAATGTCCGTGGCCGTGGCTTTCATGCCCGTGCCCCTTATGAGCGTCAGCAATAGGCCGCATTTTTATTCCCTGCTGAAGATCAACCACCTTCAAATCCTTGAAAGTAGATCCAGCCTTTTTGATGAGCGCCTCCTCGAAGGGGAACCCTATTTTGAATAGTACCTGAGCGTCCGCCAGCTTGGCAATGAGTTTAGGTGTGGGCTCGAATGTGTGCGGATCCTGACCGGGTCCAATAAGCACATTTACGTCAGCGAGAGGGCCGGCGACGCGCTTAACAAAATACGCGACAGGATCAATACTCACAAACACCTTGATTTTATCAGTAGGCTTAACTTCCTCCGCAGAAGCTAAACCATACAAAATGGCTATTAAGCTTGTTAGGACCACTATGAACAGGCGTTTAGAAATCATATAAAACCTCCACTTTTATGTTTGACTACCGAACTGGGCTTATAGTATTACTAAGTAATACTATATCTGTCAATACAGGGCAATTGAATCTTCTCCACGCTAGTTACAAACCGGCTAATTTTTTAAGATTAAACCAGGTTAGGCTCCTTTTGTAATTTTCAAATCGAGCAAACTTACGGTTAAAACTAATAACAAGTTTCGAAACGTGGATTTCCTCAACAGCGGCCATTTTAATTTCTGATTTTTTTAAAAAAAGCTTGTGAGTGCTATTTATATATGTTACGTGCTATCTACACTTTTTTGATTTTTTTGTTTGTTTAGGATTTGGAGGATGCAATGCCTAGAAAGTGGGGATTTGCCTACGTAGGCCTGACGGCTATGTTATTGGTCACGCTGTCAGGCCCTGCTCTCGCATGGGAATTCGGAATGACAGGTTCATTTGACTGGATCCCATGAATGGTATAACCAGCAGGGGACAAAAGGTTTCTTTGGCAATTACAACCTCGACGCCGCAAACCAGGGAACAGCCAACCTTAACTTCTGGAATGGTAGTCAGTTCGACACAAACTTTGTTTCAGGGGCAAACGCCGCATGGTCTTATTTAGAGGTTGATTTTGACCTTATCATAAAGATCAATTCCGCTTTGAGACTGTATGGTCATTATCGGTTAGGTTCATGGGGTGACCCCGCATCGTCATATTATGTTACTCAAGACGCTCCTGGCGTTTGGAACGCTTTCAGTGAAGGCCAGTGGACCCAGTTTTGGGCTGCAGCGAACTTTCCATGGGGAGTATTCGCTATTGGTAAAAGGCCTTGGAAATTCGGGACCGGTCTTCAATACGACGGGTCAGATTCGTCAACAACTGAGTCGATGGCGTTAACTGTCCCTTACGGGCCTTTTGATATTGGCATAGCCTATTATCCTTTTAGGTTCGTCGGCAGCTCGGGCATCTGGGTAATCAACGGGAGCAACAGAAACGTCCATGCTTTTGCTGATCCGTATGATCTTCCCAGGTATGTCGATTCGGACGATGCTCGCAGAACGCCGTCAGGAGAATATTACAGCCGGGCCGACAGGAGTGGGGCGTTTTCGAATGACTTTCTGGCTTATGTGACCTATTCTAATGGCCCCCTTTCGGCAGGCATCCTGGGCGCATATGGAAGCTATCATATTGGCCCGGAGGCTGACCTCCGTGCGCCCAATGAAAGGCCTCTCATTGTTCCGTTGGACTCAGATCTGTTCCACGGCACCGTTTACCAAAAATACAACAATGGAAGATTCTTCCTGAATTCCGAGTTGGCGTGGCTTTACTGGACGGATCGTTTCGGAGCTGATTACCGAAATGGTAACGGTCCCATGCCCGCTCCACCCCAAAGTCAAGGACCATTAGGACCACCTACCGCGGGTTTTCCTTCGCTCCCTCAAACCCGTTACATTGAACAGTTGCAGGCCGGTATCGAGACTGGAATCCTGGCAGGACCGGCCAAGATCAGTTTTCTCAGCCTATGGTCACCTGGACCGGACAGGCGAAATGGAATGTATATCGACAGGCAACCAGCCGCTTTTGTCAGGCATCCAACATATGACTCACGTCTCGGGAATTACAGTCTAATCTTACCTTACAGTTTTCTATTTGCGTACGATTACGGTTCAGGAATTCACGCTTATAATCTCAGCGGCAACGGATTTATCAGGGACGCTTTTGTTCTTGCAGGTCGACTGGATTATGCGATCGCAGCGAATTTGAATTTTTTTGGAAGTTTTTTCTGGGCGCAAAGGAGTTCCGATGGATATGAATGGGGTTGCCTAAGGCCTGAGATAAGCGATGACACTCCTACTCGGGCTACGGGCAATATAGATTTCTCTCGTGTGTCACCTGGCGCATATATGAGTCAAAACAATCTCACTCCCAACATTACTGAACGCTCCCTGGGCTACGAGATTGGCTTGGGGGTGAACTGGAAGCTCCTTGAAGGCTTGAAAGTCGGCATAAACGTCAGTTACTGGGAACCTGGCAAATGGTTTAGCTACGCATGCATCGATAGATCTGCGGTCAATTGGAACCAAAATAATTTGTTAAATGGCGGGACGCGCGATCGGTCGATAGATCCGGTAATCGGCGGCATGTACAACATTACGGCCGAATTCTAGTTTTATTATTATATTTCATGATGTTTGCTCATTTATGGAGGGAGGAGGGTTTCCCAGATGAGAAAATATTCGCCGGTAATAGTGCTCTTGGCCGTCGTCACGGCGATGGCTATATTGCAGATCGGAACACTGAACGCTGACGCTTCGAGCGCAACGATAAGTTCACAGTCCAACCAGATCCGCACATCATCTATAGGTGACCAAGGCCAAATGCTCCCCATGTACACCCGCTTCGCCAGGGACGCAGGTGACGCCAAAAACGCGATGAGCAATGATGGGGACGGCGAAGAAGAGAAGGAAGATGAGGACAAGAAAGACGAAGAAGGTGGTGGATTTGATCGTCTTTGGGATGTTGTGTCAAACGGTTAGTTCAAGCCGGGCATATAAATTGATATCTGAACTGTGTTGATCTAAATTATTAAACTCCCAAGTGAATTGATATGTAAGTTGAAGGAGGCATAAGCCTCCTTTTTCTTTACTTGAAGCTGGATGGGATTTCGGCGGCCTTGACCACATATTCCGCCCGGTGTCCATCACCCGTGGCAATTACGACCTTGAGATCTCCCTTGATGGGCTTCATTTCAGTAAGGTTGATCTTGCAGACACCGGCAGTGTCGGTCCGGCCTTGGGCTATTTTCGCGCCGGATGAGTCGTAGACTTCCACTGGAGAATTTTGAGCCTTTACATTGCCAGGAAAATATCCCTCCACCATTAGAGAATCCTTTTCAACTACCGCAAAAACGTTGATTTTGTGCGCTTGGCATTCACCCGCTCCAATTATCAATATTACAGCCGGAATAAACAATAAAAGACAAAACTCAATCACGGTCCCAAGATTTCTTTTAATGCAATTCATTGCAAATCTCTCTGTTTAAAATGAAATGAGGTCAAACCCGCGAGCGTGGCTAAACACAGGCTTGATCTGCAATAATATCGGTATCTACTGGAAAGGCGATTAAGGCTTGTTGATAATTCGCGTTACGTCTTGCGGACGAACACGATTATTCCATGGGGTAGGCGTGTACCCACATAACGGCCCCGAGCTCCACTTTTCTATCTTTACCCTCAAATTTTATAGGCTTGTCGCCATCCATAAGAGCTGCGAAACCCCACCACCCTGCCTTGGGCATAGCGAACGTGAAACAGCCGTTTTCATTGGTTTTTACTACTTGAGTTACATGGGAATCAGTTGGAGCTTTGGTTTTTCCCTTTCCCCAGAATTCTATTTCAACATCGCAATCAGGAACAGGTTTGCCGTCCTTCTGAACCTGGCCGGTGAATACGTTTCCCGCATACAGGCTGTATGGGCGTGTCATGGGGACTATTTCCGCCGGCAAGCCAGCCTCCTTGGCGATGGACTTATCCCAGCCTTCTTCAGCGCCGAGGCCGTCCACTATGACCTTTGTAATATGCTGTATGAACTTGTTTTCAGCAGGCTCCCAATAAGGTTTCGGCACAAGAAAAAAGGAGTAATCAGCCGGTTTGGTAACCTTGAATGAGGTTTCCCATGTGGACTTTCCGTCAACTTTCTTTTCCTTTAGCGTGTCAAGCAAATTGATTACCTTATCACCCTGAACGACACCGAATTTCTCGGGTTTGTCCATCTGCATCTGGGGCCCGCCCTCAAATGGGTGAGTAAACTGGATCAGGATTCCTATTTCTTTTTTGTCTTCTTTCCCCACCACATCATTTGAAGGTATGACCATGGCAAAGTGAGCTGACGATACAGCAACCAGGGCAAACGACAGGATCAGGCATAATAGAGCGGCAAAGACCGATCGTTTCATAACACGCGACTCCTTAGTAATTGGAATTATAACGCAAGGCGTCTGATAGCATCTTAATTACTTTCATGCCACCTGTCAACATCCGGCTTTTGGAAAGGCGATCAGAAAATACTACACTCTTTTTTATTCGACAAAAAGCTACACTTACATTTAGGTAATGCCAAAAAACCAATTGGATACCGCTCCACGTGTGCGCATCTTGCTACATGTCTATCTTGACGTAGCACATATTGAGTGTTATGTTTTATAGGCGTGTATTACTAGAGGTTTGTCCGCAAACTTTTGCCAGTTCGACAGATTTTGCTCAAAGGAGACTATTTCTTGATACTTAAACCTTTTTTGAGAGAGGGCGCAATACCGCTTCCGGTGACCTTCATCTCCACCATAAGTAAGGACGGAGTCACAGGTCGTAAACTCTGCCCCGACTGTGCGTCGTGCGGATGTGGATGTGATTAAGTGACTTCCGGTAAACCCACTGAAATCGCTTCCCAGTACAAAGCGTACGTGAGGCGCAAGTCGCTTCTGTTTGGGATATTGTCTGTGTCTCTGGTTGCTCTGGCCATGTACTCGATTACCGCGGGCGTTTACAAATTGTCGCTATATAAGGTTGTCACGGCCTTGATCGGCTATGATGAGCCTCAGGCGGCGATTGTAATATGGAACATAAGGTTCCCCAGGATAGTGTCGGCCGTGGTCGCCGGCTGGGCCCTCGGGCTTTCAGGCCTAGTCATACAATGTTTACTCAGGAACCCTCTCGGTTCACCGTTCACCCTTGGAATCAGCCAGGGAGCGGCGTTTGGAGCGGCGTTTGCGATAGTTGTGCTGGGCGCCGGTGGCGCGGCCAGCAGTTCAGCGCAGACGAGCATCGTTCAGACTGTAAGTTCTTCCGGGCCGATGACCATAAGAAATTTATACTCTGTGACGTTTTGCGCCTTTATGGGAGGGTTGCTCGCGACCGGGACAATTCTGGCGCTGGCGAGATTGAAGAAGATGGCTCCTGAAGCCATCATTTTGGCGGGCGTGGCCCTGTCTTCGCTGTTTGTGTCAGGAACCATACTGGTCCAGTACTTTGCAACGGAAGTAGAAATTGCTTCTGTAGTCTTCTGGACCTTCGGAGATGTTGGTCGTTCGAACTGGACCGAGATCTTCTGGATGACAGCGTTGACACTTGTGGCCACTGCATATTTTACGGTCAAGCGATGGGACTTGAACGCTCTTTCAGCCGGGGAGGATACCGCTCTGGCTTTGGGGGTAGAAGTAGAAAAGATCAGATTGGTCGGGATGTTCATAACGGCCATCGTAGCCTCGCTCGTCACTGCATTCCTTGGGGTAATCGCCTTCCTGGGCCTGCTAGCCCCTCACATCGGGAGGCGTCTCGTCGGGGCGGACCACAGATTCCTCATCCCGGTGTCCTGTCTGATTGGATCTCTACTTCTCCTGCTGTCGGATACTATCGGCAGAACCATTGTAGGTTCCGGCACCCTGCCCGTGGGCGTCCTCACGTCTTTCATGGGCGCTCCATTGTTTCTTTATCTGCTTATTAAGGGGTATGACAGGTGATTTTATCAGTCAACGGGATTCATTTCAGTTACAACAGCGTAAACATTTTGAAAAATGTGTCGTTCGAGATGAATCCCGGACAGATTCTGGGGGTGCTGGGTGTAAACGGCGCGGGCAAGTCAACCCTTTTGAAATGCCTCAACAGGATATTACGACCGCAGATGGGAACGGTCCTTCTGGAGCGAATACGGAAATTCTGAGCCTGAAACGCAATGAAATCGCCAAAAGGATTGGCTACGTTCCTCAGCGTTACGACCAGGAAAGCCTTACGATATTTGACGCGGTTCTCCTCGGGCGCAAGCCGCACATGAAATGGGGACCGACGAGTCATGACATCTCCGTTGTTGAAAACGTGCTCCAAGTGATGGGACTGGCTGAGCATTCCCTTCGACCGGTTAAAACGCTGAGCGGAGGTCAGGCTCAAAAAGTTGTCATCGCAAGGGCGCTCGCTCAGGAACCGGACGTGCTTTTGCTCGATGAGCCGACCAGCAACCTTGATGTCAGAAATCAACTGGAAGTCATGGGTCTTGTTACGGAAGCGGTGAAACATCGAGGGGTATGCGCCATGATTGCCATTCATGATCTGAACCTCGCTCTCCGTTTCGCGGACACGGTTCTTTTCCTTAAACAGGGACAGGTTTACGCAATTGAAAACAGGGAATCGATTACACCTGAGGTAATTCAGGAGGTATACGGTGTGACGGCGTTGATTAAAGAAGTGGCCGGTCATTCAGTCGTGGTCCCGTTACACTGCTGCACACATCATGAAATGGAAGGGGTCGCTTAATGAGAAAGATATTGGCGTTTTTTCTGGCAATAGCCTTCGTTGACCGGAATTATCGTCGGTAAGCTTGACGCTTCTGAAGGCAAGACAGTCACTGTTACGGACATGGCCAAACGCACTGTTGTAGTGCCCTTTGATCCCCAAAGGATCATTGCTCTGAGTTCCGGAACTCTTCGGCTGATTACATACCTTCAGGCCACTGATCGATTAGTGGGCATAGAGGATTTCGAGAAGGCGAGGTCTTTTGCCCGACCATACATCATCGCCCACCAGGAACTCACAAAACTTCCAAGAATAGGGCCTGGTGGTCCAGGAACCATAAACAAGGAACCGGACCTGGAAGCGGTGCTTGCAACTCAAGCCGGATGTCATCTTCATATCGTACATGGAGTCCAGCAACGCCGACGCACTTCAAAAGAAGATCGGCATCCCGGTAGTGGTGCTTACTCACGGACGCTTCGCATCGTTTGACGAACTTGTTTATGATTCGCTTAGAGTGGCCGGTAAAATTTTGAACAAGGAAAAAAGAGCCGACGAAGTAATCGCATTCATCGAGAATTCCCGGAAAGATCTGGCGACCAGGACAACAGGGCATTGACGATTCCACTAAACCCGAAGTATACATTGGCGCCATAGGATACAAAGGGGTTCAGGGTATAGAGAGCACGGACGCGAGCTACACCCCGTTGGAGTGGATTGGGGCCAATAACATTGCGAAAAAGATCACTGACAAAAAGGAGCATCTTTTCGTTGACAAAGAACAACTCCTGACGCTGAATCCCTCAATAATCTTTGTTGACGGTGGGGGACTAACCCTTATCAAGCAGGATATTGCGAAAAAGCCTGAATATTATAAGGGACTCAAGGCTTTTAATGATAAGAAGGTTTACGTGCTTTATCCTTTCAATTATTACGTCACAAATGTGGATACGGCCATAGCGGACGCCTACGCCGCGGGCAGGATCCTGTACCCCGAGAAGTTCAAAGACGTGGACTTGCCCCAAAAAGCTGATGAAATCTACACGTTTCTGGTAGGCAAGCCTGTCTACGCAGAGATGACCAAAGATTTTGGGCCGTTAGGCGCTGTCGCGGACTTTGGGCTGTAACCGTTTAATATATTGATCCTGGAAAACGTTGAAGGCGGTCAGAGATTTCTCTGGCCGCCTTTTTCTATTACGTCTGCGCCATTCTAGTGACTATGGTCACAGACTCAATTTCTGCAATTGTTTAACCTTGGAGCGCCTCCACGACATCAAAGATGCCGTTCAGGCCGGTATTGCCGGTGAGTTCGGGAGATTGCGCAAATCAGGAGATTTTTGCTACGGTATCGTTTTTTGACTTTAAAGTGTGTTTCATGTAAAAAGATTGTAATATGGAACATAAGGTTCCCCAGGATAGTGTCGGCCGTGGTCGCCGGCTGGGCCCTCGGGCTTTCAGGCTTAATCATCCAATGCCTCTTGAGGAACCCCCTAGGTTCGCCCTTCACCCTTGGAATCAGCCAGGGAGCGGCGTTTGGAGCGGCGTTTGCGATAGTTGTCCTGGGCGCCGGTGGCGCCGCCAGTAGTTCAGCGCAGACGAGCATCGTTCAGACTGTAAGTTCCTCCGGGCCGATGACCATAAGGAATTTGTACTCTGTGACGTTTTGCGCCTTTATGGGAGGGTTGCTCGCAACCGGGACCATACTGGCGCTGGCGAGATTGAAGAAGATGGCGCCTGAGGCCGTTATTTTGGCGGGTGTGGCCCTGTCTTCGCTGTTTGTGTCAGGAACCATACTGGTCCAGTACTTTGCTACGGAGGTTGAGATAGCTTCTGTAGTCTTTTGGACCTTTGGAGATGTTGGTCGTTCGAACTGGACCGAGATCTTCTGGATGATAGCGTTGACACTTGTGGCCACTGCATACTTTACGGTCAAGCGATGGGACTTGAACGCTCTTTCAGCCGGGGAGGATACCGCTCTGGCTCTGGGGGTAGAAGTAGAAAAGATCAGATTGGTGGGGATGTTCATCACGGCCATCGTAGCCTCGCTCGTGACTGCATTCCTTGGGGTAATAGCCTTCCTGGGCCTGCTAGCCCCTCACATCGGAAGGCGTCTCGTCGGGGCGGACCACAGATTCCTCATCCCGGTGTCCTGTCTGATTGGATCTCTACTTCTCCTGCTGTCGGATACTATCGGCAGAACCATTGTAGGTTCCGGCACCCTGCCCGTGGGCGTCCTTACGTCCTTCATGGGCGCTCCATTGTTTCTTTATCTGCTTATTAAGGGGTATGACAGGTGATTTTATCAGTTAACGGGATTCATTTCAGTTACAACAGCGTAAATATTTTAAAAAATGTGTCATTCGAGATGAATCCCGGACAGATTCTGGGGGTACTGGGTGTAAACGGCGCGGGCAAGTCAACCCTTTTGAAATGCCTCAACAGGATATTACGACCGCAGATGGGAACGGTTCTCTTGAGCGAAACGGAAATCCTGAGCCTGAAACGCAATGAAATCGCCAAAAGGATTGGCTACGTTCCCCAGCGTTACGACCAGGAAAGCCTTACGATATTTGACGCGGTTCTCCTCGGGCGCAAGCCGCACATGAAATGGGGACCGACGAGTCATGACATCTCCGTTGTCGAAAACGTGCTCCAAGTGATGGGACTGGCTGAGCATTCCCTTCGAACGGTTAAAACGCTGAGCGGGGGTCAGGCTCAAAAAGTTGTCATTGCAAGGGCGCTTGCTCAGGAACCGGATGTGCTTTTGCTCGATGAGCCGACCAGCAACCTTGATGTCAGAAATCAACTGGAAGTTATGGGTCTTGTTACGGAAGCGGTGAAACATCGAGGGGTATGCGCCATGATTGCCATTCATGATCTGAACCTCGCTCTCCGTTTTGCGGACACGGTTCTTTTCCTTAAACAGGGACAGGTTTACGCAATTGAAAACAGGGAATCGATTACACCTGAGGTAATTCAGGAGGTATACGGTGTGACGGCGTTGATTAAAGAGGTGGCCGGTCATTCTGTCGTCGTCCCGTTACACTGCTGCACACATCATGAAATGGAAGGGGTCGCTTAATGACAAAGATATTGGCATTTTTTCTGGCAATCGCATGCGTGACCGGAATTATCGTCGGTAAGCTTGACGCTTCTGAAGGCAAGACAGTCACTGTTACGGACATGGCCAAACGCACGGTTGTGGCGCCCCTTGATCCCCAAAGGATCATTGCTCTGAGTTCCGGAACTCTTCGGCTGATTACATACCTTCAGGCCACTGATCGATTAGTGGGCATAGAGGATTTCGAGAAAACGAGGTCTTTTGCCCGACCATACATCATCGCCCACCAGGAACTCACAAAACTTCCAAGAATAGGGCCTGGTGGTCCGGGAACCATAAACAAGGAACCGGACCTGGAAGCGGTTCTGCAGCTGAAACCGGATGTTATCTTCATATCGTACATGGAGTCCAGCAACGCCGACGCACTTCAAAAGAAGACTCGGCATCCCGGTAGTGGTGCTTACTCACGGACGATTCGCATCGTTTGACGAACTTGTTTATGATTCGCTTAGATTGGCCGGTAAAATTTTGAATAAGGAAAAAAGAGCCGACGAAGTAATCGCATTCATCGAGAATTCCCGGAAAGATCTGGCGACCAGGACAACGGGCATTGACGATTCCACTAAACCCGAAGTCTACATTGGCGCCATAGGATACAAAGGGGTTCAGGGTATAGAGAGCACGGACGCGAGCTACACCCCGTTGGAGTGGATTGGGGCCAACAACATTGCGAAAAAGATCACTGACAAAAAGGAGCATCTTTTCGTTGACAAAGAACAACTCCTGACGCTGAATCCCTCAATAATCTTTGTTGACGGTGGGGGACTCACCCTTATCAAGCAGGACATTGCGAAAAGGCCCGAATATTACAAGGGACTTAAGGCTTTTAGTGACAAGAAAGTTTATGTCCTTTATCCATTCAATTATTACGTTACAAATGTGGATACGGCCATAGCGGACGCCTATGCCGCGGGGAAGATCCTGTACCCCGAGAAATTCAAGGATGTGGACTTGCCTCAAAAGGCTGATGAAATCTACTCGTTTCTGGTAGGCAAGCCTGTCTACGCAGAGATGACAAAGGATTTTGGCCCGTTAGGCGCTGTTGCGGACTTTGGGCTGTAACCGTTTAATATATTGATCCTGGAAAACGTTGAAGGCGGTCAGAGATTTCTCTGGCCGCCTTTTTCTATTACTTCTGCGCCATTCTAGTGACTCTGGTCACAGACTCAATTTCTGCAATTGTTTAACCTTGGAGCGCCTCAACGACATCAAAGATGCCGTTCAGGCCGGCATTGCCGGTGAGTTCGGGAGATTGTGTAAATCAGGAGACTTTTGCTAACAGGTATCGTTTTTTGACTTTAAAATGTGTTTCATGTAAAATAGGAAGTTCCGCTAGAAGTATGCTGTGAAGCTTTCTATGACTATACACAAATTGATTCTGGCAGGCGCCCTGCTATCTGTGCTCTTTATCGGGTGCAGCCCTCTAAATTACATGAAGGGCGGCATCTACAGGAATCTTAACGAGGACCTTACCATAGTAAGCCTCACAGAAAACCCTAGCAGGTTTCTGAATAAAGAATTCGTTTTTTCAGTCCGATTTTACAAAAAAAGTGATCTCCCCTCTCCACTGGGAGACGATTACGTGAACTTTATCATCGCCGACAGAGTTAGCTACATAACACTCAACAAGGTATGGATAAAGAAGGAAAAAGCCACCGTCCTGGATTCGCTCAAGGAAATGGAAACAATAGTTATGAAGGCCAGGGTCTTTAAAGTTGATAAGGAAAAAGATCCTAACCTCGAAGCCTTGGAAATAGTTAAGGAATAGTCGCAGAATTTACGCAGCGCTTCGCAATTCATGCCAGCCGGTGGGTGGCGCTAGAATCTGATTGGATTGAAGGTCAGGAGATCATTTTGAGCAAATTGATTGTCACGAGCGCCCTACCCTACGCCAACGGCGACATCCATATTGGGCACCTGGTTGAATATATACAGACTGACATCTTTGTGAGGTTCCAAAGACTTATAGGTAATGACGTCCTTTATGTTTGCGCCTCGGACGCTCATGGAACTCCAATTGAAATAAACGCCGCCAAGAAAGGGATGACTCCGCAAGCGCTTGTGGGGGAATTCCACGACAGGCATCAGGCTGACTTTAGCCGATTCGAGGTCAGCTTCGACGAATTCTACACCACGGATTCGCCTGAAAATCAGAAACACTGCGAAATTATTTACCTTAGAGCCAAGGAAAAGGGGCACATTGATTCGCGGGATATCGAACAGTTCTATTGCGAAAGATGCGGAAGATTCCTCCCTGACAGGTACATAAAAGGGACATGTCCCAAATGTTCAGCTCTCGAACAGTACGGAGATGTTTGCGAGTCTTGCGGCGCAACTTACAGACCTACGGAACTACAGGACGCCCATTGCGCGATTTGCGGCGCAAAACCTGAGATGAGGTCTTCCCTGCACCTGTTTTTCAAGTTGATTGATTTCAACGATTTTCTTCGTGAATGGACATCTGAACGTGGCCATTTGCAGGATGAAGTGAAGGGATTTGTTCACACATGGATCGACCAGGGATTAAGAGACTGGGACATATCACGTGATGGGCCGTACTTTGGCTTCAGGATTCCAGGGGAAGAAAACAAATTCTTTTACGTCTGGCTGGACGCCCCAATCGGCTACATCGGGGCGACTGAGCACTACTGCGCCGGCAAAGACGATGTATCTGTCGAGGAATACTGGATAGACCATGCGTCCAAAACCGAAATACACCATTTCATAGGCAAGGATATAGCCTACTTTCATACTCTGTTCTGGCCGGCTATGCTCAAAGCCGCTAATTATAGAATCCCCACCGCAGTCCATGTTCACGGGTTTCTGACCGTCGACTCGCGTAAAATGTCGAAGAGCCGTGGCACATTCATAACGGCGAGACAATTCGCCGACCAGATCAATCCTTGGTTCTTGAGGTATTTCTACGCTGCTAAACTTGGACCTACGATTGACGACATAGACCTGAACCTTGAAGAGTTTGTCAACAGGACAAATGCGGAACTTGTAAACAATATCACTAATCTCATCAGCAGATCTGTGAGTTTCCTCAACAAGAGGCTTGATTCGACACTTGGAATAGTCCCGCAAGGCTGTGAAGGACTTATTAAGGATGTTCTGGCTCACGCCGACCGGTGTTTACATGATTACAACGCTCTTAAATACTCTAACGTGGTAAGGAATATTCTTGCAATATCGGACATAGCCAACAATTATGTCCAGCAGAATGAACCGTGGGCCACGATTAAATCTGATCCAGAGAAGGCCCGCAATGACCTGACTTTTGCCATAAATTGCTCTAAGATATTGGCAATATTGCTCAAACCCATCGTGCCGTCCTACAGTGTCAAAGTCGAGCAAATATTAGGCTTGGATAACCTTAGATGGGAAGATATAAAGTTTGATCTGGAGCAGAGGTCAGTAAATGTTTTTGAGAAACTTGTAGAAAGGCTTGAACCAGGCGCCATGACCAGGCTCATTGAGGCTTCGAAGGACGATCTCGCGGTAAAAGAGCTAAAAACTGATACTCCAGATTTTAAGGAAGAAATTGCCTTCGATGATTTTGGAAAAATAGACCTCAGGGTAGGCAAGATTCTTTCCGCTTCTGAAGTTGAGGGATCCGACAAACTCCTAAAACTTAGGGTCGATGTCGGCAGGGAAATTCGAACAGTGTTCGCTGGCATCAAGTCATCGGTACTCACCTCAAGATCTTGTCGGCAGAAAGGCGGCGGTAGTATGCAACCTCGCTCCTCGTAAAATGAGGTTTGGAACCAGTGAAGCCATGGTCCTTGCCGCAAGTTCCCCTGAAGGAAAAATCGTACTCTGTGATTTCGGAGAGGAAATATCTCCCGGTTCAGCTATAAAGTAGAAAAAAGTGGACGAACATTTTCCTGGCTCCGATAAAATAGCAAATGGTTCATTTCAAAAATAAGATGTTTGACTGTAAGGCCCATCAGGGTTTGATTGATTCACAATTTGAAAGGGAGAATCAAATGCCAGTTAAAGTTTTTTTGCGAGAAGACGAGATTCCTCGGGAGTGGTACAACATAGCAGCGGATATGCCCACTCCCCTGCAGCCTCCACTTCATCCTGGCACTCATCAACCTATAGGCCCCGAAGACCTGGCGCCTGTTTTCCCAATGAACCTCATTGAGCAAGAGGTGAGTGTTGAACGATGGATAAAAATCCCAGATCCGGTTTTGGAAAAGCTTCTCATATGGCGCCCCACTCCTCTTTATCGGGCAGTCCATCTTGAGAAATTTCTTAACTGCCCTGTAAAGATCTATTACAAGAATGAAGGTGTTAGCCCTGCCGGCAGCCACAAGCCAAATACGGCAATTCCTCAAGCCTATTATAATAAGGTTTTCGGAGTAAAGCGGATAGCGACTGAAACCGGCGCAGGTCAGTGGGGCAGCGCCCTGAGCTTCGCATGTTCACAATTCGGACTCGAGGCTAAGGTCTATATGGTCAAGATCAGTTATGAGCAGAAACCTTATCGCCGCCTCATGATGAACACGTGGGGAGCTACGTGTGTGCCTAGCCCGAGTACAGAGACCGAAGCGGGCAAGAAAATTTTGGCCATGGATCCGAATTCGCCCGGAAGCCTGGGTATAGCGATCAGTGAAGCCGTGGAAGACGCTGTGACGAGCGAAGCCCACGGGCGTCCGTTGACTCGCTATGCGCTTGGGAGTGTCCTTAATCACGTTCTTCTACATCAGACCATTATCGGCCTAGAAGCTCAGAAACAGATGGCCATCATGGGAGATTATCCCGACATCGTAATAGGATGCGCTGGTGGCGGAAGCAACTTTGCCGGAATATCATTCCCATTTATTCGAGATAAAATCGCCGGCAAGCAGATTCAGATTATCGCCGTAGAGCCGACTTCATGCCCAACGATGACAAAAGGACCGTTCGCATACGATTTCGGTGATACGGTTCAAATGACTCCTCTTTTACCAATGCATACTCTTGGACATATGTTTGTTCCAGCGCCCGTCCATGCCGGTGGACTTCGATATCATGGAATGGCGCCTCTCGTAAGCCAGTTGATACTTGACGGTCTTGTAGAACCACGTGCGGTTTATCAGTTGGAAACCTTCCACGCAGGGGTCACATGGGCCCGAACTGAAGGTTTTATAAGCGCTCCGGAAACTAATCACGCCCTGGCCGCTGTCATTCAGGAAGCAAAGAAGGCTAAAGAAGAAGGCAAAGAGAAGGTGATTCTCGTAAATTGGAGTGGCCACGGACTGGTTGATTTAGCCGCCTATGACGCCTTTTTCCAGGGCAAGCTATGTGATTATGAAATGCCTATGGAAGAAATTGAGTGTGCGCTTCGGGCTCTCGACGGCTTTCCCAAGCCCAAGCTGTAGCCTTGTTTTATAGAGAGACGCCGCTCTAAAATTCGGCGTCTCCCCTCATTTGTAAAACAAATTCTATGAAAGCCTCCTGAAATGAACGATACGGATAATTGTTTTGATGACCTTGAAATCAGGTGCCCCAGGTTGGGTGGCCCCGTAACTTTTGCCTACTGTCTCGTGGAAGCGGTAAGCCTTCCATGCGCTAGGGCCCTTATCTGCTGGAATCATCGTTTCGACACAATTTCTCTCTTTCAGCGTAGGCTCGGACCGGAAAAGTTTCGTCTTGCTTTTCAAACCCCTCCTAAATCGCGAATGGACAGCATTCTTGAATTGATAGAGCGAGCAAAGAAAACTAATTCAGAGGCGTCTGAGTAGGCGCCTTGAAGCCACAGAATTTTTTCTTTCACGGAAGTCAAGAATCTTTTAGTTTTGCAGTATGACTAACGCGTGCTAGATTCATGGATCAAGAAGCGCAGAAATTTATTTCAGTGTCTTCCAAGAACATTACCAAATACAAATGGGCCTGAATAATTAGGAACGGGTTTTGGAAACCCTCTTATCAGTTTTCCTGACCAACGGAAAAAGGACTTGGGATTTCAGTCAGGAATTGAGTTTGGAGGAACGCAAATGGATGTACATACGGTGATCATGGCCGGGGGCAGTGGAGTTCGTTTCTGGCCGCAAAGTCGTAGACACAGACCTAAACAGCTCTTGAATATCGTTGGTGAAAAAACAATGATTCGAGCTACTGTGGATAGGGTGATCCCTGTGACGCCTATCGACAAAATCATGATAGTCACTGGTGTTCATCATAGCGAGAAAATCCACAAACAAATACCTGAGATGCCTGAAAACTCAATTGTGGCGGAACCCGTGGGGAGAAATACAGCCCCGTGTGTGGCGCTTGCAGCTTACAAGCTGGCAAAAAGGGACCCGGAAGCCGTAATGGTGGTACTGCCCGCTGATCATTTGATTACGAAAGAAGAAGAATTTCGCTCCGTCCTAAGAGATGCGGCAAAATTGGCAGCCGACACTGGGGACCTTATAACCTTTGGAATTATTCCCGACAGGCCGGAAACCGGTTATGGATATATTCAGTTAGGACCTATGATTGCCGAATTTGGTGGACTTAAAGCTCACCGGGTTGAAAGATTTGTAGAGAAACCCGACCTGATAACCGCTCAATCTTATCTTCAACATGGAGACTATCTTTGGAACAGCGGCATGTTCATATGGAAAGTTTCCAGCATCGTAAATGCCCTCCAAAGGTACCTGCCTGTGGTGAGCAAGGCCATGGAATCGTTGATTCCTTTTTTTGACTCCCCCGATGAGCCCAGGGCCATCGCTGAGGTTTACGAATCTCTCCCGGACATTTCCATAGATTATGGAGTAATGGAACGGGCTGACAATGTGCTGGTCGTCCCTGTTGACGTAGGCTGGAACGACGTGGGTAGCTGGACATCGCTCCAGGACGTTTGGAACTCAGACGAAGAAGGCAACGCAATCAAGGGGAAATTTCTCAGTCTCAACGCAAAAGGATGCGTCGTTTCTTCACCACAGAAACTGACAGCCCTGGTGGGGGTCGAGGACCTGATAGTGGTAGACACTCCGGACGCGATACTTGTCTGCAGAAAGGACAAGGCGCAAGACATAAAGCAACTTCAGCAATTGTTGGTGAAACATGGTTACCAGGGATTGCTTTAGAATCGCAACCGCTGTTAACCGGTCAAACAAGCGGAATATTTGCGCCGGCGCTCATGCAGCACGCTGAGCGTCTGAACCGTTGATGTTTTAGACCCCAATTATTATTTGATCACAACCCGCTTAAAGGAGGGGCCATGAGTCAATCAACATCAGGAGTAAGAAACAGCTTCAAGGCTTATGATATCAGGGGAAGAATTCCGGACGAAATTAACGAAGAAATAGCCTTCAAGATAGGTCGCGCATACGCAACCCTGCTCAAACCCAAGAAGGTTTGTATAGGAAGAGATGTGCGACTTTCAAGCGAGGCGCTTTCCGCTGCGACAGCCAGAGGTATCAATGCCCAAGGTTGCGACGTAGTCGACATAGGCCTTTGTCCGACGGAGATGGTCTATTTCGCCACTTCCCATCTGGACCTTGATGGCGGTATAATGGTTACGGCAAGCCACAATCCGATGGACTACAACGGTATGAAGCTCGTCAGGGAAAAGTCCAAACCTATAAGTGGCGATTCCGGAATCAAGGATATCGCAAACATGGTGGTCAACGACGAGTTTGATCGCGAGAGTGGCCACAAGGGCCAGATCAGCCGCGTCGACCTGATGAACGAGTATGTGGACCACCTATTGACCTACGTGGATGTGTCAAGGATGGCTTCGCTGAAGGTAGTGGCCAATTGTGGAAACGGTTGCGCAGGCCCTGTCATGAAGAAAATCGAATCCAGATTGCCGCTAAGGTTCGTGAACGTCTTCCCGGAACCTGATGGTCGTTTCCCGAACGGTATCCCTAATCCTCTCCTGCCCGAGAATCGCCAGGGAACTGTTGACGCTGTTTTGAAACATAATGCTGACTTCGGTATCGCGTGGGATGGTGACGCTGACCGGTGCTTCTTTTTCGATGAAACCGGTGAATTTCTCGAGGGATATTATCTTGTGGGTTTTCTGGCTCAGGAATTCCTCAAAACTAATCCCGGATCCAGAATTGTCCATGATCCAAGACTTATCTGGAACACAGTCGAAATAATTGAACAAAACGGTGGAACAGCGGTTATGAGCAAAGCAGGACATGCTTTCATAAAAGAACGGATGCGGGTTGAAGATGCAGTTTACGGCGGGGAAATGTCCGCTCATCATTATTTCCGTGACTTCGCCTATTGTGACAGTGGAATGATTCCGTGGCTGGTACTTGCACAGGCCGTGAGCGCAGCAGGGAAACCCCTTTCTGAACTCGTCAGATCGAGGATGGAGAAGTATCCGGTGAGCGGGGAAATCAACAGGACCGTGTCTGATCCACATAGTGTAATTTCAAGGATAGAGTCACATTACAAGGGCTCCGAAATTGGTACAGACCACATCGATGGCCTTAGTATGGAATTCTCCAACTGGAGATTCAATTTGAGACCATCCAACACAGAGCCTGTGATAAGACTCAATCTAGAAACAAGAAATGACAAGGCGTTATTGGAACAGAAGACACTCGAACTGCTGTCGCTCATCGAAAGTTTTCAATAGCATTTGAAAGACATGTCCTCTGAGACAAAACATCTGTTGAGGACATGTCTCGGTAGAACGAAGGAAATCTCGAAAATTACGCCGGTTTTTTTAACAACAAAACGATTAAAGACTCGGGGAGCCTTTTTGCAATTGGCGCAGCCTCAGATTATTCCTACAAAATTTTTCAGTTTGCCAGTTGGCGATCAAGCGGCTGTCAATTCGTAACTAACGCGGCCCTCTTCAAGGTTTACAACCTTCAGTTTTATCTTCATCCCTGGGGTTATGCCATCTTCCAACATTGACTTGTCCAGCCTGCCGAACACCTTCCCATCTTTAAACTCCGCTACACCTAGGAGGTAGGGAACATCCTTTTCAAAGCCGGCGGGGGCGTACATCGCTTCGGTATAGGTTAACAAGTTGCCATCACCCATGATTTCAAACCATTCCATGTCATCACTTAAACAAACGTTGCAGTCACTTCGAGGTGGAAAGAATTTCGCGCCGCAGGCCTTGCAGATTGTGCCGCATACTTTTCCATCCCTGAGAAAATCCACGAACTTTTCAGCCTTGGTTGTAGCAGTGAAGCTCACAACGCCAAATTGTTCAAAGCCCATCTGTTCCTCCAATATTTGCAATGCGGTAAGTTAAAAACATTTGTCATGAACGGGACACATCCAGCGTCACCGGTTCACTTTCAACCCGGACCGAATCTTTTGGCAAATTCGACTGACCATCTTGAACGACACAATTGTTTGAGGCCGAAGAAAACCTTCTGACAGTTTGGATCAGGCTCAGTTTCAATCTCCGTCGTTCCGGTTTTTTTCTCATCGCCGGGTTTTGGGGTGTCTTTTGTTTCCAACGCAGAATTTTCCATAAGATCGATCATTGATTCATCACAACTCAGATGTCAATCGACGCCAAAGATGGTGACGTTGCCATAGATTCCAACTCCACCGATGTTGTGAACAAGCCCTATTTTGGCGTTGGGCACCTGAATTTCTCCTGCCTCGCCTCTGAGTTGAAGCACTATTGTTCTGATTTGGGACCCACCAGTGGCCCCGATTGGATGCCCCTTTGAAAGCAGCCCACCATCTACATTGACAGGTATTCGTCCCTCTTTGTAAGTTTCCTTGTTTCTGATCAATTCTTTGCCCTGACCTGGTTCAGCGAACCCAAGATCTTCGTAAGCCATCATCTCCGCAATTGTGAAACAATCGTGAACTTCGGCCACGTCGATATCCTTCGGCCCAACTCCCGCCATGTCGTAAGCTCTTTTGGCCGCTAAATTAGCGCACTTAAGACCGCTGAAAGTATCTCGCCCAGCCATATTAATGGGAGCTGTAGCCATACCGACGCCCTTAACCCAGACAGGCTTTTCACATAAATCCTTAGCCCTTTCTTCAGAGGCTAATATAATGCATGATGAACCATCCGCATTTGCGCAACAATCCATCATTTTCAGAGGTGTCGCAATATACTTAGGCTCCAGGATCTTTTCCAATGTCAGTGATTTCCTGAAAACAGCCTTCTCGTTGATCACTCCGTAAGTAGATGACTTTAGCCTGATCAAGGCCAGGTCCTCTTCAGTTGTTCCATATTTTGTAAAATGTCCCCTCGCATGCATGGCGTAGTATGCCGGCATCATGGTTCCAAATGGCGCTTCCCATTGAATGTCCGCGCCTCTGCCCATTCTTTCCTGAGACTCAGCGGATGATATTTCAGACATTTTCTGAAAACCCAGCACCATAACTACGTCGTGAAGCCCGGACGCTATTAGCGCATAGGCTGTTCTCAAACCGCTTGAGCTTGATGAACATACACTTTCCACGTAAAAAGTTGGTTGAGGGTTCAGGCCCAGATATTCAGCTATCAAACCAGCGGGAGTCCTTTGTTTGTCATACTCCGGCGCTGAGCAAATTAAAGAAGCCTCAATTTTGTTCGCGTTAATTCCCGATCCACTGAGCGCGTCTCTGAACGCCTCAAAAGCGAGTTCGCGAATCGATCCAGGATATGAACGGACAAATGCGCTTTGTCCTACGGCTACAACCCCTACCTTTGGCATCCAATCCTCCTCGTCCAGGAATTTTTACTCACTTATGAAGTTTTAGAATGTTAACACACAGGCTGCGGTCGATCAATCCAAGTGTATAAAAGAAGGATTCCAACTTTGTTGGAAACGCTTGAACAAACCTTTCCTCTCTGCTAAATCTTTAACATCAAGTTAAACATTTATCTTTTAAAATTTCTAGATCTTCTAGTCTTATAATTCCCATTGGGAAGGGAGAATTGTGAATGACAATCAAGCGAATCGGCGTAATAGGCGCAGGGTTGATGGGTTCCGGCATAGCACAGGTGGCTTCTCAAAGCGGTTTTGAAGTCCATCTCATGGATGTTGAGGAAAGATTCATTCAAAAAGGCATTGCCACAATCGAAAAAAATCTTAAACGAATGGTCGACAAAAGTGTCATCACGAGCGCTGACGCCGGAGACATTCGTGGTCGCATCACGACGTGTCTGACTTTGGCGGATTTGGTAAAAGACGCGGACATGACCATTGAAGCGGTGATCGAGAATCTGGATCTCAAAAAGAGAGTGTACAGTGAACTGGATTCCTTGGCCGCCCCGGAAGTTATTTTTGCCTCCAACACATCGGCGTTGAGCATAACAGAGATGGCCGGAGCAACAAATCGACAGGACAAGTTCATTGGTATGCACTTCTTTAATCCGGTTCCTGTGATGAAACTGGTGGAAGTCATAAGAGGTTACGGGACCTCGGATGAAACCGTTGCAGTCACTAAGGAAGTCGCAAACAAGATGAACAAAACAGCCATAGAGGTTCTGGAAGCTCCGGGGTTCGTAGTTAACAGAATACTCGTTCCGATGATCACTGAAGCCATTTTTGTCCTTCAGGAGGGTTTGGCGACCGCGGCAGAGATTGATGAGGGAATGAAACTCGGAGCCAACCATCCTATGGGGCCCCTTGCTTTGGCCGATCTGGTGGGGCTGGATACTATGCTGCACGTCCAACAACATCTTTATGAAGAATTTGGAGATCCAAAGTACAGGCCACCGGGACTACTCAAGAAGATGGTTCGAGCAGGCCGGCTTGGCAGAAAAAGCGGAAAAGGCTTTTACGATTACACATAATTGATCAAAGTCACTAGTGGAGGAAAACATGGAAGAAGTAGAAAGGTTTGGACTTACTGAAGAAGAGCAAATGCTTCAGGATATGGTCAGGCGCCTGGCAAAAGAAAAGGTCGCTCCTGCCGCTGAAGAAAGAGATAAAAAGGGCGAGTACCCTTACGACATGCTCGAACTCATGAAAGAAAACGGATTAATGGGAGTAGATTTTCCTGAGGCCTACGGTGGAATGGAAGCTGGCATGTTGGCTCATTGCATCGTGGTAGAGGAACTGGCCAAAGCGGACGCATCGGTAGCCCTGATACCATCGGTCCAGGAACTTGGAACTCTCCCGATTATTCTTGCGGGAAATCACGAGCAAAAGGAAAAATATCTCACCCCCCTATCCAGCGGTGAAAAGACTGCGGCGTTTGGACTGACCGAGTCTAAGGGAGGCTCCGATGTAGCGGCGCTAAAGACGCGTGCCGTAAAAAAAGGAGATAAATACATCCTGAACGGCTCCAAGATGTGGATTACGAATGGTGGCATCGCAGACACATTCAGCATTTACGCTATAACAAACCCCGATGTACCTCCTTACAAGGGGGCAAGTGTCTTCATAGTTGAAAAAGATTGGGCCGGTTTTTCGATAGGGAAAAAAGAAAGCAAGCTTGGCATTCGATCCTCAGACACCAGGGAATTGGTCTTTGAAGACGTAGAAGTCCCCGCTGCAAACATCCTCGGAGAAGAAGGCATGGGTTTTCATATCATGATGAAAACACTTGATTTTAGTCGTCCGTCCGTGGCGGCGCAAGCATTGGGTATCGCTGCGGGAGCTTTCGAATACGCCACTCAGTACGCAAAAGAAAGGATCGCTTTTGGAAAGCCCATTATCAAGCATCAGGCCATTGCGTTCAAACTTGCAGACATGGCCATGAAGACAACCGCAGCGCGTACGCTCCTCTGGAAAACATGTTCTCTTTTGGACAAGGTATCTAAGGATATGTCCAAGATCCCACCTGAAACAATCAGACATTCCTCTATGTCTAAGGCTTTCTGCTCCGATGTCGCCATGTGGACTACAGTAGAGGCTGTTCAGGTTTTGGGTGGTTTTGGATACAGCACTGAATATCCTGTTGAGCGCATGATGCGTGACGCCAAGATCACACAGATTTACGAAGGAACCAACGAAATCCAGCGTCTCGTGATTGCCGGCACCCTATAGCTATTTCCCGGTTCGAAGAATGTGGACAGCGTTACACTACCGGAATCACTTTGAAGGTTTTTGATTTGTTCCAATTATAAATTTAGGCGCCAAGAGGCGTCAAATCGACGTCTCTTGGCTTAGGTCACCACCACATTGGCTGAGAAAATGATAACAGAAATAAAATATTGTCCCATAGGCATTATTCATTCACCCTTCAAAGACATTGAAGGAATGCCCATACAGTCTGCGGCCGCAGAGGGAATCCGGGGTTCAGTGGAGTTGTTCACTGAATATGAGCAAGGACTGCAGGATATTGATGGCTATTCACATTTGATCCTGATCTATCATTTCCACCTCTCAAAAAATTGTGATCTTCTCGTTAAGCCTTTTCTGGACGATAAACTGAGAGGTGTCTTTGCCACCAGAGCCCCTAAGCGCCCTAATCCAATTGGTTTTTCAATAGTGAAACTGGTCAGCGTGGATGGCAATAGGCTAGAAATAGAGGATTTGGACATTATTGACCAAACGCCGCTTCTGGACATCAAGCCCTATGTTTCAAGTTTTGATAACCGATATGAAACAAAAGATGGCTGGCTGACAGAAAGACAACTTGAGGCAAGAACCAAGATCTCGGATGACAGATTCGGTTAATAAATAGTCTTAAACCTTAACAATGCTCGAGATTACAGGTATACGTCATTTCCTGCACAGGATATCAATCTGATGCGCCATGAAAACCAACTCCCGCTGTTCAACCTGAGAGTGTCTCTTCTCAATCCAATTTTTAAATCTGCTCTCGTCTATTTCAGGTCTGTTCTTTAACGCAAGATACATGGTGTGAATTAAAAAATGAAGGAAATAGGCTTCATCCTCACGGTATCCGTCTTTCCCCGCAAATACTGTCCAATCTGAAGACCCAGCCTCAAGAATCTCCAGACCGTTATTCCTTGGCGTGTTCAAAAAGATGTCTGCCGGTCTTGCTGTCCCCTGAAACATCGCCGTTTATAATCCGCTCATCCATGGTCTGATGATATAAGCGTTCTATAAGACTATCAAGAACACGGTCTATCCCCGGTTCAAATATGGTGACTCCATCAAAGTTAATTGTCAAAAACAACAATCCTTGTGGTTTCAATAGATTCAGCATAATTGGCAGGGTCTTTCCAACATCAACCAAGTCCATGAAAGCGTTGGCCATTATCACGTCCCACTTTTCAGCAGGCCTGCATTGTTCAGCGAACTCGAAGAAATCACCGGTCCGCAGATCTAGTATCGTGTCTATTCCCGAACCATGAAATCTGAACTCGGTTTCAGAAATATCATCAACACAATACCCAATCTTTTTGGCCCACAAAGGAAGCCTCAACCTTGCTTCGAGAATATTTTCCCGCATAGAGTCCAACGCCGTGTATTGAGCGGCGTCCCAAAGCCCCCATTGGATTGAGCGCTCAAACATAGTCCCAATCCCAGAACCTATTTCCAGTATGTTAAGGGGCCTCGATCTGTCGAAGGTTGCGAGAGTTTCCCGGAATTTATCCCATACACTCCGGTTTAAGGCCCGATCATCAACACTTTTTTTGGCGGAAAGATATCGTGCAAAAGAGTAATCTAATTCATTAAACATGATTAGTGTGGACCATTTCCTTCATGAAATCGCAAATCTTTTCACAACTCTGGCGCCATGTTGGGTGAGCTATAAAACGATCCAGAGCGGCAATCCCCATCTGGGAAAGCATTTTTCTATCAGTGGCCAGAAGAAGTATTTTCTTGGCAATAGCGTCTACATCCCCAGGTGAGACAAGAAAACCATCCACTCCGTCTGTTATTACTTCGTGCGCGGCTCCGGCGGTAGTTGCCAAAGATGGACAGCCAAATCCCATGGATTCGAGATAAACAATGCCAAAACCTTCGTACGAAGATGGAACCGCAAGAACGTGACTGTCCATGTATTCCAGCTCGAGATCTTTACTGGCCATGGAGCCCAACAATTTTACATTGTCCTCTAAAGCTAGGCGTTTCAGACTGGCAAAAACTGAATCGGCGTATACCCTATCCGTTTCAAGATTGCCCACTACCTTTAACGTCCATTCGTTTCTTGGAATATGCGACAGGGCCTCCAGAAGAGTGTGCAATTCCTTTCTTGGAATCAGGCTTCCAACGAACAGTAATCTTATGGGGCCGCTTCGTTCCGCCCTTTCACGAATAAACCTCTGCCCAACATCAGGGTTTTGGCGGTTCCTGCCGGGGTGCGCAACAACAAACGGTTTGGTTTTTATTCCCAGATTGCGCACAGTTTTTCGAGTCGTTTGGCTATTGAAAATAAACCCGTCATTAGATGTGAGGTATTGTTTCTCTACCGTCTGATATAGACGATTGGCCATATTAGATCGTAATTCACTGCATCTAAGATGATGAACGATAGACACTATGGGGTATTCCCTAGAGCGAAACAAAAACGAGTTTGCAGCTATCAGGGATGGGTGGTTCAGTTCATCCTGCAACAGTATGTCAACCCTGGAATCTCTCAATCGTTTTATGAACTTATACGAAAAGTTGTCTGTAAGGTGAGACGCATAATTACGCCAGGGCAGCGGATATACTTCCACTGACATTCCGTCACCCCTTAAATAATCGACCAATTTTCGATCATAAATGAAGCCACCGGTGAGAATGTCCAGGCTTCCGTAGATTACAATACCAACTCTCAAGAACGCTCTCTTCTGAAGGAAGCCCAAGCAATATCATTTTCCCAGATTATTGAGGTCACCGCTAAAATGTTATCGGCTTTCAAACTGTCACAGAATTCTTCACAAAAAATACGGGAGAAATGCTCTATACTAGGATTCAATCCCATAAATTCCGGGAGTTCGTTTAGCGACCGGTCACGAAACTTACTCACAAGGTTATCAAGTAATTCTTCTATTTCTACGATGTCGACCAGATAACCGTGCTGGTCCAGTTCCCTACCTTCCAGTCGAACTTCCACGCGATATTGATGAGAGTGAATCTCGTTCTCCGAGCCCCAATCCCCTCCAAAGAGAAAATGATGGCCGATAAAATTGCGTTGAACAGCTACCGTATAAATTGAGTCTCCAGCATGATGGCTCATTAGGTTTCCTCGTAATTGAAAATGACTTGAAGGACATCTTCGGGTTTCTCATCAATAAGGCTGTAAGCTCTATCAGCGTCAGAGAAATTAATTCTGTGCGTAATAAGATTTTCAGGCTCGATTTCTTCAATCATTTTGAGAGCCAATCCCAATCGTCTTGATTTAGTCCAGCGTCCGCTCCAGTGAGGGGCTATTGAACTCACCTGACTGCTTATAAGCTTTATTCTGCTCCTGTGAAACCAACTTCCAAGTTGAATGTCAGCCTTTTTTGAACCGTAAAAAGACCCGAGAACGATCCTCCCGTTAAAGCCTGTTATCAAGACCGCCTGATTCAAGACTTCTGGACGACCGGAAAGCTCGTATGTCAAATCAGTTCTGTGATCATTACTCAATGAATTCTTGAAAAAGCCCTCGAAGCGGTCAACTCCGAAATCGGTTGTCGAGTCAATAGACAAATCCGCTCCTAAGCCTAAGGAAGCTTTCCTACGAAGCGTATATTTATCAAAAGTTACTATCTTGGCTAGATTCATCCTTGACAAAATAGCGGCTGTCAACAACCCCACAACTCCCTGCCCAAAGATGGCCGCCACCTCTCCTATTATGGGCTCACCGTCCATAACAAGGCTAACAGCCGTTTCCATGGTGGGCAGAAAAACAGCGGCTTCAGGAGACAAGATCTCAGGAATTAAGACTAAATCGTCAGTCCTCGAAAGGAAAACTGTTTCATGCGGATTAAACGAGAATACATTTTTTCCCAGATATTCTGAAGATACATTTTCTCCAATCTGGATAATTCGACCAACCGCCGCGTAACCGTATTTTAGAGGATATGAGAAACCCCTCCGCAAACTTGAAATGCTATCGTCCACCGTCAAATCCTGGGGCCATTCCCCTCTATAAACCAATGATTCGGTTCCGGCGCTGATGGCTGAAAACAGTGTCTTTACGGCTACCTCATCTGAGCTGGGTCCTGAAATGGAGCTTTCCCTTATCTTCACGCGCCCCGGTCCCTCAAAATATAGTGATTTAACAGGAATTTTTGAAGTTGAACGACTCAATTTGTTTCAGCGGCTTTCTATAAAGATTTTCAATAGGTTACTAAAAGCGGTTCGCTCCCACCGCTGTGGGAAGTTCGGAACTAGCTTCGAAATCACACATGAGATTACCCCAAAGAATCAAATCTTTTCCCAGCCAACGGTGTCCGGGATTTCTCAGCCTTAAGAAATGACGTGGATCAGATTCACCTAGGTCGCTAACAGCTCTCAGTCCACCAACTAAGATTGGGGCAAGCGTCAACACAATGAAATCCGGTAATTTATCTCTGAGAAAACTTGTGATAATGCGGGCGCCTCCTTCAACCATAAGACTGTTTATAGAAAGATCGCCCAGAATGGCCAACATCTCGCCAAGGTTCAGTAATCCGTCTTTGCTGGAAGAAACCTTGAAGATTGAGACCCCCATCCGCTTCAACACTGCCAGCTTGTCTTCATCAGCCCTGTCGCTAGTGATAATAATCGGTTCACGCGACATTTCAGTCAAAATATTGCAGTCCAAGGGGATCCTTAAGAAGCTGTCGACAACTACCGGTCGCGGATTGGATCCATTGACCAAACGAACTGTAAGTCGGGGGTTGTCTGAGAAAACAGTTCCAATCCCTACCAGGATTGCGTCGTGAGAGGCTCTGAGCTGGTGCGTCAACCTTAGCGACCGTTGTCCACTTAAGGCTAGAGGTTCCCCCGGACGCGCCGAGATGCACCCATCTAGGCTCTGAGCGTAGCTAAGAGTGACAAATGGTCTCTTGTTGCGTTTCCTGTAATCTGGAGCAAGTGCTAGCAAAGGCCTTATAAAATCCATAGTTGAGTAATTAAGGCGTCACGCCTTCCTCTCTTGTCTAAACGAAGAATTGGTCTGGTCTTTCAACTCTTTTTTAAGACCATAGTATTTTCATAAAAGTTTCTTAAACTTTTGATCAGCGCAATAATCATCCCATAGCTCTTACGAAAAGGGTTGGGGGACACAACGGTTCAAATCTTTGGCGACAAATAAAAATCATTTTTCGTATGATCATAATAACCGCATATTTGTCAACATAATGTCACATCCCATGTTCTCCGAGGTGTGCTTGTAACATGAAGATAATTGTAACTCAATATAATATCAAAGATTGACCTTTGGTATCAACACAATTGAGTCTCACCGTTAACTAAATGCTTGCCACATGAAAAATATTGTTCTTGATGAGACGCCAAGCCTCTTGTATAATTTGAGATTACACTTTGGATCGTCTTTCAATTCAAAGTCCAGTTTATTTGCGCGTAAAAGAAATGCAGAACACAGTCCATATCAAAACACACTCCGAACAGGACACCATTGACGCCGGCAGGGCGATTGGCAAGGTGTTGAGATCAGGGGACATGATCACTCTTCTGGGTGATCTTGGATGCGGAAAAACCCGACTCGCAAAAGGCATCATTTCGGAATCCCTGGGAATCCCGGTTGATGAAGTGATCAGTCCAAGCTTTACCCTTGTGAACCGATATGAGGGTTCGCTGACAATAGATCACGCAGATCTTTACAGAGTGGGAAGGGATGCATTAGAAGAGCTTGGATTGATGGAGGTCCTCGAGTTGGAAGGAGTTTTGCTCATAGAATGGGCTTCTGATGAGGACCCTGTATCTGAATCTGAACTGCGGGTGTTCTTTTTCAGTGACGAAAATGACAATTACAGACTTCTCGAATTGAATTACTTGGTTTCAGGGGCTTGGGATGAAAGATTCCCGGATTCTTTAAAGAACAGATCAATCAAATGTCAGACACAGGAACTCTAACATGACTCTCTCTTGTTGAAGATTCCTGAAGCATCTTTGAATTTGCTTGGAGAGAAAATATGGCGGTAATCGTTCAAAAGTACGGAGGAACATCCGTGGGGTCTTTGGATAGAATTACTAATGTGGCTCGCAGGGTGGCGGCCCGTAAAGATCAGGGAAACGATATTGTAGTCGTGGTTTCCGCCATGGCCGGAGAAACCGATCGACTCATAGCTATAGCCAAGGAGATCGTTCCAATTCCCAACGATCGGGAATTGGACGTCCTTATTTCAACGGGGGAACAAGTTTCCATAGCCCTCTTAGCCATGACCCTCGAAACAATAGGGCACAAGGCCAAATCATATTGTGGATGGCAGTTGCCCATCACAACTGACAGTGCGTTCGGAGCGGCTCGAGTCACAAACATAAACACAAACAAGATCAGTGAAGACCTGGGAAATGGCTACATAGTTATAATAGCTGGATTTCAAGGCGTAAACGACCATGGCGAAATAACCACCTTGGGTCGTGGAGGGTCCGACACATCCGCAGTTGCAGTCGCAGCAGGCCTAAAAGCGGACGTGTGTGAGATTTTTACAGACGTAGACGGTGTTTATACAACAGATCCAAATATCGTCCCTGAAGCCAGAAAAATTAAAACAATAGCTTACGAAGAAATGCTGGAAATGGCTTCGTTGGGCGCCAAGGTCCTGTATATTCGAGCAGTTGAATTTGCAATGAGACATAAAGTCCCATTGATTGTGAGATCAAGTTTTAATGACAACGATGGGACCCTAGTCACAGAGGAGAGTTCAGATATGGAAAAAGAATCGGTCAGAGCGGTAACATGCAGCACGAAGGAAGCCAAGATAACCTTCATGGGGATCCCCGATGTTCCAGGGACCGCTTCACAGCTTTTCATGGCGCTGGCTGAGTCAAATGTGGTTGTGGACACTATAATTCAGAATTCCAGTGAGGAAGGGAAAACTGACATTTCATTCACCCTTCCGCAGTCAGACCTGGAAAAAGGGCTGGAAATATGCCAGGGAGTGAGAGAAATCTTGGGAGCTGATAGATTATCGGGGTCCAAGGACATGGCCAAGGTCTCCATCATAGGGCTTGGGATGAGATCTCACACGGGTGTCGCGTCGACAATGTTTGCCGCTCTGGCTCGGGAAGGCATCAACATTGAGATGATATCAACTTCGGAAATCAAAATCTCGTGTGTAATAAAACGGAAATATGCAGAGTTGGCCGTGCGCGTCCTCCACGATGTTTTCGAACTCGAAAAACCCCTTTAATGCAATCAGGTCTGGAGGATGAATTTGGTCTCAATAGAACTTTACGACACTACCCTACGGGACGGCGCCCAAACTTGGGGTATTACTTTCTCGCTTGATGACAAAGTCAGAATCGCTCAGAAACTTGATGATATTGGAATAGACTACATCGAGGGAGGTTACCCTGGTTCCAACCCAAAAGATCGACGATTTTTTGAAGAGGCTAAAAGACTTAACCTCAAACATTCCATAATCACGGCTTTTGGAAGTACCTGTAGGGCCGATCTTGCCCCAGATAAAGACCCTCAGATTCAAAGTCTTTTAGATACAAAAACATCCTCTGTTACAATAGTTGGAAAGAGCTGGGACCTTCATGTCAATGGAATCCTCGCTGTTCCCCTGGAACGCAATCTCCAGATGATACGGGACACTATAGAATTCTTGAGATCGCGTTTCGATCGAGTGGTGTTTGACGCTGAGCACTTTTTCGATGGATTCAAACGAAATCGTGAATACGCCATCAGCACTCTTCACGCGGCTTGTTCGGCTGATCTGCTTTGTCTCTGTGATACCAACGGCGGCACACTTCCATCGGAAACCGCCGAAATTATCAAAGTCGTTCAGGAACAAACGGCGAAGCCTCTAGGAATTCACAATCATAATGATTCTGATACCGCTGTGGCCTGTTCTCTCGCTGCAGTAGAAATGGGAGTTATTCAGATTCAGGGCACTATCAACGGAATTGGAGAACGGTGTGGAAATGCGAACCTAATTTCCATAATTCCAGCGCTTAGTCTCAAGATGAAATTGCTGGAGTACGAGCCAGCCAAGCTCAAGTTACTAAAACACCTGTCCGAATTTGTTGATGAGATGGCCAATCGAACTCCTAACAAGGCTCAACCTTATGTAGGGGCCGCAGCGTTCGCTCACAAAGGCGGATTGCATTCGAGCGCCGTAATAAAAATGCCTTCAGCTTATGAACATATAGACCCTCATCTAGTCGGGGCTGTCAGACATATGCCGATTTCCGAACAGGCGGGTCGCGCTGCGCTGGCTCTAAAGGCCGCCGGATTCGGGATAGACTTGACACCGGATGATCCCCGTCTAGGAGAAGTGCTAAAGATAGTCAAGGACCTTGAAGCGCAAGGAGCAAGATACGACATTGCAGACGGATCTTTCGAGTTGTTGCTCAAGAGAATGCTAGGGCTCCACAGGAAGTTCTTTACTTTGCATGGATTCAGCGTTACCAGTTCCAAGAGAAAAGGTGACACAAGGACCTATTCAGACGCAGTTATTAGAATCGTTGTAAGAGACAAGATGGAGTTTTCGGCGGCGGAAGGAAATGGGCCGGTTAACGCATTAGACAATGCGCTCAGGCAAGCTCTCACTAATTTTTATCCAAATGTTGGAGAGGTGCGTCTTACCGACTTCAAAGTCCGAGTGCTTGAGGGTACCTCAGGAACCGGAGCCGTTGTGAGTGTGCTCATTGAATCCACGGATGGAGAAGATGTTTGGTGGACAGTCGGTTTTAACGAAAACGTCATACAGGCTTCGTGGAACGCTCTGGTAGATAGCATTGATTACAAGCTTCAGAAAGATCTTGCCAAGACCAACTGAAAAAAATTTCTCGATTCACACTTCTCGGAAAAAGTCCACAATAGGATTGGCCCTTATAGCTGTCGTGTTTACGTTTGCGATTTTTCCCGGCCTTCAGAGTTTCAACAACGTCGGCGACCACCTCCAAGAGACCGCTTCAATTAATTCAGGCGATTGCGGATATCGTCTCATCAAAAACATGAAAATAGTGGGAACCATGTTCCTTGCTGAACCAGCCACAATTGATGAAATATTACTTCAGGCTGGACAGAAAAACCGTTATAAGACGGAATTGATAAAAGTTTTTCCTTGCGGATCTGTAATTGACCTCACCGACGGTCGGATTTCTGTTGTGGGGAGGCTTTCCGGAGCTCAAATCCTAGCATGCGGAAAAAGAATTGATCTCAACGAGGCCTGTGAAACAGACTTAGCAAGTGTTCCCGGCATTGGAGAGACCTTGGCGAGAAAAATTGTCGAGCACAGAAACTCCGTTGGTGGGTTCCCCTCCCCTTCGGAGATTTCCAGAGTCAAAGGGATAGGTCCTCGAAAAGCGCAGAATTTTGTTCGTTATTTCAAGTAGTTTGTTCGAATTACGACTGAACTATCGGTGCCGTGGTAACATCGCAATTGCCTTTTGGAGCCACATTTATGACGCTTGCCGCATAGGCTGCCCCAAATCCGTTATCTATGTTGACAACGACTACACCAGGCGCACAAGAATTGAGCATACCCAAAAGAGCGGCTATGCCTCCAAAAGACGCTCCATATCCAACTGAAGTGGGGACTGCTATGACGGGACGATCGGTCAGACCTCCTACAACACTAGGAAGAGCTCCTTCCATCCCTGCTACTACAATTATAACAGATGAAGAATTAATAAGGTCGATGTGCGCAAGAATTCTGTGAATCCCTGCAATGCCCACATCATACAACGTCTTGACCCGATTACCTAAAGCTAGGGCAGTAACTTTAGCTTCTTCAGCTACCGGTAAATCTGAGGTACCGGCCGCAACAATCAGCACTAGTCCCTGACCACGAACACCAATACCTTTGGGTGCGTAAAGAAGCGTGCGGCCAAGCGAATTGTATTCCATGCCGCATTGTACCCGTTCCATTACATAGGCAGCCTTTGCAGCATCGACTCTGGTCATCAGGACTGTATTGTTACGATCTGACAGCTTCTGAAAAATTTCGAGAATCTGTTCAGGCGTCTTGCCTTCTCCATAAATCACTTCAGGAAACCCCAGCCTGATAGCTCTGTGATGATCTATGCTTGCGAAACCGATATCTTCTGTTTCAAGTTCCTGAAATAATACAGCGGCTTTGTCGACTGACAACTCTTTGTTTCTTACAAGTTCTAGGATGTTGGTAAGACGTTCTCTGTTCAATTTTGTTCGCCTGAAACTAACAATTAAAGCCCCTGAGAAAGATGATCAAACGCGGGATTTAGTCATGAAAGCCGGGAGTTGAGGTGCATGAGCGACCACGGAATAATCTATATTCATGATTTACAGTGTCATCAAGGTGGCGTATCAGTAAATTAAGATGGATAGTTCCATTATCTTGATTTGTCATCAAAAAAAGGTTGCGGGTCAAATTGCCACGCTTCACAGTTCCTTACAAAAGGGTTAGTGATTTAACAACATCTACCTTCCCTATGACTCCAACAAGCATATCGTTTAGAACTACGGGAATAGTGTAATATTTGTTATCGGACATTATTCTCGCTATTTCCGTGACATCTGTATCCGGATCTACAACCGTCGCAGGATGCGAATATATATCCCCAACTTTTGTGGCAGATATCCTCTTGAAATCTTTATGCAACCGCCAAGGGTTTTCTATTGGAATAATGGAATCGAGGATTACGAATACAGTGGGGATATGCAACGGTTTGTTAAATTCTACAAGATCAGATTCGCATACTACTCCGATCACCTTGTTCAGCTCATCAACCACTGGTGTCCCATTTATGTTTTTTTGAAGGAGAATTTCAGCCAAATCCCTGATGGAGATATCCCTAGTGACTGTGATAACTTCCTTAGTCATTATGTCCGAAGCTTTTGGCATATACAACTCCATTTTAGTTATCTACCAACTTTTCATTTTCTAAGCCCTGAGGTCACTGAACTTGGTCAAACATGATATGCTTTGACCTCACCAAAAATGAAAACATTTATCGCTGGAGGCTTTCGTGAAAAGTTATAGAAAAGAATTATGGTTTAATATAAACAAGAGGCGACAGTTCGTCAACATAACCAAGGAAATCGAAAAAACCCTTTTAGAATCAGGTGTTAGGGAGGGGCTGATTTTAGTCAACGCCATGCACATTACGGCCTCTGTTTTCATAAATGACGATGAGTCAGGATTACACGGCGATTACGAGGAGTGGCTTGAAAAGCTCGCTCCGCACGAGCCTGTAAACCGTTATCTTCATAATCGAACGGGAGAAGACAATGCGGACGCCCACCTCAAGAGGCAAATTATGGGTAGAGAGGTAGTCGTTGCAATCACTGAAGGGAAAATGGATCTTGGACCGTGGGAGCAAATTTTTTATGGGGAATTCGATGGTGGTAGGCGAAAAAGAGCCTTGATCAAAATTATAGGCGCTTAAATGCGCTTACTAACCGCCAAGACCGATCAACCCGCAAGCAATATAGTTTGCCGGGATGTTTACGGGTTGATCACTATTCAGAGCGGATCTAGCTCAATTTAACAAATTGGAATTTATCTCCAGCGGATACCACCTTTATATTGTCGTCAGGACTAAATTTACCACTCAATATCTCAGACGCCAGTGGGTTCTCAATCAGTCGCTGAATAGCTCTCTTCAATGGCCTAGCACCGTATGAGGGGTCAAAACCATCGGCTGCGAGCATTTCCCGTGCTTCAGGGCTTAGGGTAAGAGTCAGCTTGTTATCCGCCAGCCTCTTGTTCAGACGTTTCATCTGGATGTCGACAATTTTCTTGATGTCTTCCCTGTTAAGAGGGTGAAAGATAATTATGTCATCAAGACGATTCAAGAACTCCGGTCTGAAGTGGAAACGAAGCGCCTCAAGGACGCGCTCTTTCATTGAATCTTCATCTTGCGCCGAATAGTCTTTGATTTCGGTTGATCCAATGTTGGAAGTCATTATTATGATGCAGTTTTTGAAGTCCACAGTACGTCCTTTGCCGTCAGTGAGCCTGCCATCATCCAGTATTTGGAGCATGGCGTTAAAGACTTCCGGGTGAGCCTTTTCAATTTCGTCAAAAAGAACTACTGAATAGGGACGACGTCTAACAGCCTCCGTTAGATATCCGCCTTCATCATACCCAACATATCCGGGAGGGGCTCCAATCAATCTTGCAACAGAATGTCTTTCCATATACTCGGACATGTCAACTCGTACCATCGCCTGTTCATCGTCAAATAAAAATTCCGCCAGCGCCCTTGCCAACTCAGTCTTTCCAACACCTGTCGGACCAAGGAATATGAAAGACCCAATTGGCCGATTCGGGTCCTGCAAACCGGACCTAGCCCTCCTGACGGCATTTGAGACAGCTACAATGGCTTCCTTTTGTCCTACGACCCTTTGGCCGATTCTCTCCTCCATGTTTAGAAGCTTGCTGACTTCGCTCTCAAGCATGCGAGCGACCGGTATACCAGTCCATTTCGCTACAACTTCCGCCACATCCTCTGGCCCAACCTCTTCCTTTAGAAGTCCTCCATCCTTCTGGATTTCTTCAAGCTCGGTGTTTTTGTCCGCAACGTCTTTTTCCAGTGAGATCAACATGCCGTACTTTAACTCGGCCGCCTTGGCAAGATTACCATCACGTTCAGCCTGAACTGCCTGAACTTTTGCATGTTCGTAGCGTTCTTTGAGTTGTCTGATTTGACTGATAACGTTTTTTTCCTTGCGCCATATTTCTTTGAGCGCTTCCGTCTCTGTGGAAAGCCGTCCTATTTCTTCTTTTACTTTTTCCAGCCTATCTTTACTGGTTGGATCCAACTCTTTGTTAAGAGCCTGCTGCTCTATTTGTAGTTGAATAATTTTTCGATCTATTTCATCGATCTCCGTCGGCATCGAATCTATTTCGATCCTCAGACGTGATGACGCCTCATCAATCAAGTCTATAGCCTTGTCAGGCAGGAACCTGTCCGTAATATATCTATTCGATAATGTTACCGCTGCTATGATAGCCCCGTCCTTAATGCGGACTCCATGATGCAGTTCATATCTCTCCTTCAAACCTCGGAGGATGGATATCGAATCCTCAACTGAAGGTTCAGCTACATAGACCGGCTGGAATCTCCGCTCAAGAGCGGCGTCTTTCTCTATGTATTTTCTGTACTCATTAATTGTTGTTGCGCCGACTGCCCGAAGTTCTCCCCTTGCCAGAGCCGGTTTCAACATGTTTGAAGCGTCCATAGAGCCTTCTGCCGCGCCTGCGCCTACGAGTGTATGCATTTCGTCTATAAACAGGATTATCTCACCTGCTGCGTTTGTCACTTCTTTAAGGACCGCTTTTAGTCGGTCTTCAAATTCTCCTCGATACTTTGCCCCTGCTACAAGCTGACCAACATCCAAAGACAAAACCCGCTTTCCCTTGAGTGTTTCAGGGATATCTCCAGAGACTATTCTTCCGGCCAACCCTTCCACGATAGCGGTCTTACCTACACCTGGATCTCCTATCAAGACCGGGTTGTTTTTTGTTCGTCTCGATAGCACCTGGATAATTCTTCGAATCTCGTCGTCTCTACCGATAACAGGGTCCAGTTTTCCCTTACTGGCCAACTCCGTAAGATCCTTGGTAAATCTCTTCAGTGCCTGATATTTTTCCTCCGGAGCCTGATCGGTTACTCTCTGGGTTCCCCTAATGTCAGTTAGGACAGTATATATTTTGTCTTTAGAAACCCCCTTAGAGTTTAGAATTTTGGCGGCGGTGGTTCCGGAGGCCTGAGACACAGCGATCAATAGATGTTCTACGGAAACATATTCGTCACGTAACTGTTCCATTTCTTTGAAGGCGCTCTCAAGGACAGCCCGCAAACTGTTGGAAAAATATCTATCAGCTACTGCGCCTGTTTGTTTCGGGAATCGCTCTATGGCTTCCAGTGTCTCGGTCCTTATCCGATCAAGGTCAGCCCCTAGTTTCTTGATTATTTCCACGCAAATGCCCTGATCGTCGGAAAGTAGCGCTAACAGTAGGTGTTCTGTGTCGACCTGGGGATTCCCCCTTTTAGAAGCGACATCCTGAGCCGACTCTAGGGCCTCTTGGGATTTAAGTGTGAATTTATCCATTCGCATGTTCTGGTCTCCTCGGACAGGATCTATGTTCCAAAGGTTGTGTTTAAATGATTGAGCCCAAATTTAAGTGAGAATTGTATGAATTGGTTAAATTGTTCCTTTAAGGTCCGCCACGACAAAAAATTAGCTCGAATCACAGTTAAGGCGCCAGAGGTAGTATGTCAATTGATCCAGGAAAGCTTTTGTTTAGTTTCTGTTTGACTTAAACGTCCATGATGATTAGGATCGAATATAATACTTGAGTTAGCAGTGTTCTTAACGCAGCGGCTTTCGGCTTATGACCTGAGGAAATAGGTTTTAGAACGAACATCTACAAACGTACTTTTTTGGTCAGGATCAGAGCTGTTGAAGCTGCTTTTGACAATTTATTGACGCATTGCCTAGCGAAGCGGATCAATAATAGTTGTTTATACCATTTACATTATTCGGTTTTTAGCAAATCTCCCGGAGGCGCCTAGTGGTTTCCTTCTCCAAGGATTCTTCCGTTTCTGAAAGATGAAGGAACTACGACACCGACTGTCCTTGTAGTCGACGATGATCTTATTTCTTTGGAAAACCTTTCAGAGTTGCTTTCACTAAAAGGTTTTAAGGTCATCATGGCTCAATCTGGTGAGCAAGCCTGGAGTCTTTTCTCAGAAAAGGCTCCCAGTCTTGTCATTACAGACATGTTGATGCCAGGTCTAGATGGAATAGGACTTCTCAAGTTGATCAGGGAGTCTGATGATATGATCCCTGTAGTAATAATAACTGGTTTTGGCGAAATGGAGAGCGCAATCAACGCACTCAGGCTCGGGGCCTTCGATTTTCTACTTAAGCCCATCAACACTGAAATACTAGTCTCTACTGTTCAGACGGGGCTTGAGCATTACAGGCTTAAACTCCTAGAAAGAGAATATACTCACCGCCTCGAAATTCAGGTTGAAAACAGGACTAAGGAGTTGGCCAAAGCGAATGAATTCTTGAGGGGCATACTGGAAAGTTCCAGAGGCGTTTCTATTGTGGTCACTGATCTCGACAGAAAGGTTGTATTCTGGAATTCAGGCGCCCGAAACATATTTGGCTATGATGAGAATGAAATGATTGGCCAGCCCATAGTCAGGCTTTATCCATCTTCAGCTAAGGAAGATTCAATTCAAAATACCCTTCGAGAAGCTCTGGAAAGCAAGTCGGGAAGCGCGCAGAAAGTCATAAAGCAAATCTCCAAGGATAAGGAGGAGATTACCCTCTCGCTCGCCATTTCTCCCATGCTCGATAGAAAGGGCCGTTTGCAGGCAGTGGTTGGGCTTGGACAGGACGTTACGGAACAATATCGGCTTCATCAGCAATTGATCGAGTCCTATATTAGAATCAGGAAAATTCAGGGAGCTTCAATCTTTGCCCTAGCAAAACTGGCAGAGGCCCGTGATGGAGAAACAGGAGCTCATCTGGAGCGAATAAGGGAATATTGCGAAGTTTTGTGTAGGAGTCTGAGCAAACGGCCAACTTATGGGCTCCTATTGACTGAAGAGTTTATAGAAGATCTGGTTCAATGCTCGGTCTTGCACGATATCGGAAAGATTGTGATATCAGACGAAATATTGTTTAAACCTGGTAAATATGGATTGGAAGAAATGGAAATCATGCGCCAGCATGCATTGCTTGGAGGCAAAGCTTTGTATGAGGCGGCCAAGGAAACAGGGGAATCTCAAAGCTACTTAACTGTTGGAGCAGAGGTAGCCTACTATCACCATGAGCATTGGGATGGTTCCGGCTATCCGTTCGGGTTAAGTAAACTCGAGATTCCCCTCTCTGCAAGAATTGTCGCATTGTGTGATGTATATGACGCATTGAGGTCTAAAAGAAGATACAAAGATGACTTTTCCCATGAAGACTCACTACGACTTATAGTTGAAGATCGCGAAAAACACTTCGATCCGGAAATTGTTGACGCCTTCCTGGTCTGCGAGGATGAGTTTCGACGAGTCCGAGACATCATGTCAAACAATGATGTAACTAGGCAATTTGAATCAACTTAACCAAATACCAAATTCATAAAGTTCCGGGAAATTGGCGCCTATCGTTTGATTTGCCGAATCACCCCTCAATTCCCTTCCTAGTCCATTCAGCGATCGATGGCCTTAAAAATCACGCGTTGGCAACGGACTGAATTTTGAACATGTTTGTCGCTGGTTGCTTCAAGAAGTACGTATTACGGTCTTCCAACCCTTAAATAAATTGTGTAGACTATTAATATCTTTTTTGGGAGAGAGTAATTTCGCATGACTCAAAGTTGGGTACCCATTTCAACCATAATAAAAACAGCCCCCAAGCTGCTGGAAATTCCAAAATACGCGAAAAATATAGCTATGATACAGGTGGATAAGTTCCTCAGAAACTTGTCATATAAGACGGACCAGGGGTCAGCGAACAAGATTAGACAGTGCAGTATTCGGATTACAGATTATTGCAACCTTCGATGCCACACCTGTGGTCAGTGGGGGGACAGAGGATTTCTACGTTCATGTTCTTTGAAAGAATTAAAGGATCACGAGGTTTCGCCGGAAAGATACATTTATCTCTTGAGGGACCTTGAAAAGCACGGGCATACTCCCTCGGTTTATCTCTGGGGAGGCGAACCCATGCTTTATAAAGGTTCAGTTGAAATAATCGAAGAAGCGGCCCGGTTAGGAATGCCACCAAGTATAGCGACAAATGGAACAGGTCTACATGAACACGCTGATCGTCTGGTAAGCGCTCCGATGTTCGTGGTGCAGATTTCGGTCGACGGTCCGGACGAGACCACCCATAACAAAAGCCGTCCGGGCGCTGCGCCCTCCGTAAACAATTTCAGGACCATCAACAAGGCCATTGATACATTGACACAAATGAGGAAAGAAAAAGGACAAAGGCTTCCGCTCATAGCATCCCTCACCACTATCAATAATGTAAATTACAAGAGGTTGGTTGATATATATGAGGTTTTCAAGGATAGAGTCGACGTTTGTGTGTTCTACCTTGCCTGGTGGATAGACGAAGAGTCAGCAGAAAAGCACACCAGAGATTTCGAAGCAAGATTTGGATTCAAGCCTCAGAAACATTACGGCTGGATAGGGAACTGGAGACCACCTGATCTTTCGGCGCTGTCCGAACAACTCAAACGATTGAACGATATGGCAAAGAATTTGTCAGGCCCGGCAGTTATAATTATGCCTCCATTGGTTGAACCAGATGATTTGGAATCTTATTACACTGATCACAGTCGCCGATTTGGTTTTGATAAATGCCTATCGATCTTCAGCGCGGTAGAGCTCAATTCCAATGGGGACATGTCTCCTTGCCGCGACTATCACGACTATGTCGTGGGAAATGTCAAGGAGCAGACAATAACCGAGTTATGGAATTCAGATAGATACCGGGAATTTCGGAAGAGCCTATCATCCCAAGGGTTAATGCCCGTTTGTTCCCGATGTTGTGGATTGATGGGGTATTGATATTTATTTAGGCATAGCCCATTTCCTTGCTGATATTTGGTAATTACGATTCCAACAGAATGTCGAGGATTCTCAAAGAAGTATTTAGCTCAAAATTTGGACGATCGCATTCTAGTTATGAGGAATTTGGCGGCTATTCCATTGACAACGCCGGCCCCTATTGCTGAGAGAATCATTACTGGGGCCAGTAGTAGAATACTATCATTCTTGACCAGCATAAAATACGCCACCAAGAGCTGAGCCAAATTGTGAGTCACTGCGCCTATGACACTGACCCCTAGTTCACTCAGGCACTCGCCCGACAACTGACGAGCGCATTCCATCGTCACAATCGAACTCAACCCACCTGCAGTGGCAAGTAAAAACCCCGGCGACCCAAACTGTCCTGAGATGAGCCCGCCAAGGAGAATTCTTCCCGCTGTAAGCAGAAACGCGTCTCTGAATCCAAAAACATACAGAGTCGCCAATCCAATTATGTTGGCAAATCCAAACCGGAACCAGCCTACCGAAAATGGAATAAGGGCCTCCAAAGAATGGATGGCCGTTGCAAGCGCCAGTAGCAGACCTAACCGGGACAGTTTCCTGGTTCTCTCCGTCACGGTCATCTGCTGATTGCATCCAATTCTTTTGATTCGTTACCGCCTACGCGTACTATTATTTCATTGGGCACACATACAAGTGCGCTACCTGACGAGCGTGACTCTCCCATGTTGACGCAATAATGGTTGGGACAAGGGGAACTTATTATAGCCACATAACCTCCCTTTATCCGCACCTTCGTTTCCCCGAGCGGCCCATCTACTGTAATAATCCGGTCCTGGTTCAAGGAATATCGCCCCACAAGTTTGTTCCTAGACTCAATGAGGACCGTGTTCCCACTTGATATGATTCTTTGGGGAAGAAGTATCGCCAGGACTGCGGCTAAGAGCCCTAGCGAGAAAATTAGGAGATAATCTCCTAGTTTAAAATATTTGAACAAAGCAGGCTTCCACTATTAATTTCAACCACACAAGAACCACTCTCTGCGATGCGTTAATTTATAGCGCCACCTATACCAAAATCCACAGGGCGCCAACAAATAATTTCCGGGTCTCACTTAACTGATATTATTTTAAATATCCAATAGTAAAGTTTTCAAACTCACACCATTAATTAATTTTAACTTGCACCATACTAAACTTCAATATAGATATTGTTCAATTGGGTTCTCGCGGCAATTTTGCTCTACAGGCGGCCTACAATGAAATGTCCAGTATGCGGCGAAATCGAAGACAAAGTTATCGACTCCAGACTGGCGAAAGACAACACTGCAATTCGTAGGAGACGACAGTGTCTGAATTGTATGAAGAGGTTCACCACTTACGAGCGAATTGAAGAAGTTGTGCCTTTTGTAATTAAAAAGGATGGACGAAGAGAGGCGTTCGACAGGCGTAAAATCATCGAAGGAATGCTTAGAGCTTGTGAAAAACGACCCATAAGCGTTGAACAGATAGAAGCCGTAGCGGACGGTATTGAACAAGATCTGATGGAAAGATCGGAAAAAGAAATTCATATTTCCTATATAGGGGAAAGGGTCATGGAAGCTCTAAAACAACTTGACGGAGTAGCTTATGTCAGGTTCGCCTCTGTATATAGATCCTTTAGGGACATAGAAGAATTTGTCAACGAGATAAAAGAACTGTATGAACTCAAAGAATCAAAGGAACAGCAACCAGACCACGGACAACCGGATGAATCAGAATTACCGCAAGGTCTCTCATGAAGCCATAAAATTTATGTCCAGAGCCATCCGAATGGCCCAAAAGGGTTTGGGAAGAACATCCCCCAATCCGATGGTTGGCGCTGTTGTCGTCAAGAATGGCAAGATTGTAGGAGAAGGTTTTCATCGCGCCTTGGGAGAGCCACATGCCGAGGTTGACGCTATCCGTGCCGCAGGCGCTCAGACTGAAGGAGCGGAACTTTTCGTGACTTTGGAGCCATGCAATCACTATGGACGCACGCCACCTTGTACCCAAGCCATCATGGCGGCAGGGATAAAAAAGGTGTATTATGGGATCGACGATCCCAATCCATCGGTAATTGGCGGTGGAGCGGAGTTTTTGCGCAAGGCCGGTGTAGAGGTAGTAGGACAAGTTTTGGAAAACAGATGCAGGGCACTCAATGACATGTATCTTACTAACGTCACTTTCAAGAGACCGTTTGTTTATTTGAAACTTGCTATGAGCCTCGATGGTAGGGTCGCGACTAGGACCGGGCATTCCCAGTGGATTACATCAGAACAATCAAGAATGCGAGTTCATCGTTTAAGGGACAGAGTGACCGCTGTCATGGTTGGAATAAAAACAGTGCTTGCCGATAACCCGTTCCTCACGACAAGATTGAATGGTCGTGAAGGCAGAGACCCAGTACGTATAGTAGCGGATTCCAATTTAAGAACTCCTCTGGAAGCGAACATTTTCAACCAGATGTCTCCCGCTGGAGTAATAATAGCAACTCGGAGAAATCCACCGTCAAGGCTCAGAGCCAGGCTCGAGAAAAAAGGGTGTAGAGTGATCGAAACAACCAGCCTGGACAAAGTGGACCTCAAAGACCTACTCACGAACCTCTATCAAATCGGAATTACCTCATTATTGATTGAAGGCGGAGCAGGTCTCGCTTGGGGCGCTTTAGAAGCCAGAATTGTTGATCGCTGCATGTTTTTTTACGCTCCAATTATCATCGGCGGAAAATCTGCCCCCAGTGGAGTCTCTGGGGCCGGTATAGATAGATTGGAACAGGCCCCCAGGTTGGTAGACATGCGATCATCCAGGATAGGGCCGGACATTCTTGTGGAAGGAAAAGTCGTTTATCCAGGCGACCAAGATGATACTACAAATAAATCCAGTTAATCCTCAATCCAGGCATATCTCCAAAGTGGTTGATATACTCAAACGAGACGGTGTAATAGCTTACCCGACTGACACTGTCTACGGTCTTGGTTGCGACATCGCAAGTAGGAAAGCCCTTGAGAGAGTTCGTAGAATAAAGAAGATGGACAACAAGAGGCATCTTTCTTTTGTTTTTTCCGACTTAAAAACAATCTCCCTTTATGCACAGGTAACTGATAACGACTACAAGTTGCTAAGAAGATATCTCCCTGGAGCATACACCTTTATCCTTAAGGCTACCCGGCTCGTTCCTCGAATTGTCCTGACAAAAAAACAGGAAGTTGGCATACGGATTCCTGACAACCGAATCTGCCAGGCTCTGCTTGCCGAATTGGGAAATCCAATACTGAGCTCCTCAGTCAGATTGCCGGATGATCAGCTATTGGATGACCCGAGAGAGATTGAGCGTATATACAGAGGTCAAATCGACTTGGTCATAGATGGCGGTGTTTTCTTTCCACAACCCTCAACGGTGATAAGTCTTCTTGATGGCCCTCCTATGGTAATTAGAGAAGGCAAAGGAGATGTCACGCCTTTCCTTCAGGACTTATAATATCGAACAACATCCGTGCTACGGTCTTTGCGCTCCCGGAATGTCCGGCCAATTCTTCAAGTCCCAGTCTACCCATTGCCGCTGAATGTTTCATGTCATCCAAAGATTCAGCAACCAAATTGAATAGTTCTTCCCCATTTGATGTCTCAACGGCAGCTCCGACCTTTAACAGCAAATCACGAGCGTCACGGAAATCTTCCATTGACGGACCAAACAGCACTTTTTTCCCCCATGCGACCGGCTCCAATATGTTTTGTCCACCTTTAGGCACTAGTGACCCACCAATAAAAACAACCGAAGCCAGAGAGTAAAATTTAAGTAATTCGCCGGTGGTATCCAGAATAACAATGTTTTGTGACTGTCTTCGTTGACCGGAATCAAAGGAACTTCTCATAAATGGCGTTTCAAGACCTCTTTCATTTATAGCCAACAATATTGAAGAAATTGTCTCGGTATGCCGGGGGGCTATGATTAGAACCAGCTCCGGATAAATCTTTACAAGCCTCTGGAAACAATCGAGCACAATTTCATGCTCGCCAGGGTGAGTGCTTCCAGCTATCCAAACTTTATCAGATTCTTCCAAGTTCAGAATAGATCGTGCTTGCTTTTCGACGTCTTTTGAAACACTTCGAAGAGCGGCGTCAAATTTTGTATTTCCCACCACCCTAATCCTGTTTACCGGGGCCCCCATTCTACATATGCGATCTTTGTCAGTTTCAGAAGCCATTAGAAACCAGTCAATGAGCTCCAATACCTTTGCAACGAAAGGCTGTATCTTCATATATCTTGGAAATGAACGATCAGAGATTCTCCCATTGGCCAGAACTATTTTGGAGCCTTTCTTTCTGAGGCTGTAAAGTAAATTGGGCCAGATTTCGGTTTCCATCAACACGAATAGATCCGGTCTTATTCGATCAGTGACCCGATTCACAAATATTGGGAGATCGATTGGCATAAAGATAAAAGAATCTATTCCAGTCATTATTGCTTGGGCGTTTTGCTGTCCAGTTTCTGTTCCGGTTGAAACGATCATAGTACAATTTGGGGCAAGTTTTCTGAACTGGCGCGTCACCGGTGCTAGCGCTACCGTTTCCCCGACCGAAACCGCATGAAACCAGACAATAGGTTTCTGCATAGCTATTTTTGGGAAACCATCAGGCAGTCGCCCCACTTTTCCACCCAGAGACTTGCGATATTTCCCCGAGAAAATGATTTTCGGTAAATAATAACCGACTAGAATTGGAACTCCGAATGTATGAGCGAAGAAGTTATAAATGAAACGGACCATTTTTTGAGGTATCGCCAAACATTACCGGCAGGTCTCGGTTTTGACCGAAAAAGTAGTTTCTATTTGAAAATTCTTTTCTAAGAGGAAAGGATTTGGTTCAATCTTGGAAATCTTCGCAATGGTACGCCATCCTCCAACCGGAGAAGCAACTTCAAATCTAGCAGGCAGCCAACCATTTTCACCCTGCTTGAAATCACCAAAATCAGCAGTGAGATCAATGTCTCCTCGAGGATTAATTCTGACCAGTCGTACCAGATTCAGACTACGAGCATCAAGCGTAGCTCCCCAAACTCTTCCCTGAAAAGTCATTCGTATCACTACCTTATCTTGATCTCTTGACAAAACTCTATCGAAACGGACGTCTCGCCACTGAAGCAAAACCATTGGGATGAGACCTTCGATTTCCGCAACATCGGGAAATTTTCGGGCAAAACAATCTCTGTCTCCTTTGATTATCTTGCCTTCCTGAGGAACATAAAGTTCAAACGTGGTGGATTTCATCACAAGCTCGAAAAGGGTAGCGCCTCCAGAGCCCAATCCTTGAAACCGAAAATCACTGGGGCGCCTATATAGTAGAAACCCCCTTATCTCCTGACGTGATTTATCCATTTCATTCATGGTCGTCACGTTCATCACAGCCTTAAACGCAGAGAGATTTTTTCCCCTGTCATAAAGCAACTTTGGAATTTCTTCCGGTTTGGCTGGGACTTCAGCTTGTGAAGATCCTAGCGACACAAGAAAGACAACTAGAAATGATGAACAGGCCTTTCTAATAACACACATGAGATTTGGGTTTAGCATGTCGAGGAATTCACCGCCTAGTCGGCGCTATCTTTAGTCCATGATCGATTCTCATAGCAGACTGGATCTTGCGATGCAACAGCTGCGCAAATTAAAATCAGCGAATAATAAAAAGCGAGGCTACCCCTTGGGAGGCTTCTGTGGGGCTTTGCGCGGCTAATTCCTGAATGGCGCTAAACAATTCAACTTACGAGCAAGAAAACCATCCCTTTTCTGCGGTTTCCAAATCTAGATCGCCACACGGATTATTCAGATGCCGAAGCAAAAATAACCACTATCTCCGTCTTCTCTTATTCGGCATCGCTTTGCGAGGATAAACGATGATCCTGCGGAGCGGCCCTTCGCCATAACTCTTGGTGTAAACCTCTTTGTCCTCGGAAAGGATCATATGAATGATCCGTCTTTCATTGGCGGGCATTGGATTTAGAGCAGCTGGCTTAAGGGATTTCTTTGCTTTCTGGCTCATTCTCAAGGCCATGTCGCGAAGAATTTCCTGTTTTCGTCTTCGATAGTCCTCCGTGTCAACGATTATCTCTGTCTTTTCTTCAAGAGGAGTTTCCCTATTGATAGACTTGTTGAGAATATATTGCAATGCATCCAGCGTTTGGCCACGCTTGCCTATTAAGAGTCCGCTGCGATCTCCGGTAATCTCAAGTTCTATAGAGCCATTCACCACGGAGACTTCTACAGCCGCCTCTACCGGAATTCTGCATAGTATTCCTTCAAGAAATTCTTTGGCCTGAGAAACAATTTCGGATTTGTCAATATTTTCTGACAGTGCGGCCTCTTGAGTTATTTTCCCATCTTCCAAGCCTGATTTAGAAAAAGATTCAATATCAGAGAAGCTCCTGGGGTTTCATATTGGTGTAGCGAGAGTCTGGCCTTTCGACCTCTAAGACTTCTTTCAGGACATCACGTTTACGCACTCTGACTCTTGCGTTTCGATGCCCCACTAATCCAAGAAAACCCCGAGCGCTTTCTTCGAGTACCTCAACCTCCAGAAGCGCCTCATCAACTTCCAGTTCTTCACAGGCTTTAGCAATTGCGTCTCTTACGGTTTTTCCAGTAAATTCCATATGACTCATCCCTAAATTCCTAACCTTAGCGACTTAATCTGTTTGTGAGAAGTTGCTGGCCAATGGACAGGATATTGCTGACAAGCCAGTAAAGGACCAAGCCCGCAGGAAAGCTCAGAAACATGTAAGTGAATACTACCGGCATCAAAAGCATCATTTTCTTTTGCATCGGGTCCCCGGCCGAAGGAGTCATCCACTGCTGCAACACCATTGTGCCTCCCATCAGTATGGGGGTCACATAATAAGGGTCCGGGGCTGATAGGTCCTGAATACAAAGAAATATTGACGGAATGCACACGAATGGAGCGTGCCTCAGCTCAATTGCATAGGATAGAGCCTGATAAAGCGCAATAAACACTGGAATTTGAAGAAACATTGGCCAACAACTGCCTAAGGGGTTAACTTTGTTGTCCCTGAACAATTCCATGGTAGCCTTGTTGAGCGCCGACTTGTCATCCTTAAATTTCTCTTTGAGTTTTGCTATTTGAGGCTGAAGATCCTGCATCCTTTTCATTGACTTCATGCTCTTATGAGTCAAAGGAATGAACAGGATTTTTATCAGCAAGGTCAAAATAATTATGTCAATACCGTAATTACCTGTCCCGGGAATCTTCACTCCCATAAACGAAAAACCCGAATTGATGAACCTCAGAAAATGCATGAGGTACACGGACATTATGTTGAGCACTTGGTAATTGCTATAGACCAAGGCCCTCCCCAAATTTCCTCCGGCGGCATTGAGATCGTCTGCTTGCCTCGGACCTAGATAAAGCCCTACTCGGGTTTCGGTGGATCTTCCTCCAACAGGTATTTCTATCGATCCATATCTGACAAGTATCTCGGCAATATCAATCTTGGAAGGTTTCAGCAATGTCACTTTTGCGGCTGGGCGTTGAGCGAAAATCAAAGCCTTTAGGAAATGAGCCTCACCTAGTCCAGCCCACTCCACGACCCCAGAAAGTTCTTCATCGCCTTTAATATCTCTGAAATAATAGTCCTTCAACACTCCGTCCAGCAAAACTTCGACGCTGTTCCAACTGAATTGCTGAGAATCATCGGAAAAGTGCTTCCTCAGAGGAAAGGTTACGAGATAGTCCCTAGGGTTATTTGAAGAGTTCTCGAAAACATATGACAGGTCAACTCGGTATTTTTCAGCATGGAATGTAAACTTCTTTATTACTATCAATCCACTCTGGGAGACGCCTCTAAAAATTATTGTTTTCTGATCATCAGGCTTACTCAGATTGATGACGGTATCCTTAGTTTCCAATGAATACGCCAAATTAGCGTCCGAGAATACTTCATCTGACCCAGTCAACCTTATCGACGGAGCAGCAGTGTCCCCGCTTTCAGGGGAAACAAGATTCACCAGCTCAGGTCCATTAATCGTCTTCGTAAAGTTTTTGAGCTTGAAAGAAACTATCTTTCCTCCGATATTAGTTACGATAGCTTCGTAAATCGGGCTTTCTATCTTAATTTTTGATTCTTCAACAGGTTCAGCGACGGAAACGGATTTTCCGTCTTTCGTCGCTGTATTCCCTGTTGATATAATTTCAGATTCGCTCTTGGTAGTTTCTCTTGCAGTTTGGGCCCTTTCAACAGTAGGAGGGGCATCCTTTGTGGCTTTTTGAAGCTGCTCGGTTTTTGATGGCGCGTTGACTGGAGTAGGCGTAGTAAATGATTGAAAGAAATATTGAAAACCTACAATTATCAACACCGACAAAACGATGGCTAAAAGTAAATTTCGATCCATTATTGGATTTCCCGCCTTACATGATCCATTGAGTAAGCATTAAACTCAATAATTTTATAAGTTATGGTACCGGATCGTAGCCGGCCGGGCCAAACGGTCTGCAGCGTGACAAACGAAGCGCCGCAAGGTAGGCCCCTTTAAGCGCCCCATGCCTTAGTACAGCCTCTGATGCATATTCAGAGCAAGAAGGAACGAAACGACAGGACGAAGGAAAAATGGGCGACAGGAATATCTGATAAGACCTTATTATTGCTATGATAATCTTACCGGTCAAATTTCAAACCTTTGACCCAAAGCTCTATTGAGCTCTTCAAAGATGTCACAAGTCTTCAGGTCCGACGAGCCATTGGTGGCAATTATGACCACGTCAATGCCTGAAGGTAGCCTACATTTATTGTGTCTGAAATATTCCCTCAATCTTCTCTTCACCCGATTGCGAGCACAAGAGTTTCCGACCTTCTTGCTTACTGTGAGTCCTAGTCGCGTTGCGCCCAGCCCATTAAGACACCACCGAACAACAAAATGAGGCGCCCTAAGCTTGCGCCCCTCCGCCATGACCTTTCGAAATTCTCCAGATCGGCGTATTCGGTCCGATTTATGCAACTTCCTACCGCTATTGTTAGACAGCAAGCCTCTTGCGGCCTTTGGCTCTTCTTCTTTGCAGGACAAGGCGTCCATTTTTGGTGCTCATGCGAACTCTAAAACCATGAGTTTCTTTTTCGAGACAGATTGCTCGGTTGAAATGTCCGTTTCACTGTTCAATCACCAACCTTAAGACTTATTTCCAAAAGAGTAATTGAACCAGATGTGAACAGCTAAGTCAAGCCCTGTTTTTTGTTGGCGGGTTTCCACACGATTTCCAGCAGAGAGATTTACGTAACATGCCATATAGTGAAAAATCTCACCGTAATGTGAATGTGGTGTGAAAAAAATTCACAAGGGATTGATCGCCGTTTTGGCATCTCAAAAATGTGTTGGCGCTTAACAGACCAAGATTGTCCTGGAAAAACATTACCTTAACTCTGTAAAAAAAAAGCCCTCAAAAGGGGCTTTAATAGGTATGGTTTGATTTCTTCTGTAGTTGTTATTTACATGCAATACGCATGCCAACTCTGCCAAACATTTGGCCAACTTTATTTAGAGCTTTTTGATAAAATCAGCTGAATGATTAAATTAAATTATAATATCAGTTTATTATATTACTTTAATAAATTATTTTATTGAATATTGTTGCATTTATCTCTTTGTAATGATAATTCCGACAAATAATACACAAGAGGTGCTGCCCGTGACACTCCAGATTATCTTCTCCATTGTCCAACTCGCATCCCTAGCAGCCTTTCTTATACTCTGGCGGATGTGGATTCGAAAAAAACTGGCGTCATCCTTTCTCATTGAAGATGAAGACAGGTTCCTCTTCCCCTTCCGTTATCTATCATGGATCCTTGGTGGTGTAGTCCTGATAACCGGTCTGGCCCAGGCGCACTTTCTTTATGTATCCATCAATGATCATAGAGATACCGCCAAGCTTAAAACCCTGTACACCAAGGTGGACGAACAGGGGCGCAACATCGATGAAATGAAGAGAATTGTAGAAAAACTTGGTCGCGACGTAGAACTCAACTTCAAGGCGCTGAAGGTGTTTGGAAAAGACCAGTTCAACCAGATGAAATCTAACAAACTCACCAACGATCTTAGAATGCATCATGGCGACCCCGCCTCTAAGGAATCCCCATCAACAAAACCAGGGACTATCAAATCCGCCTCGTTGCAAAATGGTTTTGCTCAGGAAGCCAAAGCTTCTTCAGGTTCAGCGCCGGAGGATACAAAAGACAAGGATACTCAGGTAACAGATAATTCATCTATGCATTTGAGTCGAAAAGGGAAGTCCATTGCTGACCACCTGCGCGTGAGAAGATACCCAAACGAAGAAGCTCCGGTCGTCGAAAGATTGATGTCAGGCCAGCCGATAAAGGTAACGGAAAAAAAGGTCTCGGGCGACAAAATCTGGTTCAGGGTGATCACTCCATCTGGAAAAGCAGGTTGGGTGGAATATACATTTGTGAAACTTGAAGGAGCGGTTTAAGGATCTGTTAAGCGTTTTTAGCCAAAACTCAAAGTGCCTTTGCAGTAGAGCCAATAAACGAAAAATCAGCAACGCGCGTGAACAGTTTAGAAATTCTTTTTAGAAGCGCTAGTCTGTTTTGTCTTATCTCCGGGTCTTCCGCCATCACTAGCACTGAATCAAAAAAAGTGTCGATTGGGTCCCTCAGTTCGGTCATAGTCTCCAATACCTCGAAATAATTTCCTTTCCCGAGGGCTGCCTCGCATCTTGATTCGACAGACTTCAGGGCCTCGTTCAGAACCAACTCGGATGGATCCTGCAGTAGTTCTGAAATCAGTTCTTCAACCTTTTGGCCCTTCAAAATATTCATCACTCTTTTGAATGCGACTAGTATGGGTTCAAAATCTTGTCGTCTTTCCCACTCGGATAGCGCTTCTAATCGTAACCTGGCCTCTACAATATCGGAAAAGTCCGCACGTACTACCGCCTCAACAAGATCGAGAGAAAACCCCTTACCTGAATGGAAGTTGACAAATCTCGTCTTGAAAAATTCAAGAATGTCGGATTCTATATCGTGCCTCGGCCTAGATATCTTTGGCTCAATAAGTCCTACTGACTGCCCGACCAACCAAGGCAGGTCCGCTTTCCATTGATGGCTGATCAGAATCTGAATGATAGACAAGGCATGCCTTCTCAAAGCGTAAGGGTCCGCAGCTCCGGAGGGGATCAAACCAACACCGAAACACCCGCAGATTGTGTCAAGACGATCTGCAACCGAAAGCAGAGCTCCCACGGCGCCGCTCGGCAAATCATCTCCCGCACGCGTAGGCAGATAGTGTTCTCTAATGGCTGTAGCGACCTCATCCGACTCACCATCCATGCGGGCGTAATAACTGCCTATGATGCCCTGAAGTTCAGGAAATTCGTAAACTATTCCGGTTTCGAGGTCACACTTGCATAACAGGGAAGCCCTCTCAATAACAGCCTTGTTTTCAGGCGCCCATAGATCGCCCAGGGCCATGGCGATGGTGGTGAACCGTTCAACCTTCTCGAACGCGGTCCCCAGCTTTGAATGAAAAACCACTCCTTTCAAAGCATCCAGCCTGCTAAACAGAGGTTTTTTCCTGTCTTCTCTGAAATAGAATCTAGCGTCTTCCAGTCTCGCCTTCAGAACACGTTGATGACCCTTTCTGGATACGTCCTCGTCTCGTACCGGCGTGTTATTTACAGCAATAAATCTGTTTGTTATTCTCCCCCCACGATCCTGCAGGCAAAAATATCTCTGGTGTTTTTTCATGCACGTAGTAAGGATCGAAGCTGGAAGCTCCAGAAAGTCCTCAGAGAAGGTTCCCATGATTGGGTAAGGACTTTCAACGAGAAACGAAATCTCCTCCAATAGAGCCTCGTCTTCGAATGGAGTCAGGTTTTCCGTCTCAGCCATTTTTCTGACTTGGTTCCTTATCATGGCTGAACGTTTTTCGAAGTCGATTTCAATTGCCTGATCAGCCAATTTATTCCGCAGATCGCTAAAACACTTTACTTCGAAACTTTCGGGGCTAATAAACCTGTGGCCAAAACTTCTAGATCCGCTTGAAATGTTTCCAAATTTAAATGGCGCTACTGAGCCGTCCAGGATTGCGACGATCCAGTGAATCGGACGGACGAATCTCACGTCAAGATCCATCCACTTCATAGTCTTGGGGAAATAGATTTTCTCTAGAATTTCAGGCATGGCTTCGGACAGAATTTCAATAGTTGGTCTGCCTGGTTGTCTTCTTACAATTCCAACTACCTCACCCTTGGGAGTCTGGATTTTCAAAAGTTCATTTACGGAAACGCCCTGACTCCTGGCAAAGCCTTCGGCGGCCTTTGTCGGAGCCCCTGAATGGTCATACGCTGAAGTGACTGGTGGCCCCGTTTTTTCAATAGTTCTTGAATCCGATGCCGGCGTCACGTCTAGGATGGTCATTATCAAACGCCGCGGAGTTGCGAATGTCTCTATGGGACCGTGGGAAATTAAAGAGTTTTCCAAAAAACGAGAAAAGATCTCCGAAAGTGATCTTAGCGCAGGCTTGATATAACTAGCTGGAATCTCTTCTATTCCTATCTCAAGTAAGAACTCGCCTCTCATGTCACGACCCTTCATGTCGGAAACCGGATGTCTTCCGCAGCAACGGAAATCCCATGGATTCCCTCTGGTTTAGGTAAGCTTGGGCTACTTTTCTGGCCAGATTTCTGACTCTATGAATATAGGAAGTCCTTTCCGCAACGCTGATTGCGCCTCTTGCGTCAAGTATATTGAAAGCATGGGAGCATTTAAGACAATAATCATATCCTGGTAGAGCAAGAGGGTCTTCGCAGTCCAACAGAGCTTCGGCTTCTCCCTCGTACATGTCAAAAAGTTTGATCAACATTCCAGCGTCAGCTCGTTCGAAGTTGTAGAAGGACCCCTCTACTTCAGATCTGTGATGGACATCTCCATAGGTAATATTTTGTGTCCATTTCAGATCATAAACACTTTCCACTCCCTGGATAAACATGCATATTCGCTCGAGCCCATAGGTCAATTCCACAGACACCGGCGTCAAATCGAAACTTCCAGCCTGCTGGAAATATGTAAACTGGGTGATCTCCATCCCATCCAACCAAACCTCCCATCCAACTCCCCAGGCCCCTAGAGTTGGAGACTCCCAATCGTCTTCAACAAACCTGATGTCGTGGCTGAGAGGATCGATCCCTAAAGAAGCCAAAGACTCAATGTATAGTTCCTGCACTTCCAATGGCGAAGGTTTCAGAATCACCTGATACTGATAATAATGTTGAAGCCGGTTCGGGTTTTCTCCGTATCGGCCATCCGTAGGTCTCCTGGATGGTTCAACATAAGCTACATTCCAAGGCTCCGGACCCAAGACTCTCAAAAAGGTGGCCGGATTCATCGTTCCAGCCCCTTTTTCAACGTCATACGGCTGCTGAATCACACAACCATGATTTGCCCAGAACTTTTCCAGACCGAAGATCAACTCTTGAAACGTAAGCATTGAAGCCGCCTTCTTGATCTTGATGTTATGGCTCACTCCATTTTTCTGGAGCGCACAGAAATACAGTTGCGTTTTTAGGTAACACCGATTCTTTCAGCAAGTCAAGATCCCGTTGATAATTGATTAATCGTGTTGTTCCACGTATAATCAAAGAAATCTGTCTCATAAAAAATTTTAACGGAAAGTATTCTATGCGAAAATTTGGCGCATCAAGTTTGATCATTTTCCTAACGTTGGCCTATGTCGTGTTGTCATTGAGTAATCCGGTCTGCGGACAACAGAACAACCTTGACCCAACAGAGGCCAATTACTATTTGAAAAGAGGTTTGGCCCTTTTGGACAATGGCCGTTTTCTTGAAGCTATACCTGAACTTACGTCTGCCTTGGAAATTAAGCCGAATTCAGTGATGGCATTAGCGCAAAGATGCAAGGCTTACCTACTGACGGGCCAAACTTCCAAAGCATTGGAAGACATCAACAACGCGATCTATCTATCCACTTCTAATTCTGAACTCTACAAACTAAGGGCCGACACTCTGGCCACTCTCGGGGATTACAAAAGCGCAGTAGTTGATTATAACCGTTCCATCAGCCTTGCGCCGTTCGTTGCTAGCGCCTACAACAACCGTGCTGTTGCCCTTTCCAACTTGAACAAAAATAAAGAAGCCGTTGAAGATCTGAATGCTGCAATGGAGATTTCTGCGGCTTCTCCTAATTCATCGCCTCCCTCATTGTTTGAGGGATCGAAGTGGTAATAGTCTCTGAATTGTTCCAATTCCTGAGATTTAGAAATGAGAGGTTTCCGGTCTTATGTTAAGAACTGATGAGAGAAAGATAATGATTGTAGGCGGCGGACTCGCCGGATTGGCGGTTGGAAAGTTGCTCTCAGATAATCGCATCCCTTTTGTCTTGGTTGAAAAAACAGACAAATTGGGAGGTCACAGTAAGAGTTGGGCTTGCATGGCCACCAAGGGTTGCTTGAGTTGCCACGGTTGCCTCGTTTACGACTATGACGATGAAGTGTCTTCGTCCCAAATCGGTCAGGTATATCTTGGTCATGAACTGTCGCATGTCGAACGGTCCTCTAAAGGTAACCAGAAGGTAAGAATAAGAAACATTCAAAACGGAGACGAAACTGAACTGGAGGTTTACTCCATCGTCATAGCAGTGGGTTTTGATGTCTTTGACCCAACGGAAAAATCTTTCTGGGGTTATGGGCGAATCGATGGAGTGATGACATTGGCGGACGTCAATACCATGATTCGGCTTGACGAAACAGAAAAACTCAATCCGAGCCAAAAAGATTCGGTGGATTTGGCCTTCTTTCAATGCGTGGGATCACGTGACAAATCCATAGGATGTAATTATTGTTCGCAATATTGCTGTGGAGCGGCTATTAGGGCCACTCTGAAACTAATTCACGAACGGCCCGAGTTCCATTTTACAATATTTTACATTGACCTTCAGTTACCTGGGAAGACTCTACCCGCACTCATGGAGGAAGCTAGAGCCAAAGGTGTCAGTTTTTTGCAGGGGGTCCCCGGTGAAATCTCGCAGGCCGAAGACGGTAAGCTTCAAGTGCTTTTGGAGGTCGATGGAATCAATGTCGCAAAGAAGTTCGATCGCATAATTCTCTCAGTTGGCCAACAGCCGTCATCTTCAGCCGCGCTCCTTTCGCATATTACAGGAGCCCCTCTGAACGAATTCGGTTTTTTCGATACTGGAATATTGGCTGACCCTGCGCGATCGTCAGTTAAAGGCATCTATGTTGTGGGAAGTTGTTCTGGTCCGGCAACCATGGAGGACTCAGTATTGAGCGCCGGCAGAGTTGTATCAGCCATAATTGCCGACATGAATGAGGCAAGGTGAGGTTTATATGCTTAATTACGAACTTCAAACCGAGAATATTGATTATGGGACCAAGAAGCTATCGGTCCTGGTGGTGGGTAAAGGCTTGACGGCTTGTATTGTAACGTCGGCCATAGAGGCTTTAGGCCTATGCGCAGTCAATACTGACGACATTTCACCTTATTCTGGACTTTTCCATAGCTGTGACCAGAGCATCTCTACAGAGTATACTGGAGCCTCTATCAAAAGCTTCTTTCTTGTCGCGGACGAGCTTGAACGCTACGCCACTAGAAATAGTCCAAAATGACGACGGGTTTTCGGTGACTTTTGACAATGGGCCCCAAAGGACCTTTGCATGCGTCTTCTTGGCCGTGGATACATTGCCGGCCCCGATTCCTGAAGGCATTCCCAAAGAAGCCAAAGTGTTTAAACCGGAAATGAAAAACAGTCTTTCAGGGCAGTCAATTTGTTTCTTGCTCGACAACAAAGAAATAACTGATCCCGCCATTGGACTAAGCGCCATTAGAACGGCTCTGGATAACCAACTTGCTGGAGGCGAGTCTGCTGTTATTCTCCAACATACGCCAGTAAAAGGATTGTTCGGAGAATCGCTATATGAATCAGCAAGAATAGCCGGCGTCAAATTCATTAGATTTGGTGATCATCCACCGAAAATATTTTCGGTCAACGATTCAAATGATCCGGCTTTCAGTTTTAGGATAGAAGTTAAAGACATCATACAGAACGGAGATAATATTATTGTTGAGTGTCATGAAGTCTTTCTGGCTATTAACCCCATTTCGAACAATGTTCCGGCAGCTTTCAAGAAACTTCTGTCAGATGAAACCGACACAAAGGGGAGCTTAATTCAAGACAGTGTTCACTGCCTTGCGGGCAAGTCATTTCGCAGGGGCATTTATTGCGTCGGTCCAGCATCCGGGTGCGTCGATCTCATGCAGACCCTTAATGCGGCGGCTACCAATGCAGTGGATGCAAAATTGTGGGTCGAAAAAATTGTTCATAACATGAGCGAAGATAAAATGACAGTCTCTGATCAATGTGTCAGATGTCTTACCTGTCTGCGTCTTTGCCCGCATATGGCCATTTCATTGAAAGCTGAGACATCGCGGTCAAGCGTGATAGTTTCGGGCTCCAGATGCCTAGAGTGTGGAATATGCGTGGCCGAGTGTCCGATGACCGCTCTCGATCTAAACGCCTTCTCGGAGGGCTTATTCATAAAACTATTACAGAGGTTGCAAAACGAAGGCCCCGGCAAACATGTTGTAGTCTTTGGATGTTATCGCTCGGCTGGACGCGCCATGTCAGTTGTGCGACTGCATGAAGAAGCCATTTTTTTTCCGGTTTCGTGTGCCGGCCGCTTGTCTGAGTCTATCCTGTCCGCTACGGTTCTCGCCGGCGCTCGGGGCGTACTTGTTCTTGGCTGTCATCACGGTAACTGTCGGTCAAACAACGGAACAGATTGGGCCAAAGCACGGGTGGAATCAATTTGCAACAGGTTGAATTCTGTTTTATCCAATTCTGTAAATGTATCCTACCAAACTTTGGCGGCAAATGAACCGGCCAGGATGGCTAAAATTATCAATGAATTTGTAGGATACACCAAACAGACATGTGATTGATCGTTTTCGCACCGCGCGTTCGCATCTGGATTTGATCAACCAAGGGAGATAGCAATGAAATCGGAGTCCGTTACAGATTTTTCATCAACTTCAAATACGAACACTAAGGCAACCAACTTTGATGATCTCAATATGTGTTTCACCTGTGGTCAATGTGTCTCAAGATGCTTTCTCAACCAAAGTTACCCAGAAATTAATCCTCGAAAAATCATTCGAAAGATTTTCTTCGGAGAGGAACAGGAGATTATAGATTCAGAATTTATCTGGGCTTGTACCATTTGTGCAAGGTGCACTACCGATTGTCCGAAGGAACTCTCCATGGACACTATCATTCGAAGAATTCGTGGAATGGCATGGGCCCAGGGTAAAGCCCCTGTTCGACTTAGTGAAGGTGTAGAAAAAATAAGAGAGTTTGGAAACAATGTTGGCATGGATTCAGAAGAGTTTCAGGAGACAGTCCAGTGGGTAGCCGAGGAATGTGAGGAAGAACTTGAAGAAATACTGGAGGACTCATCTAAGGTTCCTTTCGATGTTGAAGGGGCTGAAATTCTTTATATGCCGAATCCAAGAGAGTACACGTCCAACCCTGGATTGCTTGAGACCTACCTGAAATTCTTTGCTCACATTGACGTGAGATGGACCATGTCGTCCAAGGTGTATGACATAACGAGCTGGCCCTATTACCTGGGCGCCCATGATGATGCTGTGGCCCTGGTTAGGGCCATGGTAGATGAAACTCGGAACCTCAAGGCTGGAATACTCCTTTCAACCGAGTGTGGGCACGGCTTCAAAATACTAAAGAAAGACGCAGAGGCTTGGCTGGGGGAAAAAATAGATTTCGAAATCATGTCTATCGTCCAACTGGCTCATAAACTCTTTAAAGAAGGAAGGCTGAGGATCAAAAGAGGGGCAATCAAACAATCAGTGACATATCATGACCCGTGCAATGTGGGCAGAAAAGTTGGGATATTCGAGGAGCCACGGGAACTCCTTAAATATGTGTGTGAAGATTTTGTTGAAATGTGGCCAAACAGAAAATACTCGATATGTTGTGGAGGCGGTGGCAGTGTAATGCAAAACTCCGACATGGGACAGAAGCGCCTTGAGCATTCAACGATGAAGAGAGACCAGATACTTAGGACTGGAGCTGAAATTGTCGCCACATCCTGTCAGAGTTGTCTCTCTCAACTAGGGGATCTCCAGGCCCGCTACAAAATGCCCGTGGAAATCAAATCGGTTATTGAAATTTTGTTGGACGCAATTGAACCCAATATCACGCAAGAAATACATTTATCTACAGTTCGTTAAGCCCTGTTATGCCATTATACTTACGGATAAACAACATGGCGCAATGACAGTGAACCTGCATAAACATTTGACGACTGGCGATCAATCGTAGTTGCGGGCCACTGTAATGAGATTATGGGAAAGTTACCTGTTCATCTTGAGATAACTAAAACGACAGGACTTTTTATTAAGTATTAACATTAGCTTTTTATTCTAAAATATTAAAATAATGTCTTCTTTTAAATATATTTAACTTGACTTTGTTCCTATTTTGGGTTAGGCATCATAGGCATAGTTTGAAAATTCGCTTTAGCGAAGTTTCAAACATTAGGGGAAAAAATGGTGCGGCCCGGGGAGAACTAAAACCTAGTCTCAAATAAATAAGAGCTTTTGTAACAAGCGGTTTTAGACACTCCGGTTTATCACCGGCTGGAGGTATGCTTATGGTAGCAAGGGGCAAAAACTATATTCCTTGTTTTTTAACAATAGTCCTGATCCTGTTAAGCTTGTCAACCCTGGCGCAAGCATTGGATCGGACCCACCGCTATCCAGTAAAGGTAAATGTTTCGGATGCGAGTTTATTTGACCCCAATGTTGTTTCAACTGGCGCTTTTCCAAGAATTGGATCGTCAAACTGGGATGTAGCGGCCGGTCAATCGCGAGCTGAAATACTTTGTCCCAAGCGCGGGTATGCTTTCAGTCTAGGCATGAGGCCTTTTTTTACTTCATTAACAGGTTCGGTAAAGCCCGTGAGTAGAGGCGGAGAAGGTTCTTTCCTGAGTTTGCATGGGCATCTAAGGTTACCGGACGACAAAACACTCTGGGAGTTCTATTCGCACCTCAGGCTATGGGACAAAATCGCCCTCCGAATTGAATACGCCCCATGGACTTGGTCCGGCCCGGGCCACATCCCAATTGACGCCAATTTCGCCGGAATGGCTTTGAAGAGTGGTGACGCCATTCAATCAGACCTGGGAATCACAACTTTTACGGTTGGCGGTGACTACGACGTGGCGTTCGGCAGAGACCTTTTTTTCGGACCTAACGTAGATTTGAATATAATAAAGTGGACACAGAGAGTGTCAAAAGAACAGGGTGTATCAACGGATTTTTCTCAGACCATCCTACAACCAGCCCTTGGAGCTCACATACGTTACGAACCGGCCTACACGGGATATTTTTCATGGTTCAAGCCCTACTTGGAGGCTAGGTTTAGCTGGATGAGCTTTGATGGTCTGGGGCTATCCACTTGGGACATGGCTGCAGGCATAGCTCCTCCAATAAGCAGGAATGTTGACGCTGGCTTCAAGCTTGGCTACAAGCAATGGAGACTCGATGGAAATCGTTCAAGGTTGTTCGCCGACGTTAGCGTGGAGGGACCATATCTGGATTTCGCCCTACAATTCTAGTGAATTTCAACCCCAAAGCTATTAACCTCCAGGAACAGGGCTTCAAGCCCTGTTTTATTTTTGGTTGAACCTGAGTCTCGATTGCTTAATTTGCACATTTTAAATAAAGCAATGAAAAATAAAAAAAATTGAACCACTTTCTCGGGTTAGTTGTCATTTTTAATATAAGTAAGCATTATTAAACAAATGCGTTGAATTTCAGGACTTCTGACATGCCGTTCCACAGACCAACAGCGTTACTTTTTGTCCTCATACCATGTGTCGCCTGTTTACTGGCAATATTCAGCAATGTCGGCTTCGCCGAAACCCCTTCGTTGAAGAATAGTTTCTCGTCTGACGGATTGAGGTATCATCTTCCCCCTCAGGTTGATAAGATCGGGTTTAGGTTTGCAGGTCAAAACGTTCCTCTCAACCGTCCAGAGGTGAAACGTCGTATTCTCAAAGAGATCAATTACTTATTGTTGGATAGAAGATCTCGAGTTTTCTTCTGGCTATCACGCTCTGACTCCTTGAAGCCAATTATAGAGCCTATACTCAAAAAATATGAAATTCCCGAAGAATTCCTATTCTTGGCAGCCATAGAGAGCAATTACAACGGGAGAGCGCTCTCCTCGGCCGGTGCTTTTGGGTATTGGCAATTCATAAAGTCTACGGCTCTCTCTGGACCTGTCGGATCCCCAGATTATGACTGGAAGAGAGTAATTAATAATTGGAAGGATGAACGCGCCGATCTCATCAAATCGACTCACTCAGCGGCTCGTTATCTCGCATGGTTGAACAGAGTGAAAAAGGTAAACCTCAACGGTTGCCTTGACAGAAATGGATTCAACGACTGGTTCTTGACTGCCGCTTCCTACAATGCGGGCCCTGCGAGAGTTCTCCAGAGACTCAACGCCTATGAGACCACAAATTATTGGGACGCCCCCCTTCCCTCAGAAACCGAAAAATACGTACCTCGCTGGATTGCCTTAGGGCTCATCAGTCGCTACCGAGACTTCTACGGTCTCCGAGTTAAGCCGGGGGGTTCGGCCTCCTTTGATACCGTCGAGCATGTGAAATTGTCCAAGGATCTCAGCTTTGCTGAAGTGGCCAGGATGCTTAACACAACCCCCAGGGCAATCTGGCTGCTGAATTCCCAGATACCTTTCGAAAAAGGTGTCTTCCCGGCTCGAGATGGAGGGACTGTTGTTAAGCATACAGTGCATATTCCAAAGGGAACTTCGAAAAAGTTTCTAGTTCGACTGGAATCCGGCGGATTCAAAAAGAAATAAACAATAGCCATCTACAAGGTTCTAGTGTAAGTCAACAACATCCGGGCCGTTGTCTTTCCTCTGTTCTCCACTGAGGCGGCGGAATCTGGAGCCAAATACACTCCCTGACCCTCAGTCAATTGGATGTCATCCTCCTCAGTCATCAATGAAAGTGTCCCTTTTAGGACAAAGGCAAAACGGTCAGAATTCTCAGGGAAAACAGGGATGGGCCCGGTATTGGGGGGAAATATCAATATTTTGGCCTCGATCCTGTTCAGAATCGCGTCAGTAGTTAGAAGGTATTCCTCAACATTGTTTTTCTGTCTCTGAGGTAGCGTTCTATGATTGTGCTCACAAATCACGACCTTCTTGTAGAGTATACCGTTCAGAAATTCTCCGATTCTAACTCCGAAAGCGTCGGCTATTCTAGCCAAAGTGTTTAATGTTGGGGAAGTCTTGTTTAGTTCAATAGAGCTAAGATTGGAGGCCGCTATACCTGTAACAGCGCTCAACTGGGCCAAGGATATATTCTTGCGTTTACGATACCATCTTATCTTGGCGCCTATATTGACTTCAGATAGATCCATTGGTTGGCCACTCGCGACTTTCCATTCGATACAAAATAACTACCGTGCAGCCATTGTAACCCAGATTTCCATGAGACGCGTAAAAACCATTCAATTTTTTTTCAGACCATCTCTTGGGTGACTCGGGCGCTGCAGTAAATCTCTGAGACTTCTGAAACGAGCCGTTTCAATTTTCTGACCAATGTCTTTACCACTTTGATCGATCATGTACAGCATTAATTGTCTGAATTTAGCGCTGGCAATTTCCGTGGCTTGTTTTCTACGCAGATCATGGTAGTGTTTCATGATTGTTCGAGCATCGGTTGAGAATTGCCAAGTAGATTAGGCATTATGTCTCCCAGATACAGATCACTATCGTCGTGGCTGCGGGAACTTTTTTCGCAACCAGTGAGAAAAATCGCTTTAGACGCAGGCATGTGTTGTCCCAACAGAGATGGAACGGTAGGATTTGGTGGCTGTATATTCTGTAATCCCGGCGGTTCTGGAACTGGCGCGGCAAAAAATGGTTTGTCTATGTCGGACCAGGTCGACAGGGGAATAGAATTCTTAGCCGGACGCTACAAGGTAAGCAAATTCATCGCCTACTTCCAGTCTTTCACTAACACCTACGGGACCCCTGAATATCTAAAACAAATTTATTGGGCGGCCATAAAGCGCCCCGAAATAGTTGGCCTGGCGATTGGCACTAGACCAGACTGCCTCTCCGATGGTGTCCTGGATGTGCTTTCTGAAATATCTGACATCAAACTTGTCTGGGTTGAACTTGGGCTACAATCAGCGCACGATCGGACACTAGAATTAATCAACAGAGGCCACAACTCCAGGGATTTCTTCGAAGCCTCTCGAAGGGTAATGAATAGAGGCCTTTTCGTGGTGGCTCACATTATCCTTGGATTGCCGGGCGAAGCCTTGGAAGACATGTTGATGACAGCCCAGGCGATAGCTTCAGCTGGGATTCATGGGGTCAAGTTGCATCCTCTATACGTCATTTCTGGAACACCTCTGGAGGAAATGTATCGCTCCGGGGCGTATGTCCCGATGACCCTCGAAGAATCTGTAGAAGCAACTTTGTCGGTAATACAAGTCCTGCCTAAAGATATGGTTATCCACCGACTGACTTCTGATCCCCACAGGGAGGAGTTGGTGGCTCCAAAATGGATGCTGGATAAAACAGCGGTAAGAAATTTCCTGAATCATGAAATGGAGAAAAGAAACATATTTCAAGGGATAAAGACCTTGGGGGAATAATTTTTGGTGAGGCAGCGCCGAGACATTGATATGAATAGACGCAATACCTATTCTAGAACGAAGATCACCTCAGCCCGAATTCGGTATTCCTGTATTTCTCCCGCTTCACACATGACGGTCATATCGACAATTTTCATGCCGGTTATGTTCCTTAAAGTCTTGTTTGCGCGTTCAAAGGCCAGCTTAACCGCTTCATCAAAGCTGTTAGGAGAACCCGCAATTACCTCACTGACTCGAGCAACTCGTCCTGGCATAATATCCTCCTGACTAGCTTGCCTCACCATTAGAGAGAGTAGAGAATCAGATGTCGAATTGTCAACAACGCAGTTTAACCAACGCCACATTATAGTGTAGGCAAAACTATTGCTTCACATTGTGTAGAGTGAATCTTTTTCACACTAAAACGAGGGTGTGGGTTAGATGAATTCAGACACTGTCGCGGCGTATCGGACGCGATGTGGACTGAGGTTTTGTTCTATGACGAGAGATCCTTTGTCGTTCAATCACAGGCCTTTCCGGAACTCTCACTGACTGTCTCGTTTTGTCAACCAATGCGGTCAATTTCCGTCTTTCCTGGACAGTAGCGAGCCTCCAGGCCCCCGTTTCGAGGCTACCAAGTTCGATGGGACCAAAGCTGATTCTTCTAAGTTTTCTCACGGGGTAATTAATTCTGAAGAATATTCTCTTGATCTCATTTCTCTTGCCCTCGAACAAGACTACTTTAAGCCAAGATGTGGTGTCTTGAGCGCGCAAGAAAGAACAACTGATGTCGCCAACGCGCTCTCCATCACTGAGACGCATGCCCTTTCTAATCATTTTAAGGGATTTTTCATCCGGCACTCCTCTGACCTTGACCAGATAAGTTCTCGGAATTCTGTTCGAGGGGTGGGTCAATGCCTGTGCCATTTGACCATCATTTGTAAGAATCATAATTCCCTCGGCGTCAAAATCAAGGCGACCCACGGGAAAAACCGGATCCTTAATCTTACGAATTACATCTCCCAAGCACGGTCTATCCTCCGGATCCTTCATGGTTGAGACAACATTACGAGGTTTGTTAAAAATGATTATAAGCTGGGAGGACCCTATCTGCTGTAATAACTTGCCATCAACCTTGATATAGTCTGCTTGTGGATCCACCATAAAAGCGGGTTCCTTAATGATTTGCCCATTCACGGTCACTCGGCCTTCCCGAACAAGCTGCTCGGCGAATCTTCGGGAACCGCCGCCTGAATTCCGTATTCGAAGTTGAAGTTTTTCTTGTGCCATAATTTGTTCCGTTTAAGTAGCTTAAGAATGTGGACAGGGTTCAAAGCTTGACAATCAGACCACAATATCCCATTTTAACACTATGAATAGATTTAATGTTTGCCAAATTCACTGGTGATGTTCGTCCGATAAACTTTTCAAGAAACATTGGGATCGGAGTTTTTGTTGAACAACATATACAAAAATTTGGGGTTGTGGCTCGTCATCTTTCTTGTGATGATTTTCCTTTTTCATCTTTTTAATCAAACAAAATCTCCTCAAAAGGAAATCTCATATAGTCAATTTAGACAGGACATGGACCAGGGGGCCATAAAATCTGTTGTGCTCCAAGGGAACCGGATCAAGGGAACCTATCTCGACGGTAGCGGCGCATTCAGAACTTTAGCTCCGACAGACCCTGATTTGATTCCATCCCTTATGAAGAACAAAGTAGATATACAGGTTCAACCGGATGATGACAATCCCTGGTATTTGACAGCTCTCATATCCTGGTTGCCAATGATCTTCCTTATAGCCATCTTCGCGTTCTTCATGCGGCAGATGCAGGCCGGTGGCGGAAAGGCGATGAGCTTCGGAAAGAGTAGGGCCAGACTTATTTCCGAGGACCAGAATAAATTTACGTTTTCGGATGTTGCCGGTGTTGAAGAAGCTAAGGAAGAACTTGCGGAGATCATAGAATTTCTGAAAGATCCAAAGAAATTTACACGACTGGGTGGAAAAATACCAAAGGGTGTTCTCCTGATGGGTGGACCAGGAACAGGCAAAACCTTGCTTGCCAAGGCCGTTGCGGGCGAGGCCGGAGTCCCATTCTTTTCCATTTCCGGATCAGATTTCGTTGAAATGTTCGTGGGCGTTGGAGCGTCCAGGGTTAGAGACTTGTTCATTCAGGGAAAAAAGAACGCTCCCTGTATAATTTTCATAGATGAAATTGACGCAGTGGGGCGTCACAGGGGAGCAGGACTTGGTGGTGGCCATGACGAAAGAGAACAGACACTAAACCAGTTGTTGGTTGAGATGGATGGTTTTGAGACCAACGACGGAGTCATTCTGATCAGCGCTACCAACAGGCCTGATGTGTTGGACCCTGCTTTGCTGAGACCGGGAAGATTTGACAGACAAGTTGTTGTTCCACCACCTGACCTGCGCGGCAGGGAAGCCATTCTGAAAGTCCATACTCGAAAAACTCCTTTAGACGAACATGTGGACCTTCATTCCATAGGTAGAGGAACACCGGGGTTTTCTGGAGCAGACTTGGCTAACCTTGTCAACGAGGCGGCTTTGAATGCCGCTAGGCACAATCAGAACGTTATAGTCATGGCCGATTTTGAATTTGCCAAAGACAAAGTCCTAATGGGAGCGGAACGCCGCAGCATGGTCATAAGTCTGGAAGAACGCCGCAATACAGCCTTTCATGAGGCGGGCCACACATTTGTGGCCAGGATGATACCGGGAACCGACCCAATTCATAAGGTAACCATTATACCTAGAGGTAGAGCTCTAGGTATAACCCAGCAATTACCTCTAGACGATCGGCACACATACGAGAAGAGTTATTTGCTTGCCCAAATTTCCGTACTAATGGGAGGAAGGGCCGCAGAGGAGATTTTCCTCGAGCACATGACCACAGGGGCCGGCAACGACATCGAACGCGCATCCGAATTGGCCAGAAAAATGGTGTGCCAATGGGGAATGAGTGAGTCGGTAGGACCGCTTAGCCTAGGACAGAAGGAAGAACAAATTTTCCTGGGGAAAGAACTGACCCGTCACCGTGATTATTCTGAACGAACGGCCATAATGATCGATGACGAAATTAGCAAGATCGTCACTGAGAATTATGAGAGAGCTCACAGAATTATTCTCGAAAATCAGGACACTGTAAACAGGATTGCGGACGCCTTGCTGGAGAGAGAAAGCCTTGACGCCGCCCAGGTTGAGGCTATTATCGAAGGTAAAGATCTACCTAAACTGGAAAGTGAATCAGGGAAATCGTCATCTGGGGGTCAGGAATCAACTGGAAACAAGACAGGGGAAGACCAACCTGTGATAGAAGCGTCTTCATCTCCTGATCCGGAAAAAGCCTGAACCTTGGAGATATTGGTTTGATTGCAAACCCTTCCTTGTCCCAAAAGTTTTCGCAACTTTTGTTTGATAAGCGCCGGACAAAGGTCATGGGGGTCATAAACACGACCCCCGATTCATTTTCAGATGGAGGAATTAACCTCTCTCCTGACGTGGCCATACGCAATGGTCTTTCGATGCTGGATGATGGGGCCCACCTACTCGACATCGGGGGTGAATCAACAAGGCCTGGCTCTGTCTACACAAACATCGAGGAAGAGATTAGAAGAATTGGTCCCGTAATTTCCGGGATATGCTCCCAAAGACCTGACGCCATTATCTCAGTAGATACCCGACGGGTGGCTGTGGCGCAAGCGGCTATTCAAGCCGGGGCAATTATTATTAATGACGTTTCAGGCTTCAGGGATGATCCGGAACTGGCTCAATTTGCACGTGAGGCAGAGACTTTCTTAATTGTAATGCATATGCTTGGGGTTCCGCGAACCATGCAACAGGATGTCCATTACGAATCTTTCCCCGAGGACATTTTCTCTTTTTTCGAAGAACGAATTACCAGCCTCAAAAATATCGGCGTTTCTCCAGAGAAAATAATTCTCGATCCAGGAATTGGGTTTGGGAAGACTTTCGATCAAAATCTCACACTGATTAACAGGCTGGATCAATTCCTCAAACTGGAAAGACCTTTACTGCTTGGCCCTTCCCGCAAAGCCTTTCTCGGAAAGATAGTGGAGGAACCTCAACCATCCAAACGTGACCTGGCGACTGTAGCGGCGGTATCGATGTGCGTGTGCAGAGGGGCTTCTATCGTCAGAGTCCACGACGTCAAGTCGGCGGTCCAGGTCTGCAAGGTCACTGACGCAATACTGAGAGAAAAAATCTAACCATGGTGCTTGGGATTGGTATAGACCTTGTGAGTGTATCAAGAATGGAAAAAACCCTAAACCAACCTTGGGGAAGCAGATTCTTGAAACGCGTGTTCGCTCCCTCGGAAATATGCTACTGCAAGAAGCGATTGAGACCCCAGGAAGCTTTCGCCGCAAGGTTCGCTGCAAAAGAAGCGTTGGTCAAGGCTCTTGGAACGGGCTTTTCGGGAGGTGTGGCGCCTGTGCAGATCATCGTAGACCAGGGGGAAAAACAAAACCCCATTATACGCTTGTCCGACAGAGCTAATGTCGTTGCCCAATCCATGGGAGTAAACAGATGCAGTGTCTCAATATCCCATACAGCGGGGATGGCTTGCGCAATGGTTGTGCTCGAACGGGTCTGAAGCTATCAATCATCTATTTCGTCTATGTTTTTTTACTTTTTCCTGTTGATTCGTCAAATCAGAGAGCCTGAGCAAAAACCACTTTTAGATACCTGGTTTCAGGCATGGAAACTAGGGAAGGATGGTCAGGTCCCTGTCCCGCCACCTCCAGAATTCTCAAAGCTCTCCCACTTCTGTACGCTGCTATGTTTAAGGCGTCCATGAAATCAGTAAGTCCAAGGTGGCTGGAACACGAGCAGGAAACCAACAATCCACCTTTTTTCAGTTTGGTCAAGGCCTTTCTGTTGATGTCAATGTAGCCTTGTGTCCCCTCACGAACCTTTGAACGACTCTTAATAAAAGCCGGCGGGTCCAGAATGATAAGGTCCCATAGCGCTGAAGCGCCGCTGAGGAAATGCAGAGCGTCTTCACGGACCAAACTCATCCTCGATTCAAAGTTATTTATCTTGGAGCTCTCCAAAGCAATTTCGAGGGCGACATTTGACGAATCTACCGCTGTAACCGACCGGGCTCCCGCGTTAAGGGCATGCATGGCCCAAGCTGCGGAATAACAATATAGATCTAGAACCGAGCAATTTCGCGATAAATATTTTTTCAAAACCGATCGGTTAAACTCCTGATCCAGAAAAAATCCTGTCTTTTGCCCAGCAAGCAAGTCAGCGGCGAATGAAAGTTCTCCAGACCTAAAATGTATTAAGTCAACGTTTGATCCCTTTTTAACTTCTGTGTAGGAAGGGATACCTTCAAGATTCCTGGATGAGGAATCATTTCTCACAATTATGGATTCTGGAGACAGTAGCTTATCGATGGCATCGACTATGGTGTCGAGCATGTTGTCAATTCCGGCGGCAGAGCTTTGAACGACTATATGGGGGCCGTACTTGTCCACCACGAGCCCTGGGATGAAATCGGCTTCTCCAAAGACAATCCTGTAGGCTTCCCGATCCTTGCAAAATGGTTGCCTGCTTTCAAGAGCTTTCGATAGCTTTTGCTGAAAGAAGTCAACATCCAACTGGGCTTTCTGTCTAGAGATAATCCTAGCCGCAATCAGGCTCTTAGGATTTGCGTAAACGATACCAAGGAATTCTCCCGCGAAATCCCTGAGTTCGTAAGTTTGACCAACCCCCAGGTCCCTGACTTGCGGCTCATAGATTTCATTGGAAAATATCCAGAGTCCTCCCCTCCTCACTTTTCGGTCTGCCTGTTTTTTGAGTCTTATCAATTCGGATTGATCCTAACACTTTTACAAGCTACTTGATTCTTTTCGGTTCTATCTTTTCAATCCCGCACATGAGCGGCCTTAGAACTTTAGGTATAGTAACGCTTCCGTCTTGATTCTGAAAGTTTTCCAGGATCGGTATCAGAATTCTAGGAGACGCAACGGCTGTATTGTTAAGCGTGTGGCACGGTTTAGTCTTCCCATCAGAGCCGCGGTATCTTATCCTAAGACGTCTGGCCTGAAATTCATGAAGTGTTGAACAAGAATGGGTTTCCGAGTATTTTCCCCTACTCGGCATCCAGGTTTCTATCTCATGTTTCAGGACTTGCCCCTGTCCTATCTCACCACTGCAAGCCAGGGCAACCCTGTATGGCAACTCCAAAGCTTTCATAATTTCTTCAGCGTTCTGCAACAACAGTCTGTGCTCCATCATCGAGATCTCAGGGTCATTTGCGCAGATCACAACCTGTTCAACTTTGTTAAACTGATGAAGCCTGTAGAACCCTTTCGTGTCCCTACCGTATGAACCGGCTTCTCTACGAAAACAGGTCGAATAGCCGCAATATCTTTTCGGAAGCTCGGCTTCGTTGAGTATTTCATCCATGTGGTATGAAACCAGCGGAACTTCCGCTGTTCCTACTAGATAAAGATCATCTTTACTCACGAAAAAAGTGTCCTCTTCTCCCAGAGGGAAAAAACCGGTCCCAACCATAGCCTCTCTCCTGACTAGCTGGGGAACTATCATAGGTTGGAATCCCTTAGAGAACAGATGATCCAGCGCAAACTTGAAAAGCGCAAATTCGAGCAGGGCGCCTTCATTCTTTAGAAAATACATTCTCGCTCCGGCAAACTTTACCGCACGAGGCATGTCTACTATATCTAGGCTCTCTGCCAGCTCAAGGTGATCTTTGGGTGCAAAATCAAACGTTGGAGGCTTTCCGACTTCACGTAAAACAACATTGTCTTCATCGGAATCACCTTCTGGAACTTCAGGAGCAGGCGGATTGGGAACGAAAAGCATAAGCTGCTCGAAACGTTCTTCCAAATCCTTGAGTTTAGGCTCCTTTTCCGTCAAGCTTTCCTTGATAAATCTAATCTGGGAGATTAACTCGTCACGTTGAGGCCCGTCCGCCCTGGAAACGTCTTTGGATATTCGGTTTCGATCAGCCCTCAGTGTTTCGACTTCAGTTTTAAGGAATCTAATGTCGGTGTCGATTGACAATATTTCGTCTATGTCCACTTTCATACGTTTCTTGCGGACACCTTCCTTGACAACTTCGGGATTATTTCTAATGAATGCGATATCTAACATCCAGATCTCCAATTTCTATTCAAAAGGCCCTAAAAACTATTTTCGAGGGGGCGTTTTGGGTATTTGCGCTTTTCTAAAAGCAGACTTTAGGCTATCCGACGGGGGTGACCATACCATTCTTTCCATTCTCGTAACAGGATCATCCCCTTGTTCCGTTTCGGTTTCGTTGTCTTTACCAAACCTTGATTTTATGTAATCGAAAAGTTCCTGCTGCTCTTGTGGCATCAGTTCCGCGTAAAGCTTTTCCAGAGTCTGTCGCTCAGTCGGTGTAATTGAGCCAGGACCTATTTTCTTAGAGGTCTCAAGCCACTTGAGCTGTCCAGGAGTCAAATCATTCTCGTTCAATTCTTCCCTCGCTTGTTCAGAAATATCCGATATTGCGTTTTTGTTTGAATCATTTCACGCAACTTATCAAATTATTATTAGCTTGATCAATGGTTTCGTGTCATCTTGACCACCAACTTGCGCTAATACCCGATAATAGAATAATAATATAATTTGGCTAATCAACAGGTTGACATCCTAACATCCTCGCGGTAGTCGGTAACGGCGGACAGAGAAACCCAACGAAAAGAGGCCTGATGCGAATTAACAAAAACTTGTTTGTGATCATTATGATAATTCTCGGATTCCTGGCCGGCTGTAATGATAAGCCCGGTCAAAAGGAACAGCCCGCTGAAGGCCATGAGACGAAAGAGCCGACACCAGTTCCCGCAGCCGAATCGAAGCCCGCATACGGAGACATGATAATTATCGGGAGTATCGGAGACGCTTCCGTGCTGCTTCCTGTTCTGGCCTCCGACTCTGCCAGCGGTGATATCAATGGCCTTATATATAACGGTCTCGTAAGATACGACAGAGATATTAATCTTATCGGCGAACTAGCTGAGAAATGGGAAATTTCGGAGGATAAATTAACCATCCGTTTTTTCCTGAAAAAAGACGTCAAATGGCATGACGGTAAACCATTTACTTCTAAAGACGTTGAATATACCTACAAGGTGTACGTCGACCCAAAGACACCAACGGCTTATTCCACTGATTTCCTAAGGGTTAAGGAATTCAGGGTCCTCGATGATTACACGCTGGAAGTCGTTTATGAAAAGCCGTATGCGCCCGCTCTTGGATCCTGGGGTCAGGGAATGTTGCCCAGGCACCTTCTAGAGGGAGTGGACATAACTGAAAGCCCACTGAAACGTAATCCGGTGGGAACAGGCCCCTACAGATTCAAGGATTGGACAACAGGGGAAAAGATTATTCTGGACAGCTTCCATGAGTATTTTGACGGGCGGCCGTACATCGACAGGGTAATGACGAGAATCATACCCGACCTGGCCACAATGTTTTTGGAATTGAAGGCATTGTCTTTAGATCAGATGGGGCTGACACCTCTACAATATGTGCGTCAAACTGATACCAAGTGGTTTAAAGATAATTTTAATAAATACAAATACCTGGGGTTTGGTTACTCTTATCTCGGGTACAATCTGCAAGATTGGAAATTCAAGGACCAACGCGTAAGACAAGCCCTGACAACGGCTATCAACAGAGAAAGTATTGTGCAGGGAGTCCTTTTGGGGTTAGGGACCGTCACTAACACCCCTTACAAGCCTGATTCATTTTGGTACAATCAAAATGTCACTAAATTTCCTTATGATCCTGAGAAAGCTAAAGAAATGCTGGCTGAGGCCGGATGGAAAGATACCGACGGAGACGGGATACTAGACAAAGACGGAAAACCTTTTGAGTTTACCATCATAACAAATCACGGAAATGACATCCGGAAAAACGCCGCCACCATCATCCAGAGAGATTTAAAGAAAGTCGGCGTAGAGGTTAAAATACGCGTTATCGAGTGGGCGGCTTTCTTGAAAAACTTCATCAACAAACGCAATTTTGAGGCCTGCCTGTTGGGCTGGGGCATAGGAGTCGATCCCAATCAGATTGACATCTGGAATTCCAAGAAGACTGGCGAAAATGAACTTAATTTTATAAATTTCCAAAATTCGGAGGTTGACAGACTCCTTGACTTGGGGGCTTCCACTTACGACAAAGAGGAACGAAAAAAGTATTACGACAAATTCCAGGAGATCATTGCTGAGGAACAACCTTACACTTTCTTGTTCGTACAATATTCCCTCCCGACTATAAATTCACGTTTCCACGGAATAGAACCAGCGCCTATCGGGATTGGGTACAATTTCGTTAAGTGGCACGTTCCCAAAGCTTTACAAAAATATACGATTCAACCCTGATGAAAATTACATGAGATTCCTGATTAAACGAATAGCTTTGATGATCCCCACACTGATAGGGATCACAATCATTTCCTTCGCAGTCATGAAGATGGCGCCGGGAGACCCCACGAGTCTCATGACAGACCTTAACCCCAACATGAACGAAGAGGCCGTGAAGCGTATCAGGGCCCATTATGGGCTTGATCAGCCATGGCATATTCAATATATAAAGTGGCTCGGGAACATGGTCGCTCTCGACTTCGGTAGATCTTTCGCCGCAGACAACCGACCCGTACTGGACAAAATCAGCGAACGAATTCCAATAACCATCTTGATCAACATTCTTTCGATGATTCTAATTTTTTCCGTATCAATACCAATTGGCGTTTTCTCCGCAGTTAAACAGGATTCTCTTTTTGATCGGGTATCTTCGTTAATTGTGTTCATAGGATTTGCAGTTCCCACTTTCTGGTTGGCTCTGTTGCTAATGATTCTCTTTGGCGTCAAACTCGACTGGCTTCCGATTTCAGGGTTCCGTTCCTTGAACTACTCTTATTTGACTCCCCTTGGCCAGATTCTTGATATCAGTAAACATCTTGTCCTGCCAATTTTCGTGTCGGCTTTCGGAGGACTTGCCGGAATGAGCCGCTATATGCGTTCGAACATGCTTGAAGTCATCCGGCAGGATTACATCACAACCGCCAGGGCAAAAGGGTTGGATGAGAGAACAGTGATATTCAAACACGCTCTGAGGAATGCCCTGCTGCCTCTTATAACGATTCTTGGGCTTTCGGTCCCAGGATTGATTGGTGGAAGTGTAATTTTTGAAACCATCTTTGCAATCCCAGGAATGGGACAGCTATTTTATCAGTCAGTCATGATGAGGGATTACCCGACTATAATGGGAATACTTGTTATCGGCGCGGCCCTCACCCTCTTTGGCAACCTCCTGGCCGACCTTCTCTATTCCTGGGCCGACCCCCGGATCCGGGTCAGCGATTAATGAGTAAAGCTCAAATTTTTACCCTGGTAAGGTTAATAAAAGTAATCGCGTCAGGCTTGATGTCATGTGAAGTCGGATCATGTTTTTGAACGACGATTTTGTAAGACGTATGCGAAGAAATGGTATGGCGATGGCGGGCCTTGGCATCGTGGTAGTCTTGTTTTGTGTGGCAATATTTGCGAATCAATTGTCTCCCTACCCTCCATCTCAAATAGACACGACCAATATTCTTGCTCCCCCAACGTGGAGTCATCCATTAGGAACAGATGTTTTGGGGCGTGATGTGTTATCCAGAATGATACATGGAGCGGGCGTTTCGTTAAGCGTTGGTTTTGTCGCCGTTGGAATTTCTACTCTTATAGGTATGATACTTGGGGCTGTCTCAGGCTATTATGGAGGCTTGATGGATCGCATTGTGATGCGATTCGTTGATGTGATGCTGTGCTTCCCATCGTTTTTCCTGATATTGGCGGTGATTGCCTTTGTGGGACCGAGTATATGGAATATCATGATTGTCATTGGCGTAACGTCCTGGATGGGAGTAGCGCGCCTGGTCCGGGCTGAGTTCCTGAGTATTCGTGAACGGGATTTCGTCCAGGCCGCCATAAGTCAGGGAGCCAGGGATGGCCGCATCATATTTCTGCACATATTACCCAACGCCTTGGCTCCTGTTCTTGTGGCCGCCACCCTTGGGATCGCGTCTGCCGTGCTCATCGAATCCGGGCTATCGTTCCTTGGTATTGGAGTCCAACCCCCTGACCCATCCTGGGGCAACATGCTTACCGAAGGAAAGGACAACATCGAAATAGCCTGGTGGCTTTCCGTTTACCCCGGCATGGCCATTTTGACGACAGTCATGGGATACAATATGCTCGGAGAGGGAATAAGAGATTCCCTGGACCCGAGACTTAGACGCTAAACTGGGAAACGAATTTTCTAGTTTGAGGTAAATTAGTATGGCTCTTAAAATTGGATGGTTTTCCTCTGGACGAGATCCAGCAGCCAGAAACCTTCTCGAAACTGTTTGCGATTACATAACCGCAGAGAAACCGCCAGTCGAAATCTCCTGGATTTTCTGTCCCAGAGAAACAGGGGACGCTCCATTTAACGAAGAATATAAACACAGAGAAATGTTTTTCGATCTGGCCGCTGGCCTTGACATACCCGTAGCAACTCTCTCCTACGTAAAGTTTCTGCCGGAACTGAGGAAGAAAGGCATAACTGAAAGCGCTACCGCTGAGATGGCGTCTCCTTCTCTTCAGGAATGGCGTGACCTTTTTGGTCGGGAAGTTGTGCGCGTTATCGATATGTTGCCTTCTGTAGACTTGGTGGTGATGGCAGGATACATGCTCATCATCGGCAGACCAGAGCTTGAAGCCTTTAACATGGTCAATATCCACCCTGCCCTGCCCTGGGGTCCCAAGGGAACCTGGCAGGAAGTGATACACAAACTGATAGCCGATGACGCCTCGGAACAGGGTATCATGGTACACCTTGTCACAGGAGAACTTGACCGCGGTCCAGTTATCTCATATACGCGTTTTCCAATCAAAGGGGAGAACTGGAACGAATTGTGGAATCAGTGGCGAACCGAAATCTCGCCAAAATCGGACCTCAATACCAGGGAATCTCATCCCCTTTTCAAAGAAATTAGGCGCCAGGGAGAGATGAGGGAGCTTCCCTTGCTCAATATCGCTATCGGGGAACTGGCCAGTGGTCAACTGCTGGTTCGAGATCACAAAATCTTCAGCAAGGGCCTGGTTCAGGATTCAGGTGTTGATCTGACCGACATAATTGAGGATTTCATATCCAGGAATCGGTCGGACACGTGAATAGATATGGGTTCAACAATCTGAACCTGGCGGCGCAAATCCATCTAAACCCTTTCAAAAGAACTCTATACAATTTACACGCAAGGTCTGACCGATCCTGAAGGATTTTACCAACGGATGACAAACGTTGTTTACATACTAAATACGACACTCAGCGGTTAAGGTAGTCCGTAAGCGCCTTTTTGACAAAATCCGAGAAAGTGTCTCCTCCCCGTTTCATGTCGATTTCTTCTATCAAACTCACAGGAAGAGAAACGGCCTTGATCCGGGAGACGCCAGCCAGATTTTCAGATTCAATTACGGGCGCAATATCCACCCCCTTGTCTCTAACTCTATCTGCAATTTCCAGGACTTTTTCAGACTCTTCCACAAAATTGCTGAGAAGAAACCGGAATTCCTGGTCAGAGAACGATAGGTGGCTAAACCCTACCCTGTATTGATAAGCGGCCTCGTCACGACGCACATAATCAATACGGGCATGGCATGTCATTCTTGTGCGACGATCTTCCATGACGATTCTCAATTTTACGTTACGGCCCTCTTCCAAGCTCATCAAGGATAAAACCTCTATCCCATATTGATTGGCCAAGGGAGAGTTAACAATAGGAGGAGTGCCGGCGTACCTGAAGTAGGCCTGTCCGTTTACATGTTTGTATTCCATTGGTTTACTCCTGTTTGATTGAAGTCTCTCTGTATGGGGCCGCATGACCAGGTTATCAGGAATGACAATCGCGACCGGCTATGCGTTCAGTAACGATAAGCACCACCATAAATATCATATCCAGCGAAAACCATCCTTCTATCGATTTGTCAAACATAATTGTGACTGACGCCGGGAACTCGTTGTCTTGTGTCCATAGCACATAAGTTACCGGTATCTCAGGGAACGGGAAAAACTTCATACCCCTGTCACCATACATGGAAGGAATTGCCCCCAAATCACGGGCACGCTTCTCAAAATCGTCGGGGGCGTCTCCGTATAATCTGACTATGGGTTCTACATGGAGGGCATGAGGCCCTTGAAAGAAAGTTACCCCTCCCTTCAAGTCTTTTTCACTTATTTCTTTACCTGTAACCGGTCCTCCGTTATCCGCCACCAGATATCTGATCAGCAAGATTTGAAACTCTTCAGTTAGACGTCTAGCTGGATCAGGTTCTATCTCAACCATGTGTCGGGTTACCGGATCAACCCGGTACAAAGCGTTCAGGAATTTGACGTCGTAAGATCGACCATCCGGAGCAAGATTGACTCCCGGTTGCCCGCAGACTTTCTCAACCGGTTGATTGAAGAGGTCTTGCCAATGAAAAGGATTAGGGGATGCGCAACCCATATTCAGATCTCCATTCCATGATTCTTTTCAGAAATCTTAGATTATCCTCATAACGCAATATCAAGCAAGACATGATTTGATGAGAAACTTTTTTTAAGGAGCGCGGGATTTTGGAACGCACACGGTAATAAAGATTAAAGCTGTTGAATCTTCTCCAGAACTTTTTGGGTTCGTGGATTCGATGGCTGAATTGATAATTGATACGACACAACAAAAGGGAAGCGCTAATTGTTTACGGAATTAATTAATAAGATTCAGCGCTTGCCTTCAGTTTCAGGCGGTTCTGACGCAAAGAACCGTCTGTCCTATTGCTAGTTGATCGAAATTTTACCGTTTGTGTCAAGAAAAGACTTGACTTAGCGTTGATACTAATTAGACTATTTTAGTAGAGAATAATTAAGGGCGACGGATGAAAGCCTTAAAAAAAATACTAGTGATTATATGCTGCGTGTCATTCCTTGGAATGACCGTGGCGCCTGCGTCCGCCATCCCCTGCTGTTGTAAAACCAAGTCTTCCTTAGTCCCATACAACGTTCCGGCTTTAGAGCGAACATGCCCTCCTCTTCAATCCTGTTGCTCCGCGAAAATGTCTCAAGTCGCAAGTTGCTGTGCGGCGCCTACCCCGGAGCAAAAGCCACTCAACCTTACCCGGGGAGTGAATCTTGAATGCGGCAATTGCTCTTGCCTAAAACACCTGCAACTGGTTGGAATATCTGAGAACCTTAACGATGAAAGGCTATCCAAGACGGCATCCAATCTGCCCGTCGCAGCGGATAGCTTTACATTGCGCCATTCAGAGCATCCGCTGATCGTAATGGCGTCAGTCATTTCCACTCCAGACCAAACTTTCATCCTACACTGCTGCCTTCGTTTTTGATTCTGTAACTCCTTCTTCGTTACCCCTACATTAACTCACTGTGTTTACTGCTGTTATTGGCCGGACTTACGGTTTTATTCAAGAAGTCTGATCAAGACATGCAGGAATCTATTCCAAGGAGCCAAGATATGTCTGAAGAAAGACAAATTAAGAAAATTACCCTCGACACCCTGAAAGACAAGGAAAAGAAGGTAACTACCGTAAAGCTGAAGAAAATTGTCATGGGGTTCGTTGTGATTGCAGTCGCGGCAGTTGGTGGTTACTTCGTGTACGCCATGTTGTCCGGAGATTTGGTTGCTTCTCGGTTTTCCGTGAACAACATGACCTGCCCCGCCTGTGTAATAACTATCAAAGAAGCTACCGAAAAGGCCCCTGGCGTTGTTGGAACAGACATCAGTCTGGCGGGCAGGGAAATAACCGTAAAATTTTATGAAAAGAAGACGTCCCCTGAACAAATAGAGAAGGTGATAGAAAAAGCAGGTTACCCCGTAAAATTGGATGGCCTTTTCAAGCCCGCTCTAGTTGGTAAGAATGATCTTGTGGTGGCTTCCGTAAACGGCAGGCCAGTCCTGATGTCTGACATGAAAACCGGAATGGACGTCGACCTGACCACATCCAAGACTCCAGAATTTCAGTCTACTTTCTTCTCCACGATTGGAAAAGAAATCCTGTTGCAAGCGGCGGACAAGAACATGGTAGTAGTGCAACCGCAGGAAGTGATGACGGAAATTCAAAATATCATGGAACGCCGGTCAATGACGGAAGATCAATTCAAAGAAAAGATCAAAGATCAATTCGGTTCTTTAGAGAAATTTACACAGGTTGTTGGTCAAAGACTCGGAATCCGTAAACTGCTCGAAGACAAAATCCCTGAAGATATTCAGGATCCTGTTCAAAGAAGACAAAAGGCTATTGAACTAGTCGGAAGTCTGTTCAGGGACTCCGATGTAGTAATCTTTGACCTCGGCGTTCGCGAGAAAATACACGCATTAACGGGTCAGGACGATTGGAAAGTCTTTTGGCCGCGAATGATAGCGTCAGACACAGAACTCAACCGACTAGTAGCTCAAACTAATTAATTACATCAGCAATCAAAATCATCTCCATAGAAAGGGAATTAACATGAAACATATCAGCAAGTTGGCAAGAACCCTAACACCGTCGATAACTCTAGCTCTCATTGGAATGGCTGTTCTTCTACTGGCAGCCCATCAGGAAGCGTTTGCCAACAATTTCACTGTTGCGGCAGTTGATGTTAAACCGCAAAATGGCTTGTTTTCCTTCCCTGTTTCAGATTTTGAGGATGGCAAAGCACGGCATTTTAATTTCAAGATTTCTCCAAATCAGTCAATCCGTTTTTTCGTGATCAAGAGTTCGGATGGAGTTATCAGGGCGGCCTTCGACGCATGCGAAGTCTGCTATCGAGCCAAGAAAGGCTATGCTCAGCAAGGGGACAACATGGTTTGTCTGAATTGCGGCATGAAATTCAAAAGCGTCAAAGTAAACGAGGTAACTGGAGGCTGTAACCCGTCAGCGCTCAAGAGAGCAGTCAAAGATGGCAATGTGATAATTAATCAACAAGATCTGCTAGTGGGCGCAAAATACTTCCAGTAGAAAGGCAAAGAAATGAAACTGCATAATATAGCCATAAATAACCTGAGACGTCGGAAAGCTAAAGTATGTTTCCTCGTAATCGGTTTACTTGTCGGTGTGGCCGCGGTCGTAGCCTTGCTCACGACAACACAATCCATGACGGAAGACATGGCCCACAAGATGGACGAATTTGGGGCCAATATACTCATTACTCCGCGATCCGAAGGGCTTGCTTTGAATTACGGCGGCCTTGATCTTGGAGGACTGTCCTTTGATCAGAAAGAAATTTCCCAAGAAGATCTGTCAAAGATAAAAACCATTGAAAATGCGGCTAATATCAGATTGGTCAGCGCAAAGGTTTTTGGGGTTTTTGAAACTCAAGGTCATAAGGCTCTGGCGGTTGGCGTTGATTTCACTTCCGAACTGGCCCTCAAAAAATGGTGGAAGATCAATGGAAGCGCTCCAAAATCTGACTCGGAAATTCTTATGGGTCACGACGCTTCAGAGCGATTGAAAGCCGGTTTAGGATCCAAACTGGACATAAAGGACTACGAATTCACGGTTTCCGGGATTCTTGAGCCTACCGGCTCGCAGGATGACAGTTTAGTCTTCATGTCACTTCCAGGTTCGCAAGAAATCTTCAATAAAAAAGGAAAGATTTCAATGGTCGAAATTGCGGCTCTCTGTAAGAATTGTCCAATCTCTGAAATCGTGCGTCAATTGTCAGAAAAGATTCCGACAGGAAAAGTTACCGCCGTTCAGCAAGTCGTGGAAGGCAGAATGGACACATTACACAGTTTTAAGCGGTTGTCGCTGGGGATATCTGGACTGGTGCTGTTCGTTGGGGCCATGGTTGTTTTCGTGACCATGATGGGAAGTGTTAATGAACGGACGAGAGAGATCGGGATCTTTAGCGCAATAGGTTTCCGCAGTTCCCATATCATGAAAATAATACTGCTCGAGGCCTTCCTGGTTTCATTCTCGGCCGGCGTTCTCGGTTACTTGGTGGGTATAGGAGTAACATACGGGATACTCAACGCTCTGTCCGAGCACCCCCCGCACTTGACGCTTGATTACACTATGGCGGTTGGTTCGGTTTTTCTGGCCATTCTCATAGGCCTGCTTGCATCCTTTTATCCCGCCAGGGCCGCTGCGGCGATGGACCCGAGTGAAGCGTTACGTACGTTATAGGAGATTAATTATGAATTACATAGAAGCGATAAACGTTAAAAAAGAATTCGGAGAAGGCGACGCCAAGGTTGCGGCAGTCAGCTCGATTGATCTTTCAATAAGACAGGGTGAATTTATTTCCATTATGGGAGAATCAGGTTCCGGGAAAAGCACCTTACTATCCATGTTAGGCGGATTACTCAGTCCGACCCAGGGCTTTGTAAAAATTGAAGACATCGACATATACTCCTTGAAACGAAATAAGCTCGCCGATTTCAGGCGTGAATTTATGGGATTTATTTTTCAATCTTTTCAGCTTGTTCCATACTTGAATGTAATAGAAAATGTACAATTACCTCTAGCCGTCACACATCACACTGAAAAGGAAAAGAAACGGTTGGCCCTATCCGCCCTGGAAAGAATAGGCCTCAAAGATAAGGCTCTTAGACTACCGAATCAGATTTCGGGCGGTGAACAGGAGAGAGTGGCCATTGCCAGGGCGGTAGTTAACGAGCCACCCATACTATTCGCAGACGAACCTACAGGCAACCTTGATTCGAGAAATTCGGAAGAAGTCATGAAACTCCTGATGAAACTAAATTCTGAAGGACAAACAATAGTTATGGTTACTCATAGCAGAACCAACGCCGAATTCGCGCATAGAATAATAGAGGTGGCCGACGGAAAACTTAAACACTCCGAAGCCCCTATCAGGTTGGCTGTGTAGCATGGAGGACCTATGAACACGGTTGATTCGAAGTCCAAACAGACAAAGAAGAAAGTTGGGATGGTTATAGGACTAATTTTGGCTGCCTTCCTGGTTGGGTACTACTCTTCCAGGGTCCTTGCGCCTGCGACAACGTCAGAAATGTCTTCAAACGGAGGAGTTCAAGTCAACCGTGAAGGGGTCGCAGTTAAGAAACAACCCAAACACGATCATGAGTCCACAATTTGGACATGCGCCATGCACCCTCAAATTCGAATGCCGAACCCCGGCAAATGTCCGATTTGTTTCATGGACCTCATCCCTCTCGAAACAGGTGGCTCAGACTCAAAAGACACACGCGGGGCATCCACCCTCTCAATTTCCGAGACTGCCAGGAAACTCTCTGAAATCGAAACTACCGAAGTCAGGAGAGAACGAGCCAAAGCTACAATTCACATGGTGGGAATGGTGTTTGAGTCTGAAACCCGTCAAGCTGTGATTACATCTCGAATAGAGGGTAGGCTGGATGAGGTTTATGTCAATTTTACAGGCGAAAGGGTTAACAAGTCAGATCCTTTGGTCAAAATATGGAGCCCCACCTTAATCAAGAGCCAGGTTGAGTTATTCGAGACTATTAAGACCGATCCGGATGACCAATCTGTCATAAAAGGGGCTGAAGAGAAGTTGATCCAGTACGGATTGGATCGTGAACAAATCGACCAGATTAGGGCGCAGAAGCGTCCTACTCTTTATGTAACGCTCAAAGCGCCGATCACCGGGATAGTCACAAAGAAAAACGCGATCCTTGGACAGTTTGTCAAAGAAGGAACCGAGATGTTTGTCATCAATGACCTTTCAGATGTTTGGGTCAAGATGGACGCGTATGAAACGGACCTGCCCTGGATAAGGTACGGGCAAAACATCACATTCACAACATCTGCGGTCCCAGGGAAAATATTTCACGGAAAAGTACTTTTCATAGATCCCACTCTTGATACAAAGACACGCTCGGTCAAGGTTCGTGTTGATGCGCCAAATCCGGATTACCTGCTAAAACCAGGCATGTTTGTTAGCGCAGAACTGGAAGCCGAACTAGATGATCACGGCAAGGTTATTAAACCGGAATGGGCAGGTAAATACATTTGTCCAGTTCACCCACGCGACGAGGCAAGTGAAGCCCCCGGGACTTGCCCTGACAGTAAAATGCCGTTAAGACCGGCCTCGTCGTACGGCTACGCGGATGACAAGGACTCCAGGGCGCCTCTCTTGATCCCCATAACTGCGGCGCTTGTTACGGGTAAACGGGCAATAGTTTACGTCGAAGTCCCCGGGGCATCCACTCCCACTTATGAATTGCGTGAAGTCACACTGGGATCGCGCGTGGGTAACCAATACATAGTCGATAGTGGTCTCAGGGAAGGCGAACGGGTAGTCACCAAAGGGGCGTTCAAAATTGACAGCACGATGCAGATACTTGGGAAGACGAGCATGATGGCCCCTGCGGAAAAGAAATTTCCTAATGATCAAAAAACTGACGACAAATCGGATGAAGAAACAATAGAGAAGCTAGTTGCGCCTAAGAGTTTTATCTCCGGACTAACCCAAATATTTGTTGAATACATCAAACTTAAGGATGCAATCCGCACAGACAACTCCGAGGCAGCCGTAGCAGCCAGTTCAGAGCTAATAAATTCGATAAAGACAATAGACGCCTCTGCCCTTGACCTAAAACAGAAAAAGAAATGGAATCAACTCTCCAATGGGCTTTTGGCTACTACAATGAAGATCGCCAACAACAAGACCCCTATCGATCAACGACGTTTTTTCAATTCCCTCTCAGAAACCGTTGTCAAAATTCTTATGACTTTTGGACAAATGACACCAACCGATCTTACGATTTTCCATTGTCCAAAAGCCTTTGACGGGGTTGGCGCATATTGGATAGGACAGGAAGATGACAGGAAAAATCCATTCTACAAGATAACATCCGAGAATGATCAGGAACCGGTTGAGTGTGCGGAAATAATCGAAAAGATCTCTCCCGAGAACCCTTGACAGGGCCGGCGGTGAAATATGGATTCAGTCACATCAAGACATGAAGGACTACCGGTAGGAAGCGAAAGTTTGTTTTCCAGATTCATGAGGTTCTGGATCGAACGAAAGCTTTTCATGGTTCTGGTTCTAGGTTTCACTTTCTTTGGAGGGTTATCGGTTGCGCCCTTTGACTGGGACATTTCGTGGCTACCTCGGTTTCCCGTGCCCGTAGACGCTATTCCTGATATCGGGGAAAACCAGCAGATTGTGTTCACCACATGGGAAGGTCGATCGCCTAAAGATATCGAGGACCAAATAACATATCCCTTGACAGCAGCTTTACTTGGCGTCCCCGGGGTAAAGGTAATAAGGAGCAATTCATTCTTTGGGTTCTCAACTATTTACATAATCTTCAAAGAGAACATAGACTTTTACTGGTCAAGGTCCAGGATTCTGGAAAAGCTTAACTCGTTGCCCCCAGGAACATTGCCGGAAGGAGCTCAGCCATCTCTCGGGCCTGACGCCACGGCGCTGGGTCAAGTTTTTTGGTACACACTTGAAGGCGAGGGATTTGGGCTGGATGAACTGAGAACAATTCAGGATTACTACGTAAAGTATTACCTCCAGTCGGCCGGGGGTGTTGCTGAAGTCGCATCAATAGGGGGATACGTCAAGGAATATCAAATCGATGTCAATCCTGACGCTATGCGAGCGCATAATGTAACATTGCCGGAAGTCTTCAATGCCGTGCGAATGTCCAACATAGACGTCGGGGCGGGCGTTATAGAGGTTAATCGGGCAGAGTACAGTATCCGTGGCCTCGGTTTCATAAGGTCAGTTCCCGACCTTGAAAATAGCGTGGTGAAGGTTAACCAGAATGTCCCCCTGTTCATAAAGGATGTGGCCACGGTTTCAATGGGACCTGCGATGAGACGGGGGGCGCTGGACAAAGAAGGCGCTGAGGCCGTAGGCGGTGTCGTAGTAGTTAGGTTCTCTGAAAACTCTCTTCAGGTAATAAAGAATGTGAAGAAGAGAATCGAAGAAATAGCTCCAGGTCTCCCAACAAAAAAACTTTCGGACGGACGAATATCTCAGGTCAAAATAGTCCCATTTTATGACCGAACCGGCCTTATTTATGAAACTCTGGATACACTTGACCGAGCGCTACGTGAAGAGATCCTCGTTACTATAATCGTGGTTATCGTTATGATGAACCACATTGTGGGCTCGCTTCTAATTTCCGCCGTGCTCCCACTGGCTGTGCTCTTGACCTTCATCGTCATGAAATTCGCTGGGGTCGACGCGAATATAATGGCGTTATCCGGGATAGCGATCGCAATCGGGGTGATGGTCGACATGGGTATCATCCTTTGCGAAAACATCCTACGACGCATGGAAGAAGCCCCACCAGAACAGAGTATGTTTGACATTGTCCATGCTTCCGCCGTGGAAGTTGGAGGCGCAGTAATAACTTCATCTCTCACAACAATAATTTCATTTTTGCCGGTGTTCACTCTGACAGGACCGGAAGGAAAGCTTTTCGGCCCGGTGGCCTATACCAAAACTTTCGCTGTAGCGGCGTCGTTAGTCCTGGCGCTGGCTCTGGTTCCTCCTCTGGCGCATATCGTTTTTACGAAGCGTAACCTTGGAAAACATATCCGCCCCGCAATTTATTTGATCGTCGGCATAGCAGGAATCTGGCTATGGCAACATAGTTCGTGGCTGATCGGATGTCCTCTAATCTTTGTATCAGTTGTAAAAATAGTTTCACAATATTTACCCAAAGAGGCTCAAGATAGAATTCCGACCTTATTCAATGTGGTCGCGCTGATTTTTGTCACTTTCCTATTGACGACACACTGGCTACCCTTAGGACCTGAAAAGGGAGTCGCCAGGAACTTCATTTTCACCTCCGGAATAATTTTTACCTTATTGGCGGTCCGAAAAATATTCACCGTAAAATACAAGACCATTCTCTCGTGGAGCCTGAATCACAAGGCGATGTTTTTATCGCTACCGGTTTCTATTGTTATTTTTGGATGTGTAATCTGGCTCGGGTTTGACAGGGTATTCGGGTTTATTCCGTGGACGCTCGACAAGATTAGCTCTCCTTTCTCCGTCAGGCCCCTCGAACAGGAAAATTCCCAATATAAGAGGGTAAGCTCAATAAGGTCTACATGGCTCTGGTCGAAGCTCTCTCATAACTTCCCGGGGTTGGGCAAGGAATTCATGCCTGAACTTGATGAGGGATCGTTCCTTTTCATGCCGACGACCATGCCGCACGCCTCGATTGGTGAAGCGCTTGATATCATAAGGAAGCAGGACATAGCGATTAGATCCATACCGGAGGTGGAGTCGGTAGTCGGTAAAATCGGTAGAGTGGAGAGCGCCTTAGACCCTGCCCCGATCTCCATGATCGAAACCGTAATCACATACTTACCCGAATATAAGATTGACACCGCAACCGGACGGAACGCAATAGACCTGGAAACCGGTAAGCCGATTCGTAATTGGCGACCTCAGATCAAATCACCTAATGATATATGGAAAGAAATAATTGAGGTTTCAAAGCTTCCCGGGGTCACATCGGCGCCGAAACTTCAGCCGATTGCAGCTCGTATAGTAATGCTACAGAGCGGGATGCGGGCTGCAATGGGTGTGAAGATCAAAGGGAAGAACATTCTTGAAATTGAAAAGCTCGGATTCGAAATAGAGAAATATTTGAAAGAAGTCCCATCCATTGACCCATCTACAGTTGTCGCTGATCGGGTCGTGGGAAATCCATATCTTGAAATTGATATAGACAGAAAGGCCATCGCCAGATACGGCTTACCGATCAGAGATGTTCAGGACCTCATAGAAATTGCTATTGGCGGCAAGAAGATTACAACCACGGTTGAAGGAAGGGAGCGCTATCCTGTACGTGTGAGATACCAACGAGAGTTGCGGGATTCGCTGGAAGCTCTGGAGAAAATACTGGTGACCAATCCAGAGGGCGTTCAGGTTCCATTGTCTCAGGTTTCAATGATAAAATACTCGCCCGGCCCCATGTCCATAAAATCAGAAGACACCTTCCTGACGAGTTATGTGCTATTCGACAAGAAACCCGGTTTCGCGGAAGTGAACGTCGTTGAAGCGGCTGATAGCTACCTTAAATACAAGATAAAGATAGGGGAACTCAAACTTCCCCCAGGGAGTTCAATAACTTTTGCAGGATCGTATGAAAACCAGGTCCGTTCCGAACAAACACTTAGAATAGTAATACCCATAGCCCTGTGCCTGATCTTTGCGGTTCTTTATTTGCAATTCCATTCGATACCAACCTCGTTAAATGTTTTCTCCGGGATCTTCGTCGCATGGTCGGGCGGATTCATGATGCTGTGGCTTTACGCCCAGCCGTGGTTCCTCGATTTCAATGTGTTCGGGGTCAATATGCGGGAACTGTTTCAGGTACATCCTTACAACTTGAGTGTGGCGGTCTGGGTGGGGTTCCTTGCGCTTTTCGGTATAGCCACCAACGATGGGGTCATATATTCCACTTACCTAGACCAGGTGTTTGCAAAACATTCTTTTCGTTCGATTCACGAAATCAGGGAAGCGACCGTAGAGGCCGGGATGAGAAGGGTCCGCCCTGCTCTGATGACAACAGCGACCACGATTCTAGCGCTGATACCAGTCCTCACATCCCATGGGAAAGGAGCGGACGTTATGGTTCCCATGGCGCTTCCAAGCTTTGGTGGGATGTGTATCGATGTTATAACCATATTTGTCGTGCCAAACATTTATTGTCTTGTTAAAGAGATTGAATTCAAAAAACTCCAACATGATTAATGAACAGCTTTCCTGATCTAAACCCTCGAGGAGGATTCATCATGAACATAAGAGCCCAAAGATTTTTCGTGACAATGATGACCATGTTTCTTATAGCAGGCGCTTCTAGCTACTTGAACGCTGCTCAGGAAGTTGCATTGCCTGATGGTTCAAAAGTTGAGCTCCCGGTAATATGTCCAGTTTGTGAAATGAAAATTGAATCAAACTTGGCATTGCTGGGCGCTTTGGTTTTTGCTGAAGGGAAAGTAGTGCTTTTTGATAATATTTCTGAATTTTTCAGATACCTGTTGTCCCCTCAGACTTTCGGCTTTGATCCAAACAAGATAAAAGAATCATTCGTGGTTGAACATGAATCCAAAAAATTCATTGACCCTAAAGATTCGTTCTATGTTATTGGACCGGAAACTGTGCCCATGATGGGACCTGAAATGAACGCCTTCTCCAAGAAAGAAGAAGCGGAGAAGTTCGCATCAGGCGCTGCCGGCAAAAAGGTCCTTGCTTTTTCTGAAGTGTCTCTTCAAGATGTGGGGCCAAGAAAGAAGGTTCTGAGATTGAAGCCTTCAGAATCGTTCAAACCAGAGCAAAAGCCAATGACAGGGGGCCATTCCTCGCATTAGACCGGCTGATTTCGGAGACACTATGACTCTTGAGCGGCGCTTTTTCCTGTTTTTACTGGTTCCGGTTGCGGTGCTTGTCGCTGCGTTCGGTTTTTGGGGGTTCTTTTTCGCAAGAGGCTACCTCCTGGATCAGTGGAAAGTCACTGTTCACCTCCAACTGGAAAAAGCTGCCCATGAAATAAGCATGTCATTAAATCAGAAACTTGAGTTGATCAGTCTGATTGCGAAAGCTGAGGACAATCCTAACAGAGATATAACCCAAGCGTTCCTCATTCAGGAACTTCTTCAGCAGCCAGGAGTAAGATTCGTAGACCTGATCAAACAGAAACAAAAGGAAAACGAATCCAACGGTTCAAAATCTGAAATCGATGAATTGAATCAGGGAGCTCTTAGAGGAAGCTACACCATGGAGCTTTGTGGTGATTTCGGATTCTGCGCTCCTTTCATGGATCCCAATTCACCTGACAGGACCCTCAGAATAATCAGGGACCTTGAAACAGTTGACCCTGAATTTGCCAGAAAACTTATGGTGAGAATAAGTTTTGATTCGTTCCTGGAACCCATAAAAAAGATGTCTCTTCTTGAAAGCGGATCTGCGTGGCTGGTGACAAGCACTGGGCAGTTCCTTGCCACAACCGACAAACTTTATTCAGATAGAAAAAGGATTGCGGATAACGGAGACCCCATTGAGCGCACTTTGCTCGAAGAGATCAGGAATAAACCTTTTGGGCAGGTCTTCGGCCAAGGCCATCCTCCGTCTGTTATAGCAGGATTCTATAAGATCCCATCAGTAAACTGGTATATTGTTTTGATATCGCAAGGCAGGATAATGATGGAACCCATCGTTCAGTTCCGTAAATACTACTCGATTGCGGGACTTATTGCTCTCACCATTATTCTGACACTGATACGGTTTGTCACTCGACCGGTAGTTCACTCAATAGCCGAAATATCAAGCGCCGCCAAAAAAATCAGTGAAGGAGATTATTCCCAGAAACTCTCTGAAACAGGAAAAGATGAAATCAGGCAATTGAACCATAGTTTCAATGATATGGTTGAAGGGCTCAAACGAAGAGACTTGATTGAACAGACTTTTGGCAGATACGTTGACAAAAATGTGGCTGAACAACTTATGAATCGCCCTGAAGCTTTGAAGCTCGGAGGGGAAAAGGGTGTTGTATCCATTCTGATGTCGGACTTACGGGATTTCACTGTAATTTCAGAAAAACTAAAGCCTGAAACCGTAATTACTGTCTTAAACAGCTATTTTTCCAGAATGATCGCTGTAATAGAGAAGCATAGAGGTATTATCGTCGATTTTTACGGGGATTCTATACTGGTTTTTTTCAATGGGGTAGACACTGACATCAAAGAAAGAGCCTACGACGCAGTCTTCTGCGCTCTGGAGATGCAAAGAGAGATGGAAGGGTTTGTCCGCGAGAGTGTTTCAAATGGTTTTCCGGCGTTATCCATGGGCATAGGGATCAATACCGGCGAAGTGGTAATAGGTAATATAGGGGCTAAAACAAGAGCCAAATACGGAATTGTCGGGGCCGACGTCAACCTTACGGACCGTATCCAGGCTACAGCAAGTACGGGAAAGGTCGTAGTTTCTGAAGCGACTTACGAACTTGTAAGGGACAAGTTCACGGTCATAAGAGAATTTGAGGTATGCTTGAAGGGCGTGGAAGATCAGAAAAGACTTTTTGAGATTGACTGGACCTGCATGAAGGACGAATGCGCCTAGAGCCTCTTGCAGAATTCCCTGAAAAATGAGTTTTTATAACGTCAATCTCGCCTTATTAGGACAAGTTTAGAGATCGAAGTAATCATTGATGTGAAATTTGTCCAGTTAGCTTATCTTTTCTCAGTTTTCATGCGCACCTTTTGTTTTGATCTACTCTCAGTTCGTATTTGTAAATGATCAGGTCACTAACTTGAGCAATTGGTCAGCAAAGATCGCTATCACTCCGAACATCATACGGAGTCTTACCTTATGGCTCCGCCAACCATAACGTTGTTTGCGCCAAATTCTTCTTATAATTTAAAATTGAAACGTTTCAGTGCTGATTTTTCTTATACCTGCTCGTTTCATAAGGAGCCGTGGGGACATGGT